>NZ_JBQUZQ010000002.1:0-740332 GCF_056313765.1 Cloacibacterium sp. DMC96 | reverse complement strand
TAAATATTTTTATGTTCTCGTTTCGTATCTTTTTCCTTAATTACCTCCTGCGCTTCCCGTTGTTTCGGATTGCAAAAGTACGAAGTTTTACACAATCCCCAAATTTATTTACATGTTTTTTATGACATAAATCACAACTTACTGAAAACTAATAGGAAAAATTTACTTATTCCTTATATTAAATTGTAAATCTTATTTTGAAATCACTATATAGCCCCGATTGAAACGGAAATCCTTTTTTGAAGAGAGGCCTTGACCTGCCTAAAAGATTGAAGTGGAAAGCGGGAAATGGCTCCTAAAATCTCTGATATATAGTTAAAAGAAAATCTGCAAAGGATTTTTCGAGGGCTATAATGTCTCCTGTCTTATAATTTATCCCTGGTGAAGCTGGTGAATTGACCGAGATTTTCTTCCCTGAAATCTGAAAATATTGTTCGGGCTGGTTATTTTTAGCTTGGAGTTTTATTCTAGCTCCTAAAAATTTACCCACAGAAATATCTGTAATCTCTTGTTGAGATAAATCTAACTGTAGAAAACTTCTCTGTGGCAACTTTATTTTTTTATTATTGATCCTTACTTCGATTTCTTTTTCGGGATTAATAAGGTAGACTGTATTTTCTTTTTGAGGAATGGTTTGTTTTTCCTTATAATATATATATAATATATAGTGATGTGGATTAAAGGTAGAATTACCTTCTATATTTTCGGCGGGCTTCATATAATAGGAATTGCCACCGATGGATTTTGCTTTTTTATAAATTTCTGAAAAAACAGCAGTATCATCATTAGAAAATCCTGAAACTTCTATTTTTCCTAAATATTGAGCATCTGTTTTGGGTTCTTCCTTGAGAGCATAAAGAAATTTATCATTATTGGTATGAATTTCTTTGGCTTCTGTAAGGAATATATTCTGTGAGAAACAAAAACTACTATATAATACTATATATATGTATAAGATTTTTTTCATTTTAATTATTTTGTAATATTTGAACGCAGTCTTCCAAACTTTCTTCCCAAGGTTTTAATTGGATAGCATAGGTTTTAGAAATTTTGTCTAAATCTAGAACGCTATTTTTAGGTCTTTTTGCTGGTGTAGGATATTGCGAAGTCTCAATTGCGTTTAATTTAATATTAGCATCTGAAAGTTCTGCAATTTTTTCCGCAAAGTCAAACCAAGAAATTCTGCCCAAATTAGAAAAATTAAAAATCCCAGGTGTAATTTTTTCTGATTTTATAATTTTCATAATAACTTCGGCTAAATCATTGGCATTGGTTGGCTGACCAAATTGGTCTGCTACAATATTTAATTCTTCTTTGGTTGCGAAAAGATTCAACATGGTTTTTACAAAATTTTTGCCAAATTCTGAATACACCCAAGAAGTTCTGAGAATAACCGAACAGGGATTTACTTCTAAAGCCAACTCATCTCCTGCTAATTTAGATGCGCCATAAACTCCCAAAGGATTAGTAAAGTCCTCTTCAGTATATGCTAAATTATTTTCGCCATCAAAAACATAGTCTGTAGAAACGTGAATAAACTGCGCATTATTTTCTGCACAAGCTTCTGCCAAGTTTTCTGCACCATCTGCATTCACCAAAAAAGCTTTTTCTAGCTCTGTCTCTGCTAAATCTACCGCAGTATAAGCCGCAGCATTAATACAAAAATCAGGAGCATTTTGCCAAAAGAAATCATTTACTTCTTCTTTATTGGTAATATCTAATGTTTCTGAATCTGTAAAAATAAATTCGAACTCTTCAAATTGAGAAGAAATTTTCTGAAGACATTGTCCTAATTGTCCGTTTGCTCCAGTAACTAAAATTTTTTTCATTATAAAATAATTTTAGGAAGTTCTAAAAAAGAAATCGCGTTTAAATCTTTTTCGGAGATTAATTGTTGCTCTGCTGGAATTTTCCAATCAATATTTACGGTTTTATCTAATGGATGAATGCCGCATTCTGATTCTTTATTATAAAAGTCATCACATTTATATCCCACTAGCGCCGTTTCTGAAAGTACAGAATACCCATGTAAAAAACCTTTTGGCACAAATAATTGCCATCTGTTTTCTTCGGTGAGTTCTACAGCGAAAGATTGTCCAAAAGTGGGAGAATTTTTTCTTACATCTACTGCAACATCTAAAATTCTACCTTGTACACAATAAACTAATTTAGCTTGTGCATAAGGTGGAAGCTGCATGTGCAAACCTCTGATTGCTCCGTAATGTGAAAATGCAAGATTATCTTGAACAAAATCTACTTCTTTGCCAGAAAGTTTTTGGAAAATATTTTCATTATAATTTTCGAAAAAATAACCGCGATTATCGTTCCAGATTTTCGGTTTTAAAATAAAACAATCTAAAAGAGGTGTTTTTTCTAGCTCCATCTTATCCTTTATTTAAAATTCTAAAATATTGAACTCTGTCTTTAAACTCTTGATGAGGAATTTCTACCAAATACTGAGAAAAAAGTTCTTTAGTTTCTGCTGGTAAAGCTTCAGATCTTCTTGTTTTCATATTGAAATAAATAACCGTAATCCAAAGTACTGCGAAAACTTCTTTTTCGTTTTCGTCTTTCATTAGAATTTCTACTTTAGAAACTCTGTCAGACATTTCGATGGTTTTACTGCTGATTACAACTTTGGTATTTGCTTTTACTTCTTTTAAATAGGCAATTTCATTCTGAACCGCTACCCAAGTACAACCTGTTCTTCTGAAATAATCTTCGTAAGTGAAGCCATAAAATTCTTCTACATGATCTTCTCTAGCATTGAGCATGTATTCCAAATATTTTACATTATTAAGATGACCAATTGGGTCACAATCGCTGAATCTAATTTTTACAACACTAGAAACTTCTTTTTCCATTTTCATAATTTAAGATTAATGTTCTTTATTTTTCTTATAAAGAATGATGGTACAAAAATAAATAAAAAAACCACCTTATGGTAAGGTGGTTTTATAATATTTAGGATATAGATTAGATTCCTAATTCTTTTTTTACAGCAGCTGTAGCATCTGGACCAGCTTTGTAGATTAATCCATTAGTTGCAGAATCAAAGATGAAATCCCAACCGTTTGCTTTAGCAGCTCTGGTAATAGCATCGTTTAATCTTTTTTCGATTGGTGCATAAGCAGCGTCTTGTCTGTCTAATAAATCTTTTTGAGCAGTCTGAGACATTTGCTGAAGATTTTGTTGAGTTTTACCCAACTCAGCTTCTTTAGCATCTCTTTGTTGAGCAGTTAATTTAGCTCCTTCTTGTTGATATTTCTGAACATCTGCTTGGAAAGCAGTCGCTAGTTTTTCTAATTCTGCTTGTTTAGCAGTAGAGAAAGCTTTTAATTGTTCGTCAGCCTTTATTTTTTCTGGCATCATGTTAAGAATAGCTGCCACATCTACTGTAGCTATCTTCTGAGCCTTTGCAACTCCGAACGACATAAACATCATCACTGCTGCAAATAATACGCTTAATTTTTTCATGTTTTTCTAAAAATTTAAATTGTTTATTATTTTACTATTTTTTATTTTTTGCTTTAGCGTCTTTACTTTTTGTATCTTCTTTAGAAGGACCTTTAAGTAATTGGTCTAAAACTTTGTCGGTGTAATCATATCTTTTATCAAGAAAAATAACACTCATATTACTACTTTTATCAAGAACTATGCCCAAACTATTTTTTTCTGTAACTGTTTTGATGGCATTCCAAATTTGGTCTTGAAAAGGTTTTGCTAAATTGGCTCTAAATTTATTAATTTCTCCTTCTCCGCTGAATTTTTCAGCAATAAATTTTTTAATTTTTTTATCGAGGTTTTTTACTTCTGCCTCTCTTTGTTTTAATTGCTCTCCTACTAAAAGCACTTTTTCATTTTCAAAAGCGGCTTTTTTTGCATCATATTCTGCTTGTAGGGTTTGCAATTCTGTTTCCCAAGCTTTGATTTGTTCTTCTAGTCTCGATTGTGCTTCTGTATACTGTGGCATTTTACTCAATATATAATTGGTATCTACCACTCCTATTTTTTGTGCAAATGTAACAGAATTAGCCGTTAAAAAAATTAAAAATATTAAAAAAACTTTTAAATTTTTCATATTAATGATGATTGTGTGTTATAATGACTGGTTCATCAAGAAGTGAGTCTGCCATCCTGAAGGTTCTGAGCCACCAATAGTTTTATCAAATCCATAAGCGAAATCAAATCCTATTAAACCAAATGCACCCATGTAAACTCTAATCCCCACTCCTACTGATCTTTTTAACTGAAACGGATTAAATGCAGAATAATTGTTCCAAGTGTTTCCTGCTTCAGCAAAAGTTAATGCAAAAATCTTTGCAGTTTGATTCATAGAAATAGGATATCTTAATTCTGCTGCATATCTGCTGTAGATTGTTCCACCACCAATTGGTGTAATATCTGTAGATGAACCTCCTTCTGTAGAAGCATTTTCGTAACCTCTTAACGGAACCAATTCTCTACCATCAAATCTACCACCAAATAAACCTGTACCTCCTACATAGAATCTTTCGAAAGGTGGCGCTCCTAAATCTTTATTATATCCGTCTAAGAATCCCATTTCTGCGGTACTTCTTAGAACTAATTTCCCAATTACTTCGTTATAAGCATCTGCTTTAAACTTAATTTTATAGAATTCCATCCATCTGTATTTCTCTTGTGGAGTCATAGATGAATAATCTTTATTTTGGAATAAAGAGTATGGCGGCGTGAATTTAATACTCGCTTCAATATTAGAACCTGTAGTTGGGAAAATTGGGTCATAACCTGCAGAATTTCTACTTAATCCAACATTGAAACTGAAGTTGTTTGCATTACCATTGCTCACAGTAGTAGAACCAAACTGGAATGGATAATTCTTGAAATTATAACTCTGGAATGAAATCCCTGTATATAGAGAAAAATAGTTATCTGGCCAATTTAAAAGTCTATTCAAACCTGCACTTGCTGAGAAGATATTTAATTTTTGACTAGAACCCGTATAATCTTTATAATTAACCATAGATTGGTTAAGGCTTACTGATAGAGCTGTAGGTCTGTTCCCAAATAACCAAGGTTCTGTAAATGATAAACTGTAGTTTTTGAAATACTGACCAGCTTGCGCTTGTACAGAAAGCATCTGTCCATCTCCTTGTGGAACTGGTTTGAAATCTTTAAGTTTCAAGAAATTTCTTAGTGAAAAGTTATTGAAAGTTAACCCTAAAGTTCCGATAAATGAGTTACCACCGTAACCAGCTTGTAACTGAACCTGTGATGAACCTTTTTCTACTAAAGTCCAATGAACATCTACCGTATTATCTTGTTGATTTGGTTGGATATCTTGACCAATTTGTTGTGGGTCAAAGAATTGCATCCCAGCTAAATCAAAATAAGTTCTTTTGATATCTAATTTAGAGAATAAATTCCCTGGTTTTGTTCTAAGTGAACGAAGAATTACATGGTCATGAGTAGTAGTGTTACCAGACCAAGTTACTCTATTCCAAGTTGCTTTTTCTCCTTCTTTAATTCTAATTTCTATATCGATAGAATCTCCTCTTACTGCTTTTTCTACCGGAACAACAGTAGAGAATAAATATCCGTTATTCAAATAAAGTGATTTGATATCTGTATCATCTTCTTTGCCACCATCTTCACCTACTTTTTTGTTAAAACCTACTGCATCATAGATTTCTCCTTTTCTGTAGCCTAATAATTTTTGCAAAACTTCTGTAGAATAAGAAGTATTTCCAATGAAATTGACATCACCGATGTAATATTTCTTTCCTTCGTTTAGTTTTACATTGATATTAAATCCTTTATCATTTCTCCAAACTGAGTCAGAAACAATTCTAGCATCTCTAAATCCTAAAGAGTTATAATAACTGATAAGATTTATTTTGTCTTCTTCGTATTTATCTTTAATGAATTTTGATGGTTTTAGAATTCCTTTGATACCAAATCTTTTCTGTTTTGTTTCTTTGAAACCTTTTTTTCTAAGTTTCGCATCAGAAACTTGGTCATTTCCTTCGAATTCTATTTTTGCAATTTTAATTCTTTTCCCTTTAGCAACTTCTATAGTCCAGTCTACAAGGTTAGGGTCATTTGCATTAATTTTATCTTGAATAGTGATTTTAGCATCTGCGAAACCTTTCTTCACATATTCTTGTGGAATTTTATTTTTAAGTGACGAAATTAAGTCATTGGTAATTTTAGTTCCAGGTTTTAGATTATTATCTTTAATGAGTTTTTCATTTTTAGATTTTCCTACTCCTTTTCCTACGAATTTCACTTCGCCTAATTCCATAAGGTCTTGTAAGTAGAATTTAAGAATTACGCTTTGTCCTTCTACATCTTCTACATAAACTTCTACTTCCGAGAATGATTCTGTTTCCCAAAGTTTTTTAACAGCGCTGCTGATTTTTTGCCCAGGAATATCTACTACTTCTCCTTTGCTGAGTCCTGTAAATCTCAAAATTTGAGCAGGAGTGTATTTTTTTACACCATCTACTACAATGTCTTTTAAGATATAAGAAGAAGGCTGATTTTGAGCAGCGGCAGTTTCTTGGTTAGGAGTTACCTGCGCCGAAAGATCTACAGACGCAAAAAATAAAAAAATTGGGATTAAAATATATCTCATTGGTTATAATATTCTATAAAAAATTAATTAGTGATTTGTTCACTGGTTTTACCAAACCTTCTTTCTTTGTTTTGGTAGTTTATGATACATTGGTAAAGATGTTCTTCCTGAAAATCTGGCCAAAATATATCTAAAAATTGTAATTCTGCATATGCAATTTGCCACAGTAAGAAATTACTAATTCTAACTTCTCCGCTGGTTCTGATTAATAAATCTACTGGAGGTAAATCTTTAGTATAAAGATGATTTTCGAATAGTGTTTCGTCTATATCTTCTGGAGAAATTTTTCCCTCTTTTACTTCTTGGGCAATTTCTTTTACTGCATTTAAAATTTCTCTTTGTGAGCCATAGCTTAATGCAAGAACAAGATTACCTTTTGAATTTTCTTTAGTAAGCTCTACTACATTTAGAAGTTGCTCTCTTACTAGAGTGGGAAGTTTTTCTACTTCGCCGATGACATGCAATCTAATTCCTTTAGAAAAAAGTTCTGCAGCTTCTTTTAATAATGTTTCAGAAAGTAAACTCATTAATGTGTTTACCTCATCATTAGGACGATTCCAGTTTTCTGTAGAAAAAGTATAAAGGGTAAGGTATTCTATTCCTACTTTATCACAAGCTGAAATAGCGTTTCTTACTGCTGAAATGGCATTCTTGTGTCCAAAAGTTCTTTCTTCTCCTCTGGATTTTGCCCACCTTCCGTTTCCATCCATGATGATGGCTACATGTTTTGGAAGATTATTTTTATCAATTTTTTCTAAAATTTCCTGCATCATTATTTACTTATTGACAATAACATGGTGGTCTTCCGAATGAATAAGAAAGACCAAGAGACATAGAATTCATCCAATCTTTAGAATTTAAATTCCCTAGATTGTATTCATCACTATAATCTAGTGTGTCACTATTGGTAGCGCGGAACATAAATTCTCCGAACAATGCCCAGTTATAGTTAAATTTATATTTAAGACCTGCTCCAAAAGGAATGGCAAAACCAAATTTATTTCCTTCTAAAGTCGTGTTAAACATTAAGCCAGAAATTCCTCCAAAAATATATGGACTGAGCATACTTTTTTGCTCTTCGTTTACTGGTAAAAAGTTATAATCAAAAATGGCAGAAGCTTCGTAAACAGAATTGGTTCCGTATAAACCTCTACTTGCTCTGTATAATTCTTGAGCATATTTATCATTAAACTGTATATGGTTGTAAGCAAGTCTAAATCTTACCGATTGGTATGGATTAAAATTCATTCTGTACATGATTGCACCATAAAAAGGTATCCCTTCATTAGATAAATTATTTACACTATTAGGAAAAGGATTGATGTATTTAGTCTTACCAATATCACCGGTAAGATTACTTGTTCCCAATTGTATACCTATTTCGTGTCTTTGAGCATGGGCAAAAAGATTGATGAAAAATAAGGCGATGATTACTAATGTTTTTCTCTTCATGTTTGCTGTGGGTTACTTACAACTTCAGCGGCTTAATAATCTGCAAATATAAAACATTTTTACATTAAGACTTATCTTAATGTTTAGTTAAATATTACCACTTAAAGTATAAATTTTATTTAAATATTTTTATTTAAAACCCAAATGTGTTTTAAATATTGTTTTATGTTAAAAAAACTCCCTCAAAAAAAGAGGGAGAGATATTATTTAATCTTCAGTATTTTCTTTAGTTTATTGCGTAATTTAATCAAGGTAGGCTCTTCATAATTGGCATCTTCATCAAAATATCCGTAACCATAGCCGTATCCGTAACCATAGCCATAGCCGTAACCATATCCGTAACCTTTATCCATCTCGAAATCATTATAAATAAGTCCTAGATGTTTAATTTCATTGTTATGATACTTTTCGGTAACCATTTTAAGCATGTATTTTTCGGTATACTCATGTCTTACTACATAAACATTAGCATCACTATACTTCATCAATTCAAAAGAATCTGCTACTAAACCAACTGGTGGAGAATCTATAATAACAAAATCATAAATTTTCTTCAATTCTTCTATAAATTGGTGATTTCTCTCACTCATCAATAATTCTGAAGGATTTGGCGGAATAGGTCCAGAAGTGATTACATCTAAATCTGGAATTCTAGTCTTGTTGATGATCTGTTCCATTTTTACTTCGCCAGTAAGATAATTAGAAATTCCTATTTTATTATCCACCTTGAAATCTCCAAAAATTTTCGGTTTTCTAAGGTCCATTCCGAGCAGGATTGTTTTCTTACCACTTAACCCTAAAACAGAAGCAATATTGATAGAAACGTATGTTTTTCCCTCACCACCAACAGAAGAAGTTACCAAGAGAACTTTACTTTTACCGTCTTCATTGTATAAAAATCTAAGATTAGCTCTTACTCCTCTAAATGCTTCAGAAACCGAAGATTTTGGTTTTTCTAGAACACTTAAATTATTCTCGTGATTATTTTTACCTATAACTCCTAAAAGTGGAATTTTGGTGGCATTTATTACTTCCTTAATTACTCTTACTTTATTGTCTAACAACTCAGAAATGAGTAGAATCAATAAAGGAATTAATAAAAATCCTAATAAAAGAATATTTCTAATGAAAGCAATATTAGGAGAAATAGGTGCTTGTCCTAGATTTTTAGCTTTGTCAATAACTGTAATATCAGAGGTATTGGTTTTAAGTCTCAGTTCTGCTTCAGAAAGTTTTTCTAGAAGTGTACTATAAGTTGTTTCATTTACGGTAAAACCTCTTTGTGCATCTACAAATTTCTGTTGTTTATACGGAAGAGAACCCAATTCCATTTCATATTTTGCAATCTGATTATTAAGCGTAGCCAATTCCGCATCATAAACTCCATAATATCTATTGAGATGTTTGTAGGAATTTCCTCTCGCCTCATTAATTAATCGATTAATTTCTTTTATAGGTTCTGATTGCGGAGTGTAAATCGTAGAAAGTTCTGCTCTTTTTGCGTAAAGTGTTTTAAGCTCTGCAACAGAAGCGTTAAAAGTACCATCTTCTACACCGGCTGCATTTAAATTGATAATATTATCAAGATTTTTTCCTACAGAGTTTCTTACAGCATTTAGCGCATTAACTTTAGTAAGAATTTCCGCTCTTTTTTGTTCTAAAGTATTGATATTTTGCAAAATACCAGAAACATCTCCTTTTTCATCGGTTAGTTTTTCTTGTACTTTAATGGTATTTAATCTGGCAGAACTAGAATCAAGTTTTATTTTGGCTTTATCTAAATTTTCCTTGATAAATTCTACTGTATTTTTTTCTACGATGCTTTTATCTCTTTTTCTTTTTTCGATGAGTTCTTCTACGCTTCTATTGAGAAAATTCACCGTACTGTTAAGATTATATCCTTTTTTAGAAATAATCATCATGGTACTCAGTTCTTCGTCAAATTCAATGGAAAGCGTAGATTTAATTTCATTTACCGTTTGGTCGATGGTTCTTAGATTAATTACAATATTCTCTAAATCTATTTCAAGAGGTTGATTATTTTTTACCAATTTGAATTTAAGGAATGGCGTTTCATACCATTCATTTACGCCAATAATTTTATTAGGAACTCTTTTAAAATTTAAAGTTCTTCTAAATTCCTCGGCATTATAATCATAGAGATTATTCACAGAAAATTCTTCTGGTAAAATCACTTCATATTTTCCTGAAGATTTAGGAATAAGCGTTATTTCTTTATTTACAACCTGCGGATGATTTTTATCTATCACTAAAAATACTGGCGAATCATCTTTGTCTACATAAGTGGTTTTTAGTCTACCTTTGGTACTATAGTTTACAAATAAATCTAGTTTTTGGGCTAAATATTCATTGTGAGATCTAGAAGTAAGAAGTTTTTTAAGAAATAAACCTTCTTGATTAGAACTATTTCCCCAAATAAAGTTAATAGACTGATTAGGAGTAAAATAGCTAGAAGAATTATTAGAAATACTTACAGTAGTACTAGAAGCATAAACTCTCTGTGCATAGTATTTATTGTAAATATATGCAGTAACGTATCCTAAAAATCCTAAAATTAAAAACCAATACCAGTTTTTAATTATTCTGCTGAGAAAGTGTTCTAAATTAAAAAAATCAAAAGTTCCTACTTTTTCTTTTTCTGGATTTTTACTTTCATTTATGTTTTTTTCAGGAATCATCAATTAGATTTTAGTTATCAATAAATAAATCGAAAGAGCTGTAGTAAGAATAGAAACTCCGGTAGTAAGTGTTTGTAGAGGCTCTTTGCCAAAACCATAAAAGCTCTTCGCTCTGGTATTAAAGACTACCAAATCTCCATTTTGCAACCAAAAGTAAGGTGAGTTTTGTAAATCTTCTCTGGTTAAATCAATTTGAGCTTTTTTTATCCCTTCGGGAAATTTTCTATAAATGATTACATTTTTTCTGTCTACACTTCTGTCTAAACCTCCATTTTCTGCAATGGCTTCTAAAATACTCACAGAAGCATCTTTTACCGTTTTCTGAGTAGATTTACCTTGCATATCATATAGAAAAGTGTATTTAATTCCTTCTAGAAATAATCTTGCTTCTGATTTTTCTGGCAAAAAGTTTTCGTTTACTTTATTTTGAATATCATTTGCAATTTCATCTATAGTTCTTCCTTCTGCTTTTATTTTTCCAATTCCTAGAATATAAATTTCCCCATTGTCATCTATTCTTAATCCATTGAAATAAAAACTAGATTCATTACCACCACCTGATGAATTATTAGAACCACCACCAGAAGCCACTCCACTTTGCTGAGCATGAATACTAGAGTAAAACTGTGCTGCATCTCCCTTTGAAGTAGTAATGATATTCAGTTTCAGAATATCATGTCTCGTCACTCTGTATTTGGGCATATTATCATAAGAGATAAGTCCTTCAGAATTAAGTACAAGATTTTCATTAGGCTGTAAATACCTTACATCTTGTACATTGATACAAGAAGTAACGATAATAAACATGAATAAAATGAGCAGGTTAAATTTCTTCATCATTAATTTTTATTTTTAACAAAAGTAACACTTAATTCTTAATTTTTTTCCTCATGAAAATATCAGGCAAATAAGCTCCTAAAAAACCTAAACCAATTATAAGAATTAAAAGAGAATTATTTTCTATATGTCTCAAAAAATAAGCAACTAAAACTATGAAAAGATAGTAAGAAATAATATAAAAAGTAGCTCTTTTATGAGATAATCCCATTCTCAGTAATTTATGATGAATGTGATTTTTATCTGCTTCGAAAGGTGAACGCTTTTCTGCTAATCTTATAATGATAACGTTTAAAGTATCAATTATTGGCAAAATTAAAATCGCAACAGCAATCACCGGCGCTGAATTTAAATGATAGTAAACTACACCTGGACCTCTTTTTGCGATAAAAATATCAATAAAACAAATTGCAGTGAAAGTCAATAGAAAACCCAAGACCATAGAACCGGTATCTCCCATAAAAATTTTCTTGGTCCGGTCTGATAAATTATAAGATAAAAATCCAATTATACTTCCCATGATTGTAGTAGACAAAATCACCAACGGATAATTATATTCTCCTAATCGGTAGTAACTAATCCCCAAAAGTCCAAAACAAATCAATCCATAACTGCCGGCTAAACCATCTATTCCATCAATCAAATTAAATGCATTCACCAAAATAATAAACGTAATAATGCTAAAGACTACACTCAAAAAATAATTGAGTTCATAAACGCCAAAAACTCCAAAAAGATTCCTTATTCTTACATCTGAACCTATGACCAACATAGCAGAAACCACTAATTGCGCTACTAATTTTTTATAAGCCCTCATCACTACTATATCATCCATCACCCCGATGTATAACAAAATAACCAATGAAGCAAACAAAAATTTATACAAATCAAACAATTGATATGCATAAATAGAAGCGCTTACAGAAATGGCAAAAAATAGAGCTATTCCTCCTAAATTGGGAATTTTTCTTTCGTGGGAACTTCTTTGCCCAGGTTCGTCCATCAAGTTTTTTCTTCTAGAAATTTTTATAATGGTAGGAATAGAATAATACGTAATCAGAAGCGAAGTGATAAAAGAGAGTATCACCTTTAAATAAAAACTCGGAAAATTTATTGTCTGAAAAAATGCATCTATTTTATCCATATCAATTGTTTGATTTGTTCAAATTTTATTTCCAAAGTATATTCTGATATTTACTTGGTGTAAAATTCCCTGCTTCTCCATTAGATTTAGCAAAATTGAAATACATTAAAGAAAGGTACAATAAATACCCTGATATTAAGAATTTTTTTGCTCTATCTTCTACTGCATAAATTAAACTTGGAATCACAAACATAGTCAAGAAGAACATATAAACTCCCGGTAATCTAATTGCAAAAATCCTAGTACCTCTAAAAAGATAATACATACACAAACCAAAAACCGCTAAGTTTCTCATATATTCAAAGTATGCAATTTTCTTGGAACCTTCTTTTTCAAAAATAAGTAAAGTAATGATAAAGAAAATTTTTACAATATCTGTAATCCCATATTCTAAATCTCCACCAAACTGACTATCATTAACATACGCATCATAACCTCCTGAAACATCTTGAGGCAGAAGCGAAGTGAACATGTCTCCAAAAAGTTTATACGGTTCTAATGGTGAAAGCAATAAACAAATCACCAATGCCCACAAAATTCTCTGACTATTCATAGGAATTTTCACAAGCCAAAACGCAGGTAAAAAAACGATAGATGTCTTATGAAATCCTAATGCTAAATAAATGCAAAGCAAAAACATCATTAAGTTTCGCTCTACAATATACCGAAAAGAGTAAACACAGATGGCAATTCCTACCCCTTGTCTCATCTGTCCAGAATCCTCGAAAAAGAAAACAGGCATAAAATAAAACAACGTAGACAAAGCAGGAAGCGGAGAAAATTTATAAATGGTAGAAAGTTTAAGACTTATAGTAATAAGCGCCATCACAAAAGTCACAATGTAAAATGGCATTCCTAAATCAAAAATGATTTTATTGATCAACACAAAAATCCACTCTATCTCTTCTGCCGATTTTTTAAAGATTGCTTTATTAAAGACATCTAAATAGTCTGTGTAAATAGAAAAACCTACGAATAAATTTTTGTAAGCCGGATAATCTGCTCCTACATAATATCTAAATCCTCCCAGAATAATGAGTGCTACTCCCGCAATTATAGTAAACACAGGTGTCTTTTTCTTAAATTGGAAAAGCTCTAATAAAGAACCAAAAAATAGAAATATAAATAATAAAGTAAATGCAGGGTGTAAAAAAACCATTTCCTGTAGCTATCTCAACAATATACAAATATATAATTTTTTTAATCGTTAAGTAAACTATTGCTTTATTAATTCCATTATTCAGCGAAAAAAATTAAATTTGTTATCAAATAATTTGCTGATGCAGAAAATCTCTGATAAACTCCTGATAAATTTATTGCTACCAATAGTCCTTTTGACGATGGTGTTCTATGGCTTCAATTCTGCTTATTTTCCTTATTCAACATTAGAAAAACTGCCAGATTATTACTACAGCAACGTTTACAATTTTAGATTTATCTCCAGAGATGCATTGGTTTGGTTTTTTGAACAATTTAATGCCGTTTTCACGAGCCTAAATCCTACTCTAAAAGAATATGCATTACAGTACGGAACTCCTTTTTACCACAGTTTTTTCCTTTTCAATGCTTTTTTTCTTGTGCTTACTTCCTTTTCATTAAGCGAAATTTTCACATTGAAAACATTTGCTAAAACTTCAGAAGTGGTCAAAATTATAATTCACACCCTTATTTTATTGTTGATTAGTATTACCAGCTACGTTTTAACACCTTATGACAGTCCCGCTTTATTTTTATTTGCAATTACCCTATTTTTCACGCTGAAATACTTCGAAGAAAGAAAACCGCAACAACTAATCGTTATTTCCGCACTCATTTTTATTTCAACCTTAAATAGAGAAACTTCAAGCTTGAATATTGCTTTTTTAGGCGCTTTATTTCTAAACAAAGAAATATTGAAAAAAGAAAAATTACAGCAATTCATCAAAATCATTGCATTACCAGTTTTTGCTTTTTTATTGGCTTATATTTCGGTGAGAATTTTCATGAAAACAGACGAAGCAACTGTTAGTGAAGGTATTTATTTAGTTCAAAATCTCACCAAACCCAATAACCTTTTAGGAATTCTATTCTTCATTATTTTCATCAGATGGACTCAAAAAATAAGCAGTTCACAACAAAACATTAGCAAAATTTCAGCGTTCTTGCTTCTTTGTTCGCCTTATTTATTGATGATTTTAATGGTGGGGATTTTGTGGGAAATCAGACTTTTCATTCCCATCATTATCGGAATAATTCTGCTCTCACAAATGAATTTTGAGGAAAACACAAAAATGGATTAAATTTTATTTTAACGAAGTTAAAATCTTTGCGAACTAAAAATGTAAAATTTCAAAAACTCATTTTGCGACTTTGCGTGTTTTTCAAATCATTTTTCTAATAACTTTTTCAAGTCCGAAGAAATACAGCAGGTAATACACTTGTTTTTTCAGAGGAAGCGAAAGCAGATAGTTTTTTCCAAATCTTTGATATTTCAAGATTTCAAAAGTTGAAATATTTCTTTCCTTAATGAACTTTTTCAATTCCGAAGACATTTTTTGGTACACCACATCCTCTTTTACAAAAGCGAGATACGCCAAAAAAGTATAAACACCTTCTAAAATTTGGAAGTTTTTCAGTTCTGTTTTCTTGTGAGAATATTCAGAATTTTCAAATGTAAATTCTACATTTTTCACGGCCATCAAAATATCCAAACCTCTTTCTGTATGAGATTTTGAGATAGAATTGCTCCTCTCTAAATATTGATAATGAAAAGCGTCTGTTTTTGCCAAATTTTTACATTGAAGTAAAATTTGTGGAATGAGTTCAATATCCTCGAAATGCATCCCTTTTTGAAATCTTTTACCTTCAAAAAGTTCTCGTTTGAAAATTTTATTGCACGCAAAATAAGAAATATCAGAAAACACTGAAAAATGCTTTTCCAAATCTATTTTTTCAGGCAAATTCGGGATTTGCGTGAGTTTTTGAGTTACGTTTCCGTTTTCATCTACTTTCTGAAGATTACAAATTACAATTTCGGCTTCGTGCTTTTTTGCCAAATCATACATTTCTTCCATCATTGTTGCCGAAACATAATCATCTGAATCTACAAAAGCGATAAATTCTCCCGTTGCTCTATCTATTCCAAAATTTCGCGCATCGCTTAAACCTCCATTTTCCTTTGCAAAAGCTTTTATTTTTTGAGGAAATTTACTTTGAAAAACTTCTATAATTTTTTGAGAATTATCCGTACTTCCGTCATTAACAACTAGAAATTCTATTTCCTGCAAAGTCTGATTCACCAGAGAATTTAAGCATTTCTCCAGATAATTTTCAACATTGTAAACCGGAACGATTACAGATATTTTCATATTTTTCTTCGTAAAGTTGTTGATTTGTAAAACCGTTTAAAAATTTTTACAACTTTACGATTTTACAGTTTCACGATTTCACACTCTCAAAAGCCTTTCACTTAACATGCCATTCTTTGCCATATCATACTCATACTGTGAACAAGGAACGCATTTTTGAATATTTTCATCACTTCCAAAATACCACAATCCCGTAAAACTGTCTCTTTTGAAAGCAAATTCCTGATCATCTATCAACACCCAAAAAGTATCGTAATGACGTTCTTTCGGATGTGTTTTTTGAATATCTATTCCTTCCAACAAATACCAAAGCATTTGTGCCAACAATTGATGATTCAAGATATTTTCTGCATCTGCATTAAAGTTGAAAATTCCTGCCATTTTCAGGTTTTCGCCTAAACCAATTTCTTTCATCACCGCACAAATTTCCCTTCTATTCAATCCATTAATTTGAGGATTTACCGAAAAAGGTTCTGCAAAACTTTCCACCGCATCACAATTCAGCGTAATCAAATCTGCTCTACGGAAAAAAGGCTCAATTCTATCGGTATTTCCCATCATTTCAGCCAATCTAATCACATCAAACTCTACACTTTTCATCAATTTCACCGCATCTATTTCGTTCAAATGCTTCTGATACCCAAGATGATGATAATCTTTAAGGCTCAACAATTTAGAATTGAAAATTTTCTGTAAAAAGTTTTGTTCTGAAATTTCATCGCCTTCATTGGAAAGGTCAATTTTATTATTAATCTGAGTATATCTGATGTTTTTTTGATGAAAATTAAGCGCATGAATCATCGCAATAGACAAATCATTTCCGCCACCTACAACAATCGGAACCGTATTTTTATACAAACAAGAAGAAAGAATTTCCTGCAAAATATAGTGCGTATCTTGAAGTGATTTCCCGGAAATAAGATCTCCCAAATCACAAATCGGGATTTCAAAATCAAATTTCGAAAGTTTGTAAAATTCTTCTCTTACCGTATCAAAATTTTTGGCAACAGCATTTCCTTTTCCGCCTCTGTAATCACTACAAAAAACCAACAAAATCCCGTTTTCTGGAATTTCATTCGTAATCACACTTCCTAATTGCCAAGGTTGAGTTTCTATTTTTTTTGGTGAGATGATAATGTCTTCTATGTTCATTTTTTGAGTTTACTGTTTTCTGATTCGGTTCTTTTAAAAACCTTTCCTACAAACTTACAAAATAACTTCTGCAACTAAAAATTTAAGTTTCGGCTAAAGCCAAATAATTTTCCAATAAAAAAAGCGGACTAAAGTCCGCTCCTATTCATTTTATAATCTTTTGAAAATTATTTCTTCTTCGTTGCAGGTTTTTTAGCAACTGTTTTCTTTGCCGCAGGTTTTTTCTTTTCAGCAAAAGCTGTTTTATCCTGATCAGTAATCCATTTTTTTACTTCATCCAAAGAGACGGTTTTCAATTCTTCTGCTTCAAATTTACTTCCATCTTCTTTTTTAGGAATTTTGAACATTCCTTTTCCGAATTTGATGAAAGGACCCCATCTTCCGTTTTCAATAGAAATTTTTTCTTTTTCCCATTGCTGAATATAACGATTTGCTTCTTTCTCTAATTTGGCAGAAATAAGTTCTTCAATATCTCCTTGAGTAAGATTGTCAAAATCATATTTCTTAGGAACATTTACATATAAATCTTTGTATTTTACAAATGGCCCAAATCTTCCTGTTCCTTTCGTCACAGGTTCACCTTTATAAGTAGCAATTGGCGCATCTGCTTCTATTTTTTCTTTGATAAAATTTTCTGCAACCTCTTGAGTTACCGAAAAAGGATCTGTTCCTCTTCCAATAGAAATAAAAGCATCTCCCCATTTTACATAAGACCCGAATCTTCCTACGCCAACAGAAACTGATTTTCCTTGGAATTCATTTAAATCAAAAGGAATTTTAAATAATTCTAAAGCTTCTTCAAAACTGATGGTATTGATATTCTGCGTTGGCAAAAGTGAAGCGTAAGTTGGTTTCTCTTCATCATCATTTTCCCCAATTTGAATCATCGCACCATATCTTCCCATTCTAGCGTAAACATTTTTGCCAGATTTAGGATCTACACCTAATAATCTTTCGCCAGTAGCTCTGTCTGCATGTTCTTCTACATCCTCAATTTTCGGGTGGAAATTATCATAGAAATGCTTCAGCGTTTCTTTCCATTTTTCTGAACCATTGGCAATATCATCAAAATCTTGCTCTACTTTTGCAGTAAAACCATAATCTAAAATTTCATTGAAATTATTGATTAAGAATTCATTCACCACTTCGCCAATATCTGTAGGAACGAATTTATTTTTATCTCCCCCGAATTTCTCCGTCAAAACTTCTTTTTTCAGTCCAGATTTTCCTAGAGAAAGTTTTACAATTTCTCTTTCTTGTGGAAGAATTTCTCTTTTATCTACATATTCTCTATTCTGAATCGTCTGAATCGTTGGTGCATAAGTAGAAGGTCTACCAATTCCCAATTCTTCTAATTTTCTTACCAAAGCAGCTTCTGTATATCTCGCTGCTGGTTTAGTGAATTTTTCGGTAGCTGTAATTTTTTTATAGGTTAAAACTTCGCCTACATTTACTTTTGGCAATAGTTTTTCGTTGTTTTCCTCATCATCTTCTTCAGTTTTCGAAATTCCATAGACTTTCAGGAAACCATCGAAAACAATTACTTCACCTTGTGCTTCGAAATGACTTGGCAAAGCAGAATTCCCGATTTCAATTACGGTTTTTTCAATTTTTGCATTTGCCATCTGAGAAGCTAAAGTTCTCTTATAAATGAGTTGATATAATTTATTGAGTTGCGCATCACCAATGGTTTTTACTCCAAAATCAGTCGGACGAATTGCTTCGTGCGCTTCTTGAGCAGATGCAGATTTCGTAGTGTAATTTCTTGGCGAAGAATATTCTGCTCCAAATTCTTTTTCGATGAAATCTTTTGCAGCGCTAATCGCATCTTGAGATAAATTTACAGAGTCTGTTCTCATATAAGTAATGTACCCTTCTTCGTAGAGACGCTGTGCAATTCTCATGGTAGAAGTTACATTGTATCCTAATCTATTAGACGCTTCCTGCTGTAATGTAGAAGTAGTAAAAGGTGCAGAAGCAGAACGCGTTCCTGGCTTTTTCTCTACATTTAAAACTTTGAATTCAGCATTTTGAGATTTTTCTAAAAATGCTTCCGCTTCTTTTTCTTGAGCAAAATCTTTTTTCAGTTTTGCAGCAATTTCTTGCTTTTCTGCATTTACGAAAGTTCCTTCCACTTTATAAGTAGAAGTCGGTTTGAAATTTCTAATTTCTTGTTCTCTTTCTACGACCAATCTTACTGCAACAGATTGTACTCTACCTGCCGAAAGTCCTGTTTTCACTTTTTTCCAAAGTACTGGCGACATTTCAAAACCTACAATTCTGTCGAGAACCCTTCTTGCTTGTTGAGCATTTACGAGATTCTGGTCAATTTTTCTTGGGTTTTCAATCGCTTTCAGGATTGCATTTTTGGTAATTTCGTGGAAAACAATACGCTTAGTATTTTCTTCTTTGAGTTTTAATTCTTGTGCTAAATGCCAAGCAATAGCTTCTCCTTCACGGTCTTCATCGGAAGCCAACCAAACGATTTCCGCTTTTTTCACCGCTGCTTTCAGTTCAGTTACCAATTTCTTTTTATCCGCAGAAACTTCGTAATCTGGCGTGAAGGTTTTAAGGTCTATTCCCATTCCTTTTTTGGGTAAATCTCGGATATGACCGAAGCTAGATTTCACTTCGAAATCTTTCCCGAGATACTTCTGAATGGTCTTCGCTTTTGCTGGTGACTCTACGATTACTAGATTTTTTGACATGCACAAAATTTTTGCAAAAGTAGAAACTTTTTTTTAAACAATCATTTTTAACAATTTTCTTACGGTTATCTTTTCTTCAAATAAAGTATTTTATCTTCGTTTCATTCATTTTTTCTATAATAAGAAGTTGATTTTTCTTGGCATTTAATTTGATGAAATTCTGCCAATGATTTATTTTTGCACTATCAAAATATGAAAACCACATTATCTACTTTTACAAAAATTCAAAAAATGAATTGCTGTTGTTCTTTTAAAACAAAAGAGGACGGGTTAGATTATGTAACGTTTTAAAATACAAATGTCTCCATATATCACTGAGTCCTCGAAATGAGGACTTTTTTTTATTTAATCATTTAAAATTTCATTCATGCCAACAGAAAACAAAATCAGAATAACCGCATTTTTAGTATTTATCTTAACCACTTTATACATCACAACTCATTTCGTTTGGATTCCTATTTTTCTATTGATAGATTTTGCTTTGAGAGGTTCTGGATACGGAAAATGGAGCTTTTTAGGATTTTTAGCAGAAAAAATAGTTTTGATTTTTAATTTTGAACAAAAACCCATTTATTTTCCCCCGAAACAATTTGCAGCACAAGTAGGTTTTATTTTTTCATTGACATTACTGGTTTTTAATCTTCTCGAAATCAACAGTATTATCGTAAGCGGAATTTTGCTGATTTGCGCAGGTCTAGAGGCGTTTTTCAATTTCTGTGTAGGATGTTATGTGTACAATGCTTATTATCACATCAAAAATAAATAGCATTTATTTAACATTTTCAAAAGGTACAACTGTATTAAATTCTGCTATTTTTGTAGAATCCAAATCTTATTTTATTGAAAAACTTCATTCAAAATTCCATTAAAAGTCAGAAAGTATTCTATCGATATTTTCGTAGGAAAGGCATTAAAAGACTTTTCAAAGAAAACATTCTGGAAAGTGATGGAGACAACAAAACTAAAGCACTTTCTATAGCCTTAGGAATTTTTATTGGAGTTTCTCCTTTTTGGGGATTTCATACTGTTTTAGCACTTTCTTTAGCTGCCATTTTTAAGTTGAATAAGTTTTTGTCATTTGTGTTCTCCCAAATCAGCATAGCACCTTTAGCTCCATTCATTATAGGGATTTCTATGTTTTTCGGCTCGTTTTTCGTGGAAGGAAAAACCGATTTTTCTCATCAAGAACTAAATTTAGAAATGGTAAAACATAACCTGTTACAATACGTAGTGGGAAGTTTTATTTTCGCCACTTTGTTAGCGATTAGTTTTGGTTTTACATTTTTCTATTTGTTGAATCTTTTCCGAAAAGAAAGTACGTCTTAACTCACTTAAAACCAATATTTTTAACCAAAAATTAATAAAAAATTCACGAAAATTCATTATATTCGCACACTTAAATTTTAACAGTAGAAACCGAGATATAATGAAGAAGTTCACAGAATACAAGCAACTTAACCTAAATGCTGTAGCAGATAACGTTGCAAATTTTTGGAAAGCCAATCAAACCTTTAAAAAATCCGTAGAAACACGCGAGGGAAAACCTGAATACGTTTTTTACGAAGGACCGCCTTCTGCAAACGGAATGCCGGGAATCCACCATGTAATGGCGAGAGCATTAAAGGATATTTTTTGTCGTTATCAAACGCAAAACGGAAAGCAAGTTTTCCGTAAAGCTGGTTGGGACACGCATGGTTTACCAGTGGAACTAGGTGTAGAAAAAGAACTCGGAATTACCAAAGAGGACATCGGTAAAAAAATTACCGTAGAAGAATACAACCAAGCGTGTAGAAATGCTGTAATGCGTTATACAGACGTTTGGAACGACCTTACCGAAAAAATTGGTTATTGGGTAGATTTGGACAATCCATACATTACCTACGAACCAAAATATATGGAAACAGTTTGGTGGCTTTTAAAACAATTGTACAACAAAGATTTATTGTACAAAGGTTACACCATTCAACCGTATTCTCCAAAAGCAGGAACAGGTTTATCTTCTCACGAACTGAACCAACCAGGAACTTACAGAGATGTTTCTGACACTACGGTTGTCGCGCAGTTTTCTGTAAAAAATCTTTCTGAAAAAGCATCAGAAAAAATCTCGAATCTCAAATCTCAAATCTCAAATCTAAGTATTCTTGCTTGGACGACTACCCCTTGGACTTTGCCTTCTAACACAGCTCTTGCAGTTGGTAGAGATATAGAATATGTTTTGGTAAAAACCTTCAATCAATATACTTTTGAGCCGATTAATATTATTTTGGCTCGTCCTTTATTGGAAAAACAATTCGGTAAAAAATTTGTAGAAGGAACAGATGAGGATTTCGCAAACTACACCGCTGAAAGCAAAACCATTCCTTACCAAGTTTTAGCAGAATTTACTGGAGAAGATTTAGCAGGAACTACTTACGAACAATTGATTCCTTGGTTTTTACCAGCAGAAAATCCTGAAAAAGCTTTTAGAGTAATTATCGGGGATTTTGTAACTACGGAAGACGGAACGGGAATTGTGCATATTGCGCCAACTTTCGGGGCTGATGATAATAGAGTTGCTCAAGAAAATGGAATCCCGCCAATGTTGGTAAAAGATGAAAATGATAATTTGGTTCCGTTGGTTGACTTAACTGGTAGATTTTTAAAAGGCGAAAATGTTCCTGAACTTTTCAGCGGAAAATACATCAAAAACGAATATTACGACGAAGGAACTGCTCCTGAAAAATCTTGGGATGTAGAATTGGCAATTTTGTTAAAAACCGAAAATAAAGCCTTCAAAGTAGAGAAATATGTTCACAGTTATCCGCATTGTTGGAGAACTGACAAACCTGTTTTGTATTATCCTTTGGATTCTTGGTTTGTAAAAATGACTTCAGTGAGAAATCGTTTGGTAGAACTGAATGAAACCATCAATTGGAAGCCAAAATCAACTGGTGAAGGAAGATTTGCCAACTGGTTAGAAAATGTAAACGACTGGAATCTTTCTCGTTCAAGATATTGGGGAATTCCTTTGCCAATTTGGAGAAGCGAAGATTTGAAAGAGCAAAAAGTAATCGGTTCTGTAGAAGAATTGGTGAATGAAATTCAAAAATCTATAGATGCAGGTTTTATGACCGAAAGTCCTTTCAAAGATTTTGAAGTAGGAAATATGTCTGCTGAAAATTATGCGAAAATAGATTTACATAAAAATATAGTTGATGCTATCACTTTGGTTTCAGACAGCGGAAAACCAATGAAACGTGAATCTGATTTGATTGATGTTTGGTTTGATTCTGGTTCTATGCCTTACGCACAATTGCATTATCCTTTTGAAAACAAGGAAATGATTGACAGCGGAAAAGCTTTCCCTGCAGATTTTATTGCAGAAGGAGTAGACCAAACTAGAGGCTGGTTTTATACGCTTCACGCAATTGGAACTACGGTTTTTGATTCTATTGCTTATAAAAATGTAATGTCTAACGGTTTAGTACTTGACAAAAACGGACAAAAAATGTCTAAACGTCTCGGAAATGCAATTGACCCGTTTGAAACTTTACAAAAATATGGACCTGATGCGACGCGTTGGTATATGATTTCTAACGCCAATCCTTGGGAAAATTTAAAATTTGACTTAGAAGGAATTGATGAAGTTCGTAGAAAATTCTTCGGAACACTTTATAACACGTATTCTTTCTTTAGTTTGTATGCGAATGTTGACGGATTTAAATATGAAGAAAAAGAAGTAGAAAATCGTCCTGAAATTGATAGATGGATTTTATCAGAATTGAATCTTTTGGTAAAAGATGTTACCGAATTCTACGAAGATTACGAACCAACGAAAGTAGCAAGAGCGATTAATAATTTCGTGAATGATAATTTAAGCAATTGGTATGTAAGATTGTGCAGAAGACGTTTCTGGAAAGGAGATTATTCTGAAGACAAAATTTCTGCTTACCAAACTTTATATACTTGTCTGGAAACCGTGGCGAAAATTTCTGCGCCAATTGCTCCGTTCTTTATGGATCAGTTGTACCAAGATTTGAACGCGGTTACAGGAAAAGATGCAGCAGAATCTATTCACTTAACTGATTTCCCGAAAGTTGATGAAAGCTTAATCGACCAAAATTTGGTGGAAAAAACGCATTTGGCACAAACCATCACTTCTATGGTATTCTCTCTGAGAAAGAAAGAAAACGTGAAGGTTCGTCAACCACTTCAAAAAGTGATGATTCCTGTTCTAGACAAGAAAACCGAAGAGCAAATTTTAGCAGTTTCAGAACTCATCAAACAAGAAGTGAATGTAAAAGAATTACAATTAATTAATGCAGAAGAAGCTTCTCACTTGATTGTAAAACAAATTAAGCCGAATTTCAAATCTTTAGGTCAAAGACTAGGAAAAGACATGAAAACGGTTGCAGATGAAATTACTAATATGACTTCGGAGCAAATTTCCACCATTGAAAAAGAAGGAAAAATGACCATCGCAGGTTACGAAATCGGTTTAGAAGATGTAGAAATTTCTACAAAAGATATCCCAGGTTGGACAGTAGCCAGTGAAGGAAAAACAACCGTAGCGCTTGATTTAACCGTTACTGATGAATTAAAATCTGAAGGAATTGCAAGAGAATTCATTAATAGAGTTCAGAATTTAAGAAAAGACAAAGATTTCGACCTAACAGACAGAATTTCAATCAGTTTAGAAGAAAACTGTCCGTTTAGAAAAGAACTTACTAACAATGAACAATATATTTGTACAGAAGTATTGTCAGATAAAATAGAATTTGTAATTTCACTCGCAAATTTTGAAGAAATCGAAATTGACGAAGTTAAATTTAATGTTAATATTGAAAAAATATAACAAAGATGGCAGAAGAAAGAGTAAGATATAGTGACGCTGAGTTACAAGAATTTAAGAAAATCATACAAGACAAAATAGCAAAGGCTGAAAAAGATTTAGCCCTTATTAACGAAAGTTTCATCAATGACCAAAATAATGGTACAGATGACACTTCTCCTACCTTCAAAGCTTTCGAAGAAGGAGCAGAAACGCTAAGCAAAGAGCAAAATTCTATTTTGGCTGGAAGACAAGAAAAATTCATTCGTGACCTAAAACACGCCTTAATAAGAATTGAAAACAAAACTTACGGCGTTTGTAGAGTGACTGGCAAATTAATCCCAAAAGAAAGATTAATGGCGGTTCCTCATGCTACATTAAGCATTGAAGCGAAAAATATGCAAAGATAAATTTGTACTTTTTACAACGTATAATGTGCAATGTATAATGTGTTTTGAAAAAGATTCATTGTACTTTGTGCATTTTATATTTTTATACCATCAACTATGGAACTTTTATTTCTAGTCCTTGCCATTGCAGTCATTTTTATTTTTTTCTTTAGAAAAGACATCAAAGAAAAAATAAATCCTGACCAAACTAAAAACTACACCATAGACGATAAATATAACGCTGCTAAACGCGAAAGAGAAAAAGAAATTGACCAACTCTTGAGCAAAATAGGAGAAAACGGAATTGCAGATTTAAGCGAAAAAGACCGAAAAAGATTAGAAGAACTGTCTAAGAAATAATTGTAAAAAGTAAAAAGTACAATGTATAAAAAACACTTTTACAGTTAGAAACAAATAATTTTGCAAAAAACAGAAATTTAAAATACTTTGTACTTTATACATAGTACATAATACTCGAAAAAAATGGAATCACTTATCGTTCACCTAAAAAACCAAATGGAACTCAATGCACTGAAAAGTGTAATGAAAGAAATGGGAATTAAATATGAAAAATTTCACACCAGAAATAATAAAACAAACCCTTTTGTAGAAAAGAAAATTTCAGCTAAAAAAGCGGTAAAAGCCACTAAAAACTTTAAAGAAAAACCAAAACCAGGATTATAATGAAAAAAATCGTACTTGTTACTTTTATCGTTTTATTAATCGACCAACTGTCTAAAATTTACGTAAAAACTCATTTTAACCTCAATGAAAGCATTGAAGTTTTCGGGCAAGATTGGTGGAGATTCACTTTCGTAGAAAATCCTGGAATGGCTTATGGTTTGCAATTTGGTGGTTTACTTGGCAAATATGCACTTGTCATCATCAGAATTTTCTTAATTGGAGGAATGATTTATCTTTTTAGAAAATGGCTCAAAGAAGGCGCTTCTAATTACTTATTAATCCCGATGTCTATGATTTTTGCAGGAGCCATCGGAAACTTGATTGACGGAATGTTCTATGGATTAATTTTCGATTCTGGAATGGTTTATGACTCAACGATTGATAGATGGATTGGTTATGACGGGATTTCTCAATTTACAGAATTCGGGAAAGGCTATTCACATTTCATGAAAGGTTGTGTGGTAGATATGTTTCATTTTCCTATGTTTTCTTTCAATCTTTTTGGAAAGCATTTTGAATTTTTCAGTTATATCTTTAATGTAGCCGATTCTGCCATCACCATTGGTGCTATTTTCTTACTTATTTTCAAGAGGAAAGCATTTCCTAATGGATTTGAATTGTAAAGAATGAAAAAATTAAAAAAAATAATATATTTTGGTCTGATTTTCTTCGGAATTTCAGTCCTTTTTATCTTTTGGGCAAATTATAAAATAGAATCTGAAACCAAGGATTTAGTTACTTATGATATTCAAAAACTACCCAACGAAAAAGTGGGTTTACTGCTCGGAACTGGCAAATTTTTAAAAAATGGATGTAAAAATCTCTATTTTTTCAACAGAATAGATGCCACCGAACAACTCTATAAATCGGGAAAAATACAATATATTTTGATTAGCGGAGATAATTCTACAAAAAATTACAGCGAACCAGAAGATATGCAAGCTGAATTGATAAAAAGAGGAATCCCAGCTGATAAAATCGTGCTGGATTTCGCAGGTTTTAGAACTTTAGATTCTGTAGTGAGAGCTAAAGAAATTTTCGGACAAAATTCTTTCATCATCATTTCACAGAAATTCCACAACGAAAGAGCAATCTTTCTTGCTAGAAAATACGGAATTGAAGCCTATGGTTTTAATGCAAAAGATGTGAATAAATACTTCGGTTTCAAAACCAAAATAAGAGAATACTTTGCTAGGGTTAAAGTTTTTGTAGATTTTACATTAGGGATTGAACCTAAATTTGGTGGAGAAAAAATTTTAATTAAATAAAAAATATTAAACTTCAAGAAATTTCTTGAAGTTTTTTCTTTTCCGTAAATTTGCAGCTCTTAATCTTAACCTTTACCTCAACCTAAAAATATGTCAAGAATTTTAACCGGAATACAAGCAACAGGAACTCCACATTTAGGAAATCTTTTGGGAGCCATCATTCCTGCCATAGAATTATCTAAAAAATCTGAAAACGAATCGTTTTTGTTTATCGCAAACATGCACTCTTTAACTCAAATTAAAAATGCAGAAGAACTGAGACAAAACACTTACGAAATCGCAGCAGCTTGGTTAGCTTGCGGTTTAGATACCGAAAAAACTTATTTCTACAGACAAAGTGATATTCCTGAAGTTTGTGAACTTTCTTGGTATTTATCTTGCTTTTTTCCTTTTTCTAGATTACAATTAGCGCATTCTTTTAAAGATAAAGCAGACCGTTTAGAAGATGTAAACGCTGGACTTTTTACGTATCCTATGTTGATGGCGGCAGATATTTTATTGTATGATGCAGAAATCGTTCCTGTAGGAAAAGACCAGTTACAGCATTTGGAAATGGCGAGAGATGTAGGTGCGAGATTTAACAATCAAATGGGAGAAATTTTCGTACTTCCACAAGCTGAATTGCAAGAAAACACGAAATACGTTCCGGGAATTGATGGACATAAAATGTCTAAATCTAGAGGAAATATCATCAATATTTTTCTTCCAGAAAAGCAATTAAAAAAACAAGTGATGGCTATCGAAACAGATTCTACTCCGCTAGAAGAACCGAAAAATCCTGACACTTGTAAAGTTTTTGCCATTTATTCTTTACTCGCTAATGAATCTCAAATCGCAGAAATGCGTGCTAAATATTTGGCAGGAAATTACGGTTATGGTCATGCTAAAACAGAATTATTCAATTTAATTCTTGAAAATTTCAAAACAGAAAGAGAAAAATTCGATTATTACATGAACAATCTTTCTGAACTGGACGCTAAATTGCAAGAAGGTGCAGAAAAAACCAGAAAGATTGCCGCAGAAACTTTAAAAAGAGTAAGATTAAGCTTAGGAATGTAAAAATTTCCCGCAGTTTACGCTGACAAAAAAATTTAAATATTATATAAAAAATGCTTCAAAAAAATTGAAGCATTTTTATTTTAGAAAAGCTTTTATAAAGTTTTACCTTAAATCTGCTGAATCTGCGGGAATTTTATAGAAAGTTTTTAATTTCTTCCAAATTTTGAATGGTTTTCAGACCTTCCTCAGATTTATCTTCTTTTAGCGCATCAAAGAAAATAATATCTAAACCAAAATTCTGAGCTCCTTTTACATCTGCAACCCAGTCATCTCCTATGAAGATAGATTCTGATTTTTCAGCATTGGCTAAATTCAAGGAATATTCGAAAATTCTTTCGTCTGGCTTCATAGCATGAGCATCTTCTGCACTCGTTACGGTTTCAAAATATTTTTTAAGTCCAGATTTTTCTACTTTTCTGTTCGTCACTTCATGGAAACCGTTAGAAACTACGTGAAGTTGATACCCTTTCTTTTTTAAATATTCTAAAACTTCGATGGTTTGCGGAATCAATTCATTGAAATTGATGATTTCGTCTAAGAAATGTTTCTCGAAATATTGCGCTAATTGTTCGTCATCTATCCCGAAATGCAAAAAAGTATCATAAAATCTATGTTTTCTCAAGAAATCCTTATCAATAATTCCGTCTCTAATTTTCACCCATAAATCTTCATTGATTTCATCATATTTAGCATGAAATTCATGAAAAAGGATGTTGTATTTTTCGGAAATTTCTTTTCTTTGGAACAATTCTTCTAAGGTAAGAACTGCATTTTTACGGTGATCCCAAAGTGTATTATCGAGGTCAAAAAAAATGTGCCTTATGTTTTTCATAGGGCACAAATTTAAGTAAAATAAGCGGTTTATTTAATTTTTAGAAATGATAAATTTCTTTTCATTTGAAGTTAAAACAGCTATACTTTTAGAATAATTTAATAAAAAATTTACTGTTGATTTTTTAGGATTCAAAACAGGATTTTTAAGAGAGTAATTATTTTTCATAGGCTAAAAAATTCGTTTTTTACAAGAACGGAACTATTTGGCCTTTATTGTATTACCTCGTTAAAATTATTTGATTTTCTTCCATAATTTTTCTCATGTTAATCAGTGCATAACGAACTCTACCCAGTGTAGTATTGATACTCGTATTGGTTTGCTCTGCAATTTCTTTGAAACTTAATCCATCAAAAAATCTTAATTTGATGACTTCCTGTTGGTTTTCGGGTAAGAAAACGAGCATTTTCATCAGGTCATCATAAATTTGATTCGTAATTAATCTTTCTTCGATATTTTCCTCTGTTTCTTTAAGCAAATCAAAAATAGAAAACTCTTCGTTTTCATAAGTTGTTTCAGAAACTTTTATGTGCTTAGATTTAAGGCGATAATGGTCTATAATAAGATTGTGCGCAATTCTTTTTGCCCAAAGAATAAATTTACCATCATCATTATATCTTCCTTCTTTTAGGGAAACAATGATTTTCATAAAAGTATCTTGAAAAACATCATTAGCGAGTTCTTCATCCATCAATTTATAGAAAATAAACGAGAAAAGTTCTTTTTGGTGTCGTGAAATAAGAATAGAAAGTGCATTTTCATCACCTTTTTGATATCTCGAAATCAGCAAACTATCAGTATGTGTTTCCATAACTTTAACTTCATTATTATGAAACAGACTAACAAAAGCTAGCTATTTCTGGTTTTTACAGTTTATTAAATGAAGTAAAGTTTGCTCAATAGGCGATTCGATTTACGTTTTGTATGACAAATTTATAAAAAATGTTAAATATTCAAAATAATTTTTCAAAAAAATCGTTGTTTGCTTATTTATTTTTCTTTGATTTACTGAAAACAACTAACGGAATATTAACCGTGAAATTTAAATTAAGACCTTCCATTACTCTATCATTCAACTGGCTATTTCCTAGCTGAAATGCGTAACCACAAGTAAAATCTATAATTCCGAAAAGGGAAATTCCAGCTTTTGGTGCCACAAATTGAGGTGTAATTTCTGTACCTGCAAGAAAATAATAAGAATGCTGTATATCTACGTTTTTTTCGAAGTTCAATAAAATATCTCCTTGAAATTTAGGCAAAACCGCAAATTCACCGTTTACTTTTCCCATCAAAGCAGAACCAGAAACTCTGTAAAGAACATTATCGTTCTTTAGAAAAATGAATTTTGCTCCAACTTCTCCAAAGTTTGAGTTTTGATATTCGTAACCTGCAAAAACCATCGGATGAACCGTAACCTGCGATTGCGCACGAAATCCAATGAAGAAAATACTGAAAAAAAATATATGTTTAAGAAATTGCATTCTGAAAATTTTTGTAAAAATAAGAAAACCGTTCATTTCTGAACGGTTTATTGATTATAAGTTGAAGACTTTCTTAATATCTTCTACTCTGTCTAGCTTTTCCCAAGTAAAGAATTCTAGATTATCGAGTGTAATTTCATTTTTTTGACCTTTATTGAAAGTCTTGCTTCCTACATAGTAATCTCTTCCCATGTGTCCATAAGCTGCTGTTTCTTGGTAAATAGGATTTCTCAACTTCAAGTTTTGCTCAATTGCGTAAGGTCTTAAATCAAATAATTCTTGAACTTTTTTCGCTAATTCTCCATCATTGATTCCTACTTTAGAAGTTCCGTAAGTATTAATAAACAAACCACAAGGTTCTGCAACACCAATTGCGTAAGAAACCTGAACCAAAACTTCATCTGCAACTCCTGCAGCAACTAAATTTTTAGCAATGTGTCTTGTTGCATAAGCAGCACTTCTATCAACTTTTGAAGGATCTTTCCCAGAGAAAGCACCACCACCGTGAGCTCCTTTTCCGCCGTATGTATCTACGATGATTTTTCTACCAGTTAAACCAGTATCACCGTGAGGTCCACCAATTACAAATTTTCCAGTTGGGTTAATGTGGTATTTAATTTGGTCATTAAACAATGCTTGGATTTCTGGCTTTTGCTGAGCGATTACTCTAGGCATTAAAATTTCTATGATGTCTTTTCTAATTTTCGCTAACATTTCTTCATCTTCTGCAAAATCATCATGCTGTGTAGAAACTACAATAGCGTCTATTCTTTGTGGTTTATGATCATCTGAATATTCAATTGTTACCTGAGACTTCGCATCTGGACGAAGATATTTAATCTCTGTTCCTTCTCTTCTGATTGCTGAAAGTTCTCTTAAAATAGAATGCGCTAAATCTAATGCAAGTGGCATATAATTTTCGGTTTCATTGGTTGCATAACCGAACATCATTCCTTGGTCTCCTGCTCCTTGAGCATTTGCTTTCTCTTCAAAAGATTCTCCAGATTTTCTATCAACTCCTTGATTAATGTCTGAAGATTGCTCATGAATTGCAGAAATTACACCACAAGAATCACCATTAAACATATATTCACCTTTGGTATAACCTATTCCATTGATGACTTCTCTAGCGATGGTCTGTACATCTAGATAAGCTTCTGATTTTACTTCTCCTGCTAGTACAACTTGTCCTGTAGTGACTAAAGTTTCACAAGCGACCTTAGAATTTCTATCATGAGCTAAAAAATTATCGATAAGCGCATCAGAAATTTGGTCTGCTACTTTGTCTGGATGTCCTTCTGAAACAGATTCAGATGTAAATAAATAAGGCATATTATTATTTTCTTTTTAAGGATTAAAACAGAAAAAAATGGAAGGCAAACCTTATGAGAACTAAAAAGAAGAAATCTGTTTTAGCATTTTTTATTGAGGTTGCAATCAGTCCAAATTTTTCCTCTAAAATTTGTTGGGCAAAATTACAGAGTATTTTATTAATATCAAAATACTTAGAAAAAAAGCTCCTCAAAAATTTGAAGAGCTTCTTGACAAAAATTATTGTGGTTTTATTTTTACAAAATCTTGTGGGAATTGGGTATAATTCAACTTCGGTTCTAGGGAAGTTTTAATAGATTTCACCAATTCGTCTAGAATTTTTTGTTTGTAAGTAGGTTTGTAATAAATCATGCTGATTTCTCTACTTGGGAAAGGCTTTTTGAAACGGTGAATTTTATCTTTTTGATTTTCCTGAAGCTGTGACACTGCTAATTCAGGCAACACAGTTAAACCGCCTACTTTATCTACCATTTGCACCAAAGTATTAATGTTAGACGCCATGAAATCAAGATTTTTAGGCTTCAGAGAGTTTTCTTTAAGGTTGCAGATATTTTCGAATTGTGTTCTTAAGCAGTTTCCTTCTTCTAAAAGCCAAACTTTATTCACATCTACATCTTCTGGCAAGATGAATTCATCTTTATTATCATTCGCAATTTTATCAGCAGAATATACCATCAACTCTTCATTGAACAAAAAGTCGCTGAAAAACTCTTCTGCATCAGAATAAGGCGTAGAAATAATCCCTGCATCTAATTCTCCTGATTTCAGTGCTTTAATAATGTTTTCAGTGGTCATTTCTTTTACATTCAACTCAATTTTTGGGTTTTTAGAAAGAAAATCAAAAATTTCTGTTGGCAAAATAAAACTTGAAACGGTAGGAATAATCCCTAAGTTAATTCTCCCAGCAAGAACATTGTTTAAAATGCTTGCTTTGTTTTTCAATTCCATTACAGAATCTACTACTACTTTTGCTTGATCAATAATTTGCGCACCAATATCTGTAGTTCTAATAGGATGGGTAGTTCTATCGAAGATTTTTACTTCCATCTCATCTTCGAACTTCTGAATCATTGCACTTAAAGTAGGTTGGGTAATAAAACAAGCTTGAGCAGCTTTTCCGAAGTGTTTATATTTATCTACTGCGATAAGATATTCTAATTGTTGAATATTCATTTGTAGGGTACTTATTTATAAATTCTATTACAAATATAGAGAAGATATGCGAGAAAAAATAATATTTCTACATGATAGACGTCATGCGTTGAATTCTAATTTTTAATTGATTTTATAAATAAAACTGCTCTCAATTTTTCCTCTCAAAATTTATTTTTTATTTGTTACTTTGTTATCCAGAAAAAACAACCATCATGAGTAAGAAGCTAACCAATTCATCAGGAATACCGTATTTTGAACATCAAGATTCTCAAACGGTTGGAGCAAGAGGACCTGTTTTGTTGCAAGATTTTATTCTACAAGAAAATCTAGCGCATTTTGTAAGAGAAAGAATCCCAGAAAGAATTGTTCATGCAAAAGGAACAGGCGCTTACGGAAAATTTACCGTAACTCACGATATTACAAAATACACCAGAGCCAAATTATTTTCGAAAGTAGGAAACACTTGTAGAATGTTTGCTAGATTTTCTACTGTAGGAGGAGAAAAAGGAAGCGCAGATACAGCAAGAGATCCTAGAGGTTTTGCACTAAAATTTTATACAGAAGATGGAAATTGGGATTTGGTAGGAAATAACACCCCCGTATTTTTCATCAAAGACGCTAAAAAATTCCCAGATTTTATTCATACTCAAAAAAGACACCCAAAAACCAACTTGAAATCTCATACCATGATGTGGGATTTTTGGAGCTTAAATCCAGAAAGTTTACATCAAGTTTTGATTTTGATGAGCGACAGAGGAACTCCTTATGGTTATAGACATATGCACGGTTTTGGTTCTCATACTTTTTCGATGGTTAATGATAAAAATGAGAGAATTTGGGTGAAATTTCATCTAAAAACCAAACAAGGGATTAAAAACTTCACCGATACAGAAGCTACTAAAATGGCTGGAGAAAATCCAGATTTTGCACAAGAAGATCTTTGCAATGCTATAGAAAATGGTGATTTCCCGAAATGGACCATGTACATACAAGTAATGACCGAAGAAGAATCTAGAGAATTTAAATGGAATCCTTTTGACATTACTAAAGTTTGGCCACAAGCAGAATTTCCATTAATAGAAGTCGGTGAAATGGAACTCAATGAAATTCCAAAAAATTATTTTGCACATGTAGAACAATCTACTTTTTCGCCAAGTAATTTGATCGATGGAATTAGTTTTTCGCCAGATAAAATGCTTCAAGGAAGATTATTTTCTTATCCGGATGCTCACAGATACAGAGTGGGCGTAAATGCACATCAATTAGAAGTTAACAGATGTCCTTTTGCAACTCATAATTATCAAAGAGACGGATTTATGGCAGATTCTAGAGACTATGAAGACGCACCGAACTACCATCCTAATAGTTTTGACGACATAAAACCTGATCCTTCTTACAAAAAATTTGAAGAGGAACTAGACAGCAATCGTGTAGCGCATTTCGATAGAAATGAAAATGATAACGACCATTATACACAGCCAGGTCTACTCTACACCAAAGCGATGAACCAAGAAGACAGAACTAATTTGGTGAATAATATTATTGGTCACATGAAAAAAATTGGCGGCCCGAAAAGAGATGAAATCATCAACAGACAATTGTGTCATTTCTTCAGAGCGAATGTAGAAATGGGAATGAGAATTGCGGCAGGACTTCAAGTAAAACTAGACGATGGAATTATGAACCACGCCAAATAAGAACAAACTTATACCAAACTTAAAAGAGTCAAGCATATAAGTGTTTGGCTTTTTTGTATTTTAGGCCAAAAATTAGTTATTTTGCACTTATCCTAAAAATCGTAAATTTAATACTACTCTACCATGAATTTCCAAAATATTCTCCTAGAAAACGAAGGTCAAATTTCTACCATTACCATTAATAGACCACAGAGTTTAAACGCTTTAAATGGATCTACTATCAGTGAATTGAGCGAAGCTTTATCTCAGCTAGAACAAGATTCTAATTGCAGAGTCATCATCATCACAGGAAGTGGCGAAAAATCATTTGTAGCCGGAGCAGACATTAAAGAGTTTTCTGATTTCGGTCAAGACAAAGCAGAGGAATTAGCCAGAAACGGACAAAATTCGCTATTCAATAAAATAGAAAATCTAAGAAAACCTGTTATTGCCGCTGTAAATGGATTTGCATTAGGTGGTGGTTTAGAACTTGCGATGGCATGTCACATAAGATATGCTTCAGAAAATGCAAAATTAGGTTTACCAGAAGTTACTTTAGGTCTTATTCCTGGTTATGGAGGCACGCAAAGATTACCAAAATTAGTAGGAAAAGGACTTGCGAATGAAGTGATTTTCTCTGCTAAAATGATTTCGGCGAGTAGAGCAAAAGAAATGGGTTTGGTAAACGAAGTTTTTAGTGTAGAAGAATTATTACCAAAAACGAAAGAATTAGCAACCCTTATTTCTAAAAATTCACCACAAGGAATATCTAAAGCCATTGCTGCAGTGAATGCATCAGATTCTGCTGAAGGTTATGAATTAGAAATTAAATCTTTCGGAGAATTATTCGAAATGGAAGATAAAAAAGAAGGCGTTTCTGCATTTTTAGAAAAAAGAAAGCCTAATTTTTAAAAAATTCAGAAAAAAGTAAGAAGCTAATTTTAAAAATTTTAAAATGAATCACAATAAATTTGACTTGGCCTATCTTAAGATGGCTAAAGAATGGGCAAAACTTTCTTACTGTGAAAGAAAAAAAGTAGGCGCACTCATTGTAAAAGACAGAATGATTATTTCTGACGGATATAACGGAACTCCTTCTGGTGCAGAAAATTGTTGTGAAGACGAAGGCGGAAAAACGCATTGGTATGTGCTTCATGCAGAAGCAAATGCCATTTTAAAATTAGCTTCTAGTACTCAGTCTGCAAAAGGTGCTACTCTTTACCTTACACTTTCGCCGTGTAAAGAATGCAGCAAACTTATATTACAATCTGGCATTAAAAGGCTAGTTTATATAGACCAATACTCAGACACAGAAGGATTAAAATTTTTAGAAAATTCTCAAGTAGAAGTTCTTCAAATCTCTGAGGAAAATCTCAAATAAGACAGTTTAGCATGATATTTGCATGCTCATCTGCACTTAAAAACACAATAAAAACAAACACAAATGACTTGGAATGAAACGATTGAGAATTTTTCACATTTTCTCAAATTCGAGAGGAATTTCTCTGACAATACTTTAGATGCATACATACGAGATGTGAAGAAACTAAAAGCTTTCTCAGAGGAAAAACTAGATAACACTACTCCCGACAAAATAACTTTTGAAAACTTACAAGAATTTCTCCTTCATCTTACCAAAGAAAAAATTAGCGAAAGAACTCAAGCAAGAGGAATATCTTCTATTAAATCTTTTTTTAAATATCTTATCGAAGAAGAAATCAGAGAAGATAATCCTTCCACACTTCTTGAAGGTCCAAAATTAGGCTTATATTTACCTGATACGCTGAGCTTCGAAGATGTAGAAAAAATCATTAAAGCCATCGATTTAAGCACTGATTTAGGCGTGAGAAATCACTGCATCATAGAAGTATTGTATGGTTGTGGCCTTAGAGTTTCTGAATTAATAGAACTTAAAATTTCTGATGTTAATTTCAAAGAAAACTTTATAAAAGTAGAAGGTAAAGGTAAAAAAGTGAGATACGTTCCGCTTGCTAACTACACTGCCAATCTTATTTTGAACTACATTAATAATGTAAGAGCAAACAATAAAATAGGCAAAAAATATGAAGACCACATCTTCCTAAACAGCAGAGGTTCTTCTATGTCTAGAGTGATTGTATTTATCATCATCAAAGAATTGGTAGAAAAGGCGGGAATCAGAAAAAGTATTTCTCCCCACACTTTCCGTCATTCTTTTGCTACTCATCTTTTGCAAAACGGTGTAGATTTAAGGTTTATCCAAGAAATGTTGGGACATTCTAGCATTACCACCACAGAAATTTATACCCATTTAAAAACCGAAGAATTGCATGATGTAATTCTGAAATACCACCCAAGAAACAAATGAAACACTTAAAATATTGCCCAAAGTGCGGCCAAGAAACGCTGATTTTTGATGGAGAAAAGAAATTTTCTTGTGCACAATGTGATTTTGTGATGTATCAAAATATCGCAGCCGCAGTTGCAGTATTAATAAGATGCGATGATGAATTATTACTGACCAAGAGAAATCAAAATCCTAAAATCGGGAAACTAGATTTGGCGGGCGGTTTTACAGACCCAAAAGAAAGCGCCGAAGAAACTTGTGCTAGAGAATTAAAAGAAGAATTGGGAATAGAAATAGACCTCAAAAATTTAAAATTCGTGGGAAGTCTACCCAATGTTTATCATTACAAAGAAGTAGACTATAATACTTTGGACTTATTCTTTGAATATCAAGTGGAAGAAAAAATAGAAATCAAAAAACTAGAAGCTCACGAAATTTCAGAAACCATTTGGGTGAAAATTTCAGAACTCAATCTTGAGGAAATCGCTTTCGATTCGCAGAGAAAATTTTTAGAAAATTATCAATAAAAAAAGCTCCTTTCGGAGCTTTTTTAGTTTTAGTATTGACCAGATTTTTGTAATCCTTTAAAATAATCAATCAATATTTTTCTTTGAGCATCAGTAAGATTAGCTTCTGGATGCATCGGAACATAACCTTTAAATGGCATTTCTTTACGCTCTATCGTTTCAATGATTTCATCTAAAATGTGGTCTTTTTGATCCTTGTTATACGTCATCCATTCAGAGAAATTCACATTTTCTTTGCCTTCATTTACGTGATGCTTAATCGACCACGAAATAGGAGCAATGTAAGCATAACTAGGATATTTCACCTCGTTACTATGACAATCGTAACACGCATTTTTCAGCATTTCGGTTACATCTTTCGGAGTTTTGAGCACCTCTACAAAATTCTGTTTCGGGTCTACAGGTTTATTGGTTCTGTCGATAGGAATAAGTTGTATCAAAATTAAAAAAACAACGATTCCGATGAGTACTTTTTTCATTTGAATATATATATAAGTTCAAAATATTCTAAAATTTTACTTTTTAATGATTGGTAAGTTCCCAATCTTCTTTTATTTCCCAGAGTGGTCTTACATTAATTTCTTTTTCAAAAATGTAAACGTCTTCAGCAGCGATATTTTGCGCAAAATCTGCTTCGTCCCAAAATCCATTTCCATTATTATCTACTCTAATTCTGGCAATATAAGTCGCTGGTTTCAAATTTTTAAAGGAAACTTCAGATTCATTGGTGAATTGAGAATATAAAATCTCGCCTTTTTCATTGGTCAATTCTACCCAAAATTTAGCCGTAGGTTTATTTTTAATCACAGCGGTGAAGGAACCATAATTTTCTGGCTTATCAATCTCAAATTGAAATTGGAAGGATTTATCATTACTGCTATAATAAGAAGAAACGGTTTCTTTTGGAATCGTTAAAACATATTTTTTCGTAGGTTTAAAACTAGAGTTCACCAGAATTTTAAACGGATTTTTCTCTGAAATTTTCGCAGTGAAATCTTGTGCAATGCTATCGCTTTCCAGTTTCCAAGAAGAAGTGTTGAGATTTTCTATGGGCAACGATGTATTAATGACAAAGTTATTTTCTGGCGCGATTAAATTCCCTGCTTCATTAGAAAGTTTAAATTCATCTTTCACCGCTTTATAACTTACGGAAATGGTATCACTAATCGTAGGTGTAAAATAACTTAATTTCACTTGCTTAGAAACAGTTCCACCCAAATTACTCTTCTCTGCATCAAACCAAATATTCACAGAATCCGAACGTTTTACATGCGTTACTTTGAAATCTTTCAGTTCTTCTGAAAGGGATTTTACGTCTACCGTTTCCGGATTTCCTTCAAAAGTCATTAACAAACCACCATTGATGGCTTTACTTTCTTTGTATTTTACCACTTTTTTAGAAGGGTAAAGTTTCAATTTTAGACCTCTTACACTTGTGCTGTCTAAGGTAATTTTTTCTTTCAAAAAAGAAACTTTTTCTTTTCCTGCATCGTAAACAGAATTTTGATTTTCGTCATCAAAAGCTATAATTACAAATTCCCCTTTTGGTAAAAAATTGAGTTCAAAATAATTTTCTTCGTCTACTTTGGTAATATAATCGGGTTTCTGTTTGTAGTCTAGATTTTCGCCTGCTTTATAGAGTCCCACTACCATTTTATTGTCTTTTGCCGTTTGATTTTCTTTGATGAGCGTCATGGCATCTTTCACGGTTCCGCTCACGAAAAGGTCATCTATTTTATCTCCAGTAGAAAACGCAAAATTAAAATAAGGCAAAGGATTAGACTCATTATTGTCTACAATGGCATTTCCAAAATTAAAATTATAGGTAGTATTCGCTTGAAGCGTATCTTCCCACTGTATCAAAACATATTTATTCGCCAGATTAGAAGGAATGACTTTTTTAATTTTCTTAATCGGTGGCGATACATTGAAATTTTTATTAAAATCTTTCAGCATTACATATTCATCAAAATCCAGCCTCAATTCCTTTACCGTTCTAGAAACATTTAATCGAGTAGTATCTATATTAGAGCCTAAAAATTTAGGAGCCAAAGAATCTCTAGTACCGCCATTTGGTGCGCCAACTCTAGCACACGAAAAAAGCAACAGATTAAGCAGAAGGAGAAAAATTATTTTTTTCATTGATGAAATTTGAGCAAAATTAAGAAATATGCGTTAATTATTCGGTAGATTCTGCCGCAGCATCGTGATTCTCTTTTGTAGTGTCTATTTCCTTGTTCATGAGTTTATTCAATTTTTCTCTTTCTAAAGGAAAATCTTCAAACAATGAAGAAAGCGTGAGCGCAGAATACACTCTTCTAGAAAACTTGTTCCCAAGAGCAATAATCGTGACTTTAGATTTTTGTAAATGAACAAAAGCGGTATTGCTTCCATGCCACCAACCATTATGAAACGTAAGTTTTTCTCCGTTGTCAAAAACTTTCATTCTAAAACCAATTCCATAATTGTTTACGCCTCTTCTTTCATTACTGTAAGGTGTAAAAATAGAATCTTTAAGACTTTTTCTCAAGAAATTTTCGGCGTACATCGCTTTTGAAAACTTAAATAAATCTCTTGGCGTGGTGTAGCAGTTTTTGTCACCATAAATCCCATCTAATTTATCTGTAGGATACAATCTGTTTCCTTGATAATAAAAAGATTGAGTAGCTCTGAGAGAATCTTTTTGCTGAAAAATATAGGTATGTTCCATTCCTAATGGTTTGAAAACGATTTTCTGCATCGCCAAAGGAAAAGGATGTGCAGTAACTTTTTCTACAATCAGTGCAAGAAGCGCATAATTGGTATTGCAATACATAAAGCCAGTGTTGGTATTTCTTGCCAAATCTGGTTTGTACTGAATAAGTAAATTGAGAACTTCTTGGTTGGTGAAATATTTATTTTTAGGTTTAAGTCCTAATTTCTCTATGAAATATTCGTATTTCGGTAGTCCACTTCTGTGATTCAGCAAGTGAATCACTTCTACTTCTTTGTATGGGAATTTCGGAAAATAATGGGTGACTTTATCGTGAAGATTTATTTTTCTGGCTTCTACCAATTTAAGAACTGCCATCGCGGTAAGCGATTTAGAAATAGAAGCGATATGAAGCGGAACATCTTTATTGATGGGAACTTGATTATTTTCTTTGGCAAAACCTCTATAGCTTTCGAAGAGAATTTTATCACCTTTTGCCACGAGAAAACCTCCGCTCAAATCCCCTTTTTCCCAAACTTTATCATAGTATTGCTGAATGGTATTAACCACATTTTGTTTATTCTGAAGTCTAGAATCTTCTGCAGTAAAGACATTTTCTACATCAACATTTCCGTAATTAGGCAAACCATTTTCATTCTCTTGTTGAAAAAAATTAAATTCTTTTTTACAAGAAATCAAGGTCAATAAAAGGATAAGAATTACTACAATTTTCTGCTTCATCTTCTGATTAATTATTTAGGCGTGGCAATTTAACATTTTTTTGAAGCAGTGTTTTATGATTGCGGTAATATTAAGATTTTTTTAACAGAATTGTTGCACGATTTTATCTACGATAAATTGCGCCAGTTTTTCTTTGCTTTGATGCGTCCAACCTGCAATGTGTGGTGTAACAATTACTTGGTCTGACTCTAAAAGAAATTGCAAATCCTCATTATTTGTTTCCAAGTTTTCGAAGGAAGATTTTTCGTATTCTAAAACATCTAATGCTGCGGCTTTTACTTTACCAGATTTTAGAGCATCTACTAATGCAGAAGTTTTCACATTTTTTCCTCTTGCGGTATTAACCAAATAGAAATTTTTCTTCATTTTCGAGATAAAACCCTCATCAACTAAATATTCCGTTGAAGCATCTAGAGGAATATGCAAACTAAGAATATCTACGCGTTCTTGTAATTCTTCTAAGGAAACTTGCTTGGCAAATTCATCTTCTAAATTTGGCAAAATATCATAGAAAATAATTTCCACGCCAAAACCAGAAAGTCTTTTGGCGGTAGCTTTTCCCATGTTTCCGTAGCCAATAATTCCAAACGTTTTTCCTAATAATTCATCACCTCTGTTTTCCTCACGTTTCCAGATTCCGTTTTTCACTTCTTCTGAAGCAATGAACAGACGATTCATGAGAATCAATAACATCGCCACTACATGTTCTGCTACTGCATCTCGATTTCCTTCTGGGGAATTAATCAAAGAAATTCCTAGATTTTTGGCGGTTTCTAGGTCTATGTTTTCCATTCCTGCTCCTACTCTCGCAATGAATTTGAGATTTTGGGCATTTTCTAGAAAATTTTTATCAAGAGGAATTCTGCTTCTGATGATAATTCCATCATATTGATTGATTTTCTGCAAAACCTCATCATAAGACGAAGTAAAATCTTCTTCCAAAACAAAACCTTTTGCTAGAAGTTGCTCGGTAATTAATGGATGATTGCTATCGAGAAGGAGAATTTTCATTTTTTTTTGAAATGGTAAAATTGTTGATTTGCAAAACGTAAAATCGCTTATTGCCAAATTCTTAAAAACTTTAAAACTGTAATTTCACAGTTTTACAACTTAACGAATCAACGACTTTACAATAAATATTCTAACCAAATAACTTTTTAAGTTCTATAGAATCTTGAGCTTTCATTTTCCCAGAAAGAATCAAAGAAAGTTCTTTTCTACGAAGCGCTGCATCAAATCTTGCTTTTTCTACATCAGATTGTGGAATAAGCTCAGGAATAGGAACCGGATGGTTGTTTTTATCTACCGCTACGAAAGTATAAATTCCTTCGTTAGTATGAATTTTTTCTTTAGTGATTGGGTTATCTAACCACACATCGCAATAAATTTCCATAGAAGTAGAAAACGCTCTAGAAACTTTAGCTTCTACCACTACCACACCACCTTCTGGAATAGGATATTTAAAAGAAACATGGTTTACAGAAGCGGTAACAACAGTAGATTCACTATGTCTTTGCGCAGCAATTGCAGCAGCTCTGTCCATTCTGGAAAGAAGCTCACCACCAAACATATTTCCTAATGCATTGGTTTCATTGGGAAGCACAATATTGGTCATAATAGTCCTGGTTTCTGCAGGAGTTTTCGCATTTTTTTCCATAGAAATTATTTAGAAATTCTTAATGAATCTGTTTTTGAAGTTTGTAATGAATCTTTTGGTACAATAGGATTTACCTTTGGCTTTTCGGGAATTCTTTGGGTAGAAGTTTTCACTGTAACTTCATCAAAAGATTTTTTCCCAAAAATTTGGTCTTGATAATTAATCGCCAAATAAATGATGGCTCCTACTGGTAAAATGAATAGGAAAACCCAAAGAATAGAGTTATTAAAAACGTATTGATTATCTGATTCTGGTAAGTCTTCAGAGTTTTCAATGTTTTGAATTTGCTCTAAACTGATTTCTTCGAGTCCAAAAAATTTAGGCGTATTGGTGTATTTTTTTTGGTCTAAAAGTTTTATAACATTTTCTTCTAGTGAAAATTCACCTATTTCGTCTATTGTAATTTTTTGTTCGGCTTGTAATGCTTCTATCCAAGAAGTTACTTCTTCTTTGATTAGAGACTGTACTACAAATAAATTTTCGCTTGTCTTCTCAACAATATATTTAGCAAAATCTGCATTGAAAACATTTTTATTTTCTACGAAAGAAATTTCATAGGTTGGTGGCAAGATTTTAGAGGATTGCTCATCTAAAGTAGCTGATTTTTTCTTGAGGGTAAAAACGCCAAAACCAGGAAGTTCTGCACTTCCTTTTTCTTGCAAATAATTGTATAGATGTAATCCTAAATTCATTTGGCACAAATTTAATATTTTTTGTTGAGTTGAGTTACAAAAAAAGGTTGCTAAAAAGCAACCTTGTATAAAAACATTTTTTCTTTTGATTAATAGGCGAATTTAATAACCTCATCATTAAGTTTAAGAATATAATTTCCTTTTTTAGGAAGGTTAAGCTCTATACCATTAGTAGAAGCTTTTGCCGAAATATTTTTAATCACCCTTCCAGAGTAATCTACTACTTGTACGCTTAGATTACCTTGTTTATTGGTATACAATTTCCCTTCTGAAACGAATGATTTTGATTTCTTAACAGTTTCTGCAGATGCTAAAGTATTGCTCACTGTGAAAGTTGCTTTGTAGTTTGCGCCGCCGTTATTAGAATACTTAGTCCCTACATTAGTGTATGCCTCAGTATAAACTTCTAAAGTGTAAACACCATTTGGCAAACCTGCTAAAACATCAGTAGTTCCAGTGGTTGCACCCCACTTTTGGTCACCGTTTCCTCCTAAATTTTCTAAAAATCCGAAACTTACATTGGAGAAACTTCCAGAAGGAGTTCCGGTGTAAACTCTGTAATGAATTCTACCACCAGTTACATCTCCACCTCCGTTTTTCCAAGTTTTGTTTTCTCCTCCTACAAAAACTAGGGTTTGCCCATTAGTAAAAGTTCCTAAATTAGCTCCATTTAAATCTGGATTACCTGTAACTGCTTGCAAATCATAATAAGCATTACTACCATTATTAATTTTTAAAATAGCATAGGATTCAAAAATTCCAGCATCTTGTGCATTAAAGCCTATAAAAGAAAATAAAAATAAAAATAAAAAATAGATTTTTCTCATAGTGTGTAATTTTATGTATTTATTACAAATTTATAAATTAATTTTATTAATCCACAAAAAAAGACTGCCGTTAAACAGCAGTCTTTTAATTATTTATGAAGGATATTTTTAATATTTAAACTTTACAATTTCATTTTCGAGTTTCAGGATGTAATCTCCTTTTTTTGGAAGATTAAGTTCGATCCCATTAACTGTAGAATTCGCTGTAAAAGTTTTAATCACTCTTCCAGAGAAATCCATCACTTGTATGTTTACATTTCCTTTTTTAGGAGTGTACAATCTGCCCTCTGAAACAAAAGATTTAAACTTTGAACTATTAATATCTATAGTTCCTAGTGAACTTGTAACCGTACTTGTAAACCCATAAGTTGAAGCGAGTTTATCAGTAGTTTGGTGTGTGTTTTTCCCCACTGGAAACTCAGTAAACAAGAAATGTAATTCATTTACAGTAGTTCCTGGAGGTAATACACCACCCATATTGTTAAAGTTATGGGTATTAAGATTTACAGTTCCGCTGTAATTTGTTCCATCCCAAGTTAATTGAGTTGTTATATTACTGAAATTGTCATTAAACGAACTTCCTGTAGAATTATCTGCACCATTTAACCACAAATAAACTCCAATAGGATTTCCCACTCCTGGATTATAAAAAGCCCATCCATTTGCTGCGTCATTATAGGTGATAGTATAAATTCCAGAGTTCGCAGGAGTTTGTACTATTGTTAATAATGCTTGACTGTATAAAGCGACCACCGCAAAAATGGTTGCCAAAAAAGAATAAAGTTTTTTCATTTTTACTTATTTTGGTTATTATAACAAATATAAACAATTATTCTTTTCAAAACTTATTCTTTAAATGATTTTTTTACAGCTTAACATTTAGCCCTAACATAAAATTTCTGCCAGCTTGTGCATAATAGTAAGGTCCATCATATACAAACCCATTATTTACATACTTTTTGTCAAAAATATTATTTAGTAAAAATTGTAAACTCACGTCTTGTTTTGCAATTTTAAACTCATATTGTGCATTAAAATCAGTCAAGAAATAATCATTCAGTTGTAGTGATTTGGTTTCCGTGTTATCTAAATATTGCTTCCCAACATATTGATTATTAAGATTTAACTGTAAATTTTTAATAGGCTTATACTGAATTATAGCATTGGCAATAATATTAGGAGAAAAAGAAATGTCGGTATTGCCCAAATTAGTCACTGTAGAATTTTCTTCAATTTTGAAATCTACATTTTTACTTTGGCTCAGAGTAATATTTCCTAATACGTTCAGTTTTTCTGAAACTTTAGCCAAAGTTCCCAATTCTAAACCTAATCTGTAAGATTTTCCAGAATTAATTTTAATGAATTCTCCTACCATATTGATTTCTCCACTCAGAACCAACTGATTCACATAATTCATGTAATAAGCGTTTGCAGTAAAAGAAACATCACCAAAAGTTTTTTCTAAACCGAACTCAAAATCATGTAATTTCTCTGGCTTTGTATTAGGATTGGCAAATAAATCATCACGGTTAGGTTCTCTGTGAGCATGAGCATAAGAGAAAAATAATTTCCCGTTTTCTATCTGATAATTCACCCCGAATTTTGGATTAAAAAACGTCCATTTCTGACTTAAATCTGCTCCTTCTTCTGCATTTTCATCTAAAACATACGTTTTATAGTCAATATTTCTCAGTTGTAAATCTCCAAAAAACTCTAGCTTTTCAATTTTATAAATGGCTTTTGCAAAACCTGAAACTTCATTTTTCAGAGCATTATTTCTGTAATATTCATGCTCGAAAATATTAGTATACTTCACTCCCGACACATTCCCAAAATGCCTTCCAAAGTATTGATTTGCAGCCACTCCGAAATTCAAATTCACATTTTCAAAATTCCCATAAAGACTAGAAACTACACCATAAAAATCATTGTCTAACCATTTTTTTCTAATGAAATCTGTTCTGGTAATTATGTTTCCGTTTTCTACGATATTAGGCAAATCATATTTTGAAAATTTAGCATCTTGCTTATAATTTTCATAGTAACCTTCTCCATGAGTAAGGTGAAAAGTAGTTTCTAGATTCCAAATTTTACCCAGTTTTTGTTCCCAAAGCAAATGATAATGGTTTTGTCGGTAATTATCGGTTTCATTTTCATAAAATCCAATAATATTTTCCCAATTAGCATCATAAATCGCTCCAGAATAATTAAATTTTGGGTTAGATTCATAGGTAGCTTTATCAATTCCATTCCAGGCTTGATACGTTTTTTCTTTCCCTCCGAAACTTAAAAATCTCAGTTTCGTATTTCCTTTTTCAAAGAGTGCATTGATATTGTAAGAATTTAGCTTAGAAAAAGCTCTATCGATGTAACCATCTGAATTAATGATAGAATACCTTGCCGAAACTGAAAGTAAATTGTTCAAAAATTTACCTGTTCCTGCTTCAAATGAATGTTTAAATGTATTAAAACTTCCTGCGCTTTGATTGGTCAAAAAATAAGGTTTTTCCTCTGGATTTTTGGTCAAAATATTCACACTTGCTCCGAAACTTGCTGTTCCATTGCTAGAAGTTCCTACTCCTCTCTGGATGACAATCTGCGACGCCGAACTTGCCATGTCTGGAATATTCACAAAAAAAGTTCCCTGACTTTCTGAATCATTGTACGGAACACCATTCAGCATTACATTAATACTTGTTCCAGCGCTTCCTCTAATCCTAAAACCAGTGTAACCCACTCCGTTTCCAGCATCCGAAGTCGCGACTACTGACATTTGATTTTTGAGCAAAATAGGCAAATCCTGACCTAGATTTTTAGCTCCTAGATCTTTTTGTACGTTAATAATTTCTTTGGAAACCGGAAGCCTTTTCGTAAAGCTAACCTCTTGAATTTCTTTTACTTGCGCCGTATCTATTTGCGCAGAGAGAACAGAGCTCATCCCTAGCCCTAAAATAATAAATCCTTTCATTCTGATGTTGTAAAAAATTAAACAAATCGAATAAAAGGATGCCACGTGTGAAAAATACATCAAAGACGTTTCCATAAACAGCATTACCTGTTCTATGTTCTTTGGGTATAATCTCAGCTTTTTACAGCACCCCTTTTTCTTGAGTGCAAATGTATAAAATTTTTATAAATTTCTAAAAATCCCGAAAAGAATTGCGATGAAGAACAAAATGATTATTGTTTTCTTGCCGATGAGAAACTGTCTCAACTTAGCAAATTTTTCTTGAAAAAAACTGGTAAAGAAAATCAATGAAAAATATGGAATTGCGATTAATACAAGTGCATTTTGGCGAAACGCTTCTTCGAAGTTCAGATGCAAAATTTCGTGAAATGCTCTTTGTGATCCGCAACCTGAACACTGGTAACCCGTAATCTTATAAAAAGGACAAGAAATAAAAAAATACTCTTGTTCATAAGGATTTAGAAAAAAATAATAACCTGTTATAACCAGTATTATAACTACAAAAATCCATTTTTTTTCACCCTTGTACATAAAACAAATGTAATTCTAAACTTTATATTTTACAAGATTGATTTAAATAATATGCTTCATCTATAAAATTTTAAAAAAAGATATCCTCTGCAAATTAAATTTTCTTACTTTTGAGCATCATTATAAAAAGATTGATGATTATAAAAATTTCAACTACTAAAGAACAGTAAATCATCTAATTATTAAGTTTAAAAAGACTTCAAAAATTATGAATATTTATCAGGATTACATCCAGGAAATCGAAGAAAGAAAAGCACAGGGGCTTCACCCAAAACCTATTGACAGTGCAGAATTACTAAGCGCAATTATTGAGCAAATTAAAGATACAGCAAATGAGTACAGAGCTGATTCTCTTAACTTTTTCATCTTTAACACTTTACCGGGCACAACTAGTGCAGCTGGTGTAAAAGCTAAGTTTTTAAAGGAAATAATCCTTGGTGAATCTATAGTGGCAGAAATCACTCCTACTTACGCTTTTGAATTGCTATCTCACATGAAAGGAGGTCCTTCTATCGAAGTTCTTCTTGATTTGGCTTTAGGAAATGATGAAGCTACTGCAAAACAAGCAGCTGAAGTTCTTAAAACTCAGGTTTTCTTGTATGATGCTGATACAGCGCGTTTAAAAGAAGCTTATGAAACGGGAAATGTAATCGCTAAGGATATTTTGGAAAGCTATGCAAAAGCAGAGTTTTTTACTAAACTTCCAGAAGTTCCAGAAGAAATTAAAGTTGTGACTTATATCGCTGCAGAAGGTGATATTTCAACTGATTTATTATCTCCTGGGAATCAAGCTCACTCACGTTCTGACCGTGAATTACACGGAAAATGTATGATGTCTCCTGCTCAACAGGAAGAAATAAAAGCTTTACAAGCTCAACATCCTGATGCAAGCGTGATGTTGATTGCAGAAAAAGGAACAATGGGAGTTGGTTCTTCACGTATGTCTGGGGTAAACAACGTTGCACTTTGGACCGGGAAACAAGCAAGTCCTTACGTACCTTTCGTAAACATTGCTCCAATTGTAGCTGGAACTAATGGAATTTCTCCAATTTTCTTAACTACAGTTGATGTAACTGGTGGTATCGGAATCGACCTTCAAAACTGGGTGAAAAAAGTGGACGAAAACGGAAACCCTGTTAGAAATGAAAACGGTGATATCATTTTAGAAGAAAAATATTCAGTTGCTACAGGAACTGTTTTGACCATCAATACCAAAGAAAAGAAATTATATAACGGAGAAACTGAATTGAAAGATATTTCAAAATCATTTACTCCTCAAAAATTAGAATTTATAAGAGCTGGTGGTTCTTATGCTATCGTTTTTGGTAAAAAAATCCAAACATTTGCTGCAAAAACTTTAGGAATTACTGCACCAACGGTTTTTGCACCTTCTAAAGAAATTTCTATCGAAGGACAAGGACTTACCGCTGTTGAAAAAATCTTCAACAGAAATGCAGTAGGCGTTCCAGAAGGTAAAGTTTTACACGCTGGTTCTGATGTGAGAGTTGAAGTAAACATCGTTGGTTCTCAGGACACAACAGGTTTGATGACCGCTCAAGAACTAGAATCTATGGCAGCAACGGTGATTTCTCCAATTGTAGACGGAGCGTATCAGTCAGGTTGTCACACCGCATCAGTTTGGGATAAAAAAGCGCAGGCTAATATTCCTAAATTAATGAAATTTATGAATGATTTCGGTGTAATCACAGCTCGTGACCCGAAAGGTAAATACCACGCAATGACAGACGTTATTCACAAAGTTCTTAACGATATTACAGTAGACGAATGGGCAATCATCATCGGAGGTGACTCTCACACAAGAATGTCTAAAGGTGTGGCTTTCGGAGCTGACTCTGGAACGGTAGCTTTAGCTTTGGCAACAGGCGAGGCTTCAATGCCAATTCCTGAATCTGTAAAAGTGACTTTCAAAGGCGAAATGAAAAAGCACATGGATTTCCGTGATGTAGTTCACGCAACTCAAGCTCAGATGTTGAAGCAATTCGACGGTGAGAACGTTTTCCAAGGTAGAATTATTGAGGTTCATATCGGAACGCTTCCTGCCGACCAAGCATTTACCTTTACAGACTGGACTGCAGAAATGAAAGCGAAAGCTTCAATTTGTATCTCAGAAGACGATACTTTGATCGAATCATTGGAAATTGCAAAAAGCAGAATCCAGATTATGATTGATAAAGGAATGGACAATAAAAATCACGTTCTACAAGGTTTAATTAATAAAGCAAATAAGAGAATTGAGGAAATCAGAACAGGTGACAAACCAGCTTTGACTCCAGATGCTAATGCAAAATATTATGCGGAAGTTGTTGTAGATTTAGATCAAATCATTGAACCAATGATTGCTGACCCAGATGTAAACAACGAAGACGTTTCTAAAAGATATACGCACGATACCATAAGAGACCTTACTTATTATGGAGGTGAGAAAAAAGTTGACCTTGGTTTCGTAGGTTCTTGTATGGTTCACAAAGGTGACCTTAAAATCGTTTCTCAAATGTTGAGAAATCTTGAAAAACAAAATGGTAAAGTAGAATTCCAAGCACCACTTGTTGTAGCTGCTCCTACTTATAACATCATTGATGAATTAAAAGCTGAAGGTGACTGGGAATTATTAGAAAAATATTCTGGTTTTGAATTTAATGATGCCGCTCCAAAAGGCGAAGCTCGTACACAGTATGAAAATATGATGTACTTAGAGCGCCCAGGTTGTAACCTTTGTATGGGTAATCAGGAAAAAGCGGAAAAAGGAGACACCGTTTTGGCAACTTCTACCCGTCTTTTCCAAGGAAGAGTAGTTGAGGATTCTGACCGTAAAAAAGGAGAATCTCTACTGGCTTCTACTCCAGTTGTAGTATTGTCTGCAATCTTAGGTCGTATTCCAAGTATTGACGAGTACAAAACAGCTGTTGAAGGAATCAACTTAACTACTTTCGTTCCATCTATTAAAGAACTGGTAACTGTTGGTCATTTTTAATACATTGTAAACTAAAGTCGAAAGACTTTTTAAATATAAATTGGAAGATTTCTTGAGAAGTCTTCCAATTTTTTTTATCATAAAAATATTACATTTCACAAAATAATATTAATTTTAGCTTTAAATAAAATTCAATTTCAAATGTGAATTAATAGGTATTAAAAATTCAAACCATAGACCATTTTAATATTTTATCAATCCTGTAGGAATAGAATTTGATGGAGAATAATAACATCATTATCCTTTCATTTGATTCTCAAATGCAAACTTTAAACAAAAAATAAATAGATATGACATTCGACATCAACATGATCAAAAAAGTGTACGAGCGCTACCCTGAAAGAATTGCTGCGGCAAGACAAGTAGTACAAAAACCTCTTACACTCGCTGAAAAAATTCTTTACGCTCACCTTTGGCAAGGTAATGCTACAGAAGCTTACGAAAGAGGAAATTCTTATGTAGATTTCGCTCCGGATAGAGTTGCAATGCAAGATGCAACTGCACAAATGGCACTTTTACAGTTTATGCAAGCAGGAAAAGCTAAAGTTGCCGTTCCTTCTACAGTTCACGCTGATCACTTAATTCAAGCTAAAATTGGTGCCGATAAAGATTTACAAGAAGCACTGAATAAAAATAACGAAGTTTTCAACTTCCTAAGTTCAGTTTGTGATAAATACGGAATTGGTTTCTGGAAACCAGGAGCAGGTATTATTCACCAAGTTGTTTTAGAAAATTATGCTTTCCCTGGTGGAATGATGATTGGTACCGACTCTCACACTGTAAATGCAGGTGGATTAGGAATGGTGGCAGTTGGAGTTGGAGGAGCTGATGCTGTTGACGTAATGGCAGGAATGGCTTGGGAACTTAAAATGCCTAAACTAATTGGTGTAAAACTTACTGGTAAGCTAAACGGTTGGACTTCAGCTAAAGACGTAATCCTAAAAGTAGCAGGAATTCTTACTGTAAAAGGTGGAACTGGTGCTATTGTAGAATATTTTGGAGAAGGAGCGGTATTTCTTTCTGCAACAGGAAAAGGAACTATCTGTAACATGGGTGCAGAAATTGGAGCTACAACCTCTACTTTCGGTTATGATGATTCTATGAGAAGATATCTTGCTGCAACAGGAAGACAAGAAGTAGTAGATGCAGCTGATAAAATTGCTGAGCACTTAACTGGTGATGCTGAAGTGTACGCAGAACCAGAAAAATATTTCGACCAAGTAATTGAAATTAACCTTTCTGAATTAACTCCACACCTTAATGGTCCTTTCACTCCAGATTTAGCAACTCCAGTTGCTGAAATGAGAGATAAAGCAATTGCCAATGATTGGCCTCTAGATATAGAATGGGCTTTAATTGGTTCTTGTACCAACTCATCATACGAAGATTTATCCAGAGCAGCTTCAATTGTAGAAGATGCGGTAGCAAAAGGAGTAAAACCAAAAGCTATCTTAGGAATTAACCCTGGTTCTGAACAAGTAAGATTTACAGCAGAAAGAGATGGATTAATTGATACTTTCAAAAAATTTGAAAATGCGAGAATCTTTACCAATGCTTGCGGTCCTTGTATCGGACAATGGGACAGAGAAGGTGCTGAAAAACAAGAGAAAAACTCTATCATTCACTCATTCAATAGAAATTTTGCAAAAAGAGCAGATGGAAATCCAAATACCCACGCTTTTGTAGCATCTCCAGAAATGGTAGCAGCTGTAGCAATTTCGGGAAGATTAGATTTCAATCCAATTACAGATACTTTAACCAACGAATCTGGCGAACAAGTAAAATTAAAAGAACCAATAGGTTCAGAATTGCCTGCAAAAGGTTTTGCTGTAGATGATAACGGCTATCAAGCTCCTGCTGAAGACGGTTCTTCTGTAGAAGTTATTGTCTCTCCTACTTCAGACAGATTACAATTATTAGAACCTTTCTCACCTTGGGATGGTAAAAATATTACAGGTGCTAAACTTCTCATTAAAGCTGAAGGAAAATGCACTACTGACCACATTTCTATGGCTGGTCCTTGGTTAAAATACAGAGGTCACTTAGATAATATTTCTAACAACATGTTGATTGGTGCTGTAAACTTTTTTAACAAAGAAACCAACAGAGTTAAAAACCAATTAACTGGAGAATACGGTGAAGTTCCTGCAGTACAAAGAGCTTACAAAGCAGCAGGCGTTTCTTCAATTGTAGTAGGAGACCAAAACTACGGAGAAGGTTCTTCTAGAGAACACGCTGCAATGGAGCCAAGACATCTTGGTGTAAAAGCAGTTTTAGTAAAATCTTTTGCAAGAATTCACGAAACTAACCTTAAAAAACAAGGTATGCTTGCATTAACTTTTGTAAATCCTGAGGATTATGATAAAATCCAAGAAGATGATACTTTTGATTTCTTAAACCTTGATAGTTTCGCACCGAATACTCCACTTCAAATTCAGATTACACACTCAGACGGAACTACGGATACTATTCTTGCTAATCACACGTATAATGAACAGCAAATTGGTTGGTTTAGAGCCGGTTCTGCGCTTAATCTAATTGCTGAAGAAGCTAAAAAAGCATAAGCTTTTTTTCATAAATACTAAAAAACCACTCGAAAATTCGAGTGGTTTTTATTTTGTAATATTCTTGATTTATATAATATTAAACATTTTCTTCACATGCTCTCCAAACTGCATCATTCTGAGGAACTGGCGCTGTAATTTCTACATTTTCTTTAGTAACAGGATGTATAAATTCTAATTTTCTAGCATGTAAATGAATTCCACCATCAGGATTTGAGCGTGGTGAACCATATTTTAAATCGCCTTTTATAGGTGTACCGTTTTTAGATAATTGTGCTCTGATTTGGTGATGTCTTCCTGTTTCTAAATCAATCTCAAGGAGAAGATAATTGTCTAAAGATTTAACAATATTATAAGTAAGAATCGCTTCTTTTGCACCTTCAGTTAGTTTTGGGAAAACAATTGCTTTGTTATTTTTCTCATTTTTTTTGAGATAATGAACCAATCTTTGAGAAGGCGGAATCATTTCCTTGGCTACCACTGCCCAATATGTTTTCTTAATCTCACGGTTTTTTACCATTTGTGTGAGACGAGAAAGTGCTTTAGAAGTTTTGGCATAAATCACCAAACCAGAAGTAGGTCTATCTATTCTATGAACCAAACCTAGGAAAACATTTCCAGGTTTATTATCTCTTATTTTGATGAAATTTTTAATGGAATCTAGCAGAGATTCGTCGCCAGTTTTATCACCTTGAACCAATTGTCCCACTTTTTTATTGATGACTAAAAGGTGATTGTCTTCATAGATGATTTGAGAAGCGATATTTGAGTTTATGTTTTGCATTATTCTTTTTGAGTGATAGAATATTGATAATCATATATTCCATCATTATGAAAATTACTAATTTCTTTCGCTGTTAGTTTTGTTGACAAAAGTCGGAAATTTTCTTTAGAAAAAACATATTCTTCATCAGCAATTAACTGATAGTGTTTCTTTTCCTTTTCCACATCTTGTTTAAATCTAAAGATATTATAGTCTTCATCTTCGGCTTTATGTTTATCAAACTCACTTTTGACATTGATTTTCAAGTCTTTTTCTTCACTCAAAACAGACAAAACCACTTTAAAAGGCTGGCTTTTTAACCCAAATGGAAAATTATTTCTTCTGGTAAAAAAAGTATTCACCGAATTTTTATTTTCTATGCCAAAATATCTTGAGAAAATAATTATATCTTCTTCTATGCTAGAAATCACACCCTCTGGATTTCTTTTAACCCTTTCAAAAATATTTTCATCTTTTTTGCTCAGCTGTTTTTCTTGTTCTGCAATATTTTTCAAGAGATTTTCTCTTACTTGAGACAGATTATTGATTTTTTTATAAGCACCTAAAGAATCTGTTCTAAAGTAAATGGTCAACTGATTTCGGTAGGCTACTTTATTACAATTGCAATCGTTTTTCTCCTCTTTCTTGCCTTCATGTAGATGTTCATAATTCATGATTTTCCAACTGAAAATTTTATCATTTCCATCATTAAAAAGATAAGTTAGTTCTACATCTTGATTCACCGTAAATGGAGCGTGATACGATTTTCCTTTTGGAGTTTTAAGAGAAGATGCCGAAGAAATGTGATACTGGTAAACTTGATTTTTGGGTAAATCTGGAGTGATAAATTTCTTTTCCTGAGAAAAAACACAAAAAGAAATTAACGTGAACAATAAAGAAAGTTTTTTCATGGTTATAATTTTCCATAAAAATAAAAAAAGTTGAGCAAAAAACTCAACTTTTTATTTATCTAGTAGCTTTCGTTCTTATTCGGGAAGGAAACGTCTTTTACATCTTTCACATACTGCGAAACGGCGCCCGTAATTTCTGTATAGAGGTCTAAATATCTTCTTAAAAATTTCGGCGAAAATCCTTTATTCATTCCTACCATATCATGATAAACCAGAACTTGACCATCACAATCTGGTCCGGCTCCAATTCCTATCGTTGGTATAGAAATACTTTCTGAAACTTTCTTCGCTAAGTCAGCAGGAATTTTTTCTAAAACTAAAGCAAAACAGCCCAGTTCTTCTAAAATTTTAGCATCTTTTATTAGTTTTTCGGCTTCTGCATCTTCTTTAGCACGAACTTTATAAGTTCCAAACTGATAAATAGATTGGGGTGTTAAACCTAAATGTCCCATTACTGGAATTCCTGCATTAATTAATCTAGAAACAGAATCTGCGATTTCTTCGCCACCTTCTATTTTCACAGCATGAGCTCCAGATTCTTTCATCATTCTTACCCCAGATTCCAACGCTTTTTGCGGGTCTGACTGATAAGTTCCGAATGGTAAATCTGCAACTACTAATGCTCTATCTACTCCTCTTACTACGCACTGAGCATGATAAATCATTTGATCTAAAGTAATAGGCAAAGTAGTTTCGTGACCTGCCATTACATTCGCTGCCGAATCTCCTATTAAAATAGCATCTACTCCACCTGCATCTACCATTTTGGCAGTGGTATAATCATAAGCAGTAAGCATTGTGATTTTTTCCTTATCGAATTTCATTTTTCGTAAGGTTTCGGTCGTTACTTTTTTAATTTCGGAATGTACTGACATGGGAATAAATTTTAAAGAGTAAATGTATAAAAAAATGCCGACTCGCGGTCGACATTTTTAATTTTTATAAAACTACGTGTCCTAATTTTCTTAGTTTTTCGTGGTTTAAGATTTTTAAGTTTCTTCCTTCCACTTCTATGTAGTTGTCTTGTTTAAATTCTGAGATTAATCTGATGGCACTTTCTGTAGCAGTACCTATTAAGTTAGCGATTTCTTCTCTTGTTAAAGAAATTTTGATAAAACCTTCTGGGTCTGTTCCTAATTTCTGTTCTAGAAGAAGAAGCACTTCTGCTAATCTTTCTCTTACTGTTTTTTGAGCCAAGAAAGTTACTGTATTAGAACTTTCGCCCAATTCAAAAGAGATTTTTTGAAGCATTGCAAAAGACAATTGAGGGTCTACTTCTAACAAATGAAGAAATACATCTGCAGGAATATAAGTCGCTTGTAAATCGCTCATTGCTTCAGCAGTAGCTTGATAAGCTTCACCAATTAATAGCGCTCTATAACCAATAATATCACCTTCTTTGATGAATCTTAAGATTTGTTCTTTTCTATTAAAACCTAGTTTATAAAGTTTTGCTGTACCACTTTCTATAAAAAAAACACCTTCTACATTTCTTCCTTCCTCGAAAAGAGATTCTCCTTTATTAAAGAAAAGAGTTTGCTTAGCATTGATATATTTAGTGTAATCTTCTTTAGATAGAATTTCCTTAAAAGCCTTGTCATTAAAAACACTTAGAAACTTGTTTTCAATAAAAATTTGTTTTTCTAAAGACATAGATGAATTTTTATGATTTTCGTCAGCAAAATTATCATTTTTTTCTTATTAATCATAAAGAATTTTTGTATTATTTTTGCACATTTAATAAAAACAGATGGCAGAAAATTGTTTCCATTGTGGACAAGAAATAGAAAAAGATAGAATTTTCTTCGATGAGAAGGCATTTTGTTGTAACGGATGCAAATCTGTTTATGAAATTCTCAATGCAAATAATCTCGGAAATTTTTATGAATTAAATAAAAATTCTGGAATTAGACCAGACGAAAATCTCTCTCAATTTGATTATTTAGATACTCCAGAAATTTTCGAAAAAGTAGTAGATTTTTCTGAAGGGAATACCAGTGTAGTTACCTTTAAAATCCCAGTGATTCACTGTAGCTCTTGTATTTGGCTATTAGAGAGTTTACAAGATTTAAATACAAATATTAGATATTCTCAGGTAAATTTCACCAAGAAAACACTACAAGTTTCTTTTAACCAAAATGAATTACCTCTGAGTGAACTGGCAAAATTCCTGACGAATCTTGGTTATAAACCTGTAATTTCATTAGAAACGGCAGACAAAAAAGAAGCCGCAGTAGACAGAAGTCTCACGATAAAAGTAGCGGTTGCAGGATTTGCATTCGGAAATGCGATGATGTTTGCATTCCCAGAATATTTAAACACGGGTTCTTCCGTAGATTTCTGGTTAGAAGAGTTTGCACCGTTTTTCAGATTTTTAACCTTTTTACTTTCCATTCCGGTGGTTGTGTATTCTGCATCAGATTATTACAAATCTGCTTGGTTTGGTTTGAAAAATAAAATTGTAAACATAGATGTTCCTATTGTTTTAGGAATTCTGGTTTTATTCTTTAGAAGTGTCTACGAAATCGCAACCAATTACGGTCCTGGATATTTTGATACGCTTTGTGGATTGTTATTCTTCATGTTGTTGGGTAAAATTTTCCAAAAGAGAACTTATTCTGCACTTTCGTATGATAGAGATTACAAATCTTTTTATCCAATTGCGGTAACCAAAGTAGATTTTGGAGGACAACAACAAAATATTTTACTTTCGGATATTAAAGTTGGCGATAGAATTTTAGTTAGAAATCAAGAAATTATTCCTGTAGATGCGGTTTTAATTAATGGCGAAGGAAACATAGACAATAGTTTCATCACCGGTGAAAGTGCTACCATTACCAAAAATCCTGGCGATAAAATCTTTGCAGGAGGGAAACAAATTGGTTCTATCTTAGAATTGGAAGTCATTAAAACTGTGAACCAAAGTTATTTAACTCAACTTTGGAACAAAGAGGCCTTCAGAAAAGAAGAATTAGGACTCGATACTTTGGTGAATCAAATTTCAAAATATTTCACTTTTATCATTTTAGGAATTACGCTTCTCGCTGGAATTTATTGGTATCAAATAGATTTTGAAAAAATGTTCCAAGTGGTTTCTGCGATTTTGATTGTGGCTTGTCCATGTGCATTGGCGCTTTCTACTCCATTTACGATGGGACACATCATGAGAATTTTGGGCAGAAACAAAATGTATGTGAAAGATGCTCACACCATTGAAAAAATGGCAAAAATTGATGCTTTGGTTTTTGACAAAACGGGAACAATTACTTATAACAAAAAAGCCAACATCAGTTTTGAAGGTAAAGAGATCGCTGAATTTGATTTAAAAAACATAAAATCTTTACTCAAAAATTCTAATCACCCGCTTTCTAAATCGCTTTACGAATTTTTAGAAGTACAAGACGAATATTTACCAATTGAAAACTTCAAAGAAACCGCTGGAAAAGGTTACGAAGCCACAGTAAGAGGAAAAGTTTACAAAATTGGTTCTGCAAAATTCACTCATCAAGAAGCTAAATCACTAGAAACTGCCGTTTACATAGAAAGAGATGGTGAGTTTTTAGGGAAATATATCTTTAAAAATGAATACAGAGATGGTTTAGCTGAAATGGCAAAAGAACTGAAAGATTATAAAATCCATGTATTAAGTGGAGACAATTCTTCAGAAGAGCAAACACTTAAAAATCTTATTCCAAATATCACTGAAATGAGATTTAGCCAATCTCCGGAAGATAAATTAGAGTATATCAAACATTTACAAGATCAAGGAAAAAAAGTTGCCATGCTTGGAGATGGACTAAATGATGCGGGTGCGCTGAAACAAAGTAACATAGGAATTGCGATTGCAGATGACACCAATTCTTTCACGCCGAGTTCAGATGTGATCATGAATGGAGGTGTTTTGACAAAGTTGCATGACTATTTTGCACTCACAAAAGATGCTATGATCATTGTAAAATTAACATTTGGGATTAGTTTTCTATATAATGTGATAGGTTTAACTGCAGCAGTTCTCGGTGAAATGTCACCTTTATTCGCTGCAATTTTGATGCCTTTAAGCTCGATAAGTGTAGTTGCATTTACCTCATTATCAACATGGTTAAGATCAAGAAAATACTTCAAATTTTAATAATAAGATAAAAAAATCTTATTTAGAATATTTTTAAATTAACGTTTTTTTAACAGACCATGATGAAAGTCATTAAAAAACATTAATTTTGAAGCGCAAATTCATTTTATATTTGTAAAATCGTGGAAATTCTCTATTTAATGATCATCTGCAGCGTCTCTATAGCTGTAATTTTTCTAATAGTATTTATTATTAGTGCCAAGAATGGTCAGTTTGACGATGACGAATCTCCCGCTGTAAGAATCCTTCTTGAAGACAAGAAGCAAGAAACAGAAAACAAAGAAGAAACAGAAAAAAATTAAAGTGATTAGTTAATATGGAAACACAAAAGTTTAGTTATGACAACAGCATTGTGCGCGCATTTCTTTACGCAATGGTAGTCTTCGGTGTAGTAGGCTTCTTGGTAGGGTTAATCGTTGCAACATTGCTCTTCTTCCCTTCACTTCCGGAGTATATTTTCGGTACAGATGATGTTACTATTAGTGCAAATAGTAATATTATGGGATTAGTAAAAACTCAAGGCGCATTTGGTTTCGGTAGATTGAGAATGCTTCACACCAGTGCAGTAATTTTCGCATTCGTAGGAAACTGTATTTTCGCAGGAGTTTATTATTCTATTCAGAGATTATTAAAAGCAAGAATGTTCAGTGATGTTCTTTCTTGGATTAATTTCTGGGGTTGGCAATTAATTATCGTTACTGTGGTAGTTACTTTCCTTATGGGAATTAACACTTCTAAAGAGTACGCAGAACACGAATGGCCAATCGATATTATGATTGCTCTAGTATGGGTAGTATTCGGTATCAATATGTTTGGTACAATTGCCAAGAGAAGAGTAAGACACCTTTACGTAGCGATTTGGTTCTACATCGCAGGATGGATAGGAATCACAATGTTACACATTTTCAACAACTTAGAAGTTCCATTATCATTCGCAGGATGGAAATCTTATTCAGCTTATGCTGGTGTAAAAGATGCTTTAGTACAATGGTGGTATGGTCACAATGCAGTAGCATTCTTCCTTACAACTCCAGTATTAGGTTTAATGTATTATTTCATGCCAAAAGCTGCTGATAGACCTGTATTCTCATACAAATTATCTATCATCCACTTCTGGTCATTAATTTTCATTTACATTTGGGCTGGACCTCACCACTTGCTTTACACAGCATTACCAGGTTGGGCTCAAGCTTTAGGTACTACATTCTCTATTGCTCTTATCGCTCCATCTTGGGGAGGTATGCTTAATGGTTTATTAACTTTAAGAGGAGCTTGGGATAAAGTAAGAGAAAATCCTGTTCTAAAATTCTTCGTAGTAGCAGTTACTTGTTATGGTATGGCAACTTTCGAAGGACCACTTTTAGCAACAAAAACTTTAAATAAAATCGGTCACTATACAGACTGGGTAATTGGTCACGTTCACGTAGGAGCATTAGGATGGAATGGCTTCATTGCATTTGGTATGCTTTACTACTTACTACCAATCCTTTGGAGAACAAAACTTTGGTCGGTAAAATTGGCTAACTGGCATTTCTGGTTAGGTACATTAGGTATTATTTTCTATGCAATTCCATTATATGTTTCTGGATTTACACAAGGTTTAATGTGGAAACAATTTAACCCAGACGGGACTTTAGTTTACAAAAACTTCCTAGATACAGTTACTGCGGTTATTCCTTACTATCAAATGAGATTTGTAGGTGGATTATTGTACATTGCAGGTTCTATTTTAATGGTCGTTAACCTTATTGCAACAGTAAGACAAGGTTCATTCGAAAAAGATGTTCCAGTAGAAGCTCCTGCATTAGCAAAAATTTCTGATGCTAGAAAAGAAGGGGAAGGAAAACACCTTTGGTTAGAAAGAATGCCATTATACTTATCATTATTAGCTTTCGTAGCATTAGCAATTGGAGGTATGATAGAAATTATCCCTACATTAACTGTAAAAGATAATGTTCCTACCATCGCATCTGTAAAACCTTATACTCCACTAGAATTAGAAGGTAGAGATTTATACATCAGAGAAGGATGTAACGCTTGTCACTCACAAATGATTAGACCTTTTAGAGATGAAGTTGTACGTTACAATGGTAAAAACGGACAATACTCTAAAGCTGGTGAATTTATTTATGACAGACCATTCTTATGGGGTTCTAAAAGAACAGGACCAGATTTACACAGAGAAGGTGGTAAAAACCCAGATACTTGGCATTTCAAACACATGTTAAACCCAAGAGTAACTTCTCCAGGTTCTATCATGCCAAGATACCCATGGTTAATCTATAACGAACTAGACAGAACTAAAACTAAGGATAAATTAGTATTATTGAAAAATGTATTTGGTCACCCATATACAGATGAAGAAATCAATAATGTAGACAAATTAGTAGACGAACAAGCTGCTAAAATTGTAGAAGGAATCTATTCTGGTGATGCTGAAATCAAAAAAGCATTTGATGCTCAAAAAGCTCAGCAAGGTGCAGCATTTGTTCCTGTAGAAAAGAGAGAAATCGTTGCTTTAATTGCTTATTTACAAAGATTAGGTACAGATATTAAAACTACCGAAGTAAAAACAGCAAGCAATAATTAATAATCTAATAAAGGAGTTTTTTCAATATGATACCAAGTAATATAAAAGATATCTTAGCAAATATAGATAATGCAGGAATCTACCAAACATTGTCTATGATTATCTTTATCATATTTTTCATCAGCACTGTGTTATACGTTCTTTCTAGACCGAAAAAACACTACAGCGAAGTTGAAAGAGCTCCTTTAGAAGATGATCATAACAATTAAAAGTTCTAAAAAACAAGAGTCATGAAACATAGAACACCCGTACTTGTAAACATAGTAGCAATATTATTTATCTTAGTATTTTTATTCTACATGTTTATACAAAATACCTCTTTCCTATCTTCTCCTTATTTCTGGGGAACTATTGTAATAGGTATTGTTTTAGCATACATTTTTAATGCAATCGGTGCATTAGCTGAAAACGAAAGATTCAAGCAAATGACAGATGCAGAAAAAGCAACTTTCTTAAAAGAAAAAGAAATACCATATTTCAAAAGATTATATGATAGTGCTTTCAAAAAACAATCAGATGTTGAAGAAAAAGACATCCTTATTGACCACGGTTTTGATGGCATCAAAGAATTAGATAATCAATTACCAAAATGGTGGTTAGGTCTATTTTATTTTGGCGTAATTTATGCAGTAGTTTATTTAATTGCATACTCAGTTTCAGATTTTGCTCACCCAGACAAAGAATATGAAGCAGAGCACAAACAGCAATTAGCAGATATCGCAGCTTATGACGCGGTTACTCCTAAAGCGACTATCGAAACTGCAAAATACAATGCAGATAATATTGCAGAAGGAGAACAAATCTTCAAAACAAACTGCGTGTCTTGTCACCAAGAAGGTGGAAAAGGAGGAATTGGACCAAACTTAACAGATGATTTCTGGATCAATCAACCAGAAAAAACATTATTCAAAAATGTATTCCACATGGTTGAAAATGGTAGTCCAAATAATCCTGCAATGCAAGCTTTCGGTAAAAATGGAGTTCTTAACGGTAACGACATCGAAAAAGTAGCTGCATACATCTACCACATTAACCAAGAAATGCCAGATGCTGCTGGTGGAGCTGCTCCACAAGGAACCAAGGCAAATTGGGAAAAATAAATTAAAAAAATTATATTTGTTATAAAAGAAAATATGAAAAGTTAGTTTTTATAATAAATAACATACAAAAATGGCTAATAAAGAAGAACAATTTGGCGCTGGTCAAGTAATTCATGCAGAAACCTTCAGAGATTCTGTTGCAACTATAGAACAAACGGGTTCTAGAAAATGGGTATATCCTAAAAAACCAAAAGGGAAATTTACCAATTACAGAGATATTGTCACGTTCATTTTATTAGCCATTTTCTTTATTACTCCATTTCTTAAAATAAATGGAAATGCAATGCTCAAAATAAATATTATCGATAGAGAATTTTTTATTTTCGGGCAACCATTCTATCCGCAAGACTTCTTTATTCTTGCATTAGGAGCAATTACCTCTCTTGTTTTTATTATTCTTTTTACCGTAATTTTCGGTAGAATATTCTGTGGATGGATTTGTCCACAAACTATTTTTATGGAAGGGGTTTTCCGTAAAATAGAATTTTGGATTGAAGGAGATAGAAACAAACAAATTAGATTAGCCAGTCAACCTTGGAATGCAGAAAAAATCTGGAAAAAAAGTTTGAAATGGTTTGTTTATGTTGTAATCTCACTTATCATTACTCACTGGATGTTCATGTACATCGTAGGCGTAGAAGACACGCTGAAAATTATGAAAGGAGGCCCGGTAGAATACCCTACGAATTTCATTGTAATGGTAATTTTCACTGGATTATTTTACTTTGTTTTTGCTTGGTTTAGAGAGCAAGTTTGTACACTCGTTTGTCCTTATGGTAGATTACAAGGTGTATTGATTGACAAAGAAACCGTAAACGTTTTCTACGATTATAAAAGAGGAGAAAACAGAGCAAAATGGAGAAAAGGCGAAGACAGAAAAGCCGAGGGAAAAGGAGATTGTATCGATTGTAATCAGTGTGTAGTTGTTTGTCCTACTGGTATTGACATCAGAAATGGTCAACAGTTAGAATGCATCAACTGTACTATGTGTATTGATGCTTGTGATGAAGTAATGATTAAAACAGGTTTACCTACAGGTCTTATTCGTTACGCTACAGAAGACGAAATCGAAAAAGAAGAAAAATTCAAATTTACGAATAGAATGAAAGCGTACTCGCTTGTTCTATTAGCATTAGTAGGTGTTTTAGGTTATTTATTAAACAACAGAGGTGGTTTAGAAGCTAAATTCATAAAACCAGCGGGAAGTTCTTTCTATGTGAAAGACGGAAAAATTAATAATACCTACAATTACACTCTTCTAAACAAAACCAATGACGATAAAATGGTTACCATTAAAGTAATTAAACCAACACATGGTGAAGTTATTTTCAGTGGAAACAGTACTATCGCTCTAAAACGTGACAAAATCACCAAAGGAACTGTAAATGTAAGTTTCCCTGAAAAAGAAGTCAACCAACCAAAATTAATTGTTACTTTTGGCGTTTATGATTCTAAAGGAAAACTTTTAGACACTTTCGAAACTAATTTTGAAGGTCCATTTAAGTTACAATTCTAATTTTTTAAAAAATATTTTTAATGAAATTCACTTGGGGACATGGTATAGTAGTCGCTTTAGGACTTTTTATATCCTTTATTTTGTATTTAATTTTCATTTTTCCAATTGGTAAACAGAATTCTGAGTTGGTTACCGAAAATTATTATGAAGACGAATTATCTTATCAAAAAGTGATAGATGCTAAAAATAATGCTGCAACTTTAACTGCAAAACCTCAATATGCACAGTTGCCTTACGGAATTAGAATTGCTTTCCCTAAAGATATCAACAATGAAAATGCTAAAATAGAGTACTATTTATACAGAACCAATGACAAAACCCAAGACAAAACAGGTTCTGTACAACTAGATGCTGATAATAGCTTTTTAATTCCAAAGAATTTTATGATTCCTGGTTCTTATACGCTAAAAGTTTTATGGACTAAAGACCAAAAAGATTACCAAGTAGATTATGACGTAGAATGGAAATAACCCTTATTTTAGCGGCACTAGGTTTAGGTTTTGCAAGCGGATTCCACTGTATAGGAATGTGCGGTCCCATTGCGCTTTCGCTAGGATTGTCTAAAAAACAACAAGTTAATTTCCATCTTCAAAATCTTACTTATCAATTCGGCAGAATTCTCACTTATTCTATTTTAGGAGCCTTTGTAGGAATTGTAGGCGAAGGTTTTCAGCTCGCAGGAATTCAGCAATACATCAGCATTTTTGCTGGAGTTTTATTGATGATTATGGCACTTTTCTCTTTCGGAGGGGATTTTGCTTCTAAAATTCCAGCCATTAATAATGCTTTACTCAAAGTTAAAATCAATCTCGGAAAATTTTTACAAAAATCTGATTATTCATCTCGATTTTTAACAGGATTATTAAACGGACTTCTTCCTTGTGGAATGGTTTATATGGCTCTTACAGCAAGTTTAGCAGCAGGCGGAATTTGGCAAAGTGCAAGTTTTATGGCTATTTTTGGTTTGGGAACATTTCCGTTCATGTTTGCCACTGTTCTTTTCGGAAATCTAATTAACACGGCTCTTCGAAACAAAATTCTTAAGATTGTACCAATTATCATGCTCATTTTAGGAGGTTTATTCATTCTAAGAGGTCTAGAATTAGGTATTCCTTACATCTCTCCTAAAAAAGAAGCTTTGAAGGTAGAAAAGAAAATGAACTCAGAGAAAACTTCAGACGAAAACTGTCACTAATTTTTCTTACTTTTAGCTCAGAATTTTAAAATCAAATCTATGCTTAAAAAATTTACTTTTTGGCTAATTCCACTATTGGCTATTATTCTCCAAGCTTGTGCTGTAGATTCTGTTACCACTTATCATCAAGATAAAACCACCAGCATTTTAATGAATATTGACATGAAAGAATTGTTAGGAATGGCAAAAAACATGGGTGGCGATTCTGCAAATTCTGATAATAAATTTAAGAATTTTGAACTTTTCCCAAAAAATTGGAAAAACATGTACGAAATCATGCAAGAAGATTCAGAAAAAAAGGGAATCCCAATGACTAAAGACAAAGACAGCATTCAAATAATGAAAAAAATGTTTGTAAAATCTAATTTTGAAAATAATGAAATGACGGGAATTGCTTTTAAAATGGATAGATTAACTCCAGAGGAAATCAAAAATTTCTCTAGAACATCTAAAAAAAGCAATTTTATAAGCGCCACAAGTTCTGACAACACCATTTGGGACGGGAAAACATTAACATTAGATACAGAATATTTTAATCCTCAAACTTTTTCTGAAACCTTAAAAAAAGAAATGACTTTTGAAGCTAAAACGGATTCAGCTAAAGCAGAAGCAGAATCTGCACTTGCTATGATGAAGATGTTTAATACTAAATTCAACAACAAAATTAAGTTTGAAACCAAAATCAAATCCATTCAAGGAAAACACGATTGGGTAAAGAAAATAGACGATTATACCATTGATATGTCTTTCTCTTTTGAACAACTTCTTGACGAAAGTTTAAAACTCAACGAAAAGGACAAAAAAGTAATCATCATTACAGAATAAAACAAAAACCACCGAAATTTCGGTGGTTTTTTATACTGAAAGCTGTTTGCTGAATGCAGAAAGCCTTTAATCAATCATCTCAAATCTAGCGTATTCCGCTACTTTTTTCGGTAACTTAATTCCGCCTTCTACTTGATTGTTTTCTAATAAAGCTGCCATAATTCTTGGTAAAGCCATTGCAGAACCGTTTAATGTATGAGCTAATTGCGTTTTCTCGTCACCTTTGAATCTACATTTTAAACGATTCGCTTGGAAAGTTTCAAAATTAGAAACAGAAGAAACTTCTAACCATTTTTCTTGAGCCGCACTCCATACTTCGAAATCATAAGTCATCGCAGAAGTGAAACCTTGATCTCCTCCACACAATCTTAAAATTCTGAAAGGCAATTCCAAATCCTCTAAAATAGATTTTACGTGAGCTACCATTTCTTCTAAAGCTGCATAAGAATTTTCTGGCTTTTCTATTCTTACAATTTCTACTTTTTCGAATTGGTGCAATCTATTCAAACCACGAACATGAGCACCATAACTTCCCGCTTCTCTTCTATAACATTGTGAGAAAGCAGTATTCTTAATTGGCAAATCTTTTTCTTCTAAAATCACATCTCTGTAAATATTCGTTACAGGAACTTCTGCAGTTGGAATTAAATATAAATCATCAATTCCTACATGATACATTTGACCTTCTTTGTCAGGCAATTGTCCAGTTCCATAACCAGAAGCTTCGTTTACTACATGAGGTGGATTAACTTCTAAATAACCAGCATCTGTATTTTTATCTAAGAAATATTGAACCAAAGCTCTTTGTAATCTCGCTCCTTTTCCTAAATAAACTGGGAAACCTGCACCCGCGATTTTAACTCCTAATTCAAAATCAATCAAATTATATTTCTTTGCCAATTCCCAATGCGGAATTGCTCCTTCTCCCAATCCATGAACTTCGTGAGATTGATAAACGATTTCATTATCATCTGCAGAAACACCAGGTTTTACCAAATGGTAAGGAATATTAGGAATTTGGTATAAAATATTAAGCAAAGAAGTTTCTATTTCCGAAAGTTTTGTAGTAAGTTCTTTGGAAGACTCTTTGTATTGAGCCGTTTTAGATTTAGCAGCTTCGGCTTCTTCTTTTTTACCTTCTTTCATTAAAATTCCTATTTCTTTAGAAATTTTATTGATTTCAGCCAATTGCGAGTCTAATTCTTGTTGTGTTTTTTTACGTTCGTCATCTAATTGGATAGCTTCATCTACCAATTCTAAATGCTTAAAATTTCTTTTTTTAAGACCCTCTAAAACGCGTTCTTTTTCGTCGCGCAAAAAACTTACTTGTAACATCTTATTTGGTTTGAGAGTTAAGATTTGAGTCTGAAATAAAACTCAAATTTTAATGATTTATGCAAATTTACGGAATTATTTTACGATATGAATGATGTTTGGCTGTCCTTCCACTTTAGAAAACGAAAGTTTATTGTTATACCAAACTTTGGAGACTTGAAACAAGTTAGGAGACCAATTGTACTCTACTTTTACGGTGTCTACATCTGTTACCGTTTCTTTATTTACAATTTTAGAAAGATTGATGTAAAAATCAGACTGATACGTTTTTTGACTTGCCGAAATAGAATCTTTTAAAATTCTAACTGCACCAGTTGCGTAATCTACATAAGCAATCGTGTCTTGGTCTTTTTTGACAGAAATTCCTGCAATCTCTTGCAAAGCTCTATCTGCATTTAAATCCTGGGCTCTCACAGCGGTAAAACCTCCAGGAATATTGGTGTTGAGCAAATCTTTCCCAGCAGCGTTTTTGATGTAAATATTAAGAACTTGGTCTATTTTCTGCAAGTCACTTTCATCTTCTCCTCTACAAGAGCTAAGAAAAATTAAAATCCCTAAAATGATTAATCTGCTGAACTTCATATTGCAAAGATAATTTTTCTAACCTAATTTTTTAAAATACTTCCAGAAAAAAAACATCCCAAGAAATCCCGAAAAACTCATCGCTAAAAAAACACTGATTCCCATTCCTAAAATTTGAAATTTTGGGACTAAAATAAAAGCAGAAATCGCCAAAACAATCAACGAAAATATAGAAATGATGGTATTTTTCTTCATTTCTCCCACTGCAGAAAGTAAATTCCCAAATAAATTTCTAAATAACATATTCATTAAAAATGTTATGACCAAAATTAAAAACACTTGGGTTTCATTACCATATTGAGATGAGAAAAATAGCGTTAAAATTTCTTTGGCAAAGAAAAATGACATTCCAAAAATGACTAAACAAATCGGAATGAAAATTTTATAGTAATTCGAAATATAATCTTTTACAAATAATTGATTATAAGCGTTTTTTGCAATTTTAGGAAAATCTGCTTGTAACATAGATACTGCCAAAAAGGTAAAATTGGAAGGCAAAATAATTGCTACTTTATAATCTGCTACCGCATTTTCGTTTAATAAAAATCCTAGAAGTAAAATATCTAAAGAAAATAATAAATCTGATAAAAAAGCAGTAAAAACAGCATGAAACGAATAACTCCAAAGTTCTTTTTTCTGAAGTTTTATTCTCTGAAAGTTTAGAATTTTATATTTAAAAAACCAGAATAAAGATAAAAATGGAGCAAGTGAAATAGCCAATAAATAACCTTTTAACCCGAAAAAGTAAGTTAAAATAATAATTAAAATCAGTCCAAAAACATTAACCACATTATTCACTCGAGCAAAGTTCTTGTTATCATGATACACTCTAAAGTAAGACTGTATGTGATTGAAAAAATAAAAACCAATCAGCCGAACGGTGAAAAATATAAAAATCAGCAAAACATCACCGTATTTCTGAACGAAAAAAATGCTCGAAAGAATAAACAGAACAGAAAGAATTAAATGATATAAAAATCCTTGAAGAAAAAAATGCAGATGAAGTTTTTCTTTTTCTTCTGCTTGTTCTGCAATGGCACCGAATCTTAAAAATCCTTGCGCAGAACCAAATCCACTAAAAGTTGCAAAAATGGCAAAAACAGAAGCCACAATCGTCATCATTCCAAAATCACTTTGCGGAAGCATTCTTATCACCGCAATAGACGAAATAAATCCACAGATTTTTGTAATCAATAGTGAAAGAAATACATATTGACCTTTATTTTTAAAAAAATTCTGCAAAAATTCTTGAAGACTCTTCATTTACGACAAATAATATTTAAAAATAGCTAAAATATTGACTGCAGAAGATTTGGAGAAGAAATCTTTATGATGAAATAATTCTAAAATATCTTTTTGAAGTTCTTTATAATCATCTAAAAGTTCAATATTTGATTGAAAATAATCATTATAAAAAGACTGAGTTTCTGAACTTGAATCAAAATAATATTGATACGGATACATGCTTATTTTATATTCCTTTCCGAAAATTTTATTATAAAAAACATTCACCAATCTTTTGCTAAAATGATCTCCAAGAGTCGTTTTCCAATGAGCATTGGGTTTCATCATGGTTCGTTCCCATTTAAACAGAGTCGCCTCTTTGCAATGTTCTTTAATCCATTCTAAGTAAAATCGATGATTAAATTTCCATTTTTCTGGCAAACTTACAGCGAAACTCATAAAATCTTTTGTCATAAAAGGAGAAGTCTGATACGAGAACTGTTGGAACACTTGACCTCCAAAAACCGCTCTGTTAAAAGCGATATTCCTGAGATAAAAAAGCTCTTCTCTCTCATATTGAGATTTTATTTTATCTAAATTTTCGGAAACTTTTGGCAAAAAAAGACTATTGACTACTATTTTCTTGTTGGTAGGTTTTTGTACATCGGGAATCATGTTAAATCCACCTAAAACGCCATCACCAATTTGCCCAGAATGAATAAGCCCAAATTGTTCCTGATAAAACTGCTGCATTGCAAAGTCTACATGAATAGAACCCGTATATAAAACCATTCCTTCAGAAATAGAAACCATTTTATCTATATTTTTCAAGAAAATCCCTCCATCTAATGGAGCAAAATGGTAATCAAAATTAAATTTCTCTGCAATTTTTCTAGAAATGGTTTCGTCTAAATAATTGCTCTGCGAAAAACAAAAAACTTTATTGGGATTTAGCTGCAATTTTTCCGCATATAAAACGGCAACTCTACTGTCTAAACCTCCACTTAAAAGAGAAAAATGATTTTTGCCTAGTTCATCATCTTTTTCATATTCTAACGCAATCGATTTTGAAAAAATTTCGTCAATGGTATCAATTGCTTCATTTTTGCTTCCTAAAAATCTCTCTGCTTCTACATTAAAATATTGCTCTTCTTTTATAGATAAATTTTCTGCATCAACTTTTATATAAGATGCATCATAAATTTTAAAAATATTCTTTATTGGTGTTTTATTTTCAATAATATTGGTAAAAGCCAGCATTTGGTAAATACTTTCTACATCAATTTGGAATTGAATATTATTGGATTTTAAATTCTCCACAATATTTTTAATAGAGGTGTCAATGAGAATTAAATCCTTTGAACGATAATAAAAGACCTTTTGTGTAGAAGTGACATTAGTAAACGCGAACACTGTTTTTTCACTTTTATCTATAATGAACCCTGAAAATTCACCTTCTAAAAGTGCAAAAAAATGTTGTTTTTTTTGCTTGAATAAATCAAGAACTAAGTCATTAAAATTTGATGAGGCAAATTCCTGGCAAAGTGATTTTTTATTGAGAATTACCCCTTCTATAGCGATGAGAAAACGTTCATCTTCTATAATCACATTATCAAATAACCCTTCTTGAAATCTACAAAAAGATTCTATTTCTCCATTGAAAATTCTTACCGAAAATCCCTTTCTCATGATAAAACTTGATTATAAATTTCAGAAAATTTTTCGGCGATTACGGACTTAGAGAAATTTTCTAATACGTATTTTCTTAAATTTTCAGAAGATTCTAGTGCTACATTTTTCTGTAGTACATTTTTCATGGTTTCTAATAAAGCATGACTATCATTTTTCTCTATTAAAACACCTCTTTTTTCATTTAATAATTCAGGTATTCCACCCACTTTTGTGGCAATAACAGGAATTCCAGAAGCTAAACTTTCTAAAATCACACATGGCTGATTTTCATAATCACTGAAAAGTACAAAACAATTCGCAGCATTCATTTTTTCTGAAACCTGTTCTAAACTAAGCATTCCGAAAGTTTTAATATAACTTTCTGAATTATTCAGGTGAATCATTTTTTGTAAAGGTTTCAAATCGCCATCACCACCAATTTGTAATTCAAAATAGGGATTTATTTGATGTAAATCTATCGCTGCTTTGATGATTTTTTCAGGATTTTTTAGCGAAATAAGATTCGAAATATGTAGAAAAGTGAACTTTTCTGACTTTTCAAATTTTGGCGAAAACAAATCTGTATCTACCACATTTCCTACCACTTTCATAGGAGTATTAATTCCTAATTTTTGCAAACCCGAAATTAAATTTTCGGTAACAGGAAGAATGAAAGATGCTTTTTCTGCGATTTTTTTTGCTAAAAAACGAGCCGATTTAGAAATTTTATGATGATTTTGCTCTTGAAAAACCGACCAATGCTCTGAAATCACAAACGGAATTCCGTATTTTCTTTTTAGGGAGACTGCAAAAAGCATGTTGTTATGAAGAACATTTCCGTGAACTAAATCTGGTTTTTGCATTTTTTTGAAACCCAATTGATAAGCTTTCATTCTTCTCAAAAAATTCTGCAAAGGATTTTTGGAATTTTTGTAATAAACAATCAGCGTTCTGATTCCATTGATCATTTCATCATCAAAAACGAATTTCTCTTTTTGGTTAAAATCACCAATTGCATGAAGAACTTCCACATCATGAAACAATGAAACAGCTTCTGCATGACGCTGCACAAAGTTTCCATTCGTAGGTTCAAGTTTATTAGGAAACCAAGACGAAATGAAAAGAATTTTATGTCGTGTATGAATGCTCAAACAGATAGTTTTATACAAATTTAAAGAAAACTTTCTAGGAAATAGATTTTGACAAAGTCAAATTGAAGTTTGAAATAAAAAAGTCGGACTAAAGTCCGACTCTATTGAATTTTATTTGATAAAACCAGCCCAACTTCGCTTGAAAGGAAGTAAAAAGTCTGATAAATAATTTACGTAAGTGTCTTTAGAAAAATCAAAAACTTCTACTTCTTCTGAAATTTCGCCATTTCTAACCGCAGTTCTAAAATCGGTCAATTTCATGGTTTTTACTTCACCATTTTCCTTGTAGCAAGCTTTCATTCTGTCAAAAATTCCTAATTGATATTCTGCCTCGATTTCTCTCATTACACCATTTAGAGAATCCATAGAACAGCCAGAAGCCTGTACTTTTTCTTCGTCTACTGTAATGATAATAAACTGCTTGTGGTCTATTTTAAAAGACGATGTTAAGCCTTTCCCATGCGCATTCCAAGTAGGAAGAAAATCATACAATTTCTCCGTAATTTCCTTTACTTCTTTAGCAGTTAACGCTCTAGAAGCAGGATAAATAATGACTTTGAAGTCATTAGTCTCTACTATGGTTGATTCTTCTATTTTCATAATTTTAGATATGAGATTTGAGATTTCAGAGGTAAGATTTTAAATTCTGGAATCTATTATCCGAAATCTGATGTTAATTTACAAATCCTCAGCTTCAGCAATTAACTCTACGATGTCTTTTACCTCCACTTCTTCATTTTTGTTGAAGTGTTTTACACCATCGGTCATCATCGTGTTACAGAATGGGCAACCTGTTGCTACAATTTTTGGATTAAGCGCAAGAGCTTCTTCTGTTCTTTCGATATTGATGTCTTTATTGCCTTTTTCTGGTTCTTTAAACATTTGTGCACCTCCAGCTCCACAACATAATCCGTTGGTTTTACAACGTTTCATTTCTACTAATTCTGCGTCTAATTTTTCTAAAAGAACTCTTGGAGCTTCATATTCATCATTCGCTCTTCCTAGATAACATGGATCGTGGAATGTGATTTTTTTACCTTTAAAAGCGCCTCCTTCAATTTTAAGTCTTCCTTGTTCCATCAATTGCTGAAGCAATTGTGTATGGTGCATTACTTCGTAATTTCCACCTAAACTAGGATATTCGTTTTTTAAAGTATTGAAGCAGTGTGGACAAGCCGTTACGATTTTCTTTACTTCGTAAGCGTTTAAAACTTCTATGTTCGTTAATGCCATCATCTGGAAAATAAATTCATTTCCGGCACGTTTTGCAGGATCACCAGTACAAGATTCTTCTTGACCAAGAACAGCAAATTCTACTCCTACTTTATTTAAAATTTTAGCAAATGCTTTGGTAATTTTTTTGGCTCTATCATCAAAACTTCCTGCACAACCTACCCAAAAAAGAACTTCTGGAGATTTTCCTTCGGCAGCATACTCTGCCATTGTTTTTATAGTGAATTCCATATTGTAAATATGCTAATTTGTTAATTTGCTGATGTGTTAATTTTCGCATCAACACATCATCTCATTGTCACATTAATTTTCGTTTGCCCAATTTAATCTGTCTGCTTGATTGTATTGCCAAGGTGCTGCATTGTTTTCGATATTAGTCATCATCATATTCAATTCCTGTGGCGCAGCAGATTGTTCCATTACAAGGAATCTACGCATTTCTACAATAATTGAAAGTGGGTCAATCAATACCGGACAAGCTTCTACACAAGCATTACAACTTGTACAAGCCCATAATTCTTCTTTGGTAATATAATCGTTTAAGAGTTTTTTACCATCATCTACGAATTTTCCGTTTTTGTTGATGTTTTTGCCTACTTCTTCTACTCTGTCTCTTGTAGACATCATAATTTTACGTGGCGAAAGTTTTTTACCTGTAATATTTGCTGGACAAACTGCAGTACATCTACCACATTCTGTACAAGAATAGGCATTCAGTAACTGAACTTGATTCAAATCAAAAATATCTTCAGCGCCAAATTTAGCTGGAGGTTCTGCTCCTTCTGGTTGCGCTGCATAAGGATCTGCATTAGGATCCATCATTAATTTGATTTCTTGAGTTACAGATTCTAAATTATTGAATTTACCTTTTTTCTCCAAATTAGCATACCAAGTATTCGGGAATGCAAAAATGATGTGAAGGTGTTTAGAATAATATAAATAGTTCATGAAGAACAAAATTCCTACAAAGTGGAACCACCAAGCTCCTCTTTCTATGAAATGTAAAAACTCATCACTGAAACCGAAAGATTGAAAAATCGGTGCAATGAGATGAGATGAGACTGGGAAACTTCCGTGTGCTGCTAAAACGCCATTTTGCTGAAGCAACCAATCTGCTGCATTCATTTTGAAAAACGCCATCATTAAGCAGAATTCTATCACCAAAATCCAATTGGCATCATTTTTTGGCCAACCTTTTAGGTCGATAGAAGATAATCTAGGAATTTTAAGACCATTTCTTCTGATGAAGAATGCTACTACAGCAATCACTACTAATGCAGCTAAAACTTCTAATGTAGCGGTAAAAATTCCATAAAGTGTATCTCCAAAAATTGAAGCTAAGAAACGGTGTGTTCCGAAAATTCCATCTACAATGATTTCAATCAATTCAATGTTGATAATCACGAAACCTACATAAACAATCATGTGCAAGAATGCTGCAACTGGGCGTTTTTTCATTTTGCTTTGCCCAAGAGCAACAGTCGCCATTGTTTTCCATCTTTCTGAAGGGTTATCAGAACGATTGATTTCTCTTCCTAGTTTTATATTTCGGTAAATTTCTTTTAAACTTTTAAAAAACAGACCGAAACCAGCAATCAGTAAAACAAGGAATAAAATATTGTCTAAATATTGCATAGTTATTTTTTTCTCTTTTTCAAAAATACGTTAATTATTTCTTACCAAAAACAGAAATATTTATGTATCGCTTAGGATTTTCTTTAAGGTCTAAAATTAGACTATTAAGGTTCTGAGAAGTTTTATTGAGGTTATTGTATAATTCCTCATCTTTAGCTAGTTTACCAAGGCTTCCTTCTCCATTATTAATCCCAGAAATCACTTGATTAAGTTTATTAGAAACTTCCGAAAGTCTTTCTACTGTTTGATTGAGCTGTTTCGTATCAATACTTTCTGCAACTTTTCCATATTTCTCAACAGCAGCATTGGCAGAAATCATAGTTTTATTAGCATTATCAAGTACATTCTCTACTCTACCTTGGCTAGAAGCCAATAATCTATTGGTTTGGTCAGAAGTATTTTTGAAAGAAGCAACCGTTTGGTTAAGGTTTGCCAAAAGTATTTTAATTTCTCTTCTGTTTTGTTCGTCTACGATTTTATTAGTCGCCGCAACTGTAGAATCTAATTTCATAAGAACGCTTTGTACTTGGTCTTTTACAGGACCTACTTGCGAAGATAAACTTGCCATCAAAGAAGATTGGAAAGTTCCTCTTAAAGTGTCTCCATCTTTAGCAAAAGGTGCTTTATCATAAACCAAATGAATTCTTGCTTGTTTACCAGACATAATTCCCGGTTCAAAGATTTCTACAGTAGAATTTTTAGAAAAATTAAAACCTTTATCTACTAAAACTTTAACCACAAAATAAATGGTTCCGTCTTTAGCTGTTTGAGGAAGGATTTTATCTACCTGTCCTACTTTCAAACCGTTGATAGAAACTGGATTAGACTGTTCTAAACCGTCTACATTGTCAAATTTTGCGTAGTAAATATTATCTGATGTAAAGAAACTTTTCCCCTTCATAAACTGGAAAAGAATAACGAATCCTACAATAGCTAAAAGTGCTATTAAACCTGCTTTTATTTCTTTAGTGTATTTCACAATTTTATGAATTTTTATGCGCAAATATACTACTTTTTGAAGTAATGGTAGTTTCAATATTTCTGCATAATGTTATAAAAAAAGCGACTTTTTCTAGAAAAAGTCGCTTTTAAATATTTTTGAGAAGAATTATTGAGCTTGAGAAGTTTTATCCCATACTTCAATTCTGTAATCTTCTATTTTAGCATTGTCTTGTAAACTCTTCATTAATGATTGGCTAAACATTTGAGCACCTTGCTGTTGCATTGCTTGCATGATTTGTTTAGCATCTCCTGGTTGTTTGTTTAGCGTAACCGCTTTTTGAGTCACTACAAAAACTCCAGTTGCACCTTCTACTGGTTTAGAGATTTTACCTTTTTTAATACCAAATGCAGCTCCAGCAACTTTAGCTTCCATAGCACCTCCTACAAATGGAGAGAATAAACTTACTTGTGAAGATTGTTTAGTGGTTCCAAATAATTTAGCGATTGCATCTAAACTAGTTGCTTTGCTTGCAGTAATTTTTTCGCTAATTTTTTTCGCTAATAATTGGTTTCTTACAATTGGTTCTACTTGTTCTCTTACAGATTCTGGATCTGCAATTCCCGCTTCTTGTTTACCGTTTAAGTACACTACGATGTAGTCACCATTACCAGTAGTAAAGATATTGGTTTCTCCTTTTTCTCTTTCTTTATTGAAAGCCCAAGCTAAAATTTCTTCGTCTTTATCTGTACCTAAACCTTGGATTTGACCTTGGAATCTTTTTACAGATTTAGGATTTTGGAAATTGAAATTTTTCTTTTTCGCTCCGTTTGCAAAATCATTGAAAGATTTCCCTTGAACTGATTGAATGAAAGTATTTGCTTCTGTATATACTTTGTTTTCTGTTTCTTTAGAAGCTCTGATGTCTTTTGCTAAGTTTGCAATTTTGTAAACTGGCATTTTATTTTCGTTAACAATAATATGATAACCAAAATCAGTTTCTACTACACCTACAGCTCCTTTTGCGTTTCCTTTTACCCAATCTCCGAAAGGTTTTGCGTAGTTATTATCATTATCTAAAATCCAACTTAACATACCTCCTCTTTGCGCAGCACCTGGCTCATCAGACATTTGTACATATTCGTTGAATTTCAATGGATCAGCTTTTACTAATGCACCAATGCTATCTGCTAATTTTTTAGCTTCTTCTTTGGTTCTTGTTTGCTTTTCATCTGCTCTCATTGCGCCTTTGTATGCAAACAAAATGTGTTTAGGCATTGTAGCACTGCTCTTTCCTACTAATTTGGTCACATAATATTTGTCACCAGATTTATAAGGTCCAAAAAATTGTCCTACAGAAGCTCCTTTTACAAAAGCTTGTGCTTCTTGAGGAATTTCTTGGTCAGAAACAAATGAATATTTAATTTGTGCTTCAGAGTTTAATTCTACGAACATAGAATCGTTCGGAGTATTTTTGAAACTTTCTAAGCCATTTCCATTATCTACACCTTCGTTGTAAAGTTTGTTGATTTCTTTAAGTGCTAAAGCATCATCTGCTGCACTTGGTTTTGCAGGAAAATAAACGATTCCTAAGTTTCTAGCAGCTTCAGATTTAAACATCACTGGATGTTTTTTGATGTAGTTTGCTAAATCTTCAGTAGTTACTTTCACTGGATTTTTTGCAGAAAAAGCAGCATAATCTATTTTCACGAAGTCTATATCAGCAACTTCGTCTCTTTGCTTCATTAATTCAGCAGCTTCTTTTTTGTTGGCTGTAATTCCTGTAGTAACGTTTGCAAAAAGCTGTCTTGCCATCATTCTGTATTGTATAGCTTTTTTAGCTTTTAACCATTCGTTATATTGGTTTACGTCTCCACTATTTTTAAGTTCTTCGATTTGCTTTTTAATTTCAGCAACTTTGAAGTTTCCTTTTTCGTCAAAATTCTGTGGATTCTGTTCTTTAGAAAACATTGGGTCAAATTGTAATTGATTCCAGAAAATTTCATCTGTAATTTTTAACCCCATTTTATCAAACTGTTGTTCGATTAATTTAGACTGTACCAAAATCTGCCAAGCCTGTTCTTCTAAGCCTTGCTGTGGTTGCCCTTGAGATTGTTGTTGTAACAAACTTAATTGGTCATTAAATTCATCACGAGTGATTTCTACACCATTTACCTTTCCGAGAATATTTGGATTTTTACCAAACATTTTTTCAAAACTATCAGGATTTACTAGAAAGGCAAGTAAGCCTATCGCAACCATTCCTAATAATAGCCAAGGTCTCTTTCTTATTGAAGCTGTAATTGACATTTTATATATAAGTATTTAAAATCAGTGTGCGAAAATACATAATTTTAAGATAATAGAGAAATTTTATCACTCATTTTCATTCGTTTATATTTATTTTTTTAAAGGATTTTACAGAAGTCTATTTAGTAAATATTTCATAATACATCACCACTTTGAAAATCAGTTCAGTTTTCTAGAATAAAAAAAGGAAAATTTGTCCATAAAAACTCTTGGCATAGCTATTGCGAAGATTACAGTACTCTTTATTTTAGGCAAGAAAATTTCGAATCTTGTCTTGGTAATTGATTTATATACTTTAAAAATGACAAATTGTCATTCTAATTTTTAGATTATGATTGAAATAGAAGATATCGCTTTTGAAAATTTTTTAGACGAAAATTTTAGCATCGTAGCAAACGAAGAAAAACAAACCAAAGAAGAAAAAGCACAAGAGATTTTTCCGATTCTACCCGTTAGAAATATGGTGATGTTTCCGAAAGTGGTTATCCCAATCACTGCGGGAAGAGAAAAGTCTATTAAATTATTAGAAGAAGCACAAAAAAATGGTCAACTGATAGGAATTTTGAGCCAAAAACTCTCTCAACAAGAAAATCCCACTGAAAAAGACCTTTACCAAATAGGAACTATTGCTAAAATCATTAAAATCATCAAACTTCCTGATGGTAATATTTCTGCAATAACGAGAGGAGTTCAGCGTTTCAAAGTGAAAAACTTCATTGAAACCGAACCTTATTTCACCGCAGAAATAGAAAAATTAAAAGATTCTTCTACCAAAAAGAAAGAAGAATATGAAGCTTTGATAGACAATATCAAGGATTTAGCAATTAAAATCATAGAAATAGACCCTAATATTCCTGGTGCAGCTAATTTTGCCATCAGAAATATTGAAGGACAAGAAGATTTACTGAATTTCATCTGCGTAAATGCAAATTTCTCTTCGGAAAATAAACAAAAACTTCTGGAAGAAAAATCATTAATGAAGCGTGCAGAATTATGTTACGAATTGATGCATGATGATTTCAGAAGATTAGAACTGAAAAATCAAATTCATCAAAAAACTTCTCGCGATTTAGACAAACAGCAGAGAGAATATTTCCTGAGCCAACAAATTAAAACCATTCAGGAAGAATTAGGCGGTGGAACCGAAACCGATGTAGATGAACTGAAGAAAAAAGCAGAAAAAATTTCTTGGAAACCAGAAATTCAGGAACATTTCGAGAAAGAACTGAAAAGACTTCAGCGCCATAATCCTAATTCGCCAGATTACAACGTACAGAGAAATTATCTAGATTTCTTCACAGATTTGCCTTGGAATTCTTATTCTAAAGACATTTTTGACATTCCAAAAGCGGAAAAAATCTTGAATAAAGACCATTTCGGTTTAGAAGACATCAAAAAAAGAATTTTAGAACACATGGCGGTTCTGAAATTGAAAAACGATATGAAATCTCCGATTTTGTGTTTAGTGGGGCCTCCTGGAGTTGGTAAAACTTCCCTCGGAAAATCTATTGCAGATGCTCTTGGCAGAAAATATGTAAGAATGAGTTTGGGCGGTCTCCATGATGAATCAGAAATCCGTGGACACAGAAAAACTTACATCGGCGCAATGGCAGGAAGATTATTGCAAGCCATCAAAAAAGCGGGAACATCTAATCCAGTTATCGTGTTAGATGAAATAGACAAACTCGGACAAGGAATTCACGGCGATCCTAGTTCTGCACTTTTGGAAGTTCTAGATCCAGAACAAAACCATAGTTTCTATGACAACTTCTTAGAAATTGGGTACGACTTGTCAAAAGTGATGTTCATTGCAACAGCCAATTCGCTTTCTACTATTCAAACGCCATTGTTAGACAGAATGGAAATCATCCAACTTTCGGGATATACGATTGAAGAAAAGGTAGAAATCGCAAAACGCCATTTGATAAAAAAACAAATGGAAGAAACTGGCCTACAAAAAGACGCTTATAAACTAGGAAATAAAGAAATTGCACACGTAGTAGAAGCTTTCACCAGAGAAAGCGGTGTAAGAAATTTAGAAAAACAAATCGCCAAAATTTCTCGTTGGGTTGCGCTTCAAATTACCATGAATAAAGAATACGACCCGAAAATTTCCATTCAGAAAATTGATGAAATCTTAGGTGTTCCGATGTCTAAAAACTTCTCAGAAATGATGGATGTTCCAGGTGTAGTTACAGGCCTAGCTTGGACTTCAGTTGGCGGCGATATCTTATTCATAGAGAGCATTTTAAGCAAAGGAAAAGGCAATCTTACCATGACAGGAAATCTAGGAAATGTAATGAAAGAATCTGCAACCATTTCGCTAGAATACATCAAAGCAAAACACGAAAGTTTAGGCATTTCTTTAGAAGATATTGAAAATAAAAACATTCACGTTCACGTTCCAGAAGGTGCCACTCCTAAAGATGGACCAAGTGCAGGAATTGCAATGCTAACGAGTATGGTTTCTAGTTATTTGAATAAAAAAGTAAAACCACATTTAGCAATGACTGGCGAAATTACTTTAAGAGGAAAAGTGCTTCCTGTTGGTGGAATTAAAGAAAAATTGTTGGCCGCAGTAAGAGCAGAAATTAAAGAAGTGATTCTGTGCGAAGAAAACAGAAAAGATGTTTTAGAAATCAACCAAAACTATCTTAAAAATCTGAAAGTTCATTACGTGAAAACCATGAAAGAAGTAGTGGAATTAGCGATTGAGAAATAATTTTACAAATCCATATTAAATTGAAAGCAACTCGCAAATTTGCGGGTTGTTTTTTTTTTACAAAACTCTGATATCCTGCAACTTATATTGCAAACCAAGTTTACAAAAACAAAAAACCACTTTTACAAACTTTACAAGAATCTTGTGCTCAACTTTGAGGAAGTCTAACCACAAAAATCTTAAACAATGAACACAAAATTTCAAAAACTGGTTTTCGCAACCTTTATTTTAGCGGGATTATTTTCTTGTCAAAAATCTGAAAGTGTAGATTCTCAATATGAAAGTGCGGTTGCAACCGCAGATTCTACTTCCGTTCAAAATGATGAAGTTTCTTACGCCGCTTCTCAACAAATTCCAGACAAAAAATTTGTAAAAACTGCAGAAGTCAGCATGGAAGTAACAGACGTTTACGAAGCCACTGTTCACATTGAAAATGCACTGAAAAATCTCGGCGGATTTGTTACCAAAAGTGAATTACAAAGCCAAATTATCGAAGAAGAAACCTATAACACTTCTGACCAAAATGCGGTTCTACTCAGAAAATTCAATTCTTACAATAAGATGCAAGTAAGAGTTCCTTCGGAAAAGTTAGGCGCATTTCTCACTTCTGTAAATGACCGAAAACTTTTCTTGAACACCAGAATTATTTCGGCTGAAGATGTAACCAACAATGCTAAAATTGCAGAACTTGAATTGAAAAAAATCAATAAAACGGGCGAAGTGATTTCTCAAATGAAAAACAATGAAAAGAAAGCAAACCTCACCGAAGAAAACGAAGAGAAAAACAATACCCAACAAATTGAAAATCTAAATCTTGCAGATAATATAAAGTACAGTACTGTAGATATTTACATTAAAGAACCAAAAGTAAGAATCGCCGAAATTGCCATTACCAACACCCAATTTTACGACAATAAATACCAAGTCAATTTCTTCTACGAAGCGAAATCTTCTCTCCTTAACGGATTTTATTTCGTGCAAAAATTTTTTGTTTTCTTACTGAATTTTTGGCCTTTATTCGTGGGAATTTTAATCGTAATTTATTTTGTAAAGTATAATCTGACGACTCTTATGTTTCCGAAAAAGATTTCAAAATCTGAGAATGTCGAAAAGTGATGAACCTCATACTTTGTTACAAAATCTTAAAGCCCTGAAATTTCTCGGGGCTTTTTACTGTGGCTTTATAATTTTATGTTTCTGTAATTCTCCAAAAATTATTTGAGTATATTTTTCAGAGGAAACAAAAGGATTTCTAAGAAAAGCCTTCCAAATTTCGTCTTCGCTTTCCACTTCTTTGATCACAATAAATATATCATTCACAGATTTAAACTCCATGATGTATTTAGGATTAAAAATATTTAATTTTTGACGCAAAATCTCATCCCCATTCACCATGTTTTTATTATAAATAAAAGCTGTTGCGTCTATTCCTCTTTTTTTAAATTCTGCAGTAAGATGATTCGTTAAATTTTTATAATAATTGGCTTCATCACTCACTCCCCAAATATTTACAATAATAAATACATCATTAAAATTTTCATTATTAAGATTAGGATCAGAAGATACATCTACTAAAACATTTTTTGTGGAGCAAGATGTTATAATCAAAAGAAGAAAGAAAAAGTATAGTTTTCTCATTTTACAGGTTATTTAATTTTATTAATAATTTTTTCTTTTTCGAGTTTCACCATTAAATTTTTCGAAAACTTTCTAGGTCCATCAAAAGCTGAACCTAAAACATAATCTTCCCACACTTCTTTTTTCTTTTCCGTATCAAATAATGATAGAAAATAAGTTTTTCCGTTTCCTTTCGTAATAGCAGTAAGCGAAATAGTAAGAATATACTTAGGATTTGCCATTTCTATTTTTGTTTTCAACTTTTTTTCAGCATTTAGAACTCTTTCATTATAAAAATATCCTGCATTTTTGATATTTCTATTATTGAATTCATTTTCTACGGATTTCATATAATCTTCTCCATTCTTATAATAATCGAAGTTTTCGCCAATAAAAAAGACATTATCCATTTTATTATTGACATCCCAAACCAATTTTTCTGTTTTTGGTGCTACCAAACAACTTAAACTCATGAATGTAGTAGCTAAAAGTAGTAATATTTTCTTCATGTTATTAATTTCCTCAAAGATAACAAAATTCATAAAATCTTAAAGTCCTTAAATTTTTTGGGGCTTTTATTTTTGCGTAAATTTGCACGGACTTTGTCCGTTTTATGAAGATGAATAAAACTGTAAATTTTAGTTGTTAAACCTTAAACCAAAAGAATTATGTTACCAAAAATAAATCCAGAAAACACACAAGCTTGGAAATCACTCAACGAACATTTTGCACAAAATGATTTTGACCTAAGAACACTTTTTCAAGAAAATGCTGATCGTTTCCAACAGTTTTCAGTAAAAAAAGAAAATTATCTTTTTGATTTTTCTAAAAATTTAATTGACCAAAAAGCATTTGATTTATTGCTTCAATTGGCAGAAGAAACACAATTGAAAACTGCCATCAATGCTATGTTTTCTGGCGAAAAAATAAATGAAACAGAAAAAAGAGCGGTACTTCACACTGCTTTGAGAGATTTTTCTGACAAAGAAATCCTTGTAGACGGCGAAAACATAAAACCAGGAATCAAAAAAGTTCTTGACCATATGAAAGCTTTCTCAGAAAAAGTAATTTCTGGAGCACATAAAGGTTTCAGCGGAAAAGAAATTACTGATGTGGTAAACATTGGAATTGGCGGTTCAGATTTAGGACCTGTAATGGTGGTTTCGGCACTTAAACATTTCAAAACAAGATTAAATGTACATTTCGTTTCGAATGTAGACGGAAATCACATGGCAGAAGTAGTGAAAAACTTAAATCCAGAGACTACGCTTTTCATCGTAGCCTCTAAAACGTTTACCACTCAAGAAACCATGACCAATGCAAATTCTGCAAAATCTTGGTTCTTAAAAGCTGGAAAAGAAGAAGATGTAGCGAAACACTTTGTAGCTTTATCTACTAATATTCAAGCGGTTAAAGCATTCGGAATTGCAGAAGAAAATATTTTCGAGTTCTGGGATTGGGTTGGCGGAAGATATTCACTTTGGAGCGCTATTGGTTTAAGCATCGTTTTAGCGGTAGGTTATGAAAATTTTGAAAATTTATTGAAAGGAGCTTACGAAACCGATGTGCATTTCCAAACGGCAGATTTCAAAGAAAACGTTCCTGTTTTAATGGGGCTTTTGGGAATTTGGTACAGAAATTTCTTTGATGCAAGTTCTTATGCTATTTTACCGTACTCTCAATATTTAGATAGATTTGCAGCGTATCTTCAACAAGGAGATATGGAATCTAACGGAAAATCAGTAGACAGAAATGGCGAATATGTAACCTATCAAACTGGTCCAATTATTTGGGGAGAACCAGGAACGAATGGTCAACATGCTTTCTATCAATTGATTCACCAAGGAACAGAACTCATTCCTGCGGATTTTATCGCTTATGTAAAATCTTGTAACGAAGTTTCAGACCATCAAGAAAAATTATTAGCGAACTTTTTCGCTCAAACTGAGGCACTTGCATTCGGAAAAAACGAAGACGAAGCAAGAGCAGAATTGGTAAAAGAAGGAAAATCTGAAGAAGAAATTGAAAAATTAGTAAAATTCAAAACCTTCATGGGAAATACACCTACTAATTCATTCTTTATCAATGAACTAACTCCATTTTCACTTGGACAACTCATCGCACTTTATGAACACAAAATCTTCGTGCAAGGTGTGATTTGGAACGTATTTAGTTTTGACCAATTTGGTGTAGAATTAGGAAAAGTTTTAGCAGGAAAAATTTTACCAGAACTTACTGATAATGAGAAAGTAAACTCACATGACTCTTCTACAAATGGTTTAATAAACTATTTCAAAGAAAATAAGTAAATTTGAAATAAATCTAAAAAGTAAAATAAAAAGAAAAAAACATGGCACAAATTCTCGACGGTCTAAAAGTTTCTAAAGAAATAAAGGCTGAAATTAAAGCAGACGTAGAAAAAATTATTGCAAGCGGCAAAAGAGCACCTCATCTCGCAGCAATTTTAGTAGGAAACAACGGCGCGAGCGAAACTTACGTTGCCAGCAAAATAAAAGACTGTAAAGAAGTAGGATTTACCTCATCGCTTTACAGATTTTCGAGCACCGCTTCTGAAGCAGAAGTTTTAGAAAAAATTGCAGAACTCAATGTAGACCCAGAAGTTGACGGATTCATCGTTCAGTTGCCTTTACCAAAACAGATGGACCAAGAAAAAGTAATCATGGCGATTAATTCTCATAAAGATGTAGATGGTTTTCACCCCGAAAATTTTGGAAGAATGGCACTCGAAATGAGTACATTTTTACCGGCTACACCTTTTGGAATCCTTACATTACTAGAACGTTATAACATTGAAACCAAAGGTAAAAACTGTGTCATTATCGGCAGAAGTAAAATCGTAGGAAGACCGATGTCTATCTTAATGGGAAGAAAAGATTTCCCGGGAAATGCTACGGTTACGGTAACGCACTCTTACACTCCACACATTGAGGAATTTACCAAAAATGCAGACATTGTGATTACTGCATTAGGAGATCCAGAATTCTTAAAAGAAGATATGATTAAAGATGCTGTAGTGATTGTAGACGTAGGAATTACCCGAGTAGAAGATGCTAATGCTCCAAAAGGTTATAGAATTGTAGGAGATGTAGATTTTGCTAGTTGTGAGAAAAAAGCAAGTTGGATTACTCCAGTTCCAGGAGGAGTTGGACCAATGACAAGAGCGATGTTATTAAAAAATACTATTTTAGCATACAAACACACGATTTATAAAGATTAAGAATTGGATTTAACAAAAGAAATATTATTAAAAGAAGGAAAAATGCTCCCAGTGATGGAGCATTTTTATACTTTACAAGGAGAAGGTCACCACACCGGAAAAGCCGCTTATTTTATAAGATTAGGCGGTTGTGATGTAGGTTGTCATTGGTGTGATGTGAAGGAAAGTTGGGACCCAGAATTACATCCTTTGATGGATACAGTAGAAATTGCAGAAATTGCAGCAAGTTATTGTAAAACCATTGTTCTAACAGGTGGAGAACCACTGATGTGGAATTTAGAAATTTTGACCAAAAAATTAAAAGAATTGGGTTGCCAAATTCACATCGAAACTTCTGGAGCTTATGATATGAGCGGAACACTTGATTGGATTACGCTTTCTCCTAAGAAAACAGGCTTACCAAAAGAAGAAATTTACAAAGTAGCTAATGAACTGAAAATCATTGTATTTAACAACCATGATTTCACCTTCGCTGAAGAACAAGCTGCAAAAGTTTCAGAAGATTGTAAACTGTATCTACAAAGTGAATGGAGCAAAAGAAACGAAATGTATCCTAAGATTACCGATTTTATTTTGGCAAATCCTAAATGGCAAGCTTCTGTACAAACACATAAATATCTTAATATTCCATAAAATTTAGCAACTTTGTAAGGACTTTACTTTCTAAAACATGCAGAAATTAAGATACTCTAGATATTTTAAAAGCGCTATCATCATCCTCGATATTTTAATCGTGGCGGCTGTTTTCGTGTTCTTTTTTCTGATGAGACACGAATATGTTTTAGAAAAAGCAAGAACAGAGGAAAACGTTTTGTCACTTCTGTTATTAAGTCTTTTTTGGATTCTTTTAAGTGGAAGAACAAAATTATATTCCATTCCCAGAAACCTTACGTATACACTTTATGTAGAGCGTATTGTTACTCATATTTTTATCTTTTTATTGGGAATTGTACTTTTAGCCAGAGTCAGCAATAATGAATTTTTGAAGTATGAAAGATTCTGGATTACGTTTACGCTTTTCATTATTTTATTTTTGGTTAAGTCATTCATTTTCTTTACCTTAAAGTACATTAGAGCACAAGGTGGAAACTACAGAAATGTAATGTTTATCGCAGAAAATTCATCTTCTGAAATTTTAAAAAATATTGTTACCCAACGTAAAGATTATGGTTATAGAGTTTATGAATTTCCCAATGAAGAAATTAACATTTCGGAGCTTCAAAATTTTTGGAGAGAAAAAGAAATTCACACCGTTTTTATTCCTACTCAAAATCATTTAAGCAAAAAACTCCTTGAAGAAATCAATAGAGAGGCAGAAAATGATAAGATAAAAATTTCATTAATTCCAAGTGCTATTCAAAATGAGTTTTTCCAATATGATTTGGGCTACATAGAAACTCAACCGATTTTAACACCTTCGAAATTTCCTTTGCATTATTATAGCAATGCGATTATCAAGAGAAGTTTTGATATTTTATTCTCGCTTTTGGTTTTAATTTTTATTGCGACTTGGCTATTTCCTATCATTGCTTTATTAATCAAATTAGACAGTAAAGGAAGCGTATTCTTTAAACAAAAAAGATATGGATTTCATGATGAAGTTTTTGAATGTCTCAAATTCAGAACCATGATTGAAAATGAAGAATCTGCAACCAAGACTACCTCACAAAATGACAGCAGAATAACAAAAATTGGTAGATTTTTAAGAAAAACCAGTTTAGACGAAATGCCTCAATTCATTAATGTTTTAAGAGGAGATATGTCTGTAGTAGGACCTAGACCTCATATGTTATTAATTGATGAATTTTACAAGGCAAAAATTGGTAGATATTCGGTGAGAAGCTTGGTAAAACCTGGCATTACAGGACTTGCCCAAGTAAGCGGTTTGCGTGGTGACACTGGCGAAATGGAAATAGAAATGAAAAAGAGAATTTTGGCAGATTCATTCTATGTAAAAAATTGGAGCCTTACTCTAGATATTGTTATCATCCTGAAAACCATCTTATTAGTAATAAAAGGCGACCAAAAAGCCATTTAGAACAATAAATTGAAATTCTATAAAATTATTAAACCTAAAAAATGTAACTTCGCACGGTTATGTTAAAACTTTTAAGCTCAATAGGACAATACTTTTTACTTCTAGGAAAAGTAATTCAAAAACCTCAAAAAAGGCAAGTTTTTTTTAAACTTCTCATGAGAGAAATTAATGACTTGGGAGTAAATTCTTTTGGACTCACTTTATTTACCTCTATATTTGTGGGAGCGGTTATTGCAATACAGATGTATAATAACTTTAGAAATGCTACCATTCCTATTCCCTCACCTTTTATTGGTTATGCAACCAAGGTTGTACTCATTCTAGAGTTTGCGCCTACTATTATTTCTGTAATTTTAGCTGGAAAAGTAGGTTCTTACATCACTTCGAGTATTGGAACCATGAGAGTCACGGAGCAGATAGACGCTTTAGACATCATGGGAGTAAATTCTGCAAATTTCTTGATTTTACCTAAAATTTTAGCAAGTGTAATTTTCAATCCCTTATTAATTGCTATAAGTATGGTTTTCGGAATATGGGGAGGCCATCTTGCAGGTATTGCCACAGGAAATTGGTCTAGAGCTGATTATATTGCAGGAATTCAAATGTATATGCCACAATTTTATATTTGGTATGCATTTTTAAAAACAGCTGTTTTTGCATTCCTTATTGCAACTATTCCAGCATTTTTTGGATATAGAGTAAAAGGAGGCTCACTAGAAGTAGGTAGAGCAAGTACACAAGCTGTAGTTTGGACGATAGTTGCCATCATCATTGCCAACTTAATATTAACTCAAATGTTCCTAAGCTAATGATAGAAGTAAAAGATTTAAGAAAAAGTTTTGATGGTGTAGAAGTTCTCAAAGGAATTACCACCACTTTCGAAACCGGAAAAGTAAACTTAGTGATAGGACAGTCTGGTTCCGGGAAAACGGTATTTCTAAAAAGTTTACTGAATGTTTTTGAACCAACTAGCGGACATATTCTATTTGACGGGAGAGATATTGTAGGCATGTCTCGTCAAGAAAAAGAAGCATTAAGAGCAGAAATCGGAACCGTTTTTCAAGGAAGCGCATTGTTTGACTCAATGACGGTTCAAGACAATATTATGTTTCCTCTAGATATGTTTACCAATCTTACTTTTACCGAAAAGAAAAAAAGAGTAAAAGAAGTAATTGGGAGAGTTCACTTAGAAAATGCAGAAAAAAAATTTCCATCTGAAATTTCAGGAGGAATGCAAAAAAGAGTAGCGATTGCGAGAGCAATTGTTAATAACCCAAGATATTTGTTTTGTGATGAACCAAATTCTGGATTAGACCCTTTTACAGCAAATGTTATAGATGATTTAATTGCAGAAATCACCGAAGAATATAATACCACTACTATTATAAATTCTCACGATATGAATTCTGTAATGACAATTGGCGAGAAAATTGTATACTTGAGAAAAGGAATTAAAGAATGGGAAGGAACAAAAGATATTTTAATCACCTCAGACAATAATTACCTGATAGATTTCGTTTATTCTTCAGAATTATTTAAAGAATTAAGAGAATATCTTATCAAAATCAATAAAACAAGTATAGATAACATTATAACAACAATAGAAAATGAAACAGATCAAGAAAATATTTAGCACATTATTTGTAACGGCATCATTGCTGTCTTTCTCACAGGTAACTTTCGGAGCGAAAGCAAATATCATCTACCAAACTGGTGATCCTACTTGGGAAAATATAAAAAATGGAACTGTAGATGCATACGAAGACAAAGGAAAGAATAACGTAGGCTATAACGCAGGTATTTCACTAAAAATTGATACACCTCTTGGAATTTTTATTCAACCAGAATTGTATTACACTACTTTTAGTAAAGAATTCACAGTAGATGGAACCAACACTACTTTAAAAGTTAAAAACAACAGAGCAGATTTACCTGTTTTAGTAGGATATAATGTATTAGGAAAAACATTAGGTATTTATGCAGGACCGGTAGCTTCTTACAATCTTTCTACAGATAATCAATATAATGATTTTAAAGAAAATGCTACGAAAGAATTTACTTTAGGCTATCAATTCGGCGCACAAGTTACTATTTCTAAATTGGTAGTTTCTGCAAGATACGAAGGTGCATTTAGCAATGACCAAAGAGAATTTATCAATACGAATGTATCTTCTAACGAAGTAATTAGATATGACAACAGACCGAGTTTATTAATGTTTGGAGTTGGTTTAAATTTCTAAAAATTAAGGAAATTCATTAAAACATAAAAAAATCTCCGCAGCTTCGCTGCGGAGATTTTTCATTTTATAGATTACTATTTTCAGAATTATTAGGATTTGGACTTACATTTTGTTGAGCTAACTCAGCAGCTTGTTGTTCAATCTCTATTTTTTCTTGCTGTAATCTTTGCCATTCTTTTCTTTTTTGCTCAGCTTTTATAGAAGAGCCTTTACTTACATATCCTACAATTCCCCCTATAATTAAACCAATTCCTACGCCTCCCATTATTCCCATAAAATGAGAAAGTGTAAATTCTTCTACTTCTAAATTGGTGGTCAAATAAAACAGCAATCCAGAAATGCCTAAAAGAAGAATTCCTATAATTGTTAAATTTTTCATTTTAATGTTTTTTAAAATAAAACCTTCTCAAATTTAAAAAAATTTAAGAAGGTTTTTATTATTATTTCAAATTATTTACATTTTTCCACCAGCTTGTTTATAATATTCAAGCGCTTTGGTCATATGTTTATTTAAGTCTGATCTTCTAGTATCTGGACTTGGGTGAGTTGATAAAAATTCTGGTGGTCTTTGTGAATTGGCAGCTTGAGCTTCCATTCTTTCCCAGAAAGGTAGTGATTGTCTTGGGTCATATCCAGCCATTGCCATAATATATAATCCCATTTGATCTGCTTCCAATTCTTGACTTCTTCCATATTTAAGAAGAGCAACTTGCGCTCCAATTGGATACGCGACTTTAAAAACTTGTTGTAATTTATCATTCGAAATTACACCACCGGCAATCGCACCACCATATTGTGCAATCATCGCTTGAGAAATTCTTTCATTTCCATGACCTGCAAGAGCGTGAGAAACTTCGTGTCCCATTACTACAGCAATACCCGTTTCGTCTTTACAAACGGGCATAATTCCTGTGTAGAAGGCTACTTTTCCACCAGGCATACACCAAGCGTTTAACTGTTTGTCTTCCAATAAATTAAACTCCCAATTATAACCTTGCAAATCTGCTTCTCTACCAATGCTTTTATAATAATTAGTCGCAGCATTTTTTATTCTAATTCCTACATTTTTTACTCGAGTTGCATCAGTAGTATTGGTGATAACTTTAGCTTTAGAAAGCGCAGTTTGATATTCTTGCACTCCCATTGCAGAAAGTTGGTCATTTCCTACAATTTGTACAGATTTTCTACCTGTAATTGGATTCGTAACACAAGCAACTAATGCTAAAGAAACGGCTCCGGTAGCGATAATAGTTTTTATTTTCATTTTTATGTGATTTAATATTTGAAACAAAATTATAACAAATTTTATTCCATAAAAAATTATGTAGAAATTATATAAAAAAGAAATTAAATCCTGATAAGTTTTGCATTAAATTTGTATTGATAATTAATAGTTTAACTCAACACCTATCCTATTATGAAAAAATTAATTTATTTGAGTTTCTTTGGACTACTCTCTTTTTTATATTCGTGTTCTTCACAAATTAATATAGACCCCAAAACTTTAGAGGAAATTACAACTTCTAATCAGTTTACTTTTATGGCAGAGAGAGCCAACCCTACCAATTTTGATGTTATCAATGTGATGAATTCTATGCCAAACGGTAATTCGGCTAGAATGTTAGATTTAGATTATGGTTATACTGTGGTTTTGAAAGAAAAAGAGCTAGATGTGACTTTGCCATACTTTGGCAGAATGTTTAATCCAAGTTATGACACTTCTAAAAACAGTTACCGTTTTACTTCTAAAGATTTTACCCTGAGTAAAATTCTAAACAAAAAAGGAAACTTAGTGTATACCATTTCTCCTAAAGATGTAGACCGTGTAAGAGTAATTTACATAGAAGTTTATAAAAACGGTAGTGCCTACGTTTCTATAGATTCTAACGACAGACAACCCATTTCTTATAATGGCTACTTGATGAAAAATGAAATTTCTAAGAAATAGTTTAGAGTTTTTTATTCAATAAACTTTCTACAAAAACTTTAGCTTCAGAACTTGGATTAGACTTCAGTTCTGAAGCATTTTTTTTATGACTTTCGAACTGATTTTCAAGCTCATGGGTAGATTTAGTTGCGCTTAAAATATATTGATGAACCCAATATTCAAAACGTTTTTCGGCTTGAATTTTTCTTACTTCTTCCAGCCTTCCAGTTTTTATTTTTAAAAAAATGAAATCATTTATTTTTTGATAAACTTCGTCTAAACCTTCATTATGAAGGGCGGAACCTAACAAAACAGGCACTTTCCAATCTTTTTCTTTTGGGTGCTGAAACTGCAATGCATGAATCAATTCTGAACGGTGCATTCTGGCCTCTTTTAGATTTTCTTCATGTACTTTATTGATAAAAATAACATCTACCATTTCCATTAAACCTCTTTTAATGCCTTGCAATTCATCACCAGTTCCTACAACTTTGAGCAACAAAATCACATCCGAAATATCCGCAACCAAAACTTCTGATTGACCAACTCCTACCGTTTCTATCAAAATGTAATCATAACGAGCAGCTTCGCAAATAAGCATAGTTTCAAAAGTAGTATTGGCAACTCCGCCAAGAAATCCAGAACTCGGACTAGGGCGAATAAATGCGTTTTCGTCTTTTGCCAATTCTTCCATTCTGGTTTTATCTCCTAGAATAGAACCTTTATTCACCGAAGAACTTGGGTCAATGGCTAAAACCGCCACTTTTTTGCCTTGAGAAATCGCAAATTTTCCGAAACTTTCAATAAATGTAGATTTCCCCGCACCAGGGACTCCAGTAATTCCTATTCTTACAGATTTACCAGTGTAAGGCAGGATTTTTTTCAGCAGTTCTTCAGCCAAAACTCTATGCTCTGGCTTTTTACTTTCGATTAAAGTAATGGCTTTCCCAAGAATTCTTTTGTCTTGGGCTAATATTCCTTGTAAAAGTTCTTCTGTAGAAAATTTCATCTTAACAAAATTAAGAAAGTATTTCAAACTATTTTCTAAAAATTTGAAATTGCTAAAAGAAAATCAAAATAGAATTTCTACACTTTTTTCTGGTAGAATTTTAGAAAAATGCCATAACGAAAAAGGCTTCAGAAACCTGAAGCTTTAATGAAAAAAAATTTGATTTGATATGAAGAACTTTTACTCTGTCTCTGTAATTTCATTCAAATGACTTCTGCCATACTTTATATCTTCTAGACCTCTCAGTATTACTCTTTTTTGTTCGTCACTTAAATCTTCGTCTTTGTGAAATTTATATACCAAGTATTCTATATACTCCAATAATTCCTCTGCTAAATAATCTGGCAAATCTTTTATCAGATTATTAATTTTTTGTAATGTGGTTAATTCCATTTCAATTGGGTTTTTAGGCTTTTTTTGGTGGTATAAAGGTACGCCAATCCGCTTAACACACCTCATGAAGTGATATGAATGATTTCAGTGATTTTTGTTAGGTTTTTATATGAAAAAAGGAAACTTAAATTAAGTTTCCTTCTGTAAATTCAATTATTTATTTAAATTTTATCCTAAATATTTCTCCAAAATTTCCACCGCTGATTTCGGTAAATTCGTTCCAGGTCCGAAGATAAAATCAGCGCCATTTGCATACAAGAAATCATAATCTTGTTGTGGAATTACACCACCTACTACAATCGTAATATCATCTGCACCTAATTTTTTGAGTTCTTCTACCACTTGAGGAACCAAGGTTTTATGACCTGCTGCTAAAGAAGAAACGCCCAAAATATGAATGTCATTTTCTACGGCTTGTTTCGCCACTTCTTCTGGCGTTTGGAAAAGCGGAGCCACATCTACATCAAATCCCATATCTGCAAAGGCAGTTGCTACTACTTTTGCACCTCTGTCGTGACCGTCTTGTCCCATTTTCGCTACCATAATTCTTGGTCTACGACCTTCTTTATCCTCAAATTTTTGAGTAAGCGCCACCGCTTTTTCAAAATATTCATTTTTATTGGCATTCATAGCATATACACCTGAAATGGTTTTGATATTGGCTTTATATCTTCCGAAATTACTTTCTAAAGCATCTGAAATTTCACCAAGAGTTACTCTTCTTCTCGCTGCTTCTATACTTAAAGCCAAAAGATTCTTGTCTCTATTTATAGCTGCTTCACGAATTTCTGTTAAAATTTCTTCTACTTTTTCTGCGTTTCGTTCTGCTTTTATTTTTTCTAATCTTTCGATTTGTTTTCTACGAACTTCCGTATTGTCAATGTCTAGAATTTCAAATTCTGGCTGCTTTTGATTGGATTTAAAAGAATTTACACCAATGATAAATTCTTCACCACTATCAATTTTCGCTTGTTTTCTAGCTGCCGCTTCTTCTATTCTCATCTTCGGAATTCCCGCTTCTATCGCCTTCGTCATTCCGCCTTCTTGTTCTACTTCGTCGATATATTTCTGCGCTTCCTCAATCATTTGTTGAGTCAATGCTTCTACCAAATGACTTCCACCCATCGGATCGACAACATCACAAATTCCTGATTCTTGCTGAAGAATAATTTGAGTATTTCTCGCAATTTTTGCGGAATAATCCGTTGGCAAAGCAATGGCTTCATCTAAAGCATTCGTGTGTAGAGACTGTGTTCCTCCTAAAGCGGAAGAAAGTGCTTCAATCGCAGTTCTGGTAATATTATTGAACGGTTCTTGCTCTGTCAAAGACCAACCGGAAGTTTGCGAGTGTGTTCTTAACGCTAAAGATTTTTGATTTTGAGGATTAAATTGCGTCAAAAGATTCGCCCAAATATATCTTGCGGCTCTCATTTTGGCAATTTCCATAAAATGATTCATTCCGATTGCCCAGAAAAATGACAATCTCGGCGCGAAATCATCAACATTCATCCCTGCTTTTATCCCCGTCCTTACATATTCCAAACCATCTGCAAGTGTATAAGCCATTTCCAAAACTGGAGTGGCTCCTGCTTCTTGCATGTGATAACCAGAGATAGAAATCGAATTAAATTTTGGGATATTTTGAGAGGTATATTCGAAAATATCTGCGATAATTTTCATAGAAGGAGCAGGTGGATAGATGTAAGTATTTCTCACCATAAATTCCTTCAAAATATCATTCTGGATAGTGCCCGAAAGTTGTTCCTGAGAAACACCTTGTTCTTCTGCGGCAACAATATAAAATGCCAAAATCGGTAAAACCGCTCCATTCATGGTCATAGAAACCGAAATTTGATCCAATGGAATTTCATTGAACAAAATCTTCATATCTTCTACAGAATCTATAGCAACTCCCGCTTTTCCTACATCTCCTACAACTCTAGGATGGTCAGAATCATAACCTCTGTGCGTTGCCAAATCGAACGCTACAGAAAGTCCTTTTTGTCCTGCTTCAAGATTTCTTCTATAAAAAGCATTGGATTCTTCGGCGGTAGAAAAACCTGCATACTGACGAATCGTCCAAGGTTTTTGAACGTACATCGTAGAATATGGCCCCCTCAAATAAGGAGCAATTCCTGCGCTGTAACCTTTTGATTTTAAAGCTTCTGAATCTTCAGAAGTGTAAGAAGATTTTAGTTGAAGTCCATCTTTTTCAAAAGAATAGTTTTCTGTATTAGAAGTAAATCCAAAATTTTTAAAATCGGGATTTACGTTTTGAATTTTCGTTCTCATTTCATGAAATTTCGATGAGTAAATTTACGATATTTTTAATTTTAAAAAAAAGTGAAATTTTAGGCGATTTGGGCTCCTTGATAGCAAAAAATGTAAAATTTAATTTTTGATAAACATATATAAAAATTTTTGCGGAATTTCTATTAATTTTATTTAAAACTGATAATTATTTTCATTTTAATTAAATTTATTAACTTCTAATCAAAATAATTCGCCAACATTACTTATTCGGTCTATCAAAGTGCTATTTTTCTATTCAAAAAATCAAATGAAACCCTAATTTATATCATGATTAATCGTTGTTCTCAGGCAAAATATCTTCCTAACTTTGCTTCGCTTTTTTAACCTATTGATGACTAAAATTTCAAGGAAAATAAGCCCAAAATTACAATTAGAAACAAACAAAAAAATAACATTATGGAAGCAACTATTGGTTTTAAACCCGGAGTTTGGCAAAAGGAAATTAACGTAAGTGATTTTATTAGAAACAATTACACAGAATATACTGGAGACGAAAGCTTCTTAACTCCTGCTACTGAAGCAACCAATCAACTTTGGGCAGAACTATCTGAAATGTTCAAAGCAGAGAGAGAAAAAGGAATTTATGATGCCGAAACGAAAAAACCATCTCAGATTGATGCTTATGGAGCTGGTTATATCAATAAAAATTTAGAAAAAATCGTAGGAATTCAAACTGATAAGCCTCTAAAAAGAGCTATTTTCCCAAATGGCGGAATTAGAATGGTGGAAGATGGCTTAAAAGCTTACGGTTATGAATTAGACGAAGCAACTAAAGAAATTTATACTAAATATAGAGTTACTCATAATGAAGGTGTTTTCTCTGCTTACAATTCACCGATTAGAAAAGCTAGAAATTCTGGAATCGTAACCGGTTTACCAGACGCTTACGGAAGAGGTAGAATTATTGGGGATTACAGAAGAGTTCCTTTATATGGTGTTGACTTTTTAATTAAAGACCGACAAGATTATTTCGAAAATATGGATTGTGATGGTATGAACGAAGAAATCGTAAGACTTCGTGAAGAAATCACTATGCAAATCAATGCATTGAAAGCACTTAAAAAAATGGCAGAATCTTATGGTTTTGACATTTCTAAACCTGCAACCAACGCTAAAGAAGCTATTCAATGGTTATATTTCGCATATTTAGCAGCTACTAAAGACCAAAACGGTGCTGCAATGTCTATTGGTAGAGTTTCTACTTTCCTAGATATTTACATTGAAAGAGATATTAAAAGAGGCGTTCTTACAGAAATTGAAGCTCAAGAATTGATTGACCATTTCGTAATGAAATTAAGAATCATCAGATTCTTAAGAACTCCAGAATACGATTCACTTTTCTCTGGTGATCCAGTTTGGGTAACAGAATCAATTGGTGGTTTAAATAAAGACGGCGGTTCTTATGTAACCAAAAACTCTTTCAGATTATTACACACTTTATACAATTTAGGTGCATCTCCAGAACCAAATTTAACTGTTCTTTGGAGCGAAAAATTACCAGAAAACTGGAAAAAATATTGTGCTAAAGTTTCTATCGACACTTCATCTCTTCAATATGAAAATGATGATTTAATGAGAGATTGCTTTAATGATGATTATGGAATCGCTTGTTGTGTTTCTCCGATGTCTTTAGGAAAACAAATGCAATATTTCGGAGCGAGAGCTAATTTGCCTAAAGCTTTATTATATGCCATTAATGGTGGTATTGATGAATTAACAAAAGTTCAAGTAACTCCAGAAATGCCAAAAGTAGAAGGCGAATATCTTGATTTCGATGATGTTTGGAATAAGTTTGATAAAATGATGGATTGGTTAGCAGAAACTTACATTCAGGCATTGAACATTATTCACTACATGCACGATAAATATTCTTACGAAGCTTATGAAATGGCACTTCACGATGTAAATGTTATCAGAACTCAAGCTTGTGGAATTGCAGGAATCTCTATCGTTGCCGACTCATTTGCAGCAATGAAATACGGAAAAGTAAGAGTAATAAGAGACGAAAACGGAATCGCAGTAGATTATGTAGTAGAAAAACCTTACGTTCCTTACGGAAATAACGATGATAATACTGATAAAATCGCAGCAGAAATTGTAGAAATTTTCATGAATAAAGTAAGAAAACAAAAAACTTACAGAAATGCAATTCCTACACAATCTGTTCTTACCATTACTTCAAACGTAGTTTACGGTAAAAAAACAGGAAATACACCAGACGGAAGAAGAGAAGGTGAACCTTACGGACCTGGAGCAAATCCTATGCACGGAAGAGACACAAAAGGTGCAGTAGCATCACTCGCTTCTGTTGCTAAATTACCTTTCGAACACGCTCAAGATGGTATTTCTTACACTTTTGCGATTACGCCTGAAACTTTAGGAAAAACTTTAGACGAAAAACAAGGAAATTTAGTTGGACTTTTAGACGGTTATTTCAACCAAAAAGGTCACCACTTAAATGTAAATGTTTTCAACCGTTCATTGTTAGAAGACGCAATGCAGCATCCAGAAAAATATCCTCAATTAACGATTAGAGTTTCTGGTTACGCAGTGAATTTCATCAAGTTGACTAAAGAACAACAATTAGATGTCATCAACAGAACCATCACAGAATGTTTCTAATTTATATATAACATCAATTATCTTGAAGAAGAGTTAAGAAATTTCTTAACTCTTTTTTTAAGAATATGCTTCGACTCCGCTCAGCATGACAATGCTGAAAATTTACAGTTTTTATTAAAGTTGTCACGCTGAGCGGAGCCGAAGCGTTTTTTAATTAGAGTTATTAATCATTATCTTTGGTTTATAATTTAGATTCATAAAATCAAAAACAAAAAGACAAAAATATACTCATGTCAAATCACGGATTTATCCATTCATACGAAACTTTCGGCACCAAAGACGGCCCAGGAATTAGATTTGTTTATTTTCTGCAAGGTTGCCATTTGCGTTGCCTCTATTGTCATAACGCTGATACTTGGAACAAAGGCGAGAAAACCAAAATGTCCGTAGAAGAAGCCTTTCACGAGATAGAAAAAGTAAAAGGTTTTATAAAATCTGGGGGCGTTACCGTTTCGGGTGGCGAACCTTTGATGCAAGCCAAATTTGTTCTGGAATTATTCAAAAAATGTAAAGAAAACGGCATTCATACTTGTGTAGATACCAATGGTTATTTGTTTAGTGATGATATAAAAGAAGTTTTAGAAATTACAGATTTGGTGCTTCTAGACATTAAACATATTAATCCTGAAAAATATCTAAAATTAACAGAAGTAGAGCTAGAACCTACGCTTCAGTTTATGCAATATTTATCTGAAATCAACAAACCAACTTGGCTAAGATACGTTCTAGTTCCTGGTTATACAGATGACGCCGAAGATTTAGAAAATTGGGCGAAATATGTTTCTCAGTTCAAAAATATAGAACGCGTAGATATTTTGCCATTTCACCAAATGGGCGCACACAAATGGAAAGAAATTGGCAGAGCTTATCCTCTAGAAAATTGCCGACCAGCTGATATGGAAGATGTACAAAAAGCAGTAGAGATTTTCAGGAAATACCATTTGCCTTTGCCAGACAATCAAAAATAAAAGTCGAGATAATTTCTCGACTTTTTTGTTTATGGTTTTCCGTAATTTCTTTATTTAGTTTTTTTTTTAATTTAGAACAAAAATAGAAATTACAAAAACTTATTTATTTGTCTAAACCAAAACATAATATGTTATCAGAATTAGAAATTTCAAATTTATGGATTGAAGGTCAAAAAATAGCAAAAAAGAAGATTAAAACCTGTTATCATCCAAATTGCAATGAAACCTCTATTAACTCTCATATTTTACAAAAAAATGGTATAATAAATCAAATATCCCATAATGGTCACGTTTGGGAAAAGAAAATAAATCAATTCTCTAATAAGAAATTCTATTTTGAAAAAAGTGGATTAAACAAAGTATTTTCTTTTAATTGTTTTTGTAAGACACATGATAAAGAACTATTCAAAATCATTGAGGACAATAAAATTGATTTCAACAACTATCATAGTTGTCTATTATTTACGTTAAGAACGCTGTATAATGAGATTTATCGTAAACAAGTTATTATTGAGCAAATAAAATTTTTGATGAAAAGTGACAAATCCTCAAAATTAAACCTTAAATTATTATATGGATTTATGCATCAACAATTATTAGGAATTAATGATTTGGAACAAAATGAAGCTGATATATGGGAAGATTATTTTCACAATACTCAAAATTTTATTTTTCAATTTAGGGAAATGAATAAAATAGATATATGCTTATCAGCTTTCTACAATTATGAAACCACATTAGAAATGATAAACTATAGAGTAGAAAAAGGAAAAGACATGGAAAGAGTTTCAGAAGTTTTTATTAATTTTTTTCCATATGAAAAAAAATCAATTCTTCTAATGGGATACAATAAAAAGGATGAAAAAAAATTGAAACCGTATATTAATACTTTTTTCAAAGAATCTGATTCAAAAGTACAAACCAAAATAACTAATTTACTCATGTTTGCTTGTGAAAGTTGGATAATTTCCGAAAACTTATACAAAACAAAAATCCAAAAAGTTGAAGATATTTTTATTTCAGCTGTTGAATACGCAATTAAAAATAACAATGAACGAGAGTTTTTTAAAGTAAATATTTTTAAAGATAATTTCAATTCAGAAATGCAAAGACTTAAAAGACATCTTGAATAAAGAATAAAAAAGCTCCCAAAATCGGGAGCTTTTTTTATATATTTTCAGAAATTCTTTAAATTTCCTCTTGTCCTTTCATTTTCTCCGCATTTTCTGCCATAATTACGGCATCCATCATTTCTTGGATATCGCCATTCATATAAGCATCTAGATTGTAGATAGATTTATTAATTCTGTGGTCGGTAACTCTACCTTGAGGATAATTGTAGGTTTTAATTTTTGCAGAACGGTCACCGGTAGAAACCATCGTTTTACGTTGTGCCGCAATATCTCCTACCACTTCTTGTAATTTAATGTCATACAATTTCGCACGAAGCATTTCCATAGCTAACTCTCTGTTTGCCAACTGAGAACGCGCTTGTTGACAAACCACCACAATTCCTGAAGGTTTGTGTGTTAACTGAACTTTTGTTTCTACTTTGTTTACGTTTTGTCCACCAGCTCCACCAGAACGAGAAGTTTGCATCTCGATATCTGCAGGATTTATTTCTACATCTACTTCTTCCGCTTCTGGTAAAACCGCAATCGTAATCGCCGAAGTATGCACTCTACCTTGAGATTCCGTTTCTGGAACTCTCTGAACACGGTGAACACCCGATTCAAATTTCATAATTCCATAAACTCCTTCTCCTTCTACTTTCATCACAAGTTCTTTGTAACCTTTAGACGCTTCAGAAGAATCGGTAACTTCGTGTCTCCAACCTTTGGTTTTGAAGTACATAGAATACATTCTGTACATATCTTCCACAAAAATCGCAGCTTCGTCACCACCAGTTCCAGCGCGCATTTCTAGGATGATGTTTTTATCATCTGCAGGATCTTTTGGAATTAGAAGCACTTTCAATTCTTCTTCCAAGCCCGGGATTTTTTCTAAAGCTTCGTTTTTTTCGATTTTAGCTAATTCTACGAAATCTTTATCAGAACCATCTGCGATGATTTCGTCTGATTCTTCAATCGTATTTAAAGCTTGCATATACTCATCAAAAACCTTCACGATTTTTCCTAAATCGCTGTATTCTTTATTGAGCTGACCGTATCTTTTTTGGTCAGTAATCACATCTGGTTGTATAATTAAATCAGCAACCTCGTTATAACGTTGCTTAATTGCTTGAAGTTTTGGGATTAAACTTTTTGACATAGTCTAAAATTATTTGGGTGCAAAGATAAGGAATTTAAAGAGCCAAGACAAAAGTAAAAAGAATCAAGTGGAAGAACCTGTAATAAAATGAAAAACATATTAAGAAAATGGAAGCTGAAAGTCTGATAATTCTTCGATTTTTATTGTTCTAAAGAATAACTGAAAGTGAAAATTAGAATCGATTGACTTCTTCGAACCACTTCGTTTGGTTTGCAGCTAAAATCCTTTTTTGTCTCATTGAGCGGAGTCGAAATGTGAACAAAAAAGATTGCAGCGGAAATCTGGACTGAAGTTTCAAAAAAATTCAAATTTTCCTGCTCTTAAAGAAACACCCCGTCAAATCAAAGATTTGACACCCCTCTAAAAGAAGGGAATAAAAAAATCTGCTCAGAAAACTGAACAGATTTTAAATATATTTTGTTTTGCTTTGATATTACTTTTCTCAAATTCAGGGAGAAAAGCAATGTCACCTCAATTAATGATGACCAGCGTGTAAATAAGGCCCGTCTCCTTTTGGTTGGTTGTAGATAACTTCTACACCTTCTTGCTCTAGAAGAGTTTTTCTTCTGATGTCTTCTGGGTTAAATTTCTTAGTTTTTCCGAAATATTCAGCTAAACCTTCAGTTAACCACATTGGAATCACTACTCCAAAGAACATGAAAATACACCAAAATCCTATGAGGAACATTACGATAAAATAAACGGTCCAAAGGAACTGATAAACTGGCCAAAATCCTGCTAAAAACATAATTTCTATTATTTTAGGCAAAAATATAACATTTTTTTAATCGACAAAAGTTTTTTTATTGAATTTTGTCGCATACTGCTAAATCTACACCGAATATTTACATTTTCTTCATTAATGAGCCAAAGCGGCAAAGAAATCATTGCCCTTATCATCTGTAATGATAAACGCAGGGAAATCTTTAACTTCTATTTTTCTTACCGCTTCCATTCCTAATTCTGGGAAATCCACTACTTCCACCGAAAGAATATTTTCTTTCGCCAAAATTGCAGCAGGTCCACCAATAGAACCTAGATAGAAACCGCCGTATTTTGCACAAGCATTGGTTACATCTTTGCTCCTGTTACCTTTAGCAAGCATAATCATACTTCCTCCATTTTTCTGGAATTCGTCTACATAAACATCCATTCTTCCCGCAGTTGTAGGCCCGAAACTTCCACTTGGCATTCCTTCTGGAGTTTTAGCAGGACCTGCGTAATAAATCGGGTGATTTTTAAAATATTCTGGCATTGGTTTTCCAGCATCTAATAATTCTTTGATTTTTGCATGAGCAATATCTCTTGCTACAATCAGTGTTCCGTTCAGTTTTAAACGAGTTTTGATTGGATATTTAGACAATTCCGCCAAAATTTCTGGCATTGGTTTGTTCAAATCTATTTCCACAGCTGGTTCTAAATGTGGAGCTGTTTCAGGTAAATATTGCGCTGGATTGGTTTCTAATTGTTCTAAGAAAATTCCGTCTTTGGTAATTTTTCCTTTGATATTTCTGTCTGCAGAACAAGAAACACCCATTCCAACAGGACAAGAAGCTGCGTGTCTCGGTAATCTGATAACTCGAACATCGTGGGTTAAGTATTTTCCACCAAATTGCGCCCCGATTGCAGATTCCTGACAAATTTCTTGCACTCTTTTTTCCCATTCTAAATCTCTGAACGCTTGACCAGCCATATTTCCTTCTGTAGGAAGATTGTCATAATATTTAGCTGATGCTTTTTTCACCGCTGCTAAATTAGCTTCGGCAGAAGTTCCACCAATAACTAAAGCTAAGTGATAAGGCGGACAAGCTGCAGTTCCTAAATCCATAATTTTTTCACGGATAAATTCTTCTAAAGATTTATCGTTCAATAGAGATTTTGTTTTTTGATATAAGAAAGTTTTATTCGCAGAACCACCTCCTTTCGTTAAGAATAAAAATTCGTAATAATTTCCTTTTTTTGCATAAATATCAATTTGTGCAGGAAGGTTAGAACCTGAATTTTTCTCTTCAAACATGCTCAAAGGAACAATCTGAGAATATCTTAAGTTTCTATTTTTATAGGTATTGAAAATTCCTCGGCTTAAAAATTCACCATCATCTACACCTGTGTAAACATTTTCTCCTTTTTTTGCTACCACAATTGCAGTTCCTGTATCTTGACAAGAAGGTAATGCACCTTCTACCGCAACCGCTGCATTTTGTAATAAATTATAAGCCACAAATCTATCATTATCAGTAGCTTCTGGATCATCTATAATTCTGCGTAAACTTGCCAAATGCTCAGAACGAAGCATAAAAGAGACATCTTCCATTGCTTTTTCCGCCAAAAGTTCTAAACCTTTTGGGTCAACGGTTAAGATTTCTCTATCACCTAATTGTTCTACTTTTACGTAATCTGAAGTGAGTTTTTTATAAACAGTGTCATCCTTTAGAATTGGATACGGATCTTGGTAAATAAAGTCCATTTTATATTTGATTTACGATTTTTGATTTACGATTTTTGAAGTTAAAAACCTTCTCTTTCATCTTCAAAATTGAAGTGTAAATTTACGAAATAAATCAAATAGAGGAAAGATAATATTACGAGTATTAAAACAAAAAACCCTTTCTGCGTTCTATGCAAAAACAAAAAACGCAGAAAGGGTTGGTTCTTAAAAAAAAGCTAGTTTATAAACTTACTTGACTGGCAAAATATTCTTCTAATTCTTTCAAGGTCTCAGAATTGGTAGAAATGTCTTTTACCACTACACCTTTATTGATGGCTACAATTCGGTTGCAAACTTCTGTAGTGTGCGCCAAATCATGGCTAGAAATTAAGAAGGTGACTTCTGCATTTTGGGAAAGAACTTTAATAAGATTCTTTAGTTTAATCTGTGTAGAAGGATCCAAATTCGCGAAAGGTTCATCTAAAACAATGATTTCTGGATTGCCAATTAAAGCGCCTACAATTCCTACTTTTTTCTGATTTCCTTTTGATAAATCTCTGACGTATTTTCTGGCATTGAGAATTTCGCCATTAAATAAATCTTCGAACTGCTTAAGAAATTCGTCTACAGAAGCTTTGTTTTGACCTCTCAGTTCGCCCAAAAAATAAAAATATTCTTCTGGCGTAAGATAACCAATCAAGAAACTGTCATCTATAAATGCAGAAACTTTATTTTTCCAATTTTCTGACTTATTTACTTGAATTCCATCAATTTGAATGCTTCCTGAACTAGGCTCAATTAAATCTAAAAGCAAGCTAAAGAGCGTGGTTTTTCCTGCTCCGTTATTTCCTACCAAACCGAAAGTTTCGCCTTTGGGAATAGTAAGTTCTTGTATGTTAAGCACTTTTGCGGTTCCGTAAATTTTAGAAATATTATGAATATTGATCATGATGAGTTGTTTTAAAATTTTAGATTATTAATTGCCTTTTTTAAAAGCCGCGATGGTAGAATATTTTTCAGTTCTGTAGATTTTTACAATGAGGTTGAAAATTTTATCTCGAAGTAGAAACCCTATCAATCCTAAAATCCCTAAACTCATTACAGCCGGAGTCATTCCGAAGAAATATTTCATCGCTCCGAAAACAGCCATTGGTAAAACCATTTGTGGCAATAAAAGAACAAGAATTTTAATATTGAAATTGTTTTGTCCGCTGGTGAAACCTTTAGAAGCAGAGTTTAAATCAATCGGTTTTTTATTGTAAGCTCCCGCCAATAAAGTGAGGTAAGAATTGACTCCTAAATTATATAAACCTGCCGCAAAAATGGTAAAATAAAACTCCCAACTGATGAATGCATAACCGACTGCTAAAATCATAGAAACCGAAATGGCAATCACAAAAAGCGCCCATTTTGCTTTGAGAAAATCTTTGTAAGGAACATTTTGCGTCATCATCAGTGGATAATAAGAACTGTCCCAAGCTGGAACTCTTTGCCCGAACATAAAATTAAAACCGCCTGTTACAAAAATTCCAAGAAAAACTTGCATGAAACTGGTATTGTAACCTTTACTAAAGAAAAGTAACCCGTAAAAAAGGAATAAAACCCCTCCAATTAAAGCACTTCTTGCCGCTTTACTTCTTTTAATCAATCGAATATCATTGTTGATAAAAGTTCCTAATGTTCCATATTTATTGAGGAAAGCAATGTTTTCGGTTTTTCCTGCCGCTTTTTTCATTTCTAAACCTCTGTCCAAATACAAATTCTTTTTGATGAAAGAAAAAGTATAAATCGCCAAAACCAACAATACAACAATCGGAATAATAAAGAACCAAATGTTTTGGTACAAACCGTAGAAAATACTCTGAGAAATCGCCAAAACATCTATTATTTCAAAGTAGTGCAATCCGCCAATAATCGCCATCAAGCCAAAAAGGCTGTACATCAACTTATCACTTTTATTGATAATGGTGTTGACAAACGTATTGATAAAAACCATGGAAATACACGCTGCGAAATAAAGCAAAACGGTTACTAAATTTAGATTTCCTTTAAAAATTAAAAGCGCTGCAAATGGAATCGCAAAAAGTAAAAACGCCCAACTGAAAAATGAAACTAAAATTTTCACCAAAGTGTAACCAGCCACTTGATTTTTAGAAATTTTCATGGTGAGAAATGGCTTGATGTTTTCCGCAGGAAGTTGTTGCATAAAATATTTCAACAACAAATCGATGGCAATGTAGACTAAGAAAATTCGGCTGAAAAGTTGAATCGGTTCATAACCTACTTTTTTCGCTCCGAAATACACTCCAAAAGCGCCGCCTACAAAAATAAGCGCCAAATATGCATACATAAACAGCATTCCTATTTTCATTAAGATTCCCGCAGCAAATTGCGGACTTCTCACAAAACTTTTGAGTTCAAGTTGTAGAAATTTTAGAAACATAATCGTTTTTCAATCATTAGTTTCTAAAACTATATTTTCGTTACAAAATTTATTGCATGAGTTCTTTTGCCTGAAGAATAGCGGCATCTGTAATCTTGCTTCCAGAAAGCAATTGCGCAATTTCTGTAAGTTTTTCTTCTTGATTAAGTGGGAAAATTCTGGTTTGGGTTTTTCCTTCAATATCAGATTTTTGCACTTTATAATTATCATTTCCTTTTGCCGCAACTTGCGCAAGGTGAGTAATGACTATCAACTGCATATTTTCTGACATTTCTTGCATTACATTGCCCATTTCATCGGCAATTCTACCAGAAACACCTGTGTCTATTTCGTCTAAAATAAGCGTAGGAAGTTCTGCATTTTCTGCCATAAGTTTTTTTATAGAAAGCATCACTCTGCTTCTTTCACCGCCAGAAATAGCATTTTCAATCGGTTTCAAGGCAAATCCAGCATTCGCTTGAAATAGCAATTGGATTTTCTCCGTTCCGAATTTACCGAATTCTTTCGTTGAAGAAAGTTCCACTTCTACTTTAGCTTTTTCTAATCCCAATTGATGTAAAAGTGATTCTACTTTTTCTACAAAAATTGGAGCAACTTTTTTTCTATTTTTAGATAAAATATCAGCTTTTTTAAGCAAAGATTGAGAAGCTTCAGCAATTTCTTTTTCTAATTGAGCAATTTTATGTTCTATATCTTCAAAAGAATTTTTTTCTAAAGAAAGTTCTTCTTTGATTTTCAACAAATCTTCTATATCTGAAACCTTGTGCTTTAGAAAAAGTGCATTGATTTTATCATTTTGCTCTTGTAAAACGAATAAATCTTCAGGATTTGCATCTAACTTTTCGGCTTCATTTTGCAATTGAAAGAGAATATCTTTGAACTCTACATAGTTTTCTTCTAATCTTGCATTGAGCTCAGAAAACTGCAAAGACAAGTCTGCGACTCTGCTCAATTTGTTTTTAACATCATAGAAACCATCGAACAAACCTACTTCTTCTTGGTCTGTTCTGGCAAAGATTTGAGTGAGCAATTCAGAAATTGCACCTTTATTTTCGGCTAAAGAAATCTGGCTCTGTAGCAATTCATAATTTACCGTTTCTAATTGCGCTGCTTCTAATTCTTCCAATAAAAACAACTTGTAATCGCTCTCTTTATTTCCTTCGGAAAGTGTATTTTTCAGTTTTTCTAGTTCTCTTTGCTTTCTTTGAAATTCAAAATAATCATTTTGATAGGTTTCTATCAAATTTTTATTTTCAGAAAGTCCATCGATAATTTTAAACTGATATTCTTCGCTAAACAATTGAGAAGTTTCAAACTGAGAATGAATATCAATCAATCTTTCGGAAAGTTCTTTCAAAACATCTAAAGTAACAGGAACATCATTCACAAAAGCTCTAGACTTACCAGAAGGCAAAATTTCTCTTCGGATAATGGTATCTACTTCAAAATCTAAATCATTTTCCTCAAAGAAAATCTTTAAAGATTCAGAAATTTTAAATTCCGCTTCAACTACACTTTTCGTTGAGAAATCAGAAATGCTTTTAGAATCTGCTCTCTCTCCTAAAATAAGTCTCAAAGCACCCAAAATAATAGATTTACCAGCACCTGTTTCGCCGGTAATCACTTGTAAACCTTTCTTAAAATTGATTTCAAGTTGGTCTATCAATGCAAAATTTTGGATATAAATTCTTGATAACATTATTTAAAGAATACTTATTTTGAGTTGCGTTTTCGAGCCTGTAAAAATAGTGTAAATTTCAGAAAATTCAAACCACAAAAGCGTAGCTCTAAGATTCATTTTACTTCCATTTATTCCATTTCGTGTCCATATCTTTTGGAGAGAATAAACTCATCAAATTTTTGAGCTGATTCATATCTACACCTCCATTATTATTGGAATCGAAAATGTTATAAATTTCGTCTTTTTTGCTTTCTACAAAGAGATTAAAAGGATAATTCATCTGGAAATTACTTTCGTAGAATTTAAGTCTCAAAATCTCATTTGCAATGGTTTGTTTCGTAGAAAATTGGTCTTGTTTTCCTAAATTATCTAAGCCCATTCTGTGATAATTATAGTAGAAATTTCTGAGCGTAGAATTTTGTTCAGACAAAATCGTAGCAATGAGCGCTCCTCTATTTCTTGGACTTTCTAATTGAGACCAACCCATATAGTTCTGATTTTGAGAATTTTGAGTAATCTGCATCGCTTTATCAAACCATGGAGTTCCGCCTTTGATTTGATACGTATCTGCATCGTAACCTAAAATAAGGTAGACATAAAAACTCATCACGTCAATCAAATTTTTTCCCGAAAATTGTCTTTCGTTAAAAACCATGTTCTGATTTTCTAAATATTCAAAAGAAAAATTGGTGTCATTAACATTAAGAATCGGCGTTTCATATTGTGTTCCATAAACAGGACGCACCGACTGAACCACCAAAGTTCCTTTGTAATTATTCCCACTTTTTTCGGCAAGAATGATTGAAAAATTACATTTTATTTTTTCGTAGTTCTGAAATTTTTTGCCAGTCCAACTAGTTTTATTGATAAAATCTTTCAGACTTTTCTCCATTGTTCTGAATAATTGCACGTTACTTCCGCCAATTTGTTGGTAATTAATCTGAACTTGAGCATTCAGCTCTTGTGCAAAACTAAATTGAGAAAGCAGTAAAAGCGCAAATATGTAAAGTAGTTTTTTCATTGAATTCTAAACGAATTTTTAAAAAATTTATTTCTTAAGTTGAGTTTCTACAAAATCTAAAATGTCTTTTGCCACTTCGTCTTTAGATTTCAGAGAAAATTCTTTTTGTTCTGAATGTGTTAAAATTTTAACCTTATTCGTGTCTTTTTGGAAACCTGCACCTTCATCACGAAGTGAATTAAGCACAATCATATCCAGATTTTTTTTCTGCAATTTGCTTTTGGCATTTTCCTCTTCATTCTGAGTTTCAAGGGCAAAACCAACCAAAAACTGATGTGTTTTTTTCTCGCCCATCGTTTTCAAAATATCTGGATTCTTAACCAATTCTATGGCAAACTCTTCTTCAGATTTTTTAATTTTTTCTTTGGCAACGATTTTTGGGGCATAATCTGCAACAGCAGCACTTGCGACAGCAATATCTACCTTTTCATAGTATTTAAAAACCTCATCGTACATTTCTTTCGCCGAAGTTACTCTATGAATTTCTATATTTTTAGTGCTCGTTTTTTGTGAAGTAGGACCAGAAATTAAAATCACTTTTGCGCCACGTTTTACCGCTTCCTCAGCAAGCGAAAATCCCATTTTTCCCGAAGAATGATTGCCAATAAAACGAACAGGGTCTATTGCTTCATAGGTAGGTCCTGCTGTGATGAGAACGGTTTTTCCATCTAAAGAATGAGACTGAGGCAAAGGTTGAGTAAAAAAATCTTCTATTTTTTGTAAAATAGTTTCTGGCTCCGCTAATCTTCCTTGACCTTCTAAACCAGAAGCCAATTCGCCAAATTCTGCGGGAATAATGTGATGACCAAATCTTTCTGCTTTTTCTAAATTTTCTTTGGTGGAAGGATGTGCATACATATCCAAATCCATTGCTGGAGCTATGAAAACTGGGCATTTTGCAGACATATAAGTAGCAATAACCAAATTATCACAAATCCCATGAACCATTTTAGCCAAAGTATTTGCAGTACAAGGTGCTACCAATAATACATCTGCCCAAAGTGCGAGTTCTACATGAGAATTCCATGTTCCGTTTTGGTCATAAAAATCAGAATACACTGCATTTTTAGAAAGCGTAGAAAGCGTGACTTTTGTAACGAAATTTTCAGCAGAAGGTGTTAAAATAACCTTTACTTCTGCACCTTTTTTTACAAAATCTCTTGCAAGGTAATTCATTTTGTAGGCTGCAATTCCGCCAGAAATTGCCAATAGAATTTTTTTACCTTTTAGAGCCATATGATTAGAATTTTAACTGAACGAATTTATGGTTTTTTTTTGAATTTTTATTGGTTATTTTAAACGCAAAGAATCTGCATCATTTACCGTTATTAAAGGCATTTCATTTAACAAAGCTTTAAAAGTTGAAAATCTAAAGATTTTCAAACATAAACTCAACAAAAAAGCCACAGAAATTCTGTGACTTTGTTTTTTATCCTAACGAATATCGTTTATTTTTCTTCGGTTCTACGGAAGTAAACTTCGTCATCTAACCATTCTCTAATAGCAATAGATGTAGGCTTCGGTAATCTTTCGTAGTTTTTAGAAATTTCAATTTGCTCTCTGTTTTCGAAAACTTCTTCCAGAGTAGAATTGTGCACCGCAAATTCGTCTAATTTTTGGTGAAGTTCAGTTCTAATTTCAGCATTAATTTGTTCTGCTCTTTTTCCCATAATTACGATAGCTTCGTAGATAGAACCTACTTTTTCTTCGATTTTATCTTTATCGTATGTAATGGTGTTTACTTCTGCTTTTGTATCTTTTACGCTCATTTTGAGTGATTTATTTTTATTTTAGTTTGCAAAGATAATTAATTTCTTCTAATCTTGAAAGTAGCACCTGGTTCTGGTGTGCTAATTTTTGCACTATCAATTTTAATTTTATTCGCTTCTTGCTGATCTTTAACTTGTTTTTTAGCGTCTTCCTTGGCTTCAGCTGCTTTTTGTTTTTCTGTAAATTCAGCTTTTCTAGCTTCTACTTCTTTTTGAAGTTTCGCAAATTCTACAACTTCTTTTTCTAGTTTCCCTCTGATATCAAGAGCTTCTTTGCTTAAATCTGAGTTTGGATATTCTCTTTCTACCTGTCTGGTAAATGCGATTGCACTTTCTAATCTTTCTTTTTTAAGGTCATAAATAGAGTTGATACCCAATTCTGATTTAGATTTTAAAATATAAGCGTAGATTTTTGATTTCAGTTTAGTTGCAGGAAAATCATTTAAAACGTTTTCAAAAGCAATGGTAGCTGCTTTGTAATCTGCCATTTTAAAATATTGTCTTGCATTTTCATAAGCTTTGAACTCTAATTTATAGTTCAGTTCATCAATTAAATCATTGATGTTTTTTGCTTTTTCTGAATTTGGATAATTATTTAAAAATTCTTGTAATTCATTAATCGCCGAAGTTGTATTGCTCTGGTCTAAGTTATAATCCATAGAACCTTCATAGTAACACAATGCAGACATATAAGCTGCTTCTTCTTTTCTAGGATCATTGGTAAATGTAACCGAAAAATTCTTGAATTGATGCGCCGCTAGTTTATAGTTTTTGTCGTAGTAATTAGCATACGCAGATTTATAAACTACTTCTGGAGCGTCATCTGTTCCTGCAACGAGATTGGTTAATCTTTCGTAAAGCGCAAGAGCGTCTGTCCATTTCTTTTTTTCGTATTTTTCATTGGCAACTTTCATGATAAAATCTTTATCAGCAGATTTCATTGCCAAATCATATTGTTTGTTACAAGACAAAAGCAAAAAAGCGATTGCGAATAATGAGAATATTTTTTTCATAAATAAAAGTAAGGAAATCTTTCTATAATGTTCCCTTTATCAGTTTGCAAAAATAAAACTTTTTTTGTCAAAAGATTTATTTTAAGATACTTTAACGCAAATAAGGTTAAATTTGATATCCTAAAAGCGAGAAAACACAAAGATTGAGATGGTTTTTCAGTTTTTTTTCGGCATTTGCTAGGTAATCTTCGTCGTTACCTTTTAGATAAATTTCGTAATAATTTTTATTTCTAATGGTAAATACGATGGTTCCAATGATGGTAGAAACAATATCTTCAGATTTTGCAGCTCTTTTAAAAACGCCACTTACAATACCTTTTTGCACTACATCTTCCAGAACTTTGGTAAACGTTTGGTAAAATTCTAGCAATGTATCTTTCACTCTATCTTGATGTCTGAGTTCTTGAGTCACAAAACCATGAAAATAATTGAATTTAAATAACTGTTTAGTTACGAAATTAATAATTTCTTTGAGTTGCATCTCTGGTTTTCCGTCTTTTATGGTTTGGGTAAATTCAGCAAATGTTTCTCTGGTTTTCTGTACTCTATATTGGTAAAGATTTACCATCATTTTCTCTTTAGAGCCGAAGTAATAAGAAATCATCGCCACGTTGATATTCGCTTTAGCAGAGATATCACGAACGGAAGTCCCTTCAAAACCTTTCTGCGCAATAAGCTCTTCCGCGATGTCTAGAATATGAATTTGCTTTTCGGTAAATTTTTTCTTCATTCTCTAATTTGTTGAAAAGTAAAGATATAAAAAACTTTTTCTCAAACAAACAAATGTTTAATACTTTGTTTAATTTTTTAACCGATTTCATATCTTTGAATATGAATTTTTTCAACTTCCATCATCATAACCCACAAATCTCTTACGGAATTTATAATTCTACGCCAGAAGAAAAGATTCCTGAGCATTATTTTTCGGTAGGAATTCATCCGCAAAACATCAATGAACAATGGGAAAATGATTTAGAAAACCTAAAAATCATTTCTCAAGATCCAAAATGTTTAGCTATTGGCGAATGTGGTTTGGATGCTTTGGTAAACATCGATGAAAATCTTCAGAAAAAAGTTTTCGAAGCGCAAATCCTTTGGGCAAATCAAATTCAAAAACCGGTTATCATTCATTGCGTAAGGAAATTTCAAGAATTAATTCCTTTTCAAAAAATTGCAAAAGTTCCATTGATTATTCATGGTTTTAATAAGAAAAAAGCGATTGCTGATGAAATGTTGAAACATGGTTTTTACTTAAGTTTTGGAAAATCTGTACTTCACAACTTATCTTTGCAAACTTCTTTGAAAGAAATTCCTTTAGAAAAAATATTTTTAGAAACAGATGATACAGATTTTAACCTGACGGAATTGTATCAAAAAGTAGCTGAAATCAAGGAAATTTCTGTAGAAAAATTACAAGAACAGATTTCTAAAAATTTAGAAATTTTAAACATTCGGTTTTAATTAAGTGATTAAGAAAATCTTTGCGCTTTTTGCGTGAAAAAATAAAATTAGAAAATGACAGATTGGTTACAACGTTCGGAACTGCTCGTAAAAAAAGAAGGCTTAGAAACCTTGAAAAACGCTAAAGTTTTAGTGGTAGGTTTAGGTGGAGTGGGTTCTTTTGCAGCAGAATTTTTGGCAAGAGCAGGAGTAGGAAACATGACGATTGTAGATGGAGACATTGTAGATATCACCAACATAAACAGACAGTTACCTGCTTTACATTCTACTGTAGGAAAGGATAAAGTAGAAATCGTTGCCGAGAGAATTTTAGACATCAATCCTGAAATTAATTTGGTTAAAATCAATGAATTTCTTTCACCAGAAAGAATGGACGAAATTCTAGAAGAACATCAATTTGATTACGTATTAGATTGCATAGACAGTGTTTCGCCAAAATTAGCCTTGATTAAAGCTTGTAGAAGAAGAAAAATAAAACTCGTTTCATCGATGGGAGCTGGCGGAAAAACCGACCCAAGTAAAGTTTTGGTAAGAGATTTAAGCAAAACCAATAATTGTTATCTTGCCAAACAAATCAGAAAAAGATTAAAAAAAGAAGGGATTACCAAAGGTTTCAGATGTGTTTTTTCTACAGAAATTCAAAAAGAAGAAAGTTTAAAACTCACCGATGGAAGCAATTTTAAGAAATCTTTTTACGGAACCATCAGTTTTATGCCTGCACTTTTTGGTTTAAATGCTGCTGCAGAAGTGATTAATTACTTGTTGAAAGAGCCAAGTAAAAAGAATCAAGAGCAAAATTAATTTTATACTTAATATTTTGAACTACAAATATCCCCGAGAAGAAAAACTCAAACAAAAAAATGACATTTCCTTACTTTTTGAGAAAGGAAAATGGAAAACTTGTGGAAATTTGAGAGTGATTTCTTACCAATTTGATGCTTCAACTTCGCTCAGCATGACAACTCAACATAAAGTAGGCGTTTCTGTTTCTAAGAGATATTTTAAAAAAGCAGTTCACAGAAATAGAATCAAAAGACTTTTGCGCGAAGTTTATAGACTCAATAAAGTTCAATTTTTAGAAAAATTTGGCGACAATTCCTTAACCATGTTGTTCTACGTTTCACCTACTCTTCCGAAAAATTATCAAGAAATAGAAGAAGAATTTTTAAAACTTCTCAAAAAATAAAAATCAATAGCACGTTTTTTGTAATTTAGTTTGCACAAATAATAAACTATTACACAAAATGTTAGACAACATTCCTTATCTTCCTTACTTCATCAGTGCATTTATTGGCATTGGTTTAGCTGCAGCTTCTGGCTTTAGAGTTTTCTTGCCTATGTTTGCTGTAAGTCTCGCTTCTTATATGGGTTGGATTCCCATGAACGAAAATTTTCAATGGTTGGCTGGTTTACCTACGCTCATCACTACAGGAATTGCCACTGTGGTAGAAATTTTAGCATATTATATTCCGTTCTTTGACCATTTATTAGACACCGCTTCTGTTCCACTAGCTACAATTGCAGGTTCTATCATGTTTGCTGCGCAATTCACAGATTTAGGAACGTTTCCAACTTGGGCACTTGCATTAATTGCAGGTGGTGGAACTGCCGCCGCAATTAGTTCTGGATTTGCAGGAACACGAGCCGCATCTACCGCTACAACTGGCGGTCTAGGAAATTCTGTAGTAGCTACCACCGAAACAGCAGGAGCAGGAATGATGACTTTTTTAGCTTTAGCCGCTCCCGTAATTGCGTTTTTAGTAGCAATTGCCCTTGTTATTGTGGTTTTTATTTTAGGAAGAAAAATCTGGAATAAATTAAGAGGAAATCTAAAATCTGAAGAAACTTTATAAACCAATCCTTAGTCTAATTCAATAAAAAAAACTCCAAGAAATTCTTGGAGTTTTTGTTTTATTTACCTTGTTTTAAATCTTTGATTTCTTGAATTTTAGCCTTGAAATCTTCGGCTCTTTCCGGATGCTTATTTTGTAGAATTTCGTAAGCTTTAATTGCTTTGGTGTACAGTCTTTGTTCGGCATAAAGTTTTGCCAAAGTTTCGGTCATCAAGTGTGAAATATCGTCATTTCTTTCTTTTACTACAAAGCTTACTTCTTCTTTCAACTGAGAAATTTTAGGATTTTCTTCAATGAATTTATCGATGATTTCAGCTTTTTTCTCAATGACTTTTACCGGAATATTTTCAGGCGTTTTAACCATTGATCGGTCAATTTTAAGCCAACTTTGCCAAGTATTTACAAAATCTGGAACGTTACTATTATTCTCTTCATCCTCCACTTCTTTTGGTTGATTTTCAATAGTTTGAACAGAAGTTTCTTGAACGTTAGTTTTTAAGAAAGAAGTATTTAGAATAGATTTTTCAATAGGTTTTTCTTCAATTTTAACTTCTTCTAAAACCTCTTTTTTCAATTCGATTGGTGCAACATCTTCTACAATTTTCTTCTCATCTCTGGTTGCAATTTCTGGTTTTACCTCAACTGGTTTTTCGGTAGCTTTTGGTTGAGAAACTGCTGGTTTTTGAATCATAGAATCCAGTGGATTCATCACAAAATTCATGGGTTTCCAATCGGTATGAATTTCTTCTACAATTTCTTCTTTTTCTTCCGTCAAAATAGGAGTATTAATTACTTGAGGCTCTTCTTTTTCAATCGTCATTTCTGTATTTTCCTCTATAATCTCTGTTTTTTCTGGCTCTGAAATGTTCAATTCTGGAGTTTTTTCAGATGGAATTTCTTCAGGTTTTATTTTTTCTTCGGTTGGTTTTTCTTCAATAATTGTTGCAGAAATTTCTGCTTTTGGTTCAGATTTCGGTTCTTCTTTTTGAACGGAAGGAACAGTAAATTTCACGTTTGGCAAGAAACTTTCGAAACCATTAAAACTGATATCCGAAGGTTTTACAGACGTAATTTCCTTGTCATCTGATTGATCAATATGTTCTAAAACCGTTTCTTTACTAAAATTAAGGTCTTCTTCTCTCGTTTTGAACGCAATTTCTGCATTTTCCTCTTCCGCTTTCTCTTGCTCAAGCAATTGATTTTCAACCTCTAAAATCTCTAATTCTTTCAAAACTTCGAACTCATTTTCTTTTTTGTCAAGAATCGGCGCTTCTAATTCGGTATCACCTACTACACTTTTCGGATGCGTAACTACAGGTTTTTCTGCCTCTATTTTTTCTACCGTTTCGGTTAAATTTTCAGAAGAATTCTTAGTGATATTTTGCTCTGGAACCTCAACGATTTTTACAGGTTCTTCAGTGGTTTTTTCAACTTCATGTTCAGTTTTAGCGAGTACGATTTTCTTGAATTTCGTCAATTCTTTTTTCTCTTCTTCCTTCTTTTTATTGATGAAAGTGTAGAGAATTTTTTTATCCGTAGTATACGCTGCGGTTTTGGTTAGTTCTTTTTGGTAATTTTCAGCATCGAAATTAAAAATCGCCGAAAGATGCAAAGTTCTGATACTCTGCATATAAGGAAATTTAGAAATTTCATTCTGAAGAAGCGAAATATCTTCTTTAGAAATATTTTCTGGGCGCTGAAGCAATTCTAAAACTCGTGCATTCATCTTTTACCAATTGGCTACAATATCGTTAAAAATTTTATTGATAATCCTTTCGTTTACCAATTTCACTTGAGAAGTTTCTATGGCATTAATATCTAAATCACTACTGAAAACCGCTTCGTCTGAATACGTTCTATCAAAACTTGCTTCTGGAAACTTACTGTTTTCGTAATGAACTTTTACCGTAATGGTGAGCTTATTTTGTGCTGCTTGAATATTTCCACCGTCTGTAGTAACTGGTGTAGAAATAGTGGTAGGCGAAATGCTGTAATCTGTAATCTCTCCTTCAATAAGAACATCAGGGTTTTCCGTAGTTCCCTTTAAACCAGACCTTTGTAAAAATCTATTTTGAAGAGCAATAGAAAATTCTTGACTTAAATTAGCATTCACCAAAGCTGCATTATTAGGGAAATTTTTAATCTGAATGGTTTTTTCGTCGTGATTCAAAGAATTCCCTGTAAAACTATAACAAGAAGACAAAAAAGCCAAGGAAAAGAAACCCAAGAATAAAACTCCAAAAATTTTAAAATTTTTGGCTTGAAATCTGAAATTTAAAATCTGAAATCTTTTCATTAATCTTCTAAATTATATTGTTTTATTTTTCTGTAAAGCGTTCTTTGAGAAATTCCCAATTCATCTGCCGCTTTATTTCTTCTGCCTTTGTGTTTTTCGAGCGCTTTTACAATTAAATCTCTCTCATTATTGATTAAAGAAAGAGACTCTTCTTTCGGTTCTTCTTCTAAATCTATATCTTCTACTCCATTCTCGTACTCCTCAGTATCATTGTAGAAATTAGGAGTTGGCGCAGCTGGTTGATCTTCGTAATACAAAATAGAACTAGTATTAACCGGTTGGGTTTCAGTTTTAAAAACTCTACCGATTAAATCTTGCTCATGATGCGAAAAACTCTGACTTCCTCTATTCTTAATCAGTTCCGAAGTTAAGGATTTTAAATCATTTAAATCATTTCTCATGTCAAAAAGAATTTTGTACATGATTTCCCTTTCTGAACCGAAATCTCCTCCTGAATTTCCTGAATTTCCACCTCTGGAAACCACTGCTGGAAGTTGAGCATTCATCGGAATATATTCTGATAATTTAGTAGAATTCACACTTCTGTTTTGTTCTACCACTGTCATTTGCTCTACTAAATTTCTCAGCTGACGAATATTCCCTGGAAAAGTATAATTTTCTAAATATTTAACGCCATCATCTGTCAATTGTAACTCTGGCATTCTGTATTTTTCGGCAAAATCAATGGCGAATTTTCTGAAAAGCAAATGAATATCTCCTTTTCTTTCTCTCAAAGGTGGCATATCAATCTGAACCGTATTGAGACGATAGTACAAATCTTCTCTAAATCTACCATCTTCTATCGCTTTCATCATATTTACATTAGTCGCAGCTACGATTCTCACATTGGTTTTTTGAACCTGAGAAGAACCCACTTTCATAAATTCTCCACTTTCTAAAACTCTGAGAAGTCTTACTTGAGTTTGCAAAGGCAATTCCCCTACTTCATCTAAGAAAATAGTTCCGCCGTCTGCAACTTCAAAATAACCTTTCCTGGTAGAAGTTGCGCCTGTAAAAGCTCCTTTTTCGTGCCCAAAAAGCTCTGAATCTATAGTTCCTTCTGGAATTGCACCACAGTTTACCACAATATATGGTTGGTGTTTTCTGCGAGATTCGCTATGAATAATTTTCGGGATATGTTCTTTACCAACTCCAGATTCTCCGATAACCAAAACGGAAATATCTGTAGGCGCCACCTGAATTGCTTTTTCTATGGCACGGTTAAGTGCGGGAAAATTCCCTATAATTCCGAAACGGTTTTTTATGGATTGTAAGTCGCTCATAATTTTGAGATTTGAGGTTTAGTGTTTTTAAAAAATTTAGAAAACTTAACGATTTCCTTAAATCGCTTTCCCCAAAAGTGTGCCTTGAGTGCTGTCATGAACAAAAACAGTCACAAAGTCACCAATATTCTGCCCTTCTACTTTATCAAAAACCACTACTGCATTCTGAGAAGTTCTTCCTTTCCATTGATTTTTATCTTTTTTAGACTCTCCTTCGATTAGAACTTCGTAGTTTTTGCCAACGTAAGATTTCATTCTTTTTCTGGATAATTCTCCTTGTAACGCAATGATTTCGGCTAATCTTCTTTGCTTCACATCTGCAGGAACATCATCTTCCATTTTTTTATGAGCTGGAGTTCCTGGTCTTTCAGAATACGCAAACATATAACCGTAATCGTATTCTACTTGTCTCATTAAATCAAGAGTTAATTGATGATCTTCTTCTGTTTCACCACAGAAACCAGCAATCATATCTTGAGAAAAAGCAATTTCGGGAACTATTTCCTTCGCTTTTTTAATCAAATCTAAATATTCCTGACGTGTATGTTGACGATTCATTTTCTGCAAAATTCTGTCACTTCCACTTTGTACAGGAAGGTGAATATATTTACAAACGTTATCGTATTTTGCAATCACACGGAAAACTTCTTCCGTCATTTCGTGAGGATTAGACGTAGAAAAACGAATTCTCATTGCAGGAACTGCTTTTGCTACCATTTCTAACAATTGAGCAAAATTTACAGCGGTAGCTTTTTGCATTTCCGAAGCTTTATCAAAATCTTTTTTAGGACCACCTCCATACCAAAGATAAGAGTCCACGTTTTGCCCAAGAAGCGTAATTTCTTTGTAACCATTTTCAGCCAAAGCTTTGCATTCTTCAATAATAGAATGCGGATCACGACTTCTTTCTCTACCTCTGGTAAAAGGAACTACGCAAAAGGTACACATATTATCACAACCTCTGGTAATGGTTACGAATGCTGTAACACCGTTTCCACCTAAACGAACAGGATTAATATCTGCGTACGTTTCTTCTTTAGATAAAATAACATTGATGGCGTCTCTTCCGTCTTCTGTTTCTTTCAAAAGATTTGGCAAATCTCTGTAAGCATCTGGACCAACTACTAAGTCTACCAATTGTTCTTCTTCTAAAAATTTAGTTTTAAGACGTTCTGCCATACAACCAAGAACACCAACAGTAAGGTTAGGCCTTTCTTTTTTCAAATTTTTGAATTGTGAAAGTCGCATTCTCACCGTTTGTTCTGCTCTTTCTCTGATAGAGCAAGTATTCAGCAAAATTAAATCTGCTTCTTCTACTTTCATGGTGGTATTATAACCTTGTTCGTTAAGAATAGAGGCTACGATTTCTGAGTCTGAGAAATTCATTTGACAACCGTAACTTTCTAAAAACAATTTTTTAGAATTTTCTGGTTTTTCAGCAATAGCAAAAGCTTCGCCTTGTTTAGTTTCGTCTATATATTTTTCTTGCACTTTTCAAATATTTTGAGTGCAAAGATAAGGAATTTTATGACAAAATGGCAGGGTGTTAAAAACTGTAGTTTCCTTTTTTCAAATCTTCATAGACCTTATTTTCAAGCTCAAGATTAAATTCTTGTTCAAAAGTTAAATTCATTCTAAATTTAACGGGCTTTCCATTTCTAGTTCCTGGTTTCCACTTACCCTTTATTCGTAAGATTTCTTTTATTATTTCTTCTTTGTCAATTTCTTCAACTTGTAGATTTGTAATCCTCAAGTCTTCTAGAGCTCCTAATTCAGTAATTGTAAAAGACAACGAAATTTTTCTACCAGAAATATTTTCCTTAATATAACTTTCAATTATCCTTCTTACTTCCTTTTGAAATAATTTTATATTTTTTTCAAAAACAGGAGGTTTTTCTACATCTGGATTTGGATTTTTAAATTTATGATAAAATAAAAAATAAGGATCTATCATGAATTGAGCAATCGCATTAACTTCTTTCCCATCAAGTTTTGCAGGTTGCCAATTATCTAAATATGGCAAAACACTCTTAGAGAAATCAAAAGCACATTTATTTTTTTGAATGTTTAAGGTGTCAAAGTCTTTAACTAAACTCACCTTTTTATCAGCATAAATTACCAAATTCACTAAATACTTTTCATTTTCATTTTCGCATGGCTTAAGATTTTTCTTTTTTATTACTTTTCTGATGTCTTTATAAAAATCGCTCAAGCCTCCCTTATAAAAGTCTTGTCCAATAGGATATTTATCATAGACATCTATCTGAGCTTGTAAAGAAATAGCAATAAATGAAAATAAAAGGGTAATTCTTGTCAACATCTTATTCATGTTCTGTATGATCTGTAATAAAATTAATTTTAATAGTGTAATTAGAAGTAACTGGCATTCCATCTTTAGTAGCTGGAATCCATTTAGTTTTAACTTTTCTCATGCAAAATAGCATATCATCAATAAAAAGTTCACTGTTTTTTACTTTTGGATTTACATCTAAATTTTTAATCTTTCCATCAGGTTGTACATCAAAAGAAAAGGTAAACACACCATTTACTGCATAAGTTTTTATATCAATATAAGCATTGATCATTTTGAACAACTCTTTTCTAAAAGCTGTATCACCACCCGGAAATTCTGCTTTTTTATAAATAACGCTAGTGCTTTCTGTATTCATTTCGGTTTTCTGCTCTTGAGAAAAAATAAAAATATTGGAAATGAATAGTGAGAATAAAAATAATTTTCTCATGTTTATTAGTTTTGTGCTTCAAAGATAAATAAAAAAGTCGCTTGAGAAAAGCGACTTTTATTTTTTACATATCGAATAAATCTGTCCTGAAATTGACTTTCAGTCTTATTTTAGAATCTACTTTTGCGCCATCGCAAGTTGCAGGCATCCATTTTTGATTCATTGCTTTTACCGCATTCTTAATGTCTGTTTGCAAAAGATTACTATTCGGAACTTCTGGTTTTAGCGCAAAATCCTTTAAATTTCCTTCTTTATCAATGTAGAAAATGAAATCAAAAGTTCCATTTACAGAGTATAAATTGTTAGAAAGACTGGCTTTTAAATTTTTAAATAATTTGTCTTTAAAACCATTTTCTCCTCCAATGTATTGTGCATAAGTAGCATTCGCACATTTTAGTCTGTAAAATTCTAGCGGATTATTCATGTCTAATGAAATATCTGCTCTACCAAATTCTTTAGAATTTTCTGTAATATCATTGTCTTCTACCAAATATTGTGCACTCACAAAACCGAAAGAAAACGTCATCATCACTAATAATAAAAACTTTTTCATGACTTAAAATTTGATAGTAAATTTACAAAAAAAGGTTGTAAATGAATTACAACCTCTGATTTAAAATTTATAAAACTTCGATTTGATTTTTCAATAAATCATCGAATTCTTCTCTTTTTCTGATGAGATGCGCTTTTCCATCTAAGAATAAAACTTCAGCTGGTTTCAATCTAGAATTGAAATTTGAACTCATCTCAAAACCATAAGCTCCTGCATTTCTGAACACTAAAATATCTCCTTCTCTAACTTCGTGTAATTTTCTGTCCCAAGCAAAAGTATCGGTTTCACAAATATTTCCAACTACGGTGTAAATTCTTTCAGTCCCTTTAGGATTAGTTAGGTTTTCTATGACGTGATATGAATCATAGAACATCGGTCTGATTAAATGGTTAAATCCAGAGTTCACCCCAACAAAAACTGTAGCAGTTGTCTGTTTAATCACGTTAGATTTTACCAAAAAATGCCCAGATTTAGAAACCAAATATTTCCCCGGTTCAAACCACAATTCAAAATCTTTACCTGTTTCTTTTTTGAACTGAGCCACTGCTTTTTCTACTTTTTTCCCCAAAGCTTTCACATCAGTTTCTAACTCGCCTTTTTGGTAAGGAACTTTGAAACCGCTTCCCATATCAATATATTTAAGATTTGGGAAACTTTCTGAAAGTTCAAACATAATTTCTAAACCTTGTAAGAAAACTTCTGGATCTTTAATCTCGCTACCAGTATGCATATGCAAACCTTCGATGTTAAGATTAGTAGATTTCATCACGCGTTCTATATGACGCATTTGGTGAATAGAAATCCCAAATTTAGAATCAATGTGTCCTGTAGAAATTTTATAATTTCCTCCTGCAAAAATATGTGGATTAATTCTTAAAAAAACAGGGTAAGAATCACCATATTTAGTGCCGAATTGCTCTAAAATAGAGATGTTATCAATATTAATATGCACTTGCAGAGACATTGCTTCTTCTATTTCGGCAAGGTCTACACAATTGGGTGTAAATAAAATTCTCTCTGGCGAAAAACCAGCTTTTAAACCTAATTTAACTTCGTTTATAGAAACACAATCAAGATTCGCTCCTAATTTTTCTACATATTTTAGGATGTTGATATTGGTGAGTGATTTACAAGCGTAGAAAAACTTAGTGCTCTCTGCAAAAGAAGTGGTGAGTTTCTCGTACTGAGATTTTATAGAATCGGCGTCATAAACATAAACCGGCGTTCCGAATTCTTCTGCAATCTGAAGCAAATCTTGATTTGTCATAATAAAAATTTTACTGCAAAAATATAAATTTTAGATTTTAAAACCAAACAAAATTATTATTCAGTAAAAAATATCTATTTTTGATTATATATTTAGATTTATTTAGGCAATTTTTCTATCTTATATTCATTTTTCAGTAAAGATAGTTTTAAATCATTGATGATTTCTGGCGAAACTTTCTTCACTTCTATCTGCAATTTGTTTAATTTCTTCCTAGACTGAATCTGATGGAACAATTCATAATACCCGAATGAAATCAATTTTCCTTCTTCTATGATGAGAAAAGATTTCTCACCGAGATTTCTTCCTTTTCCTATCCAAAGTTCATTTCTACCTTTCAGCGTAATGAGTTCTTTCAGCGTTTTATAATCTCTAAGCGATTCATTTTCGGTGATATAATGCTTCACTTTACTGCCTTGAGAAAAGTTTTTGAATTTCAATAATGGCTTTTCTGAGTGACTAGAGTTTTTTTCAACCTTAAATTTTCCATCAATGTAGAACAAACCGTAAGGTAAAAACTGCTTCTTCGATTTATTCTGATTCAGCAAAATCAATCTCGCAATGGTATCTGTTCCCGTAAGTTCGTAATTAATTTGGGCAACTTCTTCCTGAATGCTTTGCCATTTAGCAGATTTAGAATTGAATAGTTTTTTAGAAACTCTAAAAATATCATCTACATAATCTTCAAAAAGAATGGCTCCAGAAGCATTTTGAAAATACACAAAACCTTTCTCCGAAGGTAAATCCTGAGTAAGTTCTTTTATTTTATTGATATAAGATTTTGCGTTGCTTTCTTCGTGATGTTGTTGAATAATTTCGTGGCTGTTGTCTTTGGTTTTTAACAATTTAAAAAGTTCCAAAGTAGCTCTTGCATCACCAGAAGCTCTGTGTTCATCTACCAAAGGAATCCCAATAGATTTACATAATTTCCCCAGAGAATAACTTTTCTCATGAGGAATCAGTTTTTTCGTCAAAGGAATGGTATCTAAAGTATTGATTTTAAAGTCAAAACCTAATCTCTTAAAACTCTGACGAAGCATTCTGTAATCAAAATCTATATTATGCCCTACTAAAATGGTTCCTTCTGTAATTTCTATGATTCTTTTCGCGATTTCATGAAATTTCGGAGCGGTTTTTACCATTTTTTGGGTAATTCCTGTCAGTTTTTGTACAAATGGAGATATTTCACTTTCTGGATTAACAAGTGAAATAAATTGGTCTGTGATAACGTGGCCATCATATCTGAAAATCGCAATCTCTATAATGCTTTCTTTTCTATAAGGCGCTCCGTTTCCTTCTATGTCTATTATGGTATACAAAACGAAAAATAAATATCCCACAAATTTACATAAATAAATTTACGGCGAGTTTTTTAAAAAAATCATTTTACTACTGCCCTCGTTGCAGCAACTTTCCTTTCCGCATACTGCACCACATCTTTTATAACAAGCTTTTGTACCGCTCGAATAAAGACCTCCATATAATCATACATAGGTTTCCCTTGTACGGAGGGAAGAGAAATATTTAAGTTATCGGCATCTTTTGCGTAAAAGTTTCTAGAATAGCTAAATTGCCCTGCATAAGAAACTTTATGAATAGCAGTTGTGACATATATAGCTGCATACTTAGGCAAGTTTTCAGTATGAACAACAGCAATGTGGTCATCTCCTCCGTATTTGTAATTTCTATATTTTGCAGAGCCAAACATATCTATTGTAGTAGTATTTTCTGAAAAAACAATTACATCATTTCCTATAAAATCTGAAATACCTTCGTTGGCTTCGCCAGCAGTTACAAATGGTAAATTTCCAGAAATTCTATCCTGGCTTCTTAATCTTCTCCCTCTTGTAGATTTACCAAAAAGTTTTTCAAGGTTAAACACCCTCCATTCAATATCTTTAACTCGCTGTTTATCAAGTAGTTCTACCCCCCCCCCACGATATTTTACCGTTTCTAAAAGCCTCTAATACTGCTCTTTCTTCTTCTGTTAATATATAATCACTAAGTCCTGTTACACGCAAATACGCTTCCAGCTCCGCTATACGCTCCGCTTCCATTTCTTGTATTCTTCTTTCCTCCAGCTCCGATATAAATTGGTCCATAAAAGCAAAATCTATTTTACCATTTTGGGTTGGTATATAGATCTTTTCAGATTTTATTCTTTCCCATCCTGCTTTGTTTGTCCATTCATAATTACCGTAAATTCTTTTAGAAATTGCTCCCGTTAAAAAGAGATAATTATTGTCTGTTAAAATATCATCTGTATATATCCATTTAATCGCATAGGCATCTTGTAAGACAGTAAATTCTTTATTTTGAAAAAATGTAGCACCTGTATTAGCTCCATTCGCTGAAATAGTAATTACATTTTTAAGTATTGTAGCATTATCTTTTGGAACATAATTATTCAACCCTTGATTTTGAACACCTGCCGTTAATGCAGGTAAAACAAATTCATCTTTTGGAATACTTGGTATTTCAGATGTTTTATATTTTAATGAATTTACTTTTATTTTCTCAAACAACTCTCCCAATGTAAATTCTCCCCACTCAACTTGTTGCAGTTTTTTGCTGAGTAGGGCATCTACTTTCCCAACGCTTCGGCTGGGCTTTGGTTTTTTAATAAATTAGACACTTCCCACGCCAGATAATCGGCAACGGTTTTTTTAAAGTCTGCCAAACTAGGTTTGGTGTCTATGGTTTTGTGCTGGTCAAAATTCCAATCAGCACCGCTAGGCGTAATAAAGTCTTCTACATACATCTCTGCTAAGTCCCATTGAGCTTCTACTTTTGCATTACGCCCTGCCTTGTATATTTTTATAATATCGGCATAGCGTTTTGTAGGCTCGTCTATTTCTTGCAGAGCACGGCTGGTGCGTTTATAACCATCATTACGGAAGTCTATAAACTTCACAGTTTTCTCAAAGTCGTGTGGCGCATGCGCTTCTACTATATAAATACTGGTTTGTACTCCTGCCATTGGCTGAAATAAGTCGGTAGGCATTTTTATACTAGCTAGTAGACGGTGCTTTTTTAAAAGGCTTTGGTTAGTACGTGTTGCTTTTCCACTACCTGCCGAATCTTGTATAATGATGGCAGCAATACCACCTTTTTCCATTTTGTCTAATCCAAAAGCAATGAAGGGCATTCCGTTTTCGTCATAACTAAAAGGCGGATTGAGCAATAATCTATTGGCTTTGAAATTGGTATATAATTGCTCTGGAGTACTAAAGGAGTTGCCTTTTTGTATGTTACTGCTACCATCTCCACGCAATATCATATTGGTTGCAGCAAGGGTAAACATTTCGGCATTAAGTTCTACTCCTAAAAGTTGGTTTTGTTTTATTTCGGTTATTTTCTTTTCGGCTTCGGTGGTGGCTTTGCCATAAGTTTTTTCGGCATCTTGTATCATGAGTTCCATTGCAGAGATAAGGAAACCTGCGGACCCCGTAGCTAAATCCATCACACGGCTGTGCTGGTTTACGCCTAGTATTTCTGCCATCATCTTGGTAACATAAGGCGGAGTGAGTACAATGCCTATTTCTTTCCCATCACCTAAGGCATATTTTAGAAATTCAGAATACATTTCGCCCATGATATCCAAATGCCCCAAATTCTCTTCAATAGATAGGAAAATGTTTTGATAGATAAAGGTAAAAATCTGTTTATTGGCACTTGCCTTTCCATTGATGAGTTTAGCGACTTCTTTATCAAGACTGGTAAGCTCATCTCGTTGGGCATCTTTGGCAATTTCGTTAAAACTAGCCAACATAAGATTTTGCTTATCTGTAGGGATTTCTCTAGCGTTTAAAAATTCTTTAATTTGATTAAGAACCTGCATCCCATCTCTTTTACTGTCTGTCTGTATGCCTTTTAGGTCATCAGGCACAAGACCATCTTGTATTTTTTCGCCTTGGCTGTTGATAATATTTTGCATAGATAGCAACATGCCCGATACATAAAGCACTCTTTGCGGAGCGGTAATATTATGATTATGCATCAGTTTATTCAGAGCTTTGGCTTGTGTTTTCAGTTCAGCTTGTGAGCGGATTAAGATATCGTGTTTTTCCTCTTCCGTCAGTACTGCTTCTTTATAAAAAAGTTCAAAGGTATGTTGGTTTTCTAGGAAATGAAGAGATTTCACTTCCTCTAAAAGTTTAAATGCCTTTTCTCCACTACCATATACATAATAGACCTTAAGTGTTATACTCTCCTCACTATCACCTGCTATACCTATGGCAACTACTTCATGAAATTTCCCTGATGCTATCATCCCAGTGGCATAATGCAAAGCACCATTTACGGCAAACCCAGCAATGCTTTTATCATCAAATTTTACACCCTCTTTGGTTTCGTTGATGAGTTTAGCTCGTCCTAATTTGTTTTCTATAACAACAGGAATTTTATATTTGGTAAGACTGAAATCAGGCTTTCCAAAATTGGTTTTATTTTCTGTTTTGGCTCTGCCTCTCAATGCCTCTTTTAGAAACTCGGGGATTGCCGATTCGGTATAATAATCTGCTTGATTTGTAAGTTTTAGTTTTTTGAATTGGGCTTTTACCCAATCATTAATATGTTCTTCTAGTTTATATGTATTAGTTTTTACCATAATTTATAAAATCTATATGCTTTTTTCAAAAATTATTACTTATCTCTTCATTATCTCTTTTAGCAAATCGTTTTCCTTTTTTAAGTCCCGGTTTTCTTGTTGTAAATTTTCCAATTGATCCTTTAGGTCTTTTTCAGCTTGCGTCTCGTAGGGTATATTGATGCGTTCTGCGAGGAATGCAAAAAAATTATAATTGATGGCTTTGCCAATACGCCAAAGAATAACTGTTTGTAAAGATTTTTGTTTGAAATAGCCGTTAAGAGTAATGCCCGATACGCCTAAAGACTCTGCCACATCTTTTTTCTTGATGTGTTTTTCCTTAATAAACCAATGCACCAAATTACCTATCGGCGTAGGGTCATCTGCTTTGGTCTGGGTAAACTTTTTAATAATAGGCATGTGATATATTATTGTCTTTTGTTCACAAATATACAATATGTTTACAATAAAAAAACATAAAATTTATATATAACTATTAACTTATTTATATTTATCATTTTATAAATTTTAAATATATACTAAACCTAAATATTATTTTTTTTAATCTTTACTTATTATTAATATTTACTAAACTAAAAATTAACATTAAAATTAATTATAATAAAATACATTTTATTTAATACTTAATGCTAAGTTAGTTTATAATTAACTTTAACTAATATAAGAAGCTAAACAGAAATAATGTGATTTTAAAAAGCAAGATTGGGATGATTTCTTCATATTGACAGCATAACCACATTCCTATGCTTTGCTCCCAGAATATAAAACCTTGTTCTTGATATTGGTATAAGACAACTGCCATTACAGGGCAAAAAAAATCCTGCCATAAGCAGGAATTTTATCAAAGAAATAATTTTAAGGATTGGTTGGCTGCTGACCGCTTCCGCCTTGGTTAGAAAATCTAGCACTTAATTGGCTAACTACAGCATCTGCTCCTGGCACCCCTGCCTCGGCTGCGGTTTTACTGGCTTGGTAAAATAGCCTTGCCGCTTCATAGGCTTCAGACCCCGCAAGTATTTTGGTATCTTCTATTCGTTCACATAATTGGCGCGCCAATAGCAAAATTTCGTCTAGTTGAGAAAAGAGGGTAAGGTCGTTTTGTAAATTAGCCACATTAATATAGGCTGGCACTAAGGTAGGATTATTGTTCGCAGAATTAAGTGCGTCTTCTGTAAAAGTCTTGTTATTAACATCCATAGAAGAAAGCGAAGAACGCTCTGCGTCTGTAAGCCCAACCAAAAATGGTAAATTTGTATTAATGGTTTGCAATGCTGTTTTTACTGCTGTCATCTGTTCAGCGGTAGCGGTTACATTCAATCTGTTGTTTTGTAAGTTTGCCATAATAATAGTTTTTTTTTAAAATTAAGTTGTTAGTTTTATATTATAATAAGATTATTACTCTTTTAAATACATTGAGAAAGCCCTACCTTCTCATCTTCAAACCAAACATTCCGAGGACAAATTTGGCTCCTTCTCTGGCTAAAGTTGTGGTGAATGTTCTTCCGGCTCTAGATTTCATCACTTGCTCGAACATTCCAGGCTCTTCTTTGGGTTGTCTTGCCGTAGATTTTTCTTGTGCTACTTCTTTTTCTACTTCCGCAGCTTGTTCCATGCGTTTGGCTAAAATTTCGTAGGCAGATTCTTTATCTACCTCATTTTTATATTTTTTAACCAAATCAGAAGAATTAACCAAATCGTCTATCTCTTCAGAAGTCAAAACATCCATTCTGGATTCTGGAGAAATCAAATAAGTATGAACCAGCGGTGTTGGAATTCCCTTCTCATCAAGCGCTGTTACGAAAGCTTCACCAATTCCTAAATTCTGAATTAAATTGGCTGCGTCATAATATTCGGTAATCGGATAATTTTCTACTGCTTTATCAATTTCTTTTCTGTCTTTTGCCGTGAAACCACGCAAAGCGTGCTGAATTTTAAGCCCTAACTGAGAAAGTACATTTTCTGGAACATCCCCTGGAATTTGAGTGATAAAATAAATTCCTACTCCTTTTGAACGAATGAGTTTCACCATTGTTTCTATCTGCGAAAGCAAAGCTTTACTTGCTTCATTGAAAATCAAATGCGCTTCGTCTATAAAAAGAACTAATTTTGGTTTTCCGCTGTCTCCTTCTTCTGGAAAAGTCATGTAAATTTCTGCAAAAAGCGAAAGCATAAATGTAGAAAACAATTGCGGCTGGTTCTGAATATCAGCAACTCTTAAAACGTTTACTACACCTTTTCCGCCTCTGGTTTGCAATAAATCTTCTACATCAAAACTTGGTTCACCGAAAAAACTCGTTGCTCCTTGTTGTTCCATCGCTACAATCGAACGAAGAATTGCTCCTAAAGAAGCTGGCGATATAGAGCCATAATTGTCTGCTAATTCTTTTTTGCCATCAGCATTATCGGTTACATATTGCAAAACTTTTTTCAAATCATCTAAATCAATGAGCGGCAATGCCTTATCATCTGCATATTTGAAAACGATAGACATAATGCTGGATTGCGTTTCATTTAATCCTAAAATTTTAGAAAGCAAAACCGGACCAAATTCTGTAACAGTAGCTCTTAATTTCAAACCTTTTTCTGCAGAAATGGTCATGAGTTCTACTGGAAAAGATTGCGGCTGATATGGCAATTGCGTTTTCGCATATCTTTCGTTGATTTTATCATTTTGTTCGCCTTCTACAGCAATTCCAGAAAGGTCACCTTTAATATCCATCACTAAAGTTGGAATACCTTTATGCGAAAGTTGTTCTACAAAAACTTGTAACGTTTTGGTCTTTCCTGTACCTGTAGCTCCTGCAATAAGGCCGTGTCTATTGACTGTTTTTAGAGGAACGGTAACATCTACTTCGGTAATCACTTCTCCGTCTAGCATTCCTTTTCCCAGAACGATATATTCTCCTTTTGGTTGATATTTAGCATTCAGTTCTTCTATAAATTTTGATTTTTCTGACATTATTTTCTTTTTTTTCAACCTTTAAATTTAAAAAATTTAGAAATACTTCTGCGAAATTATTTTTTAAATGTATTTTTGCCCTGATTAAAATCATTTGCATAATAAGACAAATTTGTCCTATTTTTGTAATGCAATGAAAAGTGCTATTTCTTTCATATTATCTTCTATCATATTTCTGGCAAGTTTCCAGAACTCACTTTTCTATGTAGATTATCAAATTAATACAGAATTCTACGAAACCTACTGTATCAACAAACAAAAACCAGAATTAGACTGTAACGGTAAATGTCAGGTTAAGAAAGCAACAGAGCAATCTCAAAATCCAGCTTCACAAATTAAATATGCTTTCGAACTGAACATTCTCCCTTCAAAACCCTTAGAAACGGAAATCAAAAATCCTTTTTCTTTGGAACTCAAAACTAAAAAGTTTTCATATGACCATATTTTCACTTTAGATGGTTATACACATATTCTCCCGGATCCTCCGAAAAATTTAGCTTAAACCTAATCACTTTTTTCGTTCAGAACATTTCTCTTTATCATGATTTGATGAAGTGCAGTGACATATGATTATTTAATCTAAATTTTAAAAACAATGAATATTAAACTTTATAGCATTGCTGCAATATTTTTTGCAACAACTCACACTTTATTTGCTCAACAAGAACAAGACAGCACTTACCGAAATATAGAGGTCGTAAAAATTACCAAAGTTTTACCTAAATCTCAAAACAAACAAAACTTAGAAACCAAGCAATCTGATTTACTGAATCACGATGCGGGAAAATTCCTGAATTCTATTCCAGAAATTAACGGAATTAAAAAAGCAGGAAATTATGCTACAGACCCTGTTTTGAGAGGTTTCAAATATGAGCAGTTGAATATTGTTATTGACGGTGCTGCTCATGCCGTAAATGCGTGCCCAAGTAGAATGGATCCTGCAGTTTCTCAAGTGAATATGAACATGGTTCAAGAAGCTGAAATTTACAAAGGTCCTTATCATTTCCGTTATGGAAATTCTTTCGGAGGAACTATTAATTTCGTAACCCTTGCTCCTGAATTTACAGAAAATTTAAAATTAGGTGGTAGAATTTCATCAGGCTACGAAAGCAACGGAAACGTTTTTAGAAATGAATTATTTTCTCAACTTTCACACCAAAAAATTGTTTGGGATTTATTCGGTTCTTATCAAAAAGGAGACCGCTACAAAGACGGAAATGGTGACGAAGTGCGTTCTGCTTTTCTAAGATACAACATGGGAACCAAAGGAAATTTCAAATGGAATGACCAAAATGTAACCACATTACAAATCAATACCAACCAAGGAAGAGATGTAGAATTTGCTGCGCTAAACATGGATTTAATCTATGACAAAACATGGATGTTTCAGTTAAAACATTTGGCAGAATTCAACCAAAAATATTTAAAACACTTAGATTTTAATTCTTACTACTCTTTCGTAGACCATTCTATGGGAACTCCTGATAGAAAAATGGTTTCTGACGTACAATCTACCACTTATGGAGCCCGATTAGAATCTAAATTCGCTTTTGGAAAAAACACTTTCTACACTGGCTTAGATTATAAACATGAAGGCGCGGAAAATATCAGAATGATTATGCCTGCAATGATGCCAATGAGAGACGGAACTTCTTGGCAAGATTCTTCTACTGACCAAATCGGTTGGTTTAATGAATATCAAATCAATTTTAAAAATTCAAAATTAGTAGCTTCTCTTCGTTTAGATTACAATAAAGGTGATGCGAAAGCACTTTCTAATCTATTCAAAACACTTTACGGAGACGGAAAAGCAGAAAACTTGAACCACAGCTTAAGTTTAGGATATAATAAAAATTTGTGCAACCATAATCAGCTGGGAATTTGGCTAGGAAGAGCACAACGAAGTGGAAGTTTAACCGAAAGATATATCAATAGATTTGCTGTAGGAATAGACGCTTACGAATTGGTAGGAAATCCTGATTTAAAACCTGAAACCAACAACCAAATCGACCTTATTTTCACTCATAAAAAAGATAATATTTTCTTTCAAGCAGATGTTTTCTATTCTTATTTAGAAAATTATATTTCTGGAGTGATTGTTCCCATCAAACCATATTCTATGACGGCACCAGGAACCAGACAAATCCAAAATATAGAAAAAGCCTTCAAAACAGGAGTGGAAACCAGATTTAATTGGCAATTTTTACCAAAATTCCGCACAGAATTAGCTGCAGCTTATACATATGCAGAAGACATGAACACCAATAATCCTTTACCAGAAATCGCTCCGCTAGATTTCCGCTGGAATGTGTTAGCAGATTTTTCGCCAGTAAGTTTGGGACTTCATTACAGATATTCAGCAAAACAAAGCAGAATCAATCCTACTTTTGGTGAATTTACTACTCCAGAATTTTCAGTGTTTGATTTCACCTCAAAATACAATGTTTTCAAAAATGCTACTTTAAGTTTTGATGTTTTAAACATTTTTGACCGTGCTTATGCAGAACATTTAAACAGAACACTTTCTACCAATAAAAAACAAAGAATTTTAGCCGTTGGTAGAAGCTTCAACATTGGTTTTAGCTATAATTTTTAATACTTTTTTATCTTTTGTGTCTAAAATGTTTTAGGCACAAAAGTTTTATTTTTTAGTCTAAGTAAGCCTAGCGAATTTTCCTAGGCTTTACTTTTAGAAGATTGACAAACCTCATCTCTTTTTACACATAGGAATGTCAATATTTTTGCTTAAATTTGTTAATCATCAAAAATAAAAAAATCATGGATAAAGCATTTATTTTATCTAGCATTATAGATGAGTATCAAAAAGTTATTGCAAACCTAAAAGCTTCGGTGGAACGCTATAAGCATGAATCTGATATTGACGAAGATAACACGTTAGACCCAGAAGATTACGCCAGACAAACAGAAGCCAAAGATATGCAACTTCGCTTTGAAAAAATGCTGAACGAAGCCAAACAAAATCTGAAATTTTTAGAAGATTCTAAATCAGAAACTAAGGAAATTGCAGAAGCTGGCGCTTTATTAGAGACAGATAAGAATTATCTGTTCATCGGAGTTTCTGTTCCAGCATTTAAATTGGGAGATAAGGATGTGATTTCATTCTCAGAAGACGCTCCTATTTACAAAAACGTAAAAGGCAAAACATCAGGCGAAACCATAGAAATGGGCAATAATAACTTTGAAATTAAAAATATTTTTTAAATGTCAAAAACTACAGAATTTAGCGCAACACCAGAACTTTTAAAACAGTTATACGAATACAGCATTATAAAAAATTACGAAGCTGGCGATGTTATTTTAGACGAAAACGCAAGAATTCGTTCTATCCCTATCGTTACCAAAGGAAGCATAAAAGTAATGCGAACCGAAGAAGATGGTAGAGAAATTCTACTCTATTATATTAAAGCTGGCGAAAGTTGCGTAATGTCTTTCCTTGGTGGTTTACACGGAGAAACATCTAAAGTAAAAGCCGAAGTAGAAGAAGATGCAGAAATATTATTCTTGCCCACGGAAAAAGTAGCACAACTCATCAAAACACATCCAGAATGGTTAGATTATATTTTCAAATTATACCATAAACGCTTTGAAGAACTGTTAGAAATGGTAAATGAAGTAACTTTCAAAAAAGTAGATGATAGATTACTCTCTTTGCTTCAAAAAAAATCAGAACTTACCGATTCTAAAATTATTCATACCACACACGAACAATTGGCCAATGAATTAGGAACAGCCAGAGTAGTGGTTTCCAGACTACTAAAATCGCTGGAAGAAGACGGCAAATTGAAATTAGGCAGAAATAAAATTGAACTTTTATCATAAAAATGCAACTTAAGTTGCATTTTTTTATTTTTACAAAACAGAACTTTGCAAAAATTCAATTAATGGAAATCTTAGGATACTTTTTCGCACTTATCATCGGGCTAATTATGGGAATAATTGGCGGCGGTGGCAGTATTTTAGGAGTTCCTATTTTTGTCTATCTGTTTGACATGAACGCATTAACCGCAACAACTCTTTCTCTTTTTGTAGTAGGTGTTGCGAGTGCAGTTGGCGCTACAGGAAATGCCAAACAAGGAAATGTAGATTTTAAAACTGCTTTATTATTTGGGATTCCATCTGTATTGTCTGTGATTTTTGTTCGCAAAATCATTTTACCTCATCTTCCTAATCCTCTTTTCAGCATAGGAACATTTCCTATTGAGAAAAATCTATTCATTTTAGTTCTTTTTGCTGCTTTAATGCTCATTTCATCCATTAAAATGATTGTAGGAAATCAAAAAATAGAAACTACAAATCAAAATCCGCAATATCCTATGTTGGTCACCCAAGGAATTGCTGTAGGTATGATTACAGGAATGATTGGAGCTGGTGGCGGTTTTCTCATTGTTCCTGCATTAGTCATGCTGCTTAATTTAGAAATGAAAAAAGCCATCGGAACCTCTATGATGATTATTTCTATGAATTCTCTTTTGGGTTTTTTAAGCTCTCAAAAAACAGAAATCAATTGGCAATTTCTTTTGATTTTCACTTCTATTGCTGTCGTTGGAATGCTGATTGGAATTCAATTAGCAAAAAAAATAGATGGTAAAAAGCTGAAACCTGTTTTCGGTTGGTTCGTATTGACAATGGGAATTTATATCATCATCAAAGAAATCTTTTTTCACTAAATCTCTTTAATAGTGATTCTCTATCAATCTATGTGATTTTTGTTACAGAAATCTATTAAAATTTACCCCATTTTTGTACTACAAATTACGAAGAAAAAAAGTCATAGATTTTTTGTTGTAACTTCGTAGTGTAGTAACATATAAAAATATTAAGATGAAAATAGAACAAATTTATACTGGTTGTTTAGCTCAAGGAGCTTATTACATCGTTTCTGAAGGAGAAGCAGCCATCATTGATCCATTAAGAGAGGTACAGCCTTATCTTGATCGATTGTCAAAAGACAATGTAAAACTCAAATACATTTTTGAGACACATTTCCATGCAGATTTTGTATCTGGTCACGTAGATTTATCTAAAAAAACGGGAGCTCCTATTATATATGGACCAACTGCTGCTCCAGAATTTGAAGCCATCGTAGCAGAAGATAATCAAGTTTTCGAAATTGGAAAAATAAAAATCAAAGTTCTACATACTCCTGGTCACACCATGGAAAGTTCTACCTATTTATTGATAGACGAAAATGGTAAAAACCATGCTATTTTCTCTGGTGACACTTTATTCTTAGGAGATGTAGGAAGACCTGATTTAGCTCAAAAAGCAGCAAATCTTACGCAAGAAGAATTAGCAGGTTTGCTTTATGATTCATTATACAATAAAATTCTTCCTTTAGAAGATGATATTACCGTTTATCCAGCTCATGGCGCTGGTTCTGCATGTGGAAAAAACATGCAAAAAGAGACTGTAGACACTTTAGGAAATCAAAAACAAACCAATTATGCTCTAAAACAAACCTCTAAAGAAAGTTTTATTGCTGCAGTTTTAGACGGTTTAACCGCTCCACCGAAATATTTCGGTATGAATGTAGCAATGAACAAAAAAGGCTATACCAGTTTTGATGAAGTTTTAGCAAAAGGTAAAACCGCACTTTCAGTAGATGAATTTGAAACCGCTGCCGAAGAAACTGGAGCTTTAATTTTAGACACTAGAAATGCTGCAGAATTCTATAAAGGATTTATTCCTCAATCGATTAATATCGGTTTGAAAGGTGATTTTGCACCTTGGGTTGGTAGCATGATTGTAGACGTACAACAACCTATTCTTTTGGTATGTGATGATTGTACTGAAGAAGAAACCATTACTAGACTTTCTAGAGTTGGGTTTGATAATGTTTTAGGATACTTAAAAGGCGGTTTTGAAAGTTGGAAAAATTCAGGAAAAGAAATAGATACCGTTCATAGAATTTCGCCAGAAGAATTTGCAGAAAAATTCAATGAAAACAGCAAGGTTATCGACGTAAGAAAAGAAGGAGAATATGCGGCAGAACACGTAAATGATGCTTATAGCAAACCATTGGCTTACATTAATGATTGGGTAGGAAACATCAATCCAGATGAACATTTCTTCTTGCATTGCGCAGGTGGTTACAGAAGCATGATTGCTGCAAGTATTTTACAAGCAAGAGGTTATAGAAATTTCACAGAAGTAGAAGGTGGTTTTAACGGAATTAAAAAAACAGAAAAAGTTCCTACTACAGATTTTGTATGTCAAAGTAAAACCGCATTGTAATGAATATTTTCGAAAAAACAAACTTCACAGGAGACAAACCTTCTGTAGTAAGCATCAAAAAAACGGATAAAGTCAACCTTTTTACTGTAGGCTTATCAGAAAAACAAGTGTTAGCAAAGCATATCACAACTATTCCTGCAACTTTAGTTTTGCTAAGAGGGAAAGTAGATTTTAACATCTCTGGAGAAACAACTGTTTTAAGAGAAGGAGATGTTTACGAAATCCCTGTAAATGTAGAACACGAAGTGGTAGGAAGAGATATAGAAAATGTATTCTTAATTGTAAAAGAGTTATAAAATTGAATCAATTCGATCAAAGTTTTTGGAATTCTCGTTGGGAAAATGGCGAAACAGGTTGGGACATTGGCGAAGCCTCTTCACCTATTGCAGAATATTTTTTGCAAGTAGAAGATAAAGATGTTAAAATATTAATTCCCGGTTGCGGAAATGCTCACGAAGCAGAATTACTTTTAGAAGAAGGTTTTACAAACATCACGCTTCTGGACATTGCTCAGAAAGCTTGCGAAGTGATTTCTCAGAAGTTTTCTCACCACGAAGTAGAAGTCATCTGCGAAGATTTTTTCGAACACCAAGGAAAATATGATATCATTGTAGAACAAACATTTTTCTGCGCACTTGACCCAGTTTTAAGAGCAAAATATGTAGAAAAAATGCACGATTTACTTGCCGAAAATGGCAAAATCATTGGAGTAATGTTCAATAAAGACTTCGGGAATCCATTCCCTCCATTTGGTGGAAATATAGAAGAATACAAATCTCTTTTCAGCGAAAAATTCGAGATTAAAACATTAGAAAACTGCTACAACAGTATAAAACCAAGACAAAACACCGAAGTTTTTATTAACTTCACTAAAAAATAAAACTCACCATAAAACAAAAAAATATGAAAAAAAACATGGGAGCAACAGACAAGTACATCAGACTTTTCGTTGCATTAATTTTAGCCGTTTTGGTTTACCTAAAAGTGATTGAAGGAACTTGGGGAATCGTGGCAACTGCAGTTGCATTCGTTTTTCTATTAACTGGAGCCATCGGCTTTTGTCCGCTTTATACTTTATTTGGCATTAACACTTGCAAAAGAGAGTAAAAATTAAAATTTTGCCAAAGTTGAGTTTCTAAAAACTTTGGCAAAATTCATCAAAAATTATGGAAAATTTTATTAAAAAATACAAATTAGGACTCATCGGAATCATATTAGGCGGAATTTTAGGTTACGCTTATTACCATTTTATTGGGTGCAATACCGGAACTTGTGCCATTACGTCTAAACCTATCAACAGTTCGGTTTATGGTATGGTGATGGGTTATCTTATTCTTTCAACTTTCGAAAAAACAAAAGAAAATAAATAAAACATGTTAGGATTTTTAAAAAACTTATTTGGCGGTAAAAGTGTAGACTACGCAGAATTGGTAAAAAATGGAGCTCAAATTATAGACGTAAGAACGCCTGCAGAATTTAATGGAGGTCATGTAAAAGGCGCTAAAAACGTTCCGCTACAATCGCTAAGTCAAAATTTAGGAAAAATCAATAAAAACAAACCTGTAATCACGTGTTGTGCAAGTGGCGCAAGAAGTGCTGCTGCAAAAAGCATTTTACAAAACAGTGGATTTATAGAAGTTTATAACGGCGGTGGTTGGATGAGCCTTAAAAACAAATTATCATAAAATGAGAAATTTCTTTAGCGATTGGAATTTGAGAAGAATCGTCTATTTGATTGGTGGAATATGGATTGTGGCGCAATCTGTAATGGATAAAATGTGGATTCTCATTCCATTTGGGTTGTATTTTGTTGCCATGTCTGTATTTAAATTTGGTTGCGCTTCAGGAAATTGTACTGTCACAAATCATAAAAACCTACCATAGTTTCTCTGTCTTTTTTTAGTAAATTTGTTTTAACTTTTTATAAAACAAAGAGATATGTCACAAAAATTTCAAGAAATCATCAGTTCTGAAAAACCAGTGTTAATAGACTTTTTTGCAGTGTGGTGTCAACCATGCAGAGTACAATCTTCTGTATTAGTCACTGTAAAAGAACAAGTAGGAGATAATGCCAGAATCATAAAAATAGATGTAGACCAATATCCTGATATTGCGGCTCAATATAACGTGAGAGGCGTTCCTACCCTTGCTCTTTTTAAAAAAGGTGAAATGCTTTGGAGAGAAAGTGGCGTACATGATGTAAATACTTTAGTCAACCTCATCAATCAACACAAATAATCTCATTCATGAGTAATTTTCCTGTTTATAGCGCTTGCGATTTGATTTCTACTGAAAATTCAGAAAGTGAAATCGTAGTTCATGAATTGCAAGATTTATTGACAGAAAAAAGTTTTATTCCAGAAAAACCTCATCGTCACACTTTTCACCAGATTCTGTACGTAGAAGAAGGCGCTGGAATTCATAAAATAGATTTCGAAGACTATTCTATAGATTCTCCAATCATCTATTTTATTTCTGCGGGACAAGTGCATGATTTGAATTTCAAAAAACAAGTGACCAAAGGTTATTTGATTAATTTCAATGCAGAATTTTTCACTTCATTTCTCGCAAAATCTCATTGTATAGATAAATTGCCATTTTTCAGAATTAATGGAAACTTTACTTCTTATCAAATCAAAAAAGACAAAGCTGAAGAACTCAAAGAAATTTTTGACAAAATTAATTTCGAATACAAACAACAAAAAAGAAAATCCGAAGATTTAATCAGAATTTATCTTCTCGAATTGTTTTACTTCATTTTAAACGACGAAGAAAATACAGACGAAAACATAAATATTACCAATCAAAGAATTTTAATCAATAAATTCCAAAAGCTGGTAGAAGAAAACTATACCGCTGAACATTATCCCAAATTTTATGCAGACAAGCTCGCGATTACTGCAAATTACCTCAATTTCGTATGTAGAACTTTCGCAGGCAAAAAGGCTGGAGAAATCATTAGAAACAGGATTATTCTAGAAGCCAAAAGGTTGCTCATCAACTCAGAATTAAGCATTTCTCAAATTTCTTTTCAATTAGGTTTTGAAGACAATTCTTATTTTACCAAGTTTTTTAAAACCCACGCTAGAATTTCGCCTTCTGAATTCAGACAACATCTTAATAAATAAAAATTACCATTTTCCGAAGATTTTTTACAAGAATTTATTGCAATTCTTAGCATACCTTTGTATTGTAAAATTACATACAGAACAAACGCAAAACTTTTCATATTTTTTATAAAAACGCAACTAAAATCATAAAATTTTGTTGCGTTTTTCCTTTATAAAGCCTTTCCAGAAAGCGTTTTCTGACTTTGGCACGGAAATAGAATATCTCATAACAGCAACCCTAAGTTTTTCGAGGCAAGACTTTAGAAGCAGCCAAGAAAAACTTATTTAAATAAATATAATATGAGAAAATTTTATTTTTTATTAGCCGCATTCATCGCACTAGGATTTAGTGCACAAGAAGCAGGAAAAGCTGGAGAATTATTAAAAAACGAAGCGAGCAAAACCGAAACTTCTGCAAAAAATGAAGCTTTTGGCAGAAATAATTCTCAAGATAAATCTTCAGTTTTTAGAAACGATAATGGTTTTAGAAATTCTACAGAAAAATCAAGACCTAATTATAATTGGAACCAAAACTACGCTTATGGTTACGCCGAAGTTTTCTTAAGAATTCCAGAGCAAGGTTACTTTAGCATAGAAATTGGTGACCAAAAAATTTCTAACGCTTCAGGAAAATTTAGATTTTTTGACTTGATGCCAGGAAACAACGTTATTTCTATCTATGAAAGAAATTTCCTAGTGTACAGAACCAGAATCAATATTAAAAACAATACCAGATTGGTTTTAGACTATTTTACACATCAAGGTTTATATCTTCTAGGAACCTACAACCTAAGAAACAACTACGGAAATGTTTGGAATGACACTTGGAACAGTCCTTACGGAAATGGAAACGGAAACTCTTGGGATCCTTATGATGATTATCAAAACGATTATGGATACGGAGATGCTTACGGAAATGTAATGAGCGAAAGAGAATTCTCTTCTTTCTTACAAATGCTTAAAAAACAGAGTTTTGATGACAGAAGATTAGATTTCTTAAAAAGCCAACTCAATAGAACTGATTTCAACACGAGACAAATCAAATCTATTATGAAAGAGTTCAGTTTTGATAAAAATAGACTGGAATTTGCAAAGATGGCTTATAGAAATTGTGTAGACAAAAGAAATTATTTCGAATTATACGACGCATTTGACTTCGAAAGTTACGCCAGAGAATTGAACAAATTTGTTCAAAACCAAAGATAACCCAATCATTCATTCATATATACAAAAAGTCGGTTTCAGAAATTCTGAAGCCAACTTTCTTTATAGGAAAACACTTCATTTAGTTCGGTTTAATCACCATCAAACCTCGCATTTCATTTTCTTGATAACCTGTCGCTTTATCATTAGGATAGAGTGATTTTATTTTAGCTAAGGTTTCTGGTTTTACATCTTTTTCGGAGCCATGACATTGTAAACACATATTATTAGTGGTAATTGGCGCATAAAAAACTCCGTTTTCCTTCGTTGCTTTTAGTTCTTCTTTTTTGGCCAATTGTGCTTTGAACTGTTCTATAATTTTCAATTCAGCAGCATTTGCCGCATTATCAGGATTTCTATTTTTATCAGAAACTCTTTTTATCATCACATTATGCTGGTCTTCCAACTGTTTGGTAAGCGGAATGGCGTTTACATTACAAAATTCTAAAGCATTTTCAGCTCCTTTTTCAGAAATTTTCTGCGTAAGATTGGTCACCAAATTCTTTTTGGTTTCTTCGGCGATTTTTTTAAAATCAGCTTTCGTTAATTGTTTTTGCGGAATAATTTCCTTGGGCAAAACACCTTTATTTCCCGTTTCCTTGGAACATTGAATCAAAAATCTTCCTGAAACTGCGAGCGTTAAGTAAATTCTTGTTTTCATAATTGTTTTTTCAAATTTGTGAATTTAATGCTTGACTGAGCGTAACTTTTGTTACTTTTACCCAAAGTTAATGAATTATGAAAAATCTTTTTACAATTATTCTGTTATCAAGTTTCGGTATCTTTTTCTCACAAGAAAAAGACATTTTGAAAGTTTTGCATACACAACAAACCGCTTGGAATAATGGCGATATTGAAAATTTCATGAAAGGATATTGGAAAAATGATTCACTGCTTTTTATCGGTTCAAAAGGACCAACTTACGGTTGGCAAAAAACACTAGACAATTACAAAAAAACTTATCCCAACAAAGAAATGATGGGCATTCTAGAATTTTCTGACATTCAAGTGAAAATGCTAGGCAAAAAACACGCTTATGTTTTTGGGAAGTGGAAACTTATCCGTGCAAATGATACTCCTCATGGAATTTACACTTTGGTTTTCCAGAAATTTAATGACGGCTGGAAAATTATTTCAGACCATACAAATTAAAATCATCTGCATCATTCAAAAATGGAAACTCTTTTCTGAAAGCTTCTAATTTTTGCAAATCTAATTCTGCAAAGATTAAATCTCCATTTTTAGTAGAAATGTCTGTTCCATCTGCAAAAAAACAATGACTGCTTTCTTGATATTTCAAGTTATTCCCGTCTTCGCCAGTTCTATTTAAGGCAAAAACATAGGCTTGATTTTCGATTGCTCTTGCTCTATTTAATGTTTCCCACGCCAAAACTCTGGTTTTTGGCCAATTCGCGACATTTAGAATGACATCATAATCTTTTCTGTTTCTAGCAAAAACTGGAAATCTTGCATCAAAACAAACTTGTAACAAAAACCTGAATCCTAAATATTTCACCACTACTCTTTCCGTTCCTGCAGTGTAGACTTTATCTTCGCCAGTGTAAGAAAAAAGATGTCTTTTATCGTATTGATGGTAAGTTCCGTCTGGTTTTACAAAATAAAATCGGTTATAGAATTTGCCATTATCCTTCACAGAAACGCTTCCGCCAATTGCAGCATTTTTAGTTTTGGCAAAATTCTTCATCCAAGTCAAAGCTAGTTCTTCTTCATCTGCAACTTCCTGAGCTTTCATGTAGAAACCTGTAGTAAACATCTCAGGAAGCAAAAACAAATCTGCTTCTAAATCTTTGAATTTTTCTTCTATCAAAAGAAAATTTTCATGTTTTTCTTTCCAAATAATATTTTGACTTAAACCGATGATTTTCATAATGCTTATGTTTCAGAATTTTTAAAATGTTTTACAAAATTACCACAAAAGTATCTTCGTTAGGCAACATTACTATAAATTTGTCGTTAGAAAAACAGAAATTCAAATAAAACTTAAAAATAAATATTCTTATGAAAAAATTAGTATTAGCATGCACAATGTTGTTCGCAGGACAATTAGCATTTGCACAAGCATGGCAAGGTAAAGGCGACCAAAAATTACAAGTTGGTTTTAACGGTTACGGAAACGGAACTGGCGTTACAGCAACGTACGATTATGGAGTTTCTAATGTAGTTTCTTTAGGAGCAGGAGCAAATTTCTATTTCGACGGATACAGAGACAATAATGAAGACAATAACGTTTTTGTTTTTGGTAGAGTTAATTTCCACCTTCAAGACGCTCTTAATATGCCGAGCAAATGGGATTTATATCCTGGTTTAGACGTAGGTTTATTAGGAAATACATTCGGACTAGGTGCACACTTAGGTGTAAGATATTTCTTCAACAATAATGTAGGTGCATTTATAGAAGCTGGTAACAATGGTAGCATAGGTTTATCATTTAACTTCTAATAAAAAATTCAACAATATTTAATGGAAAAGACGCTTTTTGGCGTCTTTTTTTATTTGGTACAGTTTTAGTGAGAGAGAATTATTACATTTGCATAACTTTAAAAAAATTAAAATTTAATGGAATTAGCAACGCAGATATTTCAGTTTATATTAAGTATTTCAATTCTCGTTATTCTACACGAATTAGGGCATTTTTTACCTGCAAAATGGTTTAAATGCAGAGTAGATAAATTCTACTTATTCTTTGACCCATGGTTTTCATTAGCGAAGAAAAAAATTGGTGAAACCGAATACGGAATCGGTTGGTTACCATTTGGTGGTTATGTAAAAATCGCAGGAATGGTAGACGAAAGCATGGATACAGAACAACTGAAACAACCTGCTCAACCTTGGGAATTCAGAAGCAAACCAGCTTGGCAAAGACTTATCATCATGTTAGGTGGTATTTTCGTGAATCTTATTTTAGCTTGGGCTATTTACACGGGATTGAATTTATCTGTAGGTGAAAAATACCATGATTTAGCAAAATTCGAGAATGGAATTGCAGTTTCTGAAGAAGGTGCAAAAATGGGATTGATGAACGGCGACAAAATCTTAAAAATAGATGGAAAACCTGCCGTAAGAATGGAAAACTCTATGATTAATATGCTTCTTGCTAATGAAATCACAGTACTTAGAAACGGTAAAGAAGTTTCTTTCGCACCAAAAGAAGACGGAATTGCACATATTTTAGGTTCAAAAACTGCAAAACTTTATATACAAAACAGATTTGCACCAGTAGTGGATTCTTTAATAGAAGGTCCTGCAAAACAAGCTGGATTACAAAAAGGAGATAAAATTGTAGCTCTTAATGGTAAAACGATTAGATTTTTTGATGAATTTTCTGATGGACTAGCTGGAAAGAAAAACCAACCGATTACTGTAGATGTTTTTAGAAATAATGAATTAAAAAGATTTACTTTCAATACAAACAAAGAAGGAAAAATAGGTTTCAGACCAGATTTTAAAGAAGCTGAAGCTGCTTTCAACAATACAGTAACCAATCAAGAATACAGCTTTTTACCAGCAATTGGCAGAGGTTTTGAGAGAACTGTAGAATCTCTTACCATGCAGATTAAGCAGTTTAAATTAATGTTCAACAAAAAAATCAAAGGTTACAAAAATGTAGGCGGACCAATTGCAATTGTGAAAATGATGCCTAAAGAAATCGATTGGGTTGCATTTTGGAGTTTTACGGCTATGTTTTCTGCTTGGTTAGCATTTTTAAACATACTTCCAATTCCAGGATTAGACGGTGGTCACGCCTTATTTACGACTTGGGAACTCATCACAGGCAAACCAGTTCCTCAAAAAGTTTTAGAAAATGCACAAATGATTGGAGTAATCTTTTTAATGGGATTAATGCTATTAATCTTTGGATCAGATATTTACAAATTTATCATTTCACCATTTTTAAAATAATGTAAATTTTTTCAAAAAATATTTTGCGCAAATAGAAAAAACGTATTATATTTGCACCACTCAAAACAACAAGAGTAGCCTTTTTAGCTCAGTCGGTTAGAGCATCTGACTGTTAATCAGAGGGTCGCTGGTTCGAGCCCAGCAAAAGGCGCCAAAACCATCACAGTAATGTGGTGGTTTTTTGTTTTTATTTCATTTTCAATATTTTATAAAAGCTATTCCTGTAAAATTTCTCAAGTCAGTGGTCTTTTTGGTTAAAAAAGGCATACTTTTCGGCAAACTCGAAATAGCTTTTTAAAATCATATTCCTTTCTAGAATTTGAGAAAATTAAAATGAGATATATCAAATATCATCTCTCGAACTTATTCTGAAATTTAAAAAACTCCAAAAAATCTCATACCTTTGTATTTATGAAACAATTCTCATCAAAACGCAGTATTCAGATTTTAGGACACGTTCTTCAGCAATATGGAATAGACAAAATGGTGATTTCACCAGGAAGCAGAAATGCTCCACTTGCTATTCATTTTTCAGAACTAGATTCTTTTGAATGTTTCAGCATCATAGATGAAAGAAGCGCTGCTTTTGTAGCGATGGGAATGGCAAAATCTCTTAAGCAACCCGTTGCGATTTCTTGTACCTCTGGTTCTGCTGCTACCAATTATTATCCAGCTGTAGTAGAAGCGTTTTATCAAAACGTTCCGCTTTTGGTACTTACCGCAGACAGACCTACAGATTTTGTAGATTTATTTGACGGACAAACCATTCGTCAAAAAGATTTGTTTCAACAGCATTCCTACGGAGATTTTCAGCTTTTGGAAGACGATAAGGAAAATGCAGAAGAAGAGAACTTAAAAATCGTAAAAACCGCGATAGAATTGTGTTTCGAGAAACAAGGTCCAGTTCATATCAATATTCCGCTTACAGAACCTTTATACCAATACGCTACAGAATTGCCAGTTTTCCCTAGTATAGAGAAAACCATTCAGAAAAGAGATTTCGAGATTTCTTCTACCCTAGTTTCTGAATTTAACGTGGCTAAAAGAATTTTGATTTTAGCAGGAACGCTTGACAAAAATACTGAACTCCAAAGTTTATTGTCGCAATTTGTGAAAAATCATTCGGTGGTTGTGCTTACAGAAGCGAATTCTAACCTCTATCATGACAAATTTTTCAATCATATTGACCGATATGTTTTTAATTTCACCGAAGAAGATTTTAGAACCTACGCTCCAGATTTACTGATCACGATTGGGCAAAATGTGGTTTCTAAAAAAGTGAAAGAATTTTTGAGAAAAGCAAAACCTCAAAATCATTGGCATATTGATGAATTTTGGCAACCGAATACTTATTTTGCATTAACTCAAGAAATCAAAACAAAACCAGAGATTTTCTTCAGTCAGTTGTTGAAATTTGCCAAGTTAGAACCATCAGCTTATTTCAATCTTTGGGATGTTCTTCGTGATAAAAAAGATGCAAAACACGATGAATATTGCAAAACAATAGATTTTTCAGACTTTAAAATTTTCCAGATTTTAGAACAAAAAATTCCAAATAACTATAACATTCATATTTCTAATTCTTCAGCGATTCGCTATGCAGAATTGTTCCCATATTCACAAAATCACAACATTTATTGCAACCGTGGAACCAGTGGAATAGACGGCTCTACTTCTACTGCGATGGGTTTTGCGATGATGAACAAAAATCCTACAATTTTGATTTCTGGCGAACTTGGATTTTTCTATGATATTAATGGACTTTGGAACAATTACATTCCGCCGTACACTAGAATTATCGTGATGAATAACGGTGAAGGAAATATTTTTAGAATTATTCCCGGACCTACAACTTCTAATGCAATAGACGAATTTATAGCGACCAAACATCAGAAAAACTGCGAAAATCTAGCCAAACATTTCGGTTTTGGATATTTTAAAGTGGAAGACGAAGATACTCTGTTAAGAGTTTTAGATAATTTCTTCAAGCCAGAAGCTAAACCAAAAATTTTAGAAATCAACACAGCTGACATTCAAAATGCAGAAGTTTTGAAAGAATATTTTAAGTTTTTGAAGTAAGGTCTTTCGAAGTTTAAACATCAAGATAATCAGAACTTTCTGGTAAATTTACAATTCTCTCGATGGGATAAATAAACATATCATCAAAATCATTCATGGCGTTAATCAACTGAAAATGAGAAAACTCCTTAATGTTTTGAAGCGTAATTTCGGTTTCTTTTATTTTCTTTTCGTGAAGCAAATGCTGGCGCATCACACCATTTAACAGATAAGTCGTCGGCGTAAACCATTCTTTGCCTTTCAAGAAAAGAATATTGGTATAAGAAGTATCCGTAATGTGATTGTTTTTCACCACAATGATTTCTTCTGTTTTAGCTTTGGCTTTCATGCGTTCAAACTCCTTTCTATCCTCAAACTTGAAAGAATAATCGTAAGAATTATTTTCCACCAACTGAAAATTTTCTATTTCGGGAATCGCATAAGGAATGAGTTGTGTAGTGAATTTTTTATCTAAATCATACACGATGCGCAGTTTGTACAAACCATCTTCATCATGTTCTAAATTTTTAAAAATTTTAGCCAAATCTATAGAACCTTCTTTGCCAAAATGTGCAAAAGTTTGGTTCACTCGTTTTTGATGTAAGTCTAGCAAAAAGGCTTTTTGGTCTTCTATTTTAATGCTTTCAATGAATCGGGACATAAATTTTGTTTTTCATTTCTTGGTATTCATCTGCTAATTTACTCAAATGTGTAATTCCACCGCCACTTCTGAATGTTAAATTTTCACCGTTTTGTTGAATAAACCGAATCATCACACAAGAATCTAAATTTTCTCCATCAAAACAACCGCAAACTCCTGTATAAAAGCCTCTTTCATAAGTTTCGGATTCTAAGATAATTTCTAAGGTTTTGGGTTTTGGTGCGCCCAAAATACTTCCTGCAGGAAGTAGGGTTTTCATTAATCTTCCTATTTTATTTTGAAACTCTGGTTTTACTTTTCCCGAAATTTCAGAACTCATCGCATAAAGATTCTTGTTTCTGGTTTTTAAGAAATCTATTCTCTGGAATTCATCTAATTGAACCCAATCTGCAACCATACTCAAGTCGTTTCTGAGCAAGTCTACCACGGTGTAATGCTCTGCTTTTTCTTTCACCGAATTTTTTAGTTCATCTACAGCATTTGGAACAGATGCTTCAATAGTTCCTTTCATAGGATGCGTAAAAATCTCTTGATTTTTAATTTCCACAAAAGTTTCTGGCGAAAAAAAAGTAAAATTATCTGGGAGTAAAACTTTATATTTTGCTTCAGATCTGTAGAAAATTTCTTCTAAAGAAAGATTAGTTTCTATGGGCGTTTCGCAAGTGTAATTGATTAAATAAGAATCTCCCAATTTCAAATGATTTTGCACGATTTCGAAGCCTTTTTGGTAATCTTCTTTGGATTGAGGGAAAGATTTCCAAGTTACTTCTTTCGTTTCAAACGTAAATGGTTGAATATTTTTAAAATTTGGAAAATCAACCAATATTTTTTGCGCTTCTAAATCTTCTTGACTAAAAATAAGCACATTTTCCATTAAAAAATCAATCACAAAAAAGAAAGGAACTTTCTGCAGAGAAAGCTCGTCCATTTCTAAAAATTTCTGTTCGTTGATTTTTAACATCGCGCAAATTTACAAATTTAGATGAGAGTTTCACATCGCAAAATCCTACTGTGATTTATAAAACAAATCACTATCTTACGGTTTAGTAAATTAGCATTAAAAACATTACTTTTGCAGCATGAGTCAAGAAAATTTACCAAAGGCAAAAATTACTTTAGACGAGGTGATTAATCAGTCTTTTAAATATTGGAAAGCTACGCTTAAATTTCAATTGATCTTCAGTGTTTTATATTTATCTATTGCTTATATTTTGAATTCTTTTCTTCTAAAATACTTTGGAATTAATGAAGAATTAAATAATATAATAGCTCTGGCGTTTAAAGATTTTGAAATGTTCATTAAGAAATTTGAAATTTTAATTTCTAGTAATAATTACAAAATTTATGAAATATCATTGATTGCTTCAATGTCATTAATCTACCCATTAAACATTGGTTTTTTTAGGGTTTATACATTGTTTGATGAAAAAAAGTATATATCAACAAATGAAATTTTTGATGGTTTTAAAGGTTCAACTTTTTTTAAGCTATTGGGATATTTTCTTTTTTGGGGAACTTTTAATTATTTTCTAAAAAAATATTTTTTCCCAGCTTCATTTTTATGGGTGTTTCTTACTGTTTTTGTAGGTCCGTTATTGTATTTTACTCCTATGAAAATGCTAGAATCCATCAATATCAGCGCAAAAGTAGCTTGGGCAAATTGGAAAATTGTTTTACCATGTGCTATCATCGCATTTTTATTTAGTTATAGCGGATTTATCTTATTTTTTGTAGGATTTTTATTCACTTATCCTTTTTGGAATGCTATTATTTATACTTTATTCAAAAGATTCTTCAGCATTAAATTTGTATAAAATGTAACAAAACTTTGAGAAAAATAACTAATTTTGGTAGAACTCAATTGAAAAAATTATGGAAAATTTTACCGAAGTAAACCAACCTATTACCCCCAAAAAGGAAATAGGAAGTATTCTTTCTCATGCATTCGAAAATTTTACGGGAACTTTTTTATATGCATTAGTCTTTGTAGTCATTTACCTTCTAGCGTATTTTATTTTTAATGGTCTGTTGTCTTTCTTGATTCCAGGCGGTGGAGATTATCAAAATGAAGTGATGAGAGTCATGAATGATTTTGTAGAAGACAAAAAGTATGACCTTAATGCTATTACAGAATTACAAAACAGTTTAGAAGCGGCCAGAACTACTGCCGTAATGATTTCTGAAGTGATTTCTAAAAGTATTACTTCGGCGTTATTAGCCCCATTAGTGGTAGGAATTATTTACATTTCTTATCAGTTCAATGCCAAAAAAGAGGTAGAATTCGGTGATTTATTCATTGGTTTCAGACAAAATACCGCACAAATCATTATTTACGGATTCATTACTACAGCGCTTATTCAAGCTGGCTTAGAAATCAATATGCTGATTGGCATGTATCTTTCTTTTGCTTTTTTTATAGGATTACCGATTGTATTTTTTGAAAATACCTCAGCAATAGAAGGTATTAGAAAATCATTTTCTCTCGTTCATGCTAATTTTATCACCGTATTAGTATTGTGGCTTTTAGCAGGAATTATTGCTTGTGCAGGATTTTTATTTTGCTTAGTTGGAGTTCTATTTACCTTTCCATTTTTCTTTACCGCAAGATATTCTATCTATTCGGCGATTTGCGGAGCACCTTACGAAGTAAAATCTTAAAATTTTATAAACAATTTACAGAAAGCAACAGATTTTACTGTTGCTTTTTTTATTAAATTCGCATTAAAACAAAACAAATGCACCCAGACCAAATCAGCAATAACAAAATCCGTCAAGTTTTCATGTTGGCGGTTATTATCATTCTTTCAGCGATAATATTATACAATCTTAGTGATTTTTTGCCTTCCTTATTGGGAGCCATCACGTTATATATTATTTCTAGAAGTTGGAATTTTAAACTCGTCGAAGAAAAGGGCTGGAAACCTTGGATTGCTGCATTGGTCATTATCTTAATTTGTCTGGTCATCATTGTGATTCCCACGTATTTCACCATTGAAGTTTTAGTCAATAAAATAAGTGATGCAAAAGCTTATACAGATAGTATTACTCAATTTTTTGAAAAAATAGAAACTTATATTCGTGCCAAAACAGGGTTTGAAATATTAAGTGGCGGAAATCTAGAAAAAATCACAGGATTTGCTACGCAAGCTTCCACTGCTATTCTGAATACAACAGTTAATATGATTAGTATAATTGTGGGAATGTTTTTCATCTTGTACTTTATGCTTACTAAAGGAAGATTATTCGAAAGAATTCTTACTTCAATTTCTCCTCTAAAGAAAGCGAATGACCAAAAAATTGGCGAAAAATTCACAAGAATGGTGATTGCCAATGCGGTAGGAATTCCAGTTGTAGCACTTGTTCAGGCATTAGTTTCCTTAATTAGTTATTTTATTTTTGGTGCTCCAAGTCCTTTATTATTGTTTATCCTTACTTTTATTGGCAGTATGATTCCGATTGTGGGAGCTGCTATTATTTATGTACCTGTTGGTTTATTTATGCTCGCAAGTGGTGACACTTTTGGTGGACTCGGCATTCTAGCTTACGGATTTTTAGTAGTGGGATTGGTAGATAATGTTTTCAGATTTACTTTTTTGAAAAAATTAGAAAATATCCATCCATTAAATACCGTTTTTGGAATTATTTTAGGACTAAAGATTTTCGGCTTTTTTGGTTTAATATTTGGGCCGATTTTAGTTTCTATCACTATTTTGCTGATGCAAATTTATGGAGACGAATTTTCTGAAGAAACAGAAGATTCTCCGAATGACATTGTTCTTCCCGAAAGCGAAACTCCACTTCAACCAAAAATTGACATTGATATTTAAAAAAATGCAAGGAATTAACCCCGAAATACTAGAAGAAATCTGCGAGGTAAAAATGCCTTTCGGAAAACATGCTGGAATTGTTTTAGCAGATTTACCTATCAATTATTTAGAATGGTTTCACCGACAAGGAATGCCAAAAGGAAAACTCGGCATGCAACTTTCTACGATTTATGAAATAAAAATCAATGGTTTAATGGATTTACTCACTCCAATTCGCGGCGAAGTGAATTATGAAAAACCAAAGAAAAGGGTTTATAAGTTTTAGGATATGAAAATTTTATTTATAAGTTTTTTAATGCTGATTATTGGGCTCTATTTCTATAAATATAGTCCAGAAATTTTAGAAATTGAAAAAAAAGAAGCAAACAATTTTTTAAGAAAATTTTTAGCAAAATATACAACAGTTTTAACTTTAAGAATAATCAGTATATTAATAATGTTAACAGGTTTTTGGGGAATTACGTCTTTTATAATAAAGCAATTATAAATCAAAGGTTCCGTAGGAACAAAATGTGTGTAAAAAAACTAAACCAAGAAAAGCGTTCCGTAGGAACGCAATGTCAAAAAAAACTAATATGCCAAACACTTACTCACAAATTTATCTACAATTTATATTTGTAGTAAAAGGAAGGGAAAACCTTATCAAAGAAAGTTTCAGAGAAGAATTACAAAAATACATCACAGGAATTATTCATAATAAAGGACAGAAACTTCTATCAATCTACGCAAATCCAGATCACATACATTTTTTTGTTAGTTTCAAAAAATTAGATATTTCTGTTTCTCAATTTGTAAAAGAAATTAAAACTTCTTCTACAAGTTTCATTAATGAAAAAAGATTCGTTTTAGGAAGATTTCATTGGCAAGAAGGTTATGGCTGCTTTTCTTATGCTAAAAGTCAAAAAGACACAGTAGTTCATTACATTGAAAATCAAAAAGAGCATCATAAAAAAGAAAATTTTAGGACAGAATATTTGAAATTTCTAAAAGTTTTTGAGATAGAATATGATGAAAGATATTTGTTTGAGTTTTATGATTGATTTCCATAAAAGTAGAATTAAAAGACATTGCGTTCCTACGGAACGCCCCAAATTTGCGCTATATATTCTTACACACATTTGGTTCCTACGGAACCTCTTGAAATTGTTACTTTATATTTTTTTAACATTCCTTAGGAATGTAATATGTGTAGCAAAATTCAGACATTAAAAAAGCGTTCCGTAGGAACGCAATGTCTTTTTTAAATTTTTCACCCTTTCAACGCAGCAATCTCATCTCGCAATTTAGCTGCAGTAATAAAATCTAGATTTTTCGCAGCGGCTTCCATCGCTTTTTGTTTTTCGGCGATGAGTTTTTCTACATCTACGCTTCCGTAAGTTTCGCGTTCTTCTGCAACTTGACGAATAATTTCTTTCTGCGTGTATTGAGAATCTGGGAAATCTTTGCTTCTTCCCACTAAATTTTCAGAAATTTTCTTATTGAGCGGAGTCGGAACCTTATTGTGTTCTAAATTGTACTGCGTTTGTTTTACGCGACGATAATTGGTTTCATCAATCGCTTTTTGCATAGAATTGGTGATTTTATCGGCGTACATAATTGCTTTTCCGTTCACGTTTCTCGCAGCTCTACCAATGGTTTGAACCAAAGAACGACGAGAACGCAACATTCCTTCTTTATCTGCATCGAGAATTGCTACCAGCGAAACTTCTGGTAAATCTAAACCTTCTCTCAACAAATTTACACCCACCAAAACATCAAATAATCCTGTTCTTAAATCTTGCATAATTTGGATACGCTCCAAAGTTTCTACATCTGAGTGAATATATCTTGTTCTAATACCAAATCTGGTAAAATATTTGGTCAATTCTTCTGCCATTTTCTTTGTTAAAGTCGTCACCAAAACACGTTCGTCTTCTTCTACTCTTTTTTGAATTTCTTCGATTAAATCATCGATTTGATTCATGGTAGGTCTCACTTCGATAATTGGGTCAAGAAGTCCAGTCGGTCTGATAATTTGTTCGGTGTAAATTCCGCCAGATTTTTCCAATTCATAATCAGCAGGAGTTGCCGAAACATAAATCACTTGATTCTGCATTTCCTCAAATTCTGGAAACTTCAGAGGTCTGTTATCCATCGCAGCAGGAAGTCTGAATCCGTATTCTACCAAAGCTTCTTTTCTACTTCTATCGCCACCATACATTGCATGAACTTGCGGAATGGTTACGTGAGATTCATCAATCACCATCAAATAATCTTTCGGAAAATAATCGAGTAAACAGAAAGGTCTAGAACCAGGCATTCTTCCGTCCATATAACGAGAATAATTCTCAATTCCAGAGCAATAACCGAGTTCTTTTATCATTTCCAAATCCAATTCGGTACGTTCTTGTAAACGCTTGGCTTCAATTGGTTTTTCAATAGAATTAAAAAAGTCAACTTGTTTTACCAAATCATCTTGAATTTCTCTAATCGCTCCGTTTAAAGTTTCTTTAGAGGTCACAAATAAATTGGCAGGATAAATATTAATTCGGTCAAAACTAGAAGTTACGTTTCCTGAAATGACATCAAAACTTTGAATTTTTTCGATTTCATCTCCGAAAAATTGCACTCTAATTCCGTTATCAGCATAAGCTGGATAAACATCTATTACATCTCCTTTTACTCGAAATGTACCTCTCGCAAATTCGTTTACACTCCTAGAATACAATGCATTTACCAACTTATGAAGAAAAGCCGTTCTAGAAATTTTAGAATTAACTTCTAGCTCAATCAAAGATTTATTAAACTCTGTAGGATTTCCGATACCGTAAATACATGAAACTGAAGCCACAATTAAAACGTCTCTTCTTCCGGAAAGTAAACTTGCAGTAGCGGAAAGTCTCAGTTTTTCTACTTCTTCATTGATAGACAAGTCTTTTTCAATATACGTTCCAGACGAAGCAATGTAAGCTTCTGGCTGATAATAATCGTAATAAGAAACGAAATATTCTACCGCATTATCTGGGAAAAACTCCTTGAATTCCATAAAAAGTTGAGCCGCCAAAGTTTTATTATGCGCTAAAACTAAAGTCGGTTTTTGAACTTTTTCTACCACATTTGCAATGGTAAAAGTCTTACCAGAACCAGTAACACCTAGCAAAGTCTGATATTTCTCTCCGTTTTGTAAACCTTCGGAGAGTTTTTCTATAGCTGTAGGTTGATCACCAGTTGGCGCAAATTCTGAATGGAGTTTGAAATTCATATTTTAGAATAAAGAACAAAGATAAAAGAATAAAGACAAAAAAAAGAGCAGAAATTTCTGCTCTTTAATGATTTAATTAAAATTCATGGTTATTGGCATTTTAAATTGAGATGCGACTGGCTTTCCATTTAGCGTACCTGGCTTCCACTCGACTCCTTTTAAGGTTTTTTCTAGAGCATCTTTGGCTGCTGTTTTGAAATTTTCATCATCAAATTGATAATTAGCATTATAACTTTTCCCATCTTCAGAAACAATTATTATAAGGACACCTTTTAATGTTCCTTTAGAATTTTTCATTTTACTCACATCAAAATTTTCAGCTAATTTATTTCTTAATGCTGCAAGTCCTCCAGGAAATTCTGGTTCTGTTTGAGAAGAAATTTCTTTTACAGGAGGTGGAGGTGGAATCATTTCTGTATTTTCTTCCTTAACTTTTTCTACCTTTTGCTTTTTAGGTTTAATGGTATCTTTTTTAATTGAGATTATTTCATTTTTAAATGCGCTTTTTTCAACATTTGAAACTTGAGTTTCTGAAAATTGCGCCTCTCCTTTTTTAACAATTTTTTGAAGAGACTTGTTTACTGTATTTTCAATTTTTGCAGGCACTTTTTCAACAAAAGCAAAAAATAATAATGCAGATATTGGTAAAGTCAAGTAAGACTTCAGTTTGGCTATTTTAGTTAACTTATTGGTCATCATAACGATTCTTTTTTTAGTGTTGTGTAAATTAAATGGATGTGTAAATAATATTTTCTCCGAAATAAGTTCGTTCAGTATGAGCTTTTGGTAACTAATTATATCTTTATTTTGGCTTAAAACCGCTTCATCTGCAAGAAATTCATGATTGGTAACAATTGCTTTTCTATAAAAATAGAATGTAGGATTGAACCAAAATACGCAAAGCATAATTTCTGTAAAAATCACATCAATGCTGTGTTTTTGATTCACATGAGCTTTCTCGTGAAGAATAATTTTATAATCTATTTTCCCTTCTAAAAAATCACTTTTATTAAGAAAAATAGCGTTCCAAAAACTGTAAGGTGTAAATTTATTTTGCTTTAAAATGAATTGATAATGGTCTTGTTTTATTTTTTCTGAAAATTTAATTTCTTTTATAAGTTTAAAAATTCCCCAAGAAAATTTTAGAAACAGAAGTGAAAATCCTACAATGTAAATTGCCCAAAGCATATTTTCTGTAGTAAAAATGGATGATTCTACCAATTTAGTTTCTGGTAAAATCATGAGTTCAGAATTATTTTGATTAATCCTTTCTACCACTTCAATACTTCCGTAAGGAATTGATAATAAAGGTACTAACACAGAAAATAAAGCGCTAATTAAAAGATAAAATCTTTTGAAATCATGATTTTTTTCTTTTTCTAAAAAAACAAAATAAAGTAAAATGAAAATTGCAGAAAGTGCAATCATTTTATAAATATACGTTTCCATTAGTCTTTCTTTTTCTGAATTTCTGCTTCTATAATTTTCTTTATTTCAATCAGTTCTTTTTCGCTTAATTTAGAATTAGCTGTAAAGAATGACGCGAATTGCGTTACAGAATTATTGAAAAATTTACCAATCATACCTTGCATTTCTTTGGCAAAATAATTTCCTTTTTCTACCAAAGGAAAATATTCTCTAGAGTTGCCAAAAGTTTTATAATCTATCAAATTTTTATTTTGCATCCTTTTGAGCAATGTTGCAATAGTAGTTGTCGCAGGTTTTGGTTCTGGGAAAGCTTCTATAATATCTTTCATAAAAGCTTTTTCTTTGTCCCAAAGTATTTCCATTAATTCTTTTTCGGCTTCGGTTAGCTTATTCATTTCTACAAAAATAAAATTTACTCTACAAATGTAGAATAATTTTTCAAACACACAAACTTTTCACAAAAAAAATCGCTAAAAATTTTAGCGATTCTGTATAATCAAATTATTTTTTTACTTGAAATTCTATCTAAAATTCTGAAAATCTTGAATATAGAGTCCTTTTGCAGCATTAGTAGGATTGAATTTTTGCAGATTTTTATTTTCAAAACTGCTGTTAGTGGTATTACCCATTCTGAAAGTCTGACCTGTAATAAGCTCTAAAGCCTTTTTCAAAAACGGGTCTCTTACATCGCCAAAAGCAGTTAAATTATTGAAAATAGAATAAGGATTTACTTCATAATTCGGAGCGATAAATTCTGGATTCACATCTTTGTCTTTGTTGTAATAAGAAAAAGTAATCGGTTGTAGTTGCCAGTTGTGCTTCGTATTTCTATTGGTATAAGAAGTGTAATCTTGAGCAGGAGAATCATATAAAGTGATAGAACCTACAAATTTCCCTACCGTATCATAACCAATCGTTACCACATTTACATATTTTTTAAGACACTGAACCGTAAGTTCACTTGCCGAAGCAGTTTGGAAATTTACCAAAACATAAACTTTAGTCAGATTAAGACTATTAATGGTTTGTGTACCAGATTTTTCGGGTCTGTTATTCACTAAACTGTAAGTATTCATTTGATTGCTCAAGTAATCAAAGCCGTCTTCGCTATTATGTTTATTATTAAAATCTAAAAAAACATACGGACTTCCGCTATAATTGCCGTTAATCATTCCTGCTAAAGCAACTGCCGTTTCCAGAGAACCACCTCCATTATATCTTAAATCTAAAACCAATTCATTAATTCCATCTGCTTTCATTTGAGCAAAAGCAGCATTCAATTCATCATTATAATCTGCTTTGAAAGCATTGAATACCAAATATCCAATATTTTTAGTTCCGTACACTTTTTTCTCATAATAAGCGATTGGATTTTCGTCAATATCTGCTTGAGTAATCGAAATAGAAGAAGTTTTATCTGTGGTAATAAGTCCTGCACTCGTTAATTGTACCGTTGCAGCCAGAGTAACAGTTACTTGATTGTTATACAATAAGTCAGAATTATTAAGCGTCAAAGGAGAACCATTTACTTTGGTAATTACATCACCACGTTTTAAACCTGCTAAAGCTGCAGGAGAATTAGGAACCACATAATTTACAAGAGCAACTGCGGTAGTATTGGTATTGTCTTTCGGATAAATTCCTATATCAAAACCTCCACTTTTTTCAACTTCGGCAATTTTAGAAGAATATACTACTTCATTATTGTTTTCAATCCATGAAAATCTATCAATGGTACCTCTTTGATAAAGCAAAGAATAGAAAAGCTTGTCTGGAGTTTTTCCATTTAAAAAATTAGCGTACGTGGTTGGATTATCATCAAAAGAATCTGCCAAATTAGGTACATTCGGTTGCCAATAATACCAAGAGTTCATCGCCTTCCAAACAAAATTATTGATTTCATCAGGCTTCGTGGTAGAACCAGTATCATTATTGTCATCTCTAGAACAAGAGACAAATACTAATGTTAAAAATAGTGCGTTAAATAGATATTTAAGTTTCATTTTTTTGAATAGATTTGTAATAAACTTAACGATAAATTTATGAAAATTAGTATAATAAAATCATTTTTTGGAGCAATCTTTATGGCAAGCCTCGCAATTTCTTGTCAATCAAACGTTTTGCCAAAGGTAAAAAACGCCACTTATTCTTCTTATTCTAATGCTGACCAAAAAGGATATTGGGTAGAATTTGAACTAAGTCATGATTCTATTGCACCAAAATCTGTAGTGCTCAATAATATTTTACAAGAAATTACTCCAGAAAATAAAACCGATAAAAAATTTAAAGTCAATGTAATAGCTCAATCTACCGCAATTTTCGGGTTCAAACCGAAGTTGGTAGAGAAAGAAAATGGCATTTATTTTGTTACAGATACGGCAGATGTTTTCAGGGCTGTAGATTTCAAATTAAAATAAATTTTATCTTTGCGCCCGTTTTATAACGTTATAAAAATATAAATTATGAAAAAAATTTTTGCAAGCGCAATGATATTTGCCGTAGGTTTTGCAAGCGCTCAAACTGTTGCTTATAAAGGAGCAGGTGATGTAAAAGTAAATTTAGGTGCTAATTTACAAGATGGAGGAACAGGTATTGTTTCTTCTGTAGATTATGGTTTAGGCGAGAGTTTCTCAATTGGTGCACAAGCTGGATATCTTCTTGGCGTAAAAGAAATCGGTGGAGAAATTCCAAAATTCGGAGATAGATTTGACTTAAAAGTAAGATTAAATGCCAACCTTGGAAGCGTTTTGAAACTTCCTTCAAATGTAGATGTATATCCTGGTTTAAACCTTGGACTTAAAAATTTCGGTGGACATCTTGGAGCAAGATATTTCTTCGATAAAGGCTTTGGACTCTATACAGAAATGCAATTCCCAATCGCGAAATACAAAAAATCTGAAATTGCTTTTGACGATTTAAATAATCAATTTGCAGTAAATATTGGAGTGTCTTTTGATATCGACAACTAAAAAACTTTATAAAAAATAAAATGCCGAGAAAATTCTCGGCATTTTTTATGCTTGTTCTAATTTTACTGTAAAATGTCTTAAAATCTCTGATTCCCAAGTAATTTTATACCCTTTCGTAATTTCATCTCTTCGGTCAAAAACATTTTTAAGCGCTGCTGCAATATAGCGAATATGATTATCCGTATAGGTTCTTCTTGGCAATGCCAATCTTACCAATTCCAGCTTCGGATAACGATTTTCTCTGGTTTCTGGATCTCTATCTGCCAAAATAGTTCCTATTTCCACCCCTCTAATTCCCGCTTCTTTATAGATTTCTAAAGCTAATGTTTGCGCAGGAAATTCTTCTCTTTTTATATTTGGTAGAAACTTAAGCGCGTCTAAGAAAACAGCGTGACCGCCAATTGGTTTCTGAACAGGAATTCCGTATTCTATCAAGAGATTTCCCAAAAGTTCTACTTGAGAAATTCTGCTTTCTAAGTAAGGAAATTCGGTTGCTTCGTCTAAACCTTGCGCAAGTGCAGCCATATCTCTCCCCGCCATTCCTCCGTAAGTGATAAAACCCTCATAAATAATAGTGAAATTAGACGCTTTTCTGAAAATTTCCTCGTCATTTAAAGCGATAAAACCACCAATATTTACCAAACCATCTTTTTTAGAACTCATGGTCATCCCAATTCCGTAAGAAAACATTTCTTTACAGATTTCTTTGATGCTCCAATTTTTGTAATTTTCTTCTCTTTGTTTGATGAAATAAGCATTTTCGGCAAATCTCGCAGCATCAAAAATCACCGGAATTCCGTATTGATCCGAGAGATTTTTAACCGCTTTTATATTTTCCAAAGAAACAGGTTGCCCGCCAGAAGTATTACAAGTAATGGTAATCAAACAAAACGGAATTTGTTCTTTTGGATAAGACTGATAAACTTTTTCTAATTTTTGAATATCTAAATTCCCTTTGAAAGGATGAAGATTTTCTATATCAAAAGCCTCATCAATCGTACAATCTACTGCATGAGCTTTTCTGAATTCTATATGACCTTTAGTCGTGTCAAAATGAGAATTCCCAGGAATGATGTCATTTTCTTTAATCATCGTAGAAAAAAGTACATTTTCTGCAGCTCTACCTTGATGAACGGGTAAAAGAAACTGAAATCCCGTTAATTTTTCGACTTGTTTTTGGAGTTTTTCGAAAGAGCGAGAACCTGCATAAGATTCATCTCCAGTCATGAGTTCTCCCCATTGTTTATCACTCATTGCTCCCGTTCCTGAATCGGTAAGCAAATCGATAAAAACCTGAGAAGATTTTAAATTAAATAAGTTATAGTGCGCTTCTTGAAGCCAAATTTCTCTTTGTTCGCGTGTAGACTGCGAAATTTCTTCCACCATTTTTATGCGGAAGGGTTCTGCGTAAGGAAGTTTCATTTTAGATTAAGATTAAGGTTAAGGTTGAGTGAATTACACTACCATTTTTTGACAAAATTTTAAATTTCTAAACCTTTGTCTTTACCTAAATCTCATTCCGGTGCCTTGAAGACGTTTTTATCACTGTGGAAACCTGCTACTCCACCAGAAACGGCAAATTTCATCGCTTCGGCAGCGTTCATTCCCACTACAGGTTTTATGTTTTTTTCTTCGGTGACAATTACCCAACCAGAAATAGCGTAAGAATGAGGCAAATACACCGCCACGAAATTATGTTTTTCAACTTCTCCCATTTCTTTTTGAGTCAAAAATCCTATTCTCCAGATTTCTGGATTTTCATTGGTTTTTACCCAAACTGGCGTGTTAAATTTTTTCTTATCTCCTACAAATGAAGACATTACATCTTTAGTAGGTGTGTAAATATGTTTTACTCCTGGTGTTTTTTCTAAAAAATGGTCTAAACTCTCGAAAACGACTTTCCCAAAAACAAATTTGTTAAAGAAATAACCTACTCCAGAAATAAATAGAATCAAAGACAAAAAACCAACGCCAGTTCTATTGAGGAAAGGAAAGAATTTTTCAAACGGAATGATGTTATCAATAGTGTCAAAAACCAAAAAAATGAGATACAAAGTCGCCGCAATAGGACCAATGATAATCAGTCCTTTCAAGAAAGATTTCACGAAAAGATTTAAGTAGTCTTCGGGTTTTGGCTTTTTAATTCTCACTTTCTTAAAAATATCGCAGTAAAGATAATAATTTCATAAACTTTCTGATAAAAAATGTAAACTAAATTTTAATGTTTCATTCTACTTTTACCACACCAAAATATTAACAACTATTAAATCACAAAACCTATGAAAAATTTACAGAAAATGAGTGCAAGTTTATTTGCATTATTGGTAAGCTTTTTAGCATTTGCACAGGAAAAAGCAGTAGAAGTAACCACTTCTACCACTACCACCACAGAAGAATGGTACACTAATCCACTTTATTGGGTTATAGGAGCAGTAGTTCTTATTGCAATTATCGCGATTGTATCAAGAAGTGGCAACAAAGATTAATCCCCTTTAATTTTACCAAAAAAGCTCATCAATTTTTGATGAGCTTTTTTATTTTTAACCATGAATGGTTTCTTTATTTCCGTAAGATTTTATGATTTCTCCTTCATATTCTAACCATTCTTCCCAGCGTTTGTTTACTTTTTCTGAGTCGCCTAATTGTCTTGCAAAACCGATGAAAGTAGTGTAATGATTGGCTTCAGAAATCATGAGCTCTTTGTAGAATTCTTTCAGTTCTTCGTCTTTTATGTTTTCTGTCAAAACTTTAAAACGTTCACAACTTCTCGCTTCAATCATCGCTGCAAAAAGCATTTTGTCTATAATTAAATCTTCTCTACTTCCTTGAATAATAAATTTAAAAAGTTGATTTACATAATCGTCTTTTCTGGTTCTTCCTAAAATATAACCTCTTTTTTTAATGATTTCGTGAACTTGATTGAAATGGTCCATTTCTTCTTGTGCAATTGCCAAAAGTTCGGTCACAATTTCTGTATGTTCAGGAATCATGGTGATTAAACCAATCGCATTAGTGGCAGCTTTTTGTTCGCACCAAGCGTGATCTGTAAGGATTTCTTCTAAATTTCCTTCTGCTATATTTGCCCAACGTGGATCTGTAGGTAATTTTAATTTGAACATTTTATTTCTAATTTTTTGCAAATTTACATTAATTCTCGGCAGTTTTCTTTCTTAGAAATTCTAAAATTTTCCAGCCGTAATCGTCTACTTTCTTCAAAACTTCTGCGAAAAGGATGGCTAAAATCACATTCAAAACATATACAATCACCATCAAAACCCAAATATTTACGCTGTCTTTAAGAGGCGGAATTAAAAAATACACTACTGAAGAACTCATTCCTTGCGCAAAATAATAGAAAATGGCGTTTTTACCAATATAGTTAATGAAATTGTCTTTGGTGATTTTCAATCGGTTATACAATACAAAAATGGTCACCAAAGAAAGTAAACTCCACATGATGTAAGGAATTTTTGGTGGGAATTTCTGCTTATTAAATTTATAGAAAACTTCGCTCCCGAAATACCAGAAAACCAAAACCAAACTCAAAGCTACCAATCCATACAAAACAGGAACAAAAACATTTTTAATTCTTTTTCCTTTCAATTGAGTAGCAATTAAGAAAATGGCAAGATAAAAAGCAACATAACCAACTTGTCCGCTCGGATAATACGGTGCAAAGTTTTTCATCACATCATTATCAATATTGAAATAAATCGTGAGCGCTAAACAAACTCCTATTAACCATTTGATGTGTTTTGGGAAAAATTTCAAGGCTAAAACTCCAAAAACGGTTACGATGTAATAGACTTTAAGATACCAAAAACTTCCCATCACTACAGGAAAACTATCACAATTACTATAACTGTGAAGCCACCAATTGCCAAGCATATCCCAATTAAATGCTGAATCTAAATTTGGCACACCATATTTAGTCCCGAAAACCGTATAATAGGACTGCATTCCTTCTGATCCAAAAATATTGAAGATTCCGAGTTTCATAAATCCATCAAGGAAAAACAAAAACGTCACGAAAATCATATACGTCACCTGAAGTTTCAGCAATCTGTACAAGGTTTTCTCTACATTATTCCCAGAAGTTAAACCACTTAAAGCAAAAAATACGGGAACGTCTATGAGTAAACTCAACGTTCTCACTTCCGAAGGAAGATAAAGTTGACCACTCCAAAAAGCAGTATGAATAAAAATAATGGAAAGAGTAGCCAAGCCTTTGGCAAAATCAATGTAGAGGTCTCGTTTCATATAGTTTATTAAGTAATTTCAAATTTACAATTTATCAGTGTAAATAAAAAATTTTAGCATTATTGTGGATAACTCAAAAATATTTCTTACTTTTGCACCCTGAATTAACTAAAAAAATTATAAACAATGTTAGCAATCGTAGAGATAGCAGGGCTTCAATACAAAGTTGAGCAAAACCAAAAGTTGTTTGTAAACCGTCTAAAAGGAGAAAAAGGAGACAAAGTTTCTTTTGACAAAGTTCTTCTTACTATTGACGGAGCAATCACTGTAGGTGCCCCAGCTGTAGAGGGTGTTTCTGTTCAAGCAGAAATCCTAGACCATGTACAAGCAGATAAAGTAATCGTTTTCAAAAAGAAAAGAAGAAAAGGTTACAAAGTGAAAAATGGTCACAGACAACAATTAACTCAAATTCAAATTGTATCAATTGGTGGTGCAGATGCTCCAAAAGCTAAAAAAGCTACCAAAAAAGAAACAACTGAAGAAGTAGTAGCAGAAGAAAAACCAGCTAAGAAACCAGCTGCTAAGAAAACTGCAAAAAAAGACACTGAAGATTAATTTTAAAAACCAAAAAACCTTAAAATAAAATGGCACACAAGAAAGGAGTTGGTAGTTCCAAAAACGGTAGAGAATCTCACTCTAAAAGATTAGGTGTGAAGATTTTCGGTGGACAAAGCGCTATTGCTGGTAATATTATTGTAAGACAAAGAGGTACTCAACACCACCCAGGTGAAAACGTGGGAATGGGTAAAGACCACACTTTGCATGCATTAGTAGACGGTAAAGTAGTTTTTACTAAGAAAGCAAACAACAGATCTTTTGTATCTGTAGAACCAAACGCATAATTTAAGCGTTATAAAAATTTAGAAACCTCAGTTTTTCGCTGAGGTTTTTTTATGTTATTATTCATCAAAAAAATTCTTTGTCATTGCCTTGAAAATCTGTAACTTCGCTACCCTTTTTTATAGCAATTTTATTTATGAAAAAAATATTATCCGTTTTCACCTTAATTGTATTTTTATCAAGCAATGCCCAAACCAAAATTTTATTTGATGCCACAAAAGCCGAAATGGCAGGAAACGCAGATTGGGTAATTGATGCAGATTCTAAATCTGGTGGAGAATCTAATCCACAAAGAATTCCTACTCCCGCACAAAGCGGAATTACCGCTACTACCTCAGAAACTTATTGGACTGGCGGAATAAGTGCATGGGCAATTGATTTAGTAAAACAAGGATACTACGTAGAAACACTCCCAAGAACAGGAGGTGTAATTTCTTATGGAAATCCAAATAACGACCAAGATTTATCTAATTACAAAGTATTTATCGTTACCGAACCAAATAGCCAATTTACGATGGCAGAAAAAGACGCTATTATTAATTTCGTAAAAAACGGAGGCGGACTTTATATGATTGCCGACCATGACAATAGCGATAGAAATGGTGACGGTTGGGATTCTCCAGCTATTTGGAACGATTTAGTTTCTACCAATTCTGTAGTTGCCAATCCTTTCGGAATTACTTTTGATGTAGTTAGTTTCTCACAAACTACTACTAATTTTGCGAATATTCCTTCTAATACTATTTTAAATGGAAGCGCTGGAGCTCCTAGAGCTATGCAGTTTTCTGCGGGTGCAAGTATGACGCTTAATAAAACCGCTAATCCTTCCGTTCAAGGTTTGGTTTTTAAAACAGGAGCTTCAACCACAGGAACCACCAATGTAATGTTTGCTACTGCAACTTACGGAGCTGGGAAAGTTTGCGCATTAGGAGACAGTTCCGTTCCTGATGATGGAACTGGAGACACTGGAGACACATTGTATGATGGCTATTTCACAGATGCTTCAGGAAATCATAGACCTCTTTTAATTAATTCTGTAATTTGGTTAGCTACATCTTCAGGATTAGCCACAGATGACATTATGAAACCAGAACTTTCGGTAAATATTTATCCTAATCCAAGTAGTGATTATGTTTATGTACAGAGCAAAACCTTAGAAAAATATCACTTAACCTTAATGGACTCATCTGGAAAAGTTTTGCAAAGTATTCCTAATACAGATAAAATCAGCATAACCTCTTATCCTAAAGGAATTTACTACTTAGTCATAAAAAATGATAAAGGTTTTAAAAACTTTAAAGTCGAAAAAAAATAATTCCACACCAACCGAAGAAGTTCTTCGGTTTTTTTTATTTATTTTTGAGAAAATTCTCAACAAATGAAAATCAATACATTCACTATGGCATTAGCGGGATTATTCCTCGCCTCGTGCTCATCACAAGTTATGAAAAATTCATTGAACTATCCTGAAACCAAAAAAGTAGAACATACGGACGAATATTTTGGGACTAAAGTAGCAGATCCTTATCGTTGGTTAGAAGACGATCGTGCAGCAGATACTAAAGATTGGGTTCAGCGTGAAGTGGCTTTTACACAAAATTATCTTAATCAAATTCCGTTTCGTGAAGAAATTCGTGCACAGTTAAAAAACATTTGGAACTACGAGAAAATTTCTGCTCCATTTAAAGAAGGAGATTATACATATTTCTACAAAAATGACGGTTTACAAGCACAATCTGTACTCTACAGAACGGATAAAAATGGCACCACCGAAGTTTTCCTTGACCCGAATAAATTTTCAGAAAAAGGAACTACTTCTATGTCTGGCTTGTCTTTTAACAAAAAAGGAACGCTTGCTGCCTACAATATTTCTGAAGGAGGAAGTGATTGGCAAAAAATTGTCATCATCAATGCAATTACCAAAGAAAAAATAGACGAAACCATTACCGATGTTAAATTTTCTGGCGCTTCTTGGTTGGGAGACGAAGGTTTTTTCTACTCTAGTTACGGAAAAGTACAAGGCTCTGAACTTTCTGTGAAAACAGACATGCACAAAGTTTATTTCCATAAATTAGGAACCAAGCAATCTGAAGACAGACATATCATCGGAGATGAAAATTTTAAACGCAGATATATGAACATTGGCGTTTCAGATGACGAAAGATTCTTGATTCTAAATGCTGCAACTGCAACCAACGGAAATGAGTTATACGTAAAAGACCTTAAAAACAATACCGATTGGATTGCGATTCAAAAAGGATATGATTACAATACCGATGTTTTAGACACCAAAGGAGATTTTATCTACATTATGACCGATAAAAATGCTCCAAACATGAAATTGCAGAAATTTGACATTAAAAATCCTTCTGTTTGGACAGACGTTATTCCAGAAACCGAAAACGTTCTAAGTGCTTCAACTGGTGGCGGTTATATCTTCGCTAAATACATGAAAGACGCTGTCTCTTACATGAAACAGTTCGATTACAACGGTAAATTAATCAGAGAAATCACTCTTCCTGGAATTGGCACCGCTTCTAATATTGGCGGCAAAGAAACTGCAAAAGAATTGTATTACTCTTTCAGCAATTATATCACGCCGGGAACTACATATAAATTCAATGTAGAAAATGGAACTTCTGAAATTTACCAAAAACCAAACGTAAAATTCAATTCTGAAGATTATGTTTCTGAGCAAGTATTTTTCACTTCAAAAGATGGAACAAAAGTGCCGATGATGATTTCTTATAAAAAAGGAATTAAACTAAACGGTAAAAACCCTACTATTTTATATGGTTACGGCGGTTTCAATATTTCTGTTACCCCAAATTTCTCCGTAGTGAATGCAATCTGGATGGAAAACGGCGGGATTTATGCCGTTCCAAATCTCAGAGGAGGCGGTGAATATGGCAAAAAATGGCACGTTGCAGGAACACAAATGCAAAAGAAAAACGTTTTCGAAGATTTTATAGCTGCAGGTGAATATTTGCAGAAAAACGGTTACACTTCGCCAGAATTTATGGCACTTTCTGGCCGTTCAAACGGTGGTTTATTAGTTGGCGCAACCATGACAATGAGACCTGATTTAGCGAAAGTGGCTTTCCCTGGAGTTGGCGTTCTTGATATGCTCAGATACAATAAATTTACAGCAGGAGCTGGTTGGTCATTCGATTACGGAACTGCGGAAGATTCAAAAGAAATGTTCGAATATTTAAAATCATATTCACCAGTTCACAATGTGAGAAAAGGCGTTTGTTATCCTTCTACAATGATTATCACGAGCGATCATGATGACAGAGTAGTTCCGGCACACTCTTTCAAATTCGGGGCAGAATTACAGGAAAAACAAAGTTGTAACAACCCTGCTTTAATCAGAATCGAAGTAAATGCAGGACATGGAGCTGGTAGAAGTACAGACCAAGTCATCGGAGAAAACACAGATTTGATGAGTTTTGCACTCTATGAAATGGGAATTAAAGAATTGAAAAAATAATTTCTAATGTACCATACAATCAAACCGCAGAAATTTCTGCGGTTTATTTTTTGAATAAATTTTTAAAAAATCCTTTTTCTTTTTTAGGCTTTTCTTTTTGATTTACAGAATCTTGCAAACCCAACTTTTGCTTTACCTGTTTTACCGTTTTCTCAGTTTTTTCTACATTTTTACCCACCAAAGTTTTCTTTAGACCTTCTTCTACTCCTTTCCAAAGTAAATTAAAAAAAGATTTCGTAGGATTTCTAGTTGTGTGAACTACTACATTTTCAGTTTCGGATTTAGAATTCGTTCGGACGATTAAATTTGTAACGGCACTCAATACTTTTTTCTCTTTTTTCGTCTTTTCATCTAAAACTTTCACTTTCACATTTTCATGTTTCATCGTGTAATTTCCAGAAATTTCATTTCTGTTTCCTTTAAAATTAAACCGTACTTCGTGAATACTACCCTCTACTTTTTTATGAGAATAGGGCGTAACAAAAGCGTTGATACTTTCAGCTGGTAAATCATTAATTTGCCCTGAAATCGAAAAGTCATCCTGAAGATTTGCCGTATCAAAACTCCAGTTTACTTTCATAGGCGCAACATTCATAAATTGTGTGTGAATTTTAATCGGAACAACTGTGTTTTTGAAACCTTTATTTGAATTAAGATTTTGTGCATTTAAATTAAATTGACTAAACGTCAATTTTCCAGGTTTATTTCCATTTGGCAAATCTTCTTCATAAATTAAATTTGAATTTCTGATGTTCAAATTTTTCACCAAAAGAGGAAATTTTATGGAACGGAGCAATTCACTGTAAAGTTTTTTTCTAGTCAAATCATCTTTAGGACTTTTACTTCTGTAAATTTGAGCTTGTAAATTGTTAATCAATACATTACCAACATTTATTTTCGGTTGACTATCTTTTAATTTCCAATGAAAATCAGTAATTCTCGTTTGTGCAATTTTTACATTATACCAATCTTTTTCGGTAGAAATTTTAGAAGTAAACTGGGTTTTAGTAAACTTGGGCTGTAAATGCAATCCTCGGAAATCCATAGAATTTTTCTGAAAATCAGCATTCTTAATGAAAAACTGATAGAATTTTCCAGCATCTAAAAAAATATTTCTTCCTGAAATTTGGTAATTATCATATCGAAAAGGCAATTCGTTTTTGGGATTTTTTCCATCTAAAACCAATTGTTCAAAATGTGCATTCACATTGTCTACGGAAAACTTATTTTGTCCGTTTTTGATAATATTTGCTTTTCCATTTTCAAAGAAAACATTTTGTAATTCAACAATATAAGTAAAAGGCTTATTTTTATTTTTATTTTGATTTCCAGAAGAATACACCGTTAAATCAGGCTCAGAAAACCGAACTTCAGACAAACTAATCTTGTTCTTCTTCAGCACAATATCTTTGAAATTCATTTTTTGAGAAGAAATATCCAAAAGTGATTTTCTTGGAAACTTTCTCGAAAATTCAGAAAAATTCATCAAAGGTTTCATTGAAAAATCTGTCACAGACATTTGTCCATTTTCTGTATTAATTTCGGTGGCAGAAATGTGATACACTTCGTCTGGATAAAAATGAAATGCTTTACTTTTTATAGAATATTGGTCAAAAACAATGGGCAATTTACGCGACACTTCTTTCTCTGTAAGTTTAAGATTTTCAATATTTAAACTTAAATTTTTGATTGACAAAAATTTACTTTTATCAAATTTTAAAATCTCAATATTGCCATTTTCAATCATCAAATTTCTAGAAATTAATGGTCGCTTATTTTTCTTATCACCTTGTTGATTTTCAGGCAGAACAATCTGAAGATTTGGACGAAAAAGCTTTATGTATTTAGCATTGATTTTTTTATTTAGAATGGCATCATAAATTCCTAGATTTGAAATAAAAAGAGAATCTACAGTTCCATTGAGCTGTAAAAATTTTCGATTATCTATATGTTTTGGGGAAATTTTAACTTTGCTAGCAGAAATTTTTCCGCTTAGAAATTCTATGTTTAAATCCTGATAATGAATATAATACGGAGATTTTTTTTCAATATACTGCGGCAAATGATGTTGCAACCAATAATGGAAATACAGATTTGCCGAAACCAAAAGCACAGCAAACCCAAAAATAACGGAAAATAGAATTCTTAAAGCTCTCTTCATAGAGCAAAAGTATTTGGTTATTAGCTTTTGGGGTTACAAGATTACAGCATTTTCTTGTTTTATTTTAAGTTTTATAATTCAGTTATATCATTGAATATCAATTTCAATCACATAACCTTCGTGGCTTCTCACATTGATAAAATCTCCTTCATTGAAATACAAATACTGTCCTTTAATTCCTTTTAACACCCCTTCAAACTCTGGTTTAGAATCTAGCGTGAAAGAATTAATTTTCGAAGGCGCTTCATACGGAAAGTCTAAACGCACCATTTCTTGACCATCAATCGCAAAATTTTTAAAATCTTTAGGAAAAAGTTCCGCAATCTGGTTACGAAAATCCAATAAATCTACATCACTTTCGCGGTCGTCTTGAAGCATTTTTCTCCAATTGGTTTTATCTGCAATATGTTTTTTGAGCTCTACTTCTATCATTCCCGCTTCATAGCGGTTTTCGGTTTTTGCAATCGGCAAGGCAAAAGTCGCACCTTGATCAATCCAACGAGTCGGAATTTGACTTTCACGCGTTACCCCAACTTTTACATCACCTGTATAAGCCAAATAAACAATGTGAGGCTGCAATTGTATTTCTTTTTCTATTTCTAAATCACGCTCTTCAATGCCGAGATGCGCTGTAGAAAGTTCTGGCTTCAAAATCGTATCACTTGCATAAGGACTTTCGAAAAAACATTTTTTACAAAATCCCATTCTATAGATTTTTTCATCTTTACCACATTCTACACACTGATAACCAATATGTTTTATGTTGAAATTTTTACCAAATAGCTGATTCATAGAAATTAAATCTCCTGAAAGATTGAGGTAATACTGAATTGGATTTCCGAGAACGGAAGACATTTTGAGAATTTGTCCTTTAAATTGCATTGCGAAAATTTTGAGTAAAAATAAGGAAAAAGATATTAAATGTTTCGCTGATTTTATTGATTGAGCATATTTATAAAGAATCAGCCTAATTTGTTCAATCTGCACGAAAATTTATTTTATATTTGACCATAATCATTTCCAAATTCTTAAATTTGCTATTCTTTGTAAAACGCACAAATGAATTATTTAGTAACAGGCGGTTCTGGATTTATTGGTTCACATTTGGTAGAACATTTGTTGAAAGATGGACATTTTGTCATTAACGTTGACAATTTTGATGATTTCTATGATTATCAGGTTAAAATCAAAAATACTTTAGAATCTGTTCAACAATCTACTGATTTTGAATTTTCCGATAAAGAAAATGACATTAAAAAACTTGTAAATCAAACTAAATCAGAAAATTACATTCTTTACTATACCGACATTCGTGACAAAGAATCTTTAGCTCAAATTTTTAAAAATCACAAAATAGATGTTTTAGTTCATCTTGCAGCTTTGGCTGGAGTTCGTCCTTCTATAGAAAGGCCTATAGATTATGAAGAAGTGAATATAAAAGGAACCATGCATCTTTGGGAATTGTGCAAGGAATTCGGCGTAAAGAAAAACGTAATTGCATCATCATCAAGCGTGTATGGCAATAACGAGAAAATTCCTTTCTCTGAAACCGATAATGTAGACAGACCTATTTCGCCTTATGCTGCCACTAAAAAATGTACAGAAATTCTAGGTCATGTTTATCATCATCTGTACGGAATAGACATGATTTTCTTGAGATTTTTCACGGTTTTCGGTCCAAGACAAAGACCAGATTTAGCCATTCATAAATTCACAAAATTGATTTCTGAAAACCAAGAAATTCCTTTCTATGGCGATGGTTCTACCGCTAGAGATTATACTTTTATAGAAGACATCATCGATGGCGTGGTAAAATCTGTAAAATATGTAGAAAACCATCATAACGTATACGAAACCATCAACTTAGGCGAAAGCGAAGTGGTAAATCTAAACGAAATGGTGACAGGAATAGAACAAGAACTTGGAAAACCTGCCATCAAAAAAAATCTGCCAATGCAGCCTGGAGATGTAGAAAAAACCAACGCAGATATACAAAAAGCGAAAAACCTTATCAACTATTCCCCCAAAACAAAATACCAAAATGGCATAAAAATTTTTGTGGAATGGTTTTTGAGAAACAGATAAAACAATTATATTAGAACATTATTAAAAATTAAGTTTAGATTTTATAAATCTGTTGAAAATCAGATAGAAAAATTTTGAAATCTCACCTAATTTTATACTTTTGCAAAAAATTTAAATATTATGTATTGGACATTAGAATTAGCTTCATATTTAAGCGACGCACCTTGGCCGATGACTAAAGCAGAGCTTATCGATTATGCTATTAGAACAGGTGCACCAATGGAAGTAGTAGAAAATCTTCAAGCCATTGAAGACGAAGGAGAAATCTATGAAAGCATAGAAGAAGTCTGGAGTGATTATCCTACAGACGAAGACTTCCTCTGGAACGAAGACGAATACTAAAAAATGCAGTCGGCTGTCGGCAATCGGCAATCGGCTTTTTTTTGAATTTTTATAAATTTAACATTAATATGGCTGAAGCATTTTGCTACTAGCCAAAAGTAATTATTATGAGTTTTTTAAATAAAGTTCTTCAAGGATTCTTAGGCGACAAAAACGCTAAAGACCTCAAAGAAATCAAAAAAGTTGTAGACAAAATTAAGAAAGTAGAGCCAGCAATTGCCGAGCTTTCGGATGATGAATTGAGAGCAAAAACTCAAGAATTCAAAGATAAAATTGATGCAGCTACAGAACACATTACCAATCAGGTAGTAGAAGTTCATGAGCAAATTGCAAAATCTTCTGACGTAGACGAAAAAGAAAAACTTTTTGGGCAAATTGAAACGCTGAAAAAGGATTCTTATCAAATTGAAGAAAAAGTTTTGAACGATATTCTTCCAGAAGCTTTTGCGGTTATCAAAGAAACTGCAAGAAGATTGGCTCAAAATGGTGGACTTACCGTTACAGCATCTGAGCATGACCAAGAATTAGCTGCTGCTAAAGATTTTGTAGAAATTAAAGGAGACAAAGCTTTCTGGAAAAATAAATGGGATGCTGCTGGTAAAGAAGTAGTTTGGGACATGGTTCACTATGACACCCAATTTATCGGTGGGGTTGCACTTCACAGTGGTAGAATCGCCGAAATGGCAACTGGTGAAGGTAAAACTTTAGTAGGAACGCTACCTATTTACTTAAATGCACTTCCTGGTCGTGGTGTTCACGTAGTTACTGTGAATGATTACTTGGCAAAAAGAGACTCGGCTTGGATGGGTCCAATTTATCAGTTCCACGGTTTAAGCATCGATTGTATCGATTTACATCAACCGAATACAGATGCGAGAAGAAAAGCTTATCAAGCAGATATCACTTATGGAACCAATAATGAGTTCGGTTTTGACTATTTAAGAGACAACATGGTTTCTTCGCCTGAAGAATTAGTTCAAGGTGAATTAAATTTTGCAATTGTAGACGAAGTAGACTCTGTATTAATTGATGACGCGAGAACTCCACTCATTATTTCTGGACCAATTCCTCAAGGAGACAGACAAGAATTCGATGTGTTAAAACCATCTGTAGATAGAATTGTTGCCGTTCAGAAACAAATCGTTTCTAATTTATTAACCGAAGCAAAGAAATTAATTGCTGCAGGTAATAAAACAGACGGCGGTTTTAAACTTTTGCAAGCTTACAGAGGTTTACCTAAAAACAAACACCTCATCAAATTCCTTTCAGAAGAAGGAATAAGAGTGCTTTTACAAAAAACAGAAGGAGAATACATGCAAGACAATAGCAAGAGAATGCGTATTGTAGACAAAGACCTTTATTTTGTAATCGACGAGAAAAATAATCAAATAGACCTTACAGACAAAGGTGTAGAATATATGTCTCAAGGGAACCAAGATGCCAATTTCTTTGTTTTAGAAGACATCGGAACCTTGATTGCTGAACTAGAGGCAAAAAATCTTACCAAAGAAGAAGAATTTGCTCAAAAAGAAGAACTTTTCAGAAATTATGCTGTAAAATCTGAAAGAATTCATACTTTAAGCCAGTTGTTAAAAGCATATACATTATTTGAAAAAGATGATGAATATGTAGTCATCGATGGAGAAGTAAAAATCGTAGACGAGCAAACTGGTCGTATCATGGAAGGAAGACGTTATTCAGACGGACTTCACCAAGCGATTGAAGCTAAAGAAAATGTAAAAATCGAAGCAGCTACTCAAACTTTCGCTACCATTACGTTACAGAACTACTTCAGAATGTATAATAAATTAGCTGGGATGACAGGTACTGCAGAAACTGAAGCAGGCGAATTCTGGCAAATTTATAAATTAGACGTAGTAGTAATTCCTACCAACAGACCTATCATCAGAGACGATAGACAAGATTTAGTTTATAAAACTAACAGAGAAAAATTCAATGCTGTAATTGACGAAATCGAAAGACTTACCGCAGCAGGAAGACCAGTACTAGTAGGTACAACTTCTGTAGAAATTTCTCAGTTCTTGTCAAAAGCGCTTCAATTAAGAAAAATCCCGCATAATGTATTGAATGCGAAATTGCACAAGAAAGAAGCAGACATCGTAGCTGAAGCTGGTAGAGCTGGTGTAGTAACCATTGCTACCAACATGGCTGGTCGTGGTACCGATATTAAACTTCAAGGAGACGTAAAAGCAAACGGAGGTTTAGCAATTATAGGTACAGAAAGACACGATTCTAGACGTGTAGACAGACAGTTAAGAGGTAGAGCTGGTAGACAAGGAGACCCAGGAAGTTCTCAATTCTATGTTTCTCTGGAAGATAACTTAATGAGACTTTTCGGTTCTGAAAGAATCGCAAAAATGATGGATAAAATGGGACACAAAGAAGGCGAAGTTATTCAGCACTCTATGATTACCAAATCTATCGAAAGAGCTCAGAAAAAAGTAGAAGAAAACAACTTCGGTATCAGAAAAAGATTGCTAGAATATGATGATGTAATGAACAAACAACGTGATGTAATCTACAAACGTAGAAAAAATGCATTGTTTGGCGACCATTTAAAATATGACATAATTAATACCATTTATGATGTAGCAGCATCTATCGTAAGCAATACAAAAGGGGGCAACCAATTCAAAGAATTTGAATACGAAATCATCAAATTCTTCACGATGGAAGCTCCACTTACTGAAGCTGAATTCAAAGCAAAAACTGAAAGAGAAATCACGGATATGGTTTTCAAAAAAGCAGAAGAAGATTACAAAAACAGATTGGTTTTATTGAAAGAAAACTCTTTCCCAATTATTGAAAATGTGTTCAAACAACAAGGTCACATGTTCAAAAACGTACAAGTACCCTTCTCTGACGGAACCAAAACGCTTACCATTGTTACTGATCTTAAGCAAGCTTATGAAACACAGTGCGAATCTATGATTAATGATTTCGAGAAGAATATCTGTTTAACCATTATAGACGAAAACTGGAAACATCACCTTAAAGAAATGGATGATTTACGTAAATCTTCACAAGGTGCAGTTTATGAACAAAAAGACCCATTAGTAATTTACAAACAAGAGTCTTTCCATTTGTTCAGTGAAATGATGGATAAAGTAAACAAAGAAATTATTTCTTTCTTATTCAAAGGAGAAATTCCTACTTCTTAATCTACTCAACATTATATACATTAGAATCCGAAGAGTTTTTCTTCGGATTTTTTTATGAAATTGATTACAATCAAGATTTTCTGAGAAAAATTTTAATACTTTAGCAATAATTAAAAACAATACAATGAAAAAACTGATTACAACTTTAGCTGTTATCTGCAGCACCCTTGCATTTTCTCAATCAGAAAACAATGAATTTAAAGTAAATATTCTTTACACAGCCATCGGAATGCCTGAACTGTCTTACGAAAGATTGATTTCTGACAATTCATCCCTTGGTGCATCTGTAGCATTTTCTCTTGATAAAAAAGAAGATATGGATTTGAGATTCAGTTTCACTCCTTATTATAGAATGTTTTTTGGACAAAAGAAAGCTGCAGGCTTCTTTATAGAAGCCAATTCTATCGTTCTTAATTATGTAGACACTATTTATTTCGATGGAACATCAAGTAAATATGAAACCAGAACTGGTTTCGGTTTAGGAGCTGCCGCTGGAGCGAAATTTCTTACCAAAAACAATCTCATCGGTGAAGTTTATGGCGGAGTAGGAAGAGTTTTCGGAGATAATTCTTTAGGTGCTTATCCAAGATTCGGGATTACTCTAGGCAAAAGATTTTAACTATTATTAAAATAAAAATTAAAACAACAACGTTATTTCTAAATGAAAAAGTTTTTTATATTTTTGATGAGTATTTTACTGATTTCTTGTAACGGACAAGAAAATAAAGTTTCAAAGAAAAAAAATCTTAAAATGGAAAACAAAAATCTAGAATATGCTACGTTTGGTGGCGGGTGTTTTTGGTGTGTAGAAGCATGTTTTGACATGTTAAAAGGTGTAGAATCTGTAACTTCTGGCTATTCTGGTGGTCATAAAGAAAATCCTACTTACGAAGAAGTTTGTACAGGTGAAACGGGTCATGCAGAAGTGGTACAAATCGCCTTTGATCCTTCTGTCATTTCTTTTTCACAATTATTAGAATCTTTTTGGTTCCTGCACGATCCTACACAATTAAACAGACAAGGTGAAGACATCGGCACACAATACCGTTCCGTAATTTTCTATCATTCTGAAAAACAAAAAGAAGAAGCACAAGTTTCTATGGAAAATTCAGAAAAATCTGGAAAATGGAACGGCAAATATGTTACTCAAATCGTTCCTTTTGAAAAATTCTGGGTCGCAGAGAAATATCACCAAAATTATTTTGAAATCAATCCTAATCAGCCTTATTGCAGCGCTGTAGTAGGTCCAAAAGTGGCCAAATTCAAAAAACATTTCGGCGAACTTGGGTTATTGAAATAAAGAATTGAAAAATTTAACTTTTGAGCAGACTTTTTAGTCTGCTCTTTTTTTGTAATTTAGAATAAAAATTAAACCATTGAAAAAACTAATTCCACTTTTATTTTTAACCATTATATTTTCGTGCACTAAAAACACTGTAGAATCTGATTCTGCAAAAAATAAAACATATTTAAAAGCCGCAGACTTTAGAGATGCAGGCGAAAAAGACTCTGCTTATATTTATTATGCATTAGCAAAAGATGAATTTTTAAAAACTAACGATTCACTTTTTATGGCAAAATGCTTAATTAATATGGCAATTATACAGACCGATCAAGGCGATCATTTTGGAGGAATAGAAACTTCATTAGAAGCCGAAAAAATGCTAAAAAAAAATGACAGCATTACCAAACAACTGAAATCATCCAATTATAATAACTTGGCCTTAGCAAGTGCAAAACAAGAAAACTATAAAAATGCCGAAAAATATTATGATTTAGCTCTTCAAAATTCATCAGAGCCAGAGTCTCAATACATTTATTATAATAATATTGCGAATAACTATTTAGATTTAAAGGATTTCGGTAAAGCAAAAGAATTTTACAAAAAAGCCCTAAAAACTGAAGATAGTATTGCATATGCAAGAACATTGAATAATTTTGGCAGATGTTTATTCGCCGAAAATAAAAACATACATGTTTTAAATTATTTTCTGCAATCTCTCAAAATCAGAGAATCGAAACAAGATTATTGGGGTATGAATTCTAGTTACGCTACGCTAGCTGATTATTATAAAGAAAAAGAACCTCAAAAAGCCCTTTTCTATGCAGGAAAAATGTATGACATCGCTCAAAAAATAGAAAGTCCAGATGATAGATTAGAAGCGCTAGAAAAATTAATCGCTTTAGAAAAATCAGAAAATTCTAAAAAATATTTTTCCGAATATCAAAAACTGAATGACAGTTTGCAAACAGCAAGAGCAAAAGCCAGAAACCAATTTGCACTGATTCGCTACGAAACCGAAAAAGCCAAAACCGAAAACATAGAAAAAGAAAATCACATCTTTAGACAAAGAGTAGCGATTGCATTTCTATTCACTGGTTTATTGGTAGGTTTATTTTGGTATTTAAGAAGAAAAAAAAGACTGGAACAAGAAAAAGAAATTGAGGTAAAAAACACTCAAATTAAATATTCTAAAAAAATACATGATGTAGTAGCCAATGGTTTATACCAAACCATGGTAGAAGTAGAAAATCAAGAAGAACTGGACAAAGAAAAACTCCTTGATAAACTAGAAAAAATGTACGAAGAATCAAGAGACATTGCTCATGAAGACCTTAATGAACAAATAGAAAAGGAATTTTCGGTTAAGCTTTTTGAAATGATTTCTTCATATTCTTCACCTCAGCAAAAAGTTTTAGTGATAGGAAACGAGCAGAATATTTGGCAAAATGTTTCTCAGAATATACAATCAGAAATTTTCTATGCGCTTAGAGAACTCATGATTAACATGAAAAAACACAGTCAAGCGACATTAGTTTTGGTAAAATTTGAAAAAATTGAAAATATTTTAAAAATAAAATACACCGATAACGGCCTTGGAATGGGCAATGCAGAAAATAAAAAACTTTCTGGAATCAAAAATACGGAAAACCGTATTGAGAACATTGGCGGAGATATTAATTTTGAAAAAAATCTACAGAAAGGATTACACGTAAATATGTCTATTCCAATTCATTAAAAAATGATGTTTAATAAAGTACTAATAGCCGAAGACCACGAAATCAGAAATCTAGGAGTCATCAAAACTCTAGAAGAATTGCAAATTACGGATTATGAGTTTGTAAGTTATTGCGATGATGCTGTTTCTAAACTAAAAATTGCCATTTCAGAAGAAAAACCTTATGATTTACTCATTACGGATTTATCTTTTGACACCGATTTCCGTGAGCAAAAATTGACTTCTGGACAAGAACTCATCGCTGAAGTGAGACAATTGCAACCCAATATTAAAATCATCGCTTTTTCTATCGAGAAAAAACCTTCTATTATTGATGAACTTTTCAAAAAACATCACATCAATGGTTTTGTAAACAAAGGTAGAAATGATGGTAAAGAACTGAAAAGTGCCATCAAAAAAGTTTTTGAAAATAAAATTGTGATTCCTCAGGAAATCATTAATTCCATCAGAAATAACTCATTTGAATTTACCAATTATGATGTGTATTTGGTAGAACTTTTGGCTAAAGGTTGGCGTCAACAAGAAATAGAAGACCATTTTAAAAACACCAATATAAAACCAGACAGCAGAAGTTCTATAGAAAAGAGATTAAGTGAACTCCGCGAAAGTTTAAGCGCCAAAAATAACACAGAAATGGTGGTACTTTGTAAAGATTTGGGGATTATTTAAAATGAATTAAATCAACTTATAAAAACTCATTTGGAATAATTTTTGGAAGAGTTTTCCTGTTTTACGGTTTTCCGTAAGGAAATGAATTCACCCTATTGTAAATTTACCAAACAGATAAACTAAAAACCAATGATTATGAATCTTTATAACAAATCTACGCTTAAAACATTGGCAACTTGCAGTTATATTTTATTATTTGCTGCTAATTTCCTTCTGGTAACGGAAATCATTTTATATGTGCTGAAAGTTCAGAAAAATTTTCAAGAAAATATTTTGTATTTCTTTTTTATGAGCCTTATTATCACATTTTTTATGATTAAAATGTATTTAAAATCAGAAGAAAACTAGTCAAATTTCATAAATTTTGTAATATAAAAACAAAAAATAAAACCCAATTACGGAAAACCGTAATGAAACAAATTTTTATCAGAATACATTTGCAGAAGTAATCTTCTTCATACTCGATTTTTAGCAGATGCAAGTATAAAAAATTTTTATTAGACTAATAACTTTTTATATAACAACACACTTGCATCAAGAGTAGAGTAAGTTTTAAACGGGGAATGGTGAGAGAAATCTCACCATTTATTTTTATCAGTACTTTTAAAATTATAGATTTTTTAAATCAAAGAAGAAAACACAAGCGAAAACATGAATGGCGATAAATTATTTTCTCGCCATTTCTGTATGTGGAATATCATCTTCCAGATATTTTTTCCCTGTGTCTTGAAACCCAAAATCACTGTAAAATTTAATGAGATAATCTTGTGCAGAAATTCTACATTCAGTGGTGTTAAATCTGGTTTTTATAGCTTCTAAAGCAAATTGGATAAGAGTTTTTCCTAATTTTAAATTTCTAAAATCAGGATGGGTAAGAACTCTTCCGATGGAAGTTTCTGGATATTTTACGCCTTCAGGAAAAATTCTGCAATATGCAACCACTTTTCCTTCTTTTTCTGCAAAAAGATGAAGGGCTTTCTGGTCATAACCATCGGCGTCTAAGTAATAACAAGTTTGCTCTACCACGAAAACCTCTTGTCTCACTTTCAAAATCTCATACAATTCATGAATTGATAACTCTTCCAATGATTTTATTTTCCATGTTATATTAAAAACATCACTCATATCTCTTTACAACTGTTTTGAAAAAAATAGTTCCTTTATATTTTTTATTTGCACCAATATATTGTGGCTCGATTTCAACTTTTAATTTTCCAAATATCGAATCTCCAATTTTTAAATAAGGCTTACTAATTGTTAATTCTTCCAGATCAACTTTATAATATTTTTTATTGTTTGGAAAATAATATTTTATTTTAGAAAATTTATGCTTCAAGGTGAACAGTGAAAATCCATTAAAGGGTTTATCTTCTTTTCCTATAATAAAATAATATGAGTGGTCATTATTCTTTAAAACTTTACAAAAATCAAAAAAAACAACATCATAATTTACTTTTTCCTCATCTTCAAAAATTATTTCCGTGCTTCTTTGGTTTAAAAATTTATGATCTGCTAAACTTGAATCATATTTAATTTTTTCCGAATTAATGATGAAATAATATGATATAGAAACAATTAATAGAAAAATAAACAAAAAACTATAAACAAAAATTTTATAAAACTTTGTTGACATAACTACACGAACTTCACTTTATTTTTAACCAAATAAGCATTGGTTTTTTCAATAAATTTCAGAATTTCATCGCCACCCATTTTCTTTTCGGCAGAAGTAATATAAATATCTGGTAAATCTTCCCAAGTTTCTAGAAGTTTGGTTTTATATACTTCTACATTTCTGTCGGCAGCTCCTGGTTTTAGCTTATCCTGCTTGGTAAAAACGATAGAAAACGGCACCCCATTTTCTCCGCACCATTCCATAAATTCTAAATCTATTTTTTGGGGAGTATGTCTTATATCAACTAAAACAAAAAGGTTTACCAAATTTTTTCTATTCAGAATATAATTGGTGATGAGTTTTTCAAAATCTTTTCTCAAACTTTTAGAAACCTTAGCATAACCATAGCCAGGTAAATCGGTGAGATACCAATTTTCATTCACCAAAAAATGATTAATCAATTGTGTTTTACCAGGAGTTTGCGAAGTTTTTGCCAAATCTTTATGATTCATAATGGCATTGATTAACGAAGATTTCCCCACGTTACTTCTCCCGATAAAAGCATATTCAGGAATCGTAGGTTCTGGGCATTCTTGCCATTTCCCACTAGATTTTACAAAGTTTACAGTCTTTACTATCATATTCAAAAAATGGAAGCTTTTCAACTTCCATCATTATTTTTTCAACTTAATTCTAAATTTTATCTTTTAACCAGTTGTAAAGAATTTCATTAAACTCTTCTGGTTTTTCCATCATCGCAGCGTGACCGCATTCATCTAACCAGAACAAATCTGAATTAGGAATTTGTCTATCCATTTCTTCTGCTACATCTGGTGGAGTTACTCCATCTTGTTTTCCCCAAATAATACAAGTTGGTTGTTTTATTTTTGGCAAATCATGGAGCATGTTATGTTTGATGGCACTTTTCGCTAAAAGCACTGTTTTAATGCCTTTCATTCTATCATTTACCACCGAGAAAACCTCGTCTACTAATTCATCTGTAGCTACTTTCGGGTCAAAGAAAACTTCTTCTGTTTTCTTTTTGATATAGTCTCTGTCGCCTCTTCTTGGGAAAGTTTCTCCAAAACTTTTTTCGTACAAACCAGAACTTCCTGTTAAAACTAAAGAATGCACTAACTCTGGATTAGCTAATGTTAGAATAAGGCCAATATGACCTCCCATAGAATTCCCCATTAAAGTAACAGGTTGTCCTATTTTATCTTTTATAAATCTTGCCACATATTTTGCGATGCTGGTAAGATTAGTATTCAGCACTGGCAAATCATAAATAGGAAGTTGCGGAACATAAACTTTATAGCCTCTTTCTGAGAAATAAGTAATCATTTTATCAAAATTACTTAAGCCTCCCATCAATCCATGTAGAAGTACCATAGGATGACCTTCTCCGCTTTCTATAAATGTATATTTCTTCTCCTTTTTGGTATTAAAAATCATATAACGTATCTGTCAAACGCAAAAATACAAAAAAAATAGAATTTTGACCGGTTTTTGTTATGTTAATTTCATTTAAAGTATGTCAATTGGGCATACATCTACCCTCATATCACACTCATTTATTAACATTTTATTAATCAACAAGTTAGCTACATAAAGCTCTACAGGCAAAAAGTTATCAACATTAAGTTAAAAAGTGGGAAAAAGTGGGAAATTTTAGAAAATAATAAATAAATTTGCTCCAAATGATTCATTTCTACGAAACATACGAATGCAAGATTGATGACAAAGGCAGAATAAAGCTTCCTTCGTCACTAGTAAAACTATTGCAAAGTTCTGAGGATAAGAACTTTGTAATTAAGCGTGCTGTGTTTCAGAATTGCTTAGAAGTTTACCCAATGCAGCCTTGGGAAAAACTGATGAAAAAGATAAACGGACTGAACCGTTTCGTGAAAAAGAATGCAGATTTCATCAGAATGTTTACCGCCGGTGTAAAAAACGTAGAGCTGGATTCTTCTGAGAGAATTCTTATTCCAAAAGATTTGAAACAATTTGCCAATCTTCATAAAGAAATAGTGATTTCAGGAGCGGGTGAACTGTTTGAAATTTGGGACAAAGAAGCGTATGAAAAAGTAATTGCTACTAACGAAGTTGATTTCGGGAAACTAACCGAAGAAGTGATGGGCGACATCAATTTTGACGAAGAATAATCTCTACACCTCAATTTTTATAATTTTTTAAATCTAATAGAATGTATCACAATCCTGTATTATTAAAGGAAAGTATAGACGCTCTCATCACTAATCCTGATGGAGTTTACGTAGATGTAACTTTCGGTGGAGGTGGCCATTCTCGTGAAATATTAAAAAGACTCTCTAGCAAAGGAAAATTATACAGCTTCGATCAAGATTTAGACGCGCTCAACAATTCAATTGATGATGAGAGATTTACATTAATCAATCAGAATTTCAGATTTTTAGAAAATTCATTGTTGATGTACGGCGTAACTGAAGTTGATGGAATTTTAGGAGATTTAGGCGTTTCTTCTCATCAGTTTGATGCTGCAGAACGTGGTTTTTCCACCAGAAGTGATGCACCTCTAGACATGAGAATGAACGTGATGCAACATCTAGACGCGAGAAAAGTAGTGAATGAATATGAAGAAGAACATTTGGCCGATATTTTCTACTACTATGGCGAGATAAGAGAAGCCAGAAAACTTGCGAGAGAAATTGTTCATGCTAGGAAATCAAAGGAAATTGTAACCACCGAAGATTTGAAAAAAGTCTTTAGTTATATTCCTCATTTTAAGCAGAATAAATTTTTTGCACAGTTGTTCCAAGCGATTAGAATAGAGGTAAATCAAGAGCTAGAAGTTTTAAAAGAAATGCTGTTACAATCTTATAAAATCTTGAAAAAAGAAGGAAGATTAGTCGTGATTTCTTATCATTCACTAGAAGACAGATTGGTAAAACGATTCCTAAAAAATGGAATGTTCGAAGGAGAACCAGAACGAGATATTTATGGAAATTATGCTAAAGCTTTTGAATTGTTAAAAAGCAAAGCCATCATTCCAACAGAAGAAGAAATAGAAGAAAATTCTAGAGCAAGAAGCGCAAAAATGCGAGTGGGAATAAAAATATAATTAAAATCAGACAAAGTCTGTGGCAAAAAGAGTAACATATAATAAAAAACCGAAGAAACTTACTTTCATGGATATCATGAAGGGAAACTTCTTAAACCGTGATGAAGTAAAAGTTCATTACAAATATTTTTTACTCATTTTTTCCTTGTTGATGATTATGATTTACAGCAATCACTTGGTCAACAAAAAAATAGAAACCGTAAACCAACTTAAAGAACAGGCAGAAGAATATAAATCTAGAAATGCTTATGCACAAAGCAGATTGATTAAAGTAAGAATGGAAAGTGAGCTAAGCAAAGAAATGGAAGGAGATTCTTTGATGTCTTTAGAAAACCATCCACATAAACTTTTAATAAAAGTAGACAGTTTAGAAAATGGCGATAAATAGTAATGAATATGATATCAAACGCGGTAAAGCGTTAAAATGGGGTTACCTTTTTGCAGGGGTAGCTTTCATCGTATTTATTATGTTTTTGGCGAGAATTCTTTTTCTACAAAATACCAATGTAGAAGAATTTGAAGACAATTATATCAGTAAAAATTACAGAGAAGCCACCTTAAAAGCTGCTCGTGGAAACCTTTTTGCATCAGATGGTTCTATTTTAGCAACCACCGTAATGAGATACGATGCGTATATCGATTTTAAAACCATCAAAGATTCTGTTTACGACAATAATATTGGCGCATTGACTGATTCATTGAGCCAAATGTTTGGTAAACCAAGAGTTCATTACCGAAAAATCTTTGACGAACAAAAAAAGAAAAAAAATCAATATTTTTCTTTGGTAAGAGGTTTAGACTTCGACCAATATGACAGAATTAAAAAATTCCCAATTTTCAGTAAAAAAGATAAAAAAACAGGGAAATTTAAGAAAAATAGATGTCTCATTATCGATAGAAAATTCCGCAGAGAATTGGCAACTGCTCAAATTGGCGCAGGAACCATAGGAATGGATAACGAGATTGGAAAATCTGGATTAGAAGGTGCTTTTTCTAAATATCTTACTGGTACAGATGGCAAAAGATTAGAGCAAAGAATCAATTCATCTCAGTGGAAACCAATTGATTACTGGAAAGTTCAAGACCCAATTGATGGTCAAGATGTTTATACCACGATAGATTTAAGAATTCAAGATATTGCCCATTCTGCTTTAGAAAAACAACTGCTACATTTCGAAGCAGATCATGGTTCTGTTCTCGTGATGGAAACCGCTACGGGAAAAGTAAGAGCTATGGTAAACCTTAGAAGAAATGAAGAAGGAAATTATATAGATGCTTACAATTATGCACTGAAAGATGCTACAGAACCAGGTTCTACATTTAAGACGGTTTCACTTTTAGCTGCAATGGACGATGGTTTCATAGATGAAAATACCAAAATCAACATTGGTGGAATTTCTTGGACTTATTTCAGCCAAAAAATTACAGATTCTCACGCAGGTGGAACCTATGACATCAGTGATATTTTAGCACAATCTAGTAACATTGGTGCAGCTAAAATCATCACACAGCATTATGCAGATAAGCCAGATGTTTTCTTAAAGCATCTGAAAAGATGGAAACTTTTTGAAAAATTAGAAATTGAACTTCCAGGTGTTACCAAACCTTCAATTGTTACTCCAGAAAATAAAAGATGGAATAAAGCAACATTGGCTTCTCTAGGATATGGTTATAGCGTGAGCCTCAATTTATTACAGCTCACTACATTCTATAACGGAATTGCCAATAAAGGAAAAATGGTGAAACCACTTTTCATAGAAAAAATCATGAAAGATGGTAAAACTTCATACGAAGCGGAACCTCAAGTTTTGGTGGATAAAATGGCTTCAACTGAGGCGATTAATCTAATGACAGCGATGCTTACCAAAGCGGTAGAAAAAGGAACCGCAAAAAGTATTTTCACTCCAAACATCAAATTGGCGGGAAAAACTGGAACCGCGAGATTTGAATATTGGAAACCGGGACCAACAAAATATCAAGCGAGTTTTGCAGGATTTTTCCCAGCAGATAATCCTAAATATACTTGTATTGTGATGGTGAACCAACCAAAAACATCAAAAGGATATTATGGTTCAGTGGTTTCGGCGCCAGTTTTTAAAGAAATTGCAGGAAAAGTCTTCCTTAAAACACCGCTTAATGTAGAAAAAGAACTTTTAGTTGATAAAAAGGTGAACCTTAATAAAATGCTAGAACCCAATGTAAAGGTAAACGTGAAAAACGGAGTTCTACCAAATCTAAAAGGTTTAATGGGGAAAAACATTATTCCACAATTAGAAAACCAAGGTTACCGAGTTGATTACAAAGGTGTTGGGAAAATAAAAAATCAGTTCCCAATGGCTGGAACTGTCATTAATAAAAACCAAAGAATTTATTTGGAATTACAGAATTAATATGGAAAAATATTATCCTATAGTTCCAATAATTTTAATGGGATTTGTTTATTTGATTTTAAAATATGAAAAAAAGAAAAGCAAAGAAGATAATAACCCTATGAATAATTTGAGAATTTTTCAAAGCTACATTTTACTCATAGTTTTATTTATAACTTTTTTGTATTTGATATTTAATTAAAATGATTTTATCAGAATTATTACATAAAATCCTAGTTTTAGAAACTTTTGGAAATCTCAATTCAGAAGTGTCAGAAATCGTTTTCGATAGCAGAAAAGTTACCGAAGGTTCACTTTATGTTGCTGTAAAAGGGACAGTTTCAGACGGACATTCTTATATTTCTTCGGCAATCGAAAAGGGAGCAAAAACCATTGTTTGTGAAGATTTACCAGAAAATTTACCAGAAGGAATTAATTTTATTCAAGTTAAAAATTCATCTAAAACTTTAGGCAAACTTGCTTCTAATTTTTATGGAAATCCTTCTGAAAATCTAAAGTTAATAGGAATTACAGGAACCAACGGAAAAACCACCGCTTCTACTCTACTTTTTGATATTTTCAAAAATTTAGGTTACCAAAGCGCACTCATTTCTACCGTAGAGTACAGAATTGGAGATGAAATTATTCCTTCAACTCACACTACTCCAGATGTAATTCGTTTGAACCAAATGTTAGCAAAAGCTGTAGAAAACGGTTGCGAATATGCTTTCATGGAAGTTTCTTCACACGGAATTCATCAAGACAGAATTGAAGGTTTACACTTTACTGTAGCTGGTTTCACCAATCTTACGCATGATCATCTTGATTATCATAAAACGTTTGATGAATATCTTAAAACCAAAAAGAGATTCTTCGACGAATTACCAGAAACTGCAGTAGCGATTACCAATGCTGATGATAAAAATGGTGATGTAATGCTACAAAATACCAAAGCGAAAAAGAAAGATTACGCTTTGAAAACTTTGGCAGATTATCACGGAAAAATTTTAGAAGTTGATTTCAATGGAATGCTTCTAAATTTCAACGGAAAAGAATTCTGGACGACTTTAACTGGGAAATTCAATGTTTATAATTTACTTCTAGCTTTTGCTATTTCAGTAGAATTAGGATTTAATGATGAAGAAGTTTTACAAGCGATTTCAACTCTAAAAAGAGTGAATGGCAGATTTGAAACCATAAAATCTGATGGTGGAATTTTCTTCATCGTAGATTATGCTCACACTCCTGATGCTTTGGAAAATGTTTTAGATTCCATCAACGAAATCAGAACCAAAAACGAAAGATTAATCACTGTTTTCGGTTGTGGCGGAGACAGAGACCATGCAAAGAGACCAGAAATGGGAAAAATTGCTACCAGAAAATCTACTTTGGCCATCATTACCACAGATAATCCGAGAACTGAAAATCCTCAAGATATTATCAAAGAAATTGAAGCAGGTGTAGAACCGCAGAATTTCAGCAAATACACTTCTATTCCAGACAGAAGAGAAGCGATAAAAATGGCGATAAAATTCGCTGAGCCCAAAGATATTGTTCTCGTAGCAGGAAAAGGTCACGAAACGTATCAGGAAATCAATGGAGTGAGACATCATTTTGATGACAAAGAGACGATTATAGAACTATATAAATTGATGTCGAAGTAATTTGATGATGAAAAAAATATTTAAAATATTATTAGCTGTCATTTCAATCCTTGTTGTAGGAGTTTTGATGTTGTATCTATTTACAAACAAGTTTGAAAGAAAGTTAAATATTTTAGATTGTGAAGGTATTTATTACAAAGGATTATTTGAAAAACCAAAACCTGGATATTTAGATTTTTCGGAAAATAATGCTAAAGTAGATATTGCAAACTGTCTTTGTGAAAAATACATTAAAAATAAAGATACGACTTACAAAAAAGAAATAATAAAATTATATGATAACATTGGGCTAAAATGGGAAAAATATGAAAAGCCAAATATTAATGCTGATACAATATGTAAATATAGAGGTCAAATATTTATCCAAGCCTTTGACTTGTAAACATTAAAATTAAACAAATGCTATACTATCTATACGAATATCTTACCAATCACGGAATTCACATTCCTGGATTAAACTTACTGAAATACATCTCTTTCAGAGCGGCTTTTGCTGTGCTTTTGTCATTGCTGATTGCTCTAGTTTATGGTAAAAAAATCATCAATTATCTGCGCAACAAACAGATGGGCGAATTGGTAAGAGATCTTGGGTTAGAAGGACAAAAACAAAAAGAAGGAACACCAACAATGGGAGGTTTAATCATCATTTTTGCCACCATTATTCCTGTGCTTTTATTTACAAAATTTAATATTTATGTTCTTCTGTTAATTGTTTCTATGCTTTGGATGGGCGCCATCGGTTTTATAGACGATTATCTCAAAAAAATAAAGAAAAATAAAGACGGTTTAAGCGGAATATTTAAAATTATAGGGCAAGTTGGTTTAGGTTTAATCGTAGGAGTTACCATGTATTTTCATCCAGACATTACCATCAAAAGAAAATATGCTGATGCTCACGAAATCAATAGAACCAGTGTTTCTCAAAACTTCGCTCCAGCCGAAAGAGAAACCATTTCTACCGTTCCATTTATGAAAAATAATGAATTTGATTACAGTAAAATTCTTTTCTGGATGGACGAAGCTTCGCAAGAAGAATGGGCTTGGATTATTTTTATTCCACTGGTAATTTTCATTGTGACCGCTGTTTCTAATGGAGCCAATATTACAGACGGAATTGATGGACTTGCTGCAGGAACGAGTGTGGTAATTTTAGGAACACTTGCATTTTTTGCCTATCTATCTGGAAACATCATTTTCGCTGATTATCTGAACATTATGTTCCTTCCGAACATGGGAGAAACCACCATTTTCGCAGTTGCTCTAATTGGAGCAACCATAGGATTTTTCTGGTACAACACTTATCCAGCTCAAGTTTTTATGGGCGACACTGGTAGTTTAATGTTAGGAGGTGTAATTGCAGTTTTGGCAATTATCTTAAGAAAAGAATTATTGATTCCAGTTTTATGCGGGATTTTCTTAATCGAAAATCTTTCAGTAATGCTGCAAGTAGCAGTTTTTAAATACAGAAAGAAAAAGTACGGATTAGAGTACGCTCAGAATAACAGATTGTTTAAAATGTCTCCACTTCATCACCATTATCAGAAAAGTGGTTTCCATGAAAGCAAAATTGTTAACAGAATGATTATCATAGGAGTTATGTTGGCAATTGTTTGTTTAATAACACTGAAAATTAGATAAAAATTAAGTTCAGCAGGAACGAAAGATATGAGAACGTTGGAATTTAATCCAACAAAATAAAAAGGTTTGAAATAAAAATCGAAATGGAAAAAATGAAAGTCGTAATTCTAGGAGGAGGAGAAAGTGGAGTGGGAGCTGCAATTTTGGCTAAAACTAAAGGTTTGGAAGTTTTTCTTTCAGACAAAGGCGAAATTAAAGAGAATTACAAAAAAGTTTTGGTAGAAAACGGTATCGAGTTTGAAGAAAAAAACCACGATGAAGAAAGAATTCTTGCTGCAGATTGGGTCATAAAATCTCCAGGAGTTCCTAAAAAAGCTGAAATGGTTCAAAAAATCAAAGCAAAAGGAATCAGACTTTCTTCGGAGATAGAATTCGGTGCAGAATTTACCAATGCCAAAATCATCGCCATCACAGGAAGTAATGGGAAAACCACTACTACATCGCTCATTTATCACATTCTGAAAAATGACAATTTGAATGTAGGTTTAGGTGGAAACATCGGCAAAAGTTTCGCAATGCAAGTTGCGCAAGAGAATTTTGACTATTATGTGTTAGAAGTAAGCAGCTTCCAATTAGATGACATTCAGAATTTTAGACCATATATTTCTTTATTGTTGAATTTGAGTCCAGACCATCTTGACCAATACAATTACAACTACGAAGAATATGCATTGGCAAAATTTAGAATTGCCGAAAATCAAGAAAATGACAACTATTTCATCTACAATAAAGATGATGAAATGAGTCAAAAACTGCTTCAAGAATTAGATTTGCGAGTGAAGCAAATTCCTTTCTCAATGAAGGAAAAACTTGAAGAAGGAGGTTATACAGAAGAGGAAAAAATTGTGGTAAAACTTCACGATGAGTTTTCTATGAAAATTGAAGATTTATCTCTGATGGGAACGCATAATGTTGCCAATAGTTTAGCTGCCTCTATCGCTAGTAAATTATTGAATATCAGCAATGAAAGTATTAGAAATTCTTTGATGACTTTTCAAGCGGTAGAACACAGATTAGAAGGTGTGGCAGAAATTAATGGTGTAAAATTCATTAACGATTCTAAAGCAACCAATGTAAACGCTACGTACTATGCTTTAGAAAGCATGAAAACACCAACGGTTTGGATTGTAGGTGGAACAGACAAAGGAAATGATTATACAGAAATAGAAGATTTAGTAAAAAGAAAAGTAAAAGCGATTGTTTGTCTTGGATTAGATAATTCTAAAATTATAGAATTTTTCAAAGACAAAAAAGACATTATCGTAGATACTTCTAGCATGGAAGAAGCGGTGAAAACTGCGAAATCTCTATCAGAAAAAGGTGATACCGTTTTACTTTCTCCTTGTTGTGCAAGTTTTGATTTATTCAATAACTATGAACACAGAGGACAATTATTTAAAGAAGAAGTTTTAAAAAACAATTAAAAAAAAGCCACGAAGTGGCGATAAGAAATAAAATAGGATTTCAATCCTATAAATAAAGAATGGAACAACAAGAAAACAAATTTGAACTTTTAAAAGGCGACAAAGTGCTTTGGATGGTGATTATTTTAATCTCCTTCTTTTCCGTGTTCCCTGTATATTCTGCAAGTTCTAACTTAGAATACATTGTGCAGAATGGTACAACTACGGGACACGTTATCAAGCACATGTTTTTTGTTTTCTTAGGTTTAGCCATTATGAGAGCTGTAGGAACAGTAAAATACGAACATATCGGAAAACTGAGCAGTATCCTTCTCGGATTTATGGTGATTTTACTGATTGTCACAATGTTTACAGGACAAAAAATCGACGGAGCGTCTGCTTCTCGTTGGTTAAAAATTCCAGGAACCCCTATTTCTTTTCAGCCATCAAGCTTTGCATACCTCATGTTAATTATCTATTTGTGCAGATATTTAACTAAAAAAATTAAAAGAGAAAGACTTCCGATAGAAAACATATTTTACATTTTCGGGCCAGTTTTATTGGTTTTCATTTTGGTTGCTAAAGACAATGGTTCTACTGCTTTGATGATTCTAATGGTTTCATTAGCAGTAATGTTGGTTGGTCAACTTTCCGCAAAATACATTTTAGGATTTTTAGGAATTTCAGGACTTTTTGTGGGAATTTTCTTGTTTTTGGCTTTAAAAACAGATTTAATTGGCAGCAATCGTGTTCATACTTGGGTAAGTAGAATAGAAACTTTTGCCAATTCTAAGAAAAATGCCAATGTAGAAGACGAAACTGTAAAAGCAAAAAATTACCAAGTCAACCAAGCAAAAGCAGCCATAGTTCATGGCGGAATTACAGGAATGGGACCAGGAAAATCTGCATTAAAACAAATGCTTCCTCAGTCCGCTTCAGATTTTATTTTCGCCATTATTGTAGAAGAATATGGTTTTTTTGGAGCATTCGCACTCATCACTTTATACATGATTATGATGATTAGAATCGTGATGATTGCCAGTAAAATGCGAGCATTTTTCGGGAGTCTATTGGTGCTGAGTTTAGGAATTATGATTTTCGTGCAACTGGCAGTAAATATTGCAGTTGCGGTGAATTTAATTCCCGTAACAGGACAACCTTTGCCTTTAATAAGTTATGGAGGAACTTCAATGTTGGTGACTTATCTTCAATTAGGAATTATTCTGAATGTAAGTTCAAGGATTCTCACTTTCGAAGAAGAAGGAATGGGCAAAAAACAAAATGTAGAAGAAATAAATGATATAGCGTAGTGACAAGTCTCGACTTGTCAAAAAAATGATAAAAATATGAGCAAAAAAATAAAAGTTTTAATGAGTGGTGGTGGAACTGGTGGTCACATCTTTCCTGCTGTTGCCATTGCGCAGGAAATACAAAAACGTTTTCCTGATGCAGAATTTTTGTTCATGGGTGCCAATGGAAAAATGGAGATGGAAAAAGTTCCGCAAGCTGGCTTCAAAATTGAAGGATTAAACATTGCAGGATTTGACAGAGGAAATCTTTTGGCTAATATTAATTTACCGTTTAAGGTGATTTCTAGTTTGCTTAAAGCTAGAAAAATCATTAAAGAATTCCAACCAGATTTTGCGGTAGGAACAGGAGGTTTTGCAAGCGGTCCCGCTTTATTCATCGCTGCGAGAATGGGAATTCCTACTTTTATTCAGGAACAGAATTCTCTTCCTGGGAAAACCAATATTTTCAATGCTAAAAAGGCAAAAACTGTTTTCACCGCCTATCCAAATATGGAAAAATTCTTCAACGGAACGAAAACATTATTTTTAGGAAATCCTATCAGAAAAAACATTATTACTGATATCATTGACAGCGATTTAGCGAAAGAAAAATTAGGTTTAGAAAGAGGAAAATTAACAATACTTTCTGTTGGCGGTTCATTAGGTTCTAGAACTTTGAATAACGGCTGGAAAGAAAACATTAATCAAGTTTTAGAAAAAGATTACCAACTCATTTGGCAAACGGGTAAACTAGATTATAAAAATATTTTAGAAGAAACAAAAGATATTAGCAGCAGAAACTTGCAAATTGTAGAATTCATTAAAAACATGGAAATGGCTTATTCTGCGGCAGATGTAATTGTTTCTAGAGCTGGAGCGATTGCGATTTCTGAATTAGCCATTGCTAAAAAGCCAGTTTTGCTGGTTCCTTTTCCTTTTGCGGCAGAAGATCATCAAACCAAAAACGCTCAGACCTTGGTTGAAAAAAACGCTGCTAAAATGGTGAAAGACACTGAGATGAAAGAGAAATTCTGGAACACGCTTTCAGAAATTTGCGAAAACGAAGGTTTGAGAAAAGAAATGTCTCAAAATTTAGACTTTTTTGCAAAACCAAAAGCGACAGAAGAAATTGTGAATGAGATTTTTAAGAATTTGAATATTAAAGAGTAAACGTCTGTCATTCTGAACGAAACAAAGTGTAGTGAAAAATCTACTAAAGATTTTTCATTCCGTTTCACTCCATTCAAAATGACAAAACGTAAAACATAAAAGAAATGAAAAACTATCAAAACTTTTACTTCGTAGGAATCGGTGGAATCGGGATGTCTGCTTTGGCAAGATATTTCCATGCTGCCGGGAAAAATGTTTTGGGCTATGATAAAACCGAAACCAAACTCACTACAGAGCTTCAAAAGGAAGGAATTTCTATCACTTTTGAAGATGTGGTAGATGAGAAAATTTCGTCTTTGAAGAAAGAAGAAACATTAGTGATTTATACACCTGCGATTAAAGTTTTGGGAATTTTAGATTATTTTAATGAAAATGGCTTTGAAGTTCTAAAACGCGCAAAAGTTCTCGGCATGATTACCGAAGATACCAATTGTATTGCAGTAGCTGGAACACATGGCAAAACCACAACTTCTAGTTTGGTAGCACATCTTTGCAAAGTGGCTGATCTTCCATTTTCAGGATTTTTAGGTGGAATTGCAGAAAATTACAAGTCAAATTTCATCTTTAACGGAACAGAAATGTCTGTTTTAGAAGCTGATGAATATGACAGAAGTTTCCTAAATCTTTCACCAGATTGGGCGATTATTACTTCTATTGATGCAGACCATCTTGATATTTATGGCGATACAGAAACCATAGAACAAGGATTCAGAGATTTTGCAGATTTAGTACCGGAAAACGACCAACTTTTCGTGAGAAAAGGCGTAAATATTGGGAGACCTTGTAAAACGTATGCAGTGAATGAAGAAGCTGATTATTATTCTGATAATCTACACATTGTAGACGGTTGGATGATGTTTGATTTTCATGCGGGCGAACAAACCGTAGAATTTGCATGGCAAATTCCGGGAACGCATAATGTGGAAAATGCAACTGCTGCGATTGCTGTTTTGCACAATTTAGGAGCAGATTTTACAGCATTACAAGAAGGGATTTCTAGCTTTAAAGGAATTAAAAGACGTTATACCAAACATACTTTTGAAAACGGTAAGATTTATGTAGATGATTATGCGCACCATCCTACAGAACTGAATGCGGTAATTGGTTCCATCAGAACTTTTAACCCAAATAAAAAACTGTTGGTAGCGTTTCAGCCACATTTATTCAGCAGAACCAGAGATTTTGCAGATGGTTTTGCAGAAAGTTTAGCGGCAGCAGATGAATTGTTATTATTAGACATTTATCCAGCAAGAGAATTACAAAAAGATTTTGAAGGGGTAAATTCTGATTGGTTACTAGAAAAAGTACAGTTAGAAAAAAAAGAAGTGTGCAGTTTGAGCGAAGCTTTTGACAAAATCAAAGAAAAAGATTTTGATATTTTGCTTACAGTAGGTGCTGGAAACATAGACACTTTGTATGACCCAATTATGAATTGGATTGGTACATTGAAACATTAAAATTAGAAAAAAACTCGGACGTAAGTTTATGAAAAACAAGTGGAGAATTCTCAAAATTTTTGTCACAGTAGTCATCTTCGGATTTCTATTGAGCTTCTCTTTGAAGAGATTCAATGACCGAAAAATTGATGAGCAATCTATCATCGTAAAATTAAATGATAGCTCCTCTCCTGTTTATTTTGTAGACGAAAAAGACATTAGAACCATTGTAGAAAGATATAATACTACAAAAAAAGTGGGCGATGTAGATATCCCGAGTTTAGAAAAAAAATTAAACGAATTGCCTGCTGTAGATAGCGCAAACGTTTACCTCAATCTGAACGGAAAACTGAATGTAGACATCAAACAAAGAGTTCCTGTTTTTAGATTAAATAATGGCGGAAAAGGATTTTATGTAGACAAAAAAGGAATAGAATTCCCAATTTCTAAAACATACTCTCATCCTTGCATGCTCGTTTCTGGCGACGTGAAGAAGAAAGAGTATAAAAAACTCATTGAGTTAATAGAAAAAATAAACAAAGACAGTTTCTGCAAAAATTTCTTTGTAGGCATTACAAAAGAAAACGGAAACTTCAATCTTGCAACCAGCGATGGAAATTATAAAGTAGAAATCGGTGATTTAGATAGAATAGATTTTAAAGTAAAAGGTTTTAAAACATTTGTTGAAAAATATTTGGTATATCAAGCTCCAGAAAAATATTCTAAAATTTCTGTGAAATATGATAACCAAATCGTAACCACTCTTAATTCTGGTTATAAACCCGAAGAAGATAGTTTACAAACAAATGAACAAACCCCAATAAACACCGTAACAGGAACACAAAAACCCGAAGAAAAAACAATTAATTAAAAAAAAGAGAACAGCAATATATGGAAACACATGATTATTCAGTAGGTTTAGACATTGGTACCACGAAAATTGTTGCCATTGTAGGCAGAAAAAATGCCCACGGAAAAATTGAAGTTTTAGGCGTAGGTAAAGCCAAAAGTTTGGGCGTTCACAAAGGAATTGTGAATAATATTTCTCAAACAATAAGCTCTATCAAAGCTGCTATTTCAGAAGCAGAAAAATCTTCAGGAGTTCCTATTCATAGAGTAACCGTAGGTATCGCAGGCAAACACATTCGTAGTCTGCAACACTCAGATTACATCATGAGAGAAAACCCAGATAAATATATCACAGATGAAGATATAGAAATCTTAAAAGACCAAGTAAAAAAACTGGTCATGCTTCCTGGTGAAGAAATCATTCACGTGCTTCCACAAGAGTACAAAGTAGATTCTGAAGGCGAAATCCAAGAACCAATCGGTATGCACGGAAAACGTCTGGAAGCAAATTTCCATGTTGTTGTTGGTCAAATGGGAAGCATCAGAAATATCGCACGTTGCGTTCGCGAAGCTGGTTTAGAAATGGAAGCACTTACACTAGAACCTCTTGCCTCTTCAGAAGCTGTTCTTACTACTGAAGAAAAAGAAGCAGGAGTTGCCATCGTAGACATAGGTGGTGGTACTACAGATATTGCTATTTTTAAAGATAACATCATTCGTCATACTTGCGTTATTCCTTATGGTGGCGGTATTATTACAGATGATATTAAAGAAGGCTGTTCTATTATAGAAAAACACGCAGAGCAACTGAAAGTAAAATTCGGATCTGCCGTTCCAGATTTAGAAAAAGACTCTACGTTTGTTACCATTCCAGGTTTACACGGAAGACCAGACAAAGAAATTTCTCTTAAATCTTTGGCAAGTATTATCAATGCAAGAGTAGAAGAAATTCTCGAAATGGTAAATACAGAATTAAAAGCCTATGGAGCTTATGAACAAAAACGCAAACTCATCGCAGGAATTGTGTTAACAGGTGGCGGTTCTAATCTTAAAAACCTTCGCCAGTTAGCCAATTATGTAACAGGATTTGATGCAAGAATTGGTTTTGCCAATGAATATATTGCCAATGACAAAAACCAATATTTGAAATCTCCAGAGTTTGCCACTTCAATTGGTTTATTGATGGAAAGTTTAAAAATTCATGATAAAAAACCTGTAGAAAAACCTGTAGAAGAGCCAAAAGTTATAGAAGTTCCTCAAACAGAAAATACAGTAGAAGAAGTAAAAACTGAGGAGCAAGAAATTACACAACACATCGAGGAAGTGAAGAAGAACAAACCTACTTTTGGACAATCCATCCTTGAAAAAGTAAAAAAATTCTTCGAAGAAGTAGAATAATTAAAACGAATAACACTAAAATAAGTAAGTAACTTTTATACATCGAAAATATATGGAAAATACATTAAATACAGGGTTTTCATTCGATTTACCAAAAGGAAATTCATCTATCATAAAAGTAATTGGTGTAGGTGGTGGAGGTAATAATGCGTTGAAACACATGTACGAGAAAGGAATTCATGGAGTAGATTTTATCATTTGTAACACCGATGCACAAACACTAGATAATAACCCAATTTCTACAAAAGTTCAGTTAGGAGCTGCCATTACAGAAGGTTTAGGAGCTGGAGCAGACCCAGAAGTTGGAGAAAAATCTGCCTTAGAAAGTATTGATGAAATCAAAGCTGTTCTAGGTCATAATACCAAAATGGTTTTCATAACCGCAGGAATGGGTGGCGGAACTGGTACTGGTGCTGCTCCTGTTATTGCAAAAATTGCCAAAGAAATGGGAATTTTAACCATTGGTATAGTTACCGTTCCTTTTAGTTTTGAAGGAAAAAGAAGACTAGAGCAAGCCGAAAATGGCTTAGAAAAACTTCGCAATAATGTAGATTCCTTAATTGTTATTAATAACGATAAACTTCGTCAGCAATTTGGTAACCTAGGCTTCAAATCTGGTTTTGCTAAGGCAGATGAAGTGTTAGCCAATGCTGCAAAAGGTATGGCAGAAGTGATTACTGGTTATTTCGATGTAAATATAGACTTCCGTGATGCGCGTTCAGTTTTACAAAATTCAGGAACCGCTCTCATGTCTACAGGAACCGCTTCTGGCGAAAACAAAGCTGAAGAAGCCGTGAAAAAAGCACTCGATTCTCCATTATTAAATGATAATAAAATCACAGGCGCTAAAAACGTTCTTCTCTTGATCAGAAGTGGAAACGAAGAAGCTACTATGGATGAAATCGGCTTAATTAATGACCACATTCAGCGCGAAGCAGGAAACACTGCAGATATTATTTTCGGTGTAGGAACAGATGCAGAATTGGGAGATTCTATCAGTGTATTGGTTATTGCCACTGGTTTTGCAGCGGATGATCAAAAATATGCAGGTCCGACTGAAAAAATCAGATATTCATTAGAAGACACTCCTTCTTCTCCAAAACCTAAGAGAGAATCTCCTTTTGGTAGAACTTCTTCTGAGAAATCTCAAGAAAATCCAATGCAAAATTCATCAAAAAGCATGTTTTTCTTAGATGATTCTAATGATAACAACACTCCAGACTTTCCTAGCAATTCTGTAAATCAATTTGCAGAAACACAAGCAGCTGTAATGGAAGAAAGAATTGAGGAACTTAGATTTTTTGAAGACGAAAGTTTAAGCATCGAAAGCAGTCATCAAACTTTTGAAGTGGAAGAACAAGAAAATAATGTTTTAGAATTATTTTCATTTGATGATGAAGACGTTTTAGAATCTCAATCTTTCACTTTTGAAACAGAAGAAAAGAAAACAACTATTATTGAAGAAACTCAGTTTAATGCTGCACAAGAAGTAGAAAATATGAAACTTTCTGTGGAAGAAACCAAAGAAGAAATTTCTTTCATTGTAGAGGAAAAAACGGTAGAAACGTATAGACCAAAATCAGAAACGAAAACTTTAGTTGAAGAAAAACCAATTGAGTTTACCTTTAAAATTGCAGAAGAAATAGAAGAAGTAAAAACCGTGTTTGAAAATCACACTGAAGAAAAAATCACTTTTACAGAAACTAAAATTGAAGAGGAATTTAAATTTATCGAAAAAAATACTGCTACAGAAAAAGTTCAGGCAAGAAGAGATAAATTAAAAGAGTTCAACTCTCGTTATCAGACGATAGAAAACGAAAATGAATTCGAAAACATTCCTGCTTTCAGAAGAAAAAACATCAATATTGGTCACGAAAATGCTTCTCAACAGCAGATTTCTAGTTTCCTTTCTGAAAACAACGGAAGAGTACAACTTAGAGAAAACAAGTTTTTAAACAAAGACGTAGATTAAAATTTTTAAAATTTAAAAAAAATGAGTTTAGAACTTACCATAAACGAAGCGATTAAAACCGCAATGAGAGAAAAAGACAAAGTTGCTCTTGACTCTCTAAGAGCCGTAAAATCTCAAATTCTCCTGCTCAAAACTGAAGCAAAAGGAGCTGATGTTTCTGCAGAACAAGAAATTGCCATTCTTCAAAGAATGATTAAGCAAAGAAAAGATTCTTACGAACAATTTGTTGCTCAAAATAGAAATGATTTGGCAGAGGTAGAATTGGCACAAATGAAAGTGATTGAACAATTTTTACCTGCTCAACTTTCTGCGGAAGAATTGGAAGCAGAAATTAAAAAAATTATTGCCGAAGTAGGCGCAGAATCTCTTAAAGACTTAGGAAAAGTTATGGGAACTGCTTCTAAAGCTTTGGCAGGAAAATCAGATGGAAAATCCATCTCTGAAATGGTGAAAAAACTATTATCATAATTAAATTTTCATATTAACGATAAAGAGCCGATGAAAAATTCATCGGCTTTTTTCATTAAAAAGGAGTCATTTTGTCTTAATAGATTTTTGGCATATTTTTGATAATAGAATTAAATAGAATTTTCCAAATTTTAATTATAAATTTGCACTACAAAATCTTGAATTTTCTAATCATTAAATAAAATATATATTATGTATCCAGCAGATTTAGTAATGCCAATGAAGGCAGAACTCACAGATAAAGGTTTCCAAGACCTTACCTCAGCAGAACAAGTAAATGATGCACTTAAACAACCGGGAACTACCCTAGTTATGGTAAATTCGGTTTGTGGTTGCGCAGCAGGAGCAGCAAGACCAGGCGTTATTTATTCTTTAACTGGTGATAAAAAACCAGACCATTTGACTACTGTTTTTGCAGGTTTTGACACAGAAGCGGTAGCAGAAGCTAGAAAACATTTTGCGCCGTTCCCACCAAGTTCACCTTGTGTAGCACTTTTCAAAGATGGCGAATTAGTTCACATGTTAGAAAGACACCACATCGAAGGAAATCCTGCAGGTGCTATTGCAGCGAATTTACAAGCAGCTTACGAAGAATTTTGCTAAAATTTTCTCTAAAATAATCCTCAATCCGTTCTAAATTTTTAGAGCGGATTTTTGTTGCATTCAAATTACAAAATTCTCAAAAAATTTATTAAATTTGAGCAATGGCAACAAAAGCTCTCTTCAATATGGCTGTAAATTGGTTTATTCGACAAAGAATAGACCAAATTCAGAATTTTATGAAACATCCTATTGAAACTCAAAACGGAGTTTTATTTTCTCAACTTTTTCATGCAGAAGAAACAGAATACGGCAAAAAATTCGGGTTCAAAGACATTTCTTCTTACCGAGATTTTCAACAACAAGTTCCTATCGTAAACTATGAAGAGTTCGAGCCTTACATTGAAAAAGCAAGACAAGGTCAAAAAGATATTTCTTGGCCAGGAGTTATTCGTCAGTTTGCGAAATCTTCTGGAACGACCAATGCCAAAAGCAAATTCATCCCTATTTCAGACGAAAGTTTAGAAGAGTGCCATTACAAAGCAGGAAAGGATTTAATTTCCATTTATGCAAACAATCATCCTGATAATCAATTATTTCTCAATAAAAATTTAAGATTAGGCGGAAGTGCAGAATTGTACGAAAGTTTCAATACTAAGTTCGGAGATTTATCTGCTATTTTGATAGAAAACCTTCCTTTTTGGGTAGAAATTACCACGGTTCCCAGCAAAAAAACTTCCCTAATGTCAGAATGGGAAACCAAACTGAAAGCCATCGTTTCAGAAGTTAAAAACCAAGATGTAGGAAGTTTAACCGGTGTTCCAAGTTGGATGATGGTTTTGCTTCAAAGAATTTTAACCGAAACAGGAAAAGGCAATATTTCTGAAATTTTCCCAAATTTAGAAGTATTTTTCCATGGCGGAATCAGTTTTAAGCCTTACAGAGAACAGTATAAAAAAATCATCGGTAAAGACATTAATTACTACGAAATTTACAACGCTTCTGAAGGTTTCTTCGGGATTCAAGACAGAAGTGGTAGTGACGAAATGCTTCTGATGCTGGATTACGGAATTTTCTACGAATTTATTCCGATGGATAAATTTGACCGCAATAACCTTCAAGCGATTCCTTTGGAAGAAGTAGAACTCGGCAAAAATTATGCAGTCGTTATTTCTACCAATGGTGGACTTTGGCGTTACTTAATCGGTGATACCGTAAAATTTACATCTCTTTCTCCGCATAGAATTCAGATTTCTGGCAGAACTAAACATTATATCAATGCTTTTGGCGAAGAATTAATGATAGACAATGTAGAAACTGCGCTTAAAAAAGCCTGTGAAGCTACAGAAGCTCACGTTTTAGATTATACAGGAGCCCCCGTTTTTATGAGCGAAGGAAAATCTGGAGCACATGAATGGTTGATTGAATTTGCCAAACATCCGAATAATTTCGAAGCGTTTTCTAAAATTTTTGATGATACTTTGAAATCTATCAATTCAGATTACGAAGCGAAGCGTTACCTCAACATGACGCTGAATCCGCCAATTATTCACATGGCAAAAGAAAAACTTTTCTATCAATGGATGGAATCTAGAGGAAAACTGGGCGGACAAAACAAAGTGCCACGATTGAGCAACGACAGAGAATACATTGATCCACTTTTGGAGTTGAATAAAAACTAATGAAAAGACTTCTTCTAATTTTTGTTTTAAGCCTATTCTCAATAAATTCTTATGCGCAAAGTTTAAGCGGAAAAATACGTGATACTATCATTAGTAGAAAGTATGACCGAGTTCTATTTGAAATAAAACTTAAAAAAATCAATTCTGAAAAAGAATACTTTTCAACCTCTGATATGGATGGAAATTTCAGATTTTCAAATATTGAAAATGGGGATTATCAATTCACAATCAACAATGAATTTTACGACAAAAATCTTTTTCTCATCAAAATAAACGGAGACACCTCTTTAAATATTTTTGTCAAAAAGTTCTGCCAATATCATGAAAATAAAACTTCTGTTTGCCCAAAATGTAAATCTTCCGAAAAAGTCGTTCCTATATTTTATGGATTAACGACTTTAGATTTCATGAAGAAAAATAAGAAAAAATATCATTTTGCTGGCTGCGAACTTTCTTATTGTATGCCAAATTGGTATTGTAAAACAGATAGGTTAGAATTTTAAATCACATTTTTTAATTATTTTTCTATTTCTTTCTTAACATATATTGTTTCTCACTTTTGGAGTTGAATAAAAACTAAAAATATAACTATGGAAATATCAGAATTTAGTTCTAGTTTGTTTTTGATACAAACTTTAATTTTTGTTTTTATTGCCTTTTTAATTTTTCTTGCTTTCAAAATTTATAAAAAATATAATCAATAATTTTTGGAAAGGAATGATTTTTGTTATTACTTTGTAATTACAAAATTTAGCTCATGGAACTATCAATCATCAATATAGGAAATTCTAAAGGAATAAGACTTTCTAAAACTATTCTAGAGAAATATAATATTCAAGATAAAATAGAATTAATTTTAGATAAAGACTTCATTGTTTTAAAACCTAAAGCAGAACCAAGAAAAGATTGGGAAAAAGCCTTCCAAGAAATGCACAAAAACGGTGATGACCAATTGCTTATTGATGATGTTTTTGATGACGAAAATTTTGAAGAATGGAACTAAATCAATACGAAATTGTTTTGGTAAATCTTGACCCAACTATAGGAAGTGAGATTAAAAAAACCAGACCTTGTCTTATCATTTCTCCCAACGAAATGAATAAATTTCTCCAAACCATTATCATTGCTCCCATCACAAATACATCAAAACCTTATCCTACAAGAATTGAAATAAAAGGAAAAGAAACAAAAGGTTGGGTAGTTATAGATCAAATAAGAACGGTTGATAGAAGAAGAATTACTAAAAATTTTGGAAAGATTTCAGAAAAAGAAATTTTAAAAATAAAGGAGGTTCTAAAAGAAACTTTCGTAGATTAAAACCGTTCAAAACAATTGAGCGGTTTATTTTTTCTATGCTTTTCTTAACATAAATCAATGACAAAACCGCTCATGATAACTTATCTTTGTAAAAAATTTTTATAATATGGAATTATTAGATAAATTAAAGTGGAGATACGCTGCAAAAGCGATGAACGGAGAAAAAGTAAGTGATGAAAAACTTGAAAGAATTTTAGAAGCAGCACGTCTTGCTCCTACTTCTAGCGGTTTACAGCCTTTCGAAATTTTCGTGGTGTCTAATCAAGAGGTTAAAAATCAATTGAAAGAAGCAGCAAGTAATCAACCGCAAGTTGCAGATGCTTCTCATGTTTTGGTTTTCGCAGCTTGGGACACTTATACTGCAGAAAGAATCAACTATATGTTTGATTTAACGAATGAAGTAAGAGGTTTTACTAATGATGGTTGGGAAAACTACAGACAATTTTTATTGAACACTTATGTTCCTAAATCTGCTGAAGAAAACTTCGTACACACTGCAAAACAAGCGTACATTGCTTTCGGTGCTGCAATTATTGCAGCTGCTTTCGAAGGTGTAGACGCTACTCCAATGGAAGGTTTCAGCCCAGAAAAAGTAGACGAAATTCTAGGTTTAAGAGAAAAAGGATTAAGAAGTGTTTTACTTTTACCTCTTGGTTACAGAGACACTGAAAAAGACTGGTTAGAAAAACTTGAAAAAGTAAGAAAACCAAAAGATAAATTTATCACAGAAGTGAAATAATAAAAAATCCTCAGAAAATTCTGAGGATTTTTAGTTGATATAAAGAAGGATTTTAACCTTTCCATTCTACCACCGCTCTAATAAAAGCTTCGGCGTTTTCTAAAGGAATGTTTGGCAAAATTCCGTGACCTAGATTAGCAATGTATTTGTCTTTGCCAAATCTATCAATCATTTCATGAACCATTTTTCTAATCACTTCTGGTGAAGAATGTAATCTTGCAGGATCAAAATTTCCTTGTAAAGTTATAGAATTATTGGTAAATTTTCTTGCCAATTCTGGTGTAATCGTCCAATCTACACCAAGAGCAGAAACTTTAGATTTCGTCATTTCTTCTAGAGCATACCAACAACCTTTCGCAAAAACTACAACGTGAGCTTCTGGAGCTAGAGATTCTACAATTTGGTTAATGTATTTCCAAGAAAATTCTTGATAATCTTCTGGAGAAAGCATTCCGCCCCAAGAATCAAAAATTTGTACCGCAGAAACTCCGCTTTGTACTTTTCTCTTTAAATAGGCAATAGTTACGTCTGTAATTTTTTGTAAAAGCAAATGTGCTGCTTCTGGTTGAGTAAAGCAAAATGACTTCGCAATGTCAAAAGATTTAGAGCCTTTCCCTTCAACACAATAGCAAAGCAAAGTCCAAGGTGAACCAGCAAAGCCAATCAAAGGAATTTCGTTTTCTAATTTTTGTAAAGTGATGTCAATCGCATCATAAACGTATTTTAGATTTTCTTCCGCACCAGAAACTTGCAGATTTTCAACTTGTTCTAAAGTTCTGATGGGTGTATCTAACCAAGGACCAACGGATTCTTTCATTTTGAAATCAATTCCCATCGCTTGTGGAACTACCAAAATATCTGAAAATAAAATCGCTGCATCTAGCGGAAATCTTCTAATCGGTTGAACTGTAATTTCTGCTGCCAATTCTGGAGTTTGACAACGGGTAAAAAAATCGTACTGATCACGAAGTGCGATAAATTCCGGCAAATATCTCCCGGCTTGTCTCATCATCCAAACTGGTGGTCTTTCAACAGTTTCGCCACGTAATGCTCTTAAATATAGGTCGTTTTTTATCATTTTTCTTGTTTGCAATCGGCTTTTAAGAATGAGCGTTTTGCTTTATAATGGTTAACAAATCTTCTAAATTGCTTTCTTCACTGGTAAAAATTTTATTTTGTGTAAATTTTCTCAGTTCCTTTTCTGTGGTTTGTCCGATAGAAAAGATTTTCAAATTTTCTAAAGAATTAAACTTTGCAAAACTACGAACTCCACTTGGACTAAAAAAAACTATAGCCTCATATTTTTCATGAATTTCTGGGTAGAGAATTTTAGTATTGTAAAGCACCACTTTTTTGTAAGAAATATTCTGAAGTGGTAATGCTTTATCTAAAATATCAAGTGCTAAATTTCCACAGAAGTGAATAAAATTTTCTTTTTGGCTATGCTTGAGAATAAATTCAGACAAATCATTAAGATGTTTCTTCACTTTAAAGGTTCCAAAACCATTATTTCTCAATTCTTTTTTGGTTTTAAGACCTACTGCGTAGATTTTATTATAATGGGCTTCTTGAAAGTTTTCATTTGGCTTAAAGCCATTGTCAAAGAAAGCTTTTACAGCATTTACGCTCGTGAAAATAAGTGAAGAATTCTTAAGTGGAAAAGGTTTGGTTTTAATTTTTTCAATCGCGATAAAATCCTTAAAATCACAAGAAAAACCGGTTTCTAATTTCTCTGAAACCTCATGTTCGATTCCTGTTTTAGTGAAAAGGATTTTCATGATGACTCTATTCCTTTATTTGTTTCTTAATCTCCTCCATCATTTCTTTGCCTCCGTTTTCAAGCACAAATTCTGCAAATTTTTTACCGTAATTTTCAGAATCATCATATTCAAATTCTTCAACTACATTTATCGTTTTACTTCCGTCTAAAGAATTTAATCTTCCCGAAAATTTGATTTTATTTTCTTCAAAAATAGCTATTGCTCCAATTGGCGCAGTACATCCACCTTCTAAAGTTCTGAGGAAATTACGTTCTATTTCAACGCAAATTTGAGTGGTTTTATGATTGATTTTTTGCAAAATTGCTTTGGTTTCTACATCATCTACTCTACTCGAAATCGCCACAACTCCCTGACTAGGTGCAGAAATCATAAAATCAAGCATTTCATACTCCAACTCCATTTCCATTCTTTTAATACCTGCCAAAGAAAAAAGCGTAGCATCAAAATCTCCTTCCTCTAATTTCTTTAAACGCGTTTGTACGTTTCCTCTGATATCTGAAAACTGAGTGTTCGGGAATTTTTCTGACCAAAAAGCTCTTCTTCTTAAACTGCTGGTTGCGATTTTAAGTTCTGCTAAATCTTTATTTTTAGAAGAAGATTTTCTCACCAAAACATCTTGTGGGAAATCTCTTTCCAAAACGGCAGAAACTTCTATATTTTGAGGTAAAATAGTAGGAACATCTTTCAGAGAATGTACTGCAATATCTATTTCATTATTGAGTAAAGCGATATCTAAATCTTTGGTAAAAACGCCAGTAATTCCTAGAGAATAAAGCGGTTGATTAAGATTTTTATCACCAGAAGAAAGCACAGGAACCAGTACTGTTTCGTAGCCTAAATTTTGTAATTTCTGTTCTACTTCTTTTGCTTGCCACATTGCAAGAGGCGAATTTCTGGTACCTATTCTAATCATTATAAAAATTTATTTTCTTGAAAACTTCATAAATCCTAAATCGTAAATTCTAAAATTACTGATGTTTTTTGTTGAACTCTTCTTTAGGTTGTTCTACCAAAATTTCGTTCATCAACTTAGTAACTTCTTCGGCACGAAGCGGATTTTCGATGATATATTTCGCAAATCTATTGGTGATTTTTTGAATCAATTTTTCGGTGAGTTCCATGTCTTCTATATCCACATATCTATGTTTTCTGTGGAAATTATGCATTTCATGGTCTTCTATATGTTTCAGTGCAGCTTTGAACTGATGAATATTCGGTGCGAATTTTCTTTTTCTTTCCCAAGCCAAAAATTCTTTGGTCATTTCCTTGATGATTTTCTCCGCTTTAGGAATTTCTTTCTTGCGTTGCTCAATGGTTTCCTGAATATGCTTAGACAATTCGTCTACATCTACCAATTGCACCGCTTTATTTTCCGCCACTTTTTTATCTACATTATTCGGAATAGAAAGGTCTATCACCAATGTTTCTTTTCCATTTGGAAAATGTTTTCGGTGAATAATCGGGTGCGAAGCGCCAGTTGCAACGATAAGAATATCTGTAGATTTTAGTTCTTCTTCAAAATTTTCAAAAGCAATTTGTGGAATGCTGTACTTTTCTGCAATTTTCTCTGCTTTTTCATAAGAACGGTTGGCGATTTTTACTTTTGGCTGATAAACATGTTTCACCAAATTTTCTACAGTATTTTGACCGATTTCGCCAGTTCCCAAAAGAAGAATATTCTTTTCTGAAATCTGTTTTTGAGTTTTTAAGATATAATGAACCGCTGCATAAGAAACGGAAGCTGCTCCGTTTGAAAGTGCGGTTTCGTTTTTAATTCTTTTAGAAATCTGAATCGCCGAGTTGATGGCTCTTTCTAAGTAAGGATTGCTAAAACTTTTATGTTTTTTGAATCGATGGTAAGCATTTTTTATCTGACCAATAATTTCGAAGTCTCCTAAAATCTGACTTTCTAAACCTGCAGAAACCCTGAAGAGATGATAAAGCGCTTCTTCGTTTTTCATCACATTCACAAACTGCATGAAATCCATCAAACTTACGTCTACACTCTTGCAATACATCTCTGCAATCGCAATATAATTATGAGAAGTAGTGTAGATTTCGGTTCTGTTACAAGTAGAAACTACAAATGCATCACCGAGTTTCTTTTCATGAATTTCTTTTACGAACTGTTTTACGTGTTCATCAAAAAACGCAAATTTCCCTCTGATTTCGGCATTGGCTTTTTCAAAACTAATGCTTAAAACAGTGAAGTTCTGTGTATTATATGTCTTCGCAAGAGAATTCATTTCAGGTCTGCAAATTTAATCATTATTATGATATAAAATTTCTAATTTTCATCATATTTTAATAGATGTTATGAATTGAAATATTTAGTCATTACATAATGAAACCCGATAGGGTTTATGTTAAACAATTCACCTTCAATTTTATACCCTAATTTTTCATAAAATTCGGCAGCTGTTTCTCTGGCATTCATCCAAATTTTTTGAATTTGAGCTTCTCTCAAAATTCCCTCAGCTTTTTCTACCAATTTTTTCCCTATTCCTTTTCCTTGATAATCTTCTGAAACTGCCATTCCTCTAATTTGAGCAATTTCTCCATTTTTCAAGACCGTGATAATTCCCACAATTCTATCTTCCACGAAATACCCTAGATGAAAAGTTTGGTCATCAAAATCACCACTGAACTCATGAGATTCTTGAGGAAGATTTTTTCTAAGGATTTCTCGCCTAAGAAGATAGGTCTCTTGTGGGCTAATTCTTTTAATCATTTGAAAATCTGAACGTTAAATTGTTTTAAGAATTGAAATTCATTAAATTCTCAACAGAGAAAAATAATTTTTAACGTTTCGAGTTTAAAGTTACAACAAGCATTTAAAAATTAATAAAATTTTAACGATATTTTTTGTTTTTCATTATTTTTAAATGCTCTGAAATTTATATCTTTGTCACTTAAAAATTTATAGAAGAAAATGGGGTTATTTGATATGTTCACGCAAGAAATTGCGATAGACTTAGGAACAGCGAACACACTTATCATACATAATAATAAAATCGTGATTGACCAGCCGTCAATCGTGGCTATCGAGCGTTCAACTGGAAAGGCAATTGCTGTAGGAGAACAAGCGAAACACATGCAAGGAAAAACGCACGAAGATATTAAAACGATTCGTCCGCTAAAAGATGGTGTAATTGCAGATTTTGCTGCATCTGAACACATGATTAAGGAATTTATTAAACAAATTCCGGGTATCAAAGGAAAATTAATTCAGCCTTCTCTTAGAATTGTAATTTGTATTCCTTCTGGTATTACAGAAGTAGAAAAAAGAGCGGTAAGAGATTCTGCTCAAAAAGTAAATGCTAAAGAAGTAAGATTAATTTATGAACCAATGGCTGCAGCAATAGGTGTAGGAATTGATGTACAAAAACCTGAAGGTAACATGATTATCGATATAGGTGGTGGTACTACAGAAATTGCAGTAGTTGCACTTGGTGGTATTGTTTGTGATAAATCTGTGAAAATTGCAGGTGATGTTTTCACGAATGATATTGCTTATTACTTAAGAACGCATCACAACTTATACATCGGAGAAAGAACAGCAGAAAGAGTGAAAATAGAAGTAGGTTCTGCAGTAGAAGATTTAGATGTAGAGGTGGAAGATATTCCAGTACAAGGTAGAGATTTAATTACTGGTAAGCCAAAAGAAATTATGGTAGGTTATAAAGAAATCGCAAGAGCTCTAGATAAATCTATCATCAGAATAGAAGATGCAGTAATGGAAACGCTTTCTCTTACTCCTCCAGAATTAGCAGCAGATATTTACAAAACTGGTATTTATTTAGCTGGTGGTGGTGCTTTATTAAGAGGTTTAGCCGACAGACTTCACAAGAAAACAGGATTACCAGTTTTCGTAGCAGAAGACCCATTAAGAGCAGTTGTTCGTGGAACAGGTATTGCTCTTAAAAACATGGATAAATTTAACTTCCTTATAAAATAAGTAAAAACCTAGTTATAGAATGGGGTTTTTGATAAGATTATTTAGCAAGAACGGATTATTTCTGTTCTTTCTTTTTTTACAAATAATTGCCGTAACATTGATTTTCAGTAGAAACTCAATGCAACAATCTTTTATTGCAGCACAGACTACCGCGTTTAATGCTTGGGTTTCTGGTTACATAGACGAAGGAACCAGCTACTTAAAACTGAAGCAAATTAATGAAGAATTAGTTGCTCAGAACAAAACGCTGATGCAAGAATTATACGGTAAAGAAAAAATTAAAAATCCAAGTTTTGTAAGAGTTACAGACACGATTGGTGGTGGACAAATTTACACTTTCGTAGATGGTGAAATTGTAAATAATTCTATTATTAGAAAAGATAATTATTTTACCATTAACAGAGGAAAACGACATGGTGTTTTCCCAAAAATGGGTGTAATTGCACCGCAAGGAATTGCAGGAATTGTGATCAATACCACTAATAATTATGCATTGGTACAATCTGTACTCAGCATGAACAAAATTAGAATTAATGCATCGCTCAAAGATTCTGGATTTTTCGGGACGCTTACTTGGAGAGGCGAAAATTCTAGAACCATGCATTTATCAGACATTCCGAAATATGTGCCGATAAAAGTTGGCGACACCGTAGTTACAGATGGCAAATCTGCAATTTTCCCACAAGGAATTATGATTGGTAGAGTCGCTGGCTACGAAGTAGATTCTAAAACAGGATATTGGGATATTTCTGTAGAATTAAGCCAAAAAATGGGACAACTTAACAAGGTTTATGTTGTAAGAAATTTAAAAAAATTAGAAGTAAAACAAATTCAAGATACCCTTGACGCCACAATAAACAATGATCAGTAGAAATTTATTTACAGATGTTTTATTAATCGCAATGTTAGTCACATTGCAAATATTTTTATTTAACAGAATAGATATTGCTGGTAAATATACTCCTGTCATCTACATTATTTTTGTTTTGTTTTATCCTTTTTACAGAAATCTCTACATTTTCCTATCGGCTAGTTTTATTTTAGGATTATCTATAGACGCATTTTTAGGAACTTGGGGTATCAATGCATTTGCAACTACACTTATCGCCTATTTTAGAACCATTATTTTCAAAACTTCCACAGAAGTCTCTTCGGATGTATTTTCTTTCCATAATCTTCAGTGGTCACAGTTTCTATTTTATATTTTTTCAAGTATTTTTGTGCATCAACTATTAGTTCAGAGTATAGAATTTTTTAAATTCGACAGGTTTTTTGAAGTAATACTTAATATTTTAGTAACCAGTGTTATTTCTATAATATTTGTACTCCTCTATTCGTTAGCATTTAAAATCAAAGAAAAAGTTTGAAAACAGCCTATTATAAAATTACCTTATTTCTCTTTCTCATTGCCGCAATTTTTGTGGCAAGATTGGTCTATTTACAGTTGCTTACAGATAGATATGCGCTCAATGCAGCCAATACATCTATCAAAATAGACTATGTTATTCCCCAACGCGGAATTATCTTTGACCGAAACGGAAAAATTTTAGTAGGTAACCAGCCTTCTTATGAAATTTCTTTTACCCAAAGTCAAATGACGCCAGATTTTGACACTTTGGGTTTTTGTAATTTATTAAAAATCAACAAAAAAGATTTCATCAAAAAAATAGAGTCCATTAAAAAGGAAAAATATTACTCTAAGCTGACTCCTATGACTTTCAAAAGTGATATGAGTAGAGAAGAAATCGCTAGAATTCAAGAAATTATCTTCAAATACCCTGCTTTTAACATTGTAGAAAGACCTCAACGTAAGTATGAAGTTTCTACTTCAGGAAATTTACTTGGCTATACAAATCAGGTCAACGAAAATTACATCAAAAAAGATTCTCTTTATTATTTGCCTGGTGATATTGCTGGAATTACAGGAATAGAGCGCGCCTACGAAAAACAATTGCGTGGTGAAAAAGGAATGCGCTACATTCAGAAAGACATTAAACTGAGAAATGTAGGCCCTTATAAAAACGGTGAGTTAGATAAAGAAGTGGTTTCTGGTAAAGATTTAACGCTTACCATAGACTATGATTTGCAAAGAATCGCCGAAGAAATGCTCGTGAATAAGCATGGTGCAATTGTAGCACTTGACCCAAATAATGGAGAAATTTTAGCGCTCGCAACTGGGCCAGACATAGATCCAAATCTTTTTACAGGACCTAACAAAAAAAGAAATATTTATAGATTAGCAAATGACACCATCTATGATAACAAACCTACCTATGACCGTTCAGTTCAAGCAGCTTATCCTCCAGGTTCGCCATTTAAATTATTGACTGCACTAGCTGGCTATCAGATGAAAGTCATCAGTGATTCTACAAAATTTACTTGTAGACATGGTTATAGAATGGGAAGACACACCATCGGTTGTCACTGTGGAACTTTTTGGCCAATCGGAATGGAAAAAGCCATAGAAAAATCTTGCAACAATTATTTTTCTAGTGTTTATTATAAAATCACCGAAAAATATGGTCCAAAAGGAAGAAACAGAGCCATAGACGAATGGAAAGAAATCATGAATAGCTTCGGTTTAGGAGAATTCATGAATAATGACTTAGCAGTTGGTGCTAAAGGAAAAATTCCTTCTGGAGAATTTTACACCAAAAGATTAGGAGAAAAATGGCATCCATATCAATCTGCTATTTTTAATGGAATGGGACAAGGAGACGTTTTACTTACTCCGCTTCAAATGGCAAATTTTACTGCCGCTATTGTTAATAGAGGTTGGTACTTTACGCCACATATTGTAAAATCTATTGACGGAAAACCTAATCCAGACGAAAGATTTAAGAAAAAACATGTGACCAAAGTAGAACCTAGATATTTTGATGTGGTTCTAAAAGGAATGAAAGACGTTTTCATTGGCGGAACAGCTAGAGGACTTGCTTCTAAAGAATTCACACAACTCGGAAAAACAGGAACGGCTCAGGTTCCAGGAGGAAGAGATAACTCTATTTTTGTAATGGCAGCACCTGCTGATAAACCAAAAATTGTGGTGGTTGCGGTTATAGAACACGCTGGTTTTGGTGCAACTTGGGCAGGTCCAGCTTCTACCATCATCGCCGAAAAATATTTGTTAGGAGATATTAAGAGAACTTATCTCTACGATAGAATGATACAATCTAGTTTTATGGGAGAATACAAGCGTATGTACATCAATCATCTTACCAAAAAAGGTTGGTATACCGCGCCTAAACCAGACCCTATTCAATTGAAAAAACTAGAAGACAGCCTAAGATTACTCAATGAAAAAAAGGCAGCACAAAATCCAAAAAAATTAAAAGACACCACTAAAAATAATAAAACGTAAAAGATGAAATGGGCAGAAGGAATTGATAAACTTGGCATTTTTCTATACTTGGCTATTTCACTTTTTGCAATAGCAAATATTTATAGTGTAGATGAAGGATTAGGAACCAAACAATTTATATTTTTTGGAATTTCACTCGTGGTAGGACTTGTAATTTTCACCATGAGAACAAAGTTTTTTGAAAACTTTGCGGGAATTTTTTTCATATTGGGCGTCCTTTCATTAGCAGGTTTACATGTTTTTGGAACTGAAATTTTAGGTCAAAAAAACTGGTACAAGTTTGGCGGTTTTACCATGCAACCCGTAGAATTTGCCAAAATCGGAACAGCACTTATGCTTGCCAATTACGTTTCTGGACCAGATTTTAATCTGAAAATGAGAAAATCACAGTTGACAGTTCTGGCAATTATTGGAGTGCCAGCTTTAGTTGTTTTATCCATTCCAGATGTAGGTTCATTATTAGTATTTACTGCGTTTGCGATTGCTTTATACAGAGAAGGATTAAATGGTTGGTTATTTATAGTAGGATTTGTTTTAGCAGCTGTTTTTCTTTTGTCGATTGCTTTTAATCCTCTATACATAACTGGAGTTCTAGTAGGTTTAGTCCTCATTTTTATTCTCTTTAATTATCAAAAAATTCATTGGAGCGTTCCTACTATAGTCACCATTGTCGGAAGCTTAGGAATTTTAGCCGGAATCAGTTTTGGAACTCCAAAAATCATGGAGAAATTGCCAAATCACCAGAGAGAAAGAATAGAAGTTCTCTACAAAGGTGAAAAAGCTTTCCGAGATACTTCTGGTTATAACTTATTGTATTCTAAAACGGCAATTGGTTCTGGCGGATTTTGGGGAAAAGGTTATAAACAAGGTTCGGTAACTCAAGGAAAATTCGTTCCTGAACAAGAGACAGATTACATTTTCTGTACAGTGGGAGAAGAATGGGGTTTCTTCGGGAGTTTTCTTTTGGTGTTATTTTATGCTATTTATATTGGCAGAATATTTTACTTAGCCGAAACTCAAAAAAATACTTTTAATAGAGTTTTCGGTTATTGTTTTGCTGGAATATTACTCATGCACTTTTCCATCAATTTAGGAATGGTAATGGGACTATTTCCTACAGTGGGAATTCCACTGCCTTATTTCAGTTATGGAGGGAGTTCTCTTTTAGCTTTCTCTATTATGACCGCTATTTTCTTTAAATTAAATTACGCAGATAAGAATTCACTCGTATAAATAAAAAAACCTCCGCAACTAGTTGCGGAGGTTTTTTATCACTATTTAAATATTAATTCGTTGCTTCTGCTGTAGCAATATTTTGATCTTCTTTTAAAATTCTTTTGGCAAATCTATATTTTGGTCCCCAATAAGAATCATTAAGTGAAGAAACCATAACGCCTTTAGATGTAGCTGCATGAATAAATTTAATTTCTCCTTCTGGTGTAACTTCTTGTACTATTCCTACGTGAGAGATTCTTCTGTTGTGCGCAAAGAAAACTAAATCTCCTTTTTGCAATTGCTGTCTCTCTACTCTTTCTCCTAGCTCAGCTTGTTCTGCAGCAACTCTTGGCAATTCTAAACCTGTAGTTTCTTCATAAACATTTAAAACGAATGCTGAACAATCTATTCCACTTCTGGTAGAACCACCAAATCTGTAAGGAGTTCCTAAATAAGTATTCGCTTCACTTAGAATATCATCAATCGTTTTAGCATGAGAAATCGCTCCTGTAATCAAAGCAGCCATTTCTGATTTTTTTGCCATTTCAAAAGTTGCATTATAGCTATCATAAGAACTTTTGCTTGCAGAATTTAGATTTCTAGTATTTATTTTATCTAGTTTGGTACTAGATTTGTATTTTGTAGGTGTAGAAACAACGTAGTTTGTTACACAAGATTGCATCGAGAAGATGGAAATAATTGCAACCAAACTTAGCAAAACTCTTTTCTTCATATTTATTTGATTATCTGTGTAGATTTCTTTTTTAGACAAGACAAAAGTATATCATACAAGTTTTTTAGGACTTGATAATTGTCAGCTAATCAAAAAATTTAACATTTTTTAACATTTGTCTTTCATATGTTAAAAAAAAATTTCCGCGAGGCTCCTATTTTGGAAATCCTGCGGAATTTTTTTTTAAGACTTTTTAACAAAATATTGTCAAAATCTATAAATTATATAACGCTAGTCTATAATGATGTAAACTTTAACGAAGGAAATTCTTTATTATTAAATTTATTATGTAAATTTCTTAAAATCAATACACTAACTGTTTTAGAAAACAAATGCTATTTTCTACATTTTCATAAGGTTCATAATTAGGAATACGTGAATAGCCAGACTTTTCATAAAGATGAACCGCCGAAACTTGCTGAACTCCAGTTTCTAAAACAGAAAAATTGTAACCTTCTTCTTTTGCCCATTTTTCAAGAAGCAATAGAACCATTTTAGCATATCCTTTTCCTCTATAGTGTTCTTTGGTAAACATTCTTTTAACTTCGATGGTTTGGTCATCATATTTTTTATATGCTCCACAAGCAATGGGTTCTTTGTCTATATAAATAATAATACAGTTTTTAATCGCGTCTAGCTTATTATATTGAGCATAAAAAGAATGGTCTTCTCCATCTATTTCTGCAAGATAAAGATCTAATTCGTAAACTAATTTTTGGAAATCTTTGTGATGCGATTCGGTTTTTAGGATATCTATTTTCATATTTATATTAAAAAAAATCCCTCTCGAAAAGGAGAGGGAAGTGGTGATTATCTGGTGAATAATAATTCTCTGTATTTTGTGAGTGGCCAAAGCTCATCATCTACCATCATTTCTAATGCGTCTGATGCTTCCCTAATTTTATCAAACAATGGCTTCACTTCGTTACAATAGGCTTCTGCCTGTTTCTGTGAGTTGGTAGTGGATTTTGCTTTATCTTTCGCTTTTAACAACTCTTCTACTCCTAACTTAATAATAGAAACGTTTTCAGAAATCTGAGTAATTAAACTCATTTGTTCTTTTGCCAAAGCTTTGAATTCTTTATCTCCGAAAATTTCTTTTAATCCTTTTACATTGTCTATCAATCTGTTCTGATAGTTTAATGCAGCTGGAATGATGTGATTTCTAGCAATATCTGCCAAAACTCTAGCTTCAATATCAATTACAGTAGAATATTTTTCTAACTTAATTTCGTTTCTAGCTTCTACTTCTACATGAGAGAAAACGCCCATTTCTTCGTAAAGTTTCACGAACTTTTTGTCCATTTCTCTTTCTAAAGCTTCTGGAGTAGTTTTAAGGTTAGATAAACCTCTTTTCTGAGCTTCTTTTGCCCAGTCATCAGAATATCCATCTCCTTCAAACATAATGTTTTTCGATTGCTTAATGTATTCTCTTAACACATTGAAAATAGCTTCATCTTTTTTAAGACCTTTTTCAATTAAAGCATCTACTTCTTTTTTAAATTCTTTTAATTGTTTTGCAGCGATGGTGTTCATTACCGTCATAGATTCTGCACAGTTTGCAGAAGAACCTACTGCTCTAATTTCAAATTTATTTCCTGTAAATGCAAAAGGCGAAGTTCTGTTTCTATCTGTATTGTCTAATAAAATTTCTGGAATTTTACCTACTACATTTAGTTTTAGTTCTGTCTTTTCTTCTGGAGAAAGTTTTCCATTAGTCACTTTTTCTAATTCAGAAAGTACACTGTATAATTGAGAACCGATGAAAACAGAGATAATTGCTGGTGGCGCTTCGTTTGCTCCTAATCTGTGGTCATTACTTGCAGAAGCAATACTTGCTCTTAATAAATCTGCATATTCATGAACTGCTTTAATCGTATTCACGAAGAAAGTCAAAAACTGTAAGTTTTTCTTAGGATTTTTCCCTGGGCTTAGTAAATTTTCGCCAGTATCTGTAGAAAGTGACCAGTTATTGTGTTTTCCACTTCCGTTTACTCCAGCAAATGGTTTTTCGTGTAGTAAAATATGGAAATGATGTTTGTGAGCTACTCTTGCCATTACATCCATCAAAAGTGAATTGTGGTCTACTGCTACGTTTGCTTCTTCAAACATTGGAGCCAACTCAAACTGGTTTGGAGCAACTTCATTATGTCTAGTTGTAACAGGAATTCCCAATTTCATACATTCTATTTCTAGCTCCTTCATAAAATTCATCACTCTAGTAGGAATAGAACCGAAATAATGATCATCTAACTGTTGACCTTTTGCAGGAGAATGTCCTAATAACGTTTTACCAGTTAATACTAAGTCTGGTCTTGATTGATATAATGCAGAATCAACTAAAAAGTATTCTTGTTCCCAACCTAGAGTAGGAACCACTTTCGTTACATTTTTGTCAAAATATTGCATTACTTCTGTTGCGGCTTCGTCTACAGCATGTAAAGCTCTTAATAATGGTGCTTTGTAATCTAATGTTTCACCTGTATAAGAAATAAAAATAGAAGGAATACAAAGTGTAGTTCCCATTATAAAAGCTGGAGAAGTAGGATCCCAAGCTGTATAACCTCTCGCTTCAAAAGTATTTCTAATTCCACCATTCGGGAAAGAAGAAGCGTCTGGTTCTTGCTGAATTAGCATCCCACCATTAAATCTTTCGATAGCTCTTCCCCCTTCAATTGGAGTAAAAAATGAATCGTGCTTTTCTGCAGTAGCTCCTGTTAATGGCTGAAACCAGTGAGTGTAGTGAGTCACTCCTTTAGACAAAGCCCAATCTTTCATTGCTACAGCAACCTGATCTGCAATATGTCTTTGGATTTTTGTTCCTTTTCTTATAGCATCTAAGATAGACTGAAATGCTTCTTTCGTTAAATATTCTCTCATGGTTTCTTCAGAGAAAACATTTTCGCAATACAATTCTGATAATTTCGCAGGAACTTCTACGTGATTATCTTTTCTAAAGTTTTTAAAAGGAAGCGTTTCTAACGCTTTAAATCTTAATGTTGACATATAGGTGTTAAAATTTTCAGCAAATTTAAGTAAAAAATCGAAACTTTTATAAAACACCCCTAAAATTTTAAGGGTATTCATAAATTTTATATAGATTTTAAAGTAGAAAATTGATAAAACCGATAACTTAAATCTATTTTAATATAAAATTAATTTGAGTTTAGGCTATTTTTCATATTTTAGAGAAGCAAAATCAAGTGAACAAAAAGGAACTTAAACGTCTCAAAATCAATACAATTAAGTACTCTTATTATAAATTCAAAATAAAAGTTGTATCTTTGTAGACTTTTTTAAAAACAAAATATATATGGCAAACTCTAGAGCAAGAGAAACAACAGAAGCAATCGAAAGAATTTATGTCTCTATGAGACATTTGTTTTACAGAGGATTTTTTAAACCTTCAGGAGTTTCAGGGGATAGCATTAGAAGCCTTCTAAAAATCATCAATCCAGAAATCTACGGAACCATGAATGTTCCTAATAAAGTAGAACTAGATGGTTTATTATATGTATTAGACAGATTACCAGAAGGTATAGAAGAATGCGCATTTATTCACCTTACTTCAGACGAAGGTTTTGACAAAGGAAGTTTTGAACCTATAGTTCCTAAAAAACGTAGAAGAAATTGCTATAGAATAGACGAACACCAAATGAACATAGAAGTTCTACTCGGTCGTTCAGAAATTTATGATATTCTAACTCACCTTACTTTTTTATATATAGAAGCAGACAAAATAAGAAACATTGCTTTCTTAATAGATGAAGACGGAGAACCAAAACGCTCTTGGAAAATTATAGAACAAGTAGCAAAAGGTGAGAAAAAATTCAGTAGAAAAGAAAAAGAAGTAGCCCTTATTCATCTTTCTTCGCTTTTGGGAAGAACTTTTGAAGAAACGCTTAATGCTTATAATAATTTCGGCGAAGACAATAATCCTGATAGACTTTTCAAAATTATTTATCACTTAGGAAAAGTAAGTTTTGACGACTTGAAACAAGTGAGAGAAAGAGAAATTCATTTCAGTGCTATTCTAAAAGAAAGAGTTGGTCACCATTATTTCGGTGAAAAATGGGCGAATCACGTAAAACAAGTTTTAGGAGATAACAATTTATTAAACAGACCTTTACATATTATTTCTGCGAATATGCACTCGGTGAAAAACATGCTTTTTGCCAATGACGCATTGAAGAAAAAGAATACTAAAGATGTAGATTATTCACTTTACGAAGAAATTTCTAACAAAAAGGAACTTAGAGACAAAGTTCTAGACTATGCAATTTCTAAAGAAATGATTTACATAGACGATAATTCTGGAAGTAATATAGACGTTCAGTTAATTGATTTATCAAAAGTTGACCTTAAAAACTCTCCATTTGCTAATTCTGGTTACAAAGGAGATGATGTTTTAATGGTTTTCGATTACGCTTTCGGTGAACAAGCTTATGAAGTGATGGATGAGTTATTAAGACCATTCGAATACGAAGGAAATGTGTACACCATGAATGTAAAATCTGTTTCTATCATGGGTAAAGCAGGGATTCTTACCGGTGAAAAAGGAGACATTATGATTCCTACTTCTCACATTTTCGAAGGAACTGCAGATAATTATCCATTTGAAAACGCTTTGAAATTAGAAGATTTCCAAGATGATGAATTAAGAGCTTTTGAAGGAAGCATGATTACGGTTCTAGGAACTTCTCTTCAGAATAAAGATATTTTAACCTATTTCATGACTACTTCTTGGAAATCCATCGGTCTAGAAATGGAAGGAGCTCATTACCAAAAAGCGATTCAAGTAGCTTCTAAAATCAGAAAACACATTTCAGAAGATTTATTTGTAATGTATGCATATTACGCTTCTGATAACCCTTTAGAAACAGGTTCTACCCTTTCTTCAGGCGGATTAGGATTAACGGGTGTAAAACCAACTTATTTAATCACGTTAAGAATTTTAGAAAAGATTTTACAATCTTCTGCTAAAAACAAGACAAAGAAGTAAAAATCATAAACTTTTAATAAAATCCTTTCAAACTTTGCTTTTGGAAGGATTTTTATTTAATATAGCAGTCTAAAATTTGATTTATCTTTGAAAAAATTTATGATATGAAGAATAGACTCGTTGCTATATTTTCTTTAATCGTAGGATTAATTACAGCACAACAACAAGCTTACTACCAACAAGAAGCTTCTTACAAAATGGAAATCGATGTAGATGCTGCTAATTTTTCTTATCACGGTAACCAAGAAATAAAATATACCAATAATTCTCCTGATGAACTTTCAGTAGTGTACTTTCACTTGTATTGGAATGCTTTTAAACCCAATTCTTTGATGGATCAAAGAGTGCAAAACCAAGGAAAAAATGCAGACGGAAGATTAACTGAATTCGGAAATTCTAAATTAGCTACTATTCCTAAAAACGAAGAAGGCTCACAAACCGTAAACTGGATTAAACAAAACGGAAAAATTATAAAATTTGAAGTTCAAGAAACCATTATGAAGGTTTACCTCAACGAAAAAATAAAACCAAACTCTACCACTACTTTTACGATGGATTGGGATTCTGTAGTTCCTAAACAAATCCGTAGAAGCGGAAGAAATAACAGAGAAGGTGTAGACATGACTATGACGCAATGGTTCCCAAAACTAGCAGAATATGATTATGATGGTTGGGCAACTTTTGATTACATCGGTAGAGAATTTCACGCTCCTTTTTCCAATTTTGATGTGACCATAAAGATTGATAAAAATTACGTAATTGGCGCAGGTGGCGTTTTAGAAAATCCTACAGAAGTAAAAGGCTACACAGAAAATCCTACGATAAAAACAGATAAAAACGACAAGGCAACTTGGCGTTTTACCGCAAAAAATATTTTAGATTTTGCTTGGGCTGCAGATAAAGACTATTCCGTAGAAACCTTCATCGTTCCAGATGGACCAAAAGTGAATTTTGTCTACCAAAAATCTGAAAGAACACAATTTTGGAGCGAAGCACAACCCTACATTACCAAATATTTCCAACTGATGAATGCCACTTTTGGCAGATACGTTTATCCTACCTACAGTTTTGTACAAGGTGGAGATGGCGGAATGGAATACGGAATGTGTACCATGATTCTAGGCGAAGCTAGAAGTTTAGAAAATTTATTAGGATTGATGATTCACGAAGGAGCGCACTCTTGGTATCAGCAAATGCTTGCCACCAATGAAAGCACAAAACCTTGGTTAGATGAAGGCTTTACCAGTTATGCAGAAGATTTCGTGATGAATGCACTTTTCCCGAAAGATGATATGCCAAATCCTTTTTACAATGCAATTCAGTCTTATGTAAGATTCGTAAAATCTGGCAAAGAAGAACCAGCAGTTTGGTTAGCAGACCATCACGATAACGGAACGGCTTATACCGTAGCTTCTTACACCAAAGGCGAATTATTCTTAGTAGAACTAGGCTACATTGTGGGCGAAGAAAATTTATCTAAAATTTTGAAAAAATATTACCAAGACTGGAACCTTAAACATCCTACAGATAGAGATTTTATCCATATTGCACAGCAAATTTCTGGCATGGATTTGAAATGGTTCCATCATTATTGGATCAACACGACCAAAACCATTGATTACGCGATAAAAGATGTAAAATACAATGACGATTCTACTACAATTACGCTCGTAAACAACGGTGAAGTTCCTATGCCAATTGATTTTAGCATTTTTACCAAAGACAAAAAAACGGTGAACTATCAGATTCCGCTGAATATGATGAGAACTCCTAAAACCAAAGATTATTTTGGAGATTTCCAAACCTTAAATTATTGGAACTGGACTACCAAAGAATACACTTTGACCATTCCTTACAAAAAATCTGATTTACATATTTTAGGAATAGATTTCTCACAAAGATTGGCAGATGTAAACCCCGAAAATAATTTTTTAGAAGTGAAATAAAAGTTGAGAAATTTCTCAACTTTTTTTATGCAGAAAATGCTTAACTTTCGGCTCTAATTTTTCTTTTAAAAATCAATGACGAGCATTGTAATAAACATTGGCAACACCAATATTAGATTTGGCCATTTTATTGATGGTAAATGTGATGTTTCTTGGATTATTAACACCAAACCTTACGGAACCCGAGACGAACTTTTCGCCCAATTTTCTATGCTGTACCAAACGTACAATGTAGATGTAGAAAAGGTAGATAAAATCATTATTGGTTCTGTGGTACCTCAGCTTACACACATTATCAGCAGTGCTTTGTATAAAATTCACGGAATAGAAGCCATAGTGGTAGATAGAAAAACGCACTCTCCTATTCATCACAAGTCCAATCAAATGGGAACTGATATTTTTGCCAATTTAGTGGCAGCTCATTTTCTCTATCCCAACAAAAAGAAAATTATTTTAGATTTCGGAACTGCGCTTACTGCAAGTTGTGTAGCCGAAGATGGAGAAGTTTTGGGAGTAATCATCGCTCCAGGAATTATCACTTCTCTTAATTCTTTGGTAAAACAAACCGCGCAACTTCCTGAAATAGAACTTACTAAACCAAAATCTGTTCTGGGACATGATACGGTTTCTTGTATGACTTCGGGGATGGTTTATGGCTTTTTAGGAATGGTAGAAGGTTTTATTGACCGTATAAACGAAGAAGTAAATGATGATTGTTTCGTGATTGCAACAGGTGGCGTTTCTCATGTTTATCAACCTTTGACTAATAAAATAGACATCGCCGATAAATTACACACTTTAAAAGGTCTTTATTTCCTAGGGAAAGACAAATAATTTCAAAAATCTGTAGAATTTTCTTTTGAGGAAAACTGTATTTTTTAGACGAAATTTTGCAGCCCGACTTGAGTGAAGCTCTTTTTACGAAACGCAGTGAAGTAAAAAAGCGGGAACGGAAGGCGGAAAAGCTGCCCAAAAATTATCTTTTATTTTTAAAGAAATTTTTCACGATTTCTGAGCATTCATTTTCTAAAATTCCTGAAACTATTTCTGTTTTAGGATGAAGTTTCACATTTTGATTGATGAAGCCTCGGTTTTCATCTCTCGCACCAATGACAACTTTTGAAATCTGCGACCAAGTTAGAGCTCCCGCACACATTACGCAAGGTTCTAGCGTAACATACATGGTACAATCTTTTAAATATTTTCCACCCAAAAAATTAGCAGCAGAAGTAATGGCCTGCATTTCTGCATGCGCAGTCACGTCATTTAATTGTTCTGTAAGATTATGACCTCTCGCGATAATTCTATCTTTGAAAACAATCACGCAACCAATAGGAACTTCGTCTTTTTCTTTGGCAATTTCGGCTTCTTGCAAAGCCTGTTTCATGAAATATTCTGGTGTAAACATTACTCTTCTACTACAAATTTTACAGGCAAGACAAATTTAGATTTTACATTCATTCCTCTTTGGAAAGCACTTTCCCATTTTCCAGTGGTCATTAAAAATGCCAGCAAAGCTAAATCGTTAAATTCTTTCTCCGTACCTTCAACTTTTTCTATGTAAAGTGAATGGTCATTTTGAACAATGAAATGGATTTTAGCAGATTTGGTAAAATAATCATCTAATCTATCTTGATATTGATTTTTGATAAAATCATGCACTTCTTGATAAAGAACGGGAAAACCTTGAGAATAATTCGCTGCTTTATCAGGAATTTCTTGTTGGGCTGCTTCTGGACTTGGGTCAATCAGTTTTTGAGTTTCTAAATACGTTTGAACCACCGAAAAATAATGGTTAAAACGTTCTCTATTATTTTTTCTTCTGCTAAGTAGATTTTGGTAATAAATTTCGCTGATTTCAGAATCAGATTTTCCTTTAATTTCTTCCTGATACTTTAGTTTCAGTTGAGTTTCTATGCTGTCATGCTTTATTTTTAGAATTTTTAAAGATTCTAATTGTTGAGCATTTATCCCACAAGAAAAAAGAAGAAAGAAAAAGATTTTTAGCATAAAAATTATTCGAATTTAATACTCAAAGGCATTCTGAAAGCATATTTTACAGCATTTCCTTTTTGAAGAGCAGGCTTAGTAAATTTTTCTGAAATAAGATACATGGCAATTTCTGCTTGTTTATTAAAACTTATGTTTTCACCTTCTGCTTTGATATCTGTAATTGAACCATTTTCATCTACCACAAAACTCACGGTAGTATTGAGTTCATTTTTACAATATTCAATTCCTTTTGAATAAAATAAAGAAGCTACTTTTTCTCTCAAAGCATCTATTCCATTGGGGAATTCTGGCGCTTCGTCTATTTCTGTATGACAAGCTTTAGCATTAGAAGAAGATTGACCTTTTAAATATTCAAGTTCTTCTACATTTTTCACTCTTATTAATGCACCAAGATACGCAGTATTCCTTATACTGTCTAATTTGAGCATAAATTCTGTAAAATCTTTTTTGACGGTTTCTTTTTCTTGAGCCGTAAAAGCATTATTATACTTTTTGACAAACTCAATTTTCAATAGATTTTCTTGACGATCAAAATGTTGCTTGATAAGCCTAAACTCTTCGTTCTGTTGGCCAAAGAGCATACTTCCTGCTAAGAGGAATGCTGTTAAAAGAATAGTTTTCATCTGTGTTTTGTTGTTACAAAAATAACAAATTAAAAACAATTACGAAATTTTTATAGATTTTTAACTTTTGAGAAAGGTTTTAAACAAAAAAAATCTCACATTTCTGTGAGATTTCTATTTCTGTGGGTCCTGAGGGATTCGAACCCCCGACCCTCTGGGTGTAAACCAGATGCTCTGAACCAACTGAGCTAAGAACCCGAATTTTTTGAAAAGGTTTCGTTCCTTTTTTGTGGGTCCTGAGGGATTCGAACCCCCGACCCTCTGGGTGTAAACCAGATGCTCTGAACCAACTGAGCTAAGAACCCTCTTTCACGATTTCTCGTTTTGAGTGGTGCAAATATACAACTTATTGCGATTTCTACAAATTTTTTTCTAAAAATTCTCCCACTACAAAGTTACTTCCGCCCACAAAAATCATTTCTTCTGACTTACATTTTATTTTAGCTGCCTGAAAACCAGCATCTACTGTTTCAAAAATTTGAAAATCTATTTTTGCAGAAATTAGTGAATTTTCATACTCTTTTGGACTTCTTCCTCTGCTAATAGACGGTTTTACAAAGTAATATTGAGCATTTTTGGGTAAAATTTTCAATACCTCATCTATTTTTTTATCATTAACAAAACCAAGGACAATGTGTTTATATTTGTCAATGGCATTCAATTGAGCAAAAACCATTTCTAAACCAGCCTGATTATGAGCGGTATCACAAATAATCAATGGATTTTCTGAAAATTGAAACCATCTTCCAATAAATTTGGTGTTTTGGTGAACGTTCATCAAGCCATTTTCAAGAGAACTTTCAGAAATTTTTATGTTTTGTTTCCTCAGCTCATTTACCAAAGCCAGAACCACTCTTATATTTTTCTTTTGATAATTCCCCTTCAAATCAGTTTCTAAATCAGTAGAAATTTCGGTTGCATCTATGAATTCTGAATGAATTCGAATTGCTTTTTGTTGAATAATATTTTTAACCAAATCTCTTTCGTCGCCAGAAATAATGGGAATATTTGGCTTTACAATCCCTGCTTTTTCTGTGGCAATTTCTTCCAGAGTTTCTCCTAAAATATTCTGGTGATCTAAATCTACATTGGTAATAGCAGAAACCAAAGGTTTTATAATATTGGTAGAATCTAATCTACCTCCCAAACCTACTTCAATAATGGCAAAATCTACCTTTTTTTGATAGAAATATTCAAATGCCATAATCGTGGTAAATTCAAAAAAAGAAGGAAGAATTTCTTCTGGAATATTCCTCAATTTTTGAATAAAATCAAAGACAAATTCTTTCTCACAATTATTTCCATTAATTTTAATTCTCTCCGTAAAATCAATTAAATGAGGGGAATTATACAAACCAACGATGTATCCTTGTTCTTGTAAAACCGAAGCCAACATGTTGCTGGTAGAACCTTTTCCATTCGTTCCGCCAATATGAATCATCTTCAGTTTTTCCTGAGGATTTCCGAAAAAATTACAAAGTTTTGTAATGTTTTCTAAACCTGGTTTATACGCTTTTTGACCATCAATTTGGTAATTAGGCATTTGTACAAAAAGCCAATCTAATGCTTCTTGATAAGCTTCTGGAGTAAAAAGAATTGGAGTATTTTTTGACACAAAAAAAATTTTTTCAAAGATAACGAAACCCCATTTTATTTTGAAATTTTAAAAATAAAAACTCAATATTTTTTGTTACATTTGAATAAACCACAAAATATTAAAAAATGGAAATTCAACATGAAGATAATGGCAAAAAAGGTGTTTTTTTCATAGAAGAAAACGGAGAAATCATTGCTGAAATGACTTACGTTTGGTCTGGCGAAGACAAAATTATCATAGATCACACTGAGGTTTCAGAAAAACTTGGAGGAAAAGGAATCGGGAAGCAATTGGTTCATAAGGCAGTAGAAATGGCTCGTGAAAAACATATTAAAATCCTTCCACTTTGTCCGTTTGCGAAAAGAGTTTTTGATAAAACTGAAGAATATAAAGACGTACTTTTTTAACCCTTAATTTTTTGCAAAATGCCTGATCAAAACATAAAAGAATATTCAAATGGAGAAGTAACGGTTCTTTGGGATGCTTCAAAATGTATTCATTCTGCGAACTGTGTAAAAAACCTTCCAGAAGTTTTTAAACCTAAAGAAAAACCTTGGGTGCAAATGGAAAATTCTACTTCGGAGAACATTATTTCTACCGTAAATAAGTGCCCATCTGGAGCATTATCTTTGAAAAAATAAGAAGTTTTTAGAAGGTAATTTTATATGTTCCGGTAGAATTAGTCGAGGCTTTTTCGGCTTTTACGTATTTTTTTACCCAAATTACCGCAGCAGTAACGACACATGGATCCGATATTCCACTGCTTCTGCGCGCTGAAATCACGTTTCCAGCTTTGTCAACCGTATAAGAAATGGTAATGGTTCCGTTTGCTGTACAGTTATGAGAGGGCTGTTCTCCACCTTTTCCCATGGTTCCAGGAATAAAAGAAATAAGTTTTCGGTCTACGCCAATTTTGCTGTCACCATCTCCTTTTCCACCAAGAGGATCGCCAGAATTCCCAACAGTTCCATCAGTTCCTTGCGTTCCAGTCTTCGTTCCTCTTCCTTTGATAAGATTGCCAATTGCGGCGGTTCCTTGTCCATCACCTTGAGCATTTTTGGTAGCGGTATTGCTGGTAGATGAAGTTTTAGAAGTGGTTGCTTTAGACGCAGTAGTTTCCGAAGATTTAGTAGATTTTTTTTCGGTTTTCTCTGTTTTTACGGCAGTAGTTTTTTCAGATTTTCCTGTGATGATTTTTTCTGCAGGTTTTTCTACAGCTTTTGGGGTTTCTACAATTTCTTGAGGTTGTGGTTCAGGAGTTTTTAATTCTTCAGGGATATAAATATCTGCCGAAGCTAAACTTCCTTCTTGATTAGCAGGTTCTTCTGCTCCGATTCCGTTTCTATTGTCGCCGAAATTAATCAGCATAGTGGTTACTTTCTCTTCTTTTGGGATTTCTCTCACGAATTGGTAATAAAAAATCAACAAAAACAACAATGCCGAAATCAGCGCAGTAAGTGTTGCACTTTTTAGCTTGTCTATTCTTTCGTCTCGTTTATGTTGAGTTATCGTTTCCAATATAAGTTTTGGCTAAATTTGATTTTAATTTCTATAAATGGACTAAAGTCCATTCCAATTGATTATTCTTGAACGGTAGCAATCGCTAAACCATATTTGTGTTTTTCGGCGATTTCCATGGCATAAACTACATCTTTATGCTTGCAATTTTCGTCTGCTCTAATGGTGAAAGTAGGATTAGGTGAACCTTCTACCAATTTTACAATATTTTGTTCTAATTGTTCTTTTGGCGTTTCTAAATCATTTACAAAATACTTGCCATCTGCATTTATTGTAACAGTTGTAGGGTCTGTAACACTAGGATCTTGAGCTGCAGCTTTTGGCAAATTCACATCTATTGCACTTTGACTAATTGCGGAACTGGTAATCATAAAGAATATCAATAACAGAAAGATAATATCTGTCATCGAAGCCATACTAAATTCGGCGCTTACTCTATTTCTTCTTTTCAATTCCATTCTTAAAAAAGTTTGAGGTTAGGTTTTAGAAGAATTAAAGTGGTTTGTTTAGCGTATCTAAAAACTCATTCACGTGAGTTTGAATTTTCAGAACCAATCTGTCTACATTGGTCACCAAAATATTATAGAAAAAATAGGCAGGAATTCCCACAAATAAACCCACTGCAGTAGTGGCCATCGCAGTATAAATTCCCGATGCCAATAGTTTCGGCGAAACTGCTCCCGTAACATTAGAAATCTCGAAAAACGCCATTATCATTCCGACTACCGTTCCCAAGAAACCTAACATAGGCGCTGCTCCAGAAGCTGAAGCAAGAATATTCAGGTTCTTCTCCAGTTTAGAAACTTCTAACTGTCCTTGGTTTTGCATTGCATTTGAAATATCAGAAATGGGTCTTCCTATTCTGGTTAAGCCTTTTTCTATCATTCTGGCTTCTGGCGAATCTGTTCTTCTGCATAAATCTATGGCAGATTGTATTCTTCCGTCATGTATGCAGTCTTTAATATTTTCTAAAAAATTAGGCGTTTCTTTTGATGCTCTTTTGATGAAAAAATATCTTTCGAAAAAAACATATAATGCTAAAATTCCCAAAAGAAAAATAGCAATCATAATGGTATTTCCTATAATTCCTCCGCTGAAAAGTACATCCCAAAGCGAAAATACTTGTTTCTCTGTCACTTTATTGTTAATGATAGTAGTCGTGGCTTGTAAAAACATAATGAAAAATGTTAAGTTCGAATTTCTAAACGATAAATTTAGTGAAAAATTGTAGAATTTCTCGTAGCAATGAATGTTTTTTGAAAAATACTTTTCAAAAAAACTCTAAAAATAAAATAAGATTCTGATGGTTTTAAACGGGAAAGAAAACAGCAGAAAGTTACTCTTCTATTTCGATATCATCTGCTTTGAAATGACATTTCAATTTAAAAGGAATTGGTTCATCAGAACCGGTATAGAAATCATCTATTTTCCCTTGCCAGAATAATTGTAACACATTGTCTTCATCTTTAGAAAAACTAAGTTCATTCTCGTAGAGATAGGCTTCTTCGTCGTCATAAAGGTCTACTTCTGTATAGGTTTCTTCGTCTGTATCTTCTATACGGAATGTTTTCCCTTCTAATTCATTAGAATCAATAGGAAATTCAAATACGTCTAAGGATAGCTGAGGAAAATTATATTGTAGAGAATCGTCTTCTACATGGTCTAAAGAATCATCTGTAATGATTTCTACTTCCAGAAAATTTTTTGAATTGAGATAAACCGCCTTGCAATATGTGCTAGAGATATGGTATTTAAGGGTTTCTTCTGGGTGATAGATTTTTAAAATCCCTTTCATGATGGTGTGTTAAAAAGAATGTTTGTTTTTAAGTTTAAAAAAAAATGATTGTCTTTAACAAAGATAAAAAATTTATAAAACCATAAAAGGTTTTTCGTTAAAAATCATAAAAAACGCAGTAAAAAATTTACTGCGTTCGTTATTTTGAAAAATTTATTTGAAGTTAAACTTCAGCGTGAGTACCACTTGTCTCGGTCTAATGTTAACCGTGGTGTAAGAAGTCTGATTAAAAGTAGAGTTAAAAGTTACATTTTCGAATACATTATTATTGGTAATATTCAGCACTTTCAGTTCTAAATCTATTTTTTCTTCGGACATAGAATATTGGTAAGAAAGGTCAAAGAAAGCATTTTTAGCCGTTCTTTCTCTGTTGCTAGAATGCAGTTCGTCCCAAGTGAATCCTAATGTGTGATTTTTGAAAGGATAAACATATGCAGAAAGTGCGTGATTAAATAAATTGGTTTTGTTATTAAATCTTGCATCGTCTGGAGATTTTGTGTTGTTAAAATTCCAATTGGCATTATAATCTACACTTAACCAAGAGAAATAATTGTTATTAAATTTAACACTTACTCCTTGATTTACGCCTTCTACATCTATAAAACTAGATTCTGTAGGTGCAGAATTGGCTGGTAACTGTTGGTAATTGTTCAATGAGTAATTATATCCTACAGAAGCGTTGGTCTTAAATTTAGGGAAATATTTCCCGAGTTCTGTTCTTGCAGAATTGGTTTTGCTGTTGTTCTCTAAATTATATCCTTCTACGGTAAATTGTTGATTATCAACATCTAATTTAGTAAGATATGTGATATTATTTGTTCTATCATTAAAATTATAACTTACATTAAAGAAAATGTTATTTAATGGATTTCTGTATTCCAACCTTGAACCCACAAAATTTGATTTTGTTTGCTGAATATCAGTATCTTTCATGGTAATATTTCTTGCTGAAAGCAAAATAAAACCGTTATAAAGATCATTAATACTTCCAAATGAATTAGTAATTCCCGCGAAAGTTGAAAATTTCCAAAACGAAGTTAAATCATATCTCATGAACAATCTTGGTTCATAAGTTACTTTATTTATTGTTTTATCTAAATTCTTGGCTCCTGTAGCAGCAATATTATTAAAATTAACAGGGAAACTTAAATTCACATCTAAACCTTCTCTCTTATAATTTACCATCATTTGTACATAAGGTTTCATGTTTTTGAATTTAATATCGTTCTCATAATCAGAACCTAAATCTACTAAAGAATTATTTTTTTCGCCATTTAAATCAGTTACTAATTTGTTTTGAGTAAAATTAAGCCCAACTTCTGGAGTAAAAGTCCAATTCTTTTTAGACAAACCAATAGATGCAGAATGTACCGCTTCGAATGTTTTTAAATTTAAATATTGATCAACAAGATCTGAAGTGTTAATTTTTTCATTATCACTATTTAAATATGAAGCAGGATTAATTCCTAAATTTTGCTTATCATCTCTATAACTGATGAAAGACATGGCATTTACTAATCTTTCTTTCCAAGGAATAATGGCGCTTAATGAGTTTTGGAAACTATTAGATGGTGTTTTAACTTTTTGATTAGCAAATTTATTATTATTGCTCACACTTGATTCGTCTCCGTTCCAAAGTCCGTTATACGTAGTGGTATTTTTAAAGAAACTTTTATTGGCGTTTTTAGAGAAAATAATTTCACCTTTTGCTTGATTAGTATAATGATTGCTTCTCGCAAAATTAACATTTCTCAAAGTATTATCAGCGGTATAAACTTTCGTAACACTCTCTTTATCAATTGCATTATTGGCATAATTTGCATTGGCCTTTAGCTCCCATTGTTTCGAAAGATTGGTCAAAACATTAGCAGATAAATAGTGCACATTATTAAATAAATATCTTTTTACTGGAACATTTTGAGGCGGAGATGAAGATTCTACAGAAAGCCAAGAATTTTCAGAAAAATTTCTTCTCATTCCTTCAAATCTATTTCCAAAAGCCAGAATATTATTCTCTTTTTCTACTTCTTCTCCCATATTATTGGTTTTGTAATTCAAAACCCATTGGTATTTTTGAGTAAAAAGCATCGGAGAAAGTTTTACATTCCAAAGAGATGGCGCCACACCAAGAGAAGTTTCTCCTCTTCCTGTCATGGTTATAGATTTTTTGAGCTGCACATTAATCGCCGCATTTTCCGAAGAAAGTTTATCCTGAAGAATTTTTACAGGTTGGTGATTTTCAAGCACTTCTACTTTTTGCACAGCATCTTTTGGGAGAGAATTATTGATTACACCGTAACTTCCTTCCATTAAATCTTTTCCGTTTACGTAGAATTTGTTAATCGGTTCACCTTGATAGAGAATAGAACCATCTTTATTTACTTCAATCCCAGGAATTTTTTTCAAAACATCTGCTAAACTTCTATCTGCCTTACTTTCGAAAGATTTTAAATCATAAGAAATGGTGTCACCACGTTTGGTAATGAGTTTAGTTTTCAGTTTTACTTCCTTGATTTCTGTGGCTTTTTCTTGAAGCACAAAATTCAAAGTCTGAGTTGCGTTATTATAATTTTCGGTAATGGTTTGGTGGTTAAAAGCTTTAACTTTTACAAGAATTTTTTCGTCATTACTTGTAAAAGTCACTTTATAATTTCCTTTGGCATCGGTAATTGCATATTCTAAAATGGCATTTTTACCTATTTCTTCTATGGTTACACTTGCACTTGCAAGCGGTTTTCCATCATCATTTTTTACAGTTCCAGAAATGGTTTTTTGAGCAAAAATTACAATTGAAAATAATAAAATAAAGGTAAATGAAAGTATTTTTTTCATGTTTAAAAGTTTATCACTAAAGTATTAGTAAAAGAAAAGGATATTGTGTTACAAAATTTTTAGATAATCATTTCGGATAAATGTTAAAACTAACGTTTGTTGATATTTAAGTATATTGAAAATGGTTTATTTTTCCACAAGAAACGTATTCCTGTTGCTAAATTCAGTAATTTTGCAGAAATTTAATTTTCAAATAAAAATTTATCTCAATATCATATGTCTTTAATCAAAAGTATTTCAGGAATCCGTGGAACCATCGGTGGTAAAGTAGATGATAATCTTACACCTGTAGATGTGGTAAAATTTACTGCAGCTTTTGGAACTTGGCTTCAAAAAAATAAAAATAAAAAAGATTTAACCTTAGTGATTGGTCGTGATGCCAGAATTTCTGGCGCAATGGTTAATTCATTGGTTACCGCTACTTTACAAGGTTTAGGAATTCATGTAGTAGATTTAGGACTTTCTACTACGCCAACTGTGGAAGTGATGGTTCCAGAACTCAATGCTGATGGCGGAATTATCTTAACCGCTTCTCACAACCCAAAACAATGGAACGCGCTGAAATTGCTCAACGAAAAAGGAGAATTTATCAGTGGTAAAGATGGCGCAGAAATGTTAGAAATCGCCGAAAAAGAAGATTTCAACTTTGCCGAAGTTGACGATTTAGGAAAATACGAAACCAGAACAGACGCTTTTGACATTCATATTCAGAAGATTCTGGATTTACCAATGGTAGATGTAGAAGCTGTGAAAGCTAAAAAATTCAAAGTAGTTTTAGACGCTGTAAATTCTACCGGTGGAATTTCGCTTCCACCACTTTTAGAAAAATTAGGTTGCGAAGTCGTGAAGTTATATTGCGAACCAAACGGACAATTTCCACACAATCCAGAACCTTTGAAAGAGCACTTAACAGATATTTGTGATTTAATCAAAAAAGAAGGCGCAGATGTAGGAATTGTAGTGGATCCAGATGTTGACAGATTGGCACTTATTGACGAAAATGGCGAAATGTTCGGCGAAGAATACACTTTGGTAGCTGTGGCAGACTATTTGCTGAGACATAAGAAAGGAGTTGCGATTTCTAACCTTTCTTCGAGCAGAGCTTTGAGAGATGTTGCCAGAAATCTAGATTCAGAATATTTTGCAAGTGCTGTAGGAGAAGTAAATGTGGTGACTTTAATGAAGGAGAAAAATGCAGTTATTGGTGGAGAAGGAAATGGTGGAATTATTTATCCTGATTTGCATTACGGAAGAGATTCTTTAGTTGGCGTTGCATTATTTTTAACGCATTTGGCTAAAGAAAACAAAACCGTTTCTGAGTTAAGATCTACATATCCAGCGTATTACATGGGTAAAAAGAAGATAGAACTTACTCCCGAAATAGATGTAGATGCATTATTGGTAAAAATGCAGGAAGAATACAAAAATGAAGAAATTTCTACGATTGACGGTGTGAAAATTGATTTTCCTGAAAATTGGGTTCACCTCAGAAAATCAAACACAGAACCTATTATTAGAATTTATACAGAAGCCTTTTCTCAGCAAGAAGCAGATGAACTGGCAGACAAAATGATAGCAAAAATTAAAAGTTTGATTTAATTGCTGGATGATGGAAGTCAGAAGATGGAAGTTTTAAAAATTTTCTTTGAAACCCAAATACCTGACACATCAAATAAAGCATTGAAAATCAATTTAAAATATTAAAATTCGATTTCTGAAACAAGAATTCAGACCAATAAAAGTCTAAAATCTTGAATCTAAAATCTAATATCTATAAAATAATTTGGAAGAATTTTTTGAAAATGAGCTTGCTAAAAAGTTCGAAGACATGATAGAAAATAACGAACAGTTCTACTTTGACACAGAAGAAGTAGAAGATATTGTTATTTTTTATTTAGAAATGGGAGACATCAATTTTGCAGAAATGGCTGTGAATTATGGCTTAAATCTTCACCCTAATTCTATCGAACTAAAAGTTAAGCAATTAGAAGTCTTTTTAGAACTCGAAAAATATGTTCAAGCTCGTCAATTAATTGAAGAGTTGAAACTTTCATGTTCAGAAAGCACCGACTTTTTGGTTTGTTGTGCCAAATATTATTCTAACAACGGAAATCCTAGAAAATCAATAGAATTTTGCGAAAAAGCATTAGAACTTGAAGAGGAAGAAAGTTTCTTGCATAATTTCATTGCAGATGAATATTACAATCTCCAAGATCCTTTTAATGCATTGAAAAACTATAAATTAGCATTAAAACACGATCCTCAAGATGAATATGCACTTGAAAGTGCAATGATGTGTTATGGCGAAATGACTCGTCATGCAGAAGCAGAAGAATTTTTGCAAAATTATATCAATCAATTTCCTTTTTCGGAAACCGCTTGGTTTGAAATGGGACAATTCTATTTCAACCGAAAAAACTACGAAAAAGCAATTCAGTCTTTCGATTATTTACTAGCGATTAATTCTGATGCAGCTGGAGTTTACGCCAATAAAGCAGCTTGTTATGAAGCTATGGAGCAATGGGATAAAGCGATTGAGGTTTATGAAGAACAGCTGGAATTAGAATACACCAAAGCTTTTACTTTTTACAAAATTGGATTGTGCTACAAAGCAGCCAAAAAAAATATGGAAGCGCTTCGTGCTTTTCAGAAATCTTTAAGAGAAGACCCGCAGTTTTATCTTTCGATGATGGAACAGAGCGACCTTTATTTGGAAATGGGAAGCATGAAAGAAGCTTTACACTTTGCTAAAGAAGCAGTAGCGCTGAATGAAAACAACTTAGAATTTCAGAAGAAATTAGCTTTTCTATATATTGATTCTGGCAGATTCGAAGAATCACTTTCTTGTCTTAAAAAATTGGTAGATGTAGAGCCAAAAAGATTTTACAATTGGTATGCATACAGCGAAGTAATCATGCTTATTGGTGAATATGAAGATGCGATTACCGTTTTAGAACAAGCTACCAAAATTCACCAGAGAGCAGAATTGTATTATCAGCTCAGCAATTCTTATCTTCACTTAAATGATGTGGAAAACGGACAAAAAGCATTGCAAAAAGCCCTAGAACTAGACGAAAGTCTTTCGAGCGATATGCAAGAAAAATATCCTTTTATTAAGGAGCAAATTTCTAAAGAAAAGAGTAAAAATAAATAGCAAATCCCGAGAATTTCTCGGGATTTTTTTATTTATAATTCTGTTCTAAAAACCAAAAGAACTCTTCCATTCTATACATATTATTCGCCACTAAGAAAACGAATAAAATCCCTACAGAAACCGTCAGAAAAGAAAGCATTTTCGGAGAATTTTTATACCCAAAAAACAACCATCCCAACATCATCGGAACTACAAAAATAAAATGTCCTCCGTAAATGTAAGAAGTGTGTAACCCAAACTTCAAAACGCAATGAATAATGATATCTACGAAAAATGAAAGCATTAAAATCTGCACGAATTTGTTTTTGAAATTCTTAAAATAACTCCAAAAAACAAGAACCAGAACTGCGCCAACGAAAATATATGGAGCTACAGATGTGAAAACATCCATAAATAAGGCGTTGTAATGAAAGCCTTTTTTATTGTGATAATCTCTCACCACAAAATTTGAAAAAATCATATTTCCCCCGAAAAACCAAGACGAAATCATGTCCCAAAGTGGTGTAACTTTTGGTTTTGAGAATTTCTCGTATTGTTCACCTGTTTTAGTGAAAATCCTCATGTAATCCCAATCTAATCGGTATAAAAATAACAAAACGAAAACCGCTGCTGAAATCAAAACTCTAATCGCGGCATTGAAAAAGTTTTTAAAATTCTTGAATAGACCTTTTTCAAAAAGGATAGGAATGTAGACTTTTACAATATTCGTAATGGTTAAACCTCCTACCAAAACCGAAGCAAAAGTGAGCGGAAATAGAGAAATTTTCTTTTCTTTTTTGAGTTTTGCCGCTGCGTAATAGTTAAAAGCCACCAAAAACAGCAAAGTATAAGTATAAGTTTCTGGCGTGAAGGAAAGCAGAATTGGAGTCGTGAAAAAAGCAAAGAAAAACGTAATTAATACATTGATTTTCAATGGAATTCTAACAATATTTCTTAAATATTTGAATAATTGAACCGAAGCCAAACTCACAGCAAAATTACTGCACCAAGCCAAAACCAAACGGAAAATTTCATTCTTTTTACCCTCTGAAATCCAAAGCGCAAATTCTCTGATAAAATCGAAGAAATAATTAGAAAGCGGATGTCTCTCGAAACCACCACCTGTCATCACAATCGAGCGATTATCAAAACTGAAATAAGCGTCCCAAGGAATTCTATCATCAAATATAATTCTGTAATTCAGGGCGATATAGCTTCCTAAAATCCCGTAAGAAGTGAGGAAAATAACAAACAAAATCCATTCTACCCCATTGCTTGGGAAAATCAGTTTTAAAGTGTCTTTGAATTTTTTCAAGGATAAAATTTTTGCAAAAGTATTGGTTTCTCACAGATTACACAGATTTTCACAGAAATTTTTTTCTAAAAATATTTTTACTACAAGAGCGAAAAAAGATAAAATTCGTTTTAAGCCATCCAAAAGTAAAAAAAAGTAAAAAAAATTCTTTTTTTTACTTTTGAAATTCTTGTTTTCAAACCATTCTTTTGTCTCTTTTGTGGTTAGATTCTTATGAAGAACAAGAAAGGGAACTGCAACCTACTACTCCTTCATATTTTTCTGGTCTTTTTTCCGAAAATTCTGGGTAGATTTCTTCATAAGGATTTTGTAAAGCGTTCCAAAGTTTGTCAAAAAGTTCTGTTTTGCCTTCTTCCATTTCTGCAATGCAATCGTACAGCAAATAGTTTCTCAAAATGAATTTTGGATTGGTTTTTTGCATCAATTTTCTGCTTTCTTCCCTAGAAATTTGATTGTTTGAAAGTCTTTGTCTGTAATTTTCAACAAATTCTATAACCAAAGTTTCTTGTTCTTTATCCAAGTTTTGATAGAAAGATTTTTTGAAATGTTCTACAATATTTAAACCTTCTTCAAGTGTTTCTAACTGATTGAAAAACAACGTATAGTCTGTAGAAATTTCTTCCATTAGTTTTTGCCAAGAAGTGAAAAAATCGGCGTCATATCTTTCTAGTTTTTCAAACCCAAATTTCTTAGCCATCATTTCATCATGCTTTTTCCAAAACATTTCACTGTAATCAATTAAGATTTTTTCCAGCGCAGCTTCATCTTTAATTAAAGGGAAAAGTGCGTTCGCTAATTGAATTAAATTCCAATGAGCAATGTGCGCTTGTTTACCAAAAGCGTACCTTCTTCCTGGTAAATCGGTTGTATTTGAGGTAAAATTCAGATTATATTCATCTAAAAATGAGAATGGTCCGTAATCTATCGTATTGCCAATAATACTCATATTATCGGTATTCATTACGCCATGTGTAAATCCTACTCTAATCCATTCTACAATCATATCGGCGGTTTTTTCGCCCACTATTTTGAAAAATTCCAGATATTTTTCCGTTGAATTTTTATCGATTTCTGGGAAATAATTTTCGATGGTAAAATCTGCTAATTTTTGTAAAGTATCCAATTCATTTCTGGCAGCTAACAACTCAAAATGCCCAAAACGAAGAAACGTTTCCGAAGTTCTGATGACAACTGCTCCTTGTTCGAAATCTACATTTCCGTTGTACATGATATCTCTCGCCACTTTTTCTCCAGAAAGAGAAAAAGAAAGCGCTCTGGTTGTAGGAATTCCTAAGTGAAACATGGCTTCACTCATGAGATATTCTCTGATAGATGAACGTAAAACAGCTCTTCCATCAGCATGACGAGAATATGGAGTCGCTCCTGCTCCTTTCCATTGAATTTCTGTAGATTTTCCTTCAGAATTTTGAATTTCTCCTGCATAAATGGCTCTTCCGTCACCTAATTGACCAGCCCATTGTCCGAACTGATGACCTGCATAAGCGGTAGAAAATGTTTTTACATTTTCTGGAAGCTTGGTAGCATTCAAAAAGTCTGTATCTTCTTGGTTTTCCATTTTTCCCAAGCCTATTTCTTCGGCTAAATTTTCATTAAAGTGCAATAACTGCGCTTTTTTGAATCCATAAATATCGGTAAGTGCAAAAAAGAAATTGGGCGTTTGTCTTTGTACAGGATTTCCTGAAAAATCTCCTGGAAAAAGGTCAAAATATCTCTGTGTGATTTTATCTAAATTCATTTTGCAAAGCTAAATGATTTTCAAGAAAAAACCGCTTCAAATAAGATTGAAACGGTTTATCATTTTTATTGATTGAAATCTACTTCGTCTTTATTCAGATTTTCGTTGAGATTCTCATCTTTCGGTTTATTATTTTTAGGCTGATTGTCTTTCGGTTTAGGATTTTTGATTTGGTCTATGGTTTGTAATCCGCCATCGTCTCCATAACCGCCAAGTCCCTGTAAATCTGCACAATCTCCCGTCCAATTAGAAGGTTTAGCAAATTTATCATCTGGTGTAATCCCGAGTTCTTTATCTGCCCAAATTTTCTTCATGAAAATTCCCCAAATTGGCAATGCCATTCTAGCACCTTGACCTTCTCCTGTACTCCAGAAGTGGGTTGCTCTGTCTTCCCAGCCTACCCAAACTCCAGTTGCTAGATTAGGCGTAATTCCCATGAACCAACCATCTGAGTTGTTCTGAGTAGTACCAGTTTTACCAGCTATTTCTACAGTATCAGGAATTCCCATTCTTCTTAACTGACCAGAAGCTGTACCGAATCTTGCAACACCTTTCATCAAATCTATCATGGTATAAGCGTACATTTCGTTCATGACTTCTTTGGTTTCGTTTTTCACTTCTTTAATTACTCTACCATTAGCATCTTCTATACGCCAAACCATTTCTGGTTTAATGTAATTTCCAAAATTAGCAAAAGAACTATAAGCTCCCAACATTTCGTAAATGGTAATATCTGTAGAACCTAGAGCGATTGCATATTCATTTGGCATTTCTTCTGTTACTCCTAAATCTCTAGCCAACTGAATTACTTTTTTAGGACTAACAGATTCTATTAATCTTACTGCAACAGGGTTTTTAGAATGTGCTAAAGCGTCTCTCAAAGTAAGATTACCACCATTACCTTCTACTACCCAATCTCCTTTAGTATAAGTAGCATTCGAAACAGTAGAACAAGGAGTCATTCCTAAATTCATGATTGCTGTAGCATATACAAACGGTTTAAACGTTGATCCTACTTGTCTTTTTCCTTGTTTTACGTGGTCATATTGAAAATGTTTCCAATCGATTCCTCCTACCCAAGCTTTGATATCACCAGTTGCAGGTTCCATAGACATTAAGCCGGCTTGTGCAATTTGCTTGTGGTATCTGATAGAATCATACGGAGACATTTCGGTTTCTTTTTCTCCTTCCCAAGTAAAGATGGTGGTTTTGGTAGGCGTTTTGAAATCCATCATAATAGAATCTTCTGAAACCCCTTCTGCAGCCAATTGTTTATATCTGCCGGTTCTTTTCATTGCAGCCATCATAATACCGTCTATTTGATCTTTTTTCAAGAAATAGAAAGGTCTATTAGGATTTCTGCGTTGTTCATCATCAAAACTTTTCTGAAGACTGGTCATGTGTTCCTTAATGGCTTCTTCTGCATATTTCTGCATTTTAGAATCTAAGGTTACAAAGATTTTAAGACCGTCTCTATAAATATTTACATCTTTACCGGTTTCTTTTTCGTATTCTTCTAGGTAATTATTGATTTCTTTTCTCAAATAATGCTTGTAATAAGCAGAATATCCTTCGTCTACAGATTCTACAGGATGGAAATCTACTACGATGGGTTCCGCTACTACTTTGTCATAAGTAGCTTGGTCTATATAGTTGGTTTTAAGCATTTGCTCTAAAACCACATTTCTTCTTTCCTTAGCTCGTTCAGGATTTCTAATGGGATTATTTCTAATTGGAGCCTCTAGCATTGCAACAAAAGTTGCGGCTTCTGAAAGAGTTAAGTCTTTAGTAGATTTATTAAAATAAATTCGTGAAGCTAATTCAATACCCTTGGAATTATAATTAAAATCCATTTTGTTAAAGTACATAGTGATGATTTCCTCCTTGGTATATCTTTTCTCCAAGCTTACCGCAACAGACCATTCTTTTAATTTTTGAATGCCTCTCATTAAAGAATTTGTTGCGGGTTTTTTCGTAAACAATAGTTTTGCCAACTGCTGAGAAATAGTAGAACCACCACCTCTTTTACCACGGAATGCTACCGCTCTTGCAAAAGCTTGTAAATCAATTCCTGAGTGCTCACGGAAACGTTCATCTTCTTTTGCCATCAATGCATATACTAAATGCGGCGGCAAATCTTTATAGGTAACCGGAATGGTTTTTTCTTTCTCGAATTTCCCTAAGGTAACTCCATCAGAAGAAATAATCTCTGAAGCCACGTAAATATCTGGATTTTCTAATTCTTTTACATCTGGCATATCTCCCAAAAATCCTTGAGATACAGCAAAAAACAAAAATGCTGTTCCTAGAATTATTCCTCCTAAGCCAAGCCAAATGAATTTCACCCATTTTTTATAACCGAAGTTTTTTTGCTTTTTGGGTGGCAACGGAAAATTAAGTGTGCTGCCTTGTTTTACAGTGTTTTCCATATAATGATTATGGTTGTGTTGAATTTTCTAATTTTACGCCCAAATCTTCAATCCCTACCAGACTATTGGTTCTCATTCCTTGTTTTACACCAATAATATATTTTCCTTTTTTCGGGAATTTATATTGGTTTTTATATTGAAATAATATTTCTTTAGTCTCGCCAAAACCTTTTCCTAACCATTCTCCATTAGGTTTTGCCATGATGTAGTTAAGCGTATCTATTTTAAAATTTTTCTCATTTTCAGCTTTGAGGTAAGTAATTAAAAACAGATTACTATAAGGATAATCGTTATTATTTCTTACAACAAATATAATATTTTTAGGAGTGCTGGTGTCTTCTATATTCATAGTAAACAGCAGTTCCTTTTTCTTATCCCAAGTTCCGTTTACTTCATTCATAGAAACCACTTCATTATTATAGGAACATGAAATAAGCATTATAGAAACGAAAAATATCTGAAAATATTTAATCATTATTATTTCTTTTTGGAGGAAATCTTTTTTTGTTTTTATTAAACTTTTTAGGAGCATTGGTTTTTTCAGGTTTATTATTATCCTTTTGAGCTTCTGGCTCTTTGGTTACCTGCTCTGCTCTATTATTCCCTGTATTTTTATTTCTATGCTTGTTCGGTTTCTTTTTCTCAAACCTATCCAGATTATTCTCCTGAATTAAATCTACAGTTTCCACTTTATCTGCTCCTGTGAAGGTTTTCAATTCTTCTAATGGGATAGATTTTTGACCTTTGCTATTGATTTTCATCATTTTTTTGACCTCAGCAACGTCTAAATCATACCAAGCCATAGAATTATCTACATAAGCAAACCACATTTTCTTTTTGAAAACGTCTATTTTAATACAAAAAGCTCTTCCTTTTTCGGTTTCGATGATGGTATTAGAAGAAGGAAAATCTGATAATGCATCTACATAACTGTCTAATTCAAAGTTAAGACAGCATTTTAATTTACCACATTGTCCTGCTAATTTCAGCGGATTGATACTTAACTGCTGATATCTTGCCGCATTGGTATTTACTGAACGGAAGTCTGTAAGCCAAGTCGAACAGCATAATTCTCTACCACAAGAACCTATTCCACCTACTTTGGCAGATTCTTGTCTGTAGCCTATTTGCTTCATATCAATCTTTGTTTTGAAAGATGAAGCGTATTCTTTAATCAATTGGCGGAAATCTACTCTACCTTCTGCGGTATAATAAAAAGTAGCTTTCGAGCCATCTCCTTGATATTCTACATCGGTGATTTTCATTTCCAAACCTAGATTTTTAGCAATTTTTCTTGCCTGAATCTTTGTTTGGTCTTCTTTTTTTCTGGCATCTTGCCAAATCTCTACATCTTTTTGTGTAGCGACTCTATAAATTTTTAGGGCAGCATCTTCAGAAAAATGTTTCTTTTTCATCTGAATTTTAACAAGTTCTCCTGTTAAGCTAACTACACCTATATCGTGACCCGGATTAGATTCTACTGTAACTACGCTACCAATATGAAGTGGCAACTGGTTTACATTATTGTAATAGCATTTTCTATCATTCTTAAATCTCACTTCTACAAAATTGCACTTATTCTGTTTAGGTGCCTGTATTGTAGATAGCCAATCAAAGACGCTTAATTTATAACTATTCCCACAAGTATTAACATTTTCGCAACCTGTAGCGCTCTTAGTAGCACAAGAATGTTTAGAATCTCCGGATGAATTACATCCACAACTCATAATAATATTTTAATTCTTGCAAATTTAGTATAATTTTTAAACAATGTATCATAAAACAATAAGTCTATCATCAGGAAGTCTAAATTATCATATTTTTATATAAAAATAATATTTTTGCACAATATTAATAAACATTATGTAATATTATTAAATTATTCATATTTTATTTTTTGAGCTTTACATGCAATACATAATTATTGTTTAATAGTATTTTAATTAAACAATCGTTTAATAATTCTTTTTGAATAGTTTTCCAAATATTTGATAATCAATTATTTATTTTTTTCAATTCAAATAAAAAATTATAAAAAATAAATTAAATTTAATTTTTGTTTAATTTTTTTAATAAAATTTTAACATTTATATATAAATAAATTCTATATTTGGCGCAATAATTATTAATTAACATGAAAAGAATTTTAATAACTACAGCTCTTTTAGCTGGCGTATTTTCTTACGCAGGAGGTTTTAGAGTATCATTACAAGGTGTAAAACAGCTTGCAATGGCTCACACTAGCGCGCATACAGAAGATGCGAGTATAGCTTTTTTTAACCCCGCAGGTATCTCTTTTATCCCTAGCAAATTGAGTGTTGCAGTGGGCGGTTTTGGTGCTATTTCTGAAGTAGAATACCAAAGTCTAGAAACTTTACAATCTTACAAAACAGAAAATCCTGTGGGAACACCACTATATGCAGCGATTGCATATAAAGTTACAAATAATGTTTCTGTAGGTTTAAGCGTAACTACACCATTCGGAAGTACAGTAAAATGGGCAGATGATTGGACAGGTAGAGAAGTTGTTCAAAAAATGGAATTGAAAAGCTTCTATTTCCAACCTATGGTTTCTTATAAATTTAATGATTGGGCTTCTATCGGTGTAAGCTATATCTATGCAAAAGGAATGGTAGATTGGGATAAAGCAGTTACCAATTTAGGTGGAACTCTTAATATTAATGACGAAAAAGCAACAGGTTCTGGTTTTGGAGTAGGTTTCTATCTTAAACCAAGCAGTAATTTAGATTTAAGTATTGCTTATCGTTCAGCTGTTATCATGAAAGCAGAAAATGGAGTTGCCACATTTACAGGAGTACCAGAAGCTGTACTTACTTCTCCTCAATTAAATGTAGGAGCAGATGGTCAAGATGCATTTACAGCAGAATTACCACTTGTAGATGAGTACACAATTGGTCTTACTTATAAAATCACACCAAAATGGTTAGTATCTGCAGATTTCAATTACCATGGTTGGGAAAGATACAGCAAATTAACGCTAGACTTTGAAAATGCTCAAGTTGGAAACCAAGCAGATAAAACGGTTTTAGTATCTCCTAAAAACTTCAAAAACGCTAAGACATTTAGAATTGGAACTCAGTATATGCTAACAGATAAATTAGCCGGTAGATTAGGATATTATTTTGATGAATCTCCTTATGAAGACAAATATTTCATCCCAGAAACTCCATCTTTTGATGCAAGCGTAGTAACAGCTGGTCTTGGATATAAATTTGGAAAGTTAGGAGTAGATTTAGCAGCTGCTTTATCATTCCCACAAGCAAGACAAGTAGACAATGCTTACTTGAACTTCAAAGGACAAGCTAAAGCTAAAGCAATGTATCTTGGTTTAGGTTTCACTTACAATGCATTTTAATTAAAAAAATTATGAAAAAAATAATATTATCAGCTTTCGCAATTTCGGCTTTAACATTAGTAAGCTGTAATACAGATTTCGAAAGAGACGTAAATAACATGACTGTTTCTACTGGTAAAGCAGATTTCTCAAAATTTGTATCTGTAGGAAATTCATTAACATCTGGTTTCAGAGATGGTGCCTTATATCTAGACGGACAAAACGAATCATTTCCGTCAATGATCGCAAAACAAATGGGACTAGCTGGAGGTACACAAACTTTCACTCAACCATTAATGCCAAATAATGTAGGTGGATTTAAAGACTTATTTGCTGCCTCAGGAAATACAGAGTTTTATGGAAAACTTACTCTAAGCCCAACTCTTTCTCCTACTCCTTCAGCTCCAGGTGCAAACCTTGACGTTATTGGTGGGACAGGAAAATACTTTAACAATATGGGTGTTCCTGGTGCTAAATCTTTTCATTTAGTAACTCCAGGTTATGGTAGCGCTGCTAATTTAGCTGCTGGAAAAGCAAACCCTTACTTTGTAAGATTTGCTACATCTGCTACTACAACAGTTTTAGCTGATGCTGCTGCTCAAAAACCAAGTTTCTATACATTATGGATTGGTAATAATGACGTTCTTTCTTATGCAACTTCTGGAGGTTCTGGCGTTGATAGAAAAGGTAACTTAGACCCATCTACTTACGGTTCTAACGATATTTCTGACCCTAATGTAGTTGCAAATGTTATTAAGACAGTTATTACAAGTCTAAAAACAGCGAACGCAAATTCAAAAGGAGCAATTGCAAACATACCTTATGTAACATCAATTCCTTACTTTACAACAGTTCCAGCAAAGCCTATTACAGGATTATCTGCTACTCAAATCACACAGCTAAATGCTGCATACGCTGCTTATAACGCTGGTCTTGGTCAAGCAAAAACTGCTAACTTAATTTCAGAAGCAGAATTCAACCAAAGAAGAATTAACTTTAATTCTGGTTTTAATGGTGCTGTTATTGTTGACAAAGATTTAACAAACCTTTCTGGATTAGGATTACCTTCACTTAGGCAAACTACAGCTAATGATTTAATCCTTTTACCAGCATTAACTTTACTAAGAGATACTACAATTAAAGGAGGAACAGCAACTCCACTTGCAGACAAATATGTACTTAGTGAAAAAGAAGCAGCTAAAGTAATTGCCGCTACTGATGCTTACAACGCTTCAATTTCAAGTTTAGCTACTGCTTACGGTCTTGCTCTAGTAGATGCTAATGGAAAAATGAAAGAATTAGGAAGAGCTACAGGCATTCAATACAATGGAGTAAAATATACAGCTTCATTTGTAACAGGAGGAGCTTTCTCTCTAGATGGTGTTCATCCTAACGGAAGAGGATATGCACTTATTGCAAACACTTTTATTGACGCAATAAATAAAACTTATGGCTCTACATTGCCTTGGGTTGACATTAATGCTTATTCTGGAGTAACTTTCCCATAATAATAAAAAATAATTTTTATAAAAACCACCTGATATTTTTCAGGTGGTTTTATTTTTTTTAAATTTGCCAAACCAAAAAAAGTAAAAATGGCTGATCAAGCAACCTATTTGTTTTGCACCAGAACAAGTCGAGATTTAGCAGAAAAAATTGCAAATCACTATGGGCAAGAATTAGGGAAAATTAATTTCCAACAGTTTAGTGACGGGGAATTCGAACCCGTATTAGATCAATCTGTAAGAGGAGGAAGAGTTTTTCTTATCGGCTCTACCTTTCCACCAGCAGACAATCTTCTAGAACTTCTTTTAATGATTGATGCAGCAAAAAGAGCATCAGCAAAGAGTATTACCGTAGTGATTCCATATTTTGGATTAGCTAGACAAGACAGAAAAGATAAGCCTAGAGCACCAATCGGAGCAAAATTAGTTGCTAATCTTTTAACTGCAGCAGGCGCAACCAGAATCATGACTATTGATTTACACGCAGACCAAATTCAAGGTTTCTTTGAAATTCCTGTAGACCATCTTTATGCTTCTACCATCTTTGTAGATCATATTAAGTCTTTAAACTTAGACAATCTTACCATTGCTTCACCAGACATGGGTGGCGCAAAAAGAGCGAAAAATTACGCAGGATACCTAAGTGCAGAAGTAGTAATTGCTTATAAAGAAAGAAAAAAAGCAAATGTAGTAGAAGAAATGTTCTTGATTGGTGATGTAAAAGACAGAAACGTTATCCTCATTGATGACATGATAGACACAGCCGGAACACTTTGCAAAGCAGCAGAAATTCTAATGAAAAACGGAGCAAAATCAGTAAGAGCTATGGCAACTCACCCCGTTCTTTCTGGTAAAGCTTATGAAAATATAGAAAACTCTCAGATTAGCGAGGTTATTGTAACTGATACGATTCCAGTAAAATCAGAGCTTTCTTCTAAAATCAAGGTTTTATCTTGTGCAGCGCTTTTTGCAGACGTAATGAAAATGGTACACGAGCACAAATCAATTAGTGATAAGTTTATTATATAATTTTTTTCACTATATTTGCAGCCTGAAAAATTTAACACACTTAAATATTTTTTAAATGAAATCTATTACAATTCAAGGTACAAAAAGAGAAAGCGTGGGCAAAAAGTCTACCAAAGCTCTACGTGATGCTGAATTAGTTCCTTGTGTTGTTTATGGAGGTGAGCAACCAATCAATTTCTCTTCTACTGAGAAATCTTTCAAAGACTTGGTTTACACTCCAGATGCACACACGGTAGTAATTGAGCTAGATGGTCAAAAAATTGATGCTGTTTTACAAGACATCCAATTTCACCCAATTACAGACAAAATTCTTCACGCAGACTTCTATCAATTAAGCGCTGATAAACCAGTGGTTATGGAAGTTCCTGTAAGAATTACCGGTCGTGCAAAAGGTGTTTTAGCGGGTGGTGTTTTAAGACAATCTTTCAGAAAATTAAGATTGAAAGCTATTCCTGCTAACTTACCAGACGAAATCGTAGTAGATGTTACTCCACTTAGAATTGGTAACAAATTATATGTTGGAGACATCAAAAACGATCAATACACTTTCTTACATCCAGATAACGCAGTAGTAGCTGCTGTGAAGATGTCTAGAAATGCTATGAAAAATGCTGGTGCAATGGTAGAAGATGATGAAGATGAAGAAGAAGTAGCAACTGATGCAACTCCAGAAGCAGAAGCTCCTGCAGCAGAATAATTAGAGAATCTTTTTTCTACATATAAAACCATTCCGAATATCGGGATGGTTTTTTTATTTTATAAACTTTTGTAATTTTTTATTTTTAAATTTAACTTTCCTTAAAAAGAACAATCAAACCATTGAAAACTAAATTATGAAGTGTAAAGACGACGAAATCATCAGCTTGATGTTACAGCCCAATTCTTCGGAAAAAGGACTTCGTGCGATGATGGATACCTACCAAAGTCGGCTTTATTGGCATATTAGAAGATTAATTGTGCAACATGACCTTGCGCAAGATGTGTTGCAAGACACTTTTATTAAGGCATATAACAATTTTGGCCAATTCAAGCAAGACAGTAAATTGTACACTTGGCTCTACAGAATCGCTACCAATGAAGCACTTCAGCAATTGGCAAAATTGAAAAAAATGCAAAAAACAGACGAAGATGCAGAATACTATATGCAAAATTTAGTCGCCCAAAATGCAGAACATGACGCAGAAGAAATTCAGATTTTACTGCAGAAAGCCATACAGACATTGCCAGAAAAACAAAAATTAGTTTTCAATATTAGATATTATGATGAATTGCCTTTCGAAGAAATAAGTAACATTCTAGAAATGAGCGTAAGTACTTGCAAAACCAATTACCACTACGCCAAAGAAAAAATAGAAAACTACATCAGAGAAAACTACGAATCATAAGAAAATTTAAAATTTTTAGAAAATGAAAGATTTAAATATAGAACAATTAGCTAAAAAAACACCCTACAAAATTCCCGAAAACACATTCGAGGAAATGCAGGAAAACGTGCTTAATAAAACAGTAAGAAAAAAAGAACATCAACCGAAGGTTTTTAAAATCAATTTTTCTATGGTGACTTCTATTGCTGCCGCTTTAGCATTAATTTTTGGCTTTACTTTCTTATGGAAAACCAACCAAACCGAATTTTCTAAACCAAGTCAAGATTCAGCGCAATCCATTACCAAAGTAGAAACTAAACAACCAAAACTAGAACAAAATAACACCCAAAATTCATCTCCAGACATTGTTGAAGAAAACAAAAGTGAAGTTGCTCATATCCCAAACCCTGAAATTACAGAACAGATTGTGAATTCTAAAAACACTGATGAAAATTATGAGCAACTTCTTAATTCTTTGACTCAAGAAGAATTGGCAGAATTATCAAAAAATACCAGTCACGACATCTATTTAGACCTTTATAACTAAATCCATTATGAAAAATTTTATCTATATCCTCCTATTTTTTGGAACCTTTATGAGTTTTAAAGCTCAAGAAAAGCCAAATTTCAGAGACATGACACCAGAACAGCGCAGAGAATACATCAGACAAATGTCTCCTGAACAAAGAAAACAATTGATGGAAGATGCCGCTACCATGATGGCCATCAAAAATTTACAAGTTCCTGCCGAAAAACAAGAAACTTTTAAATCCCTTCTCAAAGAATATTTAGAAAGTCAAAAAACCATCAAAAATAAATTCAGAGCAGATTTCTCTCAAGAAAACCTTTCTGATGCAGAAGCCAAGAAAATGCTGAACCAAAGCTTTGACTTAGGCCAACAACTGCTCAACAACCGAAAAGTCTATGCTGATAAGTTTCTCAAAATTTTAACACCTCAACAAGTGCTGAAACTTTTTAATCAAGAAGGTAGAATGCGCGAAAAATTTATGGAACGCAGACAAAAAATGGGACCACCAAAAGGTCGCGAACCGATGCCAAATCCTTAAAATCTTTAAAATATACTCCGAAAATCAATTCGGAGTTTTTTATTTTTAGGATTTTACCTTAAAATCAATATCTTTGCAAATCATTGAAAAAGAAGAATGAAGAACATTAGAAATTTTTGCATAATCGCACATATCGACCACGGGAAATCTACCCTTGCTGACAGACTTTTAGAATATACCAATACGGTTTCTCAAAGAGAGTTGCAAGCGCAAACTCTTGACGATATGGATTTGGAAAAAGAGCGTGGAATTACCATAAAATCTCACGCCATTCAAATGGATTATGAATATAAAGGCGAAAAATATATTCTCAACTTGATCGATACACCGGGACACGTAGATTTTTCATACGAAGTATCTCGTTCTATCGCTGCTTGTGAAGGTGCACTTCTGATTGTAGATGCTGCACAAAGCATTCAAGCACAGACAATTAGTAATTTATATTTAGCGCTAGAAAACGATTTAGAGATTATTCCAATCTTGAATAAAATAGACTTACCTTCTGCTAATCCAGAAGAAGTTACAGATGAAATCGTAAATCTTTTGGGTTGTAAACCTGAAGATGTATTGCGTGTTTCTGGGAAAACTGGAGCTGGCGTTCATGAATTGCTTGAACAAATTGTAGAAAGAATTCCTGCACCAAAAGGTGACGAAAATGCGCCGCTTCAAGCATTGATTTTTGACTCTGTTTACAATCCTTTCCGTGGAATTGAAGCTTACTTTAAAGTAGTAAACGGTAAAATTTCTAAAGGAGAGAAAGTAAAATTCATGGCAACGGATAAAGTCTATGAAGCAGATGAAGTAGGAACGCTAAAACTAAAACAAGCTCCAAAATCTGAAATTAAATGCGGAGATGTAGGCTATATTATTTCTGGGATTAAAGATGCTAGAGAAGTAAAAGTAGGTGATACCATTACTTCTATGGCAAATCCTGCAACCGAAGCAATTGACGGTTTCGAAGATGTAAAACCAATGGTTTTCGCGGGAATTTATCCTATAGAATCAGAAGATTTTGAAGAATTAAGATTTTCTTTAGAAAAGTTAAGACTGAATGATGCTTCTTTGGTTTTCGAGCCAGAAAGTTCAGCGGCACTTGGTTTCGGTTTCCGTTGTGGTTTCTTAGGAATGCTTCACATGGAAATTGTACAGGAACGTCTTGATAGAGAGTTCAATATGAACGTAATTACTACGGTTCCTAACGTTTCTTACTACGGATATTCTAAAAAAGAACCGAATGTTCCGATTTTGATAAATAACCCTTCAGAAATGATGGATCCTATCGCTCTAGATCGTGTAGAAGAACCTTATATCAAAGCTACCATTATTACAAAATCTGATTTTGTGGGTGCTGTAATGACGCTTTGTATTGAAAAACGTGGCGAAATTGTAAACCAATCTTATTTGACTTCAGACCGTGTAGAATTGGTATTTAACATGCCGCTTTCAGAAGTTGTTTTTGATTTTTATGATAGATTAAAGTCAATTTCTAAAGGTTATGCTTCATTTGATTACCATCCAATTGGTTTTAGAGCTTCAAAATTGGTGAAAATGGATATTTTGATTAATGGAGATATGGTAGATGCACTTTCTTCGTTAATTCACGACAGCAACGCGTATTACATTGGTAAAAAAATGTGCGAAAAATTAAGAGAATTGATTCCTCGTCAACAGTTTGATATTGCGATTCAGGCTGCTCTTGGTGCAAAAGTTATTGCCCGTGAAAACGTAAAAGCTCTGAGAAAAGACGTTACCGCAAAATGTTACGGTGGTGATATTTCCAGAAAGCGTAAACTCCTTGAAAAGCAGAAAGAAGGAAAGAAAAAGATGAAACAAATTGGTAGAGTCGAAGTTCCACAATCTGCATTTATGGCAGTTTTGAAATTGAATGATTAAATAAAATAGATTCAAGATTTCAGATCCAAGAATCAAGATAAATAAAATCCACAGAAATTTCTGTGGTTTTTTTGTACTTTTATAAAAACTAAAAATTGATAAATATGAAACACTTTTTTATATTGCTTTTTGCAATTTTCTTCCACGGAATTAACGCTCAAACATATGTAGTTCCTAAATCTACAGGAGAATTAATCGGATTTAATTCACTTTGGGATAAAGATAAATTTTTTGGATACATAGAAATTCATAAAGATGAATTAATTGACAAAACTCAAAAATTTAGTTTTATTGTACTCGACCCAGATTTTAAAAAAATTTCAGAAGGAAAATTTTCTCTTAACAAAATTACAAATGGAACTCCGCACATAGGAAGAACTCTTTATAATAATGGTAAAATTATCATAAATTTAGATGAATATAATTTTGGGAAAGGATTTTATTTGAATGACACATTTGTAATACTTGATGTGGCTACTGGTTTAGCAACAGAATCAAAAACAATTCAAAATAATAATATTGTCAATCCAAAAGATTTTGTATTAAAGAATCAAGATTCTCCATTTCTCAATTATGGTTTTAGGATTTCAAGAATTCCAAATTCAGGGTTTATTATAAATGAAGTAGAGAAAAAAGGATCTTATGGTTACTATAAAAATGCCATTTTCATAAATTTAAATGGCGAAAAAATTTGGCAAAACAAAGAAATAGCCACTGAAAGTAAAGATCATTTTTATGAATACACTCCTTTGGTAAGTGATGAAAAAGTAACATTATTATATTTAGAATATTACAAGAATAAAAGAAGTATTTCTGACAATATGTTAATTCTTGATACAAAAACGGGTGAACAACTTTCTTTTAAGCCTATTGAAGAAAATGATTACTTGTTAAATTACATAGAAGCAAAAATAGTAGATGATTATATATTTCTGATTGGAGAGTATTTTAAAAAAAATCAAGATAAAAACAACAAAAGTCCATTTATAGATAATAAACTAGGCCTTTATCGATATAAAATTAATAAGACCACAGGAGAAATTATTTCTAAAAATTATCTCCCGTTTACAGAAATGTCAAAATTTGTGGACATAAATGAGAACGGAAGAATTAAAAAAGAAGGTATCTTATTAATAAGAAGTTTTGAGATTCGTCCAGATGGCAATAATGTAATAACAGCAGAAACCTATAGACCAGAATCTATTTTGGCCATCAATACTTACACAGAATTATTTTCTATTCAGCTCAATGGCGATTTCAAACTTGAAAAAATGCAATCACATAATGTAAACAATTCCGCAGGAAGTAAGTATGCATATACCCAAGTGCTTTCTGACAATTCGGGGATTAGTTCTATTTTTATTACAAATGAAGTAAACCAAGAAAAAATGATTTTCCTAAACGAAATCATTTACAATGATAATGACAAATCTTTTGTAACAAGAAAGATGCAAATCCAAAAAAATGATGAAGACAAATATTTTATGGCTGCTAAACCTGGCTATATAGTTTTAAAAGAACAATTTTATTGGGGGAAAGCAAAAAAACTAAACAAACAAGCAGAATTTACGCTCAAGAAAATAGAAACTAATTAATTAGCCATCCACAGAAATTTCTGTGGATTTTTTTATTTCTAAAAATCCATAATATATCTATTTCTTTGATCTTCAATAATTTTATCATCAATAGAAATATCAAATTCTTTTGAAGAAGCGTCATGAAATTTAAGTTTAGCTTTATGCACTTTTCCTTTTTTGAAGAAAGGATAAGCATAAACTAAAATTTCGTTGGATTTGAGTTCGAAATAGTTGTAGAAATTAATTCCTGTTCCGCAAATCATATAATTACTATTTCGAAGATAATAGAAATTTTTTCTCTCATTATCATAAGCATAAAAGGCTACACCTTTAGATTCAGTTGGGATTTTTAAAGTTTTGTTAGAAATATTCTTAATAAAAACGGGAAATGCTTTGAAAGTTTTAAATTGATGAGTTATATAATCTTGCTTATAAAGAGGAAGGGTATCTTTTTGTTTTACAATGATTTCAAGATTTTTATTTGTTAAAGAATCATAAGGCTCATTTTCTTTAGAAAAATGAATTTTCAATAAATTTCGTTTAAAATATGGTTTTTGACTTAAATTGATTGAGTCAATTTCTTTCTTTATTCTTTCATTGAAAGTTTTATCTATCTCATTGATTATCATAGGTGGAGGTGGGGGAGGCAAAATACTTTCATAATATTTCACATCAATATTTGGAATAATTTTTCCAACATATATTAAATTATCGCCTCCTAAATTACCATCTTCATTAAACTCCTGAATTTTCATTATGGTATTTTTCGGGTAAACCAAAGTAATGTCATCAGCAAAAGTTTTCTCTTGGCAACTGATAATGAATAGTGAAACGAAAAGAAGATGGTGTGCTTTCATTTTATTATTGTTCTATATATACTTCATATTGATTTTTTATAATCTCCTCATCAATAGAAATATTAAATTCTTTTGATGAAGCGTCATAAAATTTTACTTTAGCTTTATGTGTTTTTCCCTTTTTGAAATAAGGATAAGCGTAAACTAGAATTTCGTTGGGTTTGAGTTCGAAGAATGGATGATTTTCGTTTCCATACCCTTCAATCATATATTTGCTATTTCTTACCGATTGCCATTTATTATTTTCGTTTTTAAAAAAAAGAAATGAGAATATTGTAGTAACAGGAATTTTTAAAGTTTTAGAAGAAATATTCTTTATAAAAACTGGAAAAGCTTTGTATTTTTTTAATTTGTTTTCAAAGCCATTATTTTTATAAAGAGGGATAGTATCTTTTTCTTTTACTATAATTTCAAGATTTTTCGAGTTTAGTTCTTGAGACATTTCTTTATAATGAGTTTCTCCTTGTTTTAAATTTTGTTTTCTAAAATATGGTAATAGATGTGTGTTATTTTTCTCAGTTTCATTTATTTCAATAGGAGGAGTGCAACAATTTTCATAATATTTTACCTCAATTTTTTTATTATGTTTTCCAAAATAGATTATTTCTGTTCCAAATTCATCTAAATCTTCATTAAACTCCTGAATTTTCATTTGAGTATTTTTCGGGTAAACCAAAGTAATATCATCTGCAAAAGTTTTTTCTTGGCAACTGATAATCAGTACTGAAACGAAAAGAAGATAGAATGTTTTCATTGTTTAGTTTTATCAAAGATATAAAATTAATACCTTCGTTTAAAATTTCCTCTCAATGAAAAAAATCACACTACTTTTTCTCCTTCAAACTGTATTTTCTTTTGCTCAAGATTTTAAAACACCTTACGAAAAAGGCAACGGAAATCAAACCGCCACTTATGAAGAAATGGTAAAATTCTATGACGATTTAGACAAAAACTTCGAAAGCATTTCTGTTGTAGAAAAAGGAAAAGATGACAACGGAGAACCAATTAAAGTAGTGATTTTTAGCACCTCTAAAACAAGGAGTAAATTTACTTATCTAAATCCTGTAATTCTTATCAACAACGGAATTCATCCTGGTGAAAGTGACGGAATTGATGCTACAATGATGCTAATGCGAGATTTGGCTTTAGGAAAAATAAAAGTTCCAAAAAACACTAAAGTTGCCGCAATAGAATGCTACAATATTTCGGGAATGCAAAGACGCGGGAAATTTTCAAGAGCCAATCAAAATGGGCCAGAAGAATATGGTTTCCGAGGAAATGCGAGAAATTTCGATTTGAACAGAGATTTTATCAAAAATGACACAGAAAATGCCAAAGCTTTTCAAGAGATTTTTCATTGGCTAAAACCTATTTATTTTATTGATAATCATGTAAGTAACGGCGCAGATTATCAATATACTTTTACCTATATTTCTACCAATAAAGAAAGATTAGGAACTTATCTTGGAACGTATTTTCATCAAGAAATGCAACCAAAATTGATTCAAAATATGGAGAAATCTAACATTTTGAACGTTCCTTATGTTAATATTCACGGAGATTCTCCCGATGAAGGATTTCCAGCTTTTATGGATTCTCCACGTTATGCAACTGGTTACACTACCCTTTTCAACATTCCGGGAACAGTGGCAGAAACGCACATGCTAAAACCTTACAAAGACCGTGTAAAAGCAACGTATGAATACATGAAGCACTCCATCAATTTTGTGGATGAAAATTACTTGGATATTTCTAAAAAAATGATGGAAGAATTGACCAATTATTTACCGAACAAGAAATACACAATTCGTTGGAAATTAGACAGCACCAAATACAGTTATATCGACTTCAAAGGCTATGAAGCTGGGAAAAAACCAAGCGGAATTTCAGGAAAACTTCGCCTTTTTTATGATAGAAATAAACCTTTCACTAGAAAAGTAAAATTCTTTGATACCTACAAAGCTGACAAAGAAATTACAATCCCAACTTATTACGTGATTCCAAAATCTGAAGGGAAAATCATAGAAAATTTAAAACGCAATCAAATCAAATTCAAAGAATTACAATCAGATTCTTTGATAACGGTTGAGTCTTATAAAATCGTAGATTTTAAAACCGTAAAAAATCCTTACGAAGGTCATTACTTGCATTTTGATACTCAAGTTTCATCAGAATTAAAGACTAAAAAATTTAGAAAAGGAGATTATTTGGTTTCCACAAAACAAGAAAGCGTTAAATTCCTTTTAGAAACTCTGGAACCAGAAGCAGTAGACTCTTACTTTAACTGGAACTATTTTGATGGAATTTTGGGGCAAAAAGAGTATTTTTCTGACTATGTTTTCGAAGATACTGCCGCAGAATTATTGAAAACCAACAAAGCTTTGAAAACTGCTTTTGAACTGAAAAAAGCTTCAGATGCTAAATTTGCAGAAGATGGAGCTGCGCAATTAGATTGGGTTTATAAAAATTCTGAATATTACGAAGGTTCTGTAAATCAATATCCTATTTATAGAATTCGGTAATTTAAAAATAGATTTTTAAACCATTAAGCAAGAATTAAGAGAATAAGTTTATTAAGAAAAAAACTCGAAGAATTGAAACTTATTTTTCTTAATTCCTTAATAAACTCTTAATGTTAGAAAAATGTTTTCAATGTTTTAAAAATCATGAACAGCCGCAATCTTTATCGCAATGCGTTCTTTTACTATCGAATTTTTTTGGAGAAAAAGTTTTTTTGATGATTTTATAAATAGAATAAGATGCCGCTAATAAAGCTGCAAAAATGATAACGTATTGAAGGACTAAACTTTCCATGACAAAAATCTTATTACAAAATTACATAATTATTTTGAACTATTCTAAATAAAGATTAATTTTGTCTCATGGATTTCAGAACTAACCCCTATTTCAATCTTATTGTTCCAAATTTGGAGAGCAAAAACTACGAACAATATTGTGGTAAAAAGAAATGTTGCAAGAAATTTAAGAAAGGGAAAAGATGTAAAAAATGCCCAGGAAGAGATAAAATTTCATAAACCTAAATCACATTTCTTTCTTATCTTTGAATAAATTCATTTATCATGAACAGAGATTATATATTTGATTTGCTGAATCAGCAAATTGCAAAAGAACAATATGCGGCGCAATTGTATCTATCCATGAGCGCTTGGTTTTTAGAACAAGATTTAGACGGAATTGCCAATTATTTCAGAGTTCAATCTAAAGAAGAACTGATGCATTCAGAAAAATTCTTTGATTATTTGAACGATATCGGTGGAAAAATTGTGCTACAAGAAGTAAAACAACCTCCTCACGATTTCAAAGATGCTTTAGAAATTTTTGAAAAAGCTTTAGAGCACGAAAAATTAGTAACCAAAAGTATTTTTGACATTGTAAAAGCTGCTAATGACGCAGGAGATTACTCTACTGCTGCTTTCCTACAATGGTTCGTGAATGAACAGGTAGAAGAAGAAGCCAATGCTTCTCAATTGATTTCGAAAATTAAAATGGTGAAAGACAATCCTTCTGCTTTGTATCTTTTTGATCAAGAACTGGCGAAACGCGTTTTCGTCGCTGAATAAAATGAAAAACTGCTTTTAAAAGCAGTTTTTTTTATTTGAAAAATTGGTAAACCAACATGGAAGCTAGATAAGCTAACCCAGACATGAAAACCAATTGAATCGCCGTCCATTTCCAAGATTTTGTTTCTCTGTAGACTACAGCAATCGTAGAAATACATTGCATCGCAAAAGCGTAGAATATAAGAATCGAAAGTCCTGTTGCAAAACTGAATACTTTTTCGCCATTCGGTTTTACATCACTTCTCATTTTTTCGATGACCGATTTTTCTGGAGCATCATCATCAAGGCTGTAAAGCGTTGACATTGTGCCTACAAACACTTCTCTCGCTGCAAAACTGGTAAGAATTCCCACTCCCATTTTCCAATCGTAACCCAATGGTGATATCACAGGTTCCATTTGCTTCCCGATTTTAGCCAAATAAGAATTTTCTAATTTAACATCTGAATGATGTTCCAAAATATGGAAATCATCCTTCGGTCCGAAATAACTTAAAAACCAAAGGATTACACTTACCGCCAAAATGATTTTTCCAGCGCCTGTAATAAATTCCCAAACTTTGCCTAAAACCAATTTGAAATCATATTTCCAAAGTGGCATTTTATAAGTCGGCAAATCCATTACCAAGAAGGTTTTTCCTTTATTTTTAATGAAATATTTTAAAATAAATGCAGCTATAAGCGAAGTCGCAAATCCTAAGAAATACATTCCCAGAAGCGCAATCGCTTTATATTTTACACCAAAGAAAGTTCCATCAGTAAAAATAAGCGCAATAATGATACTGTAAACCGGAAGTCTTGCAGAACACGTCATAAAAGGCGTAATGAGAATCGTGATGAGTCGTTCTTTTACGTTTTCAATGTTTCTGGTACTCATAATTGCAGGAATGGCACAAGCTGTTCCCGAAACGAGCGGAACAATACTTTTTCCGTTTAAACCAAAAGGTCGTAAGAATCTGTCCATCAAGAAAATAACTCTTGCCATATAACCAGAATCTTCTAATAAATACAAGAAATATAAAAGAATCCCAATTTGTGGCGCAAAAATCACAATTCCACCAATTCCTGGGATAATTCCGTCAGAAATTAATGAATTCAAAGGACCTTCTGGAAGCCAAGTTCTGGAAGTTTCAGACAACCAAGCAAAAGCGGCATCAATCCAATTCATGGGATATTCTGCGATGAAAAACACACTTTGGAAAATGGTGAGTAAAATAATCCCAAAAACCAAATATCCTAAAATAGGATGTACTAAAACTTTGTCTAATTTTTCGGTGAGAAGTTCCTTGAACTGAGGTTTTTTAGAAATCGTTTGAGAGATAATTCCGTCAATTTGTTGGTATCTTCTGATGGTTTCCTGCACTTGTAAACGCTTCGGAACCATACATTTTCTGTCTTCTTGATTCAATTGTGTTTTTACACTTTCTAATTTGCCGAGATAAGTATCTGCTGCAATAAGCGTCCACACTTTATAGAAATTATTCTCTTCAATTTGTCTTGAAATCTTGAAAACCAATCCTAAATTTTCTGAAGGAATATCAAAATAAGGCTTATCCGAAACCGAAAATTCATCTTTAAAAATAGATTCTCTTATTTCCTCAATCCCGATATTCTTTTTGGCATTGGTTTCTAGAATATTTTGACCAAGAAGTTCGCCCAATTTTTTTGAATCAATGTGTAAACCTCTTTTTTCCGCTAAATCTACTTGGTTAATCACCATCAAAACAGGAATTCCCAAATCTTTGATTTGCTGATAAAGCAGTAAACTTCTTTTGAGGTTCAGCGCGTCTGCAATGTAAATAACGCCGCTGTATTTTTCTTGTTCCTCAATCAAATATTTGGTGAAAATAGCCTCGTCTTCAGAAGTGGGATAAATGCTGTAAGAACCTGGCAAATCTACAATTTCTACTTCTTCGTCTTTGTATAGGTAAGTTCCTTCGTGTGAAGCAACAGTAACGCCAGCGTAATTGCCGGTTTTTTGGTTTTTGTTACAAAGCAAATTGAAGATGGTAGATTTTCCTACATTGGGATTTCCTACCAAAAGAATATGTTTTTGTTTTTTTGCTGAGTTCGGCATATAATTTTCCAAATTTCAGTAGAAATTTTGGTTTAATTTTCTGGTTCTACGAAAATAAATCTCGCTTCTTCTTCACGAAGGGCAACTCTCGTTTTTTCTTCTCCGTATTCTATGTACAGAGGACCGCTAAAAGGCGCTTGATGTAAGATAACAAATGATGTTTCTGGCAATAATCCCATTTCGATAATCTTATTGGGCATCTGCAAGTTTTCGTTATCATAACCTTTGATTTTCCCCTTTTTATTTCGAGGAAAACAGCACAATTTATTTGAAATATTTGTCTGCAAGATTTCTATAATTAATTGAGGAGCAAATATACTTTATTTATTTTAATTCTAAATAAGACTTCCGTAGTTTTTTTCAAAAGAATTGCTGATTAAAAACATATTCTCACGAAAAACGATTCTCAAATTGATGAAATGAAAAAGTATTTTAAAAATTAAACCCTCTTTTCGCAAAAATTCTTCCTAAATTTGTTGAAAACTCATTCATTATGAATATGCTGTACACCAAATCATACGAAACTCCTCTTGGTAAAATGGTGGCTTTTGCCAATCAAAATGCCTTGCTTCTTCTCGATTTTGAAGATTCTAAATATTTTGAAAAGCACATGGAAGAAATTTCGCAAGGTTATGGCGTTATCAAAACATCTAATAACAGAGTTTTGAAACTTCTGGAAAAGGAGTTGAGCCAATATTTCAAAGGAAAATTGACAAAATTTACCGTTCCTGTAGAATTTACGGGTACAGATTTTCAGAAAAAGGTTTGGGAAGAATTGCAGAACATCAGTTTTGGAGAGTACAGAAGTTATCAATCTCAAGCCGATGCCATGAAACGCCCAAAATCGGTAAGAGCAGTTGCCAATGCCAATTCTAGAAATAAATTATGCTTAGTGGTTCCGTGTCACCGAGTAATTGGCAAAAATCTTTCATTAACGGGTTATGCAGGTGGTGTCGATAGAAAAGCCGCACTTTTAAAACTTGAAGGAATTGAATTAAAGTTCTAAATAAAAAAACTCCTCCAAAAATTTGGAGGAGTTATAAATACATAAAAGATGTTTATTTTAGTTCAGAGATAATATTTACGGTTTCTTGCAGGTAAATATCTCTTTTCAGATTTTTCATCCAGTTTTCAGATTTTTTAGCAAAAACCTCATCGGTTTTTCCTCTGGCAACTTCGTCTGCGTGAAGCGCAAAATTTAATCCGTTATTGTATTTAATCAATGGTTTGAATTTATCAATCTGTGCTTTTCTGGTTTTCATCACCGCTTCAAATTCTTTTAGATTAAGAGAAATCTTTTCTTCTTTGTCTAATTTTTCTCTCCACTGTGCAGATTCTAGCAATAATTGATAAAATTTATTTTGAGCCATTCTTGACTGACTGTTTTTCGCCAAATTTGCTACATTTATTGGATTACTCACCGTAAAACTGCTAGAATTTACTTGATCCCAAGGTAAAGCATAATTATCAAATCTTTCGCCGATTTCTTCATAAGAGAATACATCTTTCATTGGGATATCAGACTCTACACCTTTTAATTGGGTAGATTTTCCGTTGATTCTATAGAATTTCTGAATGGTTAATTTCAGTGAACCAAAATCATCTGAACTGTTTAAAAATCTATTCAGTTCTACGAAAGTTTGCACCGTTCCTTTCCCGAAAGAATTAGGAGAACCTACAATCACTGCTCTTCCGTAATCTTTCATCGCACCTGCTAAAATTTCAGAAGCCGAAGCCGAAAGTTCATTTTGCATGATTACCAAAGGCCCAGTCCAAATTGGGTCATTTTGTTTGTTTCTCATCACCTGAACTCTACCGTTTCCGTCTTTTACTTGAACAACAGGTCCGTTATTCATGAAAAGTCCCATAATATCTACCACTTCGGTGAGAGAACCTCCTCCGTTATTTCTTAAATCAAGGATAATTCCTTCTACATTTTGAGCTTTTAGTTTAATAAGCTCTGCTTTTATGTCGTCTGAAGCATTTCTTCCTTTAGCATCTTCAAAATCAGCATTGAAACTTGGCAAATTGATGAATCCATATTTTTTACCATTCGCTCCATTGATGATGATACTTCTCGCAAAAGTATCTTCTATCGCTACTTCTTCACGAATCATTTTCACTTCTTTGATGGTTCCGTCTTTTTTCTTGAGCGTAAGAACTACTTCTGTTCCTTTTTCGCCACGGATAAAACGTACCGCTTCATCTACCAACATTCCCGTTACATTAATTGGTTCTTCTCCTTTTTTAGACTGAACTTTTAGAATTTCGTCTCCTTCTGAAATCTGTTTCGATTTCCAAGCTGGAGCGCCAACTACCAATGTTCCGATTTTTATTTTTCCTTTGCTTTCTTGAATCGTTGCCCCAATTCCAATTACTTTTCCTACGAAGTTTACATCAAAATCTTCTTTGTCTTGAGGTGAAAAATAATTGGTATGCGGATCAAAAACTTCTGTGTAAGCGTTCATGTAAACAGAGAACCAATCCATTTTTTTACGTTTTTGGAATCTCTTAAACATAGAAGTCATTAGATCTTTTACTTCTTCCGTAGCTTTTACTTGTTTCTGCGCTGGTGTAAGAATTTCTAACTTGATGGTATCTTTCAGTTTCAGACGGTTTACGCTGTCTTTTTTCTCACGTTGCGTTTCTTCTTTCGCATTGAGTGTTTCTATTTCTTGAAGGATATTGTACTTGATGAATTTTTTCCACTCGTTTTTTAATTCTTCTTGATTCTGAGGATATTTCTTCAGTTTTGGTTCCAGAATTAATTCATCATTTTCTTCAAAATTAATCGGTTTGCTCAAGATTTCCTGAGAATATTTTTCAATTTCTGCGGTTCTGTCGTACAATTTATCAACCGTCAACTTATAAAAAGTTAGGTCGCCTCTGTTCAGATAATCATCCAATTTGGTTCTGTGTTTACTGAATTCATCTACTTCTGACTGCAAGAAAAATCTTTTTCCTGGGTCTATCATCTCCATGTATTTATCATAAACATCAGCAGAATAAGCATCATTAATCGGCTTAGGCGAATAATGCAGATAAGAAAGTGTGTTTTTTACACTTATCATAATCGTTTGCATCTTCTCGTCATCATTCTGTGGTGCATTAAAACAGAACATGAGCGTGATTAATGGTGCGAAAAATAATAATTTATTGAGTTTGAAATTTTTGAACATATTGTTAAAAGTATTATTGGGTATAAGTTATATATTGATAAAGTTTGTTACAATTATTTAATGAGCATTTTTTCTTTAACACATAAGTTACATAAAGATTTAAAATTGAAAATATACAATAGAACAAATAAGAAGAAAATCAAAGATTTTCAAAAACTAATGTGTTCTTATGTTTATTTATCCAGTTTTTATAATCAACTCATGTGTTTTATTTTTTCAAGCATTTTATTTTTTAACACATAAGTCACATAAAGATTTAACTAAAAAATATACAATAGAACATATAAGAAGAAAATCAAAGATTTTCAAAAACTAATGTGTTCTCATGTTTCTTTATCTTGTTTTTTAATCAACTTATGTGTTAAGAAATAAATTTTTGACTGGTAAATTTATAACAAAATAAGCACCAAATTTAATGCCTTATTCAAAAATAGCGCTAATTTTTTAATTAAATTTGTCTAAAATTAAAATTTATATGAAAAAACCTTTGATATTGGTAACCAATGATGACGGAATTACCGCCCCAGGAATTAGAAATTTGGTGAATTTTATGAACGAAATAGGCGAAGTAGTTGTAGTAGCGCCTAATTCACCTCAATCTGGAAAAGGACATGCCATTACCATCAATTCTACCCTTACTTTCGAAGAAATAAATTTAGAAGGACCTCAGCGTGATTATTCACTGAGCGGAACTCCTGTAGATTGCGTAAAATTTGCTCTAGATAAAGTCTTGACCAGAAAACCAGATTTAGTGGTTTCGGGAATTAATCACGGTGCCAATTCTTCGATCAATGTAATTTATTCTGGTACCATGTCTGCCGCAGTAGAAGCAGGTGTAGAAGGTTTACAGTCTATAGGATTTTCTCTGCTGGATTTTGCGTGGGATGCAGATTTCTCACAATGCAAAGACTATATCCAGAATATTGTAAAAAAAGTTTTAGAAAATCCTTTGCCAAAAGGAATTGTGCTGAATGTGAACATCCCGAAACTGAAAAAAGAAGAAATAAAAGGCATCAAAGTTTGCAGACAAGCCAATGCAAAATGGGAAGAAAGTTTTGATGAACGTGTAAATCCTCATGGTAAAAAATACTATTGGCTTACTGGTTATTTTAACAACCAAGACGAAGGAAAAGATGCCGATGAAAACGCACTTGCCGATGGCTACATCTCTGTAGTTCCCGTGAAATTTGATTTAACCGCCCATGAATATTTACAGGAATTGGGAAAGGTTTTGAATAGTTAAAAAAGATTCGCATTTTATGTAGAGTGTAAAAATAGAGCGCAACTCATTTTCTATAATTCTACATAAAATACGAAACAAAACATAAATAAAAAAAACTGATTTACAGCACTATACTCAAATTTCACAAAACATATACACTATTGTAAAACTTTCGTATATTTGGATGTTGTGGCGAAATCCGCTGAGCGGATTACGCCACAACGGTTATGTTAAAAAAACGAAACGAATAAAATGGAAAAATGGAAATCAAATGTTTGGTTAATTATAATTATTTGTGCTTTTATAATTGGATATCCATTCTTTACTATTAAATATTTTGAAACTTCAACAGCATTAAAAATTACAGCAAAATTTTTACTGTTACCAATTGTTCTTTTTTTGCTAATATTTGGACCAAAATTTTATTATAAAAGTGTAAAAACTTTAGATAAAGATATACCGAAAAATAAATTTAAAGAAAAAGCGAGAGATGTATTTTCAATTTTTATGATGATTATTTGTTCGACAGGAATTTTGTTTGGAATTGCATTCTCTCTAATAATTACAACAAATAAATTTTTCGGAAAATCTGAAATTGTAAAAATTAACGAAAGTGTTGAAAAATACGAACCGTATATAACAAAAAATGGAAGATTAAGACATTACATTGATTTTAGAAATCCGAAAACACAAGAAATAATTCATTTAGAAGTTTATCGAGAATATTATGTTGGAGAAATTTTCGAGAAAGAAATGAATTATGGAGCGTGGGGAATTTTATACTCAACCGAATAAAAACACAACCGCTAACACACGTTTGGCGCAATTGCGAATATTGTGTGGTAGATTTACGTTTCGTAAGAAATTTTATCTTTAATAGAAAATAATCAGTTCCGAAGTTCGCAACTTACGCCAATCGTGGGAACGTTACTAGCAATATTAGATGAAAACGCAATTAATATATGACTTTAAAAACGAAACGGACAATAATTTATTTGTTAATTGGCTTATTGGCAATTTACTTCCTATTCGCACTTCTTGAGATTTTTAATCTTACTTCTTTGTATAAAGATCAGGTGGAAATGTCTGCCATGATTTCACATGAAAATGTTTCAAGTGATTTTTTGTGGAATTTGCTTCAAAAAGCGCAGGAATTGACTAACTTGATTAATTTTTTTGAATATACTGCCTTGACAAGTTTGTTTGTTATAATCATACTTATTCTTTGGGAAATTAGAGTGAAGTAAGAAACAAGATGTCTCGGATAACAAATCAGAAACTACAATAAAAACATAAACTCAAAAATCCGCAAATTGCGGATTTTTTTCTGCCAACAAATCCAAAAATTCCTTATTTTTAAACAACTTTTTACATAATATTGCTATCTCCTTAAAAACTAATATCATCTCCTAATGAAATTTTTTTTTCTTCTTAAAAATTGGCAACTTTTTCTACTATCATTTGTATTACCTAATCTTATTTCTTCTTTTAATTTTTTTGAAAATAAAAATCAAGATTTTAAGATGATAAGCATGCTTATAATGATTTTATCAATATTTGGTTGGATTTGGTCAGTGGTAAATGTGCTCTATCACAAGTTGCCCACAAAAGAAACTTTTAACATCTGGAAATTTAGAATTATATTTTTAATGACCATCTCTATTTTGATTTGGATTCTTTGGAAAGTTGAAAATAATTTAATCAAAAATAATGTTTTATTACTTATTTTAGGAGCTTTCACTTATCTGGGATTTATGATTTATCTAGTACTTACTACTGCTAAAACCATCAAATCTGTAGAATTAGAAAAAGAAGTCAGTACTCAAGATTCCTTTCTAGATGCCATTTTAATTTGGATATTTCCTTTAGGAATTTGGATTATTCAACCAAGAATAAATGCCTTAAATAAATAATATCTCTTAATTTGAGAACTTTTCTAAGACAAAAACTAAAATCCGCAAATTGCGGATTTTTTTCTGCCAACAAATCCAAAAATTCCTTATTTTTAACAAAATAATTTTACCAAATGCGCATAGAATATGATATAAAATTGGGTTTCAAAGACGTGATGTTTCGCCCAAAACGTTCTACTCTTAAATCTCGTTCACAAGTAAGTCTGGAAAGAGAATTTATCTTTAGAAATTCTAAAAAAACTTGGCGAGGTGTTCCCATTATCGCTGCCAATATGGATACGGTAGGAACTTTTGAAATGGCTTTAGAATTGGCAAAAGAAAAAATCATTACAGCCATTCATAAGCATTACACGCTAGAAGAATGGTCGGCATTTCTAGAAAATTCTCCAGAAAGCATTTACCAATATATCGCCATCAGCTCTGGAACAGGAAGCAGTGACGAAGAAAAAATTAAAGAAATTATCAGCAAATTCCCGAAGATAGATTTCATCTGCATCGATGTAGCCAATGGTTATTCGGAACATTTTGTGAATTTTGTGAAAAAAGTTCGCGCAGATTTTCCAGATAAAACCATCATCGCAGGAAATGTGGTGACTGGCGAAATGGTAGAAGAACTCATTTTAGCCGGTGCTGATATTATAAAAGTAGGAATTGGCCCTGGTTCTGTGTGCACTACCCGAGTAAAAACTGGAGTGGGTTATCCTCAGCTTTCGGCAATTATAGAATGTGCAGATGCAGCGCATGGTTTGGGCGGACATATCATCGGTGATGGTGGTTGCAAAGTTCCGGGAGATGTTGCCAAAGCTTTTGGTGGAGGCGCAGATTTTGTAATGCTTGGTGGAATGTTTGCTGGTCACGACGAAAGTGGTGGTGAAATGGTGGAAGAAAACGGTAAAAAATTCAGATTGTTCTACGGAATGAGTTCTAAAACCGCTATGGAAAAACACAGTGGTGGCGTTGCAGAATACCGCGCTTCTGAAGGGAAAACCGTAAAAGTAAAATACAAAGGACCTGTTGCTGAAACGGTGAAAGATATTTTAGGCGGAGTTCGCTCTACTTGTACGTATGTTGGTGCTTCTCAACTGAAGGAATTATCAAAAAGAACCACCTTTATCAGAGTGCAAGAACAGCATAACGAAGTCTTTGGCAATGAATAGCTTAGATAAAAAAACTTTTTATTCGCACTAATGCAATTATTTTATTTGCAGCGAATTACAAAATGGTAATTATTATCTAAATGACTGTTAATCAAAGGATTTCTAATCAATATTTTTGGAGGTAAAAAATATTCTTTTTATATTTGCACCCGAAAACACAAGTGCTCCAATAAAATATAATTCTTTGAATTATAATGGCTTAATCCTCGAATTAATCGAGGATTTTCTATTTTATAAGGGTTTCTCTGAGTTTTTGGGCTGCTTTTTTTACTTCTGTACTCCAATCGTCTACTGCGTTACCATCTGCACCATCAGAAATATATTTAAGACACAGAAATGGTAATTTTTCTTCTTTGCACACTTTAGCCAGAGCATACGCTTCCATTTCTATCACGTTGTATTCTGTATTATTGTGTTCCATTTCGAATTGGTCTCCGCTTCCGCAAATTCCATTCGGAACATCTTCTAAAGCGATGCCGTGTTCTAGAATAATCTCACCATTTGCAAAAGGCGTTTCAAACTTTTTAAAGCCAAGCGCCATCACATCCATATCTCTTTGAATAAATTGGGTACAACACACCACATTTCCCTTATTAAAAGCAGTGCTTCCAGCGGTTCCCAGATTAATAATAATATCTGGATTGTACTTTTCTATGCCTTTAAAAAGATGATACGCTGCATTAATCTTCCCTACTCCAGTGAAAATTTTCTGAAAATCATTAAACTTTTCTTGTGCTTCTACTTCTAAAGCAAAAACTAAAAGAGGATTTTGGTATTTTTTATTGTTAATTATGATCATACATTATTATTGAGATTGAAGAAAAATATGTTCTTTTTTATAGAATTTTTCTAGTTGTGAATTAATATAATTTGTCTTATCCTCTGTTCCTAACTCTTGAAAATAAAGAATTTTTGGTTTTGATGGGATGGGTTGCAAATAAATTTTCGACTCTTTGCTATTTCTCAAAAAAAGATGTCTTGCATTGACTTTCTCTTCATATTGAGCTAATTTTGAATACATTACTTCTTGAAAAATTTCGTTGAGATTATAACTCAATCGAAATTTTGTAGATTTCAACTCAAATACATTTATAGTAGGCATAAGCAAAATAAGAGCACTTATCCAAAATAATTTTTTTAAATTTTCAAGATAATGATACACCAAAAGTGAACTTAATAATAGTGTATAAAATGTGATCATATCCAGAGTTCTGCTAGAGTTTAACAAAAATAAAAACCCTGAAAATAAAAGTGTTACCACACTAAAAGCCAGATAAATCTTGAGTCTACTAATAGAAATTTTGCTCAAAATAATTTTAATTTCTATTTCGAAAATTTTAATAAATAAAGGAAGAATCAAAATTATTTTCAAAAAAACGTAGCCTGAATTTATTATAAAAACACCAATTCTTTTAACATTTGTAATCCAAAAATTAGTATCTGATTCTGTCATTCTATTAAAATTTCCTGGCGCTAAAAAACTCAATAAAAATCCAAAAATTCCTATTCCTAAAAAAATAAGATTGTTTTTATGTTTATTCAGAAAAAAATTAAAAATTAAGAATAATAAGAAATATATCGCGATAAATTCATTAGAACCCATCAATAAAATTATAAGTAAAAAAATTATGGGCTTTACTTTTTTATTATGCTGAAATTTTCCAAAAAAATAAATTAAAAAATTAGCTAAAATGAAGGATAGAAAATAAACATTGGCTCCACTTATCCAAAAATAATGTTCTGATATACTAGATAAACAAATAGTGTAAAAAAGAAACAGAATAAAGGATTTTTCTAACGCTTCGGTCTTTTTTTGTTTAAAATAAAACCTCAAATTATTGTAAAATCCAAAAATCAACAGAGTAAAATATGCAATAGGTAAAACTTTCGGAAGCCAATAAAATTCAGATTTTCCTGCTGGAATTATTGTATTTAAAGAATAGGTGAAATACCTACCTCCCCAGTTTTTATATAAGGTAAAAGCATTTTCTAAAGCTCCTAAATCACGAGTTTGTGATGCATAGATATAATCATCGGTCTGAAATACATTAAAAGAACTAATGTAACACAGACCGATAAATATAATTATAGAAATTCCAAAAATTATTTTTTGAAAAAGCTTCATTTTAAGTAAGCATTCCGCCATCTACATTCATGACTTGACCGGTAACATAGGCAGACATTTCGCTTCCGAAGAACACACAAGCGTTTGCTACATCTTCTGGAGTTCCGCCACGTTTTAAAGGAATAGCATCTCTCCAACCTTGTACGGTTTTCTCGTCTAAAACAGCCGTCATTTCAGTTTCTATAAATCCTGGCGCAATTGCATTACATCTGATATTTCTAGAACCCAATTCCAAAGCTACAGATTTCGTGAAACCAATTACTCCAGCTTTAGAAGCTGCATAATTCGCTTGTCCTGCGTTACCTTTTACCCCAACTACAGAAGTCATGTTAATAATAGAACCGCTTCTTGCTTTCATCATTGGTTTAATCACGGCTTTAGTCAAGTTGAAAACAGAATCTAGATTTACTTTGATAATCGTATCCCAATCTTCTTTTGACATTCTGAGCATTAAATTATCTCTGGTAATTCCGGCGTTATTGATTAAAATATCGATTTTTCCAAATTCTGCCATTACATCATCTACCAATTTCTGAGCTGCTTCATGGTCTGAAGCATCTGATTGATAACCTTTGATTTGGGTAACAGAACTTAATGATTTTTCTAATTCCTGTGCTTTTTCTACAGAACCTGCATAAGTAAAAGCCACTTTCGCACCTTGTGCTGCAAAAACTTCTACAATTCCTTTTCCGATTCCGCGAGTTCCTCCTGTGATAAGAGCCACCTTTCCTTCAAGTAGTTTCATAACAATTGTTTATTTTTTTAATTTGTGCTATGGATTTCGCTTTCGCTTAATTCATAAATAATTTGTCAAAGATAATTAATTTGGAATTTCCTCCACTAAAATTTCATGGTCAGATTGATCATAGTAAGTACAAGTCATCTGATTTAAATCTACTTTCCACTTCTCAATTCCCGCTTCTGCACAATCTTTACAGAAGGTAAAATAATCCGTTTTTCCTTGTTGATGCAATTTTAGTTGTGCCATAAATTTATGTGCATCTGTAATTTCTGCAATGTATAATTCCTCATATTGAGGATGAGAATTTATGCTAAAATTATTCTCTCCAAAATATTGAGTATGGCTATCTTTTACAAAAGTTTCAAAAGCAATCACTCCCAATTCTTTAATGTCTTGGATATATTTAGGAAAATCCGCACCAGTTTTTACTTTTTCGAGGGCTAATTCTATTTGTTGTACTGTAAACATTTTTTAATCATTTAAACCTTTTCCTTCAAATATTTTTGGTTTTAGTTTTTCTATTCTTGAAATTCTAGTCGCCGATTGTTTTGCTGAAGAAAAATGCAGTAAATATGCGCGTTGTCTTCCAGGAGTTAGAGATTTAAACGTCTTTTCAAAATCTTTATCTTGGCTAAAAATTTCTTCTAATTCTTCGGGTAATTTTTGTTCTTCTATTGTTTTGAAAGTAACTTTTGCTCCAGATTTTTCGAGGGCAATCATTTCTTTGATGTAGTCTTTCAAAATAGATTCTAATCCAATGATTTGATGTAGATTAGTAAACTTTACGATTTTTGCTGATTGAGTGTTTTGACCTGCAAATTCTAAGATTTTATGTTCGTCTTTCAGCAAAACTCCTTTGAAAAAACTCAATGTACAAAAGTCTTTGAAACTACCCAAAATAATGAGATTGCTTCCATTAAAAGAATAACACGGTTGATACCATTTTACCTCCTCCGTTAAACCACAATCCAAAACAATGGAACGAAGTTTTGCAAGTTCTTCTTTCCAGTTTTTATTTTTGCCAATAAGTTCTTCTACGGTGGGTTTCATGTCAGAAAAATTTACAAAGTGTTATTCACAATCAAAACAATTTCGCCTTTTAGTGTTTTACTTTTAGAAAAAGCAATGAGTTCATCAATTGTTCCGCGCTTGGTTTCCTCGAATTTTTTAGAGATTTCTCGGCTTAAACTTACTTTGGTATTTTCTCCGAAAAATTCTTTAATCTGTTCTAAAGTGGTATTAATTTTATGCGGACTTTCGTATAAAACAATGGTTTTTTTCTCTTCAGCAAGTTGTTTTAGTTTGGTTTGTCTGCCTTTTTTTTGAGGTAAAAACCCTGCGAAATAAAAATCGTGATTCGGTAAACCAGAAACCACCAAAGCTGGAACAAAAGCAGTTGCACCAGGAAGACAAATCATCTCCAAATCTTCATCTGCACAAGCTTTCCCAAGCAAATATCCAGGATCTGAAATTCCTGGAGTTCCTGCATCGGTAATAATCGCAATATTTTGTCCGGATTTCAAATCTGAAATTACTTTTTCCGTTGCAGTATGTTCATTATGAAGATGATACGATTTTAGAGGTTTAGAAATTTCGTAGTGCTTTAACAAAATTCCCGAAGTTCTGGTGTCTTCACAAAGTATATAATCTACTTCTTTCAGTACTTTTATCGCTCTGAAAGTCATATCTTCTAGGTTTCCAATCGGTGTTGGAACAAAATATAGGATTCCGCTCATTTTATTTTTTTATCCAGCCTACTTTACTATCACTCTTCACATTCGGAAAAATATCATCTTTTGTTTTAGCAACTCCATCTAACCCAACAGAATAAAGTGAATATTTATCTCCCAAATTTTCATAAATAAAGATATCTTTTTCACTTGAATTTAAGCCTTTTATGGGATCCTGAATATTAACAAGAGTATCACCATTTTGAAGCTGTTTTAAACTATCTGGATATTTTCCATTTTCTAACTTAAAATATTCAATATCTTTAACTAATTCATTAACTTGATATTGTGATAATTCTGCCCAACTTTCTCTTACTTTACTAGACTTTTCAATTCCGAAATACATGAAAGAATACACGAAAACGGTAAAAACCATGCATAAAACTCCGATAATAATTAGCTTTTTGTCTTTGTATTTAATTAATCCATAAAGAGTTAAACCAATTCCAACAAAAAAACCAACTAAAGGAATAAAACCTAATAAACCTAACAAATAAGGAGGTTTATTCATTTCTTTTGAAACATTCTTTGGATTTGCATTTTCAAATTCTAACATATCAAAATTTTACAATTTCTCATACAAATCCTTACAAAATTCCTCCAAGCTAGGATCTCTCGCTCCCATCAATAGTAAAACCGAATTTTTTGATAATGAAGGTCTTCCTTTTTCTAAAAATAGATTTCTATCTTCTACGAAGTAGGCTTTTTTGCCTTTCGCTTTTATGTCTTCAATTAAATCGTTTGCAGAAATATCTTTCACAGCGGTTCCGCCTGCGTAAAAAATTTCGCTCATCCAGATTTCATCATTTTCACGAAGTGTATTCGAGATTTCTTCTACAAAATCATTTCTCAAAAATCTTGTCGGTCCATAACCATGCGGTTGAAACCAAGCCACCACTTTTTCTGCCAAAGGTTGACAAGCCTTAATACTTGCAGCACATTTTGCAGGATTGTGAGCATAATCATCAATCACCCAAACTCCATTTTTTTGACCTAGAATCTGATGACGACGATAAATTCCTTCATATTTTGATAAGCTTTCGGCACAAGTTTTTAAATCAACCCCAATTTGATTGGCAACCGCAACTGCAGCTGTAGCATTTTCTACAGTGTGCTGTCCGATTGCGTTCATTGTAAATTCTTGATTATCAATTTCAAAGCTTAATTTAAAACCTTCTTGTTTGAAGTTTTTAGCTGTAAAACCTGCCTCAGTTTCAAAACCGAAATCGTTATTTATATTCGCCGACAAAGTTTTTGCTAATGCATTCGATTGATTTACAACAAATAAACCTTTAGTATTATTTTTAAAAATGGTAAAAAGTTCTATCAATTCATCAATTTCTTGATGGTCTTTATCAATATTCAAAAGCAAACCAATTTCTGGTTCGTATTGAACAACCGAACCATCGCTTTCATCAGCTTCTATAATCAGCCAATCTCCTTTCCCAACGTAAGCATTGCCAATTTTTCCTTGTTTGATAATGCTCGTTAAACCCGCTCCAGAAATAATAGACGGCTCTAAACCTGCATCCAACAAAATTTGAAAAAGCATTGCCGAAGTAGTTGATTTTCCAGAAGTTCCCGCAACTGCAACCGTTTTTTTACTTTTCGCAATCATCGCGAGAAGTTGGCTTCTTTTAATAATCGGAATTCCGAGTTCTTTGGCTTTTTTTACTTCGTAAACGGTGTCTTCAATCGCGGTAGAAACCACTACCAAATCGGTTTCAGCTGTAATTCCACTTCCGTCTTGTAGAAAACACTTTATTCCTTCATTTTCAAGTTGTTCCTTGGTTTTATTGTATTCATCAGGATGAAAATATCGGTCGCTTCCCGATACATTTTTGCCAATTCCCTGCAAGTATTGAGCAATTGCACTCATCCCAACTCCTGCAACACCTATGAAAAAAGGATTTTTAAAATCTGAAATATTCATTATTTTTTAGTTGATGGTTAATGGTTGATGGTTGTTGGAATTCTTCTATCAACTAACAACCTTCAACAGACAACCAATTTTACATAAATTTATTTTCTACTAAGCTCCACAATCTCTGTGCGTATTCATCTACTTTTTCCCAACCTTTTTCATAATAAACTTCACTGAGATATTCCTTCGCTTGTTCTAGAGTAGCATAAGAATTCAGACGATTCACCACTTGATTCAGTTCTACCTGACTTCCGTTAAAAAGAACTTTGGTAAAAGCAATTCTGTCATTAATATCTAACTTAAAATCTGGAAGTGTTTTTTCGGCTTCCATATAATCTGTAGGAAGATTAGTTTTCAGTAAACTTGGTGCTTTTTTCTCTTCTGGAAGATGAGTAACATCTATTTTTTCTTGAATATGTTCTAAAGGATCATCATCAAAAAGGCTTTGAACAGTAGCTTTCAGTCCTTTAATATGCGCCAATTTAAATTTTTTCTCGTGATGTTCTTTGGTTTCGTGATGAGACTCTTCTTGGCTCACGGTTTTTTCTTCAGAAGTTAGCTCAGATTTTTCTTCGTGATGATGAACAGGAGCAGGAATATCTATAATTTTTCTTCTTTCCTCATGAAGTCTTTCTTCTTCATCTTTTTTCTCCATTTCTTCTTTAGCCAAAGTAATTTCAGAAATTTCTTGCTCTTTTTCTTTTTCTATATTTTCAGCTAATTCATTGATATTCTGTTCTTTTTCAATGAAATATTCTTCGTCAAGTTTTTCTGACACTGCATTTTCTTCAACTGCTGGTTCCTCCTCTAGTTCTTCTTCAATTTCTGCAGCAGGTTGACTGAAATCATCTACTTTTTTAGTATCAATTTCAAAGTTTATCACCTGTCTTTCAACATCTTGTTCTACATTTTCTTCGGTACGAATAACAGAAAGCATCTCTGAATAATTTTTCAAAGAAATAACCTTTTCATGAAGTTCTGTGAAAACTCCTACTTCTGCTATAAAATCTTCTTCATTAGAAAAAGATGAAATCTTTGAAATCAATTCTTTAATTTCAGCGAATAATCTTTCTTGTGTTTCTTGTAATTTTTGCATGGCAAATCTTTTAATTTTTGCGTAAATTTGAAACTTATTTATATCTGCTAATTTAGACAATGTTTTTAGAAAATACAATAAACCACGCAAAACAAAGTGGATGGATGGAAGTAATTTGTGGCTCAATGTTTTCGGGGAAAACCGAAGAACTGATTCGCAGATTGCGCAGAGCTGAAATGGCTGGACAAAAAGTAGAAATTTTCAAACCGAAGATAGATACTCGCTATGATGAGGAAGAAGTTGTTTCTCATAATCACAACAAAATTAGAAGTACTCCTGTAGAAAGTTCAAACGAAATTTTACTACTGGGTTCTACTTGTGATGTGGTAGGAATAGATGAAGCACAGTTTTTCGATGATGGAATTGTAGAAGTAGCTAATCAATTGGCTAATAACGGAATACGAGTAGTAATTGCAGGTCTAGATATGGATTTCTTAGGAAGACCTTTCGGACCGATGCCTTTTTTAATGGCAACCGCAGAATACGTGACAAAAGTGCACGCCATTTGTAAAACCACAGGAAACTTGGCCAACTATTCTATGAGAACTTCTAGCAGCAAAGACTTGGTACAACTTGGGGAAACCGATAGTTACGAAGCCGTAAGCAGAAGAATTTTTATAGACGAAGTTTTGAATAAAAAATAATGAATTACACCACAAAAGAAATAGCAGAAATTACTCAATCTCAAATTATTGGGGATAAAAATCTGCAAATTCATCATATTGCTTTTGACAGCAGAAATATTTATTCTACCCTCAAAACTGCTTTTATCGCCATCAATACTCACAAAAATTCTGGTGAGAAATACATTTCGCAAGCGATAGAAAAAGGAATTAAAGTCATTATTTCTGAAAATTTTTATTCAGAATACGACGGAATTACATGGATTATTGTAGAAAATTCTGTAAAATTTCTACAAGATTTAGCGCATTATCATATTGAAAATCATCCTATTAAAACCATAGGAATTACGGGAAGTAACGGAAAAACCATTGTAAAAGAATGGTTATACCAATGTTTGTGGAATGAATTCCCCACCGTGAAATCCCCAAAAAGTTTTAATTCACAGATTGGTTTACCGATTTCTCTATTGCAAACTTCGGAAAAACATCAAGTAGGAATTTTCGAAGTGGGAATTTCTAAACCACAAGAAATGAAGACTTTAGAAGAGATTTTTTCTCCTAAAATTGGAATTTTGACTCATATTGGAACTGCGCACTCCTCTAATTTCGAAAATGAACTTCAGCTGATTAAAGAAAAACTGATTCTTTTTAAAAATTCAGAAATTATTATCTATAATGGTGATAATGAGCAAGTTTGTAAAGAAATAAAAACACAATATTCTGATAAAAAACTGATTAGCTTTGGTCTAAAAACTCATAATGATGTAAAAATTATCTGTGATTATAAAGATAGAAATCAAGAAATTTTAGTTCAGTATTTCTCGGAAAAATTGAGTTTTCCTGCGAACCAAAGAGACGAAGCTACATTGACCAATGCTTTGGCGGTAATATGTATTTTAAAAGAATTTGGTTTTACCAACGAAAAAATAGTTGAAAAAATCAACAACCTGAAAGCGGTAGAAATGCGCTTAGAAAGTGTAAATGGAGTTCGTAATAATTTGATTATCAATGACTCTTTTAACTTAGATTTAGACTCGCTCATTATTGCATATCAGTTTATTAATCAGTATAATAGAGAAGAAAAAACCTTAGTTCTTTCGGATATTTTTGATGTAAAAAATGATGATATTTCACTTTATCATAAAGTCGCAGAAATTACCAATCAGCAAAATTTCAAACAGATATTTTTAGTTGGCAATCAAATTTCTAGATTTCAAGAAAAATTTAATGCTAAAACCTATACTTTTTCTACCACAAAAGAATTATTAGAAAGCCAACAGCTCAATTCTCTTGAAAATCAATTGATTCTACTTAAAGGAGCAAGAATTTTTGAATTTGAGAAAATAAAATCGCATTTAGAACTTCAAAAACATGATACTGTTTTAGAAATAAATCTCAATGCCATTCTGCATAATATTAACGTTCATAAATCATTACTAAAACCAGAAACCAAAATGTGTGCAATGGTAAAAGCCTATTCTTATGGACTTGGTGGTTATGAAATTGCAGAATTTTTACAACATCATCATATTGATTATCTGGGAGTTGCATACGCAGATGAAGGAGTAGACCTTAGAAAAAATGGAATCACTACACCCATTTTGGTCATGAATCCTGAACAAGGTAGTTATGATGTGATTATAGATTATAATCTCGAGCCAGAAATTTACAGTTTAAGAGTATTAGAACTTTTTACCAATCAATTGCAATTAAAGGGAATTCAGCAGAAATATCCTATTCATATCAAAGTAGAAACGGGGATGCATCGTCTTGGATTTAAGGAACATGAAATAGATGAATTGGTTGAAAATCTTAAAAAATACAATGTAAAAGTTGCCAGTATTTTCAGTCATCTTTCTTCTGCAGACGTTCCTGAAGAAGATGATTACACGATGGAGCAAATTCACACGTTCCAAAGAGTTTCTTCTAAAATTTCTGAAGCTTTGGGTTATCAACCCATCAGACACATTTTAAATACTGCTGGAATTACCTATTATTCTGATTATCAGTTTGAAATGGTAAGAATTGGAATAGGAATGGTAGGAATTTCTGCTAATCCAAAAGTGAAAAAACAATTACAAAGTGCTGTAACTTTTAAAACCGTAATTTCACAAATTTCTGAGGTAAAACAAGGAGAATCAATAGGTTACAACAGAAAATACAAAGCAGAAAAAGACACCAGAATTGCTACTATTCCTGTAGGTTATGCAGACGGAATTCCAAGATTAATTGGCAACAAAAAAGGATTTGTAGGCATTCAAAACCAAAAAGTATCCATCGTAGGAAATATTTGCATGGATATGTTAATGGTTGATTTACAGAATATTAAAGCCAAAGAAGGAGATGAAGTGATTATTTTTAACGGTAATCCTACTTTGGAAGAATTTTCTGGATATTGCCAGACCATTCCTTATGAAGTTCTTACTTCTATTTCTAGAAGAGTCAAAAGAATCTACATAAAAGATTAAAACACCACACCAAAACACCCAAATATTTCTCACAAATGAAAAAATTAATATTTTATATATTATTGATTTTCTTCACTTTACATGCAAATGCTCAAGTGAAAGAAAATCTAAAAATTCCCAAAAATCCTAAAATTGGATTGTCACTTTCTGGAGGCGGAGCAAAAGGATTTGCGCATGTAGGCGTTCTAAAAGTGCTGGATTCTCTAGGTGTAAAAGTAGATTACATCTCTGGAACTAGTATGGGAGCGATTGTAGGCGGTTTATACGCTTCTGGTTACACCGGAAAAGATATTGAAAAAATTATTTTAGACACCGATTTTTATAATTTGATTTCTAATCAAAATAACCGCGCCGAAAGTTCTTTTTTCAATAAATCCGTTGATAAATATCTACTAAAAGTTCCCATAAAAAATGGAAAAGCTACACTTCCCACTTCTATTTCTTCTGGTCAAAAAAATCTATACTTGCTCAAAGAATTATTCAAAAATGTATCTAATATAAACGATTTCAGTAAGTTACCAATACCTTTCATGTGTGTAGCGACCAATTTAGAAACTGGAAAAATCAAAATTTTTGAAAACGGAGATCTCTCAGAATCTATTTTGGCAAGTTCTGCGTTTCCCTCATTAATGGATCCTGTGAAAATAGGCGATAGTATTTATGTAGACGGAGCAATGACGGTGAATTATCCATCAGAATTTCTCAAGAAAAAAGGAATAGACATTGTGATAGGTGTAGATTTAAATCAAGGACTTAATAAAAGGGATAAAATCAATAGCATTGTAGATATTTTGAATCAAATCATTGATTTTGGGATTGTAGAAGAAACCAAAAATCAAATAAAATTTACGGACGTAAATATAAAACCTAATCTTGAAGGTTTAGGAGTAACCAGTTTTGATGATAAAGCCAAAATTCTAAAATCTGGCTACACAGAAGCGATGAAATATGTAGAAGTTTTTGACAAACTTCCTAAAAAAGGCTTTGAATATCTTAGAATTCCTGTTAACCCTATTTATTCTAATATTTATAAAATTGATGGATTAGAGTTAGAAAACAACAAAATTTACAGCAAATATTACGTTCAAGGAAAGATGAATCTCCTGATTCCATCAGTACAAACCTATGGAAAGATTAATAAAATGGTAGACAAGCTCTACGCTACTAACAATTATAAAATCATTAATTACGATATAATACAACGCGAGAATAAGAACATTCTTAAACTTAATGTTAGCGAAGATGACACAAGGTTTTTCTTAAAATTCGGTTTACATTATGATGAGATTTTCAAATCTGGTTTATTGGCCAATATTACCATAAAAAGACTTATTTTTAAGAACTCTAATATCTCTATAGATGGTGTTTTCGGGGATAAACCTAGATATTACATCAATTATTTCATTGATAACGGTTATATTCCAGGATTTGGCTTCTATGCTTCTGGAATGAGTTTTGACTTAGAAAATGCAGATGGAACTGCTGTGAATAAATGGAATTGGTACAGAAATGAAGCATTTATTCAATCCATTTGGAAAGATAAATTTGCTTTTGGTCTAGGTTTAAGTCATGATAATTTTTCTACTAAAGAAATTATCACCAATAATGAAAAATTCGGGAATTATTTCAATCCTTTCATGTTTATGAGAGCGGATAATCAAGACAGTAAGTCTTTCCCAAAAAGAGGATTTTATACTAACATAGAAGCAAAAATTTATAACATATTTGATGACGAACAGAATAAAAGAGCTTTCCAAATCAAAGCAGATTTACGAGGAAATTTTCCAATCACAAAATGGTTAACTTATCGTTTGTCTACTTTTTATGGAATTTCTATCAATCCTGTTAATGATTTTTACCAATATCATTTAGGAGGAGTTTTTGACCAAAGAATCGTTAATTTTGTAAGATTTAATGGATATAATCTTGGCGAAGAAAAAGGAAATAATATTTTTACTGTTTCTAATAACTTTCAGTTTAATTTTTACAGAAATTTTTATGTGATTGCAGGAATTAATTCGGCCAATATTTTTGAAAACTTTGATGATTCTAAATTCATTGATTTGAAATATAATTCAGCCGCAATTACACTAGGATACGATTCACCTTTTGGTCAGGTGAAACTTAATTACAGTCACGCCTTCAAATCTAAACCTGGAATTTTCACTGTAGTTCTTGGTCACTGGTTCTAAAATAATACATTCATGATACATTTTTTTTACGAAAATATAGACGAAAATATAGACGAAAATCTTAAAAATTGGATCGAAAATATCATTGTTTCTGAGGGAAAAAAACTCGGAGAAATCAATTATATTTTCTGTGATGATGAATATTTGCTCAAAATCAATCAAGATTTTTTAGACCATGATTATTATACAGATATCATTACTTTCGACCAAGTTCGTGGAAAAACCATTTCAGGAGAGATTTTTGTATCTTTGCAGCGAATTAAGGACAATGCTAGTCTTATTTCAAAAAATTACGAAGAAGAAAAGAAAAGAGTAATTGCACATGGCATTCTTCACCTTTGTGGTTATAAAGATAAAACCGAAGAAGAACAAAAAACAATGCGTGCAAAAGAAGATTTTTATTTGTCATTAAAAATAAACTAAAGATTTTTAGAAGCTATTCCCGCTTTCCGCACTCGCTTTTTTATATTTTCCAGACGCTTTTTGCCCATATAGAAAATATAAAAAGAGCTCAAACAAATGCTATAATCGGGGCTAGTTACACTCCGTAATTGGTAGAAAATTTATACAATGTTTCACGTGAAACATTTTAAATAAAATAGAAAATTTATAAATAAATAGATATAAATGTTATTTAACGAAACATATGATGTAATCGTAGTAGGAGCTGGTCACGCTGGTTGCGAATCTGCTGCCGCTGCTGCTAATCTAGGTTCTAAAACCATGCTTATTACGATGAATATGCAAACCATCGGACAGATGTCTTGTAATCCAGCAATGGGTGGTATTGCAAAAGGACAAATTGTAAGAGAAATAGATGCAATGGGTGGTTTTAGCGGAATTGTAGCGGATAAATCTGCCATTCAATTTAAGATGCTTAACCTTTCAAAAGGACCTGCAATGTGGTCTCCTAGAACACAAAATGATAGAATGAAATTCGCAGAAGAATGGCGTTATGTTCTAGAAAATACACCAAATCTTGACTTTTTTCAGGATATGGTGAAATCTTTAATCATAAATAATGGCAAAGTAGAAGGCGTAATAACTTCTTTAGGTATAGTAATTAAAGGAAAATCTGTGGTTTTAACCAATGGAACTTTCCTAAATGGACTCATTCACGTTGGTGATAAACAGTTAGGAGGAGGAAGAATGGGAGAACCAAAAGCTTATGGAATTACCGAACAATTGGTAGATTTAGGCTTTGAAGCTGGTAGAATGAAGACAGGAACTCCAGTTCGTGTAGACGGAAGAAGCCTTGATTATTCTAAGATGGAAGAACAAGCAGGAGATAAAAATCCTCAAAAATTCAGCTATTTAGATACTCCTAAATTAACGAAACAACGCAGTTGTTTCATTACTTATACCAATGATACCGTTCACGAAATTCTAAGAACTGGATTTGATAAATCTCCAATGTTTAATGGTACTATCCAAAGTATTGGACCAAGATATTGTCCAAGTATTGAAGATAAAATCAATCGTTTTGCAGAAAGAAATCGTCATCAATTATTTGCTGAACCTGAAGGTTGGAATACGGTAGAAGTTTATGTAAATGGCTTTAGTTCTTCCCTTCCTGAAGATGTTCAATTGAAAGCATTACATAATGTTCCTGGCTTTGAAAAAGCTAAAATTTTCAGACCTGGTTATGCTATAGAATATGATTACTTCCCTCCTACTCAATTAAAGCATACTTTGGAAACCAAATTGATAGAAAATCTTTATTTTGCTGGTCAAATTAATGGAACTACTGGTTACGAAGAAGCTGCAGGACAAGGTTTAATGGCAGGAATTAACGCTCATAATAAAGTCCACGAAAAAGATGAATTCATACTTAGCAGAGATGAAGCATATATCGGAGTTTTAATAGATGATTTAATTACCAAAGGAACCGAAGAACCATACAGAATGTTTACTTCTAGAGCAGAATACAGACTGCTTCTAAGACAAGATAATGCTGATATTAGACTTACAGAAAAAGCTTTCAATCTTGGTCTAGCTAAAGAAGAAAGACTCAAAAATATGGAAGAAAAAGTGGCTAAATCTTCGGAATTAGAAGAATTTCTGAGAGAAACTTCTTTAAAACCTGGTATTATCAATCCTATTCTAGAAGCTAATGAAAGTTCACCGGTAGACCAAGCGTACAGAGCTGCACAAATTCTTACCAGACCTAATCTTTCCTTAGAAAAATTAACTGCTATTGATTTCATCAAAGAAAAAGTAGAACAGTATAATGAAGAGCAAAAAGAACAGGCAGAAATTAATATCAAGTATAAAGGTTATATAGAAAAAGAAAGAGATAATGTAGCTAAATTACAAAGATTAGAAACCATCAGAATTCCAGAAGATTTTGATTATTCTAAAATTTCATCTCTTTCCGCTGAAGCAAAACAAAAGCTCAATAAAATTCAACCTAAAACCATAGCACAAGCCGGAAGAATTTCTGGAGTTTCTCCAGCAGATATTAATGTACTACTTATTTATTTAGGAAGATAAAGTAAAATGTTTCACGTGAAACATTTTTGAAATTTGTAATAAATTTAGATTGGACTTAGCAAATTAAACATGAAAATAAAAGATCATTTTTTAAGCAAAGAAATTTTTGAAATTAAAGAAACCGAAATAGAAGGAATTTTTAAAACTTACCCTATTCCAGAAAATTTAGGTAAGTATTATGAGAGTAAAGATTACATTTCTCATCACCAAGATTCTAATTCTTTAAAAGAAAAAATTTACAAATTTGCTCAATCTTTTAATTTAAATTATAAAAGAAATATTCTTTCTTCTGTAAGTTTTGAAAATGCTAAAGTTCTAGATTATGGTTGCGGTGCTGGTGAATTTTTAAAACATATAGAAAATGATGTCCAAACTTTCGGATATGAACCAAGTGACGATGCCAAAAATTTTGCCAAACAAAAAACTACCAAAACAAAGTTTATAGAAAACTTAAATGAAATAGAAAACGCTAGTTTAGATGTAATAACACTTTGGCATGTTTTTGAACATATCGAAAATCAGACTGAGATACTCTCATTATTTTATGACAAATTAAAATCAAACGGTCATTTAATAATTGCTGTTCCCAACTGTACTTCTTATGATGCAAAATATTATAAAGATTTTTGGGCAGCTTATGATGTACCTCGTCATATTTTTCATTTCTCAAAAAAAGGAATGGAAAAATTTTTCAACACCGAAAATTGGAAATTACAAAAAATAAAACCTCTCCTACTCGATTCTTATTACATTTCTATTTTGAGTGAAAAATATAAGAAAAATCCACTTTTTTGGATTTTTGGAGGAATTCTAGGAGCAATTTCGAACATAAAAGCATCAAAAAACGGCGAATTTTCAAGTTTGGTATATATTATCAAAAAAAATTAGAAAATCGATTTTTAAGCTATTTATGAAAGTCATTTTTCAGCTATTTTGTTTAAAATTTCAACTTTTTAGAAATTTTATACTTTAAAAAAACTTCCCTTTTAATAAAACAAAAAAATCTTCAGAAAAATTTCTGAAGATTTTTTTATAACCTTTAAACTTAAATAAAGTTTAAATCAAAATTTTTTAATTATTTATTGCAGCAACTCCTGGAAGTTCTAAACCTTCTAAAGATTCTAACATAGCACCTCCTCCTGTTGAAACATAAGAAACTTTGTCTGCATAACCATTTTGTTTTACAAAAGCCACAGAATCTCCACCTCCAACTAAAGAGAAAGCTCCTAATTGTGTAGCTTCGTCTATACTGTCTCCTAAAGCTTTAGTTCCTGCTGAGAAATTTTCCATTTCAAAAACTCCAATCGGTCCGTTCCAAAGGATAGTTCTAGAATTCATAATCACATCATGGAAGATTTCTCTAGTTTTAGATCCTGCATCCATTCCCATCATATTTTCTGGAATGTGATAAATATCTACCTCTTCTCTGTGTGCATCATTATTAAATTCATCTGCAGCAATTACGTCTACAGGTAAGAAAACTTTTACATTATTTAATTTAGCTTTTTCTAAAATTTCTAAAGCCAAATCCATTTTATCAGCCTCTAATAAAGAAGTTCCTATATTTCCGCCTAAAGCTTTAATAAAAGTAAAAGACATTCCTCCTCCGATAATTAAATTATCAACTGCTGGTAAAATATTTTCGATAATGGTAATTTTAGTAGAAACTTTAGAACCACCCAATATTGCAGTTACTGGTTTTTCACCACTTCCTAATACTTTATCAATCGCTTCTAATTCTTTAGCCATTAATAAACCGAAAAATTTAGTTGAAGGGAAAAATTTAGCAATTACAGCAGTAGAAGCATGCGCTCTGTGAGCAGTACCAAAAGCATCATTTACATAAACATCTCCTAATTTTGCCAATTTTCCTGCAAATTCCTCATCTCCTGCTTCTTCTTCATTATAAAATCTAAGGTTTTCTAACAATAAAATTTCTCCTGGTTGAAGTTCAGCAGCTGCTTTTTCTGCAACTTCACCTATACAATCAGAAGCAAATTTCACTTCTTTTCCTAGAACTTTAGAAACTTCATCTACTATTTGAGAAAGAGAAAACTCTGGATTTACTTTACCTTTTGGTCTACCAAGATGCGTCATGATAATTACAGAACCTCCATCATTTAAGATTTTATCAATCGTAGGTTTAGCAGCAACTATTCTGGTATTATCCGTTACTTTTTTATTTTCATCTTGAGGTACATTGAAATCTACTCTAATTAATGCTTTTTTTCCAGCGAAACTGATATCATTAATGGTTTTCATAAATTTTTTTCTTTTTAAAGTTTTTAGATTATACTGCTTTTTTTAAAGCTTTACAAATTTAAGATTTCTAAAATGGCAAAAAGAAAAATCCTGAGAAAAATTTCCACAAACTGACGAAAAACATTTTCTAACATATTTTCTTCTTTTTAAGAAAAAAAGAAATGAATACTATTGTTGTAGTTGTGAATAATGGGGAAAACTATTTTCTAATTTTTTTACGGAAAGAGTTGTAGTACAATTCATAAGTTTTCCATATTATAAAATATTAATAATCAAATAAATAATAAGTTTACTAACAAATGTGAATATCTCTTATTTCATGCATATATTGAAAAACATGTTATGGAAAAACTAAAGAATTTGACCTCAAAAAAATAGATAAACAAAATCTATAATCTTGCAAGATTTTTTCTATTACACAAAAATTCTTTAACTTTTTATTTTATTTAGCAGAAGTTTTAAACATAGTAATTAACATTCTGTTAATAATTGTGTAACATTATCTTAAAATACTGTAAATTAGGATAATACAATTGAAAGTAATTTGCTGAGATTTTCTTAAACATTTGATTTTAAAGCTCATTTAAAAAATCGATTTTAAAATTTAATCCACAATTCACATTTAAAGTGTTAATTTTGTAGAAATAATAAGAATAAAATGAAAAAAATAGCAATCGCCGCAGATCACGCAGGCTATGAATACAAGGAATTTGCAAAGAAGCAATTAGAAGGAAAATATGAATTGATAGATTTTGGAACCCATGGTTTAGATTCTGTAGATTATCCAGATTTTGTACATCCTGCTGCAAGTGCTGTAGAAAACGGAGATTGTGAATTTGGAATTTTATTTTGTGGAAGTGGACAAGGTGTACAATTAAGTGCTAATAAACACCAAGGAATAAGATGTGCTCTAGCTTGGATGCCAGAAATTGCTGCTTTATCTCGACAACATAATAATTGTAATATGGTTGCAATGCCAGCCAGATTTATTGCCAAAGAATTGGCGCTAGAAATCATAGAGAAATTTCTCACCACCGATTTCGAAGGAGGAAGACATCAGAACAGAGTTGATAAAATCACTTGTAAATAAAACCATCTCCAACGAAAGTTGGAGATTTTTATTTAAATTTATAAAAATTAAAAAAACACTAAAACATATATGAAACAACAACATAAATCACAAAAACAAGACCAGAAACTTCGCGATATTGGGAAGCTCATTCTGCGTTTTATGAATAAAAAAGCGTCTAAAATCTACAATTACAAACAGATTGCAGACGGAATAGAATATAAAAATCCTAGACAAAGAGAACTTGTTATTCAGGCACTTCATAAATTGAAAGCCGAAGATAAAATTAAAGAAACAGAGAAGAATAAATATATTGTAAACCTTCAAATTACCGATACGTTAACCGGAGTTATCGATTTTGCAGCCAATGGAAATGCTTATGTAAAAGTAGAAGGAGTAGAAGATGACATTTTCATTCATCAAAAAAATGTAAAAGATGCGTTGCAAGGTGACACCGTTCTTATCGTCACCTATCATTTTAAAGGTAAGAAATTAGAAGGTTCTGTTTTAGAAGTTCTAGAACGTGCAAATGATACTTTTGTTGGGACTTTTCAGTTCGTTCCGCATAAAGATTTTGGATTTGTAGTCATTGATAAAAAACAAATCAACAACGACTTCTTTATCCCAAAAAATAAAATAAATAGCGCTAAAGATGGCGAAAAAGTAGTGGTGAAAATGCTGAATTGGGATGCTAATTCTAAAAATCCAGAAGGCGAAATTATTCAAGTTTTGGGGCTTCCTGGAGAACATGAAACTGAAATCCACTCTATTTTAGCAGAATATGGTTTACCTTATGAATTTCCACCAGAAGTAGAAGCTGAAGCAGATAAAATTGATAGAAAAATTACCGCTGCAGAAGTGAAAAAACGCAGAGATATGCGTAAAATTCTCACATTTACCATTGACCCAAAAGATGCAAAAGATTTTGATGATGCCCTTTCTTTACAGAAATTAGAAAATGGAAACTGGGAAATTGGTGTTCACATTGCAGACGTTTCGCATTATGTAAGACCGGGAACTATTTTAGATGATGAAGCATATAATAGAGCAACTTCTGTGTATTTAGTAGACAGAGTGGTTCCTATGCTTCCTGAAGTTTTGAGTAATGATGTTTGTTCACTTCGTCCCAATGAAGATAAATTCACGTTTTCTGCAGTTTTTGAATTAAATGATAAAGCTGAAGTTCAAAATCAATGGTTTGGAAGAACGGTTATTCATTCAGACAGAAGATTTACCTATGAAGAAGCGCAAGAACGAATTGAAACGAAAACAGGCGAATTGGCAGAAGAAATACTGGTATTAGATAAACTCGCTAAAATTCTAAGAAAAAATAGAATTAAAAATGGTGCAATTACTTTTGATAGAAGTGAAGTAAGATTCAATTTAGACGAAAATAATGAACCTATTGGTGTTTATTTTAAAATTAGCAAAGATTCTAATCATTTGATTGAAGAATTCATGCTTTTAGCCAATAGAAAAGTATCTGAATTTGTTTCATTAAACAGAAAAGGAGAAACTACTGGAAATACTTTTGTGTATAGAGTTCACGATGATCCTAATCCTACAAAATTAGAAGCTTTGAGAGAATTCGTAGGAACTTTTGGGTACAAAATGAACCTTGCCAATTCTAAAAAAGTAGCAGAATCACTCAATAATTTATTGCGAGATGTAAAAGGAAAAGGTGAAGAAAACATGATTGAAACTCTTGCCATGCGAAGCATGAGTAAAGCAGTTTATTCTACCAATCCTATTGGACATTACGGTTTAGGATTCGAATATTACTCGCACTTTACCTCTCCTATTCGTAGATATCCAGATTTAATTGCTCATCGTTTGTTACAGCATTATTTAGATGGAGGAAAATCTCCTTTTGCTGCAGAATACGAAGAATATTGCAAACATTGCAGTGATATGGAACGTCTCGCATCAGATGCAGAAAGAGATTCTATTAAATTTATGCAAGTAAAATTTATGGAAAAACATGTAGGAGAAGTTTTCGAAGGGGTGATTTCTGGAACAGCAGACTTTGGATTCTGGGTAGAAATTCCAGAAAACGGAGCAGAAGGTTTAATTAAATTGCGTGATTTGATGGATGATTCTTATTTCCATGAAGCTAAAACACATTCTATCGTAGGAATGAGAACAGGTAAAACCTATCAATTGGGAGACACCATAAAAATTAAAGTTGTAAAAGCAAATTTGGTAGCTAAACAATTAGATTTTAAAGTGGTGGATTAATGCTATTCATCACAAAGAATTAACTTTAAAATTTGTAAGATTTTAGTTCAAACAACAAGCAAAGTTTTAAAAAATATTAATCTTTAAATACTTATTTCTTACCTTTGTTAAATGCTTGAACTTATACTTTCGGCAATCGGATTAGGATTTATGTTGAGTCTTGTTTTTATAGGACCAATATTCTTTTTATTGATTGAGACTAGTTTTTGTAGAGGTCATCGTCATGCATTGGCATTAGATTTAGGCGTGATTACTGCAGATATTTTGTGTATTATAGCTGCTTATTTTGCCAGCGCAGATTTGGTAGAACTTATAGACAAACATCCAGGATTTTATAGAATCACAGCACTAATTATTTTGGTTTATGGTATCTTTATGATGGTTACCAAAACTCAAATGCATATAGCTAATGAGAAAAAAATCATCAGTCAAAATTATTTCAAAACCTTTGTAAATGGCTTCTTGTTCAATATTTTGAATGTAGGGGTTATTTTATTTTGGTTGGTTACCGTAATTTCGGTGAGAAATGAATATCCAGATTTACAGAATTTCTTGCTCTATATCAGTTTAGTGATTGCCACTTATCTTGTGATAGATTTACTCAAAATATTGTTAGCCAAGCAATTTCATTATAAATTGACTCAAAATTTAGCTAATAAAATCAGAAAAACTGTAGGGATTATTCTTATCATTTTTAGTTTTTTCATCTTTCTGCAGAGTTATAAAAAATTCAATCAATTTGATAAGCGTTTAGAAGAAGCAGAAAGCAAAGAAATCCTCTATCAAAAAGCAAAATGAAAAATATTATTTTTCCTAAAACTTTAAAAAAAGGTGATCAAATAGCTATTATTTCTCCTGCAGGATTTGTAGAAGAAGCATCACTTCAGAGCACTATCAGTTTGATAAAATCAAAAGGTTACGAACCTATTTTAGGAAAATATACTCTTGGGAAATTTGAAAATGGCTATAACTATTCAGGAACCGAAAAAGAAAGAATTCAGGATTTAAAATGGGCTTTAAATAACCCAGAAATTTCTGCAATTTGGGCTTCCAGAGGTGGTTACGGTTGTCAGCATTTATTGAGACATCTGAAACTTTCAGAATTTAGAGAAAATCCGAAATGGTATATTGGTTATTCTGATAATACAGTCATTAACAGTTATTTACTGAAAAATAATTTCGCTTCTATTCACGGACAAACCATTAAAACAGCGAGTTTCGGGGTTTCTGAAGGAAGCTATGAAGATATTTTCAAAATTTTAGAAGGAAAGAAAATTCATTATTCCGTAGAAAAACATCAATTCAATAAAAAAGGAAAAGCAGAAGGAGAGCTCATTGGCGGAAATTTAGCCTTGATTTATGCCCTTTTAGGAACTCCTTATTCATTTGATTTCAAAGATAAAATTCTTTTTATAGAAGACATTGGCGAGAATTTTTATTCACTTGACAGAATGTTGATAAGCCTTGATTTAGCAGGAGTTTTCAGAAAAATCAAAGGATTAATAATTGGCGGAATGACCAATATGGGCGATGCAAAAGAAAATAAAAACTATGATGAACCTTTTGACGAATTTGCTTACGAAATCATAGCTCAAAGAATAAAAAAATACAACTTCCCTACTCTATTTGGCTTTCCAAATGGGCATATTTTTGACAATAGACCACTAATTATTGGAGCAAAAGTTAAAATTGAGGTTGATAACAAGATAAAAGTTGAGTCTTAAAAATGGGAACTTTGGAATTTTCCTTATTCATTGGGCCGATAATTTTTGGGCTAGTTGCTTGGTTAAGAGGAACGTTTTTCAGAAGAAATATTATTAATAAAAAGAAAGAATTAAGAAGTCAGGTTATTTTCTCAATTTGGGCTTCTTTTATCTTTTGTTGCTTTTTGTTTTATGATGAATTTATAGAAAGTTCTAAAATATTTTATATAGCATTTTTATTTGATGTATTTTTAACTGTAATGTTTTTATTATTATTAAAGCAATTTAAAGACGACGAAATTTAAACTCGGAACTCATTTATGGCAGAACACAATGATTTTGGCAAACTTGCAGAAGAATTGGCAGAGCAATTTTTAGTCGAAAAAAACTATAAAATCTTAGCCAAAAACTTTCGTTTTCAAAAAGCAGAAGTAGATATCATTACAGAATTTGATGGGAAAATAGTAGTGATAGAAGTAAAAGCGAGAGGTAAAGATATTTTTATGGAACCTCATGAAGCAGTGACCAAAAAGAAAATTAAATCCATCGTTTCTGCCACAGACGAATACCTAAAATCTCTAAATATAGACAAAGAAGTAAGGTTTGATATTATTTCTGTCCTTCCAGACGAAACAGGAAAACTTAAAATTTCACACTTAGAAGACGCTTTTGAAGCATTTGATGCAAATTAAAAATAAATCTATCAACTATAAAATGAAAACAATATTCATCACTGGTGCAACTTCAGGAATAGGAAAAGCTACCGCAGAAACTTTTGCTAAACAAGGTCATAGATTGATTATTTGTGGTCGTAGAAAAGAAGTTTTAGAGCAATTACAAATCGAATTAAGCAAAATTACAGAAGTGTACAGTTTGGTTTTTGATGTAAGAAACCAAGAAGAAGTAGAAAATGCCATCCATTCACTTCCAGAAGAATGGAAAAACATAGATGTTTTGGTGAATAATGCAGGAAATGCTCATGGATTAGAATCGATATCCGAAGGAAATATTGCAGATTGGGATGCAATGATGGATGGAAATGTAAAAGGACTGCTGTATGTTTCTCAACCGATTATTAAAATCATGAAAGCAAGAAATACAGGTCATATCATCAATATTTCTTCGGTTGCTGCGAGACAAACGTATGCAAATGGTGTGGTATATTGTGCATCAAAACGCGCTGTAGACGTTATTTCTGAAGGAATGCGTTTAGAACTTACAGAATTTGGAATCAAAGTGACTAATATACAACCAGGAGCAGTAGAAACTGATTTTTCTAAAGTAAGATTCAAAGGAGATGAACAACGTGCTGCAACTGTTTATGCTGGTTATGATGCACTAAAAGCAGAAGATATTGCAGATGCTATTTCGTATTGTGTAAATGCACCAGAAAGAGTTTCTATTGCAGAATTATGCATTTATCCAAAAGCTCAGGCAGAACCAAGAACGATTCACCGTAAATAATTTGAAAATGTAATAATTTGAAGATTTGAAAATGTAAAACTATCTTTGTAAAAATTTTCAAATTCTCTCATATTCAAATCTTCAAATTTTAGAAATGAAAATCCTCCATATAGAAACCTCGTCTAAAAACTGTTCAGTTGCTATTTCTGATGGCGAAGAATTATTATGTCTTTGCGAAGAAGTTTCAGAAAGCTATAAGCAATCAGAATCGCTACACACTTTTGTAGAATGGGCTTTAGAAGGCGCAGAAATTTCTTTGAAAGATATTGAAGCAGTTTCATTAGGAAAAGGTCCAGGTTCTTACACAGGTCTTAGAATTGGCGCAGCTTCGGCAAAAGGTTTTTGCTATGGCTTGAAAGTTCCTCTCATTGCTGTAAATTCTCTAGAAACGATGATAGAGCCATTTTTAGGTCAAAACTATGATGTAATCATTCCATTAATCGATGCAAGAAGAATGGAGGTTTATTGCGCCGTTTTTGATGGAAATTCAGGGGAGATGTTGACGGAGACAGAAGCAAAAATCTTAGATGAACAATCTTTCAAAGAATTTGAGGGCAAAAAAATCCTTTTCGTAGGAGATGGAGCCAAAAAATCGCAAGAGATTTTACAAATTTCGGGAGCAGATTTTAATTCAGAAGTTTATCCTTCAGCAAAATATCTCATCAAAAAATCGGTGGAGAAATTCAACCGACAAGATTTTGAAGACGTGGCGTATTTCGAGCCGTTTTATTTAAAAGATTTCCACGGGGTAAAGAAGAAATCTTAACTTATTTTTTAGGTTTTAAATCTTTTGGTTGCAGCGGATCATCTTGTTGCATTTCTTGCAAGTTCCTTTGTTTAGAATTATTTTGCTGAATTCTTTCAGGATTTGTAGAGCTAGAATTCACATTCTGAGGCGCAACTGCTGGTTCATTTTTCGGTGAAATAGGATTTCCATTATCATCAAACTGTTCCACTTTTATATCGCTTTTCAGATATTGAAGCATTTCCTTCGCTTTTATACCTTCAGGAGTTTTCGAATAATTCAGCATTAATTGTTCTAGTTGAAGAATCATGATTTCTTTTCCTGCAGTTTTTCCTGTGTTAAAGGCATTCAACAAGGTAAATTTAGGAACCAAAACATCTTTTGGATATTTCTGTAAAGTTTCTTCAATCAATTTTTTAGAATCATCAAATTTTTCTTCGGAGTAAAGAGCAAAAGCTTGTGTATAGATTTTTTCTACTTCAGAATCAGACGTGGTGAAATCTGCTTTTTTAGGATTTTTCACAAATTCTGCATAAGAAGTGTAAGGATATTTCTCTAAAATCAACTGTTTCGCACGTTCTGCAGCACTCGGATTTTTTTCATAATTCATAGAAAAAATTTGATACAATGCTTGCAATTCGGTTTCTTCATCAGTCTTAGAATCTACCAAATCGTACAATGTTTTGGTGGCTAAAGAAGTATTAGAAAAGAAGTTTTCGTACATTCTTCCCAAACCAAGACTTGCCGTATCTCTGTCTTTTTTGAGCGCTAAAATTTCTTCTGCTTTGGTTGGAATTTTTTCAATATAGAAATCCGGTTCATATCTTCTAGGATCTGGAGCAGCCGTAATTCCAAGTGCTTCATTTTTAAGATCTTCTATAGAATTCATTTTGGTAGAAGTTCGCCAATTGTCGGTAAGCGCTCTATTTCCCCAAATTTGCTTAAATTCTTTTTCGCCTTTAGAAATATTGGCTTGATTGGCAAAATAGAAGCCTTTACTTCCATTAAAATCCATGAAAGAATTGTTGTTGTCTGTATTTTCTAGCAATGCAAAATCTACGGTTTCTACTCTGTTTTTGCTTTCTTTTTCTGCTTTTTTTCGTTCGAGTTCTTCTTTAGCTTCTTTGGTTTTTATGCCTTCAATATGTTTGTTGAAAAAGGCAATTCGCTCATCATTAGACATTTTAGTCAGTTTCAGAATGCTGTCATTCTTTTTGATGAGATAATAATTTTTAGAAATGTCTTTTATGTTTTCGGTAAGCGATTTTAGTTCTTCTTTTGCAGGTGCATAATTCATCGCAGCATAAGCAGAATCGTAATAAACACCAGCGCTTAGATAGTCATTATCTTCGAAAAATTTTTTCCCGATTTCATAGTAAGCCAAACCTCTAACTTGAGGATCAGATACTTTTTCTTTAATAGATTTCTGGAAAAATTCTTGTGCATCTTCCTTTTTACCAGCTTTTTTAGCCATTAAACCAAGCGCATAATAGAATTCATTTTTTCTAGAAGCATAGGTTCCTTTTTTACTGATTTTTTCTAGATATTCTTTTGCACCTTCGTAATCATCGTCTTTTCCGTTGAAAGTTTTGGCAATTTCTACCTGAGATTTTACTTCAAATTCAAAATTTCTGGCGTTTTTATAAGCAGTGACGAAACTTTCTCTCGCTTCTTCATTTTTGCCGAGATTGGCAAGGATTTGTCCACGAAGAAAAGCAATTCTGCTTCTTAATTTTTTGTTTTTATTAAGTTTGTAAGCACTTTCTAATTCTGTTACTGCATCTTCCTTTTTACCAGCGTTTAAAAGCATTTCCGAATAGAAAATACTGAGTAATTTTTTCTCAGATTTTTTGAGTTTTTTGTTCTCTTTCAGCTCACGGAAGGTTTCATCTGCGCGGTAATAGTCCTTCATTTTTCCGTAAGTGTAGGCTTCGTAAACTTTGGCTAAAGAAAGTCTCTTGTCTTTTTTATAAATTTTTTGAACTGTATTAAGTGCGTCAAGTGCTTCTAAAGGCTTATTTTGGAACAATCTGGCTTTTGCTAAAACAAGATAAGCATCAAAAATAGTTTTGTTTTTTTCTTCGCCCTTAAACATCATCGAATGTTTATCAATCGCTTTTTGAGCCTTCATTTCTGCGATTTCTAAAGTGCTAACTCCAGTATTGGCAACAGAAGCTCCAGTTTCGGTGTCATCTCTGTAAAAATCTTCTGGCGCTACTCCTTCTTCGTTATCAGAAACGCCTAAATTTTCCATTTGAGCAGAAGAAATTTGCTCTTCGTAAGTGAGTAATTTAATGTAAGGCGCATGAAAATTATCTCGATAAGATTTATCTCGCTGTTTTAATTCGGCATTGAGCGCTTCTTCTCCATTGAACAAAACATTGTAAAAAGTGGTGAAACCTTGATATTTACGGTTCAAATAGCCATCTTTTCTTGGCGAACAAGCCAAAAAAACTGCAGAACCTAAAGCGAGAAGTATATATTTTTTCATGGAGTGTTTTAATAACTGAAATTGCCACAATTTATTGTGATTGTGGCGAAAAACATTCAGTAAAAATAAGGAATTTTTTAGAAACCTAAATCTTTTAAAGTTTCGTAAACCAAATGTGTTGGCAATCCCATAATTGTGTAAAAACTGCCGTTGATTTTAGAGATTTTTGCCATGCCTAACCATTCCTGAATTCCGTAGCTTCCGGCTTTGTCAAAAGGATGATAATTTTCGATGTAAAAATTGATTTCTTGGTCAGTAATTTCTGAAAATTCTACATCTGCTATATCAGTTTTAGTGATAATTTTTTCAGAACTTTTAAATGAAACAGCGGTGTAAACTTGGTGTGTTTTTCCCGACAAATGTTGAAGCATTTCTACCACTTCTTCCCTATTTTTAGGCTTTCCGAGAACTTTTCCTTCAAAGGTAACAATGGTATCAGAAGTGAGCAAAATTTCATTTTTTTCTAAATTTCTATAAGCATTCGCTTTGAGTTCAGAAAGGTATCCTGCAATATTTTCTACGGTTAAATTTTCTGGAAAAACTTCGTCACAATCTATAGAAACCACCTCAAAATCAAAACCTAAACTTTGTAAAAGTTCTTTTCTTCTGGGTGAATTAGAGCCGAGTAATATTTTCATTTACGATTTTAGATTTTAGATTTTAGATTTTAGATTTTAGATTTTAGATTTTAGATTTTAGATTTTAGATTTTAAAAAGATATATAATTTACAACTTTTAATACAAACAGGAAAATTGTTTTCACTTTTTACTCTCCAATTCTACAAATTCTCCCACTTAAATAGACTGCGTATCATCGTCAATCCAAGTTCCTTGCACTTTCATGACTTGTTCTATCACGTCTCTTACAGCACCTTTTCCACCGTAAATAGGAGAAATATAGTCCGAAATTTCTTTCACTTCTGCTACAGAATTTGGCGGACAAGCCGAAATTCCAGAAATTTTCATCATTTTGATGTCTGGAATATCATCTCCCATCGTAAGAATTTCTTCGTTTTGAAGATTGTATTTGGCTTTAAACTCTTCGAATTTTTCTAATTTATGATGCACTTTTGCATAATAATCTGTGATGCCTAAATAATGAATTCTGTGACGAACCATGGGATCATCTCCACCGGTAATCACGCAGATTTTATAGTCTTTTTTCAATGCTTTTACCACTGCAAAACCATCTAAAACATTCATTACTCTGCACATATTTCCTTCTGGCAATAGATAAACGCTACCGTCTGTGAAAACGCCGTCTACATCAAAAACAAAGGCTTTTATATTTTTTAATTTTTCTAAATGACTCATATTTTCTATGTTGTAAAGTTGTAAAACCGCTAAGTTGTAAAGTTGTAAAAAATACGATTAACGACTTTACAAATAAGCGATTTTACTCAAAATGATACATTTTCTTTATCGATTCGTTTAAGGTTTTATAGATTTTTAGTTTTTCTTCATCGGTTAATAAAGATTCATGAAGCTTCAGCACTTTTTCATCATTTCTAATAGCAGGTCCAGTTTGTGCCAATTTTGGTTCTAATTCATGTATTTTCTGGGTAGTTTCGTCAATCAATGGCAAAAAATAATCAAACGGAATTCCTTGACTGTCAGATATTTCCTTAGCTCTCGCGTACAAATGATTCACAAAATTACAAGCAAAAACCGCGGTCAAATGAATGTATTTTCTTTTTTCATCATTGGCAAGCATTACATTTTTAGAAATTTTGGAAGCCAAATTTTTCAAAATTTCTTCGTCATTTTCGTTTTCTGCATCTATGAAAAATGGAATTTTAGAATAGTCTAAATTTTTAGATTTTGAAAACGTTTGAAGCGGATAAAAAACTGATTTTCTGTAATTTCCATTCAATGCTTCACGTGAAACCGAACCAGAAGTATGTGCAACCAAAGCATTTTCATTTTTGATGAGAGATGAAACTTCAGCAATCGAAGAATCACTCACCGAAATAATGTACACATCTGCATCAACTAGAGTTTCCGTAGAAGAAGGAATGGAAAATTGCTCAGAAATTTTCTGAAGTTCGGCGGTATTTCTTCCAAAAATTTGAGAAACAGGAATTTGAGCTTCGGTAAAAGCTTTTGCTAGGTGAAATGCCACATTTCCAGAACCGATGAGTACAATTTGCATAGAGCAAAGATAAGAAATACAAGTATTTATTGAGTTTAAAATTTAAACATTAAGTCTCTATTAAGGGATTAAGTTCATTAAGAAAACATCTTAGATGTTTTTAAAAAATTATGAATGAACTTAAATCTAAATTTTCTTCAAGATTTGTGAAATTTCTATTTGGTTAAGGCAAGCATAATCACCACGGAAACAAGGTTTATTTCCAAAAACAGAACACGGTCTGCATGCTAAATCTGTAATTTCTACAATGTCATTTTCGGACTGTCCGTATCCTAAAAATCCAGCGAAATAATGGGTAGCTCCCCAAACCGAAACCACTCTAGTTCCCACTAAACTTGCCAAATGCATATTGGCAGAATCCATAGAAATCATGAGTTCTAATTCCGAAATTTTCTGAAGTTCTTCTTTTAGTGAAAGTTTCCCAGCGAGAGAAGCTACATTTTCAATCTCTTGCTCCCATTTTGATAGAATTTCTACTTCCTTTTTTCCGCCACCAAAAAGATAAATTGGATGATTTTTAGAAAGCGTTTTCACCAATTCTAGAGATTTTTCAATCGGAAGCATTTTCCCTGCATGTTGCGCAAAAGGAGCAAATCCAATTCCAGATTTTTGTTGAGATTTTGGGAATAATTGATGAGAAAGTTTCAGCGTAAAACCTAATTTTCTGAAAACATCTGCATAGCGTTCTGTAGTTGGTTTCAGTGGTTTTTTAACCTTATTTTCCTTTCTCGTAAGTAATTTTTTTTCGGTTCTTCCTTTGTCAAGCGTTGCCGTTTTTTTGAAGAAAAAACTCAGAATTTTAGTGCGCAAAACATTGTGCAAATCGGCTACAAAATCTGGCTGAAATTCCTTTTTTAGTTCCAAAGCCAATTTTCTGAGTCCGAAAAATCCTTTGTAATCATCCAGATTTACGCCACGGAAAGTCAATCGCTCTACTCCATCGAATAAATCGGCAAAGTTTTTTCTGGAAACAAAAACAATTTCTGTGTCAGGATTTTGTGCCAAAAATTCTTTCAAAACAGGCACAATCATCGCAACATCTCCAAAAGCGGAAAAACGATATGCTAAGATTTTTTTCACGATTTTAACTGAAATGCAACCGCGTAGAACTTAATTTGTTTGGTCATTGCCATCAAACCATTGGCTCTAGAAGGCGATAAAAATTCTTGCAAACCGATTTTTGAGATAAAATCAAAGTCAGAATCCAAAATTTCTTGGGTAGAATGTCCGCTGTAAATTCTCACCAAAAGAGAAACAATTCCTTTCGGTAAAATCCCATCAGAATCTGCATTGAAGAATAGTTTTCCGTCTCTGAATTCGGCGTCTAACCAAACTTTTGACTGGCAACCTTTAATCAGATTTTCGTCTGTTTTTTTGTCTTCAGGCAAACCTTTCAGTTCTTTTCCCAAGTCTATAATGTATTCGTATTTCTGTTCCCAATCGTCCAGAAACTCGAATTCTTCTATGATTTCTTGTTGTTTTTCTTGAATTGTCATGGTACAAAGGTAAGAATTTTTAGAAACAGAAAATTTCTAAATATTTTCACTTGTAGTCCCGCTTTTCGCTGCAATTCCTCGTGCAGCAACTTTCGCCAAAGCTTACTGCGGGATTTTCGCTGCAATCGGGGTTATCAATTGGTTACTCGCTTCTTTTGAACTGTCTATGTTGTGGAGCTACTCTTTCATAAAGTTCCAGAATTTTCGGAGCTTCATTTTCCCAACAAAGTTCTTGGGCAGCAATTTCCAGTTGAGTCAAATAAGAACTTCTCCCCTTTTCTAAAACGGTTTTTACTTTTTCGGCCAAATGTTTTGGTTTGTGAGAAGTGATGAATTCGCCTACGTGATAATTTTCTACAATTTTCTGCATTTCGGGGAATTTAGAAACCACTACAGGAACTCTGGCTTGTATGTAATCTGAGATTTTATTCGGAAGTGAGTAGTAATAACTTAAGCCTTTATTTTCTTCGATGCTTAAACCTACATCTGCTTTTTCGGTGATTTTTCTTAAATCATCAGGATGTAGATTCCCTAAGAATTTTACTTTATTTTCTAGCTGTAAATTTCTCGTAAGTTGTTGATATTCTTCTAAAAAAGGACCTCTTCCTGCAATGTGAAATTCTGCATTTTCTATAAATTGCATCGCTTCAATCATCTTATCTATTCCTCTGGAATAATTGATGGTTCCTTGGTAAAGAATGATTTTAGGAGAGTTTTCAACGAAACTTTTCGGTGATTCTGATTTTTGAGGAAAATTTCTAATGACAATTGGCCTTTTAATCTTATAATTGGTTTCAAACCAATTGGCATAAGAGTCATTTGCCGTTATAAAATATTTGATTTTTCTAATCAAAGCATTTTCCAGAAGTCTCCAAACATGCTGAACCCAACGGTTGGTAACGGTTGGCATTTCGGTAAAAATCTCGTGACTATCCCAAACTAAAGGAATTCCTTTGATTTTTGAAACCAGATAATTGGGTAAAAGTGCATCTAAATCATTGGCGTGAAGAATTGTATTTCGGTCGGCTTTTTTCAGCAATACCAAGAATAATTTCCACTGAAATTCTAAATAAGCGAAACGTAATTTTTTGGACTGTAAAGAAATTCTTGAAAATGGATAAGGCCTTTTCATTTTGGGATTTCCGCCCCAATTATTACCAATTACTTCTATTTGGTAAGCATTTTCGTGCAAGGTTTTGCAGAATTTTTCTACACGCTGATCGGTGTATAAATTATTGAAAACGCTTACCAAAATTTTCATTATGTAAAACTTTTAATCGTGTTTTATTAAATGATAAAGTTGTATAACGCAAAGAATTGCGTTAGGAATAATGATAGGCCACAACATTCCGCTGAAAACACCATAAATCACAAAAGCGATACAACCGATAAGATTAATCACTCTAATTTGCTTAATGTTTTTCACCATAAAGCTCAGCACTACAAAGAATGATGCAGCATAACCTACATAATTTGCCCAATTCGCGTCCATTTCAAAAAAATTTAAGACGACAAAATTACTAATTTCCTGCTATTAATTTTGTAAAATAATGTCATAAAGTCATAATATGAGTTTGGTAAAGTATTTGTAACTTTGATTTACGAAATCAATTCATATTGACTTCATTAGAATTTTATTGAGAGAAATTATCATGGAAAATAAATTTTCAGAAGGCTTAACCAAAGTCTTCAAACACAGTAAAAGCGAAGCAAAACGTTTGCATAGCGAATTTTTATCGACTGAACATTTCTTGTTGGGAATTATTCAGACGGATAATTCTGCTAAAGAAATTTTAGAAAATCTTCAGGCAGATCTTACTCAGATTCGCAGAAAGATTGAAAACATGAATGTAAATACCAATCCTTTTTCAGAAGAAAAGGAAAATATTTCTTTCACCAAATTAGCAGATTATGCGGTAAAAAGAGCAGATTTAGAATGCAGACAATACAGAGCTTCAGAAATTAATACTGTTCATCTTTTGTTAGGAATTCTCTATAAAATGGAAGATCCTACGACCAATATTTTAAGTGCTTACGAAATTGATTATGATAGCGTAGCTAAAGAATATCAATCTATGCTTAAAAACTCTGGTCAGTTGCCAAAAAGTTCTGCGTATGATGATGACGAAGAGCGTGAAGAATATGGTCAAATGAAAAAACCTACCGGAAATCTAGGAACAGGAAAGAGCAAAACGCCAACTTTAGATAATTTTGGTAGAGACCTTACTGCGCTAGCTTCTGAAGGGAAATTAGACCCTGTAATTGGTAGAGAAAAAGAAATTGAAAGGGTTTCTCAAATTTTGTCAAGACGTAAGAAAAACAATCCGCTTTTGATTGGGGAACCAGGCGTTGGTAAATCTGCCATTGCAGAAGGTTTAGCGCTTAGAATCATGCAGAAAAAAGTATCAAGAGTTCTGTTTAACAAGCGTGTAATTACGTTGGATTTAGCAAGTTTAGTTGCTGGAACTAAATACAGAGGTCAGTTCGAAGAGAGAATGAAAGCGATTATGACGGAACTAGAGAAAAACAGAGACGTCATTCTTTTCATAGATGAGTTACACACGATTGTTGGTGCGGGAAGTTCTACAGGAAGTTTAGATGCTTCTAATATGTTTAAACCTGCTTTAGCAAGAGGCGAAATTCAATGCATCGGTGCGACTACTTTAGACGAATACCGTCAGTACATCGAAAAAGATGGTGCTTTAGAAAGACGTTTCCAAAAAGTAATGGTAGAACCTACTTCTGTGGAAGAAACCATCTTGATTTTGAATCAAATTAAAGACAAATACGAAGATCACCATAATGTAACGTATACAGACGAAGCAATTGCAGCGTGTGTAAACCTAACTTCGAGATATATTACCGATAGATTCCTTCCAGACAAAGCGATTGATGCGATGGACGAAGCAGGTTCTAGAGTGTATATTAAAAACATGAAAGTTCCTACTGACATCATTGAGCATGAAAAGCAAATTGAAGAAATTAAGGAACTGAAACAAAAAGCGGTAAAAGCTCAAGATTATTTAGAAGCGAGAAAATTAAAAGATGAAGAAGAGCGTTTACAGCTAGAATTGGCAGTGGCTCAAGACAAATGGGACAAAGAAGTAAAGGAGAAAAAAGAAGTGGTAACCGAAGAAAATGTAGCTGAGGTAGTTTCGATGATGTCTGGAGTTCCAGTAACGAAAGTGGGCAAAAACGAGATGGATAAATTAGCCAATATGGATAATTTACTCAACGGAAAAGTCATTGGCCAAGAAGATGCTGTGAAAAAAGTGGTGAAAGCCATCCAAAGAAATAGAGCAGGACTGAAAGATCCAAACAGACCGATTGGAACATTTATTTTCTTAGGAACAACAGGTGTTGGTAAAACCGAGTTGGCAAAAGTAATGGCTCGTGAATTATTCGATTCTGATGATGCATTGATTAGAATAGACATGAGTGAATACATGGAGAAATTCGCGGTTTCTAGATTGGTGGGAGCGCCTCCAGGATATGTAGGTTATGAAGAAGGCGGTCAATTAACCGAAGCAGTTCGTAGAAAACCTTATGCGGTAGTTTTATTAGACGAAATAGAAAAAGCACACCCAGATGTTTTCAATATTTTATTGCAAATTTTAGATGAAGGTCACGTTACCGATTCTTTGGGCAGAAAAGTAGATTTCAGAAATACAATAATCATCTTGACGTCTAACATCGGAACCAGAGATTTAAAAGACTTTGGTGATGGAGTAGGATTCGGAACTTCTGCTAAAAAATCGAATACAGATGCAAGAGCGAGAGCAACCATTGAAAACGCTTTGAAAAAAGCTTTTGCGCCAGAATTTTTGAATAGAATAGACGATATTATCATCTTCAATTCTCTTGAAAAAGAAGACATTAAGAAAATCATTGACCTTGAGTTAAATAAATTGTACAAACGTCTAGAAAAACTAAACTACAAAGTAGAATTAACAGACGAAGCTAGAGATTTCATCGCAGAGAAAGGCTGGGATAAAGATTTTGGAGCAAGACCTCTAAAACGTGCCATCCAAAAATATATAGAAGATTTATTGGCAGAAATGCTCGTAAACAAACAATTCTCTGAAGGCGAAACTGTAGTTCTAAAATTGAACGAAGCCAAAGATGCTTTAGAAGGTGAAACCCAAAAAAAATCTAAACAAAAAGCATAAAAAGAAACCTCCGAATTTTCGGAGGTTTTTTTAGTTAATTAAGAACAATTTTTAATTTGGTTCTTAATGGTAAATTATCTTTACCAAAAAGTTCTTCTCTTAACTTTTCTGTAAAACCTAATTGTTTATAAAAACCGTTATCAGTTTCAGATTCTAAAAGTTTAAACATTTTATTTAAAAGTGTGGGTTTTGCAATCTCAAACTCTAGAGGTTCTTGTTTTCTTATTGGTGCTAATTTCATCATCCAAAAGCGAAGCGTTTGTTGTGATATTGTGCCTAATGAATATGCACGATATACTAATGATGAAATAGACATATTCCATTCTAATTTCAAAGATTTTAGTTTTTCAAGTGTTAGTTGTCTCAAAGACGATTTTATATCTTTTTCTGGAGCTAAAAAAGAAGCAGCAAAGTGATTTGCTTCCGCTTCAATATCTCTGTCAATAGAAATTAAATCTTCAAAGTGTAATAGGAGATGTCCGAGTTCGTGAGCTATTGTGAAAACTTTTCTAGAATTAGGTATTTTATCATTTACTAAAATAACGGGAATTCCTTTCACATAAAAGCTAACTCCATCAAACTTATTATTATCGGAAGAAATAAAATCATAATCAAAAAAATGAATTATTATACCTTTACTCTCTAATAAATCAACAATGTTATTGATTGGTCCTCTACCAATTCCGAATTTTAATCTGATTTCTGTAGCTAAATATTCAAAATCAATTTTAAACTCATCGTTTTTTTCTTTAATAAAATCGTCAGTATTAATTTTAGGAAGACCATCAGCGTCTAAATCTATAATTTCTAAAGCTTCAGAAATAGTGTTGTGTAACAAGTTGAGTCTTGATTCAAAAAGAGCAAGCTTTGTTTTGGTTATTGAGGATAATTTTCTGTAAAATAGTTTTTGATTTACATTTTCTACATTTCTTTTAAAGAAACTTGGTTCAAAATATTCTTTAAATTTTTCAATTTGATTTTCTTCAAGGTTTTTATCTCCTTTTTCTAACTTACTAATAACAGGTTGAGATACACCAAGTAACTTTGCAAACTGCGATTGATTTAATCCATAAAAATCTCTAACAATTTTAATGGAAAATCCATTGTAAGCATTTGTTTCCATTTTATAAATTTTTTAAAAAGAACTTTGACTTTTTGATTTCTTCGGGTTAGAACTAAGCTATTGCTGAATCTGAATCAGATTCACCGTTTTGTTTATTTTTTGATTTTATAATGTTATCAGTATTTACTTTAGAAGCCTCTCTAATTCCATATTCTAAAGCGATACCTCCTCCATGATAATATTGCAGATTTACAAAATCTATAAAATCAGTAGTTTTCTTAAAACCAACAAAAAGTATTGGCGGAGAGGTTTTAAGATTTAATTTTGAAATTTCTGCACTCATTTTTTTAGACATTGTAAAAGGCAAGCCTTGTAAAACATCTTCGAATCTTTTTGTTTTCATGCCTTCAACGGTGTTTTCCTTACCTAAAGCTTTGAAACATAAAAAGAAACTATTGTCAACTAAAGCATAAGTCATTCTATAAGTTTCGAAAAACTTGACTCTATGTCTAGTCTTCTCATTGGCTAAAATCTTAGCTTTAAAAATGTCAATAATTGCATTGTTTAGAAGCATTGATTGCAGCGTTTTTTTACTAAAGAGATTAGGTTCGGTTTTCACCAAACCTAAAACTTTAGCATTACCTTCTGTTACTGCTTGATAAGCAGTTTCTAAAATTTCTTTGCAAATATTTGGTCTAAAATTTGCAAGATATCCGGTAAAAGTATTAGTTTTACCAAGAAAATAAAAATTAATATTTTTCATTAAAGTGTAAAGTATTTAATGAAGAAATCAAAAAAGTCAAAGAACTTAAAGCATCTTGCGGGAACAAGGTGCTTTTTTCTTGCATATAAATTATGCACTATACAAAAATAATAAAATATTTTTAATATTAAACAAATTTATAAAAAATATTCTAATATTATTTTTCCACAATAACAGAATTATATTTTTGATACATTCTTACAATCCAAAAACCACCCCAATATTAGGAACAAAACCACTGCTGAAAATACTGCTGTTTTGTTTCCAAAGTACATTATACATTCCGCCAATCTGCAAATAAGAATTATTACCCATTCTTTGCATATAACCGCCACCAATATAAAGTGCAGATTCGTTTGAACTGTATTTTTCTTCTGAAGATTTTATTTTTTGACTGATAAAATATTCCTGAAATTGAGAACCCAAATAGAAATTTCTGCCCAAATAATAATTCACAAATGGCCCAATTCCAAACAAAGTGGAGTAAGAATAAGATGAGTTTTGCCAATTGAGACTTCCCATCAAACCTGTTTCTAAATTTTCATAAATTTTATAGCCTACTCTTGGTGCAATATGTACTGCAATGCCGCTATTACTGCCAAAACTGCCAGTTAAACCAGCATAACCACCAAAAGTCCATTTAGAGTTTTGCGTAGGAGTTTCCACCTGTGAAAATGCCGAAAAAGACATCAGCATCAGAAAGAATAGAGATAATTTTTTCATTTTTAGAAAATTTCTATAATTCAAATTTAGCAGAAAAATTTCAAATGAGTTTTTAATTCGTAATTTTGCAGTCGTAAAACTTTCCCTTAACGAAAGCGTAACTCAATTATGAAAATAGTAGTCGGTTTATCAGGAGGTGTAGACTCCAGCGTTGCAGCATATTTGTTGCAGAAACAAGGTCACGAAGTCATCGGACTTTTTATGAGAAATTGGAATGATGCTTCGGTAACTTTAGAAGATGAATGTCCTTGGATTGAAGACAGTAATGATGCCCTTTTAGTGGCCAAAAAATTGGGAATTCCGTTCCAAGTGATTGATATGAGCGAACTCTACAAAGAACGCATTGTAGATTATATGTTTGCCGAATATGAAAAGGGTAGAACACCCAATCCTGATGTGCTTTGTAACCGAGAGGTAAAATTCGATGTTTTTCTAGAAACAGCACTTTCACTAGGTGCAGATAAAGTTGCAACAGGACATTACGCCAGATTAGATTCTTTTACCAACGAAAATGGGGAAGAAGTGTATCAACTTTTGGCAGGAAAAGATAACAACAAAGATCAAAGTTATTTCTTGTGTCAATTGAACCAAAAACAGCTTTCTAAAGCGCTTTTCCCAATTGGCGAACTTACTAAACCAGAAGTAAGAGAAATTGCCAGAGAAATGGAATTGGCAACTGCGGATAAAAAAGATTCTCAAGGTCTTTGTTTCATCGGGAAAGTAAGTTTGCCGACTTTTCTTCAGCAACAATTAAAAGCCAAAGAAGGCGAAATTGTAGAAATTTTCAGTGATTTTGCTGAATATCACAAAGAAAAACCTGAATTTTCTTCAAAATTAGAAGAGTTAGAATATTTGTCTGCAAAAATCCATTACAAAAAATCTGACGGAAAAGTAATTGGCAAACATCAAGGTGCACAATTCTACACAATCGGACAAAGTAAAGGCTTGGGAATTGGCGGACATAAAGAATCTTGTTTCCTCATTTCCAGAGATATGGAAAATAATTTGGTGTATGTAGGAGAAGGAAGAAATTTCCCAGGATTATTTAGAAAAGCTTTGAAAATTGACAATTCAGAATTGCATTGGGTTCGTGAAGATTTGCGTTTGAAAAACGGAGAATCTATGGAAGTAATGGCAAGAATTAGATATCGTCAACCTCTAGAAAAAGCCACGCTTTATCAGTTTGAAGAAGGATTTTTTATAGAATTCGAAAATCCACAATCCGCTATAGCGGAAGGACAGTTCGCAGCTTGGTATGTAGGCGAAGAATTATTAGGAAGCGGAGTGATTTCTTAGAAATTTTAAAATATGTAGAAGCAGTCATTTCAGGCTGCTTTTTTATGTTTAGAATAAGAAAAAACCTTATCAATAAAGGCTTTTAAGCAATAAATACTTTTATTTTGAAGTTATAATTAAAATGATGCTTATGAATTACAATGAACTCTATGAAATTTTAAAAGAAAACTTTGAAAAAGAAGGAAATTTCAAAACAATTGAAGACTTAAATGTAACGATAGAAACCATTCATTTTCATTCTAAAAAAGCAGATTTACTCAATGGTTCTTTTTCTACCACATCCTGCGAAAAACACCAAACACATTTCAAGGAAAGCAATGAAAATCAAATACTTTATGGGTTTTCTAGCATTGATGTAAAAGATTTTGACATCGAAAGAAATAAACATTTCGACTATTATATTCTCAAAAGAGCAGATGTAGAAATCGCCGAAGGAACGCTCATTTTTTTCCATGGATTGAACGAGAAAAAGTGGGATAAATATTTGCCTTGGGCTTATGAATTGGCTCAAAAAACCAAAAAAGCCATCATTCTTTTCCCGATTGCTTTTCACATGAACAGAGCCGAAGAAATCTGGAGTGACAGACGTGCAATGGTAGAAGTAGCACAGTTTAGAAAGAAAAATTATCCCGAAAATACCAATTGTTCATTTGTAAATGCAGCCATTAGTTCACGTTTAGAAGCGCATCCTCAGAGAATTTTTTGGTCTGGTTTTCAGACGTATTCAGATGTGATACAAGTGGTGAAAGACATTAGAAATCAGAAGATTAAAAGTATTTCAACTGAAACTTCTATTGATTTATTTGGCTATTCTATTGGTTCATTTTTGTCGATGATTCTAAAAATGGCAGATCCTGAAGGAATTTTTGAAAATTCTAAACTCTTTTGTTTTTGTGGTGGAATGACGATTGATAGAATGTTCCCGATTTCTAAATACATTATGGATGCAAGAGCTGCCATAAAAATGCAAACGGTTTTTGCAGAATTATTGAGTTCTGATTTTCAGTCAGATGAAAGATTAGGTCATTTTCAAGACGAGAAATTACATCCGCAGGAAAGTTGGTTCAAAATGATGTTGAGGTACAATTATTTCCAAAAAGAAAGAGAAGACAGAATTAAAAAACTGCATCATCAAATCAAACTCTATGTCCTTGAAAAAGACGAAGTTGCACCACCAATGGAAGCACTCAATACTTTGCAAGGTGGTTACAGAAATATAAAAACTGAGGTAGAAATACAGGATTTTCCGTATGAATATTCGCACATGGTTCCGTTTCCTTTAACCAATAAAATTCAGAAAGAAGTTACGGAAGCTTTTCAGCATTTTATCAATTCTGCAAGTGCGTTTTATAATGGTTGATATTAAAAAGCATTAATAATAACCGCGCCACGTTTTTCTACGCCATAAATTGTTTTTGCGCCATTTTCATTTAAAAGATTTACAGATTCTATTCTAGATTTTTTTAAAGGAATTTTTATAGTGTCTAGATTTTCATCATATTTAAAAACTTCACCATTAATAATGATAAGGGGATTTTTAGATAAAACTCCATCTGAATAGCCTCTTTTTACTTCTTGGTTGAGGAAAAATTTGTCATCATTTTTTTCTTCTAAAACAAAGGTTTTTGGATGGCAACTCATTAAGAATAGAACAACAAAAGCAGTCAATTTTTTCATATTTCAATTATTTTACCAACCAATCTTTAAAATCTTTCACACGTTCTCTGCTAACTGTAATTTCCTCGGCAGGTTGCGCTTGCAATTCTACTTTGTAATTCGGTGAAGTATGAATGTTTTTGATACAATCTGAACTGATGATAAACTGTCTGTTTACACGGAAAAACGTCTTTTCATCCAAAACTTCTTCTAATTCATCTAAGGTAAAATCTGTTGGGAAACTGCGTTCTAAAGTCTGTGCGTAAACAATCTTGTTTTCAGAATAAAAACAGCAAATTTCTTCAGTTTTGATGACCTTTAAATTATAACCAATTTTCACTAGAATTCTAGACAATTTCGGCTGATTTTCTTTGATTAAAGATTTCATTTCCAAAGCATTGTGTGTTTCTTCGGAAGGTAAAAAACTTTTGAATTTTTCAATTGCTTTGGCTAAATCTTCTTCTGAAATTGGCTTGAGAAGATAATCTATGGAATTGAGTTTGAAGGCTTTCAACGTGTATTGATCAAAAGCGGTGGTGTAAATGATGAAACTTTTGGTAGGAACTTTTTCAAAAATATCAAAAGACAAACCATCACCCAAAACGATGTCTGAAAATATCAGTTTAGGATGTTCGTTTTTACTGAACCAATCTACAGCGTCTTCCACAGAATGAAGTGTTGCGACCAATTGTAAATCAGGGAAATTGCTTATTAATCTTTCGAGTTTTCTTGCGGCTGGTTTTTCGTCTTCTATAATTACTACTTTCATATTTTAAAATTTCTATTTCTTTCCATCAATTCACGAATTTTCTTTTCTTCCCAGTTTTTTCCGAGGATAAAATTAGGCAAGAAAACGGACAAACCATGCGCAAAAAGTCCAATTCCCCAAAGTCCAATTCCCCAGAATTGATTCTGCTGGAAAAATGTTTCAAAAGAATCGTATTTTATGGATGTTGACAAAATTAAAAACAAGTTGACTAACACATAAACCAAAGCGTGAATATAGAAACCTTTGATTTCTTTCACCCTTTTTCTGGCTCTTTCGTATTGAATATTTTTATCGTTTACAGGGTCCATTTTTTAATTTTTTTGTTTGTATTTCTCCATTAATTCTTTGGTTTTTCTTTCTTCCCAATTTCTGAAATAAGGCGTGAATAAATAAATTCCGTAACCCAAAAGAAAAATTCCCCACAAGATTACAATCCAAACGCTGTAATTTCTAGAAATATTAAGAAGATTGCCATCATAATTTCGGCTAACAATGAAATAACCCACTGCTAAATATCCCAAAACCATGTAATAATACGTTCTGATGTCTTTTACTCTTTTTTGTGCTTTTTTGTAAGCAATTTCGTTGAATTTATCTTGATTTTCCATAGTTATTTCCATTTTCTAGCGTTTTCTTCTTCTTTTTCCATGTATTTTTTGATTTGGCGTTCTTCCCAATCTGTTCCGATACCGAAAGTCTTAATTCCGTGAGAAATTACGCCAATTCCCCAACCTAACATTGGCCACCAAAACCAATGATATTTAGGCGAAGTTTGGAAATTAATAAAAATTAAAAATGGAATAAAAATGCAGTATGAAATTAAGTTTCCGTAGAAACCTTTGAGTTCTTCTACGCGTTTTGCGGCTTTTTCGTAAGCCAATTGTTCTTGTGATGGAGTATATGGATTCATAGGGTTCAATTTTTCTGTTAAAATAGGGAGTTTCACACGGAAGAAAGTTTCGGATTTTTCTACAAAGACATTTCTTTCGGTTAATAAATTATATCTCGAAACAATGTTCGCTAAACCTACGCCTGTAGATGTATTGGGCAATTCTCTGGTTTGCAAATTATTTTCGATGATGAGGTTTCCTTTTTCTGTAAATATTTTGATATTCAATGGTTTAGATGAAGTAGCAAAATTGTGTTTAATCGAATTTTCGAGCAAAAGTTGCAAAGAAAGTGGTACTACAAAACCTTTTTTATCTTCCTCTGAAATATTGAAATCAAAGGTTACAGCGTCTTCAAATCTCGTTTTCAGCAGTTCACAATAGGTTTTGGCAAAATCTATTTCTTCTTCCACCGAAACCAGTTCCTTGTCTTTTTGTTCCAAAACATAGCGATAAATTTTCGACATAGAATTGGTAAAACGTTGCGCTTGAACAGGATTTTCTTCAATCAAAGAATCTAAAACATTTAGAGAATTGAATAAAAAATGTGGGTCTAATTGATTTTTTAAACTTTCGAATTGAGCATTGGCAGATTTGGCGATAAGTTTTTGTTCTACTACTTCTTTTTTGGTAGAGTTTTTCCAAGCGGCCATAAAACCTCTAGCGTGACCAATTGCCGAAATCATAATTGCAAAATTGATGAAAAACCAATTGATGAAGTTCATCTCACCGTTGAAGAATTTTTCTGGATTTTTGCCTTGTATAACTATGAAATTCAAATAATTACAAAAATATACCAGTGCAACATTCATCACCAAAGTTCCTACAATCGCCGCAATGGTTCTTTTGCGTGTTTCCTCTGTCCACGAGAATTTAGAATCTAGATAATCGTTTAAAAAACCGTTTCCTAAACCTATGAAAAACGTGTACATTCCAGAAATAAGGAAAGTTACAGAGTATCTTTCGAATGTTTTTTCTCCTGGATCAATTAAGAAGATAAAAAGACTTACAATAATATTGATGTAGAGTAGGTTAAGTGCCGTTTTTTTGATTACCTCGAGTTTCATTTTCTAAAAATAATATTTTAAAATTATTTTTCGTTTAAAATTTCTTGGATTTTTCTTTCTTCCCAGTTTCTTCCTAAAAATAGCTCACCACCAAAAACCGATAAACCATGAGCCAATAAGCCGAAACCCCAGAAAAAAGCCGTGTAATAATTATCCATGTCATTAAAACCTTTTCCGTCTGCAATTGCATTAGAGAAAATAATAAATACGTTTACCAATACGAAAACCAAAGCGTGCGTGTAAAAACCTTTGATTCTTTTTACGTGTTTTCTAGCGTTTTCTAGTTTCTGTTCTTGTGTTGTTTTGTACATTTCCATAGTGTTTGAATTTTAAAAATTAATATTTTGTGATGGGGTTAAATTTCTTGATGTAAAGGTAGTTTTATAAGAGGCGCTTTCAAATTTTAGTTGACTGAACCGTCATTTTTGTATACTGAATTGTAAAAAAGATGTTGGATTTTTTAGTTAAAGAAAACTATAGAAAATAAAAAACCACGAAATTTTCGTGGTTTTTATAGAAATTTTTAAAAACTATTTCGCTTGAGCAATGAAATAATTTGCTTCACCTTGTCCCCAATTTGGGTCAAGAGACGATTTTATTTTGTAAGTTTGGAATTGTTCTAAAGCTTTCTTAAAAAGTTCAATTCCTTTTGTTTTGCTTCCGCCAAACTGTTCTGGAGTGAAATATAAATCTTCGGCTTCCATAATCGTAATTCTAGGATTTTCTGGGTCTAATTTTTTAGCTTCAGCAAGAGCATTTTGAGCAGCGAGACCTTCAGTTTGGTATCTTTCCATAGGATTTACCATCATTTTAAGTCCGTGATTCATTTTTTTCAAAATATAAATTTCTGCATTATTCGGAGAAAGCGCTTCTGCTTTGTCAATATAATTTTGAGCTTCTTTAGCTACTTCGTCTAGTTGTGCAATTTGGTTTTGTTGCATCAGTGTTCTTCCTTTTTTTAGAATGGAAAAAGCGGCGTAATAATACGGTTGCCAAAGTGTTTTTTCTTTGTCTCCAATTCTTGCAAAGTCATTGGCTTGAGCAGTGTAATCATCTGGATTAGGTTTTGGCATTTCGATGGTTTGAACTTTCGGCATCATGGCTTTTTCGTAAGCAGTCTGTGCAAAAGCGTAAGTGGTAGATAAGCTAATAGCAAGTGTAAGAATGGTTTTTTGTAAAGTTTTCATATGTAATATTTTTTATTTGTTTCAATTTTATGTTTCAAAGGTATTTTGAAAGAAATTTTTTTGAAATTTTAGTTCACCGAACTGTAGTTTTTGTTGACTGAATGGTAATTTGGTTGTCAGTTGACGGTTGACAGTTGTTGGTATCTGTTTTTTTCACTTCTTAATACATAGCCAAAAGAGACGAAAGATGTAATATTTTGATTTTCAATAATTTGAAAATTTAACTATACTTTGATTTCAAACATAAATCTATCAACTGATAACCATTAACTATTTATAAATTATTATTAATGGCTTCTTGAGTTCTGTCTGTTCCTAAACTGATGAATGCACCGATAAACACAAAAGTATTGGTAGGAGGAACGATGGCTCTAGATTTCAATCCATTGCTCGAAAAATTGTATCCAAATTCATTTTTAGTTCCTAGAACGTTATTGATAGAAAGCACCAAAACGGTAAAAGCTCTCGCATCTTTTTTGCCTAAATTCGGTAAATAATTAAGGCTGAAATTAACCGCTTGATAATCTTTTACAAAGCCTTGATTTTTGAGAACAGTATTGCCATTTTCGGTCACGAAATTGTAATATGTTCTCCCAGAATTGTAATTGTAAGAAATATTAAATCCTGTTTTCCAATTGGTTACAAATTTTTTAGCCACAACAGAAAGCGTATGTTTTGCCGCGAAATTTGGGAATAGACTTTCGGTGTAATTCAGGTAATCTCTTTTAGAATCTAGGTAAGAATAAGACACCCAATAATCTATATTTTTCAAAGATTTTTTATCTCGCCAAAATAATTCTACACCTTTTGCATATCCACTTCCGTTATTATTCACAGCGATAGGTCTGTAAAAATCTGTGGTGGTTTTTATTAAATCTTGATATTTTTTGTAATACGTTTCCAATCTCAAACTTCTTCCATCTGCAGCTCTTTGAACTTGAAAAATATAATGGTCAGCTCTTTGATAATTGGGTTGATAATTTTCGGTAAAAAATCTACTTTCAGGATTTTGGAAGAAAGTTCCGTAAGCCAATGAACTCGTCCATTCTTTAGAAATTCTGTAAGCCATGGCAAATCTTGGCGAAAAATTCCAGCGGTTGATAGAAGAAGAGTTTTCTGCTCTTGCTCCAATTTTTAAGGATAAATCATTGCTGATTCCCAAATCAGTTTCCGCAAAAAGTGATGTGATATCATCTCTAAATTCATATTTTTTTTGAGCGATGGAAACCCAAGTTTCTTCTTTGCTTGTATTCAGTTCTATTCCTGCTCTTATTGCCGAAATTTTAAATAATTTTCTCTCAATCAATGCTTTGGTATTGAAATAATTGCCTTTAGAGTCTATATCATTATTGAATTGAGAACTTCCGTTTTGGTCTACATTAGAAAAATGAAGAATATTTTGATTATAAGTATATGAACTTCCAAGATTCAAAGTATATCTGCCAAATTTTTCTCTGTAAGAAAGCGAGTGAAACGTATTTTTCCCGTTTTGATTGATTTTATCAGAAGAAGTTTCGTCGTCTAAATTGGGAGAAGAAAGTTTCATAGAACTGGTGTCATAACTTCCGTAATATTTGATAAAACCGCCTCTTGACGTTTTAATTCTGAAGTTTCCATTGCCACCGAAACTTTGAGGTGCTTTTTCGAAATCGGTATTGAATTTCAGAATTTTCTGCATGAGTTCTAGGTTAGAATAGCCTAAAGAAATTCCGTAAGAATGTGTTTTTTCTTGATTAACTCGCTGAATTCCGCCGCTTGCAAAAATGGGAGAAATCCCAAAATCTGCAGCATTTCTCTCTGGTAAATCGATACTTTCCAAAGCTAAAACTCCAGATAAAGCTTGTCCGTAAACTGCAGAATAACCACCACTCGAAAATACATTTCCTTTGAAAAGCGAAGTATTCAATCTATCCATCGCTTTAATTCCGGGTACAGAATTTCCGAAATAATTATTGACCAAATTTCCGTCCATGAAGAATTTGGTTTCCGTTCCGGTTCCTCCTCTCACGAAAAGTCCTTCTGATTCTCCCACTTTTTGAACTCCAGGTAAGGTTTCTAGCGCCGATGAAATTTGACCATTTGCTCCAGCTGTTGTGTAGACATCAATGGGCGTCAATAGAGTAGTGGCGCGTTTTTTATCGCTGGCTTCTATACTTCCCGCAGAAATGACTACCGCATCTATTTCGCTCACCGATTCTTTTAGTTCAGCATTTAGAATAAGGTTTTTGTCTTCAATTTGAATAGATTTTTCAATTTCTATAAATTTAGGATGAGAGAAAATCAAGGTTTGGCTTCCTTTTTCAGAAGTTTCAAACTTATAATTTCCTGTTTCATCTGTTGTAGCGCCATCATAAGTATCTTTCAGCGTTACAGAAACATCTTTCAGCGGTTTGTTATTTCTTCCTAAAACTTTTCCAGAAATGGTAATTTGAGCAAATAAGGTAAAAGTAAACACAAAGGTAAAGAGTAATGTAAAAATGCGAGTTTTCATAATTCTGTTTTTGATGAAGCAAAGGTATCTCTGCTCATTTCTGAAAAGAAATAAGTTTTACTGAACCGTAAAAAACAGAAACTGAATCGTAGAAAATTACAAAATAGGAATGCAGAAATCTACCAAACACTTTTTCTCAGGGTGTTCTTGGTAATCATTATGGTAAATTTCATAAGGACATTCTTTTCTGAACTGATGTCCGTTTTCGTTCATCCAAAGGAAAAGTGCGTTCCAAGCAGTTTCGAATTCGGGAAGCGTAATTTCTTGTCGAGAAACGATATATTTCCCTTTTGGCAAAATTTCTAGAAAAACTTCGCCTTCATTTTTGATGGCTTCTTCTAGCAATATTCCTGCATGAATTCTCACTTTATTGGGAGCAGTAACTTTGAAACTATCGTGATAAACGGTAATCATTTTCACATTTTCTCTAGGGAAAATATTTTTAGAAATTGCCCAAGAAATAAGGGTGTTGTAAGCGTTTCCTATATTTTGTACACCAATGCTTAATACTGATGCAATCTGCATTTCTGGCATTTCTTTTATTTGGATATTGGCTTTATTTTCCATAAAAAATTTCATTTGTTCTAGTTGGTAAAGATATTGCTCGAAAACGACTTCTTTTTGTCCGATATTGCTGATAATGGTTTGAATTTTCTTAAAATTTTCTGGCGAATTTTTTCTAAAAGCAGCAGGAGAAATCCCAAAATGTTTTTTGAAGGTTTTGCCAAAAGTAGAATGGCTATTGAATCCTATTTCCAAGAAAATATCTTCTAAAGATTTTTCTTTTTTTAAGGAAAGCATCATGGCAGCTTTTTCCATGCGTTTTCTGGTGATGTAAGCTAATAAAGTTTCACGGGTAACCGCGCGAAAAATTCTATGAAAATGAAAAGGCGAGTAGTAGCCCATTTCTGCGAGTTTTTCCAGAGGAAGTTCATCGTCCAGATGTTGGTCAATGTAATCTAAAACCTTTCTTATTCTCGCAAGATGTTCTTGTGAAGTCAAACGATTATTTTTTACAAATATAGAACTAAAAACCACAGCACAATGGTCTATTCTTGCTCTTATAAAATGCAAAAAACTCGAAGACAAATCCTCGAGTTTTCTGTTACAAAAGTTTAATATGAAGGGAATTTTATTTTTTCGCTTTTTCTGGAGTGTAGATTTCTACTGTATTATTACTTGCGTTATAGAAATCTTTAATTGATTTTTCTTGATCACTCATCATTTCGCCCATCGTTTTATCATTTCCTGGCATTTTCATCGCTTTCATTTCTGGAGTGATTTGTGCTCTTATTGATGCAAAAGGATCTTTTTTATATTCCTCAAAAGAAGATTCAAATTTATCTCTGTTGATAATCGTTACATCATTTCTCGCACCAAACTGTGCCGATAGTTTTTCGCTGTAAGAAAGTTCTTCAAATTCTTTTAGCGGTTTATTCGCGGTTAAAATCCAAGAGAAATTTTTATCAGCATCTTCTATTTTTACGATTAATCCTGGCAAACCAGAGAATTTATACGGACCATCAGGGAAAGGAATAGATTCTGTAAACCAAGCCGTCCATTTTCTTCCACCAAATTCCGTGGTAGCTTTTTGAGCTTCGTATTCGCCTATTTTTTGTTTATCGTTTGATATTTTCCAGTTGAATTTTGGTTCTTCATTATATCCAAAAACAGAATTTAGCATTCTTTCGCTAAAGTTTACCTTCATGGTAGGATATTCTTTCGTGATTTTATAAGCAAATTTTGGCATTTGGAAAGACTTTGATAAATCTTTGAAAACACCTGCTTTTTGCATTTTTTCAACTTCAATTTTTAGGACAGAATCCTGTGAAACCGTCAAGTAATCTCTATAAAGTGATTTTTTATCGGTTACGTCTAGAATCATAACAGTTTTTTGTAAAGAGTCTATTCCTTTTTTGGGTTTAAAGGTTAATTCATAAAAAAATCTGTTTGCAGATTGTGCGTTTGCAAGAGTTACTAAAAACAATAAAGCAAAGCTTAAAGATTTATACCATTTCATTTTTTAAATTTTATTAATTAGTAAGGGATTTTATACTTTGTTACAAAAATTTATGAAAAATTTAATAGCAACTCTTAGAAACGATTCTCTAAGTTGATGTAACTTCGTTCTACCAAACTCAAAAATTATGGACACCTTATCACAACTTAGACAAGAACTAGAACAAGAGTATCAAACCACTAAAAAGTTTTTCGAAAGATTTCCTGAAGGGAAAAATGATTATGCGCCGCATGAAAAAAGCATGAAGATGATGCCCCTTTCAGCGCACATTGCCGAAGTTTTCGGTTGGCCAGATTTCATTGTCAAAACTTCTGTTTTAGATTTTGCAGCAGGAGATTATCAACCTACTTTTTTAGAAACTAGAGAGCAACTTTTACAAAAATTAGAAGAAGATTATCAAAAAAGCAAAGCTACACTTCATGAAATTTCAGAGGATAAACTGAATGAAAGATGGCAAATGAAAATGGGCGAACAAGTTCTCGCAGATTGGGATAAATACGGAGCAATTCGTCATTCATTAAATCAAGCTACGCATCACAGAGCTCAATTGGGCGTTTATTATCGATTATTAGATATTCCCGTTCCCGGAAGTTATGGACCTTCTGCAGACGAGCAAGAAATGTAAATTAAACTCCGAAATTTTTCGGAGTTTTTTATTTTTTATGATTTTAAAATCCACATTTACAGATAATTTATATTTTTGTTTAAAATTTAAGACAAATGAGATTCTTTAGAGCGCCTATTTTAGGAATATTTGCAATGATGCTTTTCGTAATCAGTTGTAAAAAATCAGACATTGCTTTGCCAAAATCCGAAGCCAATATAGACAGCATTGCTTCTAAATATTATGAAGGTTACCTGAAAATGTTTCCTCTGGAAGCTACTATGCAAGGCGATAATAGATATAATGACCAATTGCCAAATGCTATCAGTCAGGATTTTATTTCTAAAGAAATAGGTTTCTACACCGAAACTCAAAAAAAGTTGCAAACTCTTGATTATGAATCTCTTTCAGATAAAGATAAAACCGTTTTTGATGTTTTAGATTTTACCTTAAAAGATAAGATTGAGAAATATGCGTATCATCCAGAACTGATGCCTTTTAACCAATTTGAAGGTTTGCCATTAGATTTTCCCTTGTTAGGAAGTGGAGATGGGAATCAACCGTTTAAAACGACTAAAGATTATGATAATTTCTTGAAAAGAATAGATGCTTTTGCCGTTTGGATGAATACTGCCGAAAAGAATTTCAGAGATGGAATGAAACAAAATGTTATGCTTCCCAAAAAATTGGTGGTAAAAATGATTCCTCAAATGAGAGGTGAAGAAATTATTTCTGAAAACTTTGATAAAAATATTTTCTACGGACCTATCAAAAAAATTCCAGCCAATTTTTCTGCTGCAGATAAACAAAAGTACACCGTACTTTATCAAAACGCCATCAAAACGAAAATTATTCCTGCTTACAAAAGAATGGGAGATTTTCTAGAAAAAGAATATTTGCCAAAAGCGAGAAATACAGATGGAATTAACGCTATTCCAAATGGAAGCAATATTTATACTTATCTCGCAAAATCTTGGACGACCACTAATCTTACTCCCGATGAAATCAATAAAATTGGGCTAAAAGAAGTGGCAATGCTAAGAGCAGAAATGGAGAAAGTAAAAACTCAATTAGGTTTTAAAGGAACACTCGAACAATTTTTGGTAAGTTTAAAAACGGACAAAAAAGCGATGCCTTATAAAACGCCAGAAGAAGTAATTGCCGCGTTTAATGGTATTTTAAAGAAAATAGAACCAAAGCTTCCAACGATGTTTACTAAGTTTCCTAAAACACCGTTTGAAATCAGAAGAACAGAAAAATTTAGAGAAGCAAGTGCAAGTGCAGAATACAAACCGGGTTCTGCAGATGGAAGCAGACCGGGAATTTTTTACACACCTATTCCAGATGCTACTCAATATAATGTAACCAATGGTTTCGAATCTTTATTCTTGCACGAAGCTATTCCGGGACATCATTATCAAGTTTCGCTTCAACAAGAAAATATGGAGATTCCTAAATTCATGAGATTTGGTTGGTTCGGAGCTTATGGTGAAGGTTGGGCGCACTATACCGAAACTTTAGGGCCAGAGTTTGGTTTGTACACCGATCCTTATCAAAAAATGGGTTATTTAAGTGACCAAATGTTGCGTGCAGTTCGATTGGTTGTAGATACAGGAATTCACACTGGAAAAATGACCAGAGAAGAGGCTATAGAATATTATCTGAACAATATTTCTGATTCTGAAGAAGGCGCAACTGCCGCAATTGAGCGTTATATGGCGATTCCGGGACAAGCATTAGGTTACAAAATCGGTTCGCTAAAATTTTTAGAATTAAGAGCTAAATATCAAAAAGAACTTGGTAAGAAATTTAGTTTGGCTAAATTCCATGATGAAATTCTGAACCAAGGATGTCTTCCATTATCCGTTTTAGAAAGGAAGATGGAACTTTGGGCAAAAAAACAGTAAAAATATAAACCGCAGAATTTTGCGGTTTTTTTTATTTCTCAAAAAGCATTTTTGTGAGGTAATCTTTCTCCTGATTTCCTCTGGCTGGAGAATATTCCCTGCCGTAGAAAATGATTTGAAGGTGAAGTTTATTCCAAGTTTCTTTTGGGAAAAGTTTTTTAGCGTCGTTTTCGGTTTGAACCACGTTTTTCCCTTCGGTTAATTTCCATTGTTTCATCAATCGATGAATGTGAGTGTCTACCGGAAAAGCAGGAACACCAAAAGCCTGACTCATTACTACACTTGCCGTTTTATGACCTACTCCTGCTAAATTTTCTAAATCTTCAAAATTAGAAGGAACTTCGCCGTTATGTCTTTCCAGAAGTTGATTGGCCATGATTTTTAGATTTTTGGCTTTGGTTGTAGAAAGTCCGATTTCTTTAATCAATTCCTTGATTTCAGGCTCTTCTAATGAAGCCATTTTTTCTGGATTGGGTGCTACAGAAAACAATTTGGGAGTTACTTCATTTACTTTTTTATCAGTAGTTTGTGCAGAAAGTGCAACTGCAACCAATAGTTCATAAGCATTTCTATGGTTCAGTGGAATAGGAACTTCGGGATAGATTTTTTCTAACTCAGTCATTACTATTTTTGCACGCTCTTTCTTGATCATTTTCTGTAAATTTGAGCAAAAATAAGAAACTCTCGCTGATTTTGCAGATTAAGCTGATTGTAACCTTTTAAATTTATTTGAAACTTAGTTATCTCAATTTCTTAATCAAGTTAGAGTGTTTTAAATTATAATCTAAAATTTTACAATTATGTTAAAAATAGGTGATACACTTCCTACGTTTCAATTGGATAATCAAGACGGAAATCTGGTTAAATCTTCAGATTTCAAAGGAAAAAAATTGGTGGTTTTCTTCTATCCGAAAGCCAATACACCAGGTTGTACAGCAGAAGCTTGTAACCTTAATGAAAATATAGAATACTTAACGAAACAAGGCTTTACGATTTTGGGAATTTCAGCAGATCCTGTGAAAAATCAAAAGAAATTTCATGATAAATTCGGGTTTAAATATGATTTATTAGCTGATGAAAACCATGAAGTTTGTGAAAAATTTGGGGTGTGGCAACTCAAAAAATTCATGGGCAAAGAATTCATGGGAATCGTGAGAACTACCTTTTTATTTGATGAAAATTCTGTTTGCACAGAAGTCATCGAAAAAGTAGAAACCAAAAATCACGCAGCTCAAATTTTGAAGTAATCTTTATAAATCAGCTTCGAAATACAATAATTCTTCTGGATCACCATCCATGAAGAATTTTTTTTGGAATTTTAAGCCTAGTTTTTCTAATAATTTTCTGGAAGCGTGGTTGTATTCTACCGTAATTCCGCCCAATTTTTTAATTCCGTAATCATTTTTAACTAAATTTTTCATAAAATGGGCACTTTCGTAGCCATACCCTTTTCCTTCAAATTCTGGCAAAAAAGCAAAGCCAATATCAGGAGCATTATCTGTGTTTTCTCTTGCGTAAACTCCACAAGTTCCCATTTTAGAGGAATCTTCCTTTAGAATTACGGTGAAACTTCCGTAACCTAGTCTTTCAAACTGAGGAAAACATCTATTGCGAATGTAGTTTTCGGCGTCTTCTATGGTTCTTACGTTTCTGTCTCCAATATATTTGATGAAACTTTCAGAATTTAAAAGTTGAAGAATAAATTCGGCATCATCTAAATCTGTAGGTTTGAGTAAAAGTCTTTCGGTTTCGTAGGTTTTCATATTAATTAAGGATAAATTACAGTAAAAATATAAGCTGCTAAGTTTACAAGTAAAACCACACCGTAAAGAATGTTGGTTTTTCCTCGACTTAGCGATAACATGGTGATAAAAATAGATAATCCCAGCAAAACCATCGATTTATAATCTAATCCTAAAACAAGGTCTAAATCAAAAATACTGCACACTACTGCAACTGCGGGAATGGTAAGTCCAATAGAAGCTAATGCGGAACCTAAAGAAAGATTGAGGCTGGTCTGTAAATCATCTTTTCTGGCTGCTTTAATGGAAGCGATTCCTTCTGGTAATAAAATCACTGCTGCAATGATGACTCCCACCAAAGATTGTGGCAATCCTGCATTTCTGATAATGGTTTCTATAGGTGTAGAGAGTTTTTTTGCCATTAATACTACTATTCCTAGACAGACCAATAAGGTAATAAAACTCAGAATACTTTCTTTTGCAGTAGGGACAGAAACTACTTCTTCTTTGTTATTGGGTAAAAAATAATTTCTATGTCTCACCGTTTGAACTAATAAAAAAGTGCTGTAAATGGTGAGACAAGCTATAGAAACAAAAATTAATTGAGGTTGTGTATAAACAGGACCATTTGCACTAGTGGTAAAATTGGGAAGAATAAGAGTAAGCACTAAAATAGCAATCAAAGAAACGAGTAGGGAATTGGCAGAAGTTCTCGCAAAAAACTGTTCGTGAAATTTCACACTTCCTACCAATAAACTTAAACCTAAAACACCGTTTAAAATAAGCATTACCGCTGCGAAAACAGTATCTCTGGCGAGATGTGAGGTTTCTTTTCCTCCTGCTGTCATGAGCGAAATAATAAGTGCTACTTCTATAATTGTAATGGAAATCGCCAAGACAATGGTTCCAAAAGGTTCGCCAATTTTATGTGCGATGACTTCTGAATGGTGTACTGCAGAAAATACACTTAACATTAAAAAAACGCCACAAAGCATTAAAATAACTGTACTGTCTGAATCGGGAGTTAAAAAGTAAATAACCCAAGCTAAAATAGGAGCAATAACCGTCCAATGGAAAAGTTTTTTTAATTTCATACGCGTTTATATTTAAGTTATATTCCTTTTTTACCTGCTAAAATCATTTCTATCAATTTCACCTTTCGGTTTTCTCTGGTTTCTGGTTTTTTGGCTTCGGTAATCCATCTCATGTATTCTTTCCGATGCGTGTAAGACATTTTTTGATACATTTCAAAAGCCTCTTTGTTCTTTTCGAAAACTTCTAAAACATCTTCAGGAATTTCTACAATTCTTTCTTCTTGGTCTTCCCAAAGTTTCACCGTAACCTTATCGCCAAACGTTTTCCCGAGTTGTTTTCTCACCTCTTGTGTTAATCCCAGTAGATGGCAATCACTTTTCATTTTGGCAAGGCTTCCTCTGTATTCTACTTTTTCATCAAGCAAAGCTTTGATTTTTACCTGACCTTTTTTGCCAAATAACTCTTCTGTAGAGAAAGGAAAGTCTACAAAGGCAGCATTCATAGTGCCATTTTGTTTAATTTCTGCTTCAAAAGTGATGTAATCCGTTGTCATTTTTATGAATTTTGAGAAAAAAGAAACGTTTAAAAATTATGATTTCCTAAAAATAAGAAAATTTGAGTTTTTATAAAAGTTTTTTAAAAACTAAACGGAGTAAAAAGTAATAAAAAACCTCGAAGAAATTTCTCCGAGGTTAATTTTAGAAGCAACAAAGTTGCCTTATTTTCTGATAGTCATTTCGTTTAATAAATAACCAGCTCCGTGATATTTATCCATTACCCAAAGTAAGAATCTTACATCTAGGTTGATGGTTTTTTGCCATTGTTTTTCGAAAACGATATCTCCTGAAAGCGCTTCAGAGTTACCATCGAAAGCAAGACCAATTAATTCACCATTTCCGTTTAAGATAGGAGAACCAGAGTTTCCACCTGTAATATCATTATCTGATAAGAAGTTTACAGGCATATAACCTTTTTTGTCTTTGTATGGACCGAAATCTTTTTTCTTGTATAGATCTAACAATCTTTGAGGTAAATCAAACTCTGCGTCGCCTTTTTTGTATTTAGCCACCATACCTTTCATATCAGTATAGAAGTTATCTTTTACGCCATAATATTGTCTGTCTTTTCTGATTGGTAATCTATCTACTTTACCGAAAGTTACTCTCATAGTAGAGTTAGCATCTGGATAGAATTCTTTTTCTGGCATAGATTTTCTAAGACCGTCAAAATATAATCTAGTGTTTTTAGCAAATTGGTCATCAGCTTTTACATATTTGTCTCCAAACATCATCGCTTCTGCTACCATAATTCCTGAGAATTTGTAAAGCGGATCGTTTTCTAAAACAGCTAAACTAGGATTTTCGATAAATTTAAGTAAAGATTCTTTGGTGCTGAAAATAGAAGCGTCTGTTTGGTTGGCTAATTCTGCTGGATTAGAATATTTCATCACTGGAAGTTGATAATCAAACGGTACTTTGTTCTTATAAAGAGAAAGTAAAGTTTGTAACATATCTTTTTCTACTACTGGGTGGAAACCATCGTAAGAAGCTTCTACACCAGCAAGAACTCTAGCTTTCATAGCTGCTTTTCCAGCTTCGTTTTGCTCAATATAAGATTTAAGAGCAGCGCCAATTCTGTAAGGAAGAACTGCATATTTAGCATTTCTTTGGAATTGAGTAGCGTAGTTTCTTTCAAGATTTCTATCAGCAATTAATTTGTAATATGCTTCGATTTCTGAAAGAACATTTCCGTAAGTAGCTTTGTTTTCTGCTAAGTTTGCCCATTCTTGGAATTTAGCTTCTACTTTTTGTTTGTCTGCAACTGTTCCGTTTTTGTTTACAGATTCTATGGTTCCAGCTCTGTTTTTCCAGTAGTTTGCTACAGAAGCGTATTGTGAAGCGTAATCTAATCTGATTTGAGTGTCTTTGTCCATGTACTTCTTCATCACATCCATTGCAGATTTAGAAGCTTCTACCCAACCGATATAATCTTTAGTCACCAATTGATTGATTCCATAAGAAGTTAAATATCTGTTAGTTCTACCAGGATAACCCATAATCATGGTGAAATCACCAGGTTTTACTCCTTTCATAGAAACAGGAAGGTGATATTTAGGTTTTAATGGAACATTGTTTAATGAATATTCTGCAGGATTTCCGTTAGCATCACCATAAATTCTGAAAACAGAGAAGTCACCAGTGTGTCTTGGCCATTCCCAGTTATCGGTATCACCACCGAATTTACCAATAGATTCTGTAGGAGTTCCTACCAATCTTACGTCTTTATAATCTTGATATACAAAATAGTAGAATTCATTTCCACTGAAGAAATCTCTTACTACAACAGTATATTTACCATTTTCTGAATTTTCTTTTTGGATGGCTTTGTATTCTGCATCGATTACCGCTTTTCTTTCGTCAGCAGACATTTGAGGATTAAGTTTCCCGTTGATTCTAGCCGTTACATCATCCATTCTTACTAAAAATCTCACATAAAGATTTTTTGCAGGAAGCTCTTCTTTGTTGTTCATGGCGAAGAAACCATCTTTTAAATAATTTTTTTCTGGCGTAGAAAGTGCTGCAATAGCATCATAACCACAGTGGTGGTTGGTGAAAAGCAAACCTTCTTTAGAAACTACTTCTGCAGTACAACCACCATTAAACTGTACGATGGCGTCTTTTAGGCTAGAGTTGTTTACAGAATAAATTTCTTCTGCAGTTAATCTAAGACCTTGTTTTTGTAAGTCTTTTCCGTTTAATCTCTTTACGAGCATCATCAGCCACATTCCTTCGTCTGCACGCATTTGTGCAAAGCTCAATAGAAATGTGAATAGTAAAAATATTCTTTTCATTGATCTAAAAAATTTTATGGGTAAATGTATGAATTAAAAGCGATTTTTGAAAATTGGTATATAATTTGACTGGTCTGTTACAAATTACCTATGATGAAAACACGTTTTTTTATAATCAGCTTATTATCAATTTCATTTTTTATGATGAGTTTTGCTCCACAGAAAGAAGTTTCTTCTCTGAAGAGAAAGTGGATGTTGGTTGAATTTCAAGGATTTACCAAGGAAGAACTCATTCAGAAAAAAGCATATTTAGACCTAACTCACCTCGAAAAAGGAGGTGGTGCAAAAATGGGCTGCAACAGTATTTTTTTCTCTGTAAAACTGAAAAATAATCACAGAATACATTTCTCAGGAGTTGGTTCTACCATGATGTATTGTGACGGAAACATGAAATTAGAAGAAAACTTCGGGAAATTATTACCTACGATTACCAAATATCAAGTAAAAGGACATTTTTTGACTTTGAAAAATAAAAATGGACAAACCATGAAATTTGTTGCCGAAGATTGGGACTGATAGTTTGATATTGAGTAGATTTGATGTAGATTTTGAAAAAATTCGCAAATTTGAATTAAAAAAAATCATCATATCAACTCATCATCATATTAACACATTATCAAATGAATTTTAACCCAGAAATTCTCGGCTTGATTGCAGGAACATTGTCTTGCATTACCTTTGTTCCACAAATTTTTAAAACTTGGAAGTCTAAATCGGTGAAAGATATTTCTGTAACGTCTTTTATGATTGTGGTAACCAGTACTTTAATTTGGTTGGTTTACGGAATTTGGAAAGAGCTTCCTTCTGTAATTCTCACCAATGTAGTGGTCTGTATATCAGCAGTTATCATGCTTTTACTCAAGTGGAAATATTCTGAAAAGTAAATTCTATAAAAGATTCTCTAAACCTTGAAATGTTCTTTTGGAGAAAAGGAATTTTCTTTGAAAGAAAAACATGAATATCAATCCAGAAGTCTTTGGGTTTATAGCTGGTGGAATTTCCTCAGCGCTTTTTATCCCACAAATTATTAAAATTTTCAAGGAAAAATCAGCCGAAGAAATCTCTTTGCTCACTTGTATTATAGGAATAATCAGCAGTGTGCTTTGGTTGTATTATGGTGTGGTAAAAGACAGCATTTCTATGATGGTGACTAACAGTATTTCTATCGCCATCACCGTTTTTTTATTGATTTTAAAATGGAAATTCTCAAAATCTCTATGATAGGTGAATATATATTACCTTTGTAAAATAATGTAGTCAGTAAACCTTATGCTCGAAAAAAAAGAACATCAATACGAAAAAGCCGTTTTAGTAGGCTTAATTACACAGCATCAAGACGAAGAAAAACTTACCGAATACCTCGATGAGTTAGAATTTCTTGCCTATACTGCAGGTGCAACTGTAGAAAAACGCTTTACGCAAAAACTATCTCAACCAGATTCTAGAACCTTTGTAGGAAGCGGAAAAGCAGAAGAAATCAAAAATTTTGTAAAAGAAAACGAAATAGGAACCGTTATTTTTGATGACGAACTTTCACCTTCTCAATTGAAAAATTTAGAAAGAGAAATGGAAGTAAAAATCCTCGATAGAACCAATCTTATCCTCGATATTTTTGCACAAAGAGCTCAAACTTCTTACGCAAGAACTCAAGTAGAACTCGCTCAATATCAATATCTTCTTCCGAGATTAACCAGAATGTGGACGCACCTTGAACGTCAAAAAGGAGGAATCGGAATGCGTGGTCCTGGTGAAACCGAAATTGAAACCGACAGACGTATTATTCGTGATAGAATTACGCTTCTAAAAGAAAAGCTGAAAACCATTGATAGACAAATGGCGACTCAACGAAATAATCGTGGAAAAGTGGTGAGAGTTGCATTGGTAGGATATACCAACGTAGGAAAATCTACCTTGATGAATGCGCTTTCTAAATCTGAAGTTTTTGCAGAAAATAAATTGTTTGCAACGCTAGATACTACGGTTCGTAAAGTAGTGATTGGAAACTTACCATTTTTATTGACAGATACGGTTGGTTTCATTAGAAAATTGCCGACTCAGTTGGTAGAATCTTTCAAATCTACGCTTGATGAAGTTCGCGAGGCTGATTTGCTGATTCATGTAGTAGATATTTCTCACGAAAGCTTCGAAGACCACATTGATTCTGTAAACCAAATTCTCATGGAAATTAATGCGCATCAGAAACCTATGATTATGGTTTTCAATAAAATAGATGCTTTTGCTTATGAGAAAAAAGACGAAGATGATTTAACTCCAGCTACCAAAAAGAACATTTCTCTAGAAGAATGGAAAAAAACGTGGATGGCAAAATCTAAATATCCTACGGTTTTCATTTCGGCTTTGTCTAAAGAAAATTTTCCAGAAATGAAGAAAATGATTTACGATGAGGTTCATAAAATTCATATCTCTAGATTTCCATATAACGATTTCTTGTTTGAATATTTTGATGACGAGGAAAAATAGAATGGGAGCGTTAGAGAATGTTAGAGTTAGAGAATTTTAGAATTATGAAGTGAGTTCTGTAGGAACGAACGATATTTAGCATTGGAATTTATTCCAATGAAATAGAAATTAATGAAAATGAGTTCCGTAGGAAAGAAAGGTTTGTAGAAATTTAGAAAGAGTAGAAAATAAAGTTCCGTAGGAACGACAGAAAAAATCAACATTTATTTACTAGGTCGAAAGTATCAATAAATATATTTTATGAAAGTAGAAAAATTTGCCTACAAAAATTTCCAATAACAATAAAATGATGCTCCACAACCAAATCCTTGAAGCCTTACAATTTCTTTCTACGCCAGAAAAGAGAGATTTTTTGCCGTATTTTTTTAAAACGGGAAAAGGTCAATATGCAGAAGGTGACCAATTCATTGGTGTAGTCGTTCCAGATTCTAGAAAGTTGGTGAAGGAATATTGGCAAAAAGCCACTTTAGATGATGTTCAAGAAATTTTGAAATCAGAATTTCACGAGATGAGATTAGTGGCGCTGTTGATTTTAGTAACAAAATTTGAGAAAACCAAAGACGAAAAAGAAAAGAAAACGCTCGTTGATTTTTATCTAAAAAATACAAAGTATATCAACAATTGGGATTTGGTAGATTTGTCTTGTTATAAATTATTAGGAAGATATTGCTTTGAAAATCAGAAAGATGAGATTTTGAAAAAGTTATCGAATTCTGAAAACATGTGGGAAAAACGCATCGCAATTGTAGCTACGATGTATCATATCAAAAAAGGAAGTCATGGTCTAACCATAGAATTGGCACTGAATAATTTGAATCATTCACATGATTTGATGCACAAAGCAAACGGTTGGCTTCTAAGAGAAATGGGCAAAAAAGATGAAGAAAAATTATTGAATTTTTTGAAAACGCATTACCAAAATATGCCCAGAACTTCACTTCGTTATGCGATTGAAAAACTAGACGAAGATTTACGGCAAGACTTTTTAAAAGGAAGAATTTAAACTTTGGAAATTGCAAAAATCATAACGCATTATTTTTTACACTTGATATTTCCGGTGTTTATAGCGCTTGTTTTCTATAAAGAAAATTGGAAAAAGGCTTATTTCATTATGTTGGCCACCATGTTGGTAGATATAGATCATCTTTTAGCTACGCCAATTTTCCAAGAGGGAAGAAGTAGCATTGGTTTTCATCCTTTGCATACTTATCCTATGATTTTTTTATACTTTTTAGGCGTTTTATTTCTACGAGGGAACTATAGAATCATAGCAATAGGATTGCTATTTCACATGTTTACAGATTTTCAGGATTTCTATTTCTGGAATTGGTTAATGAAATTATAGTTTTCTCAGTTTGGTATCCATTTCCATTTTATAAGCCATTAAACTGGCAATATTTTCGGCTTTAGATTTGGCAGATTCTGCAATTTCGCCAGAGAATAATTGGTCTACAGTAGATTTCCAAAGTCTCAACCACGTGTCAAAATGATGTTTTTCCATTGCCATTTTTTCGTTAATCGGGAAATGAGCACCCATTGGATTTCCGTCAAATTTCACATCAGCAAATAACAATGCTTGCCAGAAAATGTACATTTTGGGCAAATGTTTTTCCCAGTTTACTTGGGCGATTTCTTCAAAGAAAAACCCGATTTCTGATTTTCGAACGCTTTCGTAAAAAGTATTGACGAGTAATTGTATATCTTGAGTGGTTGTAATGTCTTTCATCTTACAAAAATAAGATAAATTTATCTTAATTAAATAATTTTAACTTTTTTTACATTTGTGTTATGGGAAAACGAAATTTAAAAATCAAGGAAGAAAAAGATAGTGGCTTTTCTGCCATTGCTTCTGGAAGATTTACCAATAAAGATGGGCAATATAATGTAAAAAGAACTGGAATTAACATTTTTGATCGTTATAGTTGGTATCATACTTTTTTATTATTACCAAGATTTAAATTTATTGGCATTTTAGTTATTTCTTACATTATTGCAAATTTATTTTTTGCGTCTATTTATTATGCTATTGGGATAGAACATCTCACAGGAATTGATAAAAGTTCGCCTTTTCAGGAGTTTGTAGATGTATTTTTCTTCAGTGCTCAAACTTTTACTACAGTAGGTTATGGTAGAATAGCTCCAGTTGGTGCTTTAGCAAGTTTTGTGGCTACATTCGAAGCATTTTTAGGATTATTGGGATTCGCCATTGCTACTGGTTTATTTTATGGAAGATTTTCTAGGCCAAGAGCATTTATAAAATTCAGTGAAATAGCTGTAGTAGCACCTTATGAAGATGGAATGGGCATAATGTTTAGAGCCGCTCCTTTTAAAAATAATATGCTTTCGGAAGCCGAAGTTACCATTACCGCAGCCATTGAAGAAAAAATAGATGGAAAAATGGTAAGCAGTTTCTATCAATTAGAACCTACTTTGCCTAAAATAAATAGTTTTAGTCTCAATTGGACAGTAGTTCATAAAATCCACAGTGAGTCTCCTTTTTATGGATTTACCGAAGAAGATTTTAAAAACACAGATATAGAATTAATCATTATGATAAAAGCTTTTGATGAAGTTTTTGCCAATACAGTAGTCCAAAGAACCTCTTATATAACTCCCGAAATTATTTTTGGAGCTAAATTTTTGCCGATGTATCATTCTTCTGAGGACAATAAGACTACGATTTTGGATTTGGATAAAATTAATGACTATCAAAAAGTATAAATTTAGATTTCAAAAAATATTAGCATTCCTTTTATGGATTTAGAATTTTATAAAAATCAAGCTTTACAGAAGCAAAAAGAGCACAAGAAATTTCTGGAAAATCTCAAGAAAAAAACACCGAAAAATTTAGATTATGTAGTGCAGGAAGTACATGATGAGGTTTTCGATGAGGTTGATTGTTTGTCTTGCGCCAATTGTTGCAAAACTACAGGACCATTGTATACCGAAAAAGACATCGAGAGAATTGCTAAGCATTTGAGAATGAAACCAGCAGATTTTGAAGCAAAATTTCTGAGAATAGACGAAGATAATGATAAAGTTCTGCAAAATTTACCTTGTTTTTTCCTGAATGAAGATAACACGTGTTCTATCTACGAAGTAAGACCAAAAGCTTGCCGAGAATATCCTCATACCGATAGAAAAAAGATTTATCAAATCAATAATCTCATGTTGAAAAACACCGTGATTTGTCCCGCTGCATTTATGTTTGTAGAGAAAATGATTAGTAAAATTGTTTCAAAATAAATATAAGAGTCAAAATTAAATAAGATGTAACTAAACTCACATTAAGAACTATTTTACATTGTCTATGTAAACTATTGTTTAGATAAAATTGATTTATTTCAGTTTCAATATTCTCAAAATTAATTAATTTATCCTCATAAAACAAAAATAGAATGAAAGGGAAAATCATAATGAAATATCCTACATAATTCAATTTTAAAATTAAAGCCGAAAGAAATAAGGGAAATAAAAAGAAAAATAAACCAGAACCATAGTATCTTGATACTTTGTATTTGGTAATAATTCCCCAAAAAGGATTGGATTTATATTGCAGATAAACCTCGTAATATGAATATTTAAATAAATTGATTAGGAATACTTTCATTATTCAAATATAAAAAAGTCTCGAATAAAATCCGAGACTTTCTACCGTTTTACGGGTCTTTATTTTGAAAAAATCATCAATTATTTAGACTACACCTTGTGCAAGCATTGCTTCAGCTACTTTTACGAAACCTGCAATATTAGCACCTTTTACATAGTTTACGTATCCATCTTCTTCTTTACCGTATTTTCTACAAGCATTGTGAATACCAATCATAATTTCTTTTAGTCTAGCGTCTACTTCTTCAGAACTCCAGTTTAATCTGATTGAGTTCTGCGTCATTTCTAGACCAGAAGTTGCTACACCACCAGCGTTAGAAGCTTTTCCTGGGCTGAATAATACTTTATTATCTAAGAAATAGTTGATAGCATCTAATGTAGAAGGCATGTTTGCCGCTTCTACTACACATCTACAACCGTTTTCTACTAAATTTTTAGCATCTTCTAGGTGAAGTTCGTTTTGTGTAGCAGCAGGAATCGCCACGTCACATTTCACTTCCCAAGGTCTCTTACCAGCATGGAATTCTGCAGTTGGGAATTTCTTCACATAATCTTCAGCTCTGTTGTTTCCAGAAGCTCTTAATTCTAATAAGAAATCTATTTTTTCGCCAGTAATACCGTCTTTATCATAAACATAACCATCAGGACCAGAAATAGTTACTGCTTTTCCGCCTAATTCTTCTATTTTTTTGATAACTCCCCAAGCTACGTTTCCGAAACCTGAAACGGTTACGATTTTATCTTTGAAATCTTCGCCTTTTGTTTTTAGCATTTGTTCACCAAAATATACTACACCATAACCTGTAGCTTCTGGTCTGATTAATGAACCACCATATGCTAAACCTTTACCAGTAAGAACTCCGGTAAACTCATTTCTAATTCTCTTGTATTGACCGAAAAGGTAACCAATTTCTCTAGCACCTACTCCGATATCTCCTGCAGGAACGTCTGTTTCTGGACCGATATGTTTACACATTTCCGTCATGAAAGATTGGCAAAAACGCATAATTTCGTTGTTTGATTTTCCTGTTGGATCAAAGTCAGAACCTCCTTTTCCACCACCCATTGGTAGAGTAGTTAATGAGTTCTTGAAAACCTGTTCAAATGCTAAAAATTTAAGCACTGATAAGTTAACTGTAGGATGGAATCTAATTCCTCCTTTATATGGTCCGATTGCAGAATTCATCTGAATTCTGAAACCTCTATTTACCTGAATTTCACCTTTATCATCTACCCAAGGAACTCTGAAAATGATTACTCTTTCAGGTTCAGCCATTCTCTCTAGAAGCTTCATTCCTCTGTACTCTTCTTTGGTAGCAATAAAAGGAATAACTGTAACCGCTACTTCTTTTACCGCTTGTAGAAATTCTGGCTCATTTGGGTTTTTTGCTTCAATTTTCGCAACGAACTCTTGTATTTTTTGTTCGATAGTGTTTTGTTCCATAGATGTTATGAATTATTAAAGACAAATTTAATTTTTTTTTCTATTCTCACAAGGAATATTTTGACTTTAATGAAAATTATATAAATTATGTTAAAAATTTTATTAAATTCACAATTATAATGTTTCTGTTAAGGAAAACATGATGTTATGTGAAAAATAATGAAATATTAAAAAATAGTGAATTTTTAAATTATAGAATATTGCTTTCCGGAAAGTGCTTTAATGTATCCTTTTAACTCAAAATCAAGCAAAATGGGCAATAATTTATAAGGAAGAATGTCTAGTTTTTCGCTCAAGTCGTCTAACGAAATTTGAGGTTGAGAAGCAATCGTGTCATAAATCGGTTGCAAGTCTTTGCTCAGTTTAATTTCTCTTGCAGCAAAAAGGCTTCCTATCTTTTCTTTTTCTTTACCCAATTGCAATTCGTCTAATATTTCTTCAAAATTTTGTAAAATTCTAGCTTTGTTCTGTGCGATGAGTAAATTACAACCTTGGCTGTACTTATCATTGATTTTTCCAGGAAGGGCAAAAACCTCTCTGTTGTAATCATTAGCATAACTTACAGTACTCATAGAACCGCCACCAAAAGCAGTTTCTACCACAATGGTAACCGGAGAAAATCCTGCCACAATTCTATTTCTTTGCAGAAAATGTTCGCGGTCTGGTTTATCATGAGAATTAAATTCTGTAAGCAAAGCGCCATCTTGTTCTAGAATTTCTGCGGCTAATTTTTTATGCTGAGAAGGATAAATAAGATGCAAACCATGAGCTAAAACTCCTGCTGTTTTCAGTTGGTTTTTCAAGGCTTCTGTATGAGCGCAACCATCTGTTCCGAGTGCCAAACCGCTTACAATGAGGACTTTTTTATTTTTTAAAATTTCTAGAAATTCTTCAATGAAATGTTTGCCATAACTCGTCATGTTTCTGGTTCCTACGATGGAAATGGGAGTTAAACTTTCGTCTAAACTTCCTTTTTGGTAAAGAATAACAGGAGCGTCATCACAGTTAGAAAGCAATTTTGGCAATTCTTTTAAATGGCGAAGATTAATTTTAATGTTATTTTTTTCACAGAAGGCAATTTCCTTTTCTGCGAATTTCAAATAAGTTTCGTTGCCGATTTCTTTCGTAATTTTGGAGCCAATTCCTGGAATTTCTTTCAATAATTTCTTAGAAAGATGCCAAGTTTCTTTGGCAGAACCTGTAATTTCTACCAATCTCATAAAATTTACATCGCCAATAAGCGGAGTAGCGCGTAACGCTATGGAATATAGATGTTCTTCATGTAACATTCTCAAAAATAAGAAAAAATCGCTTTACTTTTTTCTGATTTCGTCTAAATGTTCCCAGATTTCTTCTTTCTTTTTCTGTGGCATTTCTAGAAAATGTTCAGGATGACCTTCGATATATTCTTGCCAAAGTTTATCGTCTTTTTCGCTGTAATAATTCGGGAATTCCCAAATGAATTTTTTCTTTTTTTCTTGATGTTTTTTTCTAAAAATTAGCGCCAAAGAAAGGCCGACTACAGCTCCAGAAAGGTGAGCTTGCCAAGAAATTCGGCTCGGTTCGTCTAATCGATAGAATAATTCTTCTGGAAAAATTCCCCAGATTAAACTTCCGTAATACAAGGCAACCAAAAGGGAAACAGTAAGCAGTTTTTTGTCTTTTCTGAAAATTCCACTGAAGAATAAGAAAAATGCAAGCATGTACACAATTCCACTCGCTCCGATGATGCAGGTATAGGTAGCTTCTTGTCCGAAAAAATTCATAGGTGGAAGTAACCAAACTACGAGTCCCGTAACAATCCATCCGTAAAAAAATACAAGATTGGCCAATTTAGGATAAAACTGATAGAGCAAGAACAGCAATGCTGCAATCGGTACAGAATTACTGGCGATATGTTCTAAATTTCCGTGTAAAAGCGGAGAAAATATTACGCCTTTTAATCCTTCAGGAACTAGAGGAATGAGGGAACCTTCGCAGTTTTCTACAAAACCGATGTGTTGTAAAAAGAAACCTAACCACATGGCAGAGAGCATGAAGAGAGGAATTAAAAGCGCTTTGATGTGGATGGTGTTTTTTAGCATAAATAAAATGTGACTAAATAAATGCCAAGACAATTTTATGGAAAATTTGACTATAAATCCCCGATTTTTTTAAAAATTATAGACAAAAAGTAAGATTTTTTCGTTTTCAAGACTTCCATTCGTTTTACAAATTGTATTTTTGGACTGGTTTTTTAAATTTTGAAAATGAAGAAGTTGTTAATTTTTGTGTTCGGTTGTCTATCTATAAATATGTATTACTCCCAAATTGAGAGTAAAAGAATTCTAGATTCCATCAGTGCAGAAAATTGGAAAAAAAACATTCCTAATTTAGATTCTTTGGCTGAAATTAATCTACAAAAAATAGATGTAAAGCACAAAGATTCCATTATTCTAAAAACCGATAAAATTACTGCGGAACTCGGCACAGAGATTCCTATTACACCGTTTCAATTGATTAAGACCAAAGAAGAAAAAGTTTGGTATTTCTATGGTCAAAACAATATGGTTTTTAACCAAGCGAGTTTCAGCAACTGGAATTCTGGGGGAAATAATAACATTGGGATTTTAGGGAAAATCAACTATAATTTGAGTTTCAAAAAGCGAAAGCATTATTTAGAAAATAATTTCCAATTAGGATACGGAATTGTAGCAGCAAGCGGACAAACCACCAGAAAAACAGAAGATTTCATCAATGTCATGGCGAATTATGGATATGATTTAGGAAGGAATTATTATTTGTCTTCAGGTTTGCAGTTTATTTCTCAGTTTGCTCCGGGTTATAATTATGTGAAAACGCCAAGTCCGAATTTTGATGACAGAATTTCTAAATTTTTAGCACCTGCATATATTAATACGGGTATCGGTATCTCGTATAATCCTAATGAAAATTTCCAAGTGATTTTTAGACCGATTAATGGTAAGTTTACCATCGTGGCCGATAAGCATTTGCAAAAAGTAGGTTTTTACGGTTTAGAAAAAGATGGTCAAAGCCTCAGAAAAGAGTTAGGAGCCATGGTGAATATTTTGTACAGACAAAAAATTTATAAAGACATTAATTTAGTGAATCAATTGAACTTCTTTACCAATTATTTATATCATACAGAACGAGTGGATTTTTCTTACAACGGTCAATTGAACTTTAGAGTTAATAAATTGATTTCTGCCAATGTAAGTGCAGATTTATTGTACGATCATGACCAAATTAAGAGAATGCAGTTTAAGCAAACTTTAGGTATAGGTTTTTCTTATAATTTAGGCGTAGAAAACCAAGAAAAGCCAAAAATTAAAAAAGTGGTAAAGCCATTTTTATAATAATTCCTCCAAAAATCCGTTAGAGAAATAGAAATTAAACTTTTTAATCTATGAAATAGCATTACTCTTTAGTAATCAAAATGTTGTAAAATTCTCAAATAATTCTATAATTATTTTATGTGAAGGAATTTGAAATTTTGTAACACCAAAAAATAAAAAGTTTAATTATGAAAAATTTATTTTTATCTTTCGCTGCCATCGCAGCTTTATCGTTAGTTTCTTGTGATTCTTCAGACGACTCAGGAAACACCGCAAAATTGAATGTTAAGCTAACGGATGCTCCTGCAAAATATGATGCAGTAAAAATTGACATCAAAAGCGTAGAAATTAACTCAGACCAATCTGGCTGGAATTCTTTCTCTGTAATAAAACCAGGTGTATATAATCTTCTAGATTTCAGAAACGGAATGGATATGCTTCTAGCTGAAGCCGAATTGCCAGCTGGAAGAATTTCTCAGATGAGATTAGTGCTAGGAAATAATAACTCTGTAGTAGTAGATGGTGTAGAATATCCATTGTCTACTCCTTCAGCAATGCAGAGCGGATTGAAGTTTAACTGGCAACAAACACTTGAAGCAGGTGGTGCTTATAATGTTTGGATAGATTTTGACGCAGGTCGTTCTATCGTAAAACAAGGAAACGGAACCTATGCTTTAAAGCCAGTCATCAGAACTTTTTCTGAGTTAACTGACGGACAAATCAAAGGATATGTTTTACCACAAGATGCTAAATCATTAATTCATGTGATTAATGTAAATGACACCATAGCTACAGCATTGCCAAATGCAGATGGTTTCTTCATGTTCAAAGGTTTACCTTCTGCTACGTATAAAGTTTCTTATGATGCAGATGCTTCTACAGGTTATGGAGATGTAAACAAAGAAAATGTATCGGTAACTTATGGTCAAGTAACCAATTTAGGAACTACAACTTTAGTAAAAGCAAACTAAAAATAGTAAAAAGAGAAATCCACCAATAATTTGGTGGATTTTTTATTTTAAGTCAGAATATCTCTTAATTCATCATTGCAGCAGCTCCCGCTCCAATAAGCCCAATGAAAATAATAATGGCATAAAAAGCAAGCAGAATGATAGTCAAAATTCCCATAAATTTATAATGAGATTTTAAAAATTCAAAAGCATCTCTAATAGCGTTATTGTCATTGTTTTCAATTGCTTTTTTAGTATTTTCTGAAAATTGATACAAGTAAGAAATTGGGAAATAGTATAAAACAGCAAATGCCAAATAAAGAAGCATCATAAATATTTTACCACCAAAAGGAAAATCTCCATTAGACATTAATGATGACGGAGCAAAAAGCATTACTAATGAACCCAAAACCATTAATCCGATTCCTACGAAACCTAAAATGGCTAAAAACTTAGTCCATTTTGCCGTTTCTTTTAAAAATTCTTTCGAACGCCAATCGATTACTAAATTTTCGCCGTTCTCTACATGTAAATTGTCTTCCATAAATTATATAGTTTAAAAAATTAAGCATTCCAAAATTCTCTATCCAGACTTCTGTATTGTATGGCTTCAGAAATATGATGAGAAAGAATATGTTCTGATTGTTCTAAATCTGCAATGGTTCTAGAAACCTTCAAAATCCTGTCATAAGCTCTCGCCGAAAGATTTAGTTTTTCCATTGCGTTTTTGATGAGATTTTTAGAATCTTCATTCAGTTCGCAGTATTTTTCTATTTCTTTAGGTCCGATTTGAGCATTGTAACTGATGTCTAAATCTTGGTAGCGCACATTTTGCATTTCTCTGGCTTTCAAAACGCGTTCTCTTATTGCAATACTGCTTTCGCCTTTTCTTCTGTCTGAAAGTTGCTCGAATTCTACTTTTTGAACTTCTATATGAATATCAATTCTATCCAACAAAGGTCCAGAAAGTTTATTCATGTAGCGTTGCATTTCAAATTGAGACGAAGTGTTATTAGGATCATCAGGAAAATAACCACTTGGTGATGGATTCATACTTGCTACCAGCATAAAACTTGCAGGATAATTCACCGAAAATCTCGCCCTCGAAATCGTTACTTCTCTGTCTTCCAACGGTTGACGCATTACTTCCAGAACTGTTCTTTTAAATTCTGGCATTTCATCCAGAAACAAAACGCCATTATGCGCCAAAGAAATTTCGCCAGGTTGAGGATAACTTCCACCACCAACTAGAGCCACGTCAGAAATCGTGTGATGCGGACTTCTAAAAGGTCTCACCGTCATCAAAGAATTATTAGCACTCATTTTTCCTGCCACAGAATGAATTTTGGTAGTTTCCAAAGCTTCTTTCATGGTTAATGGTGGCAAAATACTAGGAACGCGTTTAGCGAGCATGGTTTTTCCACTTCCAGGAGGACCGATGAGAATAATGTTATGACCACCAGCTGCGGCAACTTCCATCGCGCGTTTTGCCGTTTCTTGACCTTTCACTTCAGAAAAATCAAAAGGAAAATGGTCTATTTTTTCTTGAAATTCTTTTCGGGTGTCAAATTCTGTTCTTTCTAGCGGAATATCTTCGTTAAAAAAATCAATAACTTGTTTAATGTTTTCTACACCGTACACTTCCAGATTATTGACAATTGCGGCTTCTCTTACATTTTGCTTTGGTAAAATAATGCCTTTGAAACCTTCTTCTCTGGCTTTTATGGCAATCGGCAGAACGCCTTTTATCGGTTGCAAACCTCCGTCAAGGGAAAGTTCGCCCATGATGATGTATTTTTCTAGATTTTCGGCTTTTATTAAGTCTGAAGCTGCCAAAATACCAATGGCAATGCTTAAATCATAGGCAGAACCTTCTTTGCGCAAATCTGCAGGAGCCATGTTGATGGTGATTTTCTTACCCGGAATTTTGTAGCCTACATTTTTGAGTGCGGCATTAATTCTATAGCTGCTTTCCTTAATGGCATTATCTGGTAAGCCTACAAGATGATAGCCTACTCCGCCTGTGTCTACATTAACTTCTATAGTGATGGTTTGCGCCGAAACGCCATGAATAGCGCTCCCGAAAATCTTTACTAGCATTTTGGTTATTAGTTTTTTATAAAAGTAAAAGTAAGGATTTTTTTGAAATGAAAAAACCTCAATTTTTGGTTGAGGTTTTGTTTTTATAAGTCACGGATTTCTAATCCGTAACATCGGGTTTTTTATTATTAATAATGGGATTTAAATTTATGGAATAATATAATATTAAGATTTGTATTTTTTAAAATCTAAATTTTTTTTAATAGTGGCATCAATTTCCTCTTTTGTTCTATAGTCAATAGGATAAAGAAGATGAGTAGGATGATTGAATAGTTCAAAATCTATTTTTCCATTGAAATTTACATTGCTATTTTTGAAATGTGTTATTTCTGTTAATGGGAAAAATGAATTTGAGTCAATACTCAATACAAAACCAAAAGGAGGAAATGTTATTTCATTTACTAATCCATGGGTATTAGTATACATCATGGATAGATTTCTTATTTGTCCCGAGTTATTAAGATACATGAATATTCTATATTTCTCAGGTAAATTATTTTCTTTAGGATTTTTTATAAAGTGTAATAATTCAGGGTATTGTTCTGTAAAATCAGGTTTGTTAATACATATAAACATCGATATTACTTGTTTTAATAATTTTAAAGGAGAAATTTCTACTGTTGTAAATTTAGCCTTTTGAAAGTCGTTATTTTTAAAAATTGATTTACCCACCTGAGCCATTTTAAAATAATCAGGCACATAATTATATCCTAGAAAACTATTACAACTTCTGCATAAGCAATAATATCCAATACCTCCTTGTTGTAATTTTGCAGTTGGTTTGTAATCTTCACGATGTGAGTTTTGAATATATTCTAAATATGGGATACTTCTAAATTTAGTGTATTTATTAAAGGCAGATTTGGGTGGAATATGTTCAAAACTTAGTTCAGTTTTCTTTTTACAAATTCTACAAATCCCATTTTGCATTTTACGACGTGCCATAAATCAAATAAGTCTGTTAATTAAAAATTAGACATAATTGTAAATATACACATTCTCAATAATTTAATTTTATGGTTTTCCTTAAAACACACACCTTTATAAGTTAAAATAAGAAATTTCCTCACATATTTTTCATACACAAACTCGAATCAAGTCCCACTCAAGTTTTAGGTTTGCTCGTGGTTTGTTCGTAATTTATGGTACTTTTCCGAGGCTAATTCGAAGGAAACACGAACAAACCACGAACAAACGTAGAGTAAGACTCCTAAAAGACTGCTTTTTGAATGCTACTTACTTGGTGAAATTTTTATCAAGAAAAAAGAAAATGTACCCAACAAAAAACCCCAACTTGCGCTGAGGTTTTCTTCGAAATTATATTAGAAAAACTATGCTTCTACTTTTTCAGCAGCATGTTTTTTCACGAGGTCTTGTTGTACATTGGCAGGAACCAATTGGTAGTCACTGAATTTCATAGAGAATTTTGCTCTGCCTCCTGTTAATGAGCGCAAGGTAGAACCATAATCGTTCATTTCAGCCAATGGAACTTCGGCCATAATTTTTTGATAATGACCCTCGCTATCCATACCAGAAATCATGGCACGTCTGGTTTGTAAATCTCCCATTACATCACCAGTACATTCGTCTGGAGCTAGAATTTCTACATGATACATAGGTTCTAGCAATTGAGGATGCGCATTGTGGAACGCTTCTTTAAACGCACCAGAAGCTGCCAATTGGAAAGAAATATCATTAGAGTCTACACTGTGCATTTTTCCGTCATATACAGAAACTCTGATGTTTTGGCAGTGTGAACCAGTTAATGGACCTTCTTTTAACTGTTGCATAATTCCTTTTTTAATGGCGCCGATGTATCGAGAATCTATAGCTCCACCTACGATACACCAGTAGAATGCAAATTTTCCGCCCCAAGGTAAATCTTCGAATTCTTTGCTTCTAATATTTACACCTTCTGGTTCTGGCATTCCTTCATAGTAGTTTTCTACTCTCATGTGAATTTCACCAAATTGACCAGCGCCACCAGATTGTTTTTTGTGTCTGTAATCTGCTTCTGCTTTTCCAGTGATGGTTTCGCGGTAAGAAATTTTAGGATTTTTCATTTCCATTTTTACTCCGAAATCTTTTTCGAGACGATATTTTACCAAGTCTAGGTGCAACTGACCTTGTCCTCCTAAAATCGCTTCGTGCGTATCATGGTCTATCTCTACTTTTAGGGTAGGGTCTTCTTCCTTAAGTTTATTAAGTGCAGCAAAAAGTTTTTCCGTTTCTGCTGTATTTTCTACGAAAACAGCTTTTCTCAGCCTGCTTTCTGGGAATTTCATAGGTTCTATTTTTCTATCAACACCTTTTGTATTGAGAGTATTGTTAGAATGTCCGCTTTTAAGTTTTACGGTAACACCTAGGTCACCCGCAACTAATTTATCTACGGCGGTTCTTTCTTTTCCTTCTGCTACGAAAATTTGAGAAATTCTTTCGAGTTCACCGTTATTGGCATTAATCAGTTCATCACCTGGTTTTATTTCGCCAGAGAATACTTTGAAATAAGAAACTACGCCAACTTGCGGTTCAGATTGAGTTTTGTAAATGAAAATAGTGGCTTTGTCTGCAGCATTACAAGCCAAAACTTCGCCATTTTCTAGTTTGCTACCAAAACGGTCAGCTGGAGATGGAGCGATATCATCTATAAAGCCCATAATTCTACCAGAGCCCATATCTTTAGCACCAGATGCTACAAATACTGGGAAGAAATCGTGTTTTGCTAAACCAATCATTAAACCTTGTGCCAATTCTTCTTCAGAAAGATTACCTTCTTCGAAATATTTTTCCATTAATCCCTCTTCGTTTTCGGCAGCCATTTCTACCAATGCATTGTGCATTTCATTGGCTCTTGCCATTTCAGATTCTGGGATAGGTTTTTTCTCTGGTTTACCACCAGTTGCAGGGAACTCGTACATTACCATTCTCAAGGCATCCACAATTTGGTTAAAACTTTCACCAGAGTTCAGTGGATACTGAATAGGAATCACTTTGCTTCCAAATCTATTTTTAAGTTGTTCTAAAGCAGCATCGTAATCTGCTTTTTGATGATCCATCTGATTAATCACGAAAATAGAAGGTGTTTTGTAATCTTCTACATATTCCCAAACCAATTCAGTGCCTACTTCCACACCAGCTGCAGCATTTACCATAATCAGTGCAGTATCTGCTACTTTTAAGTTGGCAATTACTTCACCTACGAAATCGTCAAAACCAGGGGTATCTAAAATGTTGATTTTATTTTTTTTCCAATTCACGAACATTTGATGTGAGAAAATCGTGTTTTCGCGTTCGTGTTCTAGGTCGGTATTGTCGGAAACGGTGTTGTGTTGTTCTACAGTTCCTCTTCTTTTGATCGCTCCACCTTCGTAGAGCATGGTTTCTATAAATGTAGTTTTACCGCTTCCTGAATGCCCGAGTAAAACTACGTTACGGAGGTCTTTAGTGTTAGTGCTCATATCTTTTGAGTTTTAAAATTATTTTCATCTATCACATCTGATTTACTAAAATTCAGACGGAATGCACACTGCAATTCCTTATAAGGCGAAAATTTTTAAAATCAAGAATGTCTTAAAAGGCACTTTGAATGTAAAAATTTAGGATACTAAAATTACAAAAGATTTTAATACAATGTAAACTTTGGAACATGATTTTTGAAAGGTCGGGAATTGTGAGGTGATGGAAGCTGGATGTTTGATGTTAAAAAAAAGTAGAAAACATTTCTGTACTTTTTCTAAAAAACTTCTGACTTCTGACTTCTGACTTCCAGCAAAATTAGTTACTTTTATCAAAATTTTTCAAGGAAATGGTTTTAAGCAGAATTTGGAGCGCATTTATTATTGTAGCCATTGTAGTGGCAAGTATTAAATATTTATTTAGCGACAACTACAAAGCAATTTATAATGATTTGGTAGTAGGAAAAAGTGGAGACACGGTTCAGATTGCTAAAGTTCCTGTTCAAAAACTTTCTGCGGAAATTCAGAAATCTTTAACCGAAAATCCAGATACAGAAATTGCTAGAATTAATTATAAAAAAGATTCTACCAATCAAGTGGCTGTTTATAGAGTTCAAAAAGCGGATGGTGTAATCTCTACCAGTAAAACTGCGGTAGAAATTTCTCTAGGATTAATAGGAATTATGACACTTTTTATGGGTTTTATGAGCATCGCCGAAAAAGCAGGAGGCATCAATTTCCTTTCGAGAATGATTCAACCATTTTTCTCGAAATTATTCCCTGAAATTCCGAAAAATCACCCTTCTTTCGGTCACATGACGCTTAATTTTGCGGCGAATTTATTGGGATTGGATAATGCTGCAACGCCATTTGGTTTAAAAGCCATGGAAAGTTTACAAACCTTGAATCCTGATAAAGACAGAGCTTCTAATGCACAAATTATGTTTCTGTGTCTTCACGCAAGTGGATTAACGCTGATTCCGGTTTCCATCATTGCGATTAGAGCTTCTATGAATTCTGCAACGCCAACTGATATTTTCTTGCCGACTTTAATTGCTACTTTTTGTGCAACCATGGCTGCGATGATTATTGTTTCCATCAAACAAAAAATAAATCTTTTTCAGCCTACACTTTTGGCTTTCGTAGGTGGAATTTCTCTATTTATTGCACTTTTGGTTTGGTTTTTAGTTCAGTTAAATAAGGAAGAATTAGATAACGCAAGTAAACTCATAAGCAACGGAATGATTCTCTTGATTTTCTTTGGAATTATTTTAGGAGCGGTTTATAAAAAGATAAATGTTTTTGATGCTTTTATTGATGGTGCAAAAGAAGGCTTCAACGTTTGTGTGAAAATTATTCCGTATTTGGTAGGAATGCTGATTGCGATTTCATTACTAAGAACTTCTGGTGTTTTTGATGTCATTATAGACGGAATGAAATGGTTTGCCCAAATTGCTAATTTAGATACCCGTTTTGTGGACGGTTTACCAACGGCTTTAATCAAACCACTTTCTGGTTCTGGAGCAAGAGGAATGATGGTAGACACGATGAATGTTTTTGGGGTAGATTCTTTCCCTGCGAGACTTTCTGGGATTTTACAAGGCAGTTCAGATACTACATTTTATGTCATTGCAGTGTATTTCGGAGCGGTAGGAATTAAGAATACTCGTTATACTGTGGGTGCGATGTTGTTGGCAGATTTAGTGGGAATTGTGGTTTCTATTTTAATGGCGTATTTGTTTTTTGGGTAGTATTTTTTCTAAATAAATGAACAAGAGAAGCAGAAATGCTTCTTTTTTTGTAACAAAAAACACCATTCATCGTCTAATTAAGAAACTTTTCATCCTATGAAAAAAATATTTTCACTCGTATTGCTATCAGCATTTTCTTTAGGGTTTTCTCAAAAGAAATGGAGTTTACAAGAATGTGTAGATTATGCTGTTAAAAATAATTTACAAGTCATTAGCAATCAATATAATGCAGATATTCAGGCTAAAAATCTTGAAATTTCTAAGAAACAAAAACTGCCTTCAGTTTCGGGTAGTTTTAACAATAATATGAGTTTTGGAACTACGCAAGGTTTCCAAGGAAGTATCGGTAGAAATGATAATTTCAGTAACAGTGCTTCGGTTGGTGCAAATATGCAATTGTACAATAACGGAAGATTGCAGAAATCTGCTGAAAAATCTCAATATGATTTAGAAGCGAGTTTGTTAGATGCAGAACGTGTGAAAAATGATATTTCACTTCAAATTGCGCAACAATATTTACAAGTTTTACTGAATAAGGAAGTAAAAAAAATCTCTGATGAAGCCGTAGCAAATGCCGAAAAAGTATTGAGCAGAGCTAAAATCACCACAGAAGTAGGAACCACGCCAAAAACGGTAGAAGCAGAAGCAACTGCAGGTTTAGCAAGAGAAAAACAGCGCCAGAAATCTGCTGAAATAGACATTCAGCGTTCACTATTTTCATTAGCGATGTTATTGCAACTAAAAGATTATCATAATTTTGATGTTCAAGAAGTTCCTTTGCCTAGTTTATTAGACGCACCGCTTAATTCTACCGAAAATATTGTAGAAAAAGCCTTCGAAAATCAACCGCAAGTAAAAGCTGCTGAAACCAGAATTCTTTCTGCTCAAAAACAAACAGAAATCGCAAAAACAGCTTTTTATCCTAGCGTTTCTGCTTCTGCTGGAATTGGCACCAATTATTTTGATTCTTTAAGTAGAAGTAATGATGGTTTTTTTAAACAATATGGAGATAATTTTGGTCAACAATTAGGCGTTTCTGCAAACATTCCAATTTTTAACAAAGGGATTACCAAATTACAAGTAGAACAAGCTAAAATTTCTGAAAGCATTGCTAAAAATACTTTGGAACAACAAAAAGTAGAAGTTCAGCAAAATGTTCAGCGTGCTTATTTTGATGCCAATGCAAATTATGAAAACTATCTGGCTGCTTTAGAAGCCGAAAAATCGACCAAGTTAGCATTAGAGTTTGCAGAGAAAAGTTATGAAGCAGGTAGAGCTACCATTTATGACCTGAACAATGCAAGAAATAATTACATCAATGCGCAAGGTTCTGTTTCTCAAGCGAAATATAATTTTATTTTTAGCACAAAACTGTTGAATTTCTATGCAGGGATTCCGCTTTCGTTGTAATTGAATCGTGAATATTTTCCTTTAGAAAAGTGAATGTCGAATTTTTTTAATGTATATATTTGTAAAAATTCACTCAAAGAAATTCACAGCGAAACGAATTGATTTGAAAAAATTCACTCGAACTAAATGTCTGTTTCCGTTTTAGAAAAATTTTTACCAGAGAACGCGCTTCCTTATCTCAAAATTTGGTTTGGGAGTTATCCTTGTCATCTTAAAATTACCAAAAACAGAAACAGCAAACTGGGAGATTACCGAAAATTGCCCGATAAATCTCACCAAATTACCGTTAATGGAACACTAGAACCGCAATTGTTTTTCTTTGTGCTTACGCATGAATTGGCGCATTTGATTGCTTTTGAAAAATATGGTAGAAGAATTTCGCCTCATGGTGCAGAATGGAAGCAAACTTTTAGAGAAATGTTGCTAGAAAGTTTGACCGTTTATGCAGAAGAGTTACGTCCCATCATTCAGAAATTTTCAAAATCTCCGAAAGCCAATTTTATGGCTTCCCCAGACTTAGTGAAGTATTTTCATGTACCAGAGGAAGATGAGTTATTATATCTAGAAAACCTTATCGTTGGGGATGTTTTTGTCCTTAAAAATAAAGTTTTCGTAATTGAAGAAACAACAAAAAAGCGCTATCTTTGCCGTAATTTAAAATCTGGGCTAAAATATAAGGTAAATACATTAGCTCGGGTGAAAAAAATGGATAATCATTATGAAAAATAATAACTACTGCGTCATTATGGCAGGTGGAATTGGTAGCAGATTTTGGCCAATGTCTACTCAGAAATTTCCGAAGCAGTTTCAAGATATTTTAGGAACGGGAAGAACCATGATTCAGCAAACTTTTGATCGAATTAAGCAAATAGTTCCTACTGAAAACATATACGTAATCACCAACCAAGAGTACGTAGAATTATCTCATCATCAGTTGCCTGAGATTCCTCTAGAAAATATTGTTGGCGAACCTGTAATGAAAAACACAGCAGCGTGTAATATTTACATGGTCAATAAAATTGCAGATAGAGATCCTGATGCAAACGTAATTGTTTTACCAGCAGACCATTTAATTATTAAGGAGAAAACCTTTTTAGAAAAAGTAGAATTAGCCTTTGATTTGGCAAGTAAGCATGAGTATCTTATCACGCTAGGAATTACGCCAACTCGTCCTGATACTGGATATGGTTACATACAATTTATTGAGAAAAAAGAGGAAGAAGTTTTTAAAGTAAAAACTTTTACCGAAAAACCTAGTTTAGAAATTGCTAAAGCTTTTTTAGAAAGTGGAGATTTCCTTTGGAATGCAGGAATTTTTGTATGGAATGTTAAATCAATTCATAAAGCGTTTCAAGAGTTTTTACCAGAAATGACGCATGAATTTGACACATGTGAATATAATAATGATAAAGAATCTGTTTGTATAGAAACTATTTATCCAAAAGTAGAAAAGATTTCTATAGACAATGGAATTTTAGAAAAAGCGAAAAACGTATACGTAATTCCAGCAGATTTAGGTTGGAGTGATTTGGGAACTTGGACTTCTGTCTACGAAAACGCAGAAAAAGATGAGAACAATAATGCGGTTAAATCTAAGCACGTTCTTACCTATAATTCTAAAGGAAACATCATCAGACTTAGAAACAACAATAAAGCAGCTATTATAGATGGTTTAGAAAACTATATTGTGGTAGATACTGAAAAAGCTCTTCTGATTTGCCCAATTAGTAATGACCAGTTGATTAAAGACTACGTTTTAGATTTGAAAAACTTTAAAAAAGGAGAAAAATTCATGTAATTTTATTCTTTAACCCAATAAAACAAAAGAGAAACTTATGCTAAAGTTTCTCTTTTTTCGTCTATCATAATCAGTTCAAAACCGAAAGTTTCGTCTACACTTTTTACAGTTTTAATCTCCTGAGTTAATGCCAGCAGTTGCTCTATGAAAAAACTGGTTTCAAAAAACTGTCTGTGAATCGTAGGCAATAATTGCATAAAATAATCACGCCCCACTTTATTATTATGCAAATCCATTTTTCGTTGTAGAGGCTCATTGGGAAATAAATCTTCGTGCATTTGCGTGATTTTTTCAGTCCAAATTAGCGCTTTTTTCGGGGAAGAAACCTTGCAGCAATACATCATAATCAAACTGTTCCAAAGTGCGTGTCTGAAAGCATTTCCTGCACCGTGTAAACCATGTGTTTTTGGAAATAATTTTTCAGAAATTTTGTACGTTTTATAGGTTGCAAAAAAAGTAAGAACAGAAAAAATAGGATGACTAAACCCGATGAAAAATAATTTCAAAAGGTTTTTTAAACTTAAGCTTTTTAAGACATTAAAAACAAGTTTAGGTGTCATTCTAAGGGGTTTTTCTAAGATTAGTAAGTGTTTTTTTGAAAATGTTTCAAATAAAAATCGTAAAACAATTAAGTTTTACGATTTAAAATTATCTCAGAGAATAAATATTCTATTTATTCATCAATAGTTTCACTGTTTTAGAAACCGTTTCTTTAATTTCAGTTCTTTTTACAATAAAATCTACAAATCCTTTTTCCTGAATAAATTCAGATGTTTGGAAACCTTCTGGTAAATCTCTACCAATGGTTTCTCTAATTACTCTAGGACCTGCAAAACCAATTAAAGCGCCAGGTTCTGCCATGATTACATCAGCAGTCATTGCAAAAGATGCGGTAATTCCACCAAAAGTTGGGTCGCATAAATAAGCAATGTAAGGCAATTTCTTATCAGAAAGTTGAGCCAACTTAGACTGTACTTTTGCTAATTGCATAAGAGAATAAGCCGCTTCTTGCATTCTAGCACCACCAGATTGGCAGATAATCATGTAAGGAAGTTGATGTTCTATACAATAATCTACAGCTCTTCTGATTTTTTCGCCCATTACAGAGCCAAGTGAACCCCCGATAAACGCAAAATCCATACAAGAAATCACCATGTCTACACCATTTACGCTTCCTCTTGCATTTCTGATGGAATCTTTAAGTTTTGTTTTAGATTTTACTTCTTTTAATCGGTCTGTATATGCTTTTGTATCTTTAAATTTAAGCATATCTACACTTTCTACATCGGGATGTAATTCTGTGAATTTCCCTTCGTCAAAAAGTATATCGTAGAACTCTGCGCTTCCTATTCTCACGTGGAAACCGTCTTCTGGAGAAACGTAATTATTTCTCTTAAGCTCGTCATGTTCTACAATCTTACCAGAAGGAGTTTGATGCCAAAGACCTTTTGGAACGTCTTTTTTCTCTTCGGTTCCTGTGGTAATATTTTTTTTCTTTCTTTTAAACCAATCAAAAGCCATAGTTATTTATTTAAGGTTAAAATTGAGGTTTCGAATTTAGTGAAATCTTTGATTTTAGCCTAATGTATTTACGTTATTTAAATCTTCAAAGGCTTTTACCAATCTATTTACGAAAGTTTCTTCTCCTTTTCTAATCCAAACTCTTGGGTCATAGAATTTTTTGTTTGGTTTTTCTTCACCTTCTGGATTACCAATTTGAGTTCTTAAATACTCAATATTAGAATTCATGTAATCTCTAATTCCCTCTGTGTAAGCAAACTGAAGGTCTGTATCGATGTTCATTTTGATAACACCATAAGAAATCGCTTCTCTAATTTCTTCTAATGTAGAACCAGAACCACCGTGGAATACGAAATTTACTGGTTTTTCAGAAGTTCCGAATTTTTCTTGTACATATTTTTGAGAATTGTCTAAGATTTTCGGAGTTAATTTTACGTTTCCTGGTTTGTAAACACCGTGAACGTTACCAAAAGCTGCAGCAATGGTAAATTCTGGAGAAATCGCTTTTAATCTTTCGTAAGCGTAAGCTACTTCGTCTGGCTGAGTATATAATTTAGAAGAATCTACATCTGAGTTATCTACACCATCTTCTTCGCCACCAGTTACACCCAATTCTATTTCTAGAGTCATGCCCATTTTAGCCATTCTTTCGAAATATTTAGTAGAAATGTCTAAATTTTCTTCAATTGGTTCTTCTGATAAATCTAGCATGTGAGAAGAGAATAATGACTTACCAAAAGCTTTGTAGTGCTCTTCGCTTGCGTCTAATAATCCATCAATCCAAGGAAGTAATTTTTTAGCACAGTGGTCTGTGTGAAGAATTACGGTAGCTCCATAAGCTTCTGCAAGGGTATGAATATGTCTAGCTCCTGCAATTCCTCCTAGGATTGCAGATTTTTGATTTTCAGTACTAAGGCTTTTTCCTGCGTTAAATGCAGCTCCTCCGTTTGAAAACTGAATAATTACTGGAGCGTTTAATTTAACTGCTGTTTCCATAGTAGCGTTTATGTTACTAGAACCTACTACGTTTACTGCAGGAAGTGCGTAATTATTTTCTTTTGCGTGTGCAAAAATTTCTGATACTAATGAACCTGTGGCAACACCTGCCGGAAATTTTCTGCTCATTTTCTTTTGTTTTATTATTGATTGTTAAATGTAAATTTCGAAATGTAAATTTAGTGAATTTTATGCTATTAATACTAATTTCTTTTGTCTTTGCCCCACAGCAATTTCTGCCTTAAAGTTTTGAAAAAGCTCAAGTCTTTTGGGTGCATTAAGATCAGTTGGAAGTCGGCTTTTTTTACTGTAATCACATCATCATTTTTCATGTGATAGAGTCTAGAATCTAGAGAAAGAGAATATTGTGGAACTCTGCTTTCTACTTTTAAGGTAATTTCTATATCGTCTCTTAAAACAATTGGTCTCACGTTAAGGTTGTGAGGCGCAATTGGCGTAAGCGAAAGAATTCCGTTTCCTGGTGAAATAATAGGGCCACCACAACTCAGTGAGTATGCGGTAGAACCAGTAGGTGTAGAAATAATTAAACCATCTCCCCAATAATACGTAAGAAATTGCTCATTAATGTGCGTTTCTATGGTAATCATAGAAGTGGTTTCGTTTCTAGAAACGCTCAAATCATTTAGTGCATACGGAAAGTCGATAGGAGTACCAGAAGAAGTAACGTGCAAAACGCTTCTTTTGCTCAAATTCATTTCTTTGGTGATGATTTCGTCTATGTGACTGAAGATTTCTTCTTTAGAAAAACTTGCCAAAAACCCTAATCTACCCGTGTTTACACCGATGATAGGAATTTCTAATTCTTTGATAAAATTTAAGGCATTTAGAATGGTTCCGTCTCCACCAAAACTGAAGAAAAAATCTATTTTTTCTTGTTTTACATCTTCGTAGTTAGAAAAAGTGGAAAACTCTTTAGAAAATTCTAAATCTTTGAAGAGCTGTTCATATATAATAGCTTTTACACCTCTTTTGTTAAGTTCTGATATAAACTTACTTAAGTATAAAAATGTATCTAAGTCTTTTTTCTGTGAATAAATGGCAGCTTTCAAAATAAATCTTTTTATAAAATCAAAAATACATTAAAATTCTAAATATTTTTGAAAATATTGATATCGGTCTTTGATGAGTTCTTCTTTTTCGTCGTTATAAAATTTATGAACTACGTGATAACCAAATCGGTCGAAGGTTTCGTCTATAGAACTTAAATTATCATGATTAATTTTCATGGTAACTTGTATTACATCATCATTTACATGACTGATGAATGCTCCGTAAAATTTAGAATTGTTGCTTTCTACAATTTTGGCAATTTCAGTCATCGAAAACGATTTTAAGGTGGTTTCTACCGTTAAAACCGCTCCGTTTTCAGAAAATAAAGGATATTTCGACAGTTCATTAAAAACATCATCGTAAGCAATGTATCCTAAATATTCTTCATTTTTATTGATGATAGGAATAATATTAGCGTTAAAAGTATAGAATAATTTTACAGTGTCTAATACGGTTCCGCCTTCTAAAATGGCAAAACGTTCGATGTGAATAAGAAGTTCTTCTAAATTTTTATCTGGATTTTCTTCCAAAAATTCTTTGCAGATTCCTCCCAAAAAAAGATTGTTTTTTTGTACAAAAACATGGGTAAAACCAAATTCAGAGGCTATTTCTAGTGCTTCTTCTGCTGATGAATCAACTTCAAAAGCGGGAAAATCTTTGGATATGTATTCAGAAATTAACATGTTGCAAAGGTAATTAATTCTTATCAATCAGCTAAATGACGGAAATCATAAAAAATTTTCAAACATTTTTGAATTTTATTGAAAAAAAATTTTATCTTTGTCACCTTTCATTTTTACTTTTTATTAGATTTATTTCAAACTGCATTGCTTCCTAAGGGGTTATGCAGTTTTTTTATGTAAAAATGCTAGCTTTTTTTCTTTCTTAGAAAAATTAATCCTCCCAGAATAATTGCACCGCCTATTCCTTGTAAAAAAGTAAAACTTTCTCCGTCGATTATTCCCCAAGCTACCGCTACAATTGGCATTAATAAAGTTACGGTAGACGCAAATAGCGGATTAGAAACACTCATTAATCGATACTGCAACATCATAGCCAATCCAGTTCCGAAGATGGATAAAGTCGCTACAAATCCTAATCCTATCATATTTTCTCTTGTAAAAGAAAACTCGTGAAAGAAATTTGAGAAATATAAAGCCAATAAAGACGGTAAAAACAAGACGTAGAAAAATACAAATGAGGACAGAAGTTTTGCAGGAATATGCGTGAGTTTTGCGCCAACTGTAGTTACGCTTACAGCGTACAAGAAAGCTGCAAAAAGTAATAATCCTATGTAAAATAAGTGTTCTGTATTATTATCATGTCCCGAATTCATCAATAAAATCACTCCAAAAAAACTGATGACAATTCCCAAAATTTGTCGAGGAGTGGTTTTGGTTTTCCAAAATGCAGCACCTACTATAATCACAAAAAGTGGCATCGTAGAATTGATAATTCCGGCAATACTGCTGCTGACTTTGGTTTCCGCAATAGGGAATAAGAACATGGGAATAAAATTTCCACAAAGCGCGGCTATAATCAACCATTTTAGATGTGATTTAGGAAACTTTTTGATGTTCAATAAAGCAATCGGCGAGAGTAAAACTCCAGAAATAAGAACTCTGAGCGCTCCTACTTGATAAGGGTTAAAATGTTCCAGCGATTTTTTTATCAAAATAAATGAAGAGCCCCAAATCAGAGAGAGCAATACCAATAAAATCCATTTTTCTTTTTCAGGGTTCATATTTTTTTAATTTTTTGGGCGCCAATTTCCTCGTTCCGCTCTCGCTTTTTTAAAATTTGTTAATTTTAAAAAGAGCTCCGCTCAACTCGGGGCGCAATTTCTTTATTAATTTACGTTCTCGTCTGAGAAATTTTGTTTTAAAATTTTCAGAAACTCCCTTTTAGGGATTTCTTTAGCGCCTAAAGAAGCTAAATGTTCAGTGTAAACTTGGCAATCAATCAGCTGATACTGATTTTTATATTTTTCTACAAAATAAATAAAACCCGCTTTACTTGCATTGCTCACTTTGGCAAACATACTTTCTCCACAGAAGATATGACCTAAATCTACACCATATAAACCTCCCACCAATTCATCATTTTCCCAAACTTCTATGCTTTTTACTTTTCCAAATCGGTGAAGAGTGCTGTAAGATTTTATCATCTCATCTGTAATCCATGTTCCATCTTGACCTTTTCTTTCTGCGGCTTGGCAATTTTTCATCACTTCTTCGAAACATTTATTTTCGGTAAAAGTAAATTTTCCTTCTCGCAGAATTTTCTTCATGGATTTAGAAATTTTCAAATCTTCAGGAAACAATACGAATCTAGGATCGGGACACCACCATAAAATATCGTCTTCGGGATTAAACCATGGGAAAATCCCGTTCTGATAAGCAAACCAGATTCTTTCTGGAGATAAATCTCCGCCCATTGCCAGTAATCCTCCTTCAAAATCATACAAAGCAGGGTCTGGGAAAGCAATTTCTTCGGAATCTAGTAGAAACATATCTTATTCTAAAAACGAAATCCCACTTATTAAAGTAGGATTTAAAATGTATAAAATTTCTATTATTTTAGAAAGGTAAATCGTCATCACCTTCGTCTGCGAAAGGATTTTCATTAGTAGTAGCTGGAGTAGCCGCTGCAGATGGAGCAGCATAAGTAGGTTGTGCACCATTATCTGCTACTTTTTCTAATCTCCAAGCGGTAATAGAGTTGAAATATTTTACTTCACCTTGTGGGTTAGTCCACTCTCTACCTCTAATATTGATTCCTAATTTTACAGTTTCGCCTTCAGAAACATTATCTAATAAATTAATTTTATCTGATAAAAATTCTATTGAAATAGGCTGAGGATATTGTTCCTGAGTCAATAAAACCATTTCTCTTTTTTGAAAACCGCTTGCAAAAGTCTGGGTATCAAATATTTTCTTAACCGTTCCTTGTAATTCCATATCTATTAATCTTAAAGTTGTAAAAGTAATAAAAAGAGAAACAAAAATCTAATTTCTAAGTTTTTTTTTCAAAAAATAAAATTTTTCAAAAAAAAGTTGTGAAGATTAGGAAAAAGTTTCTATATTTGCACTCACAAAAAACGAACAAAGTTCTTTAAATACTAGCGGATGTGGTGTAATTGGTAGCCACGCCAGACTTAGGATCTGGTGCCGTGAGGCGTGGGGGTTCGAGTCCCTTCATCCGCACACGAAATAGAAATGCGAAAATAGCTCAGCTGGTAGAGCACAACCTTGCCAAGGTTGGGGTCGCGGGTTCGAATCCCGTTTTTCGCTCTCCATTTTGCCCTGGTGGTGGAACTGGTAGACACGCAGGACTTAAAATCCTGTGTCCGCAAGGACGTACGGGTTCAAGTCCCGTCTGGGGTACATTAAGAAGCCTTCTCTTTTGAGAAGGCTTTTTTATTTTATTCAAGTAAATTTGAGATAATTAGTAAGGATTTTTATAATATAATTACTGAGTCTTTTATTACTTTTTCTTTATTTTTCAGATTTTCTAAAATATTAATTTTAATAGCCTCTATTGTCTAGTGGAGTGTCAAATAAATTGGTAAATTTAATTTCCATTTCATAATTCAATAAATTATCTGTATGTACCATATTTTTAAAATCTACTTCATAATTTTTATTTTTTGAGATAGATACATCATTTACTTTCCAAATACGGTTTCCATCTTCTAAAATTTTTAGTGGTATATTTATTTTATAATCAAAACTTTCAAATTTTCCAGTCACTCTACTTTGGTTTCCTGAAAATCTGTATGACATAGTCTCCATACCTCTATTTATTTTATAGGTATTTGTAATGATACTTTTAATTTTTATATAATCATTTTCTATGTTTTTTACTTCATTCAAATCGTATATAACTTTTATTCTAATTTTATATATTCTTCCATCTATAAAACTTACAGTATAATCAGCAAGTTTTGATTTATTAGTTAAGCACTTTTCTAATCTAAATGTAAAGTCCGTGTTTTTTACTTTGTGAGGCTCATTTAAGTAATCAATAAATTCATCACGCTCAACATGAAAATACTTATCACTATTTCTTATTTCAGTAACTCTTAAGTCACTATAAATAAAATTGTTCAAATATTCTTCATTCATGTGCATTAAATTAAGATTCAAATCTTTAATTGTACATTGAGGATAATAAAATAATGATAGCAGTAAAAAGAATAGATTTTTCATGGTTAAAATTTTTAGTAAAAATAAATAAAAAAGCCATTAAAAAATGGCTTTACTTTAATGTGAGAATTTTTTTACAAAATGTTTTCCCTCAAAACTTAAGTCTCAATTTATTTTTCTTAAAAGAATAAAGATAAGGCGCCTTATTTGCAGAACCGCTAAAAAGTTTTTCGTGTCTGTCTAAGATATTTAAACTGAGCATTTTACGCTGAAAGTTGTTTCTTCTGAATTTTTCTCCCAAGATGGCTTCATACAGATTTTGCAAATCTTTCATGGTGAATTTTTCTGGCAGCAGATTGCTTCCTACAATGTCATAATCTAGCGTTTTTCTAAGGTGTTCTAATCCTTTTTCGATGATTTCTTTATGGTCAAAAGCCATCTCTGGTAAATCATGTACATCAAACCAAGCGCAAGTTTCATTGAACGCATCTGGGAAGGTATGAGATAAGGTGTAGTCTATCAATGCATAATAGCCTACAGTTACAAATCGCTTATTAATCCAGTGGTCTTTATCTGTTTCTATTCCTTTGTTAGCTAATAATTGACGGTGCGGATTGTTTTTTTCGGTTCTGTCTATTCCACCGAATGCATAGAACTGTTGCAAATACACGTCTTCTAAATGAGTTCTTTCATATAAAATTCTGTGTGCAGCATCATCTAGATGTTCATCTTCGAAGATAAAACCTCCAGGAATCGCCCAAAGATTGAGCTCGTGATATTTAAGCAATAAAATTTTTAAAGAATTGTCGTGAAAGCCAAAGATTGCACAGTCTACAGATAATTGATTTATAAAGTTTTTGGTATCAATCAATTCTTGTAGGGTCATCTTATTTTTAGAGTCGTCAAGTTTCATGATCATTTTTATTTATAGACATTCTTTCTTTGATGGAAAATAAAGAAGAAAGTATCAGTATCAAAATTAAGGGAATTGAAGCAAATAACAAGTAATAATTTGCTAAATTTTTTTGAAAAATATATGCAGTGCTTATAGAGCCTATAGAACCGCCTAAAGAAGTGAACAAAATGATGAAGGAAACCATTCTGCTTATTTTTTTCTCGGGGTAGTTGCCTAGGAACTTAGAGTTTAGCATAGGGTAAAGTGGCGCAATAAAAAAGCCAATCAGTGGAAAAATAAACATTAATATCTTTATTTTTAAATCGCTTTCTTGCCCTATAAAAAATGCTGAGCTAATGAGAATAATCCCGGAAATTAAGCTGGTGTAAAAGATTTTCATGGGACTAAATCTATGAATGAGCTTAGATGCGATTATTCTCCCTAAAAATGAGAAGAATGCCAGTAATGCAGAAGATTGAAGCGCAAAAAAAGAAGAAGAATTGAGGGATTTTTTATAAAAAGTGGGAAGCCACGAGTTGAATATTTGTTCAGCAAAAATAATGAGTGATATAATAGCCAAAAACAATAGTGAACTTTTGTTCAGTAAAATTGTAAAGTCAATTTTTGATTTTTTTACGGGGGCTGGTTCAATATTTTTATGAGTGTGGTGATGTCTTATAATTTGTATAGCTGTCCACAACGAAATAAATCCTACCAACCAAAATCCAAATCTCCAAAATTCTTGATAGTCACTGCTCAGAATAAGCGCAAACTCCATGTTTACAATGAAAATTCCGAGCATAAACGCAGCTTCTGTTCTGCTCATGGTGATAGAGAATTCTTTTTCAGTATCCGTTGTGTTTTTGATGATGCTAAACACACATATTTTGCCAATAGAAAATGAAATTCCGATAAGAATAAACCAGATTTTTAAAAACCAAAATTCTGTGAGAAATGGGATGCTAAAACTACAGACGGTACAAATAAATAATGCAAAAGCTAATGAAAGGTAGTAACTCTTTTTTTTAATGTAGTCTACCAAAAAAATAGAAACTAAAGCGATGGGAATATCTTTGAAAAATTCTAAAATTCCTAATCCTGTATAAGTATGCTGAGCGTTTTGAGAGAGTTGTAGTATGATAATGCTCATAGAGTTAAGGAGCATAGAAAAGACTATAAAACTTAACATTAAGTTAACATTAAGCGATTTATTTTTCTTGTTTATTAACATAATGTTAAAAGTTGAGCCATTTTTTAGTTAAAATTTTTTTGAAAAAATAAGAGTTTTTTCTCCTTAAATAGGTTTTTGACCTCCTCAAAAGTACCTCAAATAAACGAAAAATTAAAATTATTCAGAATTTTTTTTTTTTCTTAACTAAATTCATTTAAATTTATTGTCTCAAAATGAGATAAAAAAATATATTATGAACATGAATATTAAAAAAGGGTTAGGACTGATAGCAGTTCTTTATTTCACCTCAAGTTTTCAGGCTCAAATTAAAAGTGATTCTTCAGCGATTAAAGAGAAGAAAATTGATGAGGTAGTTCTAATTGGTTACGGTTCTGTAAAAAAGAAAAATGCAACCAGTGCAATTGAAAACATTAAAGCAGATGTTTTTGAAGACAGACCAATTTATAACGTGACACAAGCTTTGCAAGGTACAGCAGCGGGTGTAAGTGTAGTACAAAACTCGGGTAAACCAGGGCAGGCTTTAAACATTAAAATTAGAGGGAATAACTCTATTTCTTCAGGGGTAAATCCATTATATGTAGTAGATGGTATTCAGACTAATGATATTACAGGTGTAAATCCAGATGATATCGTAGATATGACGATTTTGAAAGATGCAACATCAGCGGCGATTTATGGTATTAATGGTTCTGCGGGAGTTGTAATTATAACTACAAAAAGAGGAAAAGCGAATAAGCCTCAACTTAATTTTAATACTTATTGGGGTATTTCTAAAATTGTTAATAATGTAGATGTACTTAATTTAGACCAATATAAAGCATTAATGGCAGACATTAATGCAAATGGAGGAGATGATTATTTGAGCACAGTAAACAATCCAAGATATGCAGGAATTAGTACAGATTGGAAAAAAGAAGTTTATAGAACTGGAGTTGATCAAAATTATAATGTAAATTATTCTTTCGGTAATGAAAACACTAAGGCTTACACTGCTTTAGGTTACCAAGGAATAGACGGTATTGTTGCTCCTTCTAGATTTGACAGAATGTCCGCAAAAGTTAATTTAGATTCAAAAATAACAGATTGGCTTAAGGTAAATGCAAGTTTAAATTACATGCACACCAAGCAAAATAATACTGCAGATAACAGACAAGGAGCAAGAGGAGGTGTTATTTTAGCAGCTTTGACCACTCCTACTTTTATGCCAGCTTATGGAGATCAAATTAACTTTGTTCCAGGTGATCAAGTTGTTTATAATAATGATGGAACCGTTAAAGATGGTTATAAACCAGGTCAATTTGCACCAAATCCTTTTACTGCAGGTTGGGAAAACCCAGTCTCTTTCCAATATAGAGATCTTGAAAACACCATTACTCACAGATTTTTATCCAACTTAGGTTTTGAAGTTAACTTACTTAAAAACTTAGTTTATAAACCAAGTGTTTCTTTTGATTATATTGATAGCGAATATAATTTCTTTAGAGATTCTTATAGATCTTCAGATGGTAGAACCAATCATGGTTTTGGACAACAAGACACTAACAAGTATCAAGATTTAAACATTGAGAACACTTTAAACTATACTTTAAAAACAGGTGCTCACGATTTAGGATTATTAGGAGGTTTTCAAATACATGAGAGAAACACTAAATTAGATAGCTATTGGGGACAAGGTTTCGCAGAAGACGTAAGAGAATTTAATTATGACCTAGCATCAGGAAACAAAACTCCTACTTTTAGAGAAGAAGTTTTAAAAGAATTATCATATTTTGGTAGAGCAGTATACACTTATGATAATAAGTATACTTTAATGGGGGTTTTCCGTTATAACGGAAGTTCTGCATTAGCGCCAGGAAAAAAATGGGGCTTCTTCCCGGGAGTATCAGCATCATGGAACATTTCTAATGAAGACTTCTTAAAAGACAATTCTACAATCTCAGAATTAAAAATTAGAGGAGGTTGGGGTAAAACAGGTAATGCATCAGGTATTCCTCCATACTCACACTTTATTTTACATAGACTTACCAATAACGGACCTGATGGTACTTATAAATTCTACCAATGGGGAAGTGACATAGGCTGGGAAGTTACTACAGATACCAACTTCGGGGTAGATTTAGCTTTTGTGAAAAATAGAATTAAATTAACTGCAGATTTCTATAAAAGAACAACGGATGATTTAATTATGCCAATTGAAATGGGACCTACTGTAGGTAACATATTGAGAAACGTTGGTTCAATGGAAAACAAAGGGGTAGAGTTTACACTTAATACAGTTAATGTTAAAAATGATAATTTTAATTGGAATACTAATTTTAATATTTCATTTAACAAGAGTAAAATTAATGCACTCTATTACATGCCTATCAAAGATGAAGTTCCAATTGAAGGAATTGGTAACAAGATCGTAAGATTTACACAAGGACAGCCTCTAAGTGCATTCTACGGATATAAAATGATGGGTGTAAATCCTCAAGATGGTAAAATAATGTATGCTGATTTAAATGGAGATGGACAAATCACAGACTCAGGAGATAGAACATTTATTGGTAATCCAAACCCAGATTTTACTTTCGGTTTTACTAATAATTTTACTTATAAAAACTGGTATTTAGACGCATTAATTACAGGTTCTGTAGGAAATGATATTTATAATGCTTCAAGATTTGAATTAGAGTTAATGAATGACTTCAAAAACCAATCTACTGTAGTATTAGATAGATGGACTACTCCAGGGCAAATAACCAACGTACCTAAAGCGGGATCTACCGATGTAGATAAAATCTCAGACAGATTTGTAGAAGATGGTTCATACATTAAGCTGAAAAGCGTAACATTAGGGTATAACTTCCAGAATCCATTTAAAGGAGTAAGCAAATTAAATGTATATGTAACAGGACAAAATTTATACACCATTACAGACTATACAGGATTTGATCCAGAAGTAAATGCTTTTGCTGGTACAAATGGGGTTTTAGGTATTGACTACGGTACTTACCCACAAGTAAAAACTTTTGTTGTAGGACTAAAAGCTAATTTTTAATCATTAATAATTTAATATTATGAAACTAAATAAAATTATATATTTTTCAGTACTAGGAGCGGGCTTATCATTAGGAGCAGTTTCTTGTTCAGATTATTTAGATACAGAACCGATAACAGACAAAGCGGTTGAATTCAGCGAAGTGCCTTTTAAAAATGCTTCTGATGCTGAGGATTTAATGAATACTATCTATAATGATTTAGGTAATGAATACTGGCAGTTAGATTATTTCTTTAATGGTGATGCACAAACAGATATCGCTTACCAAGGTGGTGATAACCCACAGAATGCTCAGCAATCAGAATACAGAATACAATCTTCTAATACTAATGTTAGTAGAGATTGGAACTACATTTACGGACGTATCAATAACTGTAATTTAGTACTAAACTATGTAGATAAAATTCCAGATACATCACTTACTACTCAAAGAAGAAACGAAATGAAAGCCGAAGCTGCTGTAATGAGAGCACTTTACTATTTCCACGCCGTACAACTTTGGGGAGACATACCATTAGTTACTAAAGCAGTAATCGGAGTAACTGCAGAAAATTTCGAAGAAGTATATGCACAAGTTTATCCAGCAAGAAAGCCTGTAAGTGAAGTATATACTCTTATCATTGCTGACTTAGAAGGAGCTTTGGCTAACCTTCCTGCAAGTTCTAATAAATATAGAGCTTCTAAAGGTGCTGCTTTATCTCTTTTAGCTCAAGTGTATGCGACTAAACCAAGTCCAGATTTTGCAAAAGTGGTATCTTATACAGATCAATTAATGACACAAGGATACAGTCTTTTACCAACTTACGACCATTTATTTGACAGTAATCACGAAGCAAACGCAGAATCTATTTTCGAAATCAATGGAAATGGAAGCAGTGTTTGGTGGTGGGGAACTTTCATGTTCATCGGAACAGACTGGAAAAAATTCAATACTCCATCTAATGATTTAATTAAATCTTTTGATGCTCAAGGAGATGCAATCAGAAAAGCTTCTACAGTTAAGTTTGAACCAGTAGGTTGGTCAGATAAATATTGGAGCAGCTCTAGCTATCCATTTGCTTGGAAACAAAGAGAGCAAAGCGGAAACCAAAATGTTTACATCTTTAGATATGCAGATTTACTTCTTCTAAGAGCTGAAGCTAAAGTAAGATTAGGAGATTACACAGGTGCTGCAGCTTTAGTAAACCAAGTAAGAGCAAGAGTTAATTTAGCTCCTATCACAATTACTGGTGCAACTGATGGTATCAACAAAGTGCTAGAAGAAAGAAAACTAGAATTAGCATTCGAAGGACAACGTTGGTTTGACCTTAAGAGAACAGGAAAAGCTGTTGAAATTATTAAAAACAGAAAAGATGCTAGCGGAAACCCACTAAGTTATGCTGCTAACATTACAGAACAAAAATTACTTTGGCCAATCCCTCAAACTCAGATTGATAATAACCCTAATTTAACTCAAAATCCTGGTTATTAATCTTATATCAAATTAGAATTTATATAACCTCATTCTAAAAAAATTGCTGCGCATATTATCGTGCAGCAGTTTTTTTGAATATTAAAAATAAATGTTATGGTTCTAAAAAAAATTATCCCCGCCTTAGTTTTAGGCTCTATAGCTTCTCTTATCTCATGTAATTCTTTTACAAAAGTAGAAGCTCCACAAACAATAGAATATTGGCAAACTAATGCTGATGAAACTTTAAAACTTCAAAAACAAAACAATCTTGTTTTTGATAATCCACAAAATAATTTCCAAAACATTCTCATCAATCCTTCAGAAAAATTCCAAACCGTAGATGGTTTTGGGTATACTCTTACCGGAGGAAGCGTAGAGGTAATCAATCAATTATCTCCAGCGAAGAAAAAAGAACTACTTCAAGATATTTTCGGAAAATCAGAAAAATCCATAGGTGTAAGTTATCTTAGATTAAGCATTGGCGCATCAGATCTTAACAGTTCTGTCTTTTCTTATGATGATGTTCCCGCAGGTCAAACAGATGAAGACCTGAGCGAATTCAGCTTAGCAAAAGACCAACCAGTGATTGATATGTTAAAAGAAATTTTAGCCATTAATCCAGATATTAAAATCATTGGTGCACCTTGGTCACCACCAGTTTGGATGAAGGACAACGGAAATAGCATTGGAGGAAGCCTGAAAACAGAATACTATCAAGTTTATGCAGAATATTTTGTGAAATATATTCAGGAAATGAAGAAAAATGGAATCACCATTGACGCCATTACTCCTCAAAACGAACCACTGCATCCTGGGAATAACCCAAGTATGTATATGACCGCAGAACAACAAAGAGATTTCATAAAAAACAATTTAGGTCCTGCTTTTAGAGCAGCCAATATTGCTACAAAAATAGTATTGTACGACCATAATTGTGATAAACCCGAATATCCTATTACAATTCTCCAAGATCCAGAAGCGGCACAATATGTAGACGGATCTGCATTCCATCTTTATGCAGGAGATGTTTCTGCTCTTGGTGTTGTAAAAAACGCTTTTCCAAATAAAAATCTGTATTTCACAGAACAATGGACGGGTTCTACAGGAACTTTTGCTGGAGATTTTATTTGGCATACCAAAAATGTAATCATTGGAACCATGAGAAATTGGAGCAAAATTGCATTAGAATGGAATTTAGCGAATGATGCACAATTCCAACCTTTTACTCCAGGTGGATGTACCCAATGTAAAGGAGCAATTACCATCAATTCTTCTGAATCTTACACTAAAAATGTAGCGTATTACATCATTGCTCATGCTTCTAAATTTGTACCTCAAAATTCACAAAGAATAGGTTCTACACAACTAGGAAATTTAAGTACATTAGCGTTTAAAACACCAGAAGGCAAAATAGCTTTAATTGTTTTAAATGAAGGAGCAGAAGTTGAAAATTTTAATATTAACTTTGATGGTAAATCTGTAGCAGCATCATTGCCATCTAATTCAGTGGCTACCTACACTTTTTAAATATAAAATTTATGAAAAAAATATTCCTTTCAATTTTTTTAGCAGGATTGGGAATAACTGTTTCTGCACAGAAATCAATCGACCAAAAAGTTACAGAGCTGATGGCGAAAATGACTTTGGAAGAAAAAATAGGACAGCTTAATCAATACAATGATGATATTACAGCAACCGGTCCTATTACGAAAGATGCGGACAAAGCAGGTCAAGTTCGCGCTGGGAAACTAGGCTCTATTTTAAATGCTGTAGGCACTAAAAACACTAAAAACTGGCAAGACCAAGCCATGCAATCTCGTCTTAAAATTCCTTTGCTTTTCGGGCAAGATGTTATTCATGGTTTTAGAACTACTTTTCCTATTCCATTAGGCGAAACCGCTACTTGGGATATGAATTTAATTGAAAAATCTGCTAGAATTGCAGCTACTGAAGCTTCAGCCTATGGAATTCATTGGACTTTTGCACCAATGGTAGATATAGGAAGAGATCCAAGATGGGGACGCGTAATGGAAGGAGCAGGTGAAGATACCTATTTAGGAACATTAGTAGGAAAAGCCAGAGTAAAAGGTTTCCAAGGAAATGGCTTAGGAAATAAAGATGCAATAATGGCTTGTGCTAAACATTTTGCAGCTTATGGAGCTGCTGTTGGCGGAAGAGATTACAATTCTGTAGATATGAGCCTTAGACAGTTGCACGAAACGTATTTGCCACCTTTCAAAGCTATTTCTGATATGGGAGTAGCTACTTTTATGAATTCTTTTAATGATATCAATGGAATTCCTGCAACTGGTAGTAAATATTTACAAAGAGATTTGCTAAAAGGCGCTTGGAATTTCCAAGGATTTGTGGTTTCTGACTGGGGAAGCATTGGCGAAATGATTCCTCATGGCTTTGCAAAAGACAATAAAGATGCTGCTCTGAAAGCAATTATCGCGGGAAGTGATATGGATATGGAAAGCCGTTCTTATACCAATCATTTAGCAGAATTGGTAAAAGAAGGGAAAGTAGATATTCAGTTAGTAGATGATGCAGTTCGTAGAATTTTGACTAAAAAATATGAACTTGGACTTTTTGATGACCCTTATCGTTTCATTAATGAAAAGAGAGAAAAAGAACAAGCCAATAATCCAGAACACAGAAAATTTGCAAGAGAAATTGGTGCGAAAAGTATCGTTTTATTAAAAAATGAAAATCAATTATTACCACTTTCCCCTACGACTAAAAAAGTGGCCATTATAGGGCCATTTGCGAAAGCTACAGTAGAAAATCACGGCTTCTGGTCTATCGCTTTTCCAGATGATAGCCAAAGAATTGTCACTCAATTTGATGGAATTAAAGCTCAATTGGATAAAAATTCAGAATTGCTTTATGCGAAAGGATGTAACGCAAATGACAATGATAAATCTCTATTTGCAGAAGCGGTAGAAACTGCCAAGAAAGCAGACGTAGTGATTATGACTTTAGGCGAAGGTCACGCCATGAGTGGCGAAGCAAAAAGCAGAAGCAACATCCATTTTTCTGGAGTTCAGGAAGATTTATTAAAAGAAATTGCCAAAACAGGAAAACCAATTATTTTAATGATTAATGCCGGTCGTCCTTTGGTTTTTGATTGGGCTTCAGAAAACATTCCTACCATTGTTTACACTTGGTGGTTAGGTACAGAAGCTGGAAATTCTATTGCAGATGTACTTTTCGGGAAAATAAATCCTGGAGGTAAATTGCCGATGACTTTTCCTAGAAATGAAGGTCAAATTCCTATCTATTACAATCATTATAATACAGGAAGACCTGCTAAAAATAATACAGACAGAAACTATGTTTCGGCGTATATTGACTTAGATAATGACCCAGCTTATCCATTCGGATTTGGCTTGAGTTATACTACATTTCAATATTCGGATGTAAACGTAAGTGCTACTCAACTGAAAGGCAACCAAACTTTGACGGCTTCAGTTACGCTTACCAATTCAGGAAATTATGACGGAGAAGAAGTGGTTCAGTTGTACATCAGAGATTTAGTAGGAAAAATAGTTCGTCCTGTAAAAGAACTGAAAGGTTTTCAAAAAATATTCTTGAAAAAAGGAGAAAGCAAAACCATTTCTTTTAACATTACACCAGAAGATTTAAAATTCTATGATGATGAACTGAATTTCGATTGGGAATCAGGAGAATTTGACATCATGATAGGTGCCAATTCTGCTCAGGTACAAACCAAAAGAGTAAATTGGGAAAAATAACATCCTTAAAAAATTAACCTTATAAGAAATAAATCTTAAAGGAATTAAAATGAAAAAATCAATCAGCGTATTCTTATTATTGACCATTCAATTATTGATGGCAAATGTTTCTTTACCATATATTTTCTCAGATAATATGGTGTTGCAGAGAAATTCTAAAATTCCAGTTTGGGGTTTTGCATCACCTCATGAAAAAGTATCGGTAAGTTTTAAAAATCAAACCAAATCCACTGTTGCTGACCAAAATGGCAATTGGAAAGTAGATTTAGACCAAGAAAAAGAAGGTGGTCCTTTTACATTGACGATTAAAGGAAATAATGAAATTGTTTTCAAAAATGTTTTGGTAGGAGATGTTTGGTTATGTAGTGGACAAAGCAATATGGAGTGGGCGCTTTCGTCTTCTGAAGGTTATAAAGAAGAGCTTAATCAAAAAGAATTTCCGCTCATTAGACATATTAAAATTGAGAGAAAAATAAATTCTTTACCTCAAAATAACCTTGCAAAAACAGAATGGAATGTTGCGAATGCTTCTACTATTGGAGATTTTTCTGCAGTAGCCTATTTTTTTGCTAAAAAAATGTATCACGAGAGACAAGTTCCTATAGGAATCATTAATTCTTCTTGGGGCGGAACTGTAATCGAGGCTTGGATTCCTAAAAATGCATTCGAGCAATCTCCTTATTTTAAGGAAATGATTGCCAATATGCCACAAATAGACATAGAAAGTCTTCAACAAAAAAATTTCGAGGCTAAAACTGCTTTTTTTGAGAAAAAATTGAATGCTAAAATTGCAGATTTTAATCAAGAACAATTCTTGAGTGCAGATTATAACGCTTCTGCTTTAAAAGATTTATATGTTCCAAAAGCTTGGGAACAACAAGGTTTCGAAGGTTTAGACGGAGTGGCTTGGGTTAGAAAAACCATTGTTCTATCAGACGAAGACCTTGCCGGAAATGCAGTGCTGTATTTAGGAAAAATTGATGACGAAGACCTTACTTATTTTAATGGAAAATTAGTGGGACAAATGAAACAATGGTCAGATGATAGAATTTATACCATTCCGAAAGAAATTTTAAAGAAAGGAGAGAATATTATTGCAGTAAAAGTTAATGACACTGGTGGTGGCGGTGGTTTGTGGAGTAATGATGATGAGGTGAAATTAGTCACCGCTCAAAAAAGTATTCCATTGGCGGGAAATTGGAAATTTGCTGTAGAAAAAATTTATGCAGCCATCAATCAAAATGAATTTCCTTCTTTGATTTACAATGCCATGATTCACCCGATAGAAGATTTTAGAATTTCTGGAATGCTTTGGTATCAAGGAGAATCAAATGCAGAGAGAGCTTATGAATATAACCAAAGTTTCCCACTATTGATTAACAGTTGGAGACAGAAATTTGGAGAAAACTTACCTTTTTATTTCGTTCAATTATCCACTTTTAACACTAAAGGCGACAGTAATGAAGGTTGCGATTGGTGTGAAGTACGAGATGCTCAACTGAATACTACCAAAATGAAAAACACAGGAATGGTAGTAACTACCGACGTTGGAAATCCGAATGATATTCACCCAAGAAATAAAAAAACAGTAGGTGAAAGATTGGCTAATTTAGCATTAAATAATGGTCTGAAAAGCCCAATTTATAAGAAATCAACGGTAAAAGGAAATAAAATTACCATCAGTTTCAATACGAAAGAAAAATTAGTTTCTAAAAATAATGAAATCTTAAAAGGTTTTGAAATTGCAGGAAATGACCAAAAATTCTATCCAGCAAAAGCAGAAATTAAGAAAAATAAAATTGTAGTTACATCAGAAAAGGTAAGCAATCCCGTTGCTGTAAGATATGGCTGGAAAGGAGATGACTCAGAAATTAATCTTTTCACCGAAAAAGGATTGCCTATAGCGCCATTTAGAACAGATTCTTTTAAACTTTCTACAGAAAACAAGAAATATCAGTTCGAGTTAAAATAATTTTCATCAAGAATTAAAATATGAAAACAAAAAACATTTCTACCATTTTGTTTATACTTTTTGCATCGTTTTTATTCTCCCAAACCATTGATGTGATGAGTTTTAACATCAGATTGGCAAGTGTAGATGATGGGGAAAATCACTGGAACATCAGAAAAGATAAAGTAAAAGACCTTATTTCTTATTACGAAGCAGATTTTGTAGGACTACAGGAAGCGCAGAAGCCACAGATTGATTATTTGCTAGAAAATAATTCTGCCTATAGTTTTTTAGGAAGACCGAGAACAGATGAAGCCCATGCTGAATTTTCATGTATTTTTTATCTAAAAAACAAGTATAAAGTTCTTGAACAAAATACATTTTGGCTTTCAGAAAATCCTGAAAAATCAGGTAAATCATGGGACGCAGCATATCCTAGAATCGTTACGTATGCTCTTTTTGAAAACATTAAAACCAAAAAGAAAGTTTGGGTACTGAATACGCATTTTGACCATGTAGGTATAATTGCGAGACAGAAATCTGCAGAAATCATCCTCGAAAAAATTAAAACTTTGCAGAAGAAAAGAAATGTTCCTGTAGTTCTTACAGGTGATTTTAATTCTGTAGAGAGTGATTCATGGATGAAACCGCTTTTTGAAAATTTACAAGAAGCCAGAAGCAATAGCGTTACAAAACCTTACGCCGAAAAAGCAACTTGGAATGGTTTTAAATTCAATGAAAAACCTAGCGAACAAATAGATTTTATTTTTAGCTCAAAAAACAATACTAAAGTTTTAAAATACAGAACGATTACAGACTTTTATGACTATAAATATCCGTCTGATCATTTTCCTATAGTAGCAAAAATACAATTGAAATAATCTGAAAAAAATATAAAAAAGCCTTCTCATTTTGAGAAGGCTTTTTTGTTTTATAGCATATTGAAAATTCATTTTTTTTAAATATAAATTAACAAGCTGCACCCCTTTTTATTATGAGTGTTATTCTAATCTTTTTATATAAAAATTGATAATGCTATGAATTGCATAGGGGTGTATTTAAAAAAATACAAATTATTTGTATTCCCTCTGTTTTTTTATTTTTCAATAATTGTAATGTACTGACTTACACTTAATTAAAAATTAAAGAAGAAGATTGTGGCAGAAATTTGATTAGTTTTTTTTCCAAAAATCCAATTTTGTTAATCTAGGGTTAAAAAAATGTTAAAAATAGTTAAACCAAAATAGGACAAATTCACCTTTTTTAACTAAAATGACCAGTTTCTAATCCCTATGAATAAAGGGAAAATTAAAATATTTTTAAGAAATTTTTTTTATTTCCAAAAAACGATTAACTTTTTTGTCTCAAATTGAGATATAAACAAAAACTATATTGTATGAAAAGACAAATTGTTAGTTTAATCAGTCTCTCAATGGTTCTTTCGGCTGCTGTTTTACAGGGGCAAGAAAAAAGAGATTCTCTTAAAGAAAAAGCTATTGAAGAGGTTGTTTTGGTAAACGTAGGTTATGGTACGCAGAAAAAAAGCGTAGTAACAGGGGCTATTTCCAAAGTTACATCTAAAGACTTGGAAAAGGTGCCAAATGGTAGTGTAGGTCAGATGTTACAAGGTAGAACGTCAGGGCTTACTATTGCAAGTAATTCAGGAGCACCTGGTGCAGTAGCTACCATCAGAGTAAGAGGTATTACTACTTTTGCAGGGGCAAACGATCCTTTATTTGTAGTAGACGGAGTACAAATGGATAATCCACAGGATGTAGCTGCTATTAACCAAGCAGATATAGAATCTATGGAGGTGTTAAAAGACGCTGCTTCTGCTGCGATTTATGGGGTTACTGCAGCAAAAGGTGTAGTAATCATCACGACTAAAAAAGGAAGAAAAGGCAAAATGTCACTTAACTATAATGGTTTTGTAAGTGCTTCGTCTCCTTCTAAAGTAATTAAAGTTCTTAACGCTACAGAATTTGCAACGCTTATTAACGAAAGAACAGTTGCAGGTGGAGGAAATGTAGTTTATCCAGATTTATCTATCTTAGGAGTAGGAACAGATTGGCAAAAACAAGTATTTAATACAGCTGCAATGGGTAATAACCATGAGGTAAGTATTAGTGGTGCTAATGAAAAATCTGACTATTTCTTATCTTTTGGTTTACTAGACCAAGAAGGTATCGTAGCAAGTGATATTTCTAAATTTAATAAGAAAACTGTTAGAATTAATTCTAATCACAAGGTAAACGATTTCTTAACCGTAGGTGAAAGTTTCTTCTATACATATAGAAAAAGCGTAGGAATTGGAAACGAAAACAACGAATTTGGTGGTGTACTAAGTGATGCTATCATGTTTGATCCTACCATTCCAGTGATTGAAACGGATCCAATTAGACTTATGCAGGCTCCTTATAATGCTTCTCCTTATATTGTAAGAGATCCTAACGGGAATCCTTATGGTATGTCACTCATTTCTACTCAAGAAATTGTAAACCCAGTAGCTTACATGAGAACAAGACTTGGAAACTATGGTTGGTCAGACGTATTTATTGGAAACGCTTACGCAGAAGCAAAACTTTTAGAAGGATTAAAATTTAGATCTACAGTTGGAGGGAAAAAAGCTTATTGGGGAGACCAAAACTTTAACCCTCTTTATTATTTAAATGCAGCAACTAATAACTTAGGGAAAAATGCATTATCTAGAAATTCATCTCAAGGTTTTGACTGGAATGTAGAAAATACATTAACTTATAACAAGAAATTTGGTGAACATAGTGTAAACCTATTATTAGGTCAAGGTGCTTATGTATACGGTATTGGAAATTCTATAGGAGTAGTTCATACTAATTTACCTACCAATAACTGGTACGAAGCTACATTTAATATGGAAGTTCCTGATACCGAAAAAGACGGTTATACTTACAATTTTACACCTAAGAAAAGAACTTCTTTATTCGGAAGAATTAATTATGACTATAAAGAAAAATATCTATTAACAGGTATCGTAAGAAGAGACGGTTCTTCATTATTCGGACCAAATAAAAAATATGGTGTTTTCCCTTCAGTTTCTGCTGGTTGGGTAGTTTCTAAGGAAGATTTCTGGAATTCTAAAGTAATCAATAATTTAAAATTCAGAGCAGGTTATGGGGTAAATGGTAACGATGGTACTCTTGCTCCTAATATGTATGAATCACTAGTAAGTGGTGGTTACAACTATTATGTAGGAAATGCTATTATTGTAGGTAGTGCACCAGATACTCTAGAAAACCCTGATTTACACTGGGAAGAAACGATTCAGACCAACGTAGGGGTAGAAACAAGATTATTTAATGATTTCAGCTTTACAGCAGAATATTACAAAAAAAGAACAGAAGGTATTTTAGGTCAAGTAAGAATCCCAGGATATGTAGGTGTTTCTTCTAACCCATATGCAAACGTAGCAGATATGGATAATGAAGGTCTTGAATTTGAACTTGGTTACAAGAAAAAAATTGGAGATTTTAATCTTTCTATCAATGGAAACTTTACCACTCTTAGAAACGAAGTAACTTCTACTGGTGATGTAGAATATTTCGAACTAGGTTCTTTCCAATCATTGGATAGAGGAGTTACCAGAGTAATGAAAGGAGAAGCTTATGGTACTTTCTTTGGTCTTAAAACAGCAGGAATTTTCCAAAATTGGGATGAAGTGAATGCTTATAAAAACGCTACAGGAGGTTTAATCCAAGCAAAAGCTCAACCAGGAGATTTCAAATGGGTAGATGCTAATAATGATGGAACCATAGATGATAAAGACGTAGTAAAATTAGGAGGTTCATTACCTAAGTATACTTTCGGAGCTACTTTAAATCTTGACTATAAGAATTTTGATTTCAGTGTGATGTTCCAAGGAGCTGCAGGAAATAAAATTTTCCAAGGGTTAAGAAGATTAGACGTAGGAAATGCTAACTATCAGTCAGTAGCATTATCTAGATGGACAGGTGAAGGAACTTCTAATGATTATCCTAGACTGACTAGTGATGACCAAAACGGTAACTTTACTAAAATGTCTGATTTCTATTTAGAAAATGGAGATTATTTAAGACTTAAGCTACTTTCTCTAGGTTATACTATACCAAGTGAAGCGGTTAAAACCATCGGCGCAGAGAAAGTAAGATTATATGTTACCGGATCTAACTTAGTTACATTTACTAAATATACAGGATACGATCCAGAAATTGGAGGAGGTGTTTTCGGTATAGATAAAGGTTTTTATCCACAGCCTAGAACATTTTTATTTGGGCTTAATGTTCAATTCTAAAAAATTAATATTATGAAATTAAATATAAAAAATCTAATTATATTGGCGACTGCTACAGCATCTTTTGCTGCTTGTTCTGAGGATTTTTTAACTGTTCCAGCAGAAGGAAAAGCTTTGACGAGTAATTACTATAAAAACGAAGCAGAAGCATTTTCTGGATTAGTGGCTACCTATGATATTATGAAGAAAAACTCAGGGGGATTCGAAAACATGATAGCTATGCTAAATGCTGGTTCAGATGACCACTTTGCAGGAGGCGGTGGTGATAGTGATGGTAGAGGTATCCAAAGTTTCTCTAACTATTCTCAAGATGGTTACACTATTCCTCAAAGTTTTTGGAATGACCATTTCCAAGGAGTTTTTAGAGCAAATATTCTTCTTCAGAAAGTTCCATCTACCACAATGGATGCGAATGTGAAGAAAAGATTCGTAGCAGAAGCAAAAGCACTTAGAGCATTATACTATTTTAATTTAGTAAGAATGTTTAAGAACGTGCCTCTTTTTACAGAACCAGTGGTACCTGCAGAGATCTATAATGTTACTCAAGCAAAACCAGAAGAAGTTTATGCTCAGATAGAAAAAGATTTAACCGAAGCAATTACAGATTTACCAGCTACTATCTCTGCTACAGAAAACGGTAGAGTAACAAAAGGAGCTGCTAAAGCATTACTAGGAAAAGTTTATCTATACGAAGGTAAAAACTCATTAGCTGCAGCGCAATTGGCTGAAGTAAATGGAACTCCAGGAGGAACTAGCCAATTCGGGTATAAATTACTTACCAATTTTAAAGATTTATGGGTAGTAAATAATAAATTTAACTCAGAATCTATTTGGGAAGCTGTACACACTAATCAAGGTAACTCTTATTGGGGAATCTGGGGAAGTGGAAAAGATGAAGGAAACTCTCTAAACGTAATGGTAGGACCTAGAAACTATGTAAGAAAAGACAATAGTGCGCCAGATTTACCATCAGGATGGAGTTTTAGTGTATTTACTCAAGAGTTTTATGACTTCATGAAAAATGACCCAAGATTAGATGCAACTGTTTTAGACCTTAAAACGCTAAAAGCAGAAGGTAAAGCAGATTACGCTCCAGGTTATAAAGACACAGGATATTTCTTGAATAAATTTACTCCTAGAATGGCAGATGTAACCACAGGATTAGGAGATGCTGTATTAAACTATCAACAAGATACTTACATCATCAGACTAGCAGATACTTACTTAATGGAAGCTGAAGCACTAGGTGGAACAGGAGCAAGAGATCAAGCATTACTTACTGCAGTAAGAGCAAGGGTAGGTTTACCTCCAGTTGCAGTTTCTATGGCAGCAATTAAGGCAGAAAGAAGAAGAGAATTAGCAGGAGAAGGTCATAGATTCTTTGACTTAGTAAGATGGGGAGATGCTGCTACAGCATTAGCAAGCAGAGGATTTAAAGCAGGAAAAAACGAAATTTTCCCTATTCCTTATGCAGAGCTTATTAATACTAAACTCGTTCAAAATCCTGGCTATTAAAATTATAACTATGAGAAATTTTAAAATATTTATTGGTTCACTATTTCTAATGCTTTTTATGGTAAGCTGTGATATAGAAGGAATCAACAATGATACCCCTGATTTAACTTCAATCAGTTCTGATAACCTTAATAAAGTAATTGATATCAGTAAAGATAACTCAGGAAGAGTAAAGATTACACCGACTGGTGAAGGTGTTGCAAAATTCTTAGTAGAATTTGGTCATGGAACTGGTGCAGCTGCTTCGGCTGTAGTTTTACCAGGAAGTAGTGTTACTCATGTATATCCAGAAGGTAATTATACTGTAAGTATTACTACTTATGATATGGCAGGTAATCAAACCAAAAAAACCTATCCATTTACCATTACTTATGTAGCGCCAACTGATGTAGTTCTAAATTCTAACTTAGCAGCATATACTCTTAATTTAGGAGCTAAAGCAAAATATGCAGCAGGAGGTTTCTTAGTATATTTCGGAGATGTTGCAAATGAAGTGGGAACCAAAGTACAAGGTACTTTAAACAGTGCTACAGGAGAATATTCTTTTGAAGATTTATCACATACTTATGCAAGAGGTGGTGATTATACCATCAAAGTGGTTGCTTTAAGTGGAGGTGCTGCTTTTACTACTAGCACTACTAGTATTACCATCTTTGATCCATATACATTACCTATTACGTATGAAACTCCAGGTCAAAACTACACTATAGGTGGAACATTTGGTGGAGTAAATGTAGGCGTGGTAAATAATCCTTTCCCAGGAGGAATCAATACTTCTGCTAAAGTTTGGCAATATACCAAAACCGTTGGAGCAGCAACTTGGAGTGGTACTTGGACACCTATGTCATCACCTAACTCAGTGCCAATTAATATTGACAATGGAGGTAAAATCAAAGTTATGGTTTACTCTACAGAAGCAGGTAAAAAATTAAATGTAGAATTAGAGCAAGCTACTACAGGAATTTCTAATCAAGTTCTTAAAGCTGCTACTACAGTTGCAAATCAGTGGGAAGAATTAACTTTTGATTTCGGTGCACTAGGAACAATTCCAGCAGGAACAGAGTTTAAACAATTAGTGTTTAGATATAATGATTCAGCTGATGGTGTAGGAGAAGTAATCTATATAGATAACGTAAGACAAACAAATTAATATAAATCATGAATAAGAAAATTTCAATTATATTAGGGTTATTTTTCGTTTTTGCAGCAATTTTTACTGCTTGTAAAGAAGAAGAATATACAATGGGAGACTTAACCAAGCCTAGTAACTTGGTTATTACCACTACCTTAGTTGGTCAGAATACCGCAAATCCATACGGAGATGGTTCTGGTGTAGTAAATATTGTAGCTAAAGCAAATAATGCGCTAGCTTATAAAATAGGATATTCAGTAATTTCTAAATTAGATAATAATCTAGATCTTATTCCAGTTCCTAATACTCCTGAAGGTTTGAAAGTAGTAAAAAAATTCAGTGAGAATGGAGAAGTAGCTTATAGAATTACTGTTATTGCCTATGGTAAAGGTGGAACTTCTACAGTAGCAACTAAAGATATTACAGTAAAATATGTATATGAAGCAGACCCTGCTATTGTAACAAATCTTACTGGAAACGCTTCTAAAACTTGGAAAGTAGATCAAAGTGTTGCAGGGCATTTTGGAGTAGGTCCATGGTCTCCTACTTCTTTAACTCCAGAATGGTGGGCAGCAGCTGTAAACGAAAAAGTAGCTTGTTGTAACTGTTTCTACACTGCTAGATTTACATTTAAACAAATAGATAAGTTTAATTTCTCTTTACAACTTTCTACTCCAGATGGAGCTTTTACTAAAACAGGTAGCTTAGCATCTGTAACAGGAATTCCTGCTTCAGGTGACGAAGGTTGTTATGGTTACGGAGGTGGTGCGTCTGTATTTAAATTTATGGACTCAACTTCGGGAATCGTAGGAACTGCAGAAAATCCTACTACTGGAACAAGCATCGTTCTAGAGGGCAATAATACTTATATTGGTTATGGATCTTTGAAAAAAGAATACGAAATCATGCAGATTACTCCAGACTATATGTACCTAAGAGTACAAGGAACCGAAACTGGAAATGCTTGGTACATCAAGTTAATTCCAGCTTTATAAAACAATTAGTTTCTTTCAAAAATCACAGAGTTTAATTACTCTGTGATTTTTAACAATTGAATATCTATGAAAAATTATAAATTTTTACTCATAATTTCCATTTTTTCATTTCTTTTTTTTAGTTGTGGTGGCAGCAGTTCAGGCTCATCAGATCCGGTTGTAACTACGCCTACCAATTTAGTAATCAATAAAGTAGTTGTTGGTTCTTCTGCTACTATGCCAAACGGTGATGGAACAGGTGTGGTAAATTTTACCGCTTCTGCAAACAATGCCAAAGAATATAAAATGTCAGTAGATGGAGAAGTCCTTACCTCTACCACAGGTAACTTCACCTATACATTTAAGCAATCTGGGACTAATGAACATACCGTTTATGTTTCGGCATATAATGGAGATAAATTTGTTTCTGGTAGCACAAAAGTAACGGTGTACGTAATTCCAAAAGCAGTTTTTTTTGATGAATTTAATGTTGATGGAGCGCCAGATTCTTCTAAATGGGGCTATGATTTAGGAAACAATAATGGTTGGGGAAATAACGAAGCACAATATTATACCAATAGAACCCAAAATGCCGTAGTAAGTAACGGAACTCTTAAAATTAATTTAATCAAAGAATCGTACCAAGGTTACAATTATACCTCAGCAAGACTACTTTCTAAAGGTAAATATTCTATGAAATATGGAAAAGTAGAAATTAGAGCTAAAATCCCATCTGGTGGCGGAACTTGGCCTGCACTTTGGATGTTAGGAGATAATATCGATTCTGTAGGTTGGCCAGCTTGCGGAGAAATAGACATTATGGAGCATGTAGGAAACCAATTAAATAGAATTTTTGGAACTCTTCATTATCCCGGTCGTTCTGGTGGAAATGCAGATGGAGCAAGCGTAATGATTTCTAATGCAACTACAGAATTCCACATTTACAGTATGGAATGGAATGCGAGTACCATAAAAATTTATGTAGATAATCAATTGTTCTTTACTTATAATAATAGTGCAAATTCACCCTTTAATCAGAATTTCTTCTTCATTATGAATGTAGCAATGGGAGGTAATTTTGGGGGAACCATAGATCCGAATGTGACTAACGCAACTATGGAAGTAGATTACATTAGAGTATATCAATAAAAATTTAAATTCATGTTTTTAAAAAAATCATATCTATTCATATGGGCGATTGCCAGTATGAGTACAATGGCGTATTGCTCTAGAAGTACTTCTTCACCTACGCCAGAACCGCCCAAACCTACTCCTACTAATGATGTAGAAGTGTGGCTTACAAAAGGTGATCAATCCGTAAAACTTCAGAAACAAAATACTATTCTTGGTTTTACTGCGAACTCTAATTCTTATCAAAACATTCAGATAGACGAAAGCCAAACATACCAAACAGTTGACGGATTTGGTTATACTTTAACAGGAGGTAGTGTAGAAGTTATTAATAGTCTTACTGCTGCTAGGAAACAAGAACTCTTACAAGAACTCTTTGGCAGTAACGCTAATTCTATTTCTATAAGTTATCTTAGATTAAGTATAGGTGCTTCTGATCTTAATAGCAGTGTATTTTCTTACAATGATCTTCCTGCAGGAGAAACAGATCCTACGTTGTCAAAATTCAGTTTAGAAAAAGACCGCCCATTGATAGATTTATTAAAACAAATACTTGTGATAAATCCTAATATTAAGATTATGGCAACTCCTTGGTCTGCTCCACTTTGGATGAAAGATAACGGAAGTTCTGTAGGAGGAAGCCTAAAAGAAGAATATTTCGGTGTATATGCACAATATTTTGTGAAATACATCACCGCTATGAAAAATGAAGGCATTACCATAGATGCCATTACACCACAAAACGAACCTTTATATGGTGGTAATAATCCTAGTATGATAATGACTGCTGAAAAGCAAGCAGAATTTATAAAAAAACATCTAGGTCCAGCTTTTAAAGCTGCTAATATTTCTACTAAAATTGTAGCTTATGACCATAATTGTGATAGACCAGACTATCCAATTGCTGTTTTGTCAGATAAAGAGGCAAATCCGTTTATTGATGGTTCTGCATTTCACCTTTATGGAGGTTATATTACAGCTCTTGGAGATATAAAAGCAACTTTCCCTACAAAAAATGTATATTTTACAGAACAGTGGACTTCTTCTACTGGTGATTTTGGTGGAGATTTAAAATGGCACCTGAAAAATGTGGTTATAGGTTCCATGAGAAACTGGAGTAAAATTGCTTTAGAATGGAATTTAGCCAATAATTCTCAGTTTAAACCTCATACTGAAGGTGGTTGTACTATGTGTAAAGGTGCAATTACCATAAATTCTTCAGAAAGCTTCGAGAGAAACGTAGGCTATTACATCATTGCTCATGCTTCTAAGTTTGTTTCACAGAATTCTGTAAGAATCGCAAGTTCTCAATCAGGAAACCTTAATAACGTAGCTTTCAAGAGAGCCGATGGTAAAATTGTTTTGATTGTAGAAAATGATGGAGCCGCACCAGAAACATTCAATATTAAAATTAATGGAAAAATTGCAACTACATCTTTAGATGCGGGAGCAGTAGCTACCTATATTTTCTAATTTTTTTAAAAATAAAAAAATGAAAAGGAATGCAGTAATAATCATGTCTGTCTTGGCATTTAGTGTAGGTTTTGCACAGCAAAAGAAAACACTTAAAGACGTTTCCATATATACTACTGCCAAAAACCAAACCGAAAAGTTTGTACCCAGCAAAGGCAGTTTTCAGAATTTTCCTCAGCCGAAGGAAACAGATATTTGTGTTTTTGTAGATCCAGATTTTAAGTACCAAAAAATCACAGGAATTGGTGGAGCCATTACAGATGCTTCTGCAGAAACCTTTTATAAATTGCCCCAAGACAAGCAAAAAGAATTTTTAGAAGCCTATTTTGGCAAAAATGGCTTACAGTATAACTTGATTAGAACCAGCATGAATTCTAGTGATTTCAGCAGTGGAAGTTATACCTATGTAGAAGAAAATGACAAGGCGCTTAAAACCTTCAATATCCAACATGATGAGCAATATAAAATCCCGATGATTAAGGAGGCTCAAAAAATGATTGGCAAAAATTTCAAATTTTATTTCAGTCCGTGGTCTCCACCAGCTTGGATGAAAGATAACAATAATATGTTGAGAGGCGGTAAACTGAAAAAAGAATACTATCAACCTTGGGCAAATTATTACATTAAATTCATCAAAGAATATGAAAAAAGAGGAATTCCAGTTTGGGGACTTTCTGTACAAAACGAACCTATGGCTACTCAGACTTGGGAATCTTGTATCTATACCGCCGAAGAAGAAGCAGAATTTTTAGGAAAATATCTAGGACCTACCCTTTGGAAAAACGGCTACAAAAATAAAGAAGTCATCATTTGGGACCATAATAGAGATTTATTATACCAAAGAGCTACCACTACATTAAGTGATCCTTTGGCGAATAAATACGCTACAGGAATAGGTTTCCACTGGTACGAAACATGGACAAAATCTCAACCGCTATTCGAAAATGTAGAAGAAACCTCAAAAGCTTTTCCTAATAAGTTTCTCATTTTCACCGAAGGTTGTGTAGAAAAATTTAAATTCGAGGAAATCTACGATTGGAGATTAGGCGAAATTTATGGTAAAAACATTATTAATGATTTTAACAACGGAATTTCTGCTTGGACAGATTGGAACATTCTCTTAGATGAAAAAGGAGGTCCAAACCATGTAGGTAATTTCTGTTTCGCACCGATTATTGCAGACACCAGAACCGGAGAATTGCACTATACCGCAGAATATTATTACATAGGACATATTTCTAAATATGTACAAATGAACGCAAGAAGACTTGGAACCGTTACCAATAGAGATTTTCTAATTTCTACTTCATTTATGAATCCGAATGGACAAATGGTAGTAGTGGTGATGAATTCTTCTGACCAAGAAACCCAATATAATCTTTGGATAGAAGGTCAGTCTGTCAGCGTAAAATCACCCGCAAATTCTATACAAACTATAGTTATTTGATTCGTTTTTCAGACGAAGGCGCATCCTAGGATGCGCCTTTTTTTTGTTTTATCAAAATTAATCATAACCTTTCCCAAGAAGCTTTATTTTTTAGAAATTAAACACTATTTTTGGAGTTTCAATTATAGAAATGTCAGATATTATTCAACTTTTACCAGATCATGTTGCCAATCAGATTGCTGCAGGAGAAGTAGTGCAGAGACCTGCTTCTATTGTTAAGGAATTGCTAGAAAATGCCATAGATGCTGGTGCTACTAAAATAGAACTGATTGTAGAAGAGGCGGGGAGAAATCTCATAAAAGTAGCAGATAACGGAAGCGGAATGTCTGAAACCGATGCTAGAATGGCGTTCGAAAGACACGCTACTTCTAAAATTAGAACTACAGAAGATATTTTTCATATCGCTACCAAAGGTTTTCGTGGTGAAGCATTGGCTTCTATTGCTGCGGTAGCTCAGGTAGAACTCAAAACCAAAAAACAAGACGCAGAAATAGGAACCGTCATTTATATAGAAGGCGGAGAATTACAATTTCAGGAGCCTGCACAAACTACAGAAGGAGCTGTGTTTTCCGTGAAAAATCTGTTTTTTAATGTTCCAGCGCGTAGAAAATTTCTGAAATCCAACAATATAGAATTCAGACATATTATAGACGAATTTCAAAGAGTAGCTTTGGCTCACGAAAATTTAGAGTTTTCGCTCTATCATAATGATGAGGTGATTTTTAACCTCAGAAAAGGAAGCCAAATGCAGAGAATTGTAGATATTTTCGGTAGAAAATTGCATCCACTTTTGGTTCCTATCAAAGAAGATTTAGGTTGGGTAAAACTCAATGGTTTCGTAGGAAAACCAGAAGCAGCGAAAAAATCTAGAGGCGAACAGTTTTTCTTTGTCAATGGAAGATATTTTAGAAGTCCATACTTAAACAGAGCGGTTCAGGAAGCTTTCGAAGGACTGTTGCAAAGCAATTACAGCCCGAGTTTTTTCTTGTATTTGGAACTTGACCCAGAAAAAATAGATGTCAACATACATCCGCAAAAAACAGAGGTGAAATTCGAAGATGAGAACCTTATTTTTGCATTGATTCGTTCTACGATTAAAAAATCTTTGGGAATTTATAATGTAGCGCCAAGTCTAGATTTTGAGCGAAATGAACAAATGGATTCATTTTTTCCACCAAAAGTTGATGCTGCGAAAAGTTATCACGCTCCAGGAATTCATATCGACAGAAATTTTAATCCGTTTAAAGACCAAATTCCTTCTAAAATTAATGATACAGCGATGGTAAATCTTACCGAAATGTATCAACAGGAAACATCAGCTTTGCCATCTAAAATTAACCTTTTTGATGAAGAAGACGAGGATTTAGAAGAAGATTTACTTAGATTACCAAATGGATATTGGCTTTTTAATAAAGACCACAGAACGTTGATGCTCGATTTGGGAAGAATTCACCAAATTGTCTTAGCAGAAAACCGTAAAAATGTTTCTAAAAGTAAGAAAAGCCAAAGTTTGCTGTTCTCTTTAGAGTATCATTTAAATGAAATCGAAAAAAACAAGTATCGTTCGATTAAAAAATACTTGCCAGAATTAGGTTTCGATATTGTTTTGGCACAAGATAATGTGCTGAGAATAAATGCAGTTCCTGAAGATGTGAAAGAATCTCAAGTGATTAAATTTTTAGAAAATCTCTTCGAAATTTTAGAATACAAAACCGAAGAAGAATTTTTAGAAAATTATAATAATCAGTGGATTAGAACCAATGCGAAATCTAAGTTTGATTTTCTGTATAAAGCTGAAGTGGAACAAATTTTGAAGGATTTTATTAAATTAGGTTTCCCAGAGTTTACACCAAACGGAAACAGAACCTTTGTAGAAGTTCCTACAGAAGAATTAAAAAATAAATTTTAATACACCAAAAACAATATGTTTCAAAATATAACACCTGCAGTAAAAACAATAGTAATTATTAATGTAATTATTTATATAATTAGTTTATTAATTCCAAATGCAGTTTTCTTGCTTTCAGCATACTTTCCATTATCACCTAATTTTAAGCTATTCCAGTTATTTACTCATATTTTTTTATTTAATAATTTTTTAGTTTTATTATTGTTTTGCATACCTTTTTTAAGTTTTGGGCCACTATTAGAGAGAATTTTAGGAACAAAACAATTTGTTCTTTTTTTCTTAACTTGTGCTTTTGTGCCTTATCTTATTTATTCCGGAATTAGTTTTATTCAATATAATTCTTTAACAAGTTCTTTTTCATTTGAAGTAGTTAATAGCATTTATAAATCATCTTATTTATTTACAAATGAAGTAACGGAGTTAAGGAATTTGCAAATTGAAGAAAGAAAAACTCTTCAGATTTTAACAACACCTTTTTTTGGACAGGAAGGAGCTATTTTTGGTTTTTTAATGGCTTTTGGACTTTTGTGTCCTAACTTAACTATTATGCTCTTGTTTCCACCTATTCCATTAAAGGCAAAGTATCTTATTCCTATTTCAATGGGAATATCAATTTATTTTGGGTATAAAGATATATTACAGGGTAATTATGCTCAGCTATCATATTTATATGGAGCTGTTGTTGCATTTATTTGGATATACTTTTTTAAGAGAAAACATGGAATTATAGAAATTTATTAAATGATTAAAAGTCTAATAAGTTTTTGTCATATTATTATTGTATTGCTTTTAGGAGCAACCATGCTTAATGCTTATATCCCTCCAAAAGTATTTCCTTTACTCAATTTATTATCATTGGCATTTCCTTTTTTAATGATTGCCAATCTGTTACTCTGTGTTTTTTGGATTTTTTCTTGGCGTAAAAGGGCCTTTGTTTTTTTGCTGATTTCCACATTATTTTTAACTCCAGTAAGAAGATGGATTAATTATTCTGAGCCAAAGAGTGAGGGAAATTCTATTAAAGTAATCAGTTATAATGCGAGAATTGTAGGCTGGGAAACAATAAATCCAACTTCTGATTTCATTGATGAACAAAATGCAGATGTAATTTTGATGCAAGAATGTGGTGACCGAAAAATTGTAAAACCAAAATCCTCTAAATATGCCATTATTGATGATTATAAAATCATGACCATCTATACCAAACATCCTATTATAGAAAAAGGTCTGATTTTAGAAAATAGAATGGCGGGAAATGCTGATTACGCGGATATTGATATTAACGGAAAGAGAATTAGATTTATAAATGTTTACCTAGAACCGTATAAATTATACGAAGATTTGCAAGAAACACCGGAAAATATAGATAACACCGAGAAAAAAGCGAAAACCATTGTTGGAAAAATGCTTCCCGTATTTAAAAAACATCAAGAACAGGTAGAGAAAATTGCAGCTTTTATTAAGAAATCTCCTTATCCTGTTATTTTAGCGGGTGATTTCAATGCTGTTCCTAATTCTTATGAATACTATAAACTTTCAGAAGGTTTACAAGATGCGTTTTTAGAATCTGGAAAAGGCATTGGAACCAGTTTCCATGATTATATTTTCCCTTTGAGAATTGATTATATTTTTGCATCAAAAGAATTTGAATCCAATTCCTTTAAAGTAAAAAGAAATTTGGGATTAACTTCTGACCATTATCCCGTTTTTGCAGAATTTAGTTTTAAAAATTAAAAATGAAAAAATTAGCCTTTTTATTAACCAGTTTTATTTTAGTTTCTTGTTGGAAAAACAACAAAGAAGGAGAACAATATTACGCAGAAGACAATTCTCCTATTGATACTACTTTGGTAGATTCTGTAGTGGGGCAAACTTCTTTTTCGGCAATTAATTCGGAAATTGAAGATGCTAAAAAAGCGCCTGTTTTAAAACAAGACACCACTAGAACTCCCGAACAGAAATTGTCAGAAGAAAAGAAAAAAATTGAACAAAAGAAGAAATCAGAAATAGAGAAAAAATTACTGGAGCAAAACGCTGCTAAAAATGCAGAAAAAGAAAAAGCTCAGCAAGAAAAGAAAGTAGATGAATTAGTTACTCCAGAAAAAGAATAATTATTCTCTAAAATTTTTAGTTCTTTAAAAAACAAAAAGTCTCATAAAATGAGACTTTTTTTGATGTGATGTGAAAATTAACCCTAAAATTTATTTTAGATATATGATTTTGTTGAAGGTGTTATCGCCTTTTTCTACACTGATTACATACGCATCAGCATTTTCTGGGTTTAAGTCAAATTGTACAACCAATACACCATTATTTGGAGTTAAAGTCTGGTTATAATAAACCGTATTCGTGAAATCTTCAACAGAAACTGTTACTCCATCAGTTAATTTAGGCATCACTAATTTTACATGATTGCCTTCAATAGTGTATTCTGGTTTGAAAATTTCAGAAACTGGCGTCTTCTCAATTGAAGCATTAGTTTCGTCAATAGTAATTTTATATTTTTCGATTTTAGAATCAGATTCCGCTACTAAATAATAAGTTCCAGCAGGAAAATTTTTCAAGTCATACGTTCTAGAAACCTCATCTTGTTTTCTCACTTTTTCAGCAAAAAGTTCTCCTTGCTTGTCATTATAAACATATAGCGCTACATTCTTAGCATTCGTCATCTGAAAGCTTAGTTTTTTAGCATTGATGTTGTCAATAGAGATTGAAAAATCTTTGTCATTGGCCATTACATTTGCCGAAATAAATAGAAATCCTATAAGGAAGCTGAATTTTAATAAATTTTTCATAATTATAATTGTTAGTGTGTTAGTCAATTAAGTACTGTGCAAATCTAGACTTGAAATTTGGGTTATTTTACAAGATAATTTTCTTATATGTGTTCTATTTTAACATTAATACAAAATTAACATTAATTTAAAGATAAAATAGTATATTTGTATATCGAAATAGAACAAAATGAAGCAGACAAGTCCTACATATGAAGCAGTTAACCCCAATATTGGAAGTAGTTTTTCTTGTTTCAAATTCCTTCAAAATGAAAATTTAAAATCTAATTTTTGGCACTACCACCCAGAAATAGAATTGGTTTTTGTAGGTGGAGGCTCAGGAAAAAGACAAATTGGTAGCACCATTTCTTATTTTACTAAAGGAGATTTGGTTTTAATAGGCAGTAATTTACCGCATTGCGGTTTAACCAATGAAAATACCAGAAATGAATACGAAATTGTAGTTCAGTTTTTGCCAGATTTTTTAGGACCTTACATCTGGAAAACTCCTGAAATGAAGAAAATCACGAATTTATTAGATGCTTCAAAAGGTGGAATTGTGTTTGGTGAATCGGTTAAAAAATCTTTAGAAAGTAAAATTTTAGAAATGTATGAGGCAACTTCACTGGACAAGTTGATTAAATTTTTAGAGATTTTAAATGTTCTTGCTAATACCGAAGATTTCAAAATTCTAAATGCTGGAAATTTCTATATTCAAACTCAAGTGGAAGATAATGAGAGAATTAACCTCATTTTCAATCATGTGAAAAATAAATTCAAAGAGCAAATTACTTTAGAAGAAGTGGCAAATCTCGCCAATATGACGGAGCCTTCTTTTTGCAGGTATTTTAAAAAAATTACCAATAAAACGTTTACACAATTCGTGAATGAATATCGTATCATTCATTCTATGAAGTTATTGGCGGAGAAGCCGTTGAGCATTAACGAGATATGTTACGAAAGCGGATTTAATAACTTCAGTTATTTCAATAAAACCTTTAAAGAATATACGCAGAAAAGCCCATCTCAATACCGAAAAGAGTTTAAAAATATTATTGAATAATAACTTTTAGAAGCTATAAAAAACTCCCGAAAATCAATTTTCGGGAGTTTTTATTTATATCAGTTCAATTTTGAAATTTTTAAAATTTACATCAGCATTCTTTGAGCTTTTTTTACCCCTTCTACTAAAGCATCTACTTCTTCTAAGGTGTTGTACACCGCAAAACTCGCTCTTACGGTTCCTGCAATTTTGAAAAATTCCATAATAGGCTGAGTGCAATGATGACCAGTTCTTACGGCAATTCCCAGTTTATCCAGAATCATTCCTACATCCGAAGCAATTCCTATTCCTTCTAAATTAAAAGAAACTACACTGGTTCTATTCGCTTTTTCACCGTAAATTTTGAGTCCATCTATTTCTAGAAGTCTTTTTTGAGCATAATTTAGCAGTTCATTTTCATGATTTCTGATATTTTCTACGTCTACTTTTTTCATAAAATCTATGGCTGCTCCTATTGCAATATTTCCGCCAACATTTGGGGTTCCCGCTTCGAATTTAAAAGGAAGTGCAGCATAAGTGGTTTTCTCAAAACTACAAGTAGCAATCATCTCACCACCGCCATGAAAAGGCGCTAATTTTTCTAAAATTTCTTCCTTTCCGTAGAGAATACCAACTCCCATTGGTGCGTACATTTTGTGACCAGAAAATGCAAAAAAGTCGCAGTCTAATTTCTGAACATCAATCTCGAAATGTGGAACAGATTGTGCTCCGTCAATCATGATTAAAGCAGAAGAATTTTTTCTCACTTTTGCGATGATTTCTTCAATAGGATTAATGATTCCTAATGCGTTAGAAACATGATTTACAGATACAATTTTGGTTTTTTCTGAAAGGTTTTTGTCTAAAAAATCGAGTTGAAGAATTCCGTTTTCGTCCATCGGAATCACTTTCAATTTTGCGCCAGTTCTTTCGCAAAGCATTTGCCAAGGAACAATATTGGAGTGATGTTCTAAATAACCAATGATGATTTCGTCATCTTTTTTTAAGAAATTAGAATTTCCCAAAGCATAAGCAACCAAGTTGATGCTTTCGGTGGTTCCTCTGGTGAAAATCACCTCATAATCATGCTTTGCATTGATGAAATATTGTACTTTTTTTCTGGAATTTTCCATTTCTTCTGTCGCCAATTGAGACAAAGTGTGAATTCCTCTGTGTACATTAGCATTGATTTCTTCATAATATTTTTTCCAAGTTTCAAGTACAGAAATTGGCTTTTGAGAAGAAGCTGCATTGTCTAAATAAACCAATGGTTTACCATTAACTTGCTGCTGAAGAATAGGAAACTGATTGCGTATTTCTTTTATATTGAACATTGTAAATTTTCTTTAAACCGCAAAAGCAACAAATTTTTTATTTTAAGTTTTTACAAAAGAAGAAAAAGCGAGTTGAATTTCACTTTTTTTACTTTTGATTTGCTTGTTTTCAATATTTTCTTTTGTCTCTTTTGTGGTAAATCATTTAAGTAAAAAATAAAACCACTCTAAAACTTGTTTAGAATGGTTCAAAATTACGGAATTAATTATTAAAAATTCTAATAATTTCTTCTATTGCTTTAATTGGCAAACGTTTTCACGGCATTTTCGGCTAAAAATGCAGCTTGTACAGAACGGCCTTTTTCGTCTTTGGCTTCATTGTTAAATTTCCCAGTTCTTACCACTACCATATTTTTTTCAGGAATTACGATGATTAATTGGCTGGTAAATCCCCAGAAATGATAATATTTATAAGGGGCATCATTATTAATCCAAATTCCCAAGCCATAGATTCCATTAGAGTGTTGAGTTGGCGTAATCATTTTTTGAATGTAGCTAGAATCAATCAGTTGTTTTCCGTTCCAATTTCCTTTTTGGAGCATCAGTTGTCCTAATTTTGCATAATCACGAGGAATAGCATTGATACAGCAGAACGTTTTTTCCATTTTATTGTCTTCATCCACATTCCAATAAGCGTCTGATTCCATACCTAGAGGTTTCCAAAGTTTTTGAGAAGCATACGCAGAAAGCGGAACATTTACCGCCTTTCTAATCGCAAATCCCAATAATTGCGTCGCACCAGATTGGTATTCGAATCTGCTTCCTGGTTTTGCCTCAAATTGAGGAGATTTTAAGAGTGCTTCTGCCATGTTTTTACCATAATAAATTCTAGGATTTTGTAAAAACGGGTTTCTGTAATCTTCATCCCAGTAATAGCCAGCTTCCATAGCGGCTAAATCTCTTAAGGTTAACTCATTTCCATGTTCTACTTCGTTAAAATTGGGGTAAAAATTGGCAAACTTTTGATTTTCTGATTGTATTTTGTGGTCTTCAATTGCCAATCCCATCAATAAAACGGTGATGGCTTTTGCCATAGAAAAAGAATTGGTTTGCGTGGTAGGTTTGTACTCTCCGAAATATTCTTCATGGATTAATTTTCCATCTTTTATCACCAAAAATGAAGCAGAATTGGTAGATTTTAAATTGTCAACGATGTTTTTCGGTAAAGAAGTTTTATTGTATAACGAATCTTTTTGCCAAGGTTGTGCAACTCCTTTTTCTATATTTCTAGACGGAAAATCTACTCCATCATCTATGGTAGCACTAGTTTCTCCTTTGAGATAGGTAAGCGCAATGGCATTAAAAAGATGTTGATAATTAAAAGCATAAGCCAGCGCAATAACTGTTGCTATAAAAAGTAGAATTCCAAAAAAGAGGTTCTTAAGCGTTTTCATAAATCATTTTTTTCAAATTTAAAAAATATTTCAAAGCAAAATTATTTTCACCATAAATATGATAAAACTCAGTGATATAAATCATTTTGGGCGTTTTCCTGAAAATAATATCTTAGCCACCATAACAAACAAAAAAAATAACAATGAGAAAATTACTATTTTTAGCTGGGTTATTATTTACCGTAAGCTTAAGTGCACAAAACTGGCAAGTTAGATTAAGAGGTGTAAGTGTACAACCTTATGAAAAATCTACAGTAGGAGGAGAAGACAGCGATGTAAACATTTCAAACGCATTTATTCCAGAATTAGACTTTACTTATTTCTTTAACAAAAATTTTGCAGCGGAACTAATTCTAGGAACCTCTAAACATGATGTTAAAGTTGGAAATGATGAAGTTTCTCTAGGAAGTGTAAGATTATTACCTCCAACAGTAACTTTGCAATATCACTTTTATCCAACTAAAAGTTTAAAACCTTATGTAGGAGCTGGTCTTAATTATACTATTTTCTATGATGTAGAAAACGGTGATACACTAGGAATGGATTACAAAAACAATGTGGGATTTGCATTACAAGGTGGTGTAGATTATTTTGTGAATGACAAATTTTTCCTTAACGTAGACATTAAAAAACTTTATCTTAAAACAGATGTAGATGTAGACTTAGGTTTACCTGCAACTGTTCCTGCTGAAGTTAAAATCAATCCACTTTTAATTGGTTTTGGTGTAGGAATGAAATTCTAATATTTCGCTATAAACTAAATTATGAAAAATCCCGAAGAATTTTCTTCGGGATTTTGTTTTGCTATTTCTTGAAAGAATTAAATCTTAGAAAGTAAAGTTCTAAAGTTTACTTTTTCATCAATAATTCTGCGTAAATCTTCTACTTTCACACGCTCTTGTTTCATGGTGTCTCTTTCTCTTAAAGTTACCGTTCCGTCTGCAAGAGAATCGTGATCAACAGTAATACAGAAAGGCGTTCCGATGGCGTCTTGTCTTCTATAACGTTTACCGATGCTGTCTTTTTCTTCAGAAATCACATTGAAATCATATTTCAAATCATTGAAGATTTTTTCTGCAAATTCTGGTAAACCATCTTTTTTCACCAATGGCAAAATCGCTGCTTTTACAGGCGCTAAAGCTGGTGGAAGAGATAAAACCGTTCTTTCTGAACCATCTTCTAAAACTTCGTCTTTCAGACAATTAGAGAATAAAGCCAAGAACATTCTGTCAAGACCAATAGAAGTTTCTACTACATAAGGAACGTAGTTTTCATTTCTTTCTGGGTCGAAATATTGTAATTTTCTTCCAGAGAATTTTTCATGCGCAGATAAATCGAAATCAGTTCTTGAGTGTATTCCTTCTAATTCTTTGAAACCAAATGGGAATTTAAATTCGATATCAGCAGCTGCATTTGCATAGTGCGCCAGTTTTTCGTGATCGTGGAATTTATAATTTTCTTGTCCTAAACCAAGCGCCAAATGCCAATTCAGACGTTTTTGTTTCCATTCTTCGTAGAATTTCAATTCTGTTCCTGGTGGTACAAAAAATTGCATTTCCATTTGTTCAAATTCTCTCATTCTGAAGATAAATTGTCTCGCAACAATCTCATTTCTAAATGCTTTACCAATTTGTGCAATTCCGAAAGGCAATTTATGACGAGAAGTTTTTTGTACGTTTAAGAAATTCACGAAAATACCTTGTGCAGTTTCCGGACGAAGATATAAATCCATCGCATTTTCCGCAGAAGCTCCTAACTTAGTCCCGAACATTAGGTTAAATTGTCTTACATCCGTCCAGTTTTTAGAACCAGTGTCAGGATCAGCAATTTCTAATTCTTCAATGAGTGCTTTTACATCTGCTAAATCATTGTTTTCCAGATATTTTGCCATTCTTGCAAGAATGGTTTTTTGTTTTTCTCTGTATTCTATAACTCTAGGGTTTGTAGCTTCAAATTGTACTTTATCAAAAGCATCACCAAATCTTTTTGCCGCTTTTTCAATCTCTTTTTGCGCTTTATCTTCTAGTTTTGCGCAGTAGTCTTCAATTAAAACATCTGCACGAAAACGCTTTTTAGAATCTTTATTGTCAATCAATGGGTCGTTAAAAGCATCCACGTGTCCAGAAGCCTTCCAAGTAGTTGGGTGCATCAGGATTGCAGAATCCAGTCCTACAATATTCTCGTTCAGTTGCACCATTGCTTTCCACCAATATTGCTTGATGTTATTTTTCAGTTCTACACCATTTTGTGCATAATCATATACTGCCGAAAGTCCATCATAAATTTCAGAACTCGGGAAAATAAAACCATATTCTTTTGCGTGAGAAACTACCTTCTTGAAAACGTCTTCTTGTTTTGCCATAACTTTTGAATTGAATTGCAAAAATAGGGAATTTATAGCAATTTTCTACATTTTTAAGGAGCAAGACATTTCGTAAATTTATGGAAACTCAGTCCTGCTTTCCGTTGCAATTCCTCGTTCCATTACTTAACCCAACGCTTACTGCGGGATTTCCACTGCAATCAGGGCTATAGACACTTTTCAATTATTCTTTCACTTAAAAATCTGCATTAAAAATTAACATCCACTTTATCATTCCGCAGGAATCTCTACAAATAATTACAGAAAGTTTTAAGTTTAGATTCCTACGGAATTACAAAAAAACCGTTAAAAACCTTTGCGTACTTAGCGAAACACTTAGCGACACTGCGTTAAAACAAAATACAAACACAACTCTTAAAATCAGCTTTCCATACAAAAGAAAAAAAACACTAAATTTGTAAAACCTTTTTTCAAAATGTACAAATCACTTCTTCGTCCGATTTTTTTCAAATTTGATCCTGAAAAAGTTCATCATTTCACCTTTTTTATTCTTAAAAACTTCGGTTTCCTTTCCAAATTATTTTTCCCAAAACCTATCGAAGATAAACGTCTCGAGCGTGAATTATTCGGCTTGAAATTCAAAAATCCAGTAGGTTTAGCTGCGGGTTTTGACAAAAATGCAGTGCTGTTTAATGAGTTAGCAGATTTAGGATTCGGATTTGTAGAAATAGGAACCGTAACGCCAAAACCACAATCTGGTAATCCGAAAAAACGTCTTTTTAGATTGATAGAAGATGAAGGAATTATCAACAGAATGGGTTTTAATAATGAAGGTTTAGCAAAAATTGTAGAGAATCTTAAAAAATCTCCTCACAAAGTAATCATCGGGGGAAATATTGGTAAAAACACAAACACTTTACCCGAAAATTACACAGCAGATTATGTAGAATGTTTCCGAGGTTTGCACGATTTTGTAGATTATTTTGTACTGAATGTGAGTTGCCCAAATGTTTCCAGTCACGCCAAATTGGAAGACGCAGAATATTTAAAGGAACTGATTACAGAAATTCAGAAAGTGAATGCTAAGTATGTTCATCCCAAACCTGTTCTTCTGAAAATTGCTCCAGATTTAAACAAAATTCAATTGGATGAAATCGTAGACTTGGTAGCAGAAACCAAAATTGATGGAATTATCGCCACCAATACTTCTGTTTCAAGAGAAAACCTCAAGACCTCTAAAGAAACTTTGGAAAAAATTGGAAACGGTGGACTTTCAGGGAAACCAATCCGTGAAAAAAGTACAGAAGTCATCAAATATCTTTCAGAAAAGTCCAATAAATCTTTTCCAATCATCGGAGTTGGCGGGATTCACAGTGCAGAAGATGCCATCGAAAAATTAGAAGCAGGCGCTAGTTTGGTGCAGATTTACACAGGTTTTATTTATGAAGGTCCAGTATTGATGAATCAAATTAATAAGAAGATTTTAGAAAAATATTGATTGACTAATTAGTCGTGAAAGATTATATCAACTGCGCAATACTATAAATCAACAAACCAACCAAACCACCGACTAAAGTCCCGTTAATTCTAATAAATTGTAAGTCTTTCCCTACTTCTAATTCTAGTTTTTCGGAGAGTTCTTTTCCTTGCCAGTTTCCTACGGTATCAGCAATTAAATCCCCAAATTTATTGGTATTTCGCAAGATATATTTATAAGCAGTAACTCTTACCCAATGGTCAATTTTATGCTGTAGTTTTTCGTCTGTTCTTAGGTTTTCAGAAAATTCTGAAATGTTTTTGTGAAGATAATTTTTGAGCGAAGTATGTTCTTGTATCAATTCTTCCGTTAATGTTTTTTTCAAAGAAACCCAAATATCATGAGAATATTGATGAATTTTTTCTGGTTGCAGAAAATCATCTTTCATCGCATTGAGTTCTTGTTCGTATTGAGGATTAATTTTGATTTCAGATGAAAAATCAAATAATTTTTGGGTGATTTCTTTTCTCAAAGCATGGTTTGGGTCTTGCTCTACTTCTTCAAAATATTTAGAAAGTCCAGAAGTGATTTTCTCTGCAATTTTATCATCTACAAAACTCGGAATAAGAGAGAAACTCTCTTTTTTCACACGTTCTCTCACCATTTCGTGGTGTTCCAGAATATAGTTTTTGATTTGAGCAGAAAGGCTGGTAATGAGTTTTTGGTGGTCATTTTTTTCGAGAAGATATTCCATTCCATTTCCTAGAATTTGGTTGATTTTAACATCTCCCGTCATTTCTTTTGCTTTTTTGCTGATAAAATTTACCACAGCGTCATCTTCTAATTTATGGAGAATATCCAGCACGATTTCTGATAAATTTTTCACCAAAGCAGAGGCGTTTTTCTCTTTCTGAAGCCATTCTCCAATGAAATGGGAAACCTTCAAATTCTGTATGTAAGGTCTTATATTTTGCGGCGAAAGAAAATTAGTAACCACGAAATTTCCCAGATTATCACCGATTCTTTCCTTGGATTGTTCAATTAAATTGGTGTGCGGAATTTTTAATCCAAGTGGATGATGAAAAAGTGCTGTCACGGCGAACCAATCTGCCAAAGCTCCCACCATCGCTGCTTCAGAAAAGGCTTTCACATAACCTACCCAATGTCCGAAATTTTGATATTTCTGAAGATAAGTCATCGTCAAAAAAATACAAGTCATCAAAACGAAAAGTCCTGTTGCGAGCATTTTATGATTTCTGAGTTGGCGTTTTTTTATTTCTTCATTCATCTCAATAATGATTATCGAAATTTTTTATAAAGATACGAATCCTAAAAATTGTTTTCTTTCTATTTTTACCAAACTTTATTATAAAATTTTAAAAAAATGAAAAACTTGTTTTTTCTTTTAAGTTTAATTTCTTTGCAATTTTGCTCACAAGTTCAAAAACCAAAGTCAATGGAAAATCAAACCATCAAAAACCCATATTATTCTAGAACAGATAAAACGAAACTGAATGTTTCTAATGCAGAATGGAAAAAAATTCTTCCTACAGATTTATATTATGTAGCGAGAGAAGCAGATACAGAACGTCCTTTTACAGGCAAGTACAATGATTTTGATGAAATAGGAGAATATTATTGTGCAGTTTGTGGCAATCATTTATTCAGAAGTTCTTCTAAGTTTGCGTCAACTTGTGGCTGGCCAAGTTTCTTCGAAGCAGATAAAGAAGGCGTATCTTACAAGAGAGATTCTTCTCACGGAATGGAAAGAATAGAAGTGTTGTGCAAGCGTTGTGATTCGCATCTTGGTCACGTTTTTAATGACGGTCCAGAACCTACAGGAATGCGTTATTGTATGAATTCGGTGAGTCTAGATTTTCAGAGAGATTCTGAGAAAAAATAGCATTTCTATAATTCTAGTTTCTTTATATTATGTTAAATAAAGTTAAATAAAAGTTAATTAATTTTAATTTAATTTGTTGGTTTATAGTGTTTTGTATTTTTGCCCGACTAAAATACCAAAACCAAAATCGATGAAGAAATTACTATTATTACTCACGGCAATTTTGATGATTGCCACGTCATTTTATAAAAAAACAAACTTAGAAGTTAGTTCTAAAAAATCCTTATCAACTAAAATTGAAAAGAATTCTGGTAAAGCAACAGAACTTAGCGAAGCTGAAACTTTATACCATGCTATAGAATTCAATAACTCCAATAAACTAGAATTAGATGTTTTTGAAAAAGCAATTTTAGGTTTCAATAATTTAAAAAAAGCTGGGAAAATAGATGAAGAAAGTCATCTTTTAACCATTTGTGATTTTTCACTTTCGTCTACCCAAAAAAGACTTTGGGTAATAGATTTAAATGATAAAAAAATATTGTTTAATTCTCTGGTAGCCCACGGAAAAAACACGGGTGAAGAATTTGCCAGAAAATTTTCGAATACAGAAAGTTCTTTGCAAAGTAGCCTTGGTTTTTACATTACAGAGTCTACTTATAACGGAAGTAATGGTTTTTCACTAAAGCTTCACGGAATGGATAAAGGCTTTAATGACCGAGCTTTACAACGAGCAATAGTGATGCATGGAGCAGATTATGTGAGCGAAGATTTTATAAAATCTCAGCGTAGAATTGGTAGAAGTTGGGGTTGTCCAGCTGTTCCTACAGCGTTAGCAAAACCAATTATCAATACAATTAAAGATAAAAACGTAATATTTATTTATTATCCAGACGGAAATTATCTTTCTTCTTCAGTGTGGCTAAATGCTTAGTAATTGATATAAAAGAAAAAGGATTTCAAAATTTTGAAATCCTTTTTTATTTGTTTAAAAATTTACATCAAATCCTACATAAAAATTGGCAGGCATGATGGGCGCATAAACCATTCCTCCGTCAAAATAATTTCCGAAAGGATTTTGTGCATCTACAATCGGATTTTTTTGTCGAGTTCCAGTCAGGTTTTCCCCACCGAAATACGCTCTGATGTTTTTATTGAAGTTGTGAGCAATTTGAGCATTCCAAGTCATATAAGAATCAGAAAATTCTGGCAACTGTAAATGAGTTGGATTAGAAGCAGTATTCGGGATTCTTTGTTTTCCTACGTATTGAACGGTTGTATCAAAGGTCCAAAAAGCATTTTTTCCTTCTTTTTTAGTGCTATAAGCTGCATTGAAAAAACCTCTGTTTTTCGCCATGAAAGGAATTTCTTTTCTTCCGCTAGTAAAATCTGCTTGTACATCATAGTACTTGTACGCTACTCTGAAATCTAGATTTTTTGCCACGCTAAAATCTAATTGCGTTTGCAGTGAATTGGCAAATGATTTTCCGTCTAAATTATAGAAAACGATTTTCTGTGGATTTTCTAAATCTACTAAAACTTGATTTTGGAAATCTGTTCTGAAGAAATCTGTAATCCAACTTGCCTTTTTGCCAAAAAGTTTGAAATCTTGTTGCAAACTTGCTCCATAATTCCAAGCGATTTCTGGTTTTAGACCGTATGTTTTCCCTCCGTTTTGTAAAATTTCTACACTTCTGTTTGATGCAAAAAACTGTTGGTTTTCTGCAAAAATATTGGCAGTTCTAAAGCCTTTTCCAGCAGAAAGTCTCAAAATGGTTTTTGGCGAAAAGTCATATTTGAAATTAATTCTCGGCGTGAATTGAGTTCCTGCTAAATTGTGAAAATCTACACGCGAACCCGCTACCAAAGTGTATTTAAGTCCCGTTAAAGTATATTCGAAAAACAATCCGGGAACGGTTTCTGTTCTTTGGAAATTTTGAGCTAAATAATCTTCGTTATAGTCATCATATAAAAAACTTGCTCCTGTTTTATATTTATGATTGGTATTTCCAAAAATTGACTCAAAAATCAAGTTAGAATAATAGGTTTTCTGTTCGCCGAAATAATTTCTAAGACCAAAAAAGCTATTTTGTTTATGATAAGTAAATTGGTTCATCAAACCGATGCTTTGGTAAGGTTTTCCTTTGAAAATGTAACCTGTTTTGTTCCAAACCTGAAAACGATTGATGTCAATATTCACTCCATATTTATTCTGAGAAATTTGCGGAAGTCTGTCATCAAAACCAACTTGTCCTGCAATTCTTTTGTCTACTAAATATTGAATTCCAAAATGTGAACCAAAGCCAGAGTTTTCTAAATCATTGTAATCCAATAAATAAGCTGCATTGATTTGGTTTCCTTTTGGTCTGTCAAGGAAAGTATCATTATTATCATCCATTTCGCCCACAGTTGCGTTTCCGTGAAGTAGAATGGATTGCCCCCATTTTTCATTCAATTTAGAAGTAGAAACAATATTGGCTTCGTATCTTCCGTTAAAATCTGCAAAAAGATTTACAGAATTTTCTGGTTCTTTATTAAATTTTACAAATTCTGTATTGATTTGTCCTGTAATGCTTTCGTAGCCATTTACTACGGTGCTTCCTCCTTTTGTTAATTGAATCCCTGAAATCCAACGACCGGGAATGAAATTCAAACCATAAGCTGAAGCTAATCCTCTAATTTCGGGCAAAAGTTCTTTGGTTAAAGCGGTGTATTTTTGGTCTAAACCAAGCATTTTCAACTGTTTGGTTCCTGTGACAGCGTTAGAAAAAGAAACGTCTACTGTTGCATTGGTTTCGAAACTTTCAGAAAGATTACAACACGCCGCTTTCAATAATTCTTTTGAATTAATATTGAAAACCAAACCCGCTTCTTTTTTGTTGAGTGCAGTTGCTTCTTGATATTTGGTAAGTTTTACACCTTCTATGGTTTTCTCTTTTTTGGTGTGTTGAGAATGATCTTCAGAATGATCTTCGGAATGACTTTCAGATGATTCTGTATGTTCAGAGTTTTTAGCAGCTATAGCCTCTTCGAAACTAAGGGCTCTATCATAATGACAACATTCTGGTAAAGCAGTGTAAGTGTCTTCGTCTGTTTTATACTTTTCGTTGTCGTGACCTACATCTGCAATGTTTTTCAGAAGTTTATCCAAAGAAATTTTAGAAATATCAAATTCCACTTCTAAGGTTTGGGTTTCTGGCGACCAAGTTGCGGTTTTGGCACCAGATTTTAAAGCTGTTTTTTCTATTCTGTTTTTGCACATTCCACATTCACCTTTTACTAAAGCTTTTTCTTTGGTGATTTGTGAAAAGGTAATTTGGAATACGAATAAAAGGAGTAAAGTCAGAAGACTTTTCTGTATATTTTTCATTTTTAATAAGTTAAGTAAATTTTGTTGAAATAATTTTTCAGAATAAGCCACAATTTTGGCTGTGCAAATTTTATTAACCTATTTTAGGCGGTTGCCAAATCGCAATAGAAAGTTGAGATAAATAAGGCGCTAAGTAGAAATTTTCTACTTTATTAGAAATAGCGTGAGAAGAAATTTCGCCTAGAGATTTGTCCGTTTCTTCACCAATGAAAACAACACTTAATGAGCAAGAAGTACATTTTGCACAATTGCTATTACAAGATTGTGATTTTTTGGAAGTATCGTGACAAGGACTAGATTTTTTAGAAGCACTACAGCAATCTTTCTCGGATTTTTCTGTAGTACAACAAGCTGTTTCTGTATTTAGAGCAAAAAGCATTTGATTCGGAACGATGAACATTCCCAATGCGAAAATCATTACAATTATTTTTAAATGCTTTCCCATTTATGGAGCAAAATTATAAAAAAAAACTTTGCCAAAATACATTTGTTGAGTTTTTGACAAAGTTTAACTTTTTTGTGATTAATTCTTTTCCAGTGGATTATTGTTGGCTTTCGCTTCTTCTTTCAGCCTTTCTTCCATCATTTTTCTTCTCTCGGCTTCATTTTGTGGGTTTTGGTTTCCTCCCATTCTCATTGCAAATCCGCCACCTTGATTTTGAAAAAATGACATCGGGTCTTTATTGAATTTTTCTTGCTGTTTTAAGAATTCGCTTCTTTTCACTTTAATATTATTGCCAAATCTGCTTTCGAAATTAGGAAGTTCAGCTATTTTTTTGGTTTCTTTCAAGTCAAAAGAATAATCTCCTTTTTCGTCTTCCACTTTTACGATTAATCCTGGCAATCCAGAAAATTTATAAGGGCCATCTATAAAAGGAAGATCTTGAGTAAACCAAGCAAACCATTTTCTACCTGCAAAAGTAGTTTCTGCCTTTTGAGTTTCATATTCACCGATTTTTACAGTTTCTGGTAAAATTTTCCAGTTAAAAGTTCTGTCTTCATCGTACCAATATTGGTCTCTTGCGATTCTGTCTTTATAAGAAATGGTTTTGGTAGCGTGATTTTTTTCTATGGAATAAGTGATTGCGGTTCTGAATTGCTCCATAGAATTTCTGTCAAAATTGAAATTTCTGGTTTCCATCGCTTGACGAATGGTAGAATCTCTTTTCATTCTTTTTTCGCCGTAGAAAATAGATTTTTCTGTAGAGATGTCTAAGTAAGCATTTTCTATTTTAGGAGCTGCAGTAGAATCTGTTTTCATAGAAACTTGATACACAAAACGTGTATTTTGTGAAAAACTGAATGCTGAAATGAGTCCTAAAAATAAAATTCCTATTTTTTTCATGTATAAATTTTCTTTTTGATGATTAAATTTCCCCAAAGTTAAAATTTATCTATGAAATACATAGACAAATATTTCGCCACAAATTTGATATTGATTTGAAATGTAGTATTTTTGCAATCTAAAATCATTCTAAATAAAAATAATGATTAAAGTATCAGATTTAGCAAAAGAAAAAGCATCTCAATTGATGAAAGAAGAAGGCTTCAACCCAGAAACCGACTATATAAGAGTTGGCGTAAAGAGTGGAGGTTGTTCTGGATTAGAGTATGTTTTGAAATTCGACAATGAAAAAACAGAAGCTGACCAAGTTTTTGAAGACAATGGGGTAAAAATTGTGGTAGATAAAAAATCATTCTTATATCTTGTTGGAACCACTTTAGAATATTCTGGTGGTCTGAATGGAAAGGGTTTCGTTTTTAATAATCCAAATGCTGCAAGAACTTGTGGTTGTGGAGAAAGTTTTAGTTTATAAGTATGGCAAAATATACAGAAGATGATTTGAGGGAAGACCTCAAAACCAAAGAATACGAAGCTGGTTTTTATACAGATATTGAATATGAAGATTTTCCCGTTGGTTTGAACGAGGAAATTGTTCGTATGATTTCTGCGAAAAAAGAAGAACCAGAATGGATGACCAATTGGCGTCTAGAATCTTTCAGAATTTGGCAAAAAATGGAAGAGCCAGATTGGGCAAATATTAAATATGAAAAACCAGATTTTCAGGCGATTAAATATTACGCTGCTCCGAAAGTAAAACCAGAATTGGCAAGCTTAGATGAGGTAGACCCAGAATTATTGAAAACTTTCGAAAAGTTAGGAATCAACATCGAAGAACAAAAGCGTTTAGCTGGAGTTGCAGTAGATATTGTAATGGATTCTGTTTCAGTGAAAACCACTTTCCAAGCGACTTTGAAAGAAAAAGGAATTATTTTCTGCTCTATTTCTGAAGCGATTAAGGAATATCCTGAGTTGGTTCAAAAATATATTGGAAAAGTTGTTCCAAGAGGAGACAATTTCTATGCAGCTTTAAACTCTGCTGTATTTTCAGACGGAAGTTTCTGCTATATTCCAAAAGGTGTAAAATGTCCGATGGAACTTTCAACTTATTTCCGTATTAATCAGGCAGGAACGGGTCAGTTCGAGAGAACTTTGGTGATTGCAGATGAAGGAAGTTACGTTTCTTATTTGGAAGGTTGTACTGCTCCTGCAAGAGACGAAAACCAATTGCACGCTGCTGTGGTAGAATTGATTGCGATGGACAATGCAGAAATTAAATATTCTACCGTACAAAACTGGTTTCCAGGAGACGAAAACGGAAAAGGTGGAGTGTATAACTTTGTGACCAAGAGAGGTTTATGCGAAAAAAATGCTAAAATTTCTTGGACTCAAGTAGAAACAGGCTCTGCCGTAACTTGGAAATATCCTTCTTGTATTTTAAAAGGTGATAATTCTGTGGGTGAATTTTATTCGATAGCAGTGACCAATAATCACCAGTATGCAGATACAGGAACCAAGATGATTCACATTGGTAAAAACACGAAATCTACGATTATTTCTAAAGGAATTTCGGCAGGGAAATCTAATAATTCTTATCGTGGTTTGGTTAAGGTAATGCCTTCTGCAAAAGGAGCGAGAAACTTTTCACAATGTGATTCGCTTTTGATGGGGAATGAATGTGGAGCTCACACTTTTCCATACATCGAAATCAAAGATCCAACGGCTCAATTAGAACACGAAGCTACAACTTCTAAAATTGGTGAAGACCAAATTTTCTACTGTAACCAAAGAGGAATTGATACAGAAAAGGCAATTGCTCTAATTGTAAATGGTTTCAGTAAAGAAGTTTTGAACAAATTACCAATGGAATTTGCGATTGAAGCACAGAAATTATTAGAAATTTCATTAGAAGGTTCTGTAGGATAATTTTTAAATAAGAAAATATACAAAATGTTAAAAATAAATAACTTACACGCCAAAATTGAAGACGGCGTAGAAATTCTGAAAGGAATTAATTTAGAAATAAAACCAGGCGAGGTTCACGCGATTATGGGACCAAATGGTGCAGGAAAATCTACCCTTTCTTCTGTTATTGCAGGAAAAGAAGATTACGAAGTTACTGATGGAGAAATTCTTTTCGAAGGAGAAAACATTATAGAAGACGCTCCTGAAGAAAGAGCACACAAAGGAATTTTCCTTTCTTTCCAATATCCAGTGGAAATCCCGGGAGTTACGGTGACTAATTTCATCAAAGCAGCACTTAACGAAACCAGAAAAGCAAATGGTTTAGAAGATATGCCTGCTAAAGAAATGTTGGCCTTAGTTCGTGAAAAATCAGAATTATTAGGAATTAAAAAAGACTTCCTTTCTCGTTCGCTGAATGAAGGTTTTTCTGGTGGCGAAAAGAAAAGAAATGAAATTTTCCAGATGATGATGCTTAATCCTAAATTGGCTATTCTTGATGAAACCGATTCTGGATTAGATATTGACGCGCTTAGAATCGTAGCTGATGGTGTAAATGCTTTCAAAAATGAAGGAAATGCAGTGCTATTAATTACGCACTACCAAAGATTATTAAACTACATTCAGCCAGATTTTGTACATGTTTTAGCAGACGGAAAAATCATTAAAACGGGTGATAAATCTCTCGCGTTAGAACTCGAAGAAAAAGGATACGATTGGCTCGTAAAATAATGAAAATTGTAAATTAAAATGAGTTTATTCGAACAAATAGAACTTCAAAAATCTTCACTTTCTGGGAGCAAACTTCAAGCTTTAGAACAATTCTTGAGCAAAGGTTTTCCGACAAAAAAAGACGAAGAATACAAATATACCCATCTGAAGGAAATTGTAGAAAAAGATTACAATTTTTCTGCTTCAGAGCACCATTCTATCAGCAAAAAACAATTGGATGAACTTCACCTTGGCGAAGAACATTTCGATTTTATTGTTTTTGTGAATGGAAAATTACACAGAGAATTATCGAATATTTCTGTAGAAAATGCTGAATTTTTAACCTTGAATTATGCACTTTCTCACGAATCTTATTCAGAAATAATTAAAAAACACTTCAATTCGATTGCTAATCAAGATTTGGCTTTCTGCAATTTAAATGAAGCACTTCATGAGAATGGTTTCTTCCTTCACGTTCCGAAAAATGTGGTGATAGAAAAGCCAATTCATGTGTTCTACCTTTCTCAAAGTCAAGAACAGAACACTTTCTATAATACAAGAAACTTATTGGTGGTAGAAGAAGGTGCGAAAGTAGAAGTGATAGAATCACATCATAATTTTGATGAAACTTACGTGTTTACCAACTCTGTAACCGAAATTTTTGCAGGTAAAAATGCAAAAGCAGATTGGCATAAATTGCAAAATGATTCTGATACTTCTTATTTGGTAGACCACACTTTTGCGAAGCAAGAAAGAGATTCTTTGGCAACCGTAAATACATTTTCTTTCGGTGGAAAATTGGTGAGAAACAATCTAGATTTTATTCATAATGGAGAAAACATTAACTCGTTTATGAACGGAATTACCATTATTGGTGGGGAACAATTGGTGGATCATCACACTGCGGTTCATCATAACCAACCGAATTGTGAATCTTATCAGAATTACAAAGGTGTTTTCAAGGATAAAGCGCATGGTGTTTTTAACGGAAAAGTTTTTGTAGATAAAATTGCTCAAAAGACCAATGCTTATCAGCAAAACAATAATATTTTGTTAGACGAAGGCGCTACGATTGATACGAAACCTCAGTTAGAAATTTTCGCAGATGATGTAAAATGTTCTCACGGTTGTACGGTTGGTCAGCTGAATGAAGACGCTTTATTTTATCTAAGAGCGAGAGGAATTTCTAAAAAAGAAGCACAAGCATTGTTATTGTATGCTTTTGCGAATGATGCGATGCAAAATATTGATATTGAGCCTTTAAAACTAAAAATTTCTAAACTTTTGGCTGAAAAATTAGAAGTAGAAATTGCTTTTGAAGATTTAGATTAAAATTCATATTTTCGTTGAGAAATGAATTTAGAACAAGTCCATTTACATATTCAAGCGTATAAAGAAAGCGACCAAATTTTAGATGCAGCCAAGTATCTGATTAGAAATTTCGACTTAGAACACGAGAATTTTGCAGGTTTTGGGTTTAGAGAAGAACTGAAAAATGATGGACTTTTATTAACTGCAGAAGGAGAAATAGGAGAAAAGCAAATCGTAAAAATTCCTAGAAATTTGTTTGATTTTGATATCAAATTGGTTTTGAATATGGTGGCTCACGAAATGCTTCATGTTCGTCAAAAAGACCCAAATTCTCTAGTGGAAGATAAAAATGAAAGGGAATTTCAAGCGTATTATGAAATGCTTTTTCACAAAGTTTTTCCGCAAATTCCAGAGCTTTCGCCTTTTTATATTAAACAATTTGGTGAGAAAGCTTTAGAGTATTACAGAAGAATGGGAGAAGGTTCTGATTTGCAGCAGAAATATGCTGAACAGAAAAAGGAAGTAGAAGATTTAATAACTTCTCAACCATAAAAACCAAAAAAAACTAAAACCAACCAAAATGATAAAAAATATTCCGATAGAAAAAGTGCTTTTTCTGGATATAGAAACCGTTCCGCAAGTAAGTAATTTTGCAGAACTTTCTGAAACCGAACAAAAACTTTGGGACAAAAAAACTGCAAGACAAAGAGAAGAAGATATTTCTGCTGCAGATTTTTATGGAGATAGAGCCGGAATAATGGCAGAATTTGGAAAAATTATCTGCATTTCTATTGGGATTTACGATAAAAACAATAAAATTCTCATCAGAAGTTTTGCAGGAGACCATGAAGAAGAATTGTTAAAAGAATTTGGAGAAATTTTCAACCGACCGAAATTGCAAAACGTGATTTTGTGTGCACACAACGGAAAAGAATTTGATTTTCCTTGGATTGCTAGAAGATTTCTCATCAATGGAATGCAACCGCCAGTTCCGTTCCAGATGTTTGGAAAAAAACCTTGGGAAATTCCGCATCTTGATACGATGGAATTGTGGAAATTTGGTGATTGGAAAAGTTTTATTTCTTTGGAATTAATGGCGCATATTTTTGGCGTTCCTACTCCCAAAGATGATATAGATGGTTCTATGGTTTCGTCTATCTATTATATAGAAAAAGACTTGCCGAGAATTGTAAAATATTGCGAAAAAGATGTCTTAACTTTGGCCAATATCTTTCGCAAAATGAGACAAGAAGATTTATTAGAAAGAAGAGAAGATTAAATCTCAAATGTATTAAGAATTATGAAATATACAGACGAACAAATTGCAGATATAGGTGAAAATATCATTAAAGCCTTAAAAACCGTTTTCGATCCAGAAATTCCTGTGGATATCTACGAATTGGGATTGGTTTATGATGTGCAAATTTCTGAAGATGGAGATGTAAAAGTGGTAATGACTCTTACTACACCGAATTGTCCAGTTGCAGAATCTCTACCTCAAGAAGTAAAAGAAAAAGTTGCGGCTGTAGAAAATGTAAAATCTGTAGATTTAGAATTGACTTTTGAGCCAAGTTGGAACAAAGACATGATGAGTGAAGAAGCAAAATTTGAATTGGGAATTCTTTTTTAATCCCAATCATTTCACAGATAAAAATTAAAAACACCAAATTATTGGTGTTTTTTTATTTATAACTCTCGCTTTTTTGCCAATCTTGCTGATTTTCTTAATTCTTAAAATCTGCCGAATCAGCACAATCCGCAAGAAAATTAAATTTCTCTCGCAATTTCCTTACCTTCTCTTCGGCTCCACTCACTCCATGAACCCACGTATAAATTCGGAATGGGGAATCCTACATAATCCAAAGCCAAAATCGTATGACAAGCAGTAACTCCAGAACCACAGTGAATGATAAGTTTTTCTGGTTTGTCTTTTAATAATTGTTGATATTTTTCTCTTAAAATTTCAGGAGGAAGAAACTCGCCATTTTCGTCTAAATTTTCAGAAAAAGGAATATTGATTGCACCCGGAATATGACCTGCTACTAAATCTATCGGTTCGCTTTCTCCACGGTATCTGTATGCATCTCTCACATCAATCACAGTAGCGGAATTTTCTGAAATTTCTTTTTCTACCTCTTCTAAAGTTGAGGTTGGCCAACTCCAATTTTCTTTCAAGATAAAAGATGTTTTTTCAAAAATTTCTTCTCCAGATTTTAAAGGAATCCCTGCCTTTTCTGCCGTTTGAAATCCACCACTCAAAACCTGATTTTTTTCAATTCCAAAAGATTTTAACATCCACCAACAACGAGCCGCTGCATTTGCACCGTTAGAAGTGTCATAAACCACAAGGTGTGAATCTTCAGAAATTCCTAAATTTTGTATAGTTTCTGCAAATTTTGAAATCTTTGGCAAAGGATGTCTTCCTCCGAAAGCTACATCTTCGCCAATTTCTGCTAAATCTTTGTCAAGGTCGATAAACCTAGCGCCTTTGATGTGATTTTGCAGGAAATTTTCACGGGCATCTTTTCCCGTTCTCGCATCAAGAATTACTAAGTTTTCTTGATGGAAAATTTCTGAAAGTTCGGTTGCAGTGATGATGGGTTTCATTGGTTAAATCTTATTGTGGCTGCTTCTTTTTGTTTTTTATTTAAAATAGATACAATTATCTGTCTTAATTCGCTTAGCTTAAATGTTTCGTCTTTCAATCCAATAGGATATGTATTGTGTCCATTATTTAATTCTTCACAAACAACAAATTCAGGATCTTTTTTTTCAATTTTTATAGTTTTTTCAATATTGAATTTTCTTTCAATCTTTTTACCGCTCTTGTCAATTAAATAAACTTTGTAAAGGGAATCAAGTATTTCTTTTGGTTTTTCAAAAGATTTGAAGATATTAATCCATTGCCCATTCCATTCAAATTCATCCACGGCTATATTTTTATATTTCATATAATCATCAGAAAGTTTTTTTTCTTGGTATAACTTTCTTGTATGTTCAAAGTATTCGTTTGCTTCATCAAACTTATTACTCGCATTCAAAGCTTTAATAAGTTTTTCATAAAGTATATAATCTTCAGGGAAGTTTTCAATCCCTTTTTTATAAATATTTATAGATTTATCAAATTCTTTTGTTCGAGCATAATAGTAATTTCCTGTAATTTTTGTAAGCTCAAGATAAAATGAATCTTTATGGGATTTTTCTAGACCTTCTAAATAAGTTTGAATTTCCTCATTATTTTTACCTTGCTTATTAAAGATTCTACCTTTCTCTATATAAAATTTTGCTTTCGGTGCTTGTGAAATTGCAAGGTCATAGTTTTTTATGGCTTCATCTAGTTTATTTAAAAACATAAGAGAAAATCCTTTTTGAAAAAAAATTATTGGATTATTAAATCCTTTTTCAATGGCTTTGTTGTATAGCTCAATGGCTTTTTCATCATTCTCTTTTCTAAAAAAAGCATAACCTATATAATAGAGTTCTTCTCCAGATAGAGAATCAGTTTTTGTCTCATATTTTATGAGATCATCATACTTTTGCTGTTCAAAGAGAGATTCAATACTTTGTGAAAATGTAAATGAAAAACTAAAAATTAGAAGTGAAAAAAATGTTTTTTTCATGTGGTATTAGTTTTAAAACTTAAAAATATCTTTTGCTCTATTCCAAGCTGCTTCAAAATTAAGAAGATTCAGTTTGTGGTCTATTTTTTCAGAAGCCATAAAATTAATGACTTGTTCTGTTGGCATATTTCCTACCAAATCATCTTTTGCATAAGGACAACCGCCAATTCCTTTAATCGCAGAGTCAAATCTTCTGCAACCTTTATCGTAAGCTGCTTTCAGTTTTACGTATGAATCTTCATATTTATTATGAAAATGCGCCCCGAAATGAATATCAGGAAACTGCGCAGGAATTTTTTCAAACAATTGCGAAATTCGCTCTACATTTCCTGTTCCTGTAGTATCTGAAAGCAATATGTTTTTGATGCCAATTTCTGCAAATCTTTTCGCCCAAAATTCTACATCTTGCCATTTCCAGATTTCGCCATAAGGATTTCCGAAAGCCATAGAAAAATAAAGGTTCAATTCTCTGTTTTCAGATTGTACCAACTCCCAGATTTTCACAATTTCTTCATACGCTTCTTCTTGGTTTTTATTGGTATTTCTGTACTGAAACGTTTCAGAAATAGAAAAAGGAAAGCCTAAAATATCAACGTTTTCATGCTTTAAGGCTCGTTCTGCCCCAGAAATATTGGCAACGATGACAGAAATTTTGGTCTTATTTTTTTTCTGAATTTCGGGGATTACGTCTTTAGTATCTGCCATTTGAGGAATGGCTTTTGGCGACACGAAACTTCCACAATCAAGTACATTAAAGCCTACTTCCATCAATGCATTAATGTAATCAATCTTTTTTTGAGTGGGAATAAATTCTCCCCAACCTTGCATGGCGTCTCGTGGACATTCAGTTAAAAACATTTCTAATTTTTAGATTTTATTTCTTGCCTAAAAATACGATTTTTTTGACCAAAAGAAAATGGAAAGTCAATTTTATGAAAACCCTTGATTCTGTGTACCAAACTGCGCCCCAGATTGAGCGGCATGTTTGAGCTCTTTTTTCTAAAAATTTTGAAAAGATGGCTAAGAGGATGAATTTTTAGAAAAAAAGCGAGTAGCGAAAGCTGGAATTTGGCGCCAAATATTTTTTAAGAAACATCCATCATCTAACATTCATCATCCCGTCAAAAATCTGTAAATTTGTGAGAAATAAAAATTAAGAAATGCAGACAATAGAATTCAATCACGAATGGAAAATGCGTCTTCTGAACCGTTTTCTGACTTATGTTAAAATATATTCAACCAGTGATGCAGAAAGCGAAACTACGCCTTCTTCTCCACAGCAATGGGACATTGCGAAATACATCTTCCAGGAATTACAAGATTTGGGACTTTCTGATGTTTCTATGGACGAAAATGGTTACATCATGGCGTATGTTCCTTCTAATATTTCTGAAAATGAACCAACGGTAGGCTTCATCGCGCATTATGATACTTCACCAGATTTTAACGGGAAAGATGTAAATCCACAAATTTGGGAAGATTACAACGGTGGAGATTTGTTGCTCAACCAAGAAACGGGCTTCACGCTTTCTTCTGAAAAATTCCCAAGTCTGAAAAAATATGTAGGAAAAACTTTGATTACTACAGACGGAACTTCGCTTCTTGGAGCTGATGATAAAGCGGGAGTTGCAGAAATTGTAACCGCTGCAGAATATCTTTTGGCGCATCCAGATATTAAACACGGAAGAATTGCGATTGGTTTTACACCAGACGAAGAAATCGGAAGAGGTGCGCACAAATTTGATGTAGCGAAATTCGGGGCAGAATATGCTTATACAATGGACGGAAGTGAAGTGGGTGAATTAGAATACGAAAATTTCAATGCAGCAGGAGCAGTGGTGAAAATCAATGGACTTTCTGTACATCCAGGTTATGCTTTTGGTCAAATGAAAAATGCAGGACTTCTTGCAGTGGAATTTGCACAGATGTTACCTGCTGATGAAACACCAGCTACCACCAAAGGTTTTGAAGGTTTTTATCATTTAATGGAAATTAAAGGTGATGTTTCTGAAGCGAAGTTGCAATACATTATTAGAGACCACGATGCTGAAAAATTTGAAAATCGTAAAAAATTCATCACCGAAAAAGTAGCAGAATTTAATGCAAAACATGGTGAAAATACTGCCGAAATAGAAATTAAAGAGCAGTATAGAAATATGAAACAGCAATTTGAAGGCAAAATGCACATCGTAGAAATTGCAGAGCAAGCGATGAAAGACGCCAACATAGAACCGAAAATTAAAGCAATTAGAGGTGGAACTGATGGTGCGCAATTGTCTTACATGGGATTGCCTTGCCCAAATATTTTTGCAGGTGGAGAAAATTTCCACGGACCTTATGAATACGTGGCTTTAGAATCAATGGAAAAAGCTGTGAAAGTAATTGTGAATATTGCGAAAGCGAAGAAATAAGTTTTTTTTCACGCAATGCTGCGAAGAAATCGCAACGCTCGCAAAGATTTTAATATATTTAACTTTGCGTTCATTGCGTAAGAAACCTTGCGACTTTGCGTGAAAATTATTTAAAATTCTGTTAATTACCAATTAACACTGCCAAATTAATTTTACAAAAACGATTATGGCAAAACAAAAACGCGAAGTAGAAGTAGTAGTTTTATCAGACATTCATTTGGGAACGTATGGTTGTCATGCTAAAGAATTGGTGGCGTATCTCAAAAGTATTTCTCCGAAAGTGTTAATTCTCAATGGTGATGTTATTGATGGTTGGGCTTTTTCTAAAAGGTATTTCCCAAATTCTCATATGGCAGTTTTGAGTGAGTTTTTCAAAATGATGAAAAAAGGAACTCAAGTGATTTACATTACAGGAAACCACGATGAATTTTTAAGAAAATACACCGATTTATCGATGGGAAATCTTTTTCTTACCGATAAATATTTATTAGAAATTGAAGGCAAAAAACATTGGATTTTTCACGGAGACGTTTTTGACCATACCACTTCAGGTTCTGCAAAATTTATTGCCAAATTGGGAGGAATGGGTTATGATTGGTTGATTTTGGTGAATAGAGCTATTAATTGGATTTTAGAAAAATTCGGGAAAGGAAAAGTTTCGCTTTCTAAAAAAGTAAAAAATTCTGTAAAAAAAGCGGTGAAATTTATTGGAGATTTTGAGAAAAAAGCCACTGAAATTGCTATCAACAATCATTATGATTATGTGATTTGCGGACATATTCATCAACCAGCAGATAAAATTTGGACAACGGAAAAAGGAAGTGTTCATTACCTGAATTCAGGCGACTGGATTGAAAATCTCTCTTGGCTAGAATACAATCATGGAGAATGGAACTTAAAATTCTTCAATGAAAAGGATTTTGAAAAACCTATTATTGAGAAAAATGATATTTCAGTCAATATGGAAGAACTCATTCATCCTAAGATTTTAGCGAGTTTTTCAGAAGTAAAAATATAAAAAAGCCACCTAATTGGTGGCTTTCATTTTTATCTTTTCAAAAAAGCATCCCAACCTTGTGCTGTAATTTGAGCCAGTTCGTTGCTTCCTCGTAAAACCATAAAATTACCTTGTTCCAAATCCACAGCATGACCAATCACCGTAAAATCTGGATGATTTCTCAGTTTTTCAAAATCATTGGGAGAAATAGTGAACAATAATTCATAATCTTCACCACCGCTTAATGCACACATTGCAGGATTCAGGTTAAATTCATCTGCAGTAGTAATCGTAAGCGTATCTAAAGGAATTTTTTCTTCATACAATCTGAAACCAACTTTGCTTTGGTCAGAAAGATGTAAAATTTCCGAAGCCAAACCATCAGAAACGTCAATCATAGAAGTCGGTTTTATGTCGAGTTCTTCTAACGTTTTCTTGATGTCTGTTCTTGCTTCAGGTTTTAATTGACGTTCCAAAATGTAATCATAACCTTCCATTTCGGGTTGCATATTTGGGTTGGCGAGATAAACAGAATGTTCTCTTTCCAAAATTTGTAAACCCATGTAAGCGCCACCTAAATCTCCGGTAACTACTAATAAATCATTTGTTTTCGCACCGTTTCTGGTTACGATATTTTCAGAATTTTCTAAACCAATAGCAGTAATGGTAATCACTAAACCAGAGGTAGAACTGGTAGTATCTCCACCCACCAAATCTACATTGTATTTTTCGCAAGCTCTGTAAATTCCATCGTAAATTTCATCAAGAGCTTCCACAGGAAATCTGTTAGAAACCGCCATAGAAACTAAAATCTGAGTAGGTACAGTGTTCATTGCGGCAATGTCGCTCAAGTTCACCACTACAGCTTTATATCCTAAATGTTTCAATGGAACATAGCCCAAATTAAAATGCACTCCTTCTGCTAAAACATCAGACGTAATCACTACTTTTTTTCCTTCAGGATTGATGATTGCGGCGTCATCACCAATAGAATGCTCGGTGGATGAATTCTTAATAGGGAAATTTTCGGTAAGATGTTTAATCAATCCAAATTCTCCTAGTTCAGAAATTGGTGTTAATTGAGGTTTTTTATCTTCTAACATAATTGTAAAGAGTAAAATGAGTCAAAAATTTCGACTCTTAATTTTTTAAAATTTAACGATTTAAATCCATTAAACTCGCATCTATATTTTCCGGACGGAAAGGCAATGCTTTAATGTCTTCTCTTGAAAGCAGTTTAGTGTTTTCGGTTTTAAACTGATTCATCACCACTAAAATATCATCTGGTGGAGTGGTGGTTTTTCTCAGCATCATATCAATCCAAACTCCCGTTGCTTCGGCAGTTGCACAATGTGTACCGTCTGGTAAATAGAACTTGTGCGTGAACTGATAAATACTTGCGTCTTCAGAACTTCCAGAAATTTCTAATGAAACAATCACTTCTTGGTCAGCATAAACTTCCTTAAAAAAAGAATATCTTTCATGCAAAATTACAGGACCAATTCCCCATCTATTGAGTTGAGCAACGCCCATTTTGTGTTTTGTCATAAAAGCCATTCTAGTTTGCGCACAATATTGCACATAAGAAGAGTTGGCTAAATGTCTGTTGGCATCTATATCGCTCCAGCGAACTTCGTGTTTATGGTAGTAAATCATTTTTAAGTTTTTTAGGCTTCAAAAATACGCAATAATCATGGTTTTAAAAAATTTAACACAAAGGCGATAAGTTTTATTTATTTTTGCAAAGAATTCAAGTCCTGAACTTTTGGTTCTTTTGTCTTGAAGCAAGAGAACAGATAAAATATGAAAAAGAAAATCACCATCATTGGAGGCGGCGCTGCAGGATTTTTTTGTGCAGCCAATCTTGACGAAAATAAATTTAACGTTACCATTCTCGAACAAAACCAAGATGTTTTGCAAAAAGTAAAAATTTCTGGAGGTGGAAGATGCAATGTGACTCACGCTTGCTTTGATCCTCGTGAATTGGTGAAATTTTACCCTAGAGGAAATAAAGAATTATTAAGTGTTTTCAGTAAATTTCAACCAGGAGATACAATGGATTGGTTCGCTCAACGAAATGTTTCGTTGAATATGGAAAATGACAACAGAATCTTCCCAGAAAGTAATTCCTCACAAACCATTATGGATTGTTTCTTGAAAGAAGTTCAGTCTAAAAATTTTGAAATCAAAACACAATCAGTCGTTTTAGAAATTCAGAAATTAGAAGAAGGCTATAAAATCATCACCAAAGAAGGAGAAATCTTTACCGACTACGTGATTTACACTACAGGAAGCTCACCGAAATCTTTGAAAATGATTGAAAATTTAGGGCATAAAATTGTTTCGCCAGTTCCGTCATTGTTTACTTTTAATATCAAAAATGATGTGCTGAATGATTTAATGGGAACAAGTTTTCCTCATGCAGAAGTTTCTATTCCAAAATTGAAAATGGAAGAATTTGGTCCACTTCTCATTACGCATTGGGGACTTTCTGGGCCTGCAATTCTTAAACTTTCAGCTTGGAAAGCGAGAGAACTCGCCGATTTAAAATATAACTTCGAGATTAAAGTCAATTTCATAGGCATAGACAAAGAACAAGCGGAAGAAGTTTTCAAAAATTATAGAGAAGAAAATCCTAAAAAAACCATTGGCAATGCGAAAGTTTTTGAAATTACGACTCGTTTTTGGCATAGAATTCTTTGGTTGTCTAAAGTAGATTTAGAAAAAAATATTTCGCACATCAATAAACAAGAACTCCAAAAAATTCTTGAAAATCTTTGCGAAAACACCATGCAAGTCAAAGGGAAATCTACCTTTAAAGACGAATTTGTAACAGCAGGAGGAGTGGATTTGAAGGAAATAAATTTCAAAACGATGGAATCTAAAATTTTAGAAAATTTCTACATCGCAGGAGAAGTTCTGAATATTGACGCGGTAACTGGTGGTTTTAATTTCCAAGCGTGCTGGAGTGAAGCATGGCTGATTGCGCAGGATTTGAATGCTAAATAAGAAGCATTTTTGTCATTCTGAACGAAATAAGAATCTATTTTGATAAGATTCTTCATTTCGCTACGCTGCATTTAGAATGACAACTGCATGAAATTCTAAAAACTCATTCCTTCGATTTTCAGTTCTACTTTTGCATAACTATCGACTACCGTTGTGATATGGTCTTCAGAAATTAAGAATTCTGTAGGTTTAAAATCCATTACCTTTCCCGAAAGTTTAAATCCTTTTTGGTATTCTTTGTTGAAACTTTCTTCTATAGATTTTTTTGATGCGTTTTCCAGGTCTAAAAACGGAATTCCGTAGTCTTGTTCTATCATTCTCACGATTTTTCCTTCAAAAAGTGAAGTGATTGCTTTATGAAATATATTTTTGGTTTTCAGTTTAAAATCAGATTTGGTGAATCCTATTTTATGTTTTTGGGCGTCATAAACGAGTTTTCCTTTGATATAAGAAATGCCATTTACTTTTCCCGAAGTTTGAATTTCGATGACTACATTTTCGTTTTCAGCATAGACTTTTATGTCTTCTACTTTAATTTTTGATTTCCCTTCATTAAAAGGAAATTCTTTGCCTTGAAATTGTTTTTGGGCAATCGCTGTAGCTTCAGAAAAAGGAATATTGGTGGTGGTTTTGAGTAAAAATTCTCTGCCCAAATTTTGAGCCGGAGTAAAATAAGGAACCGCATTCACCAAAGGATTTTTCGAAGGTTTGGTTCCCACAAAAGTTTCCGAGAACAAATCAATGGAAACTGTAGTTTTCATCTTGTCAAGGTAAATTTCTAGTGGCGACATTTTTACGGTTTGCGGCGTAATTTTTAGCCAAGTATTGTATTCATCAGAAATTTTCATTGGTTCAGAAAAATTATTCCAAACTTTGAGAATATACGGTTGAAGATTCATTTTTTGTTGGATTTGCGCATCAATCACAGTGGTAAAATCCTTTTGTTGTTTCACCAGAATTTTTTCAATGACGCTGGCTAAAGAAAATTTTATTTTCCCAAAATCTAAGACTGGTTTTTCTTTCCAAACAAAACCAGCGGTAGAAGTAGTGGTTTTCACTTGCCAATTTTGTAGAAATTCTACGGATGAAATAAAATTCATCACCACTCTGAATTGGGTTTCTTGGTAAGAGTATAAACCCAAAGTTCCAATGCCTTTTTCTGCCCAAATTTTAAGCGGAACAGAAAATAGTAATCGGTTGTTGGTTAATGCTTTCATCGTGATTTCGCCATCTTTTTCTACTTTGGTTTTCAGTTGGTCATTATCATTATTTTCATAGGATTGGTCTTCGTAAAGTGTTCCTGTAATGGATTGATTCGTTAATCTTTGGATTTCTGAAATCGGCAAAGAAATCGGCACGGAAATGCTAGAAGGAATCTTCGGAAATTGATGTATTTCGGTTTGTGAAAATCCGAAAATGGATAGAAATATGAATAGAAGTGATAGTCTCATTTTAAAATCTTATGGAAAGTAAAAATACAAAAAGAACCCATTGCATAGCACAAAATATCAATCCAAGAAAAAGAATTTCCGAGGACAATCATGGCAATTTTATTGTCTTTTAACCCAAGCCATTCAGCGAAATTAAAATATTGAGCGAATTCTATGACACAAGCAAACAAGAAACCCCCAATATTAAGATGCGTTTTGTTTTTAATATCAAGGAAGGTTAGAATAAAAGTATAAATAAGAATCACCACTAAAACATCGCCAAAATAAGCCCGTAACCAAACAATATTTTTGAAAATAGTAGCGATGGAAACCTCTGCTAAAAAGATGATAATGGATGTGAGGAAATATTTGTAGTTGAATTTCATTTAAAGTAAATTTACCAATTATAAAACTGAAATAACATGAAAAAATTATTCTTGAGTTTAGGATTGTCAATATTACTTCTTAATTCTTGTACAACAAGAGTGGTTTCTGCCAAAAAACCTTATTCAGACTCTGCAATTTCTGTGGGACAAACTTATACTATTGTTTCAAGTGAAGGCAAGAAAGAAGTATTGAGTTTAACAAAAATTGATGAGCAAAATATTTTTGGTAAAAATGTAGATGGAAAGGAAATAACAATTGAAAAATCTAAAATTACAGAAATCAAGAAAACTAAAGTTGGAGGGACTATTTTATTAGTTGTTGGTGTTATAGGATTAGCGTTAGTTGGTACCGCTTTTTATCATCAAAAACCAATAGGACAATTTTAAAAATTAAACAAAAAGTAATTCTACATTAGAAAAAATCATCATAGTTTGATGCTAAGATGAACTATCTTATTGAAAAAAGAAAGTTGTATCTTTGATAAAAACAAACGATGAAAAAAATTATTGTATTAACAGCTATATTTTTTATAGGTGTCTTTTTCGCACAAGAGCCTATTAAAAATTTAAGTAAAGAAGAGGTTCCCATAGAAGTAGCCAATTTAGTAGATATTTCTACCGTTACTTTTGTGATAGATACAGAGCCTTCATTTCCAGGAGGAATGAGTGCTTTTAGAAAAGAATTTTCTCAGAATTTTGACACTTTTGCTTTAGAAAAAACAGATGGTGGAACGCTGAAAACGGTGGTGTATTATGTAGTAGAAGTAGATGGAAGTATTGTATATGTAAAAGCTATCGGAGAAAATGAATCCTTCAACAAAGAAGCTGAAAGAACGTTGAAATCCATCAAAACGAAATATGCTCCAGCAAAAGTGAATAACTTAGTGGTAAGACACATGTTAAGAATGCCACTCAGTATGAATTTTAAATAATTTAAAACCTATAAACAATTGCTTATTAAGCAATTGTGTGTAAAAAAACTAATAATTCTCTATACATGAAAAAACTAATTTACCTTATCGCTGTAGTTTCTAGCGGCTTAATTTTCGGACAAGAAACTCAAAATTCTTCTAAAAATGAATATCCATCAGACTCTTTTATCAATGTATATGAAAAAGTAGATAAAGAGGCAGAATTTCCAGGTGGACTGAATGCTTTTAGAAGTAAGTTTGCAGAGTCTTTTAATCATAAAAATATAAAAGTCGAAAAAAGAAAAGCTGTTTTTAGAATTGTTATCTCATTCATCGTAGAAAGAGATGGGAGCTTAACTAATATCACAGCAGAAGGAGATTACGTGAAATTTATGGAAGAAGCAATTGCTTCAGTGAAAAGAGTTAAAGACAAATGGTCACCCGCTTTAATCAATTCCCAGCCTGTAAGACAAAGATTTAGAATGCCTATAACCATGAATTTTGATTAATATGAGAAAACTAATTTTACTTTTCACTCTTATTTTTAGTGGTTTTGTTTTCGGGCAAAACAAACAAGCTGAATTTTTTGGAGGAGAAAAACAATTGAAGAAATTAATCTATTCCAAAATTAATTTTGATTCTACTGGAATTGATGAAAATACTACTGTAGAATTGATTTTTAAAATTGACAAAAAAGGAAAGGTGAAAAATATTGATTGCAAATCATTTTATCCAGAAGCTAAAACAGAATTCTTAAAAGCCGCAAAACAAATCAACCAAAAATGGAAACCAGCCATCAAAAATGGTAAAAAAGTAGATTCAGAAGTGGTGGTTTCTTTTCCTGTTGTTTTTGAATAATTGTCACATCATCCCATCAAAAAATCACCACATCAACTTTATTTCCCAATCATCTTTTTAATCGCATTCAATTTCATCAAAGCTTCAATCGGCGTTAAAGTATTAATGTCAATTTTCGTGAGTTCTTCTCTAATGTTTTCCAAAACAGGATCATCGAGTTGGAAGAAAGAAAGTTGTAAATTTTCTTCGGTTACCCGTTTTATTTTTTCGGTAGAACCACTGTTGGAACGAGAATCTTCCAAAGTTTTCAGAATTTCAGAAGCTCTGTTTACCACTTTTGAAGGCATTCCTGCCAATTTTGCCACGTGAATCCCGAAACTGTGTTCACTACCACCAGAAACCAGTTTTCTGAGGAAAATAATATTGCCTTTATTCTCCTGAATGGTCACGTGGAAATTTTTAATTCTTTCAAAATTCACACTCATCTCGTTGAGTTCGTGGTAATGCGTGGCGAAAAGTGTTTTCGGTTGAGTAGAATGCTGATGAAGATATTCTGCAATCGCCCAAGCGATGGAAACGCCATCATAAGTAGAAGTACCACGTCCGATTTCATCGAGTAAAATCAAACTTCTCTCAGAAATATTGTTCAAAATATTGGCAGCTTCATTCATTTCTACCATAAAAGTAGATTCTCCCGCAGAAATATTATCTGTAGCACCAACTCTGGTAAAAATTTTGTCTAAAATACCGATTTCGGCATGTTTTGCAGGAACAAAACTTCCAATTTGCGCCAATAAACAAATAATTGCAGTTTGTCTCAAAATCGCAGATTTACCCGCCATATTTGGTCCGGTTACCATGATAATTTGTTGAGCATCTTTATCCAAGAAAACATCATTCGGAATATATTTTTCTCCTAAAGGAAGCGACTTTTCTATAATTGGATGTCTTCCCTCTTTAATGTCAATCGCAAAAGTTTCGTTGAGAACAGGTTTTGTATAATTTTCAGAAATAGAAAGTTCAGAAAGGGCAACTGCACAATCAATTTGCGCCACCAATCTTGAGTTTTCCTGAATTTGGTCAATATACATCAGTACATTTTCACAAACTTGACGATACAATTGGTGCTCAATTTGCGAAATTTTTTCTTCTGCTCCGAGAATTTGCGTTTCGTATTCTTTTAATTCTTCGGTAATATAACGTTCCGCATTTACCAAAGTTTGTTTACGAATCCAATCTTCTGGAACTTTATCTTTATGCGTATTTCTAACCTCGATGTAGTAACCAAAAACATTGTTAAAATCAATTTTCAGGGAAGAAATTCCTGTTCTTTCGATTTCTCTTTGGCACATTTCATCCAAAAAACCTTTTCCTTTGCTTTGAAGATTTCTCAATCTATCGAGTTCTTCCGAAACTTCGGATTTGATCACATTTCCTTTGTTGAGGTTTACCGGAAGTTCTTCATTCAAATGATTCAGAAGATAAGAAATGAGTTCTTCCAAATTGTTCAGCGGTTCTAGCCAAGCCAAAACATCGTGATGAGAACTCAATAATTCTCTGATTTTCTGAATATTGATTAAACTCTGACGAAGGTAACCGAGTTCTTTCGGTGAAATTTTTTCGGCAGCCAATTTTCCAACCAATCGGTCTAAATCTGAAATTCCTTTTAATAAATCCAGGATTTCAAATTTCAAAGAATCCTCATTGTTGAAAAAATCGATTAAAGAAAGTCTTCGGTTGATTTCGTTTACTGATTTCAGCGGTAAAATTAATCTTCGGCGAAGCAGTCTTCCTCCCATTGCTGTGGAAGTTTTATCGATAATATCAAGCAAAGATTTCCCTTGAAAACTGCTAGAATGTACAATTTCTAAATTTCGCAAAGTGAAATTATCCATCATCAAATAATCATCTTGAGGAATGCTTTGTATTTTGGTAATGTGTTGTAAAAGAGCGTGATGAGTATCTTCTACTAAATAAGCGAAAATCGCTCCAGCTGCGGTAATCCCCAATTTTTGTTCATCAATCCCGAAACCTTTTAGAGATTTGGTTTTAAAATGGGAATTCAGTTTTTCGTAAGCAAAATTATATTGATACGACCAATCTTCTAGCTTAAAACAGTTCTTATTTTTAAGTTGAGAAGGAATTTCGGCGGTTCTTTGGTAAATAATTTCAGCAGGATCAAAAGTGTGAACAATGTGCAGTAATTTCTCTAAATTTCCTTCTGCAACCAGAAATTCACCCGTAGAAACATCTACTAGCGCAATCCCAAATTTCTCTTTTTCCTTGTGTAGAGAAAGCAAGAAATTATTTTTTTTAGAATTCAAAACCTGCTCGTTAAAGGTAACACCGGGAGTTACCAATTCTGTAACACCACGTTTCACGATTCCTTTGACCATTTTTGGGTCTTCCAATTGGTCGCAAATCGCAACACGCATTCCGGCTCTTACCAATTTTGGCAAGTAAGAATCTACAGAATGATGCGGAAAACCCGCTAACTCAATATGACCTTCTCCATTGGCTCTTTTGGTAAGAACTATTCCTAAAATCTGAGAAGTTTTTATGGCATCTTGCCCGAAAGTTTCGTAGAAATCTCCCACTCTGAAAAGCAATAGCGCATCTGGATATTTCGCCTTGATGGTGTTGTACTGAGTCATTAACGGAGTTTCTTTTTTTGCCATTCTTGAGAGTATGAATATTGAGGTTTAAGATTCGAAATTTGAGGTTGTAAATTAAAACCTTAATTTTGCCCAAAAATACGAAAATGCAACCTACCAAAAAACTGAAATTAGAAGAATTAGGAAGAATAGATGTAGAAACCTTCAAAAAGACGGAGAAAATTCCGTTGGTGGTGGTTTTAGACAATGTAAGAAGTATGCACAATGTAGGTGCAGCCTTCCGAACTGCCGATGCTTTTTTGGTAGAAAAAATTATTTTATGTGGTATTACACCGAAACCGCCTCATAGAGAAATTCATAAAGCAGCTCTTGGTGCTACAGAAAGTGTAGATTGGCAATTTTACGACAATGTGAAAGAAGCCGTAATAGATTTAAAGACTTTAGGTTATGAAGTTGTGGGGATAGAACAAACTACTAATTCTGTGATGATTACAGATTTTGAAATTGATAAAACCAAGAAATACGCTTTGGTTTTAGGCAATGAAGTAGACGGAATTTCTGATGAGATTTTAACAGATTTAGATGTATGTCTAGAAATTCCACAGTTGGGAACTAAACATTCTCTAAATGTTTCGGTTTGCGGTGGAATCGTGATGTGGGAATTTTTCAAAGGATTGAAATAAAATGGATTGATGAATTTTTAAGGTAAGTCTTTAAATTATTTAAAAATTCAAAATTATTTTTTATAAAAAGTGTTGATTTAATAAAATAATCTCTATTTTTATAATATTAAATCACTCTGTTATGAAAAAACTTTACGCTCTTTTCTTGCTGATATTTTCAGTATTTGTCTTTTCTCAAAGTTGTGGCATCAATAGTTATGGTTTTGTGAAATGGACTTCCAATAAAACGTACACCGCTTCTATTATCGTTAAAAATGATTACAAAACCACGGTGAGAGTAAAATATGACGATATTATGGTGCAATATGAAGCTGATTATGACGTGCAACATTTAGATGATGTAATTCTGAAAATTGAAGGAACAGGAACGCCAGTTTTTTTGAAAGGGAAAAGCAGTTATAATCCTGACACTTTTATTTTTAGAATTTCTCAAGAGGGAAATATCATTTCAGGAACTACTTATGATAGCTCTCAAGTGAGAAATAAATTAGAAATTTTGGATTCTGATAATATGGATAATAATCTGGCACTTCTAGAACAGTTTTATACTGAAAAAGATGCTGATTATCCTGAAATTGTGAAATCGTTATTGTATTTTGATTACACCAACAAAAAAAAGAAAAAATAAGTTCAACTTATTCGCATAAGAAATCCCGATAATTTTCGGGATTTTATTTTTTATTATTTTAAAAGTTGGTCAAAAGTATTTCCTTTGGTAATATCTCCAGAATTATAGCCTTTCATAAACCATTCTACTCGTTGTTTAGAGCTACCATGAGTAAAAGCTTCTTGGTTTACATAACCCGCCGTTCTTTTTTGAATATTATCATCACCTACTGCTGCTGCTGCTTCCATAGCGCTCTGAATATCTTGAGGATCAAGAAATTTTTCTCTGTTATCGGTTTGTTTAGCCCATAAACCTGCGTAGAAATCTGCTTGTAATTCTGTAGCTACCGAAACCCTATTCATATCAGCCTCAGAATATTGTCCACTTCTGCGCATTTTATCTACTTGTTGAGTAGTTCCTAAAATCGTCTGGATGTGATGCCCAATTTCGTGAGCCAAAACATAAGCCACCGTAAATTCTGTAACTCGAGCGCCAAATTTCTGTTGCATTTCCCCAAAGAAACTCATATCCATGTAAACCGTTTCATCTGCAGGGCAATAAAAAGGTCCCATTGCAGCTTGTGCAGTTCCGCAACCAGATTGCGTTACATTTTCGAAGAGTACAATTTTCGGTTCTCTGTATTGCATTCCGTTTTCAGAGAAAATTTTAGTCCAAGTTTGGTTATTTTCTGCAGAAAGCATTCTTACAAATTCTCTTACCTTAACTTCTTCGGCAGTGAGTTCTCTTTGTTCTGTTTGAGGAGCGTTTCCAACACCGTTACTTAAAATAGCAGAAGGATCACCTCCCAAGAAAAATATAATTGCAGCAATAATTAAGGTTCCTAATCCACCACCAACTAGCATTCCGCCACCACCAGAACCTCTTCTATCATCTACATTATCTGCTCTATCGTTTGTCCATTTCATAATTTTAATATTTTAGATTTAATGATGGATAAATGTAATAAAAAATTATTTGTCGAGCATTTTATTTTTTAGCCAAAAGCTTGTACTTTGATAAGTTGAAATGGTTTGATCTACCAAATCTTTTCTAGGATTGTCCTTTAGAAGATTTTCGGTGTAATAGATGTTAAACTCAGTTGTGGTATTGGTATTAGGTTTTTGAACTAATTGATATTGCTTAATATTTTTGGTAGGAGAAATCACGGTAAGATAATTGTCTTTTATAAATCCTAAATCCTGATAAGTTGCAATATACGCTCTAGGAACGAAATTTTTAGAGAAAACATCTTGACCTAAAAATTTAGATTGATATTTGAAGTTCAATAATCCCAAAACGGTAGGCATCACATCTATCTGAGAAGTAACTTGTGAGAATTTCTGTGGCGCCACAAATTCTGATGAATAAATCATCGCCGGAATTCTGTATTTATCCATTGGGAGTTCTGTTTTACCAGCACTAGATGAACAATGGTCTGCTACAATCACGAAAACGGTATTTTTGAACCAAGGCTGTTTTTGAGCCATTTCAAAAAATTTCATGATAGAATAGTCGGTGTATTTTACGCCACCTTTTCTAGATTTAGAATCAGCAGGAATGTCTATTTTTCCTTCTGGATAAGTAAAAGGTCTGTGGTTAGAAACCGTCATCCAATGATGGAAGAAAGGTTTACCAGCTTTATAATCTTTGTTCATTTCGCTGATGGCTTTTTTGGCCATATCTTCGTCACAAACTCCCCAAACATTGGCAAAAGTGATTTCTTCTGGTGTGAAATTATCTCTGTCTACAATTTCGTAACCGTTTCCAGCGTAGAAATCTTTCATATTGTCAAAATAGCTGTAACCACCGTATAAATATTTAACGCTGTAACCTTTTGACTTAAATACGCTTCCTGTGGTAAATTTATTTTTGTTTTCTTTTTCTCTTTTAATTACACTTTCTCCTGCAGTTGGAGGAATACAAAGCGTTAATGCTTCTAGACCTCTTACCGTTCTGTTTCCTGTGGCGTATAAATTGGTGAAAAATAAACTTTTTTGTGCCAATTGGTCTAAGAAAGGAGTTACACTTTCTTCGTAACCGTAAGCTTTCATGTAAGCTGCGGACAAACTTTCTATAGAAATGAGAACTACATTTTTTTGTAATTCTGGTTTCTCAGAAGTGATAGGTCTGTTTAAAGTAGTGGTTCCTAAAGGAAGCAAAGTATTTTTTTCTGCAGTTTTTTGGTCAACAGTAGGATAGAAGGTGAAAAAATCTAACGTATTATTGCTAAACGCTTCGTAGAATTTTACCATTCCGTTCGCTGCGATCTCCTGTTGGAAAATATTTCCTTTTTTAAGGTTAATTTTCTCTGCAAAGCTTAAACTGATTCCCAATAAAACAGCAAAAACACCTAATAAGGTAAACTTTTGAGCTAAATTAGGTAATTGTAAAAGGCTGTCTTTGGTTTTTTTGTAAATCCACCAAGTTGCCAATCCTGTTACTACGAAAATAGCAGTAAACAAAGGAATGATAGGATAACTTTCCATGATGTTTCCTATAACTTCGGTGGTGTAGATAAGATAATCTACCGCGATAAAATTATAACGAACCCCAAATTCATTGTAGAAAAAATATTCTGAAACGGAATTGAAAATAATCAAAAGCACGTACAAAAATAATGTGGTAAAGTATAAACTGTTTCTGATTTTGAGCCTTTGTTTTGGTAAAAAAAGCATCAATGCAAAAAATAAAATTTTAAGCCCCAAAAATGCTAAAACAATTTTTACTACGCCACCTCCATATTGTTTGAAAATATTATTTGGAGTTGCTAAAATGTATATAAATGCAAGAACCAGAACTCCTAGGATGATTTGTCCGTAAGGTTTTTGATATTTACCGTTTGACAGGAATAAAAAATAAAGCGCTAGAAAGCTACTGGCAATAGTAAATACCAAAATGTCATTCACTAATCCAAGCGAAGTAACCTTCAATACTTCTGCAAATGAAAAATCTGCGGTAGTAATCGGGTGGAATACAAATACTAACCTTAATAAAAAGGAAACGATAAGGTAAAAAATTCCTAAATAGAGAAAAGGTTTTACTTTTTGAAGATACATTTTGATACAATTTTGAGATTTGTGTGTAGAATTTGATTATTTATTCAAATTTCTTCTGAATTCAATCATTCTAAGAGCTGTAACCGCAGCTTCTACGCCTTTGTTTCCAAGGTTTCCGCCGCTTCTTGCTAAAGACTGTTCCTTGTTATCATCTGTCAAAACACAGAAAATAGCCGGAACATCTGTCATTACATTACAATCTTTAATTCCTTGAGCTACAGCGCTACAAACGTAATCAAAATGTGGAGTTTCTCCTCTAATTACATTTCCGATGGCAATTACTGCATCATGGTTTTCTGCGGCACACAATTGCATGCAAGCGTAGCTTAACTCAAATGCACCAGGAACAGAAAAAATTTCTATATTTTCTTTTTGTACGCCTTCTTTTTCTAGAATTTGTATCGCTGCATCGCGAAGGTTATAGGTTACAAAATCATTCCAATCTGAAACAACAATGCCGATTCTAAAAGAATCAGCATTTGAGATTTGTAATGGTTTGTAATCCGAAAGATTTACAGTTGCCATTTTATATTTTTAAAAGTTTTTTACCATTTCTATATAAGCATCAGAAGTACCGCCGTCATAATCTGCATATTTTTCTTCGATGGTTTCGAAGTATTTTTTAGCTTCAGCGTTTTTCTTCATTGCAAGTGCTAGTAAACCAGCTTTTCTTGTAAAGTAATAAGAAGTGTATGCATCATCAGAAGCAGAAGCAGCTTTGTCTAAAAGAGAAAGTGCATCTTCATTTTTGTTAAGATTTGCTTGAGCATCTCCCATTGCTCCATATTTTAGAGCCATTAAGATTTTATTATCAGAAGAAAACTTGTCTAATAAATCGTAAGCTTCTTGGTATTTACCTTCTTTGAATTTTAGTAAACCTGCATTGTAAGCAGAAAGTTTACCAGCATCTGTACCAGTAAATTGCTCATAAGTACCTTTAAATCCTGGATTTGCAGCAGATTTTCCACCTAATGCGATATCATCTTTCCCTTCAGAAAGGTTTTTTTGAGCAGCCAGATAGCTCAGTGTAGCTTCTTCGTTTTTAGGATTTGCAATGAATTGTTGGTAAGCAAAGTATCCTAAAACCGCTAATACTATAGCACCGAAAATAATCCCGATTTGTTTAGCGTATTTTTCAATGAACATCTCTGTTTTGAGCGCGGTTTGGTCTAAATCTTGAAAAATTTCTACCGTTTCTTTTCCTTCGTTCTCTAGCTCTTTTTTGCTTTTATGCTTGTCTGTCATAATTTTGAAATTGAAATGCAAAAATAATAGTTTCTATTGTGATATACAATATTTATTTTCAGTGGTTTTCAGTTAGGGTTTTTATGAGAAATATTTGTCTTGTTGAGGATACATGTTTTGTAGGTTTTCAATCTGATGAGGTTGCCCAAGAATGAAAATACAACTATTCGGTTCTATGAGTTTACTTTCGTCAGGATTGATGATGTATTCTCCATGAACGTCTTTGTAGCCTACAATTTTACAACCTGTTTTTGGGAAAATTTTAAGTTCTTCTAATTTTTTGCCGATAAATTCTTTGGAAAGTTTATCCGTATAAATTTCTAAAACGTTAATTTTTTTGGTGCCTTCCAACACAATATTGTCAATAAATTCTACCAAATCTGGCGTAATAAGAAGAGAAGCCATGTGTTCGCCGCCAATTTTATCGGGCATAATTACATTTTCGGCGCCTGCAGTTTTCAATTTTTTTATGGTACTGCTGTTAGAAGCTCTACTGATGACTTTAATTTTTGGATTCAATTCTTTGGAACTGATTACAATAAAAAGATTATCTGCATCAGATGGTAAACAAGCGATGATTCCATTGGCTTTTTCTACTCCAGCTTTGATCAAGATTTCATCTTCTACCGCATTTCCGTGGATAAAAATAGTATTGCGGAACTCATCATCTCTATTTTCTAGCGGTTTTTTGTCAATAATAACAAAAGGTTTTTTGTGGAGAATAAGTTTTCTGGCGGCTTGTCTGCCATTTCTCCCGAAACCACAAATGATGATGTGATTTTCTAAATTTTTCATATTGCGTTTGATGAGATTTTGTTTGTATTCTTTGGCGAAATTTCCGTTAAAGAATTCTAATGCAAGTGCTGTTAAACCATAAAGCACAGCTCCCACACCGAAAAGCATTAAAAAAATAGTAATGATTTTTCCTAAATCTGAGAAATTATCAGGCACTCCAAAACCTACGGTTGTGAGCGTCATAATGCTGTACCAAATGGCGTCTAGTAATCTCATTTTCTCAGAATACATGAGTGCTAATGCTCCCAATAATACAAAAATGAGTATGGAGACCACTAAAATTAAAATTCTTTTATATAATGCGGAAAACCTATTCATTGTCAATGAATTCTTGTATAAATTTACAAAAATTACAGTTATGATTGAAGATTTGAAAAAAATATATTACAATGTTTTTCAGCATCAAAAATATGAGCTGAAAATTGCAAAATGGAGAAAAAAATAATAAAAATTAGTAGTTCAGAATACTGTACACTTCAGCGTCAAACTGTTTCAGTTTATCTTCGCCGTGTAAATCTTTAAGACCAATTAAAAAACTGAATTGAGTCACTTTTGCGCCTTGTTTTTCGACCAATTTAGCGGCAGCTTCAGTTGTTCCGCCTGTTGCTAATAAATCATCGTGAATCAAAACTCTTTGATTTGGTTGAATTTGGTTCGTGCGCATTTCTATTTCGGCAGTTCCGTATTCTAAATCGTATTTTTCTGAAATAAATGGAGGAGGAAGTTTCCCTTTTTTTCTAATTAAAATAAATGGAACTTCTAGGGCAACAGCAATTGCAATTCCGAAGAGATAGCCTCTGCTTTCTATTCCGCACACTACGTCTACTTTTCCTCTGCTGAATTCTACTAAATCTGCAATTACGTCTTCGTATAATTTAGGATTTAAGAAAATGGGCGTAATGTCTTTGAATTGTATTCCTTCGATTGGGAAATCTGGAATATTCTGAATTGTGCTTTCTAATCTAGCGATTAAATCTTGCGTTGCCATTTTATGGGATTTTAATTTATTTTTTTTGAGAAGAATTGATTTTATAGCTGGTGATTTTCCAACCTGTTTCTGTAGCTTTTAATCCATAAGAAACATCAAGTGAAGTTGCGTTTCCAGCTTTATCTGTTACCGTATACGTTGCATTTACACTTGCAGTGTTATTGGCATTCGCTTTAGTAGAAACATTGGTGACATCTACACTTTTTACGGTTCCAAAACCAGATGTAGGATTGGCAAATGTTTCATAAGAACCCCAATTCGGGTTTTCTGACTGACTGTAAGCTGCTTTTAAATTCTGACTGTTTAAGTTGCTTAAGAAATTCACTACCGTATTTTTTGGGTCTCCAATTACTTTTGGAGAATCTGTTCCCGTAGCATTTTCTTCTGGAGTTCCTTCAAGATTTTCTGGATTTTCTGAGCTTTGAGGCATCAAAAGAGCGTTAGGATTTACATCTACACCCATTTTGGTCATTTGAATGGTTTTCTTAGAAGTTTTTACAGTAACTTTTATGTCAATTTTATTATCCATTACTTTCTCTTGAGGAAGAGAAGAAAATCTCATATAAAACCCTTTGAATTGATTATTTTGCATCAAATTTTTAGAAGTCAAAAGTTTTACACCTTGGCTAGAAACTTCTAAAGTGGTTTCTAAGGCTGCATTTTCGAAATCTACTTTATTTCCTGCTGCGTCTAATAATCTTGGAACGATTTGTAAAGCTTTTGGTCCTAAAACACTATCTACAGAAACTTCACTGGTTGTAATTTGCAAAGAATTAGCGGCAATATCATTTACATCTGTTTCAGAAGGCATAATATTTTGGAAGATATTCATTTCACCTAAAGATGGAGGAGCTGTACTTGCCCAGTTGATTCCGTTTTCTTGTGCTACTTTGTCTGCCATTGCAAAAATTTCTGGCACTTTTTTCCCTTCTAGAAGTTTACCAAGAGCTTTTAACTCTTCAATATCGCCTTCTGCATCTACGCCAAAGGTTTTTAGAATATAAAGGGCTTCATTAAACTTAATTTGTTTAATAGTGGGAAGCGAAGAAGACATGTCATTGATACTTTCTTGGAAGGCTTTTGTACTGCTTGCATCTACTGCATCTTTTTTACAACCGATTAAAAAAAGCAATGAAAATATGCTTAGAAAAAGGAAACGTTTCATAAAATGAATATTTATATACAAAAATAAAAAAATCCCAACAATAAGTTGGGATTTATATGAGGTTTATTTTTTATTAGAAAGGGATTTCAAAAAATATTAGACTCTTTAGTTAGCATTTTCTTTATTTATCTGCTCCGAAGTTGCAAACTTCGGAGAGCTGAACCCATCTTCTACCTATTTACGCCATCGGATGTTGAATCATAATTATATAATTTAAATAAGAAATCCTTTTCTTTTAGTTCAATGGAGTCTTTTGAAAATGAAATAATCTTATAGTATGTTTCATTGTCTATTTTTAAAATACTATCCTTTTCGTTAAAATTCCAATTACCTACTTTCTCATAATCAAGAGAATTGTTAGAAATATAATAATTTCTTATTGTGTAATCTAGGAAAAATTTACTGTAAAATATATAATGTGATTTATTAATAGGTTTTGTTGATTTTACCCATTTAATGTTAGGATTTGTTAGGATTTGTTCAAATTTTGATTGTTTTTGTTTGCAAGACAAAAGAACTAAAAGAACTATAAAAAATAAAATTTTTTTCATTATTATGGAGATTTTAAAGGTTCTATATCTAAAGGCGTTGGTCTTTCTTCTCCGTTGAGGCGGATTTTAATCCGTGACTAAATAATTTCCACACTTAGTTTTATCAAAATTAGGCATTTTTTTAAAGAATATTGTTTTTTTATCAAAATATAAGAATAGACCAGCTTAATTAGATTCGGTGGTCACGGACAAAAAAAATCCCAACAATAAGTTGGGATTTATATGATGTTTCTTTCTGAAATTAGAAAGGATATTCAAAAATCTTAGATTCTTTTACTAGAGGATTTCCTTCAGGAATCAATTTAAGTTTAGATAATGCAGACATTACTACTAAAACGAATAAACCTACCATGAATAAGAATGCACCTAATACTAATAAGAATGTATATGCATTGTTCCAGAAAGGTCCTACTGTTCCTGGCATAATCATGTTGAAGAAATCTAACCAGTGACCTAGAATTACTAAAACAGCCATTGTAGTTACTACTTTGTAATTTCTCTTGATGCTAGAACTTACTAATACCAATAGTGGTAATAAGAAGTTAATAATAAGCATTGGTAAGAAAGTATACTTGTAGTAAGCAAATCTATCGAAGAAATATCTTACTTCTTCTGGGATGTTTGCGTACCAGTAAAGCATGAATTGGTCAAAGAATAAATAAGTCCATAATAATGAAGTAGCAAATAAGAATTTAGCTAAATCATGTAAGTGGTTATCATTAAACTGTGGTAAAACTCCTTTTTTCTTTAGGTAAACTGCAATAATAATGATTACTGCTACAGCACTAGATAAAGTAGATACCATAGAGTACCAAATGTAAAGAGTAGAATACCAGTGAGGGTCAATAGACATTAAGAAATCCCAAGCCCAAGCTGCAGAAGCAAATCCGAAGAACGCAATGTAACCTACGCTCCAGTTGTATAATGCTTTGTAATCTTTTCTATCTTTAGTTTCGTCTAATCTCTTAGAAACTTTCTTAATTTTCCAAACGAAGAACCAAGAACCAAATACATAGATAAGAATTCTCGCTACGTAGAAAGGAATATTTAAGAATTTAGATTTTTCGTAAAGGATAACATCAAAGTTTGGAGAATTAGGATTTGTTAAATCTGGATCCATCCAGTGATATAAATGAGCAATGTGCATTACATTAAGACCAGTAAGAATTAATAAAATAATTCCGCCTACTGGAATGAATGAAGCTACTGCTTCCATCACTCTTGTTACAATTACAGACCAACCAGCGTGAGCTGCATGCTGAATTGATAAAAAGAATAAAGCACAAGCAGAGATTCCGAAGAATAACATAGCAGCAGTTAATAAAGCCGAGAACGGCGTATTATGAATCTGATGCGTAGCATGTTCTAAGTGTGCGTCATTATCTTGAGGTCCTACTAATTCTGATGAGTTCATTGGGGTATGATGTTGTGTACCATGGTGTACATTATCCATCATTGTCTGAATTGCAGACTCATTTAACCCATGATTTAATAGGTAGCCAATACCGAATAGTACCAATCCAACAACTATCAGTATAATAGAATACAATTTTAATTTTGGTGAAAAACTATACATTTTTTTCTGTTTTTATTATTTAGTATTGGTTTGAGTTGTAGTTGCATCAGCAGCGGCTATAGGAGCTGCAGCATCAGCTTTGAAAGCGCTCATTACATACATTGCTACTCTCCATCTATCAGCAGGAGCTAATTGACCAGCGTAAGATCCCATTAAGTTTCTTCCGTTTACAATTACATAATGAGTAGAACCTACTGTAATCTGTCTGTCTTTGTAATTAGGAACACCAGAATATGCACCACTTTGTACAATTGGACCTTGTCCATCACCTCCCACACCGTGACAAGCTGCACAAGTCATTTCGTATAATTTTTTACCTCTTGCTAAATCTTTTTCTTTATTTTTAGGATCTAGAGGAGAAACGGTAACACTTTTTGACTCTTCATAAAATGCAGTATATTCTTCTACATTTTTAGGAGTTTTATCTTCTGGCAAAATTCCTTCCTTGTCTTGAGGAACCGTACCTTCTACAGGAGAAAGTAAAGTAGAGCCGTAGTTATTTACAAAAGCCGGGATTTCGTTTTCTTTGCTTACATAATGTCCATCTGCTTTACTAGCAGTTTTTAACATTGGGTCATAAGCTACAGGAAAATACATATCCGGAAAATAAACTAATGGCGGATTATCTTTTGGTCCACAAGAATTCAGCGCGATAACTGAGATTCCCAAGATGGTTGTTATTTTTAAAATATTTTTCATATTACGCATCTTTTACAGTTATTTCTTCTACACCTGTTTCAATCAGCATCTGTTTAATGGTTTCTACATCTTCAGACACAAACTCCATCATAAACTTATCATCCGTAGTTCTAGGATCTGGATTCTGAGGAGCAGCTCCAGGATACATTTTATTTCTTACTAAGAAAGTAAGAGACATCATGTGTGCAGCACAGAATACCATTAATTCAAACATTGGAACTACAAAAGCTGGCATGTTATGACCCCACCAGAAAGCTGGTTTACCACCGATGTTTTGTGGCCAGTCATGATTCATCATGTACCAAGTTGCTAATGCACCAATGGTAACACCATAACAAGCATAAATGAAAGCTGCGTCTGAAATTCTAGTTTTCTTAAGACCTAAAGCTTTATCTAGCCCGTGAACTGGGAATGGAGTATACACTTCGGTAATTTCAATACCTTTATCTCTGAAAGCTTTAACGCCGTTCATTAAATCGTCGTCATCGCCATAAAGTCCATATATTCTTTTAGTGGTGCTCATCTCCTTCTTTTGCTTTATAAGTTTCACCTGAAATTTTCAAAATAGTCTTCAATTCAGCCTGTGCAATTACAGGGAATGTTCTAGCGTATAATAGGAATAATACTCCGAAGAAACCAATTGTTCCTAAATAAACTCCTACGTCTATAATCGTTGGCTTAAACATCGTCCAAGAACCTGGTAAGTAGTCTCTAGAAAGGTTGATAACAATGATGTCAAATCTTTCAAACCACATACCGATGTTGATGATTAATGCTACGAAGAAAGTCCAAATAATATTCGTTCTTAATTTTTTGAACCAGAAAGAAGCAGGAACAACTAAGTTACAGATAATTAGCGCCCAGAATGCCCACCAGTAAGGACCAGTAGCAGCACCTGGAGATAAATATGTAAAGTCTTCATATCTACTTCCTGAGTACCAACCGATGAAGTATTCTACAGCATAAGCTACTGTTACCATACCACCTGTTACGATGATTACGATGTTCATGATTTCGATATGATACATGGTAATATAATCTTCTAAGTGTGCTACTTTTCTAGCAACTAATAGAAGGGTTTGTACCATTGCAAATCCTGAGAAAATCGCACCTGCTACGAAGTAAGGAGGGTAGATGGTAGAGTGCCATCCTTTGATTACTGAAGTTGCGAAGTCAAATGATACCGTGGTGTGTACTGAGAATACAAGTGGTGTTGCTAAACCAGCTAATACAAGAGATAACTCTTCGAATCTTTGCCAGTGTTTTGCTTTACCACCCCAACCGAATGCTAGGAATGTATAAATCTTTTTAGTCCAAGGCGTTTTTGCTCTATCTCTAATCATCGCAAAGTCTGGGATTAATCCCATGAACCAGAATACGGTAGATACAGAGAAGTAAGTAGAGATTGCAAATACGTCCCAAAGTAGTGGAGAGTTAAAGTTAGTCCAAAGAGAACCAAATTGGTTTGGTAAAGGGAATACCCAATATCCTACCCAAACTCTACCCATGTGAATTACTGGGAAGATAGCTGCCTGTACAACTGCAAAAATCGTCATTGCTTCAGCAGAACGGTTTACAGACATTCTCCATCTTTGTCTAAATAATAACAATACTGCAGAGATTAAGGTTCCTGCGTGACCAATACCTACCCACCAAACGAAGTTAGTAATATCCCAACCCCAGTTAATAGTTTTGTTTAGTCCCCAAGCTCCGATACCGGTACCAATGGTGTAAGCAATACATCCAAAACCGTATACAAATAGAACTAGAGCTGCCCAAAAAGAAATCCACCAGAGTTTTCCGGCTCTTTCTTCGATAGGTCTTGCAATATCTTCGGTGATATCGTGATAAGTCTTGTGACCAATAATTAGCGGTTCCCTAATAGGGGCTTCGTAATGTCCTGACATTTTTTACCTATTTATATTATTTAAACGTTGTTTTCTTTTCTGTTTCTCACTTTTGTATGGTAGAATACGTTTGGTTTAGTACCCACTTCTTCTAGCAATACATATTTTCTCTTGTCATTGAATAATGCTCTTACTTCTGATGATTTGTCATTCATATCACCGAATTTAAGTGCTCCTGTAGAACAAGCCTGTGAACAAGCTGTTTTAAGTTCTCCATCTTCAATTCTTCTGCCTTCTTTTTTAGCTTCTAGAATTGTAGCTTGAGTCATTTGGATACACATAGAACATTTTTCCATTACCCCTCTAGTTCTTACTACAACATCTGGATTTAGAACCATTCTTCCTAAATCGTTGTTCATGTTGAAGTCAAACTTATCATTCAAGTTATAAGTGAACCAATTGAATCTTCTTACTTTGTAAGGACAGTTGTTTGCACAATATCTTGTACCAATACATCTGTTGTAAGCCATTTGGTTTTGACCTTGCTTACCGTGAGAAGTTGCAGCAACAGGACATACTGTTTCACAAGGTGCGTGATTACAGTGTTGACACATTACTGGTTGGAAAATCACATCAGGACTTTCGTTTGGTTCAATTAATATATCATAAAGGTTAGGAACATTTAATCCCTTATCTAAACCTTCTTTTACTTCTATTTTTTCTTTAGCAGAGTAATATCTATCGATTCTTAGCCAAGCCATATCTCTAGACATTCTTACCTCTTCTTTACCTACTACAGGTACGTTGTTTTCTGCTTGACAAGCAATGATACAAGCTCCACAACCGATACATGAGTTAAGGTCTACAGAAAGATTAAAGTGTGGACCATCAGTATCATCGAAAGCATCCCAAAGATCTACTTTGCCCATTGGTAAAGTTCCTTGTAATGTTTCCATTGTTAATGGTTTGTTCCACTTGTTTATGTCTTCGTTTAAGTAAGTGTCTAATGTTACTTCTTTAGCGATTTCGTAACGACCCATTAATGTATTCTGAAGCTGTACACCTGCAAATTCGTGATCATCTGCTCCTGATTTTTCAATAGAAACATTAGATACTACAGTGTTATATCCATCAAATAAAGAATAAGCGTTTACACCTGTTTCAGCTACTTTACCTGAGTCTTTTTTACCATAACCTAAAGCAAGACCTAATGAACCTTCTGCTTGACCTGGCTGAATGAAAACAGGAACGTTTTCTAATTTCACACCATTTACAGTAAGATTTACCACAGTACCATCTAACTGCATTCTCGCATTTAATTCATTCTCGATACCAAATTCTTTAGCGTCTGCTGGAGAAATAGTAAGGTAGTTATCCCAAGCCATTCTCGTAATTGGATCTGGCAACTCTTGTAGCCAAGGGTTATTGGCTTGAGTACCGTCTCCCATTGCAGTAGTGGTATAAAGTACAAGTTCTAATTTAGAAGCTTTGAAACCTTGTAATTCAGACACCGCTTTTGCAGCATCTCCACCTGTGTAAGATAGAGTTCCTGTAATGTTCCCTGCATTAAAACCATTATAAAGAGCTTGGTTAAATGAAGTTCCATTAAGAATTGTTGCAGCATTGGCTTTTAAATATTCATAATAGTTAGGAGTAAATCCTTTTCCATTCATCCAAACAAGAAGTGATTCTTCAATTTGTCTAGATTTGAATATTTTTTGGATAGTAGGTTGCATTAATGAATAAGCACCAGTTTGAGGAGCGATATCACCCCAAGATTCTAACCAGTGTGCTGCTGGAATTACTACTTTTGCTGCTTGAGCAATTTCATTTTTCTTATCAGCTACAGCAACTACAGTTCCTACTTTGCTTAATGATTTTTTGAATTCTGCACCTTTTGCGTGAGAATAGATTGGGTTTACGTTGTTAGCAACTAAAACACCAACTTGACCAGCATTTACCCAAGTTAAAAACTCGTTAAATCTAGCGTTGTCATATTCTTTTAATAGGTTAGCTTTTCCAGTGAAAGCTACAGAACCTAATTTTTGATTGATTAAGTGAGCTAAAACATAAGAAGCTTTAGAACCGTCTGCAAAAACTACCGCTTTGTTTCCTTTAGCTTGTAATTCTTTAGCAATTTCAGAAGCTACTTTATCAGAAGTACCACCTCCTACGATTGCGTTATAAACTTCTACTAAAGTTTTATTTACAGCAGAAGGTTTTTGCTTAATTCTAGTATCAGCATTAGCACCAGTAAGAGACATGTTAGATTCTACTTGAATATGTCTAAGCATGTTAGCTCCTGGTTTTCTAGCAGCTGCGTATGATGTTTCTAAGCTATTTGCGTTATAATCTCCTAAGAAATCTGCTTGGAAAGAAACCACTAATTCAGTTGCTGATAAGTCGTAAACAGGTAATGCTCTATTACCGAAAACTTCTTGAGCAGCGTCTAATGCAGCAGCATAGGTATAAGCATCGTAAGTTACTAATTCTGCATTAGGATATTTGGTTTTAAACTCTCCGAATAATTTCTTGAATGTAGGAGAAGGATATGAATGAGAAAGAACTACAATTTTCTTATTTTCAGCTTGAGCTTTAGTTAGTGCTTCTAGAACTACAGAATCTACTTTGTCGAAAGTTTCGTCTTTACCGTCTAGTTTTGGTTGTTTAATTTTATCATTATCATATAATGACAATACACTTGCTTGAGCTCTAGCATTAGTTTTACCTAGATCATTTGCAGTTTTATTCGGTTCAATTTTAATTGGTCTACCTTCTCTAGTTTTTACTAAAACACTAGCAAAGTCAAACCCGTCAAAATAGGTAGATGCATAGTAATTAGGAATTCCTGGGATAATACTGTGTGGTTTTACCAAGTAAGGAATTGTTTTGATTACTGGCGCTTCACACGCTGCAAGAGTAACTGCAGCTGTAGAGAAGCCTAATAATTTTAAGAAATCCCTTCTAGAAGTCCCAGAATTGTTCATTTTTTCTGCATCACCCAAGAACTCATCTACAGGAATTTCGTTTTGAAATTCTTTTTGAGCCAATTTCGCATTAAGCGATTGGTCTTTAAGTTCGTGAATACTTCTGAATTGTATTTTATTTGAAGCCATTTATACTTCTAATTTTCTGTTATTAATAATGACATTTACCACACTCTAAACCACCAATAGCATCTACGGTCATTTTAGTTTCTCCACTGTATTGTTTTTTCAACTTGTCGTGAAGTTTTTGGTAGTATTCTTTGTTATAACCGTTTGTCATGTCTACTTCTGTAGTTCTGTGACAATCAATACACCATCCCATTGTAAAGTTATTTGCCATTTGTACTTTGTCCATTTCTTGAACTTGACCGTGACAAGCTTTACATACTACGTCTACTTTTTTAGCTTTAATGATAGTTTGTTCACCAGCTACCACGTGTTGTGCGTGATTGAAGTATACGAAATCTGGCATATTGTGAATTCTCACCCACTCGATTGGTTTAGTTTTTCCAGTGTAAGACTGTGAACCTTCATCCCAACCAGCAGCTTCGTAGATTTTCTTAATCTCCGCAGTATAGAATTCTCTAGATTTTCCTTCTTCTATGTATTTTCCTTTGTATTCTGAAATACCTTTGTGGCAATTCATACAAACGTTTACAGAAGGAATTTCTGATACCTTACCATACTTAGCACTTGAGTGACATAATTGACAATCGATTTTATTCTCACCAGCGTGAATTTTGTGAGAGAAGTAAATAGGTTGCTCTGGTTGATAACCTTTGTATACACCTACCCACATTAACCAATTCCAAATTCCGTAAAGTGCAAATAGGGCTAATAATCCCATTAATGCTTTACCTAGCGTATTGTACTTCTCGTAGAATTCGCCAATTGAGTTGATTCTTGTAGCGTCTAGAGCAGAAATTTCTCCAGATTTTCTGTGTAAATTTACGAGTTGGGTTAATCTGAAAAGTAACCAAAGAAGTAATCCACCGATTGCAGCTAAAGAAATTAATAGAGCAGATGAATTATTTTTTTCATCTTGAGCAGCTTTGATGGCCTCTGGTGAGTTTACATCAGTTTCTGCTGCAGCAGGCTCTGCTTTTGGCGGATTAGTGGTGTATTCTAGAAGGTCTGCAATATCCTGATCTGTAAGATTCGGGAATTGAGTCATCTCTACTTTGTTGAATTTTAAAAAGACTTCATTCGCGTACTTATCGCCAGAAGCTCTAAGTGCTTTGTTATCTTTAATCCATTTTTGGAACCAATCTACACCTAAATTTTGTTCCTTTTTTAATCTGTCTACTACGCCTCCTAAAGCTGGGCCTACCATTTGTTTGTCTAGCGCGTGACACGCAGAACAATTGGTTTTAAAAAGGGTTTCTCCCTTCTTAGCGTCACCTTTTAGATCTTGAGCGTAAATAGAAGCACTGGTTGTTAAGAGCAAACTACATGCTAACAACACTCTCTTGTAATGCTTTCTCCAACTAATCATTTAAATAATCTTGGGTTAATACTATTGAGTTTACATTCAATTCCGCAAAAATAATACTTTAACACAATATTAACAGAAGGTTTGTATGTATTTTATCAATTTTTTTTAATTTATAACTATTCTAAATAAGAAAGATTGGTATAATTTTTATTTGTATTAACTTTGTCAAAAATAATTTTAATGAAAAACGTAATAAAAATACTATCATTATTAGCTTTTTTAAGTTTTAATTTCTCTAATGCTCAGGTAGTTGAGAAAAAAGAAACACATAATGGAACAGAGTTAAAAGTTTCTATGGACAGCAGAGTAAATGAGCTTTTGACGGATTTAGAAGGGAAATGTGATAAGATTAAAGAGGAAGAAGCGAATAAAAATGAAGCTCCGAAAGTAGAAATTTCGACGAAACCTAAAACAAATGCTGAAATATGTAGAGATAATCCTAGAATTTTAGGTTACAAAATTCAGGTGGCGGTTGTAAAAAGTAATGAGGAAGCCAACAAAGTGAAATCTTATTTCCGTACGAAATTCCCTAATATGAAAGCAGAAACTGATGCTTCATTAAGACCGAATTATAAGGTTTTGGTAGGAAGTTATTTCAGTAAGCAATCTGCAAGTGGCGATTTAGCAAGAATTAGAAGTTATTTCCCTGCTGCAATTGCCGTACAATACAGAGTTTTCTGTGTAGAAGCAAAATAATTTTCACACATTAGCATAACAAAAATCCACCAAATTTTGGTGGATTTTTTTATTTAATTTTTTACTAAAAGTCTAAAACCTTCTCCGTGAACGTTGATGATTTCTAATCCTTCATCGTCTTTTAGGAGTTTTCTGAGTTTAGCAATGTATACGTCCATACTTCTTGCCGTGAAATAATTTTCTTTTTTCCAGATTTTTCTTAACGCTAAATCTCTAGGCATGAAATCATTTCTGTGTAGGCAAAGAAGTTTTAGTAATTCGTTTTCTTTTGGCGAAAGTTTATATTCATTATCGCCTACTCGCAATTGTCTTAGAACAGAGTCGAAAAATACGTTAGAGATTTTAAATTGCTCTTGTTCTTCGTCTTCTACTACTGCACTTCTTTGTAAAATAGCTTTGATTTTGTATAAAAGTAATTCGGTGTCAAATGGCTTTGTGATGTAATCATCTGCACCAATTTGATAGCCTTTTAACACGTCTTCACGCTGGTTTCTTGCCGTTAAAAATATAATTGGAGTGTTTTTATCAATTTTTCTCACGTCTTCAGCTAGTGAAAAGCCGTCTTTTTTAGGCATCATGACATCAAAAATACAAATGTCAAATTCCTTTTCTGTAAATTCTTTTAACCCTAATTCTCCGTCTGTAGCAAGGGTTACATCAAAGTTGTTAATGCTTAAATAATCTTTAAGTACCGCTCCGAAACTTTGGTCGTCTTCTACTAATAAGATTCTGTTACTCATAATATTTGGTGTTTTTTATTTGTTGTTATTTCATTGGCAGTTTGATGGTAAATGTGCTGCCTTTATCTTTTTCTGATTCTACAATCACTTGACCGTGATGCAGTTCTACAATTTTCTTCACGTAAGATAATCCTAAACCTTGTCCTTTTACATTGTGAATATTCCCAGTTTCTTCTCTGAAGAATTTTTCGAAAATTTTGGTTCTGTTATGTTGTTCCATTCCCATTCCTTTATCAGAAATCGCAATGACGTAAAATCCAGGTTCATTACTGGTAGTAATTCTAATTTCTGGGGTTTCTGGCGAATATTTATTGGCATTGTCCAGTAAATTAACTAGTGCGTTAGAAAGGTGAAATTCATCTACTTTTACATGATAATGTTCCGCTTTGAATTCTTCGGTTAATGTTCCGCCTCTTTCTTCTACAATAAGTCTAAATGACTGAGAAATTTGCTTGATGAGTTCTCTTACATTGGTCTCTTTTAAGAAGAGTTTCACCTCGTTTCTCTCTAATTTTGACATGTTGAGAACGTTTTCTACCTGTTTTTTCATTCTCAAGTTCTCTTGTTTGATGAGTTGAGAATAATATTTTACCTTTTCTGGATTGGTAGAGATTTTATCATTAGCCAAAGCATCTGTAGCCACAGAAATCGTAGCCAATGGTGTTTTGAATTCATGAGACATGTTATTGATGAAATCAGTTTTTACTTCTGAGATTTTTTTCTGTTTCATCATGTAATTAATCGAGATAATGTAGATTCCTAAAATGGTCAATAATGACATGAAAGTTCCTAATAGCATTGGCAAATTATTCATTGCCAAAGACGCATCTTTTCTAGGGAAAACCAGCGAAAGCGTAAAAAGCGTTCGGTCTTTATCGTCTGTAAAAAGTGGAAAATTATAATTGGTTTTGTCTTTTTGGTCTAAATAGGTATTGTTAGAAATCTGAGTTAATTTATTGTTTTTGTCTAAAATTCCATAGCCGAATTTAGAGTTTATTCCATTGTTTTTCAGTTCTTTAGCAAGAACGGAATCCAGCATTTTTGGATTAACTCTTTGGTTGATAGGTAAGTTAGAAGCATTAAATTTCGCAAATTCTGTCAAAGTAAATTGTCCGCTGCTGATGTCTTGACTCTGAACCGAAGAAATAATTTGAGGAGTGCTTTCATTTTTTTTAATGCTGTATAAGCCCTCGTCTTTGTAAAGTTTTATTTTAGTAATGCTGTCTCCTTTTTTAGAAATCGGAATATTTTGTTTTTCAATAATGGTTTTATTGAAAGTAAGCGTGGTTTTGTTAGCAGAATCCTGCGTTTGCTGGATTTGGAAAAGAGTAGGACTTTTAGCGTTATTAGCTAAAGTTTTGTCGAAATTTTTAAATTTTTCGTTGTATTTCTGAATCTCTAATTCTTCAATTTTTTTACTTGAGTTTTCTAGTGCAGTATATACTTTATTAGAAAAATCTTGCTCTAGTGCGGTGTAATATTCTTTAAGCCAATAAAATTGCAATGACACGAAAACAACAAGTGAAATCGTCATAAATACGGAGATTATTGGGATAAATTTATTATTCATTTTCGCCTAAAAGTTTTGTTAAAATTAAAAATTTAACACAAATTAAACAAAAAAATCACAATATTTTTATATGATTTTTCTTAAAAACGAGAATTTTAACAAATTATTGTGAATTAATTTCCCTTTTGCAGAAATTTTTTAAGAAATTTATAACAAGTCTTCGTCTATAAAATATTGAATAATGGCTTTTTTCATGAGCAGTTGTTGCTCATTCGGTTTCAGCTCTGGGAGTTCTTCTAATTGCTTGTACATTGGCCAACCGTCATCATCATAATCTTCGAATTCATAAAATCCGAAAGGTTCTAGCAATCTGCAAACCGCAATGTGAATAAGGTTCACCTTGTCATCTTTAGAATATTTTTGTTTCCCACTGCCCAATTCTTGGATGCCAATCAAAAACAAGAGTGTTTCAATAGGCGGATTTTTCTCCGTTTGAAAATTCTCAACGAAAAATTTTTCTACATCTTTCCAAACTTCTATTTCGTTAATTTCTTCCATTGTTTTCTAATTTTAATAAAAATGCATATTCCAGAGCGTCTTCCTTCAAGCTTTCAAATCTTCCAGAAGCGCCACCGTGACCAGATTTCATATCGGTCTTGAAGATGAGAATATTATTGTCAGTTTTTAAATCACGCAATTTTGCAACCCATTTTGCGGGTTCCCAATATTGCACTTGGCTGTCGTGGAAACCAGTGGTGATTAATGTATTTGGGTAATTTTTTGCTTCTATATTATCATAAGGAGAATAAGAAAGCATGTAATCGTAATATTTTTTCTTTTTCGGATTTCCCCATTCATCAAATTCTCCAGTTGTCAAAGGAATTGTTTCGTCTAACATGGTAGTTACAACATCTACAAAAGGAACTTGTGCCACAATTCCGTTGAAAATTTCAGGTTCATAATTCATAATTGCTCCCATCAAAAGTCCGCCAGCTGAACCGCCCATTGCATAAAGATGTTTCGGAGAAGTGTAATTTTCAGAAATAAGGAATTTTGCTGCGTCAATAAAATCGAAGAACGTGTTTTTCTTTTTCAGCATTTTCCCATTATCATACCATTCTCTTCCTAAATATTCGCCACCACGAACGTGTGCAATCGCATAAATGAAGCCTCGGTCTAAAATTGATAACCTTACATTAGAAAAACTTGCATCTATCGTGTGTCCGTAACTTCCGTAACCATATAATAGAAGTGGGGTTTCGGCAGATTTTGGAGTGTCTTTATGATAGACTAAAGAAATCGGAATTTTTACTTTTCCGTCTCTAGAATTTGCCCAAATTCTCTCCGAAATGTAGTTTTTTGAATCAAAAGTTCCGCCCAAAACTTCCTGTTGTTTCAAAAGTTTGGTTTCGCCCGTTTTCATATTGTATTCATACGTAGAACTTGGCGTGGTAAGCGAAGTGTAACCATAACGCAAAACTTCTGTGTCAAAATCTAAATTTAGCCCAACATAAGCGGTGTAGGTAGGTTCGTCAAAGGGTAAATAATGAGATTTTCCTGTAGAATTGTCTATAATTTTCAGTTGAAGTAAACCTTCGGTTCTTTCTTCAATCACGAAATAATCTTTAAAAATTTCAAAACCTTCCAGTAAAGTTTCTTTTTTATGCGGAATTACCTCTTTCCAATGTTCTTTGGATGGTTTATCCACTGAAGTTTTCATGATTTTGAAATTGGTAGCATCGCCTTCATTGGTGATGATGTAAAAATCATTTTGATAATGTTCTACCGCGTATTCTAAATCGTCTTCACGTTTTTGAATGACTTTCCATTCTGCAAAAACATTGTCAGAAGGAATAAACCAGTGTTCATCTGAAATGGTAGAAGAACTCGCAATAAAAATATATTCTAAAGACTTTGATTTATAAACGCTTACGTCAAAAGTTTCATCTTCTTCGTGGAAAACGAGAACGTCTTCTTCCTGAGAAGTGCCAATTTTATGTCTGTAAATTTGGAAAGCACGCAAAGTTTCGTCTTTTCTGATGTAGAAAAAATGTTTATTATCTGCTGCCCAAACTGTTTTACCAGTGGTGTTTTCAATTTTATCATTTAGAAATTCACCTGTTTCTAAATTTTTGAGCAAAATGGTATAGATTCTTCTTCCTATAATGTCTTCCGAAAATGCAGCCAATTGATTATTCACCGAAACAGAGAAACTTCCTACATCGTAAAAATCTTTACCAGCTGCCATTTCGTTTACATCTAGCATGAGTTCTGCTTCGTTTTCCAAGCTTTTAAAATGTCTGTAGAACAGTGGATATTCTTTTCCTTTCTGAAATTTTACCACATACCAATATTCATTGAAAAAATAAGGTAAGCTCTCGTCATCTTCTTTGTAACGAGCTTTCATTTCTTGGAAAAGTTGTTCTTGCAATTCTTCGGTATCTTTCATCACGAAGTCGCAATAAGCGTTTTCTTCTTCTAAATATTGTAAAACTTCGGGATTTTCTCTTTCATTGAGCCAAAAAAACGGGTCGTTTCTTTGGTGACCATGAATTTCTAGTGATTTATCTATTTTTTTTGCTTTGGGAGCGTTCATCGTTCAGTTAAATTAGAATGGAGCAATAAGTAATTTTATTTCTCTAAATTTTAAATTTTTGCAAATATAGGTTTTCTAAAAAAGAAAAAAATCACCAAAAATATTTTGATGATTTTGATAATATCTATAATGTAGAGTTTTATTTGTTATTGGCTCTGATGTATTTTTCTATTGCCATCGTCATAGAAGGGTTTTCTTTAGTAGGAGCCATTACATCTATTTTTAAGCCAGCTTCTTCTGCTGCGTTTTGCGTAGTGATCCCGAAAACCGCAATTTTTCTATCTCCTTGTTGGAAATTAGGGAAATTATGGAAAAGAGATTTGATTCCTTGGTGAGAGAAAAACACAAGCATGTCATATTCTTCTATTTTTACATCAGATAAATCGCTAGCTACCGTTCTGTACATTACTGCTTTAGTCCAGTCAATTCCTGATTGGTCTAAAATTTTAGTAGTTTCTTCTGTTACTACATCAGAACATGGAAGAAGGTATTTCTCGTCATGGTGTTTTTTGAAAAGTGGCAATAAATCTGCCATTGATTTTTCACCAAAAGAAATTTTTCTTTTTCTGTAAATAATGTGTTTCTGAAGATAATTCGCAATTGCTTCTGATTGGCAAATGTATCTCATGTTATCAGGAACAGAGAAGCGCATTTCTTCTGCTAATCTGAAATAGTGATCTATTGCATTTTTACTAGTAAAAATAACACCTGTATAGTGAGAAAGGTCAATTTTTTGAGTTCTTAATTCCTTAGCATCTACACCTTCAACATGGATGAAAGGTCTGAAATCAATTTTAATTTTTTCACTTTTAGCCATCTCTAAATATGGTGAAGAATCACCTTGTGGAGCAGGCTGAGAAACCAAAATAGATTTTATTTTCATTCTTAAACTTAATAAAACGATTTATAAAAACCAAAATTTCCAAAGGACCAATATTGGTAGAATTTGGAGAGTGCAAATATACAAAAATTTATAATACCATTGTCTAGGCAAAATTTGCTGAGGATGAAATAGGTAGATTAATATTTTGACAGTAAATGCTATGAAAATCAAGCTGCTGTAGTAAATAAAGGCATTAGAAGTTTTGAAATGCAGGTAATAATGGAGGAAACTTATGACCAAAATCACTAACGAATACACCATAAAATATTTCTGCGCCACAAAAGAATATCTGCCGAATCGTTCTAATTGATTAATGCTTCCGTAGAATAAATAGACGAAAATATTTTTAATAAGGTGAAACAGAAGCAATGAAACGAGGACAAAACCAAACTTGTTAAAAGTAATGTCTGCTACAACTAAATTTTGGGTAATAAATTTCGGAACAATCGGAATGAATTGCGAAAATAACACCGAAAAACTTACCGAAAAAAGAATAGTAGTGAAAACCCAACTTAAAGTGTTATTGTTTGATTCTTCATAAGGTTGTAAAATAAATTCTATCAAGGTTACATCTCTGTGCAGGGTTTTAAATATGATAATATAAGACAGAATAATGCCTATAATACAGTAAATAACCCAGTCATGATGTTCTACAACTCTTATCAATTTATTAGATTTTTTGCAAAAGTAAGAATTTTAAGGAATACATTTTGATATAAGGCTATATTAAATAATTATTTAAAACCTTAAAAACATTATCTTTGCATTTTCTTATCTCTATGAAAAAATTAGTCATTATCCCAACCTACAACGAAAAAGAAAATATAGAAAACATTATTAAAGCTGTTTTTGCTTTAGAACAAGATTTTCATGTTTTGATTGTAGATGATTCATCACCAGATGGAACCGCAGAAATCGTAAAAAAAATGCAGCATGAATTTCCGCATTTGCTACATCTTACCATAAGAAAAGTAAAAGACGGATTAGGGAAAGCTTACATTCATGGTTTTAAATGGGCGCTAGAAAATGGTTATGACTACATCTTCGAGATGGATGCAGATTTTTCGCACAATCCTAATGATTTGCCTAAATTATTTGATGCCGCACAAAAAGGTGATATGAGTATCGGTTCTAGATATTGTAAAGGTGTAAATGTGGTGAACTGGCCCATGTCTAGAGTTTTATTGTCGTATTTCGCTTCTAAATATGTGAGATTCGTTTTAGGAATTCCTATTTTTGATACCACTGCTGGTTTTGTATGTTTTTCTAGAAAAGTTTTAGAAAATATCGGTCTAGACCAAGTGAAAATGACAGGGTATGGTTTCCAAGTAGAGATGAAATACAGAGCCTACAGAAAAGGTTTTAAAATAAACGAAGTTCCTATTATTTTCACAGATAGAACAGAAGGAGAAAGTAAAATGAGTGGCGGAATTATAAAAGAAGCCATTTTTGGAGTAATTAATTTGAAATTAAAATCTATCTTCGGTAAAATATGAGAAAACTCCTCGTTTTTTTTATACTATTTTCACTGTTTTCCTGCGAAAAAATTGTAGATAAGCCCAAAAATCTTATCGAAAAACAAGAAATGGCAGAAATAATAGCAGATTTTGCTATTTATGACCAAACCTATACGGTAAAACCAGATGCTAACATGGAATTGGTAAGCAGATTTGTTTTGAAAAAACATAAAATAGATGCTAAAACTTACCGAGACAGCTATAAATATTATATTTCTAATCCAGAAGAAATGGATGACATCTTTGCAGAAGCTAAAGAAATTATCTTAGACAAAGACCCGAAATTAGAAGATTACATAGAAAAAAAGAGAAAGGAGAATCCTAATCTCCCAGAATTTTTAAGATAAAGTACTTAACTTACTTTTATAAAATAATGCAGAAATTTTTTGAAGTTGAAAAAAACACTTCCGGTAAAGCAAGAGCCGGAAAAATAACTACAGACCACGGCGAAATTCTTACTCCTATTTTTATGCCAGTAGGAACAGTGGCTTCTGTAAAAACAGTTCATCAGCATGAACTAAGAGAAGACATAAAAGCACAAATTATACTTGGGAATACCTATCATTTATATTTAAGACCAAGAATGGAAATCATGCAAGAAGCAGGTGGCTTGCATAAATTCATGAATTGGGAAAAACCCATTCTTACCGATTCTGGTGGTTATCAGGTTTTTTCACTTTCTTCGAGCAGAAAAATGACAGAAGAAGGTGTGAAATTCAAGTCGCATATTGATGGAAGTTACCATTTCATATCTCCAGAAAAATCTATGGAAATTCAGCGTCAGATTGGAGCAGATATTTTCATGGCTTTTGATGAATGTACACCTTATCCTTGCGAATACAATCAAGCAAAACGTTCAATGGAACTTACGCACCGTTGGTTAAAAAGATGTATTGATTGGACCAATGAAAATCAAGAAATTTACGGTCATAAACAGCACCTTTTCCCAATTGTTCAAGGTTCTACATATTCTGATTTGAGAAAAATTTCAGCAGAAGTAATTTCTGAAGCTGGAGCTGATGGAAATGCGATTGGTGGACTTTCAGTTGGTGAACCAGAAGAAGAAATGTACAGAATTACAGATGAGGTAACCGATATTTTGCCAAAAGATAAGCCGAGATATTTAATGGGAGTTGGTACACCTTGGAACATCATCGAAAGTATTGGTCTAGGAATTGATATGATGGATTGTGTAATGCCTACCAGAAATGCCAGAAATGCAATGCTTTTCACTTGGCAAGGCGTAATGAACATGAAAAATAAAAAATGGGAAAAAGATTTTTCTCCATTAGATGAATTTGGGACGAGTTATGTAGATAGAGATTACAGCAAAGCTTATGTTCGTCACTTATTTGTAGCCAAAGAATATTTAGCCAAACAAATTGCTTCTATTCATAATTTAGCATTTTATTTAGATTTGGTAAAAGTTGCTAGAGAGCACATTATTGCTGGAGACTTCTACGAGTGGAAAGAACAAATCATTCCACAGTTGAAACAAAGACTTTAAAAACAATTTCGTAGTTTTATAATTGAACGATTTTAGAATTCAATGAAAATTTTAGATAGATATATCCTTAAAAAATACTTAGGAACTCTTGCTTTCATGCTGGTGTTGCTTTCAATTATCATTGTGGTAATAGATGTACAAGCAAAATCTCCCAGAATTGAGAGTAATGGTTTTACAGTAGGCTATTTTTTGATAAATTTCTACCCATTTTTGATGGTGTATTATCTGATTACATTCTTTTCTATTTTGGTTTTCATTTCGGTAATTTATTTTACTTCTAGAATTGCAAACAATACAGAAATTGTAGCTTACATCAGTAGTGGAGCGAGTTTTCATCGTTTTGCGAAGCCATATCTCATTGCTGCGCTCATTATTGCCACGGCAATTCTTGCAGTGAACCATTTTATTTTGCCTTGGTCTAATATCAAGAAAAATAAATTAGAAATCTATACCATGAACACCACGAACCGTGAAAAATTTACGGCAAATGCACAGATTTCTACTCAATTAAATCCTCAGGAATATATTTTTATCAATAGTTATAACCGCCAAATGAACCGAGGTTCTGGCTACCTGTATCAGAAATTTGATAAAAACAAAAAACTGCTTTATCAAATTAATGCCATGGAAATTTACTGGGACGAGAAAAAGAAAAACTTCGTTATCAGTAATTATTTAGAAAAAAGAATTGATAAAAATGACCACGAAATCTTAACGAGTGGCGATTCCAAAACACAAGATTTTAAACATACACCCGAAGAATTATTCCCGAATGAATTATTGGGTCAAAATAAAACCACCCCAGATTTAATTAATTTCATCGAAAGAGAAAGAGAAAAAGGAAATAGCAATATCAATGCTTATCTCAATGAACTACATCAGCGAACTGCGATGCCAGTTTCTATTATTATTCTTACCTTTTTAGCGCTTTCGCTTTCTTCGCAGAAAAAAAGAGGAGGTCTTGGAATGAATTTAGCCATCGGAATTTCATTGGCATTCGTTTTTGTATTCTCATTTGAAGTGCTCAAAATTGTAGCGTCTGGTAATAATTCCATTCCGCCACTTTTGGCGATGTGGTTGCCAAATATTGTTTTCGGAGCATTGGCATTTTACCTTTACATGAAGAGAGCGAATCAATAAAGCAATTCTATTTCTTTGTGGAAGAATTTTTGTAAACCTTCATTTTCTAGGTCAATCCAAATATAACCATTTTCGTCTACGTTTTGAATTATGCCATTTTGTCGCACCTCATTTTTTTCAAAAACAGAAACTTTATTTTTGCGATAAAGATGGTGGTGATACAATTCTAAAATATTATTGGGAATTTCCTTTTGAACCAAATGTTCAAACAAATACTGATGAAGGCTTTCTGTAAAGGCTTTCAGCTCAAAAGACAGTCCGGTTTGGCTTAGAACAGAACCTGCTTTTGGTAGATTTTTAAAATTTTTTTGAAGAATATTAATGCCAATTCCCACCACGAAATAATTTTTATTCTTCTCGAAAAGCATTCCGCAGATTTTTTTGTTTTTGAGAATCAAATCATTAGGCCATTTGATTTTCACCTCGGTTTTTGTCAAATTGGCAATAAAATCTCTCACCAGAATTGCGGTATAGAAATTGAAGCAAGTATCAGAAATATTTATGTTTTTGGTTTTTAGAGCAAATGAATAGGCGAGGTTTTCCTCGGGTAAGTTTTCCCAAGAATTTCCGTACTGTCCTCTTCCTTTGGTTTGATTAAACGTATAAACCGCTAAAAAATCTTCAGAAAGATAATGCTGATTGAGAAAATCTATAAGCTCATCTTGCGTAGAAGCACAATTATTGAAGTAAATTAGACTGTTCATTTAACAAAACTTTAAGTAACCTTAATCACCAAAAACTGAATAAAAAACAATAAATTTGCAATTAAACATATATTTTTGAATGAGTAAAAATACAGAAAAAGAAGCATTAATCGCTAAAATTGTTGATGCAATACAAGACACAAAAGGTGAAGACATTAAAATACTAGACCTTACTAAAATAGAAAATTCTGTGGCAGATTATTTCGTGATTTGTAGTGGTAATTCTAATACGCAAGTATCTTCTATCGCTGGAAATGTAGAAAAAAAAGTACGTAACGAGCTCCAAGACAGACCTTGGCATGTAGAAGGAAGCGAAAACGCAATGTGGGTTTTAGTAGATTATATTTCAGTAGTCGTTCACATTTTCCAAAAACATATCAGAGAATATTACGATATAGAAGAACTTTGGGGAGATGCCAAAGTAATCACCGTAGAAAATTAATATTAACCTAAAAATAATATCCTGATGAAATTTTCTGAATTTCTATCAGGATTTTAATGATTATAAGATGAAAGAAAAAAGTAGTTTCAACTGGTTTTATCTGGTGGTTTTCGCAGTATTAGCCATCACCATTTATCCGTTGCTCAATCTTGATCCGCCTCAGTCTATCAATGAGAACGGATTTTTCGCTTTGTTGAAAGAAAACAAAGTAGAAAAAGTAGTGGTATATACAGATACACCAAGAGCAGATGTGTTTCTTACTAAAGAAGCCAGAGCTGCTCTCGTAAAAAATGCTAAAAAAGACACTCAGAATCTTTTGCCTTCTATGCAAGAGCAAAAGCCAGATTTTGATTTCAATTACGGAAATTTACAATACTTCCAAGAGAAATTTGACAATTTGAAAAAAGAAAATCCTCAAGTTAAAACACAATATGATTTTAAAACCGCAGGTTCTCCTTTTCAAGATATTTTAATCCAAGCTTTAATTTGGTTTGGAATCATGGCCGTTATTTATTACTTCCTTTTCAGAAAAATGGGAAGTGGAGGCGGACCTGGCGGACAAATTTTCAGCATTGGTAAATCGAGAGCAAAACTTTTTGACGAGAATGAAAAAGTTCAAGTAACGTTTAAAGATGTGGCAGGTCTAGAAGGTGCTAAAGAAGAAGTGCAAGAAGTAGTAGATTTCTTGAAAAATTCTGAAAAATACACAAAATTAGGAGGTAAAATCCCGAAAGGTGTTCTCTTAGTTGGTCCTCCAGGAACGGGTAAAACTTTATTGGCAAAAGCTGTAGCTGGTGAAGCAAAAGTTCCTTTCTTCTCGCTTTCTGGTTCAGATTTCGTAGAAATGTTTGTAGGAGTTGGTGCTTCTAGAGTAAGAGATTTATTTGCTCAAGCTAAAGCAAAATCTCCAGCCATTATTTTCATTGACGAGATTGATGCGATTGGTAGAGCTAGAGGAAGAGGCGGATTACAAGGTGGAAATGACGAGAGAGAAAATACGCTGAACCAATTGCTTACAGAAATGGACGGTTTCGGAACAGATACCAACGTTATTGTAATGGCGGCAACCAACAGAGCTGATATTTTAGATAAAGCATTGATGAGAGCAGGACGTTTCGACCGTTCTATCTATGTAGATTTACCAGAAATGCACGAAAGAAGAGAAATTTTTGATGTGCATTTGGCTAAAATTAAATTAGCTCCAGATATTGACAGAGATTTCTTGGCAAAACAAACTCCAGGATTTTCGGGTGCAGATATTGCTAATGTTTGTAACGAGGCGGCGCTTATTGCAGCAAGAAACAATCATGAATTTGTTACAAAGCAAGATTTCTTAGACGCTGTAGACAGAATTATCGGTGGTTTAGAAAAGAAAAATAAAGCAATTAAGCCATCAGAAAAGAAAAGAGTGGCTTTCCACGAAGCAGGACACGCTACAATTTCTTGGTTAGTAGAACACGCAGCGCCTTTGTTAAAAGTAACAATTGTTCCAAGAGGAAGAAGTTTAGGTGCGGCTTGGTATTTACCAGAAGAACGTTCATTAACCACTACAGAACAAATGCTAGACGAGATGTGTGCTACTTTAGGTGGTAGAGCTGCAGAAGAAGTAGCGTTTGGAAATATTTCTACAGGTGCGCTTTCGGATTTAGAAAGAGTAACGAAACAAGCTCAAGCAATGGTAACGATTTATGGTTTGAGTGAAAACATCGGTAATATTTCTTACTATGACAGCTCTGGTCAGTCAGAATACAGTTTTGGTAAGCCTTATTCAGAAGAAACGGCTAAGAAAATAGATGTGGAGATTAAAGATATCATCGAAAATCAGTATAAAAGAGCGGTAACTATTCTTCATGAGAATAGAGATAAGTTAGATGCTCTTGCTCAAAAGCTTTTAGAAAAAGAAGTCATCTTCAGAGAAGACTTAGAAGAGATTTTTGGCAAAAGAGCTTGGGATCCTGAATTAACAGAGCGTCCTGTCACTGAAGCGGTAGTAGAAAATACTCCAGAAAACACTTCTAGTGAAGAGTCGCAAGAGTCTCAAAATTAAGAATTTACATTCATTTATATAGAAGTTCCTAATATTTTTATTAGGAACTTTTTTATTTATATCTTTGATATATAGTTAGTTTCTAAATTATTTTATATTTTTGTTGTTGGCTAAGTTTAAAAATCTGAAGAAAATTGAGTTTATTTAAGAAAATTGTTAGTAAAATTCTTAATCAAGAGGAGCAGCAAGATGACACCAATGTTACCAAATTGGCAGATCAACTTAAAAACGCTGATCTTGATTATAAATTTGCGCAATTATTTACGGCTTCAGGTGGTTTTTTTAACTATTGTGGAGACGAAGCAGAAGCATTACAAGTCTTAAATCAGATTATCAAAATCGAGGGGATTAAGAATGTTTTTTGTTGTGATGATGACTTGCAGAACTTTTTAAACGTTACCAAAACCAATTTCACCAAAAATCTAGATATTAATAATGATGCCGCTTTTATTACCTGCGAATTTTTAATCGCTTATGACGGCAGAATTATGCTTTCTTACAATAATATTTTGCACTATCATTCTTCTAGATTACCTGGTAAAATTATTATCATGGGAACCGTTTCTCAGATTGTAAGAGACTTAAATGAAGCCATGATGAAAATTAAGAGAAGAGGGAACGTAAGAAATCTTACTTCCATCAGCGGAAGCCAATCTAAGTTAGATGCTCCTACTCAAGATCAAACCAAACTTTTCTTAATTCTACTCGAAGACTAATTCTTTCTATTTTTAAATTTCACAAATTGGATAAAAATCTCATTCAGCGAGTTGGCTCTGGTCTAATCTACGGATTACTTACTTTTCTGTGCACTACAGAATACGGAGCAATACTCATCAATAAAATTTCGCCAGATTTAGTAAAGCCCCATCAGCTTTTTTATGGATTAATTACATTTTTCTTAGTTGTAGGAGCTTATGAAGGCGTAAGAATTATGAAATTCCAAGGAAACTTATATCAATGGTTGGTTTTGCCTTTAGTCGCATTGGTTTATTATAAATTTACGACAAGATTCTTCGGTTTTGGATTTTATTATACCTTTGATTTATCAGAAATTTTAGCACTTTCATTAATCCTAATTGCTGCAATTACCTTATTTAAATTTCCTCAAGAATTATATCAAGACGAAGGGAAGCTCATTTTCATCGTTATTTATACGGTTTTACCATTTGGTTTCGCATTAGGTTTGCCAAAATATTTCTTAAATGATAATGCTTTCACTTGGGAAGTTTTTCTTCTTTTTGTCCTTATTTGGAGCAGTGATTCATTTGCTTATTTTACCGGAAGAATTTTCGGTAAACATAAAATGGCCCCGAAAATTTCACCCAAAAAAACTTGGGAAGGTTTTGCGGGAGGCGTTTTCTTCACTTTAATTTTAGGATATTTCATCGAGCAAAAATTCCCAGATTTACGCGGGAATTGGATTGTAGTAGGATTATTGGTCTCTATTTTTGCTCCACTTGGTGATTTGGTAGAAAGCCAACTGAAAAGAACATTCGGCGTAAAAGACAGCGGAAATATCATTCCAGGACATGGAGGCGTGCTTGATAGATTAGACAGTTTTATAATCGCAGCACCTGTTGTATATTTGTACTTTATTCTAGAAAACATATTCTAAAAACATAACTTATTAACTCATAAAAATGAAACTACATAAAGAAAGTAAAGGAACCATTTTAGTTGCTACCATTGCAGTAGCTGTATTAGGTTTTTTAGCAGTATATTTTCTAGAAATTTGGTCATTAATTATCATTATCCCGTTATTAATTTTATATGGATTGGTTTTTTGGTTCTTCAGAGTTCCCAATAGAGATATTGTAGACCATAAAGAAAACGTAATTGCACCAGTAGACGGAAAAGTGGTGATGATAAAAGAAGTTTTCGAAGATGAGTTTTTAAAGGAAAAAGCCATTCAAATTTCTATTTTTATGTCTCCGCTGAATGTTCACATTTGTAGATATCCAGTTTCTGGGAAAGTAATTTATAAAAAATATCACCCAGGAAAATATCTAGTAGCTTGGCACGAAAAATCTTCTACCGAAAACGAGAGAACTACCGTAGCAGTAGAAAGTTTAACCAATCATAAAGTGGTTTTTCGCCAGATTGCTGGTTATGTAGCACGTAGAATTGTTTTCTATTGTAATGAAGGTGATACTTCTAAGGCTGGTCACGAATTTGGATTCATTAAATTCGGTTCTAGAATGGATGTTTTCTTACCGTTAGACACAGAAATTACCTGCAAAATTGGGGATAAAACCAAAGGCGGAATAGATGTAATTGCTAAGATGAAAGAGTAATCTTTCGCTTTATATGAATAAAAATTAAAAACCCGCAAAGACTATATAATCTTTGCGGGTTTTATTTTAAACTTTTTAGCTCTCTTTCAATATCATATTTATTTCTCTTCATTTGGTCATATTCTTTGTATATCAAATATGGCATAAAAATGAGAATCATAATTCCAAATAGCATTACCGCTTTCCAATATCCTATTCCTGTTGCAAAATTAACTGATTTTTTCGTGGGAAAAAATGGTAATATAAAAGGGCAAATTATTGAAACAAAAATAGCCCAAATGATTTTTAATTTCTTTTTTGAATTTTCCTTTAATTTTTTTTCAAGAAAATTTTTTCTTTCATCATTCTTTTGAGAAGTCATTTTACCCAAAATTCTGTAATTCTACTAGCTTTTTATAAACGTTATTATTGGCGATTAATTCGTCATGAGTACCTTGTTCTACAATGTTTCCGCGTTCCATTACTACGATGTGATCTGCTTTTTGAATCGTCGAAAGTCTGTGTGCAATTACGATAGAAGTTCGGTTTTCCATCATGTGATCTAGAGCGTCTTGAACCAAACGTTCAGATTCTGTATCGAGTGCAGAAGTTGCTTCGTCGAGAATCATAATTGGCGGATTTTTAAGTACTGCCCTTGCAATAGAAATCCTTTGTTTTTGTCCACCAGAAAGCTTGTTCCCGTCATCGCCAATATTGGTTTGGTATTTTTCTGGTAAGTTTTCTATGAATTGATGAGCATTGGCAATCTTTGCAGCTTGAATCACTTCTTCTTCCGATGCTTCAGTTTTTCCCATCCAAATGTTATTATAAACACTGTCATTAAACAATACCGATTCTTGAGTAACCATTCCCAGAAGTTTACGGTATTCAGTTAAATTTAAGTCTTTAATATTGATGCCGTCAATTAAAATTTCTCCATCTGTTACATCATAAAATCTGGCTAAAAGATTCGCAATCGTGGTTTTTCCGCTTCCTGATTGTCCTACCAAAGCCACTGTTTTTCCTCTCGGAATGGTCAAATTGAAATTCTTAAGAATTTGATTGTCTTTGTCATAATAGAAAGAAATATTTTTGAATTCTATTTGATGATTGAGGTTTTTGATAGAAATAGGATTGGCAATTTCTTCTACCTTTAAATCGTAATCTAAAACTTCCAGAACTCTTTGCACTGCGGGAATTCCTCCTTGCATATTAGAAATAGCGGCAGATAATCTTTTGGCAGGTTCTAGAATTTGGAAAAAGATAGCAATGAATCCTATGAAAGTTACCGCATCCATGGTTTGTTTTTCTAAAATTTGGATTCCTGCAAACCAAGTGATTAACAAAATGGTTACCGAACCGAGAAATTCTGAACTTGGAGAAGCCAATTCTCTTCTTCGGCTCATGGCAATTGCATGATTTTTCCAGTTTTGCGTGGTTTTTTCAAAACGAGTATTTAGGATGATATCAGCATTGAAAATTTTAATGATTTTTGATGATTTCAAGGTTTCATCTACGATAGAAAAAAGATTTCCGAGTTCTTCTTGTGCTTTTTTAGATTTTCTTTTCAAGCTTTTTCCTACCCAAGAAATGATTCCGCCCATTACAGGGAAAACCAATAGAGAGAACAAGGTTAGGCTTGGCGAAAGCGCAAATAGCGTGATGAGTGAAGCTGTAATCATAAAAGGCGCATTAATTACGTCTACCAAACTTCCCATAATAGAATTTTCTATACTCCCGATGTCGTTTGAAATTCTACTCATCATGTCACCTTTTCTCTGTTCTGTGAAGAAAGAAACCGGTAATTTTAGAAATTTTTGATAAACTTTGCTTCTTAAATCTTTGGTAATGCCTACTCTGTAGTTCACCAGCATGAACGAACCAAAATATCTAGAAATATTTCTAAACAAGAATGAAGTTGCGGTGATAATACATAGCGCTGCCAAAACTTTTATGGCGCCATATTCTGTGATGCTTTCTTGGATGTTGTAAAAAGCAGAAGTTTTGATGTAAGAAAAATATTCTGAAAACTTTCCGCTGTAAACAGGTTTGGTGATTTTTTCTTTGTCTACATTGAAAATCATTTGTAGCACAGGAAGCATGACCAAAACGGAAAAAATCTGAAAAACGGAATATAAAAGATTGAAAAATATACTTAAAAAAAGATATTTCTGATGAGGTTTTGCAAAAGCAAGTATTCTTTTTAGTGGACTCATTTATATTTTAAATAAAGTGCAAAATTACACTTTTTTAATTTGAAAATCATAAGGTCTATATTCTCCAGTTTCGTGGAGAAATTCAAAGACTTGTTCTTGAAGTCTGAAATCATTCTCTTTTTCTAGAATTAGACCTAAATAATCACCGTTTTTTTGCTCTGCAAACATTACTGCTTTGAAAGTTTCTGGGAAAGAATCTGAAAAACCATCTTCAATGAAAAAGTCTTGAATTTTTAAGTATTCATAATGGTCTTCTAAATTTTCATTGTTTCTATAGTTGTTTTTAAAATTTTCAGAAAGAATAACATTTAATTTCTTTTGTATATCAAAGAACTCATCTTTTAGAAGAGCGTTTTCGTCAATTTTCTTCTTCTCTTTTTTAATTCTTTTTTGTTTAGAAATATAGAATTTAATTTCTTCAGAAATTTCATATTTGACAGGATTTATCTTAAATTCAAATTCTCTTGATGACTTTTCTTCGTATATTAATTGTGGTATTTCTATGTTTAAGGATTGAGCTGACTTGAAAACCATTTGGTTAGGTAGATATTTTTCTAAAATATCTTTTAAGTATTCATTCACAATAAATTTCCTATGAACTGAAAAGGAAAAAATGTCATAATCGCTTATAATATTGTATTTTTGAGGCATAACATTTACAAAATAAGTACGGTACTTCTCTTTGTTCTCTTCTCTTTTCTTGTTGATAAAATTATAGATTTCTTGGCTAGAAGAAAAATTTTGTCGAATTTTACTCACTTCTTTCAGTCCATTAATTTCTTCTATTAAATAAAACTCTTGATTGAAATCTAAATCCTTTGTAAGTTGATCAAAATCAAGTTGAAAAACAAAATATTTTGTCTCAGTGGTAATATGTTTCGGTTGAAAATGAGTTGGGTGAAATTTATTCGGAGGTAGCTTAAACTGTTCTAAAATAGTCTTTATATTTTCGCTTACAATCATTAATGTAGTAAAGCTAAATGATGAACTTCTTACTATTTCATACAATCTATTTTTTCCTTCTTGTAAAGGGCCGTTTTTTAAAAGTATAGGTTTTTCTATTTCTATAATTCCTTTTTCCTCAAAAGTTCCTTTTATTTTTTCACAATTATTAATTTCAAATTCAGGAGTAAGTCCAGAATTGTCATTTTGGAAAGGAGTTAAATAATAATATTTCTGCTTTCTATCAAACTTTTCAGATAAAATTTTATGGAGTGGTTTTTCTAAGAGAATAGGTTCAAAAAATTTTTGATAAACTTCCTTTTCTACTTCCATATAGCTGTCAAATTTTTCTTTAACAGAATTTTCATTTATAATTTTTTCACTGTAAGATTTCGAAGGCTTGTAAGTATTGATTCTTAAATTATATTTTTTTACTAATTCTTCAGTTAATAAAGGATTTTGGAAAGTAATAATTAGTTTTTTAGAATATTTGTCGAGTAACTTTTCATCCAAAACTAAAGATGGATTAGAGCCAATTCTATCTATTTCTAAATATTTTTTGAATTTTTCTATTTTTTCAAAATTCCAATTTATTTTCTTGTTGACTGTGAAATATGACCAGTTGATTTTTTCTTTAAATTTTTCGATTAATTCATCTGTCCAATCTAAATTTTCATTTTTAGAAATGGCTCTCCAATGGAATTCATCAGCATATTTTTCTAGTAATTGAAAATCTATTTTTGAAAATTCGCTTACAGCATAGATGAATTTTTCCCAGTGAAATTGAAGAATGTTTTCAGAATTAATAGGCAAGTAATTTGAGAGAGAAGATGGTTTGCTTATAAATGAAGATTTTATTTTGTCAAATAAGCTCATAAGTTTTTCTTTCAAAGATAAAAAAAAACAGCTTCGTTTCCGAAACTGTTTTCACTCAAAATAAATCGTTGGTAAGATTTATCGAATTCTGTCTACAGATTTTACGAGTTTCTCATCATTCTTGATATTGACGTTTGCCATAAACAAACCAAACAAAGAAATCAGAGGGAATGCTAACTCAATACCTTTCTCAGGAAAATCTATTCCTCCAGATAAATTTAGTAGCCAATACATCAATAAACCAGTCAACAAAGCGTTTATGAAAATGTTGATATTATTCAACAGAATCTGTCTCATTCTCTTTTTGTAACTGAAAATAGATAGTAAAGCCAATAAAAATGATACTAAACTTAGGGTAGCAATGACATAAACACTGCCAAAAAGCGCTACATCTAACCCTGTAAAATGCAGTGCAACTTGCGCCAATACTACAATCAGTAAAAATATAGTTTGTATTCTCTGTATCATTTCAGTGCAAAAATAATTTATTTTTTTGTATTTGTCAAAAAAAGTGTAGATTTGCAAGTAACAAGTTCAGCAAAAAAGAAGAATCGCCTGATTCAACTTTCTTACTTACAATTACTTATATTATTACAACTTTTTCACATATTTTATGTTTAATATTGAAACGTTAAGGTCTAAGTCCTTATCGGAACTGACCAAAATCTCAAAAGATTTAGGCGTTAAAATTCCTAGAAATAGTACTGAAGAAACCATCGTCTTTGCTATTTTAGATTTCCAGGCTTCTAATCCGAAAGTAACAAAGGAATATTTTAACGCTACCGAAAATACTATGGAAGAAAAACAAGAATCTCCAAAACCTAAAGCGAAAGCTCCTGCAAAAAAGAAAGTAGCGACTAAACCCGTAGAAAAACCTGCAGAACTCTTCGAAGAAATTACTCCTGAAGCGAAACCTGAAGAAGTAACAGAACCGAAAGTAGAAGCAGCAGAAAAACCTGCGGAAGCAAATACTTCTTCTAAAAAGCAAAGAAAAAGAATTGCTCCTAAAACAGAAGAAAAAGCTACAGAGACAGAAGTTACTGCAGGAACCACAGAAACTGCAGTAGTCGCAAAAACCGAAGATACGGAGCCAGAAATTCCACAGGCTGCTTCTCATCAAAATCAGCAGAAGCAACAGAATCAGCAAAAGCAAAAACAGCACCAACAGAATCAGCAAAATCAACAAAAAAATAAAAACCGTAATCAAAACGGAAATGGTGCTCAAAATAACCAAAATCAAAATCAATCTCACGAAAACCAAGAAAACGCCGAAGAAAATCCACCTAAAAAAGATTTTAACTTTGACAATATTGTAACAGTAGAAGGTGTTTTAGAAATTTTACCAGACAACTACGGTTTCCTTCGTTCAGCAGACTTTTCTTACATTTCTTCACCAGATGATGTATTTGTTTCTACACAACAAATCAGAAATTATGGACTTAAAACGGGTGACTCTGTAAAAGGAATTGTAAGATTACCAAAAGAAGGCGAAAAATATTTTTCTTTACAGAGAGCTTTAGAAGTAAATGGTAGAGATTTAGACTTTATAAAAGACAGAGTAGCGTTTGAATACTTAACGCCACTTTTTCCGCAGGAAAAATTTAATTTAGCAGGGAAAAATGCTACGATTTCTACCAGAATTGTAGACCTTTTTGCTCCGATTGGTAAAGGACAACGTGCCATGATTGTTGCCCAACCAAAAACGGGTAAAACCATGCTATTGAAAGAAATTGCAAATTCTATTTCGGCGAACCATCCAGAAGCGTATATGATGATTCTTTTGATTGATGAAAGGCCAGAAGAAGTTACAGATATGGAGCGCAGTGTAAATGCAGAAGTGATTGCTTCTACATTTGATGAATCTGCAGAAAAACACGTGAAAGTAGCGAATTTGGTTTTGGCAAAAGCGCAAAGAATGGTAGAATGTGGTCATGATGTAGTGATTTTATTAGATTCTATCACGAGATTGGCAAGAGCTTACAACACCGTAACACCAGCTTCAGGGAAAGTGCTTTCTGGTGGTGTAGATGCGAATGCTATGCACAAACCAAAGAGATTTTTCGGGGCTGCTAGAAAAATAGAAAACGGAGGTTCACTTACCATTATTGCGACTGCACTTATTGATACAGGTTCTAAAATGGACGAAGTAATCTTCGAAGAATTTAAAGGAACGGGTAACATGGAACTTCAGTTGGATAGAAAAATTTCTAACAAGCGTATTTTCCCAGCTGTAGATTTAGTGGCTTCTTCTACCAGAAGAGACGACTTATTGCATGATGATGTTACGCAACAAAGAATGTGGATTCTTAGAAAATATTTAGCAGATATGAATCCTTTAGAAGCAATGGAATTTGTACAAAAACAAATGCAAACCACTAGAAATAACGAAGAGTTCTTAATGTCTATGAATAGATAAAAGACTTTCAATATATAATTTAGATAAAAAGTAAGAACACGTATTTTGCGTGTTCTTTTTTTGTGAGGAAAGTTATATTTGGTTTCATCTATATTAAGTATAAAATTTTTAAAAAAAATTATAAATGAAAGTATGATGAGAATTTTTATCTTTGGAGAAATTTAAAAACATAAACATTATGTCATTCGAATTACCAAAATTAAATTACGCTTATGATGCTCTTGAACCAGTAATTGATGCAAGAACTATGGAAATTCACCATACAAAACATCATCAAGCTTACGTAGATAACCTAAACAATGCTATAAAAGGTACAGAGCACGAAGGAAAATCAATAGAAGAAATTTGTAAAACAGCTTCTGATGTTCCTGCTATTAGAAATAATGGTGGTGGTCATTTTAATCACACGCTTTTCTGGGAAATTCTTACTCCAGGAGGAAGCAAAGAGCCTGTAGGAAATGTAAAAGCAGCAATTGAAGCTTATGGTGGTTTTGAAAAATTCAAAGAAGATTTTTCTACGGCTGCTAAAACGAGATTCGGTTCTGGTTGGGCTTGGTTATGTAAAAAAGAAGATGGTAGCTTAGAAGTTTGTTCTTCGGCTAATCAAGATAATACTTTAATGCCAGGAGTGGGTTGCGGAAATCCTGCAATTTTAGGTTTAGACGTTTGGGAACATGCTTATTATTTGCATTACCAAAACAGAAGACCAGATTATGTTTCAGCATTTTTTGAAGTAATCAACTGGGATAAAGTAGAAGAAAATTATAATAAATTATAATCACTTTTAATTTCAATAAAAAAGGTTCAGAGTAATTCTGAACCTTTTTTTGTTTTCTACATTTTAGAAATTATCTTACTTCCGTCATGCTTAAACCTTGTAGTTTTAGACCGTATTTCCATTGTACATACGCAAAAACCTGGTAAAGTTTATACTCGAATTTTAAGCCGTATTTTTCATTTGGGTCATAGTCAATAGAAGATTCTATGATGTTTCTATATCTTCCAGAATAGTAATAACTGTTCCATTCGTTTACAAGGAAAGTGTTTCTAGATTTCAAATATTCTTCGGAGTAAAAGCTCATTGGTTTTGCAATGGCGTTTAAGAAATAATCATATTGAGTATCAATTACGTCTAAATCCCATTCTCCATCATCATTTTTTTCTGGCTTCATTGCAGTTTGATTATTGGCGTCTTTAGCAATTTTTTGTGGGCTACTACAACTGATAATTAAAAATATTGTAGCAATAATTAGAATTAATTTTTTCATGATGAGGTGGTTTTATTTTAAAGTAAAGTTAATCATAAAAAACAAAAACCGCTCCAAAAGAATTGAAGCGGTCTAATTTTTATTTATTTACAGCTTATTGAGCTGGTGTAAATTCTTTTTGTAAAACTACTAAAGAAGGGAAGTGGTCACTGTAACCTCCTGTAAAAGTATCTCCAGCCCAAGAACGGTAAGGATAACCTTTGTATTGTCCATCTGGTGTAATCAAATAAGACGGAGCGAATACTTCAGCTTTATAAACACTGTAATTTTTTTGAAGTGTATCAGATAAAGCATTTTTAGATACAATAATTTGGTCAAATAAGTTCGGAGCGTCTCTGTAACCTAATGATGCTACACCGCTTTTGAACATTTTATACATTAAATTATAGTAAGGTCTTTCTTCTGATAATTCTTTTTTATCACCTACAGCTCCTAAATGTTTTGTTAAACTCACATTTACCGGGTCGTCATTAAAGTCGCCCATTGCAAAAAGCAGTCTATCTGGTTCTTCGGCTCTTATTTTATCCATTTCTGCTTTTAAAACTGCAGCAGCAGCATTTCTTCTCGGTGCAGATGCAGCTTCGCCACCACTTCTACTTGGCCAGTGGTTCATGAAAACGGCTACTTTTTCTCCGTCTAATAAACCTTTTACCACCATAACATCTCTGGTGTAGCTTCTTTTTCCTTCGTCATTATAATTTACCACTTCTTTTTTGTAAGATTCTGTTACAGTAAATCTTTTCTTTTGATAAATTACAGCTACGTCTATTCCTCTTGCATCATAAGAATTGTAATGTACAATTCCCCATTCTACTTTGTTAAGCGCAGGTTGTTTAATTAAGTCCTGAACAACTTGTCTGTTTTCTACTTCTATTAAACCTACAATTGCGGGTAAAGTTTTGGTGTATTGATATCCTAGCTCAGAGATTACTTTTGACTCATTCGCAAGTTTAGTTTGGTAAACTTTAGAATTATAGTTTTTAGCACTTTTTGGAGTAAAATCATCTGCTAAGTTCTGGTATCTGATTACTTTTTTTCCGATAAGTAATTCGTCACTCCATTGTCCTTTATATTCTTCTGTTACAGGTAAAAATTTAAGAGAATCAATAGGTACGCTTCTATGGAAAGCAGGATTATTAATTGGTAAGGTTCCATCAATGTAATCAGCAGATGGAATGGTGTCCCAAAGGTTTTCTACATTTAGGAAAGCAATAGTAGCTCTTTTAACCTGAACTTGTGGTTTTTGAGCAAATCCTATAAAGAAAATCGCTATTGCAATAAGGCTAAAATATTTTCTCATTTTATAAAATTAAAAAGTGGGTTACAAATTTAAATCATTTAGTTCGAATAACGCATATAATTATTTGCAAATATATATCCAAAAAAATGCCAGATTAGCATGATATTAAACATTATTAAAAAAAATATGACAATTATTAGGTTTAATTTTTGTGAAAAAAAGATTAAAAAAAGTTAAAGTAAAGGAAATTTCACATAAATTTGTAGGTTCAATAGTTCACTATTGTAAAGAAGGAAAAAAATAAAATAAGTTATGATTAAGAAATTATCAATTATCTCAATATTTGGGATACTTTCTTTCTCAGCACTACAAGCGCAAACTACAGTTTATGCCTATCTAAAAGACGCACAAGGCAAACCAGTAGAAAATGCTGAAGTTGATTTGAGAGATTCAGACAATGATGTTACGGCTGATAAAATTGGCTATTTCCAATTTGTGGATATGAAACCGGGACATTATTCCATTACAATTTCGAAGCCTGGCTTTGAACACAAAATTATTGAATTTGATGTTAATGCAAATGAGAAGAAAAAAGATTTAGGTTCTATTTCTCTTGCTCCTTCGCTTGATATGGCAGATTTAGGAGTTATCACGATTGATGATTCTGACACTCAAGATTCAGACAATGGTAGTACTCAACCTACAGTAGGTTTATTAAGTTCTGGTAGAGATGCTTTTGCTAATGTAGCAGCATTTGAACTAGGAGCATATTGGTTTAGACCAAGAGGTGTAGATAATCGTTTTGAAGATATTTTATTCAACGGTGTTTCCATGTCTAAAAATGATGACGGTAGAGTAGATTTCAGTAACTGGGGAGGTCTTAATGACGTAACCAGATATCCATTAGAAAATGTAGAAAATCTTACTCCATCAGAATTTACTTTTGGTAATTTAGGAGGTGTAACGTATTATAACACTAGAGCTTCTTCTTATAGAAAAGGAGCTTCTTTAGCTTATTCATTAACTAACAGAAGCTATTTCCACAGAGCGATGGCTACTTATAACAGTGGACTTAACAAAAAAGGATGGGCTTACTCTATTTCAGCAAGTAGAAGATGGGCAGAAGAAGGAGTGATAGAAGGTACTTATCAAGATGCTTATGCATATTTCTTATCTGTAGAAAAAAGATTAGGAGAAAGACATGCTCTTAACTTTACAGCATTTGGTTCACCAACTTACAGAGGTTCAAACAGTCCAAATACACAAGAAGTATATGATTTAGCAGGTAAAAACTACAACTCTTATTGGGGATGGCAAGATGGTGAGAAAAGAAATTCTAGAATTAGAAAAGTTTTCGAACCTGTATTCCAAATGGCTCACTATTGGAAAATCGGAAAATCATCTAATTTAAATTCTACTTTCTCTTACCAACAAGGTGAAGATGCTAGAAGTAGACTAGATTGGTTCCATGGAGCAGATCCTAACCCAACTTATTATAGAAAATTACCAAGCTACATTTTCGCACCAACTACTTATGATGATAGTGACGGTGGCTATAATATTACTGCTGCAGAATTTAATGCTTATTTACCACTTTACGCTAGAGGAATCTACGATTGGAGACAAAATAAAGCTGGTCAACAAATCGATTGGGCTTCTCTTTACAATGCTAACTTAAACAATCTTGAAAAAGGAGCTGTTTACACAATGGTAGAAGATGTAAATAGAGATAAAACCATCAACTTTGTATCTCACTTTGATACCAGATTAAAAGACAATTGGAAATTAAATGTAAACTTTAACTATCAAAATCTAAAATCTGATAACTTTAGAAGAATTAAAGATTTATTAGGTGCTGCTTATGCAAATAATTTAGATGCGTTCGGTGGTGATAAGCCATTTAACGTAGACGGAATGAGCACTAGAGTTTACAAAGGTGATAGAACTCAATATTCTTATATCCTAAATAGAGATGCAGCTGCATTAAATATTTCTACAGAGTTAGATTTAAAAAGATGGAACTTCGTATTATCTGGTTTCTCTTCTTATTCAGAATCATTCAGAGATGGTCATTACAGAAACCACTTCTATTTAAATAATTCTAAAGGGAAAAGTGATGTATACAATTCTCTAGACTATGGTGCAAAAGGTAAACTTACTTATAAGATTAATGGTAGAAATTTCTTAGTGGCAAACGGAGCTTATTTTACATTAGCACCTACATTGAACGAGATTTTCATTAACCCAAGAGTAAATGATTTTGTAACTCCAAACTTGCAAAACCAAGAAATTGCTTCTTCTGATTTCAGTTATATTACAAGAGGTCAAGTTCTTAAACTAAGATTAACTGGTTACTATACCTCAATCAAAAATTCTACAGAAATTTCTAGATATTTTGCAGAAGGTATTCAGTTAGGTACAGATGCAACTGCACAAGATGCTTTCGTAGCTGAGATTTTATCAGGAATTGATAAAAAATACATGGGGGCAGAATTTGCTGCAGATGTAAAAATTACCCCTACTTTAACTTCAGTTTTAGTAGTAAGCTATGGTGATTATACTATTAGCAATAATCCTACAGCTTATGTTTCTATTGATTCAGATTTATATCCTAATGGTTATGACGAAATCGGAACTGCAAAACTTAAAGGTTATAAAGTTGCAGGAACTCCACAAAAAGCAGCTTCTTTAAGCTTTAGATATAACTCACCTAAATACTGGTGGTTTGGTATGTCTGCAAACTATTTAATGGATCAATATTTAGATTTCTCTGCATTAAATAGAACTCCAAACTTCTACACAGATCCAACTACTGGTGATAATTATATTCACCCAGTTACAGGACAAGTAGTAACTCAGAGTGATGTAGATGCATTAAACAAACAAAAGAAATTTGATGACCAATTCATGCTTAATGCAAATATTGGTAAGTCTTTCTTATTTGGTAAATATAGAGTAGGAGCTAGTTTAAGCGTAAACAATATCCTAAACAATAGAGATTATGTAACAGGTGGTTTTGAACAAGGTAGAAAATCAAACTTCACAGAATCATATGTAGATAATGTAATTTCGCCAGTTTCATTATTTGGTCCGAAATTATGGTATGACAGAGGAACTACTTTCTTTGCTAATGTTTATTTAAGATTTTAATTTTATTAATATTAAAACATGAAAAAATATTTTTCAATTATAAGAATTTTCATTTTGTCACTTACGGTTTTTGTAACCAGTTGTGTACAAGATGATGAGTATTCGACACCAGATTTACAAGGAAAGTGTCAGACTTTAACGCCTACGAAAACTATAGCAGAGGTAAAAACAGCTTATGCGAATAACACTGCTACCATTACAGATGATATCATTATAGAAGGGTATGTTTCTTCTTCTGATGAGTCTGGGAACGTTTATAAAACGATTTATTTACAAGATGCACCAGAAAACCCTACTCAAGGTTTAGTAGTAAGTGTAGATGCTGTAAGTACTTATACTTCTTACCCACAAGGTTCTAAAGTATATATCAAACTAAAAGGTTTGGCTTTTGGTAAATACGGAAGCGTTCTACAGGTAGGTTATAATAACTTAGATCCTGTAACCAATACCACTACTTTTGGTAGAATTCCAGAAAAATTAGTAGGGAATCACTTAGTGAGATCTTGCGCTCCAAAAGTGAAAATAGTACCTAAAGTAATTACTTTATCTCAGTTAGCTACTACAATTGACCCATTAATCGGTGCTTTAGTTCAAGTAAACAATGCAGAGTTTCCTATCAATTTACTTTGTAATATTTATGCTCCTAATGGAACTTCTGTAGATAGACAAATTGTAGACCCTACTAGAAATACACCTGCAAGTTCTAGAGTAGTAAGAAACAGTGGTTATGCATCTTTTGCAGCAGACCAATTGCCTTCAGGAAACGGTACTTTTATTGGTATTTTAAGTAAATTTAATTCTACTTACCAATTCTATATCAATAGAGTTTCTGACCTAAACATGAAAGGTCCAAGATTAGATGGTACTACTCCTTCTTGTACTTTCAACACTACAGGTAAAACAATGAAAACTGTTGCAGAAGTAAAAGCTTATTTCTCTGGTACTTTGGCTCAAATTCCAGATAATGCATACCTTAAAGCTCAAGTAACTGCTAATGATAAAACAGGAAACTTGTTTAAATACATTTATGTAGAAGATAAAACAGGTGGTATTAGAGTAAACATAGATATGGCTTCTCTTTATGCAGACCCTAGATTCTTTGTAGGAAAACAAGTATTAATTAGCCTTAAAGACTTATACGTAGGTTCTGTAAATACAGAAGTACAATTAGGTGGTTTGTTTAACGGTAATGTAGGTAGAGTTCTTGCGAATGATGTTTATAAACACTTCTTCCCAACTACAGATTTTACAGAAGTTGTAGCTACAGAAAAAACAATCGCGGGTCTTACTGATGCAGATGTAGGAAGATGGATCAAAATTAAAGATCTTCAATTCATTAATGATGATTTAGGAGAAACTTATGCAGGAGCATCTAATACTACTAGAACTTTAGAAGACTGTTCAGGATCTAAACTTTCTCTTACTACAAGTAGCTTTGCGACTTTTGCAAGTAGACAAATTGATAGCGGAAAAGGAGACCTTTATGGCGTATTAACAAAATATAATGGCAAGTACGAAGTTTGGATTACTAATCCACTTGGAGCAGACTTTGATGGAAATAGATGTGATGGCTCTCCTGCACCAGTATTTGAAAGCATTTTTAATGAAGATTTCTCTGGAGCATTAACCAATAACTGGACGGCTGTAAGCGTTCTTGGAACTGCTGTTTGGAATATCCAACAGTTTGGTAATCCAAAACCATGTGTTGTAATGAGCGGAAACGGTAATGAAGACTGGTTGATTTCTAAACCTATTACACTTGCAGGATATAAAAATTACTACTTAAGTTTTGAAACTGATGGTAGAGCAAGCGTTCCTTCAAATCCGTTAGAAGTTTATGTAACAGATAACTATACAGGAAACTATGCTACTACGACTTGGACTAAACTTAACCCAACTCTAGACCCAGATATGACTAAGTTTGCACCATTTGTGAACTCAGGTAAATTAGATATTTCTAATTTTGCAGGTAAAAATGTGGTAGTTGCATTTAAATATACTTCTACGGCTACTGCTTCTGCAACTTGGGAGCTTGATAACGTAAAAGTAAGAGGTAGAAAATAAATCTAACTTCGCATATATATTCATAAAACAGCTTCAGAAATGAAGCTGTTTTTTTTATTAACTTTGAGTAGTAAAAAACCAATCATCATGAAAATAAAATTAATGTTTATAATATCATTATTTTTATTCTTTTTTAATTGTAAAGAGAAAGAATCTAGTTTTGACTCTTCTGTAAACACAGGTGAAATTTATACTACAGATTTTGAGAATAAGAAATTAAGAGACAGTTTACAAGAAAAGGCAATTTATAGCAATGATACATTAGCTTATAAACAGTTAAGAAATATTTATTATTTAAGTGGTAATGCAGATGGTTTTCTCTACAATTCTATGATAATGTATAACAGGAATAATTATCAATCAGCCAAAGAAGATGTAATATTTATATTGAATAGAAAAGAAGACGTTGATGTAAAAACAAAAGCATTAATTGATAATAATTTTTAAGAACAAAAAAGCCTTACAAAATCTGTAAGGCTTTACTTTTATCTTTAAAATTTTTGTTAAAAAGAAACTTCGTTTACTTCTTTGCCTCGCATAAAGGTCATGTTTTTTTGTGAACCTTTATAAGCAATGTTTACCAAGTTGAGTTGCTTAGGATAAGCTTCTAGTAAAATGTTATTCTTAATTTTTAAACTAGAAATATCAGAAACGCCATTCGCTTCGAAATATACCCAAACACTTTCTCCATTCACTTGACTTCCGGTAAACGTAAGTGCTTTGTTTTGACCGTTTACATAAACGTCAAAATGGTCATTTACATATTTTTTCACTTCCGCTTCAAAAGCAGTAGTATTAGGATTAATTTTTAAAACTTCTGCAATGTGTCCAGAGTTTAATTTTGTAGTAAATTTTAGCGTTTTACTGCCTTCTACATAATCTACCTTGGTCATAGAAGAATAAAAATCTGAGAGTGTAAAACTCATCAGCATTGTGATTAAACCTATTGCAATTATTCCTATAAATTTTTTCATTTTTTTCTTATTTAATACTTTTTTCAAAGTTGTATTTTTTTCAAATGTATATAAAAAATGTCAAATCTTGTGCCAAATTCTAGAAATTTACACTTACAGAGTATTTATCGTAGAAAGCTTTAATGTGAGCCACAGCTTCATCTGCTGTATCTACCACTCGGAAAAGACTTAAATCTTCTTCTTTTATTAAATGATTTTTCAGTAAAGTTCCGGTAAACCAATCCAGAAGTCCGCTCCAAAATTCTGTTCCCACCAAAACAATTGGGAATCTGCCGATTTTATGCGTCTGAATTAATGTTAACGCTTCAGAAAGTTCATCTAGCGTTCCGAAACCTCCTGGTAAAACGATGAAGCCTTGAGAATACTTCACAAACATCACTTTTCTTACGAAAAAGTAATCAAAATTAATCGAGTAAGGTTTATCTATAAAAGCATTAAAATTCTGTTCAAATGGCAATTCTATGTTTAATCCAATGGATTTTCCGTTGCCTTCTCTCGCTCCTTTGTTTCCTGCTTCCATAATTCCAGGACCGCCTCCTGTAATAACACCGAAGCCAATTTCTGTAATTTTTCTGGCAATATCTACCGCCATTTGATAATAAGGATCTTCTGGTTTTAACCTTGCAGAACCGAAAATAGAAACACAAGGTCCTATTTTGGCTAATTTTTCGTAGCCATCTACAAATTCAGACATCACTTTGAAAACCATCCAAGAATCTTTGGTTACGGTTTCGTCCCAAGTTTTTTGTCTTAAACTTTCTTGTAATCTTTTATCTTCTGATGCGTTATCGTCTAGCATTTTTTAAAATTTAGTTTTATTTTACCATTAAGTTCTTATTAAGGAATTAAGAAAATTAAGTTGAAAGTAAAAATCCTCTTAATGCACTTAATTTCTTAATGATTTTCAAAATTTATTTGGAAACTTAATGGTTTAAAAATTATTTAAAATATTTTTCTGCTTCTATCACAGATTCTGGTCTTCCTACGTCTATTAATCTGGCTTCGTGTTGAAATCCTAAGATTTCATTGTCAAACATTAAATCCAAATATTCATCCATGATTGAAAATTTTCCTCTTCTTTTTATTTTGTCAAAGATAGAAGAATTAATACAATGTATTCCGCTGAAAGCCAATTCTTTAAAATTATTGTTAAATTCTGTCATTTTGGTTTCTCCAGTGTTTTTGTTCATCCAACCTTTTAAAACCATTTCTGAATTGAAGAAAAGTTTTCGGGAAGAATTTCTGTCTGAAACCGCTAAAGTAGCTAATGGAAGATGCATTTCGTGAAATTTTACCAATTCATGAATGTTCAAATCGGTTAGAATGTCAGCATTCATAATCAGGAACTTTTCTTCGTTTTCCAGATATTTTTGAGCAAAAAGTAATCCACCTCCAGTTTCTAGAAGTTCATCTTTTTCGTCAGAAATATCAATTTTGGCTCCAAAATGATTGTTTTTCTCTAAAAATTCTACAATTTGTTCCCCGAAATGATGCACATTAATCACAAACTCTTTAACTCCAAAACTTTGCAGATATTTTATATTTCTTTCCAGCAACGGAACATCATTCACCAAAGCCAATGCTTTTGGATGGCTGTCTGTAAAAGGCTTTAAACGAGTTCCTTTTCCTGCTGCGAAAATGAGAGCTTTCTTAATCATGTAGAATGAATATTGCAGATTTTACAATGTTAATTAAGTTGAGGTTGTTCGTTATGCGTCACCGTAACATTTACCAATTCTGGATATTTTTCCTGCAAAAATTCTCCGAGTTTTATGGCGCAATACACACTTCTGTGTTGACCACCTGTACAACCAAAAGCAATTTGCAAATGGTCAAAACCACGTGCGATATAATCATTGATGGTAATGCTTACTAAATTTTTGATGAGTTCTATAAATTGAGGCATTTCAGTTTTGGTTTCTAGAAAATCCTGAACAGGTTTATCATTACCAGTTTGAGGTTTGTATTCTTCTATTCTTCCCGGATTGAGTATTCCTCTGCAATCGAATACAAAACCGCCGCCATTTCCGCTGTTGTCTACTGGTATTCCACCTTTTTTATAAGAAAAACTGTAAATGTTTATGTTTAGTTTATTCATTTTTTAAAATTAAGATTTTTATTTTTTACCATTAAGTATTTATTAAGGTATTAAGAAAATTAAGGATTTTTGATTTATCAAAAATCAATCAGGAAGCATGTTAAAATATTCATTAACAAAAGGCTTCATGGATTTTGTGATGTTTTTGGAGAAAAAATTTATTAATAATCCTTGTGGTTTTTTTAGAACTTTCATGTATGTTAGGAGTTGAGCTTCATGAATTGGTAATGTTTCTTCAATTGCTTTTAATTCAACAACAATGGTGTCATTTACCAACAAATCAACAATTAGTTTAGTTTCCATAATTTTATTATCATAAATAATAGGAACAGTTAACTGTTGTTTCACGTCATAGCCATTTTTTTCTAACTCATATTTTAAACAATCCTCATATATACCTTCTAATAAACCAGCGCCAAGTTCTTTATGAACTTTTATGGCAAGTCCTATTATTTCATATGATAATTGAGTTACTTTCTTTTTTGTCATTTTTAAAAACTTTAGTTTTTAAACTTAATATTCTTAATCTCTTAATTAATTTTGAAATTTCAAAATCTTAACGGTTTAGATTAATTAATTTTTGAATTTTATTTTTAGTTTCTGTTGTGTTCAGTTTTAAAATTAAATTTTTTAGCTCTGGATATTCATTCATTTCGAGTTCCGTTTTGGTGAATTCTACTAAATTCTGAATTCCCTGTTCTAAACTTGCGATAAAATGGGGTTTTCTCTGAATGAGTCCTCTGAAACCATAGGCTCCTAAAACCTGAATGAAACGAATTATTTTACAATATTTCAAAGATTTTTCTAATTCATTTCTTTGTTCTGAAGGATGAAAAGAGAAGTAATATTCCAGCATTTCATTTTTGAAATTTTCAGTAAAATTGGCTTTAGCTTGGAAGAGAAAAGAAACTACATCGTAAAGAGCAGGTCCTTTCATTGCCGCTTGATAATCGATGAAAAAAACTTCATTTATATCATTTACCAAAATATTTCTTGCCTGAAAATCTCTTATCATTAATGATTTTGGAGCTAGATTTTCTATTTTTTGTACAATTTTTTTGAACTCTTTCAGTAAAGTAGATTTATGATAAGTCAACTCTAGAATGTCTATCAAATAATTTTTGAAGTAGTACAAATCATGCGTAATGGGCAGTTCGTCATACTTTTCGTACTCGAAAGTTTTAGAAAAATCTATTTTGTTTTGGGTCTTTTCTTGAAGTTCAAATAAATGTTCTAAAGTTTTTTTGACCAAAGATTTTACTCTTTCAGATTCACCTTCTTGAGTGATGATTTCAGAAAGTGTTTTTTCTCCTAAAAATTCCTGAATGTAAAGTTTTCTTTCTTCGTTGATTTTAAAAATCTGAGGCGTGTTCAACTTTAAATCTGAAAAAACTTGTGTGAAATAGAAAAACGCTTCGTTTTCTAGAAGATTTTCGTTGTAAGTAATCACGTAAGTTTCATTCGATGATTTTCCAATGAAATTCATTCGCGCAGAACCACTTTGAGGCAATGCCAAAAATGCAGTTGCTTTTTCGCCTAAAAATTCTTCGAAAAAAAGTTGTGCTTCAGAAATATTCATGAGTACAAAAATAAGGATTTAAAATCTAAATGTCTCTATAAAAGAAAACCCCAACAATTGCTTGTTGAGATTCTCTATTCATAGTTTTGTTTTAGTGTTTTTATTGTACTGCTACATTGGCGTAGAGAATTCCATGACCGAATTTAGAATTTCTAGTAGTAGGGAATTGAGAAGAAGCCTTCATTTTTGCAAGGACTTGATCTCTGGTCCAAGTTGGGTTTTTAGCCCAAACAAGAGCAGCAATTCCAGAAGTCATCGCAGTAGCAACTGATGAACCTCCTACAAAATCTGTTTGTCCGTTATAATAACTTAGCACAGGAACGGTAATGTCTTTGTTTGCAGATCTTTGCATGATAATGGTAAAGTCAACTTCTGAACCAGTGTGGCAAACATCACAAGCTTGATAAGTAGAAGCGTCTGTAATTCCTGTTGCAGCTACTACTTCTGCCATATTTGCTGGGAAAATTACACCATACCAAGTCGTGAAACTGGTAGAAGTTCCCGCTGCAGAAATGATGAGTTTTCCTTTAGAATAAACCGTTTTAATTGCATCTGAAATACTTCCTACAGAAAAAGCATGACCAATAGACATAGAAACAATTTTTACATCTGTTCTGTTGGCAATAGCTTTCAGCGCATTGGTAACGCCTCTTTGATCTCTGTAACTGTCTAAAACTACGTCTCCAGTTGCTCTATAAGTAATAAGATTAGAGTTGTAAGCAACACCAACTGGTAAGCCTCTGTCGTTTCTAGGAGATGCAGCTACAGCTGCCATAGAAGTTCCGTGGCCACAGCCGTCATTTACACCATCTGTTACAGTGTCTGTAGAAGAATCAGAATTTACAAAAGTTCCGTTTTTGCTTAATGTTCTTCCTGTAGAAGCTCCGTTGTTAAAGTCTGCGTTCAATAAAGATTGTTCTGGCGAAAGTCCAGTATCTACGATGGCAATTCCTACTCCTCTTCCTGTAGAATTAGCCCAAGCTGAAGTAATGCCATGTTTAGAAAAATTCCAAGGAACTTTAGCATTGGGTGTAGTAACGGTATACTCAGCAGCATTTAAAGTGGCGATGTCATATCCACAACCAGAACCAGAGCTAGAACTTCCGCTGCTTTGAACTTGCTCTAAAATTGAATTAGAAGTGGTAGCTACGTCTGTAAATTTATAATTAGATGGCTCTATGTATCTTATGCCTTTCATAGACATCAGTTTTTTTACTGTAGCGTAATCTTTTACTTTTACGTCGATGAAATTGAGTGTTGCATCATCATGAATAAGAAGGTCGTTTACATTTCTAGAATTAGTGCTGCTTTCAGAGGTTTTGATGATGCTTAAAATATTTTCTTTAATATCTTGACTTGCTCTAGCATTGGTTCTTGCATAGTCAGCGCTAGAAGTTCCATAACCGATGGTTAAAATGTAATCACTATACGTTAAAGCACTATAAATGGTAAGTGCATCTGTGTCTTTCCAGAAAAAATCTCCTTTTTGAGCCAAAGAAGTTTTGATAATGTTATTGATTTGTTTTTGCGTGAGAAGTTTTTGTTGAGCCAATTCTTCTGTAGCATTTGGGTTGAGTTCTTCGTTGGTAGAACAAGAAGCTAAGGACATAACAGCCATTGCTCCCAGAATTTTCAAGTAGTTAATCTTCATAGTCTTTGATTTTTAATAATTAGGCGACTAATATAAAATTTTTGCTCAATAATCAAACTTTAATTTAAAATAATGCAAAGTGTTTATTGAAAGCGATTAACTAATGAGAATAACGAAATTTTAAAACAATTGTTTAACAATTTTACTTGAATTAAATCCTATATTTTAATATTTTCATTTTAAAAATTACTATTTTTGATGAAGATGAAAGATTTCAAAGAAATATTGTGGGTTTTGCTTAGATTTTTGGGGATTTGGCTATTGCTATTTCTCACGTATCAATGGTATCTGAACCAATTTTCTGGAAATATTGATGGCTTTACCAAAATTATTTCAGACCAAAGTTCTTTCTTGCTCAATTTTATGGGTTATGAAACCGTTACTAAAGATTTTCCAAGTCATGAAACCGTTCAGTTTTACATCAATGGAAAAGTGGCGACCAGAATGGTAGAAGGTTGTAATGCGGTTTCGGTGATGATCATGTTTTTGGCGTTTGTTTTTGCTTTTTATAAAGGCGTAAAAACATTTTATTTCGCTTTTGCAGGAATTGTTTTGCTCTATATTTTAAATCTTTTTAGAATTTATGTGCTGAATGTGATTGTAGTAGATTTTCCTGCTTTAACAAAACCTGCGCACGATTATTTTTTTCCTGCGATTATTTATGGTGGAGTAGTCGTTCTGTGGTTAATTTGGATTAATAAATTTGTCGTTACCCATGAGAAAAATTCTTAATTGGCTGTTTGTTTTCGTGGGGATTTTAGGATTAATTTCTATACGTTTTTTAGAAGATAAAATTTTCTACGACCCATTTTTAGCTTTTTTCAAAGGAGATTACAAAGTAGCAACAATTCCAGATTTTGATTCGGTGAAATTAATTACAAGTCATTTGTTAAGATTTTTATTGAATTTATTTTTCTCGGCAGTTGTAGTTCATTTTATGTTTTTAAATAAAAAATGGACTTTGCAAGCTGTTGCTTTAATGGCGATAGCGTTTTTATTTTTCTTCCCGATTTATCTTTGGTGCCTTTATTCAAAAATGGAAGTAGGTTATCTTTTTACCTTTTCAGTGAGGAGATTCGTGATTCAGCCAATTATTTTACTGTTGATTATTCCAATTTTCTACTACAGAAAAAAGCTTGGAAAAAATTAAGGATTGTTTTCCAGGCAATGTTTAGAAATTTGAGAAACGCTTTCAGGAGTCCATTCTATTTTCTTTTTAAAAGTATGAATTCTGTGCGCGCATTCTAGTTGACAAATTTCGCAAGAATGCGGTTTGCAATCATCCATGTGAAAATTAAATTCCACGTGTCTTTCTGTTTCTGCAGCCAGAGTTTTGATGATATTTTCCATTTCTTGGTGAGATTCTCTAAGCGTATCATACCAAGGAAGCGTAATGTGAGCGTCGATATGTAAACCACTTCCGTATTGTTGGATTTTCATGTTATGAATGTCAATCCACTCTTTTTTTCTGTTTTTAGCAAGAACTTCTACTACAGCTTTTAATAAATCTGGATCAGCTTCATCCATAATTCCACTGAGTGATTTTCTTACAATTTTGTAACCTACAATGATGATGTAAGAACCGAAAACCAAAGCTACGGCTGCATCTATCCAATAAATTTTAGTAAAATACACTAGAACTAAACTGATGACTACGCCCAAAGTTGTCCAAGTGTCTGATTGAAGATGTTTTCCTGAAGAAATAAGAACCACTGAGTTTTCTTTTTCTCCTTTTTTGATAGAAAAATATCCCATCAAATAATTGATAATGGCAGTTGCTAAAACAATGAGAATTCCATAATCTAATTTTTTTAAAGTATTGCCATGAAGTAAACTGTCTACTGCTTCTACAATAATCATAATTCCTGCAAAAATAATCAAAGAACCTTCTACTCCAGAAGTTACAAACTCTACTTTTCCGTGACCATAAGGATGGTTTTCGTCTTTCGGTTGAGCTGCCAAATACAAAGAATATAATCCCATGAAAGCTGAAATAATATTCACAATACTTTCCATAGCGTCTGAAAAAACAGCATCAGAATTGGTGAGATGCCATGCAATCAGTTTTCCGATGAATAAAATGACACCTACGATGGCTACATTTCTCTGGAAAGTAAATTTTTGTTTGTTTTTATTGATGGTAGCGACTTCCATGTATTTAATTTTAAAAGTTTGAAGGTTCTAACAAAAAATCCCGCTTTTCGCGGGATGTTATTTTATACTAATTGGTTTGCAATGAGATATTCTGCGATTTGTACCGCGTTCGTTGCGGCGCCTTTTCTCAGATTGTCTGCTACAATCCAGCAGTTCAGAGTGTTTGGCTGAGAAAGGTCCCTTCTTATTCTTCCTACGAAAACTTCGTCTTTTCCTTCAGAGTAGAAACACATAGGATAAACTTTATTTTCTACATCATCCTGAAGAACTACTCCTGGAGTATTTGCTAAAATATTTTTAACTTCTTCTAAGTCAAAATCATTTTCGAATTCTATGTTTACGCTTTCTGAGTGACCTCCTTGTACAGGAATTCTCACCGCAGTTGCTGTAATTTTAATAGAATCATCACCCATGATTTTTTTAGGTTCCTTGATGAGTTTAAGCTCTTCTTTAGTGTAATCATCTGCATCAAAAACGTCACACTGTGGTAATGCATTTTTGAAAATTTGGTAAGGATAAACAGCGTTTACTTCTACAGAACCAGGATTTACAGCATTTGCAATTTCTGCATTCAGTTGGTCTACAGCAGCTTTTCCTGTTCCTGAAACCGATTGGTAAGTAGAAACGATTACTCTTTTTACTTTGTATTTTAAATGAAGAGGATTAAGAACCATCACCATTTGAATGGTAGAGCAATTAGGATTTGCGATGATTTTATCTTCTTTGGTTAAAACGTGAGCGTTAATTTCTGGAACTACTAATTTTTTGGTAGGGTCCATTCTCCAAGCCGAAGAGTTGTCTATCACAGTGCAACCTACTTCTGCAAATTTAGGAGCATATTCTAGTGAAGTAGAGCCTCCTGCAGAGAAAATAGCAATTTCAGGTTTCATAGAAATCGCAGTTTCCATAGAAACGATGTCATACTGTTTACTCTTGAAAGTGATTTTCTTTCCTACAGATTTTTCTGATGCTACAGGAATTAATTCTGTAATAGGAAGATTTCTTTCTTCCAAAACTTTCAACATAACTTGGCCTACCATTCCGGTTGCGCCTACTACTGCGATTTTCATAATTGAAATTGTTTTAAATTTTTTAAAAAGTTAAAGGTGTAAAATATTGCTTAAATCTAATATTTGATAAAATTCGTTATAAATAATCCTTTTGAAAATTGTTTATTGGAAAATTTATCTAAATTTTTTACAAAGATAGTAAAAATTATCTTTTGTGGTAGAATGATTTAAATCAATTTTACACCTTTCCTTTTTTATGCTCCGAAAACTTTAGCCCAAGGGAAAGCGTAGCCAAATAATAGCAATGCCAGAACTCCCATGAAAACTACTTTTAGTGCTAATGTTTCGTTCTTTTTTAAATATTTGTTGATAATGGTCAATAAAATAGCTGCCACTAACATAGAAAAAGGATGCTCTACGAAAGTTACTCTATTGTAAGAATCGCTCATTAATGTTCCGCTTTCTAATGCTGCTTTTAGTCCTGGAGAAAAAACAAGCATAGCAATCCCGATTAAGAATTGTAGGTGAAACAAAATCATGGTAAAAAGGGTAGATTTTTTTAATAGCTTGCTGATTTTACCAGAATAACCAAACATAGCCATCAATAATGCTACGATGAAAACTAATGCTGCTACTAAAATTAAATAACCGAAACCTTTGTGAGCTTCTCTAATAATGTTAAATGTATCCATATTTTTTATTTGTTACAAATATAAAAAATCCCGGCAAATATAGCCGGGATTCGTGATTTATAAAATCTAAAATTGTTTTAGAAGTTGAATGAGAATGTTGCAGCCCAAGTTCTACCAAATCCAAAGAAAACTTGGTTTTGTTGAGAAACACCGTTCCATTCTCCTGCTTGTACATAGCTTGTGTAAGAAGGAGCAGAAGAACCATAAGCTGCGTAATCAGCTGCAGAAAGGTTGCTCTGGTAGTTAGTGTTAGATTCTGCAATGTAAACTTTATCAAAAACGTTATAAACGTTTGCTCTTAGAGTAAAGTATTGCTTAGCATTAAGGTTTACCTTATAAGATGCACCTAAATCAAAAAGTCCAAAACTAGGAAGTTTAAGAGCACCTAAGTTTCCAGCAGCTTGACTTTGGAAGTTGATAGGGTTTACGTTAGCGTATAGATTGTTAACATATCTGTATGTTCCATCTAATTTGAAGTTTTTAGCTGGTTCAAGAACGAAACCTGCAGCATAAGTATTCTGAGCAGATCCTCCTACTTTTACTTTGTCTAAGTAAAGTGTGGTTCCAGCAAAGCTAGTTCCAGCGATTTCTTCGTTTGTTTCAGTGAAGTAAGTACCAGTTGCGTTTCCTTCATAATACCAATCCCCTACAGAAACCATACCTGTGAAAGATAAATATTGGTTTACTTTTACGCTACCATCTACTTCTACACCTCTGTGAATTTCAGTAATTCCAGCAATGTTAGCATATGCGTTAGTAAATGTTACTCCTGGGTTGTTTGGATCTGGAATATTTAAATTACCTCTTCTTAAGAATCTATCTTTCCAAGAAGTTCTATAAACGTTCACGTTAAGGTTTACAGCAGATGAACGGAAACCGTATCCTAATTCAGCACCAAAAATCTTTTCATTGGTAAGATTTGGGTTTAAGAAGTTTTTATTGTTAGGATAAACAGCGTTTAAGAAAGGTTGCTTAGAATAGTAACCGATGTTTCCAAAAACGTTATGGTGATCATTAATATTATAGTTGATTCCCCCTTTAATATTGTAACCAACTAAATTTTTGAAACCAGTTTTAGTATTAAGTGCTGGGTTTTTAGCAGTAGGTTGGTTAGTTGGAGATGCTAATGTTCCGTTTAATAAAGAAACACCATCTACGATAAAGTGGTCAATTCTTTGGAAACCTTGGTTAGAAACTGCACCTTGTACAAATGCTGATAAATTATCATTAGAATATTCTAACTGACCGAAACCACCATACCAAAGAACTTCTCCATCATTCCAGTAAGAAATCATATCTGCTTCTGGATCAATTTTTCCTCCAAAAGGATTCCAAGTAGGAGTAGCATCATGAGAATTTACGATAATTCTTTGACCAGTTGGGTTACTTGTAGAAATAGCATTTTTGTTAGTAGTATCTCTGAAACCAGTAGCTCCTAAGAAATCACTTACTACTTGGTAGTGGTAACCATAGTAATATCTACCATCAATACCTGCGGTAAGTTTTAAGTTGTCATTAATTTTTTGGTTAAAACTAGAGATGATACCAAACCAGTTGTGAGAGTTGATAGAAGATCTTCTTACTAACACACCAGCTGTAGGTGTAGAAGCTGCATTTGCTGCATAAATCGCGTCAAAGTTAGCCGTTCCATCAGGAAGTCTCCAAGCTGCGTTTGAGAAGTTTTTACCTCCTACTGAACCAGTATCTCCAGTACCACCACCTCTACCAAAAGAAGCGTATACTACTGTATTAAGTTTAGAAGCAGAAGAAATGTTCCAGTCCCAGTTTAAAGACATTACTGGTTTGTGGTAATAGTTTCTTCTCATAGAGTATTCCTCTCCATTTAGAAGTCCCCAATCTGCGTTATATTTTCTGTTTGGATCACCACCATTTACACCACCATATTTAATATAGTTAGCAATAGTAATGAAAGATGATCTTTGGTTGTGCCATTGTGGAGCACCAGTAATGGTAAATTGGAAATCATGTTTACCATTTTGGTAACCTAATGCCCAATAATAATTATATCCTTCGAATTCTGTACCATTAGCATACATGTTACCAGCAGTTCTACTTAATAGGAAAGAAGTAGACCATCCTGTAGACATTTTACCGCTATTGTAAGCAAATAGAGTTTTTAAGTAATCGTCATTAGCAACACCTAAAGAAACAATTCCTCCTTGTTTTTTGTCAGCAGCTCTAGTTACTACATTAATAGTACCACCTACAGAAGCAATAGCTAATTTAGATGAACCTAGACCTCTCTGTACTTGCATAGCAGAAGTTACATCTGATAGACCAGCCCAGTTTGACCAATATACAGCTCCGTTTTCCATGTCGTTTACAGGAACCCCATTGATCATTACCGCTACGTTTTCTTGAGCAAAACCTCTAATGTTAATTTTAGAGTCTCCAAAACCTCCACCAGATTTAGTTGCATACACAGAAGGAGTAGTGTTTAGGACTTCTGGGAATTCTTGGTTACCCAATTTCTCTACAATTTGTGCTTCTTTAATAGTAGAAACAGCAACTGGAGTTTTTCTGTCCTTTGCGATATCTGCCACCCCAGTAAGAACAACTTGTTCGATGTCTTTAGAGTTGATAGAATCTCTAGTTTTTTGCGCAAATGCTACACTAGCAGCACTTAATACAATAACCACAGAAAGTCTTGACTTTCCTAAATAGTTGATTTTCATAAAGTTATATTATTTCAAACATTGTTTTATCGGAATGCAAAATACATTATTTTTTTTTAACTAAAATTAACATTGTGTTAAAATTTTATGAAATCCATAATTTTTTATCCACAATGAAACTTTTGATTTTCAATTTGATACAAAAAAACACGCTATTAGCGTGTTTTTATTATTTTTAATTTTTTATGGCTTTTAAACTTAAATCTATATTTTCTGCGGAATGGGTAAGTGCTCCTGCCGAAATATAAGTGACACCTGTTCTGGCGATTTCGTTTAGTTGGTCTCTTGAAATTCCTCCTGAAGCTTCGGTTTCGCATTTTCCTGCAATAATTTTCACTGCTTCTGTCATGGTTTTTACATCCATATTATCTAGCATAATTCTGTCAATTCCTTTTCCAGCAAGTTTTGCAGCTTCTTCTACTTCTGCTAGAGTTCTGGTTTCTACTTCTACTTTAAGTTTTAATTTATTTTTTTTGAGGTAGTCTTGCGTCATTTTCACTGCATTGGTAATACTTCCGTTATAATCTATATGATTGTCTTTCAGCATAATCATATCATACAACCCGTATCTGTGATTGGTTCCGCCGCCAATTGCTACTGCCCATTTTTCGCAAATTCTGAAATTTGGAGTAGTTTTTCTCGTATCAAGCAATTTGGTTTTGGTTCCTAGAAGTCTAGAATCCCATTCATGAGTTAAAGTAGCAATTCCGCTCATTCTTTGCATGCAGTTTAGCACTAATCTTTCTGTAGAAAGGATAGAACGCGCACTTCCTGAAACGATGAAAGCTACGTCGCCAACTTTTGCATTTTCTCCATCTTTAATAAAAACCTCTATTTTTAAATCTTTGTCAAAAGTTTTAAAAATAATTTCTGCCAATTCTACTCCAGCCAAAATACAGTCTTCTTTTACCAAAAGTTTTGCACTTTGTACCAATTCTTTAGGAATGGTAGAAAGGGTAGAGTGGTCACCGCTTTGAATATCTTCTTCTAAAGCAGATTTTATAAATTGTTTTAAGGCTTTATCGGTTACATAGTGTGGACGTTTCATAGATGTAAATTTCAAGTTTTTATCTGTGATGAATCTTTAAGCAAAATCTTTATTGTAAAAAGCACCTTTGTTTTCTTTCATCGCCAAAGAATGCTTAATAATAAGGTAAGAAACATTCACCAGATTTCTTAATTCTGATAATTCTGGCGAAATTACTGAATAATTATACAATTCTGTAACCGCTTCGTAGATTTCTCTTTGTTTTTTTTGAGCCAGTTGCAATCTTTCGTTGCTTCTTACAATGCTTACCAAATCACTCATCATTTCTTGAAGTTGTTTTCTGAGATAAGTGATGAGCACTTTTTCTTCCATTACTTTCATGCCTTCTTCATTCCATTCTGGTACGTTTTCGAGGTCAAAGTAATTAAATTCGTCTTTGTGAAGCAATTCTACAGATTTCATTGCAGCATTATGACCATAAACCAAACCTTCCAAAAGTGAATTAGAAGCGAGACGATTCGCACCGTGCAATCCAGAGTTGGTACATTCTCCTACTGCAAAAAGATTTTTGATAGAAGATTGTCCGTCTTTGTCTACCACGATTCCGCCCATTAAATAATGACTCGCAGGAACCACAGGAATAAGTTGTTTAAATGGGTCAATTCCTTCATCCATGCATTTTTGATAAATATTAGGGAAATGTTCTATGAACTTTTCTTTATCCATTTCTCTACAATCCAGGCCTACATATTCATCCCCAGAAATTTTCATTTCGTTGTCAATGGCTCTTGCTACAATATCTCGCGAAGCTAATTCTTCTCGCTCATCATATTTGTGCATGAATTTTTCGCCATTTTTGGTTCTGAGTTTTGCGCCATCACCACGTACTGCTTCGGAAATGAGAAACAGCATTCCGTCTCGTTTAGAATACATTGCAGTAGGGTGAAACTGAATGTATTGCATGTTAGAAACTTTACCGCGAGCTCTGTGAACAAAAGCAATTCCGTCTCCAGTTGCAATTTTTGGATTCGTGGTGTTTTTATAAACGTGACCAGCTCCTCCAGTTGCTACCATGGTTACTTTTGCAGTGATTTTCTTGATTTTTTTATTTTTTTGGTCTAGAACATAAGCTCCATAACAAGAAATATTTTCTAAATCAAAGTTTTTATTGGGAATGTGGTGTTGTGTGATTAAATCAATAACGTAATGATAATCAAGGATTTCTATATTCGGAGATTTGTTGCAATATTCTAAAAGTGCACGTTCTATTTCGGCGCCTGTAATATCTTTGTGATGCACAATTCTAAATTCGGTGTGGCCACCTTCTCTTCCGAGTTTAAATTCGCCATCTTCTTTTTTGTCAAAATTTACGCCCCATTCTACAATCTCTCTGAAACGGTCTGGTCCTTCTTTGATAACCATTTCTACCACTTCTCTATTGTTTTCGTAATCTCCAGCACGCATGGTATCGTCTATATGTTTCTGGAAATTATCTGTGTCTAAATCCATTACTACAGCTAAACCACCTTGAGCATATTTGGTGTTGGTTTCGTCTTCCTCAGCTTTGGTGACGATGGTGATTTTAGCATCTGGTAATTTTTCAGAAATTTTAATGGCGTAAGAAAGTCCCGAAATTCCTGAGCCGATTACCAATACATCTGTTTTTATCATTTTAAAAATTGAGATTTGAAATTAGAAAGTCTGTAAAACTACATTTCAAATGTAAGGATTTTGAAAAGAATAGGTAGGATTCTGCTAAAGAAATTGACTATAATCTTTATTCAGATTTAAAACAATCCGCCCTCTTTTTGATTTTCAAAGAAGGTGTCAATTTTTAAATTCGATGATTGAGAAGCTTTTACAGCGAGTTGGTCGCAGATTTCATTTTCAGGATGACCAGCATGACCTTTTATCCAATGAAATTCTATTTTATGTTTCCTAAAAAGCGGAATAAATCTTTGCCACAAATCAGGATTTTTCACATTTTTAAAGCTTTTTTTTATCCAACCAAAAATCCAATTTTGGTTAATCGCATCAGCTACATATTTAGAATCAGTGAAAACGTGAACGTTTTCTTCGGGATTTTTTAACTTTTCAAGTGCTTCAATCACCGCGAGAAGTTCCATTCTATTATTGGTGGTCAAACGGAAACCTTCGGAAAAAGTTTTTTGATATTTTTTTTCAGGAACACGCATGAGAATTCCATAGCCACCTTTTCCAGGATTGCCACTACAAGCGCCATCTGTATAAATTTCGATTTTCATGTAAGTAAATTCGTGAAACTGAAAATTCGTAAAATCGTAAGCAAAAATATACTTTTAAAATTTTAAAAATCTTCGATTTTACATTTTTTAGAACGGCATTTCAGCATCATCGTCGTCGTCATTCATGGCAGAGCCAGAAATATTTCCGTTATCTGGTAAGCCAAATGCTGCGCCTGGATCTATGGAAACTCGCAATTTATCAAAACCGCTTGGTTCATCTTGTTGCGCAAAACCAGAAGAATGATAGCTTCCGAAAACGTCTAAATCTGAGAATTTGGCTAAACTTCCGTGGAAACTTAATCTTACATCTGCAATAGAACCGTTTCTGTGCTTCGCAATGATAAGCTCCGCTTGGTTCGCAGAAGGAGTTTCGTCTTCCCAAGTGTCAATTTTATAATATTCTGGTCTGTAGATGAAAGAAACGATATCTGCATCTTGCTCAATCGCTCCAGATTCTCTCAAATCCGAAAGTTGAGGTCTCTTATTTGGACGGGTTTCTACGGTTCTGGATAACTGAGAAAGTGCAATAACAGGAACGTTTAATTCTTTTGCAATCGCCTTTAATGAACGAGAAATGGTTGCAATTTCTTGCTCTCTGTTTCCGCCGCCTTTTCCTCCAGAATTTGCGGTCATCAACTGTAAATAATCCACCATGATGATTCTTACGCCATGTTGCATTACCAGTCTTCTGCATTTTGCACGGAAATCAAACACAGAAAGTGCAGGTGTTTCGTCTATATAAAGCGGTGCGTTTTCAAGAGCGGCAACGTTTGAGAATAGTCTTTGCCATTCTTCTTCAGACATTTGTCCTTTTCTCAATTTTTCAGAAGAAATTCCCGTTTCTGAGGCAATCATCCTCGTGATAAGCTGTACAGAAGCCATCTCCAGAGAGAATAGCGCCATCGGAATATTGTGTTCTACCGTGATGTTTCTCGCCATAGAAAGTAGAAATGCGGTTTTTCCCATTGCAGGACGTGCCGCGATGATGATTAAGTCAGAACTTTGCCATCCTCCTGTTTCTTTGTCTACATCTCTAAATCCTGATGGAATACCAGAAAGTCCTTCTTTGTCTTTTAAAGATTTGATTTTATCAATCGCTTCTTTTACCAAGGAATTGGCGGTGTCAAAGCCTTTTTTGATGGTTCCATTGGTAATTTCAAAAAATGATTGTTCGGCTTTGTCTAGCAATTCAAAAACGTCTGTAGATTCTTTGTAAGAACTGTCAATTACATTCGCAGAAACGTTAATCAAACTTCTGAGAATGAATTTTTCTAGAATTACACGAACGTGATATTCTATGTGAGCGCTCGAAGAAACGCCCATCGTAAGGTCTATAATATAATGGTCACCTCCGGCAAAACCTAGTTTTTCTTCTTTTTTGAGCTCTTGGATTACGGTCATTAAATCTACAGGCTCGTTTTTTTCGTACAATTTTAAGATTGCAGAAAAAATAACTTGATGTCTCGGGTCGTAAAAAACCTCGGGAGTTAATAAATCTATAGAATAATCTAATCCTTTTTTGTCAATCAAAAAAGTTCCAATAACCAATTTCTCGAATTCAACTGCATTAGGCGGCATTTTGCCTGCTGAAATAGAAAGTTCCTTCGCGAAATTACCATGTGTTAAACTTGATAATGTTTCCTTCTGTGCCATTGCACAAAGATAGAATTTTTAAAATTTTTTTGAGGTTAAATCTGCTTTTTGCGGATAATAATCTGCAAATGCTTTGTTAATGGAAGATGAGGCTAAATTCCGAATGTTGATAAGTTTTTGACTTATTGATATTTAAACTTTTTTAAAAATAATGCTAGACTTTTTTAATATTCCATTTTTCTCAATTTTGGAACAAATTTTCCTACAAAAAGTGCAATAAGAACGGTCATGGTTCCTCCAAAAACGACTGACCTTACTACGCCAAAAAGTTTTGCAGCAACGCCACTTTCAAATTGTCCCATTTCATTGCTAGACATAATGAAGATTGAATTTGCACTCATCACTCTTCCTCTGATGTGATCTGGAGTTTTCAACTGAACGATGGTTCCTCTAATTACGACTGAAATTCCGTCAAAAATTCCGCTCAACATGAGGAATAAGAAAGACAACCAGTAGAGTTTTGACAAGCCGAAACCAATGATGCATAAACCAAATCCAGCCACGACACCGATTAAAATTTTGCCCTGATTTTTTCTTAACGGAATGAAAGAAAGCGTTACAATAATCATCATAGAGCCAATATCTGATGCAGCGTTGAGAAGTCCGAAACCGTCAGCTCCTACTTTTAAAATATCACTTGCGAAAACAGGAATCATGGCAACTGCTCCGCCAAAAAGTACGGCAAACATATCTAAACACAATGCTCCTAGAATTTCTTTCGTTCTATAAATGTAAGTGATTCCTTCTTTCATTGAAGCCCAAACTTGTAACTCATTTTTATGGTATTCTGACTGTTGTTTTTTGATTTGAAAGAAAAATAAGGATGCCAATAAAATTAAAAATAAAATAACGACTAAAGTCCATTTTATAGTGATGAGTGCGATGAGAAATCCTCCAATAGCGTGCCCAGAAACGGATGCCGTAAGAAATGTAGCTTGGTTTAAGGTAATGGCGTTAGCTAATTTTTCTTGTCCTACAATTTTGGGAATCATTACCGGAACAATCGGGCCGATGAAAGCTCTACAAATTCCTGTAAAAAATATAATTCCGTAGATGTAATAAGTGATTTCGTGACCTGTAAAATGAAGATTAGATGCGTAAAATGCAGGAATTAATAACAAGGCAATCAGCAAAAAATATCCCGAAGTACACCAAAGAAGCATTCTTTTTTTCTCGTTCATGTCGATAACATGACCAGCGTATAATGCTGTAGAAACGGCAGGAATAACTTCCGAAAGTCCTATCAAACCAATTGAAATAGGATCTTTGGTCAGCTGATAAACCCACCATCCTAATAACGTGGCGAGCATTCTAAACGCTAGAATTAGAAAAAATCTTCCGGTAAGTAAGTTTCGGAACTCTTTATTTTTTAGAGTTTTAATGGGCTCAAGAGAAATCATTGAGCAAATATAAAGGAATTAGAAATATTTTTTTAATAGTTAAAGTCTATATTTGTGCTATGAATTGGTTAATGCTCATCATCGCAGGATTATTCGAAACTGCATTTGCGTTTTGTTTAGGAAAAGCACAAGAAACCACAGGCAAAGAAAACCTCTATTGGTGGTCTGGATTTGCAGTTTGCCTTTTTGTTTCTATGTTTCTCATGTACAAAGCTATTGCTGGCGAAAATGGTTTGCCAATTGGTACAGCTTACGCAGTTTGGACAGGAATTGGAGCGGTAGGAAGCGTTTTGATGGGAATCTTTTTCTTTAACGAGCCAGCCACTTTTTGGCGCATCTTTTTTGTGTCAACTTTAATTATTTCAATCGTAGGATTGAAGTTTGTAAGTGAGTAATTAGATTTTTCTTTTCTTAGGATTTTGTCTGTTAGAAAAGAAGGATAAAATTTCTACAGTATTGTTTATTTCTCGGTAATAGATAGAATTGTATTTAAGCAAGATTGCTTTGTGAATTCCTTTTTTGTCAGAAATGGGAAATATTTTAGGATTGATAGAAATTAGCTCTAAAGTTTCTTCTAATTTTATTAAAAGTTTTGAAATTTCTTTATCAGAAAATTCTGTTTGTAAATATTGAATGGTTTTTTCTAATTCAGAGGCTGTGTGTTCTGTCCAAAAAATTTTATAACCACTTTTCATATTTTTTTCTTATTTCAGAATGTGGTTTTAGCTTTCCAGAATTGGCATCTTCTAATCCTTTTTCAATAGATTCTTTTTCTTCATCAGAAGTTTCGTTCCACCAATCTTTACTTTCTTTATTTTTGAGTTCTAGAATTTTATCAATCATAGAAACATCATTCAATGAAGTTAACCATTGAATAAGTGCCAATTTTTTGCTTTCTATGTTAAAATCTAAATTCATATTCACAAAATATTAATCAAAGATAAAAAATTATTTCATCCAAAATCTAGATTTTAAAATTCTTTAAAAAATCCCCAATTTTTCTATCATTTGCCAAACGTGGAATTTTGTTTTGTCCGCCCAGTTTTCCTTCAGATTTTGCGTATTCTTGGAAGGCGTTTTTCTGCAATTTGGTGATTTTTAAAACTTGCAAAATATTTCCAGCAATCAAATCATCATAATACGTGTTTCTTTTGCGCATTTCTGCATCAAGGTTTTGACGGAAACTTTCTAGATTTTCTGGCTCTTTTTCAAATTCTATAAACCATTCATGGTATGGCAATTCTCCATTTTCGGGATTTACCTGTGGAGCGAGGTGAAACTCCGTAATTTGCGCTGAGAATTTCTCAATTGTTGCTTTCATTGCTTCTTCTACTTCAAAAGCAATTACGTGTTCGCCAAAAGCTGAGGTGAAATGTTTCGTTCTTCCAGAAACTAAAATTCTGTGCGGATTTTTAGAAATAAAACGTACCACATCACCAATAGAATAAGCCCAAAGTCCAGAATTTGTTGTCAAAATCAACGCATAATCTTTATTGAGTTCCACATCTTTCAAAGTCAATCTTGGAGCGTCTGGTTTACCATACAACTCTAGCGGAATAAATTCATAAAAAATTCCGTGATTCGATTGTAGTAAAAGTCCTTCTTTTTGATAATCATCTTGAAAGGCGAAAAATCCTTCACTTGCAGGAAATGTTTGGATAATATCTACTTTTCCGCCCAATAATTCTTCCATTTTTTCACGGTAAGGTTCGTAGTTTACACCGCCTGTTACAATGAGTTGAAGATTCGGAAATAATTGTTTTATTTTTTTGCCATTTCTTTCAATCAATTTTTCAAAATACATAATTAACCAAGGCGGAATTCCCGAAATCAGCGTCATGTTCTCTTTTTCGGTTTCTTCTACAATTTTATCTACTTTTGTTTCCCAATCTTCTATGCAATTGGTTTCGTAGCTCGGCAATCTGTTTTTTTGCAAATATTTTGGGATGTGATGCGCTACAATTCCTGAAAGTCGGCCTGTTTTTATTTCGTTAATATCTTCCAGTTCTGGTGAACCTTGCAAGAAAATCATTTTTCCGTTTACAAAATCGGCATTATTTTTTCGAGCAATGTAGTGGAAAAGTGCAGATTGCGCCGCTTTCACTTGGTAGTCCATTCCTTCTTTGGTCAAAGGAATATATTTGGTTCCAGAAGTGGTTCCAGAAGTTTTTGCGAAATATTCTGGTTTTTCTGGCCAAAGAATATTTTTGTCTCCGTGTTTTACTTTTTCTACAAAAGGTTTTAGGTCTTCGTAGTCAGAGATTTTCACATTTTTTTGAAAATCTTCTACTGATTTTATTTCCGAAAAGTTATGCTGAAGTCCGAAAAGTGTTTTTTCGGATTTTTTGACCAAGTCTAATAACAATTTTTCCTGAAGAACTTCGGCGTTATTTTTGAAGTCTTCTGTTTTAGCAACATGGTTTTTCGCCCAAATTTTGGCGATGCTTTTCTTTAAGAAATTTATCATTTGCCAAAGTTAAAAATAAGTTTTGAAAAAACTATCTTTGCACCGTCAAACGATTTCGGAGCAACCCGAAATCGCTTTTGTCGTTTTATCAATTTTTGAAAACGATGAAAAAAATACAACTTTATGATATTACAATGCTAAAAAATATTAGTCAAACGCTTATTCCTGAGTTTTTAAGAAAAAATTTTGGAAAAGAACTTTTTGAAAATTTAGACCAAAACCAACATATTTCTGTGAAAGGTTTTGCAGGTTCTGTTCCGTCTATTTTGGTGGCAGAATTATTTCTTACACAGAAAAAAGATGTTCTTTTTATTATTGACGATAAAGAATCTTCTAATTATATCACTTCGGAATTAGAGGAAATGATAGGCGAAGAAAACATTTTGTATTTTCCTGAAACGCATTTAGAACCTTATCAAGTTGAGAAAACCCAAAATGCAAACATCGTTTTACGAACCGAAGTTCTCAATCGTTTGAATTTTGATAAAAAGAAAAAAATTATCGTTGCCACCGCTTCTTCGCTTTCAGAAAAAGTGTTGAAAAAGGAAGATTTCAAAGCGATTTCTCACACGATAAAAGTTGGCGATCAACTGGATTTTGATTTTACGGAAGAACTTTTAAATCAGTTCAATTTTAATTATACCGATTTCGTTTCTGAACCTGGAGAATTTTCTGTGAGAGGCGGAATTGTAGATGTTTTTTCTTACGCTTACGAAAAACCGTTCAGAATTACTTTTTTCGGAAATGAAGTAGAAAGTATTAAGGAATTTGACATCGAAACTCAACTTTCCACAGGAAAAGTCAATGACTTTGAATTGGTTTCTAATATGAATTTTGCGGTTTCAGGAAGCAAGGTTTCTCTATTGGATTTATTGCCAAAAGATAGTTTCATTGTGACTAAAAATGCTTATCTCACCGTAAAAAAACTCAAAGATTTCTACGAAAAAGCAGAGCAAAAATTTGAAACGTTAAGCAAAGAAATTAAGCATCAAAAACCAGAAATTCTTTTCGTTTCTGATGATGTATTTTTGGAAGATTTCCAAAAATTTAAAACGATTGATTTCACTTCTCAATCTCTACAACTCTACAACTCTACCATTCTCCAACTCAATCAAACCGCACAACCCACCTTCCACAAAAATTTTGAGCTTCTCGCCGAAGATTTGAAAGAAAAAAAAGAAGAAGGTTATGAAACTTGGATTTCTTTTTCGGGAGAAAAACAAAAGGAAAGATTAGAGAGTATTTTTGAGGAACTGAATCATGATTTACCGTTTAAATCTTTCAAATCTGAGCTTCATGAAGGCTTTGTAGATTACGAACTAAAAATATCGGTTTATACAGACCATCAGATTTTTGACCGTTACCAAAGATATAAAGCCAAAAATTCTTTTGCCAAATCTGAGCAATTAACGCTGAAAGATTTAATGTCTCTGAAAGTAGGCGATTACATCACGCATATTGACCACGGAATTGGGAAATTTATGGGTTTGGTGAAAGTTACCAATGATGGAAAAACACAAGAATGTTTCAAATTGACGTATAAAAACAACGATTTGCTCTACGTTTCTATTCATTCGCTTCATAAAATTTCAAAATATAACGGTCCAGATGGAAGAGAAATCGTTCTCAATAAACTCGGTTCTCCAACTTGGAAAACTTTAAAGCAAAAAACCAAAGCAAAAGTTAAACAAATTGCATTTGACCTTATCAAATTATATGCACAAAGAAAAACGGCAAAAGGGTTTTCGTTTTCGCCAGATTCTTATTTGCAGAATGAATTAGAAGCAAGTTTCATTTACGAAGATACTCCAGATCAGGAAAAAGCAACGCAAGATGTGAAAAACGATATGGAAAATGATGGTGTAATGGATCGCTTAATCTGTGGAGATGTAGGTTTCGGGAAAACGGAAGTCGCAATTCGTGCAGCGTTCAAAGCGGCAACCGATGGAAAACAAGTCGCGGTTTTGGTTCCTACCACGATTTTGGCGTTTCAACATTACCGAAGTTTCAAAGAAAGGTTGAAAGATTTTCCTGTCAGCATTTCTTATTTGAACCGTTTCCGTTCTGCCAAACAGAAAAATGAAACCAAAGAAGGACTCAAAAATGGTAAAATTGATATCGTCATCGGAACGCATCAATTGGTAGGAAAAGATATAGAATTCAAAGATTTAGGGTTATTGATTATTGACGAAGAGCATAAATTCGGCGTAAATGTAAAGGATAAACTCAAAACGTTAAAAGCGAATATTGATACCTTGACTTTAACAGCAACACCAATTCCAAGAACGCTTCAGTTTTCTTTGATGGCTGCAAGAGATTTATCGGTCATTAAAACGCCACCGCCAAATCGACAACCAGTTGATACACAAATTATTGGATTTAATGAAGAAATTCTTCGAGATGCGATTTCTTACGAAATTCAAAGAGACGGACAGGTTTATTTCATCAATAATAGAATTGAAAATCTGAAAGATATTGCAGGATTAATTCAGCGTTTGGTTCCAGATGCGAGAGTCATTACAGGTCACGGACAAATGGACGGAAAAGAATTGGAAGCCAGAATTCTCGATTTTATGGAAGGGAAATATGATGTTTTGGTTTCTACCACGATTGTAGAATCTGGAGTAGACGTTCCGAATGCGAACACGATTTTTATTAATGATGCGCAAAAATTCGGGATGGCAGATTTGCACCAAATGCGAGGTAGAGTTGGACGAAGCAACCGAAAAGCGTTTTGTTATCTGATTACGCCACCGTTTGATATGATGACTTCGGATGCTAGAAAACGTTTGGAAGCGATAGAACAGTTTTCAGATTTAGGAAGCGGTTTCCAAATTGCGATGAAAGATTTAGAAATCAGAGGAGCTGGAGATTTACTGGGAGCAGAACAAAGTGGTTTTATCAATGAAATGGGCTTTGAAACCTACCAAAAATTAATGCAAGAAGCATTGGAAGAATTGCAAAACGAAGATGATTTCCAAGATTTATTTGAGAATGAAGAAGACCGTAAAAAATTATTCAAATCTCAGAAAGAAGTCAATATTGACACTGATTTTGAGCTGATGTTGCCAGATTCTTACGTGAATTCTACGGAAGAAAGACTTTCATTATACCAAAAATTAGCAGAAATTCCAACCAAAGAAGAATTGCAGAAATTTGAAAATGAATTGGTTGATAGGTTTGGAAACTTGCCAAAAGAAGCCGTTAATTTATTGAAATCAGTAGAATTAAAATGGCTCGCAGCAGAGATTGGTTTTGATAAAATCGTCATGAAAAACGGAATCTTTCTAGGCTATTTCCCAGATAATCCTCAAGATAAATTTTACCAAAGCGAAAAATTCAGAAATATTATCGCTTATCTTTCTCAAAATCCACGAGAAGCTCAACTTAAGGAAAAATCTGGCAAAGAAGGCAATCAGCTTATGATGAGAAAAGATGGTGTGAAAAATGTAGATGAGGTAAATGTTCTATTGACCAAAATTTTAAGTTAGAAAATTGTACTTTTGTAAAAAATAAAAATCATGAAAATCAAATATTTTTGGCTGGCCTTAGTTTCTTTATTTATTATTTCTTGTGCGCCAGAAACATCTTCTTTCTTAGGTTTAGATTCTACAGGTGGCGGTAACGGAAATGGAGGTGGAACAGGAAGTGGTGGCGGAACAGGAACTACCGGAACTAAATTTTTGGCAAAAATCAATACTTTTGATGATAATGGCGATCCTTTTTCTTTCAGTTTTACTTACGCTAATAAAGCAATTTCTAAAATCACTACTTCTGATAATTCTTATATTTCTACCATTTCTTACAATAATGGTAAAATTTCTAAAGTGGTAAGTGTTTTGGTGGATGCAGAAACCTCTGAAGATATTACCATTACCTCTATTGTGAGTTATAACGCAACGGGAAATATTGCTAAAGTAGAAGCTACAGAAGTAACCAAATTAAGTGGAACTCTGATTAACACTACCCAAAAAGTGAGCACTTATGTCTATAATGCTGCAAACCAGGTTGCTAAAGTTACTCAAGAATATTCTATGGCAGGAATTTCTACCCAAACTGGAATTTTTGAATATACTTATTCAGGGAAAAACCTTACTAAAATGGTGTTTACGACTAAGTTGAGTTTAGGTCCAATTCCAGATGTAATTGTTACGACCAATTATTCGGGTTATGATAATAAGATTTCGCCAACTTCTACCTTAGGAAATAATTATAACGAGTTTTCTATGTCAGAAAAAGGATTAGGCGTTTACGGAATGTCTAATAATTTCACCAAAGTAGAGATGACAGAATCTATGATGGGAACCACTACTACAGAAACGGTTTCTTATACTTATGACTCACAAAATTATGCTACTTCTATGACGGTTTCAGGCGAGAAAAGTACTTTTGAGTATATGAGTCTTTAAAAATTTTCTAAATGAAAAAATTAATTGTCTTTTTTGCACTTATTGTTTCTGTGAATGTTTTTGCTTGCAAATGCGCTTATCAAAGTTTTGGAGAAAGATTTGAGAAAAGTGAGTTTATTGCAGAAGTAGAAATTTTGAAAACATATAATGTAGATTTTAATAATGGTGAAGATGATAGGTTTTACAAAGCAGATATTAAAATTTTAAAACTTTATAAGGGTAAAAAAATAAGTTCTATTCTTGTTCGGGGAAAAGTTGGTAATGTTTATGAATCCGCTTGTGAAATTGAACTGAAAGTGGGGCAAAAAATGTTAGTGTATTTAGATACAGAAAGTAATTTTGGCATGTCTTCTTGTACCCCAAAAACAGATTTGAATAATAAAAACATTAATATTGAAAGAAAAGCATTAGAGTTTTTAATTGCACACAAAATAAAGAGAACCAATGTTTTTTATTTTTCAGGAGATTACTTTAATAAATTTAAAAATATCACAACTCAAAACAGTTTTGCTGTTTATAAAATAAAAGTTGACGCAAAATCAAAAGCAGAATCAATAACAGTTATTCAAAATTTTGGTTCAAATAAAGATGAAGAAATTCTTTTTACAGTTAAGAAAGAATTGGTTTTCTTAAAAAATTTCATGACTGAAATTAAAAATGAGGAGATTATCTTGGTTATGTTTTACAATCCAAAATCTGAAGAAGTTATTTCTAATTTTATTCAATAAATTTGCAGAATAATTATCAATTATAAAACGTGAAATACTTAATCGTAGGTTTAGGAAACAAAGGTGAAGAATACGCAGAAACGCGTCATAATATTGGTTTTAAAGTAGCCGAAAAAATTGCACAAACTTTAGAAGCTCCGTTTAAATCAGCTAATTTTGGTTGGATTTCTGAAGGAAAATACAAAGGCAGAAAAGTTTTTGTTCTTAAACCAGATACCTACATGAATCTTTCTGGGAATGCCGTTCGTTTTTGGATGCAGAAAGAAAATATTCCTTTAGAGAATGTATTGGTGATTACGGATGATTTGGCACTTCCTTTCGGAACTTTAAGATTAAGAAAAAAAGGTTCTGATGCTGGTCATAACGGTTTAAAAAATATTCAAGAAGTTTTACAAACACAAAATTACGCAAGATTGCGTTTCGGGATTTCTGCAGATTTTTCCGAAGGAAAACAAGTAGATTATGTTCTTGGGAAATGGAATGAAGAAGAACTCAAAACTTTACAAGATAGAATAGATATTTTCGCAAAAGCGTGTCTATCATTCGTTTTCGCAGGAATGAATAATACGATGAATACTTTTAACGGGAAGTAGATTTATTCAAATATTTGTAATACAGAATCCCTAAAATAATATTTGGAACAAGTGATTGAAAAAGAGGAGTTTTCCATAAATCTTCTTCATCAAAAGTGCTCCAACATGAGACTCTAACAATAAAAATTTCATAATTTACAAGAAAACTACATGCAATTGTAGTTAATGTTAATGAAAGAAAAATAATATTTTTATTGATACTCAATAAATCAAACAATTTAAAAAGTACAATATTTAGAAGACTTAAATAAATAAAATATTTTCCAAATTCTTCTAGAAAAATAGAATCATCTGCGTTATTGCAAGATGTATTTAATAAATTTGTATTCATTGAAACTATTGCTTGTATAATCACAAACAAACTGCTAAGAGCTATAATTTTTAAATACATTTTCATAATTTCTTCCTAAAAATACAATACTCTTTATATAGGTTAAAACCTTCTAATTTCTCAATTTCGCCACGCATTTTTAGGTTGTCTTTCATAATGAGATGAGAATCTACTGTTTTGAATCCTAATTTCAATGCAGAACCGAAAAGCATCGTTGCTAAAACCGCATCCAGACCTTTGTTTTGATAATTGGGATGAATCGCGCCCAACAAAAGTTGAAGCCTTTTTGAAGTTTTCATTGCCCATAAAATTCTCGCCCAACCAAAAGGTAAAATTCTTCCTCGTGAATTTTTTATCGCTTCGCTTAAATCTGCCATTGCAATGATGAAAGCGAGCAATTCGCCGTTTTCATCGGTAATCATTTTGATGAGTTTTGGGTTGAGAAGTGGCAAAAAACGTTCAGCAAATTCCGTCATTTCGTCTTCGGTGAGTTTGGTGAAGCCATAAATTTCGGTGTAAGTTTTATTAATGAGGTCAAAAACAGGTTTTACATAAGGTTTCACCGATTTTGTTGAGTTAAATTCTACCGTTTTTATCTTTAAATTTTTAGAAACTCTTTCGTTGAAATTTTTATATCTGTTCAGAATTTGTGCGGTAATCGGAATGTCATATTGCACCAAATCTACAAAATTTTCGTAATGATTTTCCTTGATGAAATCTACCATAAACGGAAAACTGTGATTGGTGACGAGCATTGCTTTTTCTTCGAAACCTTTGGTGAGAAAACCTTGAGGTTCTTTGTCTGAAAATGCCATCGGTCCAATGATTTCTGTGCAATTTTTAGATTTTGCCCAAGTTTCTACCGCAGTAATTAAAGCATTGAAAACTTCTTTATTTTCAAAACATTCAAAAAAGGAAAATCTGGCATCATTTTTCCCTTGAAATTTATTGTAATCGGTAGGAATTACGCCCATAATTCTGCCAACAGCTTTTCCGTTTTCGTATGCAAGGAAAAGTGTCGCATTATTGTGTTTGAAAAGAGAATTTTTGTCTTTGTCAAAGAATTTTTCATCATCCATATACAACGGATGAAGCCAATTTTTATGGTTTTTATGAATTTTTTCGGGAAGATAAATAAACGTTTTTAAGTCTTCTCTGGTCTTGACTTCTTTAATTGAAACGGACATCCAATTTATGGTTTAAAAATTTGTAAAACTTAAAGGTAAGAAAAAATACAATCGGCGCAGAAATAAATCCAGCAACTACATCTACAAAATAATGCGCCTTAATGTAAACCGTAGAAAACATCAATAGGACAACAAATGGAAGGAAATATTTCACAGATTTTCTAAAATTTTGATACAACCAAAAAATAACAATCCAAGAAATCCCTACATGTGAACTTGGGAAAGCAGCGGTGGGAACTTCGCCGTTTTTTTGAATGAGTTTGACCATATTCCCGAAAATTCCTTGGGCTTCAATCGTATTTTCTGGAAACGGAAAATAAAACTGCGGACCTTCTGCTGGAATTAATATAAAAGTGAAATAATAAAGTAAAAATGAAGTGATTAAAATGAAACTAAACTCTTCTATTTTCTGTGGAATTTTGAGATAAATAATCAAAAAAGTAGCCAATGGTAAAAGGTAATATGAAAAATATCCGAAGTAAAATAATTCACTTAAAAACCAAGAATCAAATGTTTCAGAAAATCTTAAAGAAGGCTGAAAACCGAATATTTTTTGGTCTAAATGGGATAGAAAGCCATCAACTTTTGGAAAAATTAAAGTATTTAAAACAGCAGTTTCTTTGTATAAAAAAGTCATCAAAGCATAAATTGTAATTCCTTCAACTAAGTAAAAAATCTTGGAAGAAATTTTATTTTTCAAAAAGAGAAATGCTAAAAAAATAATTAAAAATAAAAGTCGGACTCCAAAAAAATTGAGGTCTAAAAAAAGGCTTGGTTGTGTAAAAAGTACTACCAATTCTATTCCGCAGAAATAGAAAAGTAGGGAGAACCAAATTATAGATATGTTTTTCAAGAGGGTGAAAATTTCATCAAAAGTACAAAAAAAGCCCCTAATTAAGGGGCTATAGCGAGAAAGTGTTAATTAAAAATCAAAGTTATATGAAGAAATTCTCGCTTGTGTTATTTTGTTAGTCGCAAAAACTAGAGCCATGTTACAACTCCGGTTTCCACATCGTAATTTGCACCTACAATTTTTATCTTTCCTTCTTTCTCTAAATTTCTTAAAGTAGAACTTTGGTGACGAATATCTTCGATGGTTTTTTGGATGTTGCAAAGCGTTAATCTATCTAATAAATCATCATTTTTAGAAGAACGTTCTTCTCCTTCTTTAATGATTTCGTGGATGCAAGATTCGAAATGATAGATAAGGTGATTAAGATTATCCATTCCAAGTCCTTCAATTTGAGGAGCATCTAGTCCACCTTTTAGAGCGCCACATTTGGTGTGTCCTAAAACCACCACCAATTTAGAACCTGCTACATTACAAGCAAATTCCATAGAGCCTAAAATGTCTTGATTGGCAAAATTTCCTGCAATTCTGATGCTGAAAATATCTCCTAAACCTTGGTCGAAAATAAGTTCCGCAGAAGTTCTACTGTCGATACAACTGAGTACCGTTGCAAAAGGCCATTGTCCTTCTCTGGTATCGTTTACTTGCTCAAGAAGGTTTCTGTTTACCTTAAGATTGTTTACAAATCTTTGGTTTCCTTCTTGTAAAAAAAGAAGTGCTTTTTCTGGAGTAATGGTTGCTTGAGTTTCTAATGTATGTGCTTTCATAATTTTTTCTTTTAATTTTTTTAAAAACCTTTTCGGAACACTGAAATTTGGCTCCGAAAAGGAAACAATGTTAATTTAATAAGTATGAATTGAAGTTATGATTTTAAATTACTCTTCTGTGTGAGATGGTAATGTGTGAATGTTGGTCGTTTTCATATTCTTTGTAAGAAGTTTTAAATCCTTCTAAAACCACTTCTATATCTTCTTCTCTGGCTCTTACGTTAGCAAAATCCGAGATTAAGTCTATAATATCATCCGATACATAAGAAGTTTTCTTAGCATTAATAATCACTTTAGAATTGGGCTTAATATTTTTAAGCGTTTTCTTGATGGCTGCTTTATTTAAGAATGAAACTTCTTCTGCCAAATCTATGGTGATTTCATCAGCGCTTTCTAGATCTTCTCTGCTCAAATAATAAGCACGTTTCATGTTTCCAAGCAACAAGAACAGAATGCTGATGGCTAAACCAATTCCTACTCCTTTTAATAAATCTAAAGCTACCACTGCAATAATCGTTGCAATAAAAGGGATAAATTGATATTTTCCTTTGCTCCAGAAATGGCTAAGTTTTGCAGGACTTGCTAATTTATAACCTACCATTAATAAAACTGCTGCTAAAGTCGCCAAAGGAATTTTGTTCAATAAAAATGGAATAGATAAAACAGATACTAACAATAAAATACCATGAACAATAGCCGAAATTTTACTTGTTGCACCAGCATTAGCATTTGCAGAAGTTCTCACTACCACCGAAGTCATAGGTAAACCTCCAATAAAAGAAGAAACTAAGTTGCCAATACCTTGAGCTTTTAATTCTAAGTTAGTATCTGTTATTCTTTTGTGTACATCCATTCTATCTGCAGCTTCTATACATAATAATGTTTCTATGGAAGCTACTACTGCGATAGTTGCACCAATAATCCAAACTTGCGGATTAAGGAATCCTGAGAAATCTGGAAAAGTGATTAAGTTTTTAAAATCTTCTACCGATTGAGGAACCGGAAGTGTTACCAAATGTTCTCTAGAAATTTCTAGCGCGCTTCCTCTGAAAACTTCATTGAATAAAATCCCAACAATTACCGCTACTAAAGCTCCTGGTAAAAGTTTAATTTTTTTGAGGAAATTTACTTTTTCCCAAGTAATAAGAATAGCTAGGGAAATAATCGTTACTAAAACCGCTCCTGGTGTAACAGCATTTGCTAATCCTGATAAATATTCAGATAAATTAAAACCATCAAAAATCTGAAGATTTCCTTCAAAATCTTTGTCGTAACCTAGAGCGTGTGGAATTTGTTTTAAAATGATAATAACACCAATTCCGGCTAACATTCCTTCGATAACGTTATTGGGGAAATAGTTAGAAATACTTCCTGCTCTTAGAAAACCAAGTGCCAATTGTATAAAACCTGCAATTAAACCTGCAGTTAAAAATAGTTCGAAGCTTCCCAAATCGGTTATTGCTCCTAAAACGATGGCTGCTAAACCTGCAGCTGGTCCAGAAACGGAAATAGGAGAGTTGCTGATGAATCCTATCACGAGTCCGCCTACAATTCCTGCTAAAATTCCAGAAAGTGGTGGTGCACCAGATGCTAATGCAATACCTAAACAGAGTGGTAATGCTACGAGAAATACTACAATTCCCGAAGGAATATTTTCTTTTATTCCGCCGAATAAAGTGTTTGTTTTTTTCATTGTATGAATATCGATATGTATTTACAATCAATTACTTAGATGTAAGTAATCAATTCTAATGTTTGAAAATTTAATTTGTTAAAAAGCGTCAAGGAACAGCCCATTTTTTTGAAAAAAGGGCATAATTTTCCTATGAAATTTTAAAAATTAAACTTCTGGAGGCGGAGAAAATATCGATTTAAAAGGACTTAGATGAATAGAATCGTCCTTAAGAATGTATTTGCTGATTTTTTTATCAGAAAAGAAAACACCAATAAAATCTTTAGAATTATAAGGTTTTGGCGGAAACTTTTCATTGTAATTGGCGAGATTATTTTTAACCTCTTCTTCTGAAATATTATTATTGAGCGTAGGAATTTCCCAATCAAAAACCACAGCGATACTTGGTAAAGCTGTAAAATTGATGAAAACTGCCAGAACAAAAATGCTCAAATACTTCATATCGTAAACTTTCTTAGAAGTTTTTATTATTTTTTCTGCTCATCACCCAATCAGAATTGGTTAGGTCATAAACTTTTTGAATATTTTTCAATATTTCTTCGAAATCTATATTTAAGTCAATTAATTTCCCTGTTTTGAGGTCGAAAACCCAACCGTGAACTATAGGATATTGGTCTAAAATATATCTTTCTTGTACGCAAGCCATTTTAATAACGTTGATGCATTGCTCTTGAACATTGAGTTCAATCAATCTATCATAGCGTAATTGCTCGTCTTTTATGGCGTCTAATTCTTCTTGGTGCAATCTATAAACATCTCTGATGGTTCTGAGCCAAGGATTCATTAATCCAAAATCTTGAGGCGTCATCGCTGCTTTTACACCACCGCAACCATAATGACCGCACACAATAATGTGTTTTACTTTTAAATGTTGTACTGCATATTGAATTACAGCAGTAGAACTCATATCTAGGGTATTCACCAAGTTGGCAATATTTCTATGCACAAAAACTTCGCCGGGTTTCATGCCCATTAATTCTTCTGCGGTTGCACGACTGTCGCTGCAACCTATGTAAAGATATTCTGGACTTTGACCTTCTGCTAATTTTTTAAAAAAATCAGCATCTTGACCTAGTTTTTCTTCAACCCATTTTCTATTATTTTCGAAAATAGTTTCGTAGCTTTTACCCATAATTTTTCATTTACAAATGTAGAATAAAAAATTTCTAAATACATCTAAATTCCGATAGATAGCATCAATTTTTATTCCAAAATAAGGACTTTAAGACTTTTTAACAGTCTAATTCTCGTGCAAATTTATACTTTATGATTGATATAATCTTCAGTAGCATTAAGTTTTGATATAATTTGAGCAGGATTTCCTACTACTACAGAATTGTCGGGAACATCTGTATTGAGATAAACATTTGGTGCGATTAAGACATTATTTCCAACTTTTATTTTTCCAACGATGACAGCATTTGTGCCAATCCAGACCTCGTTTCCAATTTCTGGAACGCCTTCGTGTTTTCCACGATTGGCTTGAGCAATGTTAACTCCTTGCATAATATTGCAGTTTTTGCCAATTTTTACTTTTGGATTAATCACCACAGTTCCCCAATGTCCTAGATAAAAACCTTCCCCAATTTGAGTTTCTGGATAAATTTGAAAACCGTATTTAATCTGATGATGGCGCAAAACGAATCTCCAAAAAATTCCTAAAACCGATTTCTTGGAATGTTGTTGGCATTTTCTCAAAAGATAAACGTAATGCAAATTAGGATTGATGCATTTTGCCCAAATTTCACCTGTTGAAAGCCATTTTCCGCTTTCTCTGTAAAAATCTTTTTGGATGATTGTTTTCTCTGACATAAGGCAAATGTATAAAAACTCTCGCTGATTAAGCAGATTTTGCTGATTAAAAAATATCTGCTTAATCAGCGCAATCTGCGAGATTTATTATTCGTCAATAATTTCCATAATTTTATTCACAGAATTTTCTAGGTTAAAAGGCATTTTATAGTCTTTCAGATTTTCTTGATATTGTTCAAAAAATTCAGGTTGAGTAAGTGCTTTTTTCATGCCTTCGTAAATTCCTTCTTCTGAATTCGCTACAATTAAACCGAGTTTTCCGTTTTCTAACATTTCTTGAACTCCTGAAACATCAGTGGCAATGATGTTTTTTTTCAAAGTGATGGCTTCGAATAAAACGGTAGGAAAACCTTCGTATCTAGAACTCAATATGTAAAAATCTGCTGCTTTAATAGAAGGGTAAGGATTGTCTGTAAAGCCCAACATTTCTGCGGTTTCGTTAGCTCCTAATTCCGTTTTTAAATTTTTAATATTTTCAAAATCATAACCATCACCAATGATTTGAATGCGATGCTTAAACCCTTCATCAATCAATTTTTTGTGAACCTTCAACAATCTATCAAAGCCTTTTTGTGGAAAAACAGTTCCCACCGAAACAAAGGTTGGTTGTTGGTCTTGATTCTTGATTCTTGGCTCTTGGCTCTTTAATAAGATTTCTTCAGTATCCAAAGGATTATAAATCCTCACAATTTTAGATTTTTCGACTTCGTTTTGGGCTAAACTTTCGAAATCTTTTTGGATGTGTTCAGAAATCACCATGATTTTATCAAAACCAAAAAACTTGCGAATTTCTTGGTCGGTATAGTTGTGAAATTCGGTTTTTCTCAAGTCATTGTGAATCCAAACGATTTTTTTAGAAGATTTGATAGGAGAATTCAAAATATCATCTCTCATTCCGTGAATGGCAGCAAATTCTACATCATATTTTTTGTTTTTTAGAATCGTAGAATAGAGAATTTTCGGAAATATTTTCAATAATTTTTGATACAAAACACGATATGCTTTCTTCGGAATATCCTGAATTCTGTTGGTGGTAATCATTTCACCTTTGTTCAGATAAAGTACACTAATCCAATCAGGAACTTCTGCAAGATATTTCCCAGAGTATAAATTCAGCAGTAAATCGATTTCATACTTATCTTTTGGAAGATTTTTAAGAAAAGTCACCAGAACTTTTTCTGCGCCACCGTGACGCAGAGAACCAATTCTGATAAGGATTTTTTTCTTTTCCAAAATTTAAAATTTTATGTTTTGAGTTTTTAAATATTCAATAAACTTCTCGTTAAATTCTACCACCGATTTTTGATTCATGTGATTGTCATCGTAGAAATCTTTTCTGTCATCAAAATTAAAATCTCCTGTAAAGTTTTTATATTTTCCTAATTTACTGAGCAAATCATCTACTTCTTTATTGTTGGTTTTAGATTTGTACAAAGCTTTGGTAATAGGAGTTTGAACCAATATGAAAGGAATTTTTCTTTGTTGAAGAATTTCAATATTTTCTTTCAACGCCTGAATTTGTTTGTCATTTAATTCCCATTTTGATTTTTCAAAATCTAAAGATGTATTTTCTCTTGCAACAGTAGTTTCTACGAAACCACCATTTTTTACGTAAAAATCATCTCCTTGTTTTTCGGGTTCAGTAATATTTTTATTAAGATTAAAAATTTGACGAAAATATCCGTAAATCAAGGTATTATAAGTCATTAAATTATGAACTTTGAATGACATATCGACTGCGTTTTTATCAATTTTTCCGTTGATGAGCATGTCTAGCGAACTTTCTACACCATCTGTACAAAGCGTTCCTGCATACACTTCGTACACTACAAATTTTGGTTGAATTTTATCTAAATATTGCTTCAAAAAAACTTGTGTATTGATTGGAGATTGTGAACTAGAGCCTAAATTAAATGCTTTGATGCCATGTTTTGCAAAAATTCGGGTGTCAAAACCTCTGTAAGCATGTGAAGAACCAAGAAATAAAATATCTGGATTTTTAATATGTTCTGCTTCTCTTGATCTTGAGTAAAGATGACCGTAACTCGCCAATTTATTTCGGGTATTTTTTGCCAAAAATTGAGGCATCATCCAACTCCATAAGCAAATGGCAATCACATAAAATGGAATAGCAAAAGCAATGAATTTTAATAGATTAAGTAAAAACTTTTTCATTAGAATTGGAAATAAATAAACGGGGTTTCGTGAGTTTGTAAAAATAATCCTATCAAAAGTATGATGAATCCGTAAAATAACCAACGAATGAATCTAGGTTTTTTCACTAAAAAATCTTGTAACGCAAACTGATGTTCTCTACCAATCCATTCTATAAGCATAAAAAATCCGATTAAGGTTAATGTAGCATAAGCTGCGGTTTTTACATCTGGAACGGTAAATAGACTGGCATTAAAAATCCCTACAATATATTCTATAGCATGATGTACACTTTCTGCCCTAAAGAAAATCCAAGCAAAAACCGTCAAAGAAAAAGTAAGTAAAATATTGAAAACATCTCTTAAACTCGGGATTAATTTATTCATCGCTACAATTTCTAGATTGTTTCTATTGGTTTTTAAAATAATAGAAGGCATAATGAAAAGTGCATTGAGAAATCCCCAAATAATGAATGTCCAATTCGCACCATGCCAAAATCCTGAAACCAAGAAAATAGCAAATGTATTTCTGATTCTCATCCAATTTCCGCCTTTGCTTCCACCAAGTGGAATGTAAAGGTAATCTCTAAACCAGGAAGAAAGGGAAATGTGCCATCTTCGCCAAAATTCTGCAATATCTCTTGAAAAATATGGAAATGCAAAATTTCTTAATAAATCTATTCCAAAAAGTCTAGCTGTTCCTAACGCAATATCAGAATATCCCGAAAAATCTCCATAAATCTGGAACGTGAAAAATAATGCTCCCAAAACCAATTCGCTTCCAGAAGATGTAGCAGAATTGGCAAAAATCTGATTGGCAAAAACAGCACAATTATCAGCAATCACCATTTTCTTAAAAAGTCCCCAAAGAATTTGGCGCATTCCGTCAACTGCTTTTTCGTAAGAAAATTCTCTTTTAACCTTGATTTGAGGTAATAAATGTGTTGCTCTTTCTATCGGTCCAGCTACAAGAAGTGGGAAAAAGCTTACGAAAACTGCATATTCTACAAAATTTCTTTCGGCTTTAATTCTTTTAAAATAAATATCAAGAACGTATGACAAACCGTGAAAAGTGTAGAAAGAAATTCCTACAGGAAGAATGACTTTTAATGTCCACGGATTGACTTGTAACCCGAAATTTTGTAGCATTTCCGCGAAACTTTCCGCAAAGAAATTGTAATATTTAAAAAATCCTAGAAAACCTAAATTAATTCCTACGCTCAACCAAAGCCAGAATTTTCTAAGATTTTGATTTTTGCTTTCTTCAATTTTAAGACCCGTATAATAATCTAAAAAAGTAGAAAACATGAGCAGAAACATGAAACGCCAATCCCAACATGCATAGAAATAATAACTTGCCACCAAAAGCAATACATTCTGGAGTTTCAGATTTTTATTGGTCATAAACCAATAGAGGAAAAAAACTATTGGCAGAAATATGGCAAAACTAATAGAGTTAAAAAGCATATATTAGTAAATCTTAGCGTAAATATAACTGAAAGGCATGAATAGAATTCCTAAAATTTTTATCCAAGGATTTTTAATCTCATTAAAAAGGGTAGAAATTTTTCTTCCACTTTTTAAAGCATAGGTTTGGTAACCAATTACGTTTCTGAGCAATGCTTTTGGATAAAAAAACAATTGATTTCCGTAAGCGTTTAAGAATGAAAGATGACCTTCTGTCAATCCAAAAAGATTTTTTCCGCTCCATCTTGTATTCGAAACAGAAGCTGCATCATCATCATCTTTTAGGTAAAATCGCACTATTTTATTTACAAATCTGGTCTTAATTCCTCTAGCGTCATACTCATTGAAAATCACACTTTGTGGAATGTAACCTTTGCCTTCATAATGACTAAAATCTTTATCAGAAACTTCTCTTTGATAGGTTTTGGTAATAAAAATCCCGAATTTATCTCCTCTTACTTTGTATTTGTAGCGCATCTCGAAAATGCTTCCATCAAAACCTTCGTTTGGATATTTATCACCAACAATTTTACCGTTTTCATCCGCCGAAAGTCCCATCACAGAAATAAAATCGTCTTGATTTTCTATTTTTTCAACTTCTGAAATTAAATTTTCTAAAGCGTCTTCTGGATAAGCGTCATCAGAATCTACCACCATAAAATAAGATGTTTTCACCATTTTTACGCCTTCTAAAACAGTTAGAAATTTATGGCGGTTTTTATCTTTTTTATAAATAATTTCAAAAAAAGGATTCAGCAGTTGGAAATTTTCTACCACTGTGGAAGTATTATCTGTGGAACCATCATCTAAAATAATCCAAAGAAAATCTTTGAAACTCTGATTGAGAAGAGATTCAAAAACCTTTGGAAGCGTTTTTGCCCGATTGTAAGTAGGCGTGATAATGGTAATTTTTTTCATTTGTGTTTACAAGTTTTGAAATTTTTAAAATTCACAATTCACTTTTCCGAAGGAATAATTTCACTTATTCAATAAATTATATTGTTGTTCAAAAACTTCAGTGACTTGTTGATAGATTTTCTTTTCATCAAATTTTTCATCAGCATTTAGAGTTCCTTCGGTGATTTTTTTGACCAATTCGGGTTCGATAAGAAACCTTTTCATGGCTTCAAAAATTTCATTTTCATCAAAGTTAACTAAAATTCCGTCTTTTCCATCATCTATCATTTCTGGAATTCCGCCTACATTGGTAGAAATAATCGGTTTGTGCAATCCCATTACTTCGCCAATCGTTAAAGGATAACTTTCAGATTTTGAAGGAAGTACAAAATAATCAGCCACTTTTACGTAAGGCCAAGGATTTTTTTGAGAATCTAGAAGCAGAAAGGTTTTTTCTACACCTAATTCTTTTGCTCGATTTTTCAAATTTTCTATCTCGTTTCCGCCACCAATTACAGCGATGGAATGTATCAAATTTTCGTCTAAAAGTCTGCGATGGACTTTCATCAGTTCTGCATAGCCTTTTCTGTGGTGCAATCTTCCTATGGAAATAAATGTAGGTCTTATCTCAAAATCTGCTTGAAATTCTTCTGCTTTTTTTCTTACTTCTGGGAGTTTTATCACGTTGTAAATCACAGAGCTTTTTGGGTAAGAAACACCGTACAAATCTTCTATCACTTGTCTGGTTTGCGCAGCGCCGAAAATCATCCAGTCAAATTTTTTCATCAGATTGATGCGTTTTATGACTCTGTTTTGGTCTGTGTCATAACTTACATCTGTGTGAAACCAACCGATTTTTCTAGATTTTTTGTTGGGAGAATTCAGCACCATTTCAAATTCTGCATAACCTGGCGAAACTTCTATGTCAAAATCTTCCTTTACTTTTAAAGCATATAAAATGGAGGGGAATTTATCGAAAATTTCTAGTTTTAGTCTTCTTAATCCGAGTTGCATTTTTTGGATAAAAGGATTTTTCGACATTTGTTCACGGCCTTTTTCTACCACGATGAGTTTAATGTCTTTCGGGATTTCTGTAACCAATTCGCCTTGATACAAATTGAGCATCAAGGTAAAATCAAATTTATCCTTGGGTAAATTTCTCAATAAATCGAGGATCACTCTAGGAACTCCGCCCATTTCTAATGAGCGAAGCCTAAAAAGAACTTTTATTTTTTTTTGATTATCCATTATTCTACTTCACAGCCTAAATTTTTGTACTGATTTTTAAATTTTAGCACCCAATTTCTAAATGCTGTTTTATCTATTTTTTCTTCTAAAAATTTCTCAAAGTATTCTAAAGAAAAATCTCTAGGGAAATTTTGCATTTCATCAAAACTACCATTGAGCCAAGCTTGATTGATGAGATGATTGAAGTAATTCACATCAAAATCATCACCGTATTTATGGTAAGAATTGGTTGCCGAGGATTGGAAAGTGGTTTTCAGTGCTTCTTTTTCTAATTTTGCAATAAAATTAGGATTGTCTTGATGTTTTCGGTAGTAATTAGAAGCATTTCTGAGTTGTTGTTTTTCGTCTACTTTTCCTCTGGCGTTTTTCCAAATGTGTAGCCAATATTCTTTTTGCCAAAATCCCATCAAAATAGAATTGAGCGACCAATATTTTTGTTTTGTGGCATTATCTACGATTCCTAATTTGTAAAGAATGGTGAAAAACTTGAATTTATTATAAAAGAATAAATCGTTAAAAAATTCTGGAAAAAGGAGTAAGTTTTTCGGTTCCACTCGAAGAATTTCTTCTGTGATTTCTGAAATTTCTACAAATTCATCATCCTTTTTGTTGCCTAACCAACCTAATTTTAGCAGTGAAATTTGATTTTTTTTACAAGCTTCTTGTAAATCATTCACGTTTATTTTGTGGGTAAACCAAACATCATCTTCTATCATGATAAAGTAATCCGAAGCGTTTTTTGCCGCTCTGTACCATAAATTGGTAGGAATAGTGAAGCCGTCAATTTCCTTTCCAGATTGTAAATTTTCTGCAATTGCAGCAACTTTATTTTGATAATTTTCAGATTTTATGATTTCTATTTTTGGGTGCTTTTCTTTGATTTTAGAAAGATAGGTTTCTGGGGTTCCATCATCAAGCACTTTTACGCAAAAATCCCCTTCTACAAAGCTTTCTATGCTTTGCAAACAGCGGTCTAAGTAAAACGGACGGTTAAAGGATTTGATGAAGATATTTACCATGAAAATAGTTTTTTTAAAACTCTGAAAAATGACAGTGGAACACTAGATAGCAACACGTACTTGAAAGGAATCTTTTCTTTGGGATAATATTTTTTGATTTTTCTTACGAGAAGAACTATTTTTTCTTTTTTATTGAGCTTAATGGCTGCTTCTAATGCGAAAAATAATTCCTCTATTTTGTTTTTAAATTCGAAGTTGTTAATCTCTAATACTTCTTCATTGTTGAAGGTTTCGTATAAATCTTGTCCGTTTTCTTTTCTTAATTTATAAAAGTAAAGTGCTTTCTCTACCATTAACTTTTTTACAAAATTATCTCCTTTTCTAGAAATAGAGCTTTCTAAAATTCTATAATGGAGAAGCTTTTCATTTATGTTTGCGAGTTTTTTTCCTTGGGTAATTAAATTGAGATAAAGGTCGTAATCTTCACAATAGATGAATTTTTCTCTATATTTTATGTTTTGATGATTTCTAAACATGATGACTGGGTGAAAAAGTTGAATTTTAGAAGTCATTTTTTTTACGATTTCTTCATGTTCTAGCGCACCTGTTTTTTCTCCGATGATTTCATTTTTTTCGTTTATAAAATCAATCTGAGCTCCAACCATAGATATTTCAGGATTGTTTTCTAAAAACAATACTTGTTTTTGAAATCTTTCAGGCAAAGAAATATCATCTGCATCCATTCTTGCAATGTATTTTCCTTGTGCCATATTTAAGCCTACATTTAAGTTTTTTATAAAACCTTTTGGACCTTCATTTTTCTCTTTTTGTATGATTTTTATTCTGTTGTCTTTCTCTTTGAATTCTCTTAAAATTTCTAAGGTTTTATCAGTAGAACAGTCTTCAATAATGATAAATTCAAAATCAGTAAAAGTCTGATTTGTTATTGATTCTATGGCACTGTGTAAAAACTTTTCCGCATTGTAAACAGACATTATTACAGAAACTAGAGGAGGATTCATGGTTTATAGCGGTTTTATTACCAATTCTTGTTTATTAATCACAATAGAATTTGCAGGAATATCTTTGTGAATTACACAGCCCGCTCCTAGAATTACATTGTCGCCTATTGTTACTCCTTTTAAAATGATGCAATTAGCACCAGTCCAAACGTTGTTTCCGAGTTTTACAGGAGCGGTATTAAATTCTGTTTTAGATACAGAGAAAGGTTCGGTAGTATATTGATGATTATGGTCGAAAATTTTCATTCCTTCCCCTAAAATACAATTTTCGCCAATTTCTATTTTTTCATAGCACGCAATGGTAGCTCTTGTAATATAGGTGTTTTTGCCGATGATGAACTGACCATTTTTCTTGAGGGCAATATTATTGGATTCGTTGATGGTCACTCCTTCTTCTATGGTAATTTCTGCATTTTCAGAAATGTCGATATAATTGTTAATGCCCAATTTAAAAGAAGAATTAACGCTACTTTTTTTGTTTTTAAAGAATTTTTTTCTCTGGTCTTCAGAAATTAATTTTTTTTGGAGATTATAGAGTTTAATCAGTAAAGATTTCATTTTTCATCGGTTTTCTATTACAAATTTATCAAAATAATTCTATTTTTGCTTATTAACAAATGTTTTAAACTAAGTCCCATCCATGAATCTTCCTTTAGTTACCATTTCTATACCCATTTATCAATGCGAAAATTATATTATTAATTGCTTGAAATCGGTAGTGAGCCAAACGTATCAGAATTTAGAAATACTTTTGGTGGATGATTTTGGGAATGATAACAGTATGCTTTTAGTAGAAGATTTTGTTCAGAAAAATCTTCATTTAAATTTCAAAATTTTAAAAAATAAGAAGAATTCTGGGCTTTCAGTCGTGAGAAATGTAGGAATTGATAACGCTCAAGGAAAATATATTTTCTTTCTAGATTCAGATGACGAAATTACGCCAGATTGCATCTCGAAAATGGTAGAAATTGCCGAACGTGAACAGGTAGAAATGGTTTGTGGAAATGTAAAAACCATAAAATTAGACACTCGAGAAGAAACCGATGCCTTCAAACTAGCAATTACTGAGAAAAAAATAGAAGGAAATAAACAGATTTTTGACCTCTTTGTTCAAGGTAAATTTCCTGTTCCGTCTTGGAATAAGCTAATCCTTCTTGACTTTTTGAAGAAAAACCAATTGTATTTTACACCGGGACTTTTTGCGCAAGATTCACTCCAAAGTTTTGAAACAGCCTTGGTTTTAGAATCGGTTTGTTTTCTGCAAGATTACACTTATATCTACTATCTTCATCAAGATTCTGTGATTCATAATCGAAAGAAAAAACATTTTGATAACTGGATTACGATTGCACAAATTTTTGAAAAGCATTATCAAAAAGAGCAAAATCCTAATCGCAAAAAACAAATTTTAGCGTATATCATCGATTATAAAGATTTGACGCTTCTCATGAATTGGAAGGCACAGAAAAATGAGCAACTCTGGAAGTATAGTTATGATGCCTACAAAAAACTCGTTTCTCTATCTTTTGCAGATTATTGGAGTACAGATTTTTCTAAAGAAATTAAAAAGAAAAATTTATTACAAAATCTACCGACAGATTTAGGGTATAAAATTTTCAGGAAGAGATTTGGGAGTTAGTAATATCTTTCTAGAATTCTCAGCAGATAATTTTCCTTGTTGGTTAATTGATTTTCAACAAAGTATGGCTCTACTTCTGGAATAGAGATTTTATACGTTTGTCCGCTTTTGTGTAGTTCTGTTTTGGCATTTTTAGAGAAGAATTTTTCTAAAATTTCTAGAATTTCTAAGGTTGAGAAATTCTCCAAATAAGCTACATTAATGATTTGGTTCAATCTTCCTTGGTCGATTAATTCTAACGTAATATTTTTAATATCATCTGCGTCAATAAGGTTTCTGGTGGCCAAAGTATGCACATTGATGATTTTTTCTTCTTTCACAGAATTTACCAAATAATTCATCAAAAGGTTTGGATTTCCACCTTTGCCAACTGCGTTACTCACGCGAAGAATTAAATATTTAGGTGCCAAATCTTCTACCAATCGCTCCATTTTTAGTTTATGATTTACGTAGAGACTTCCATTTTTAGAGGAATCATAAATGCTACAGGTAGAAAAGTAAATGAAGATTTTTTTAGGATTTTCTGTTAGGTGTTTTCTAAGAAGGTTTTCTTCTCGAAGAAACGCAGATTTTTCGGTTTCTAGAGAGTTAGAAACGCCACTTGCAAAGAAAACTACATTTTCTCTGTCTTCATTTTTAAATAAATTCGCAATCAGTCCGTTTCCTACAATCATTTGATTTTTAGTTTTTTAAAAATTTGATTCTTGATATATTTCACTAAATAAGAAAGCGGAATTTGATTTAAAATTTGGTCAATTTCCATTTTTTTATGATTGTAAACTACGTTTTTTACATTGGCCTTTCCGTCTGGAATTTCAGAGAAAAGTTTCATCAAACCATACGTATTAACTAGATTTTTATAGGTGTTTTTTTCTTCGCTCCATGCTCCATGCCAAGAACCAGAAAAATGGTGTGCAATATAATTCTTCGGTAAATCAAGCGAAAAGTAAGTGGAAGGATAAAGTTTTACCCCGAATTTCAATTCCTGAAGAGCATCTTTTTCAGCATCAGCTCCATATTTTTTGACCAATAAATCAGAGAAAATTTTGGTGTTCGGAATTTCCTCGAATGTATTTTTATCTAAATAATATTGTAGAATGTCTTTTGCCAATTCATGATTTTTTTCTACCGCCCAAAATGCAGAATAAGGAATTCCCTTCATTTCAAAGCCACAAATAGCTTGATTTTCTAAAAATTCATTGAGCGGAAGTTTCAATTCCATGTCAGTATCTAGGTAGAAACCGCCATGTTCGAAGAGAATTTTAGCTCTTGCAAAATCTGAAACGTAAGCCCATTTTTTATTTTCGTAGGCTTTTTGGGAGAATTTGCATTGGTTTACATCAAAGTTATCTTCTGTCCATTCTATGATTTCAAAATCTGGTTGGATTTTTTGCCAACTTTCTATACAATGCTTTACAAGAGGAGACTTTTCACCTCTTCCAAACCAGAAATAATGTATTTTTTTAGGAATCATTTTGTGTTTTTTGAAAATAAATTTTTATAAGTCAATGCTCTCTTTTCAATTAAGTGCCATGAAATATATCCTAAAACAAAGGTAATTAATAAACTGAAAATCATTAAAGGATATGTAGCAAGTTGGAAGGTTTCTAGTAAAAATTGTTGTACAAACCATCCATAGATATAAATTCCGTAAGAAGTATCACCAATTGTAGTTCCAATTTTATTTATTACAGGTGTAGATGATACACCAAAATAAATAATAATATAAGGTAGAAATAGGTATTTAGCAATGCTGTAGAATCTGAAAAATACAGACAGAATAATTATGACGATAAATACATAGAATAATATTTTCTGAATTTTAGTTGCTTTGAAGTTTACATACGTGAGTAAAGCACCTGCTACGAAAAAAATTCCCAAATCATAGAAGTTATAAGAATTCATTTCTAATAGAGAGAATAATCTCTTGTTAAGAAATGCAGGGTATAAATTCATCAAGAGAAAAAATATGATAAACAGTAAAGCCAAAAAATAAAATCTCCATCTTCTATTTTTTACAAAAAACAATATAGAAATAGTGATGTACATAGAGAATTCATAGCAAAGTGTCCATAAACTTCCGTTGATGGTTTGATAAGGCAAGTCCTGAAAAACACCATCTATATTTTCTTGTAAGAAAAATAATGAAAGTACTCTTGGAAAATAGGTTAAAAACGAGTAGTTTTCTAAAATAGGAACATCACTTTTATATAAAAATAGAGCAATAACTAGAAGTATAAAAATTCCCATTACCAAAAGAGCAGGGAATAATCTCAGAATTCTTTTCCAGAGATAATCTGTGTAACTTCTACTTCTTTCTAGACTTTGAAATATCAAAAAACCACTAATGATAAAAAAAGCTTTAACAGATAACCCTCCGAAATCTGCTTGATTGTTTGTTACTTGCATTAAAATTTCTTGTTCTCTAATTCCAGTTAGAGGGAATGAATGAGAAATAATGACTAAGCTAGAGAAGAGTAGTCTTAAAAAATCAAAATTATTTTCGCGGTGAATAGTTTTGCTCATTATTTAAATTTAAGCATTCAGTTTTAATCTCATATTTTTAAAAACATCAAAAAGATGAATTTTTCTATTTCTGAGCAATGAATAATCTAGTTTTCTGAATTTTAATTCACTTTGTAAAAATTGAAGTGCAGTATTAGGAAGTTTTGAAATTTCTTTCAATTGAGATAATCTTTCTTCTTTAGACACATCGTTTTTATACATTCTGTCTAGAATATTGATTCGGAAATGCTTTTCCACCTCGGCGATTATTTTTTTCTTATCAGTTTCAGAAATTGGATAATTTTTAAGAGCGAAATCAAAGAATTTTGTTTTGAACTCAAAACGTGTAAGTTCTCTATCGAAAGGTCTTTTTTGGTTAGAAATAGAACCGGGATTATAGATGTAATGATAATTTGCCTTATCTATGAATTTCATTTTTTTGATGTGAACGAAATATTCAAAATTCCATTTTTCATCATCTGCTAATTTTATGGCAGGATCGAATTGTAGATTGTTTTCTTTAATGATTTTAGCAGAATAAATTTTATTCCAAGGATAACCACCGGGAACGTAATGTGCGTTTTCGTGAAATAATTTCCCAAAATCTTCTTTTAAAACAAAAGATTTATTCTGAAATCCAAAAAAACGTGTTTCAGACTTCTCGTCATTATCACGATTACAATCTTGTATAATCAGCGTTTCGTCATCTTCTATGTGGTCTACAAAATCTTTCAGAAAGTCTTTTTCTACCCAATCATCAGAGTCTACAAAAACATAAAAATCGCCAGTTGCGAGTTCCATTCCTTTATTTCTAGCTCTACAAACACCACCATTTTCCAAATGAAGAACTGTAATTCTAGAATCTTTTTCTTTAAACTCATCACAAACTTTTCCGCAATTGTCTGGTGAGCCATCATTTACTAAAATCAGTTCAAAATCAGTAAAACTTTGGCCAAGAAGAGAAGAAATACATTTTTCTAAGTATTTTTCTACATTGTAAATGGGAACAATTACAGAAATTTTAGGATTCATAGTTTAATTTTAACAAAAACAAATGTAAAGATTTAAAAAATAATATCTTTACAAAAATTTTGAGAAAGTATGAAAAAGTATGACTATCTAATTGTAGGAGCTGGTTTTTTTGGAGTGATTTCTGCGTTTGAACTGACTAAAAAAGGATATAAATGTTTGGTGATAGAAAAACGAAATCACATTGCAGGAAATTGCTATACCGAAAATGTAGAAGGCATCAATGTACATAAATATGGAGCGCATATTTTTCATACGAATGATCAAGAAATTTGGGAGTACGTAAACAATTTGGTAGAATTTAATAGATATACCAATTCACCAGTGGCAATGAATCATGGGAAATTGTACAACTTGCCGTTTAACATGAACACGTTCTACCAAATTTGGGGTGTTAAAACTCCAAAAGAAGCTGCCGATAAAATTGCAGAACAAACAGAAAAGTACAAAGATATCACCCCGAAAAATTTAGAAGAACAAGCATTAAAATTAGTAGGAGATGATATTTATAAATTGCTCATCAAAGAATACACAGAGAAACAATGGGGTGTAAAAGCTACGGAATTGCCAGCTTTCATCATCAAGAGATTACCGGTGAGATTTACTTTTGACAATAACTATTTCAATGATAGATTTCAAGGAATTCCTATGGGTGGTTATACTAAAATTTTTGAAAAATTATTAGATGGAATAGAAGTACAACTGGAAACAGATTTCTTTGAAAATAGAGCCTATTTCGAAAATCTTGCCGAAAACATTATTTACACAGGTCCGATTGATAAATTCTTTAATTACGAAGCAGGAAAACTGAATTACAGAAGTCTAAGATTTGAGAATGAAACCTTAGATATGGAGAATTTTCAAGGAAATGCAGTGGTGAATTATACGTCTCACGAAGAAGCTTTTACCAGAATTATAGAACATAAACATTTCGAATTCGGGACTCAAGAAAAAACCATTATTACCAGAGAATATCCACAAGATTGGAACGAAAATTTAGAGCCATATTATCCTGTAAATGATGAGGTGAATAATACGATTTACAATGCATACAAGAAAAAAGCAGAAGCGCTAGAAAATGTAATTTTCGGAGGAAGATTAGCGGAATATAAATATTATGATATGCACCAAATTGTAGGATCTGCTTTGGCAAAAATGAAAAAAATTCCTGCTAAAAATTAATCTAAATATTCTATTTTTTGGTAATCGCCAATTCTGAAAATATTTTTCACCCAGTTTTTAATGCTGTATTTTTCAAAAATTTCTGGAGGCAGTTTTTGATAAGGAATAGAGATGAAATGCTTAATTTGTTCTTGATAATCTTCTATTTTATCGAAATCTACAATTAAAATATTTTCTGGTCGGTAGAAATCATAGTTTTTCACCGTTTCATTGTCGGTAATGAGTTTTACTTCGTAATACATACATTCGAAGAAGCGAAAAGATAACCCAATGTGATGTTTTTTTCTGATGTCTATAACGATTTTAGAAGATTTGGTTTTTTCCATTGCTTCTTGATAAGAAACATAATCGTAGATGTATTCAATTTTAGGGTTTTTCAGTTTTTCTTCTTCATTTAATAGAAAATTTTTCTCCAAATGAATTTTGACCTCAGTTTTTCCTGTGAAGTTTTTTAATAATTTTTCTAATAATAAATCACGTCTTTGTTCAGGTAATTTTCCACCAAGAGCACCTATGTAATATAAACCCAATTCTTTAGTATTGTAGTTTTCTCTGTTTTCGTCAAAAACATAATAATTGGTCAAAAAATCCATTTTCAGCTCTGGGAATTTCTTGATGTCGTTTTGGTCAAAAGAATAAAGATACTTGAAATATTTTCTACTTTTATGTAGACTTTCTAAGAAAAAAGGTCTTATTCCGTCCCAAATGTAACCAGCGGTTATTTCGCCTAATTCAGATGCTTTTTTGATAAATTTCGGTGTAAATTCGTCAGGTTTTATGATGAGAACAAAATCAAATTTTTGATTTTTAAAAAGTTTTAATTTTTCTAAATTGAAACGATTGTAATGATTTTTTTCGGCTATATAAATGTAGGTTTTATCTTTCTTTACAATTCTGTGATAAATATTTTTCAGTTTATCAGCCCAATTTTTATTTTGAAATTTTGGTGGATTTTCTACTTCTAAAAACTCAACTTTTAAGCCTAATTTTTTCAGATTTTCAATCATAGGTTGATGTAAACCTTCGGAAAATTTTCTCCAAGGTTGATAGATCACCAATATTTTTTTTCCTGAAAGTTCTAGGTCTGTCATGTTTATCTGTTCATGTCTTGCATCATCGCCATTTTTCTGAATCTTTCAGAATTTTGATAAAGTTCTGCGTAGTTTCCAGAAGCGATGATTTTTCCTTGGTCTAGAAGATAAATTACATCTACATCTTTTATGGTAGAAAGTCTATGCGCGATGATAACCATGGTAAATTTACCTTTTAGACTATCGATATTGTCTTTAATAATCATTTCTGTTTCAGAATCTAGCGCCGAAGTTGCCTCGTCCATAATCAGAAGTTGAGGATTTTTATAGAGTTCTCTTGCAATAGAAATTCTCTGTTTTTGTCCACCAGAAATAAGGATTCCATTATTTCCTAAAGGAAGATTTTCGTCATTTTTGTGAAAAGCTAAAAATTCTTCCAGAGAGGAAAGTTGAATAGCTTTTTTAAATTTTTCTAAATTTTCTGGAGTTTTTGGAGCCCAAAACGTGATATTATTGTATAAAGTGTCATCAAAAATCACAGATTCTTGGGTAATGTATCCTACGTGTTCGCGGAAACTATTGATATTATAGTCGGCTAGATTTTCTTTTTCTTTGAAGAATATTTCCCCAGAACTTGGCGCAACCAAACCACAAATAACATTGGCTAATGAAGTTTTTCCTGCACCACTTTCTCCTACCAATGCGATAGAGGTTTTCGGCTGAATGCTGAGGTTGATTTGGTTTAAAACCAGATGTTGATCGTATTGAAGAGAGATATTATTTAACGTAATTTTTTCAATGCTTTCTACGGTTTTCGTTTTTTCTATTTCCGAAGATTTTTTAAATTCTGAAAGCATTTCTTCTACTGAATTGAGCCCGGGAATATTGGTTAAAAATCTATTCCAATAGCTTTGCATAACAGTTAAGTAACTTAGAGAACGGTAGAATAATAGTAAACTCGCCATCATAGAAGGCATATTTCCGCCCATTAAATTGATTTGAACAATAATCACAAAAACAATTACAACAATAATTAATGGCTCTCTTAAGCTATCTGAAATAGCGGTGATTTTGCCGATTTTGTATTGATTTTCTTCGGAGAGTTCTATTTCTTTTTTTATTTTTTCTTGATAAGGAGCTATGTAATTGGTGGCTTTCAGATATTTAAAATGATTGATATTTTGAAGCAAAAAAGCTTGAAAATTTTTACCAATTTGTGATAATCTATTGGCGTATTTTTTAGTGTAAATATTAAGGTATCGGAAAATGAAATTGGTGATTAAACCACCGAATAAAACCAGTAATGCAAACTGCCAGTTAGATAAAAATGCTAATCCTAAGTACGTAATCACCATGATTACATTTTGTAAGGTGAAGAAATAAAGAATCAGCGACTGAACCAATCTTCCTGTTTCACCGGTCATGTTGTTTTGTATAACCCCAGAATCTATTTTAGAGAACCCAATATAACTGGTGTCTCTCAATCCTTCTACTAATCTAAATCTTATTTTTCGAGTAGAAGCTAATTGAATTTTACTGAATAATATGGTTCTGATGTAAGATAAAATGCCTTTCAAACAAAATATCGAAACCATCATAATTAATGCTACGGTGAGTGTAAGTTGAAAACCTGTTTTTTCTATCAAGTCTACCAAAAATTGTAATTTTCCTAATGATTGGTTGTCGCTTTTTGTATTCGTAGAAAGATAAAGTAACGGGATGAATAAAGTGAGGCCAATTCCATCAAGAAGTCCCACTAAAAAATTAAGAACAACATATACGTAAAGTTTATACCCTACAATTTTTCGGTAATAATTGAAAAAACCTATAACAGATGTATGTTTAGATGAATCTGCCATGCATTAATTCACTAATTTTTTTAAATAATCACCATAACCACTTTTGCCATATTTTTCGGCAGCAGCCAAGAGTTGTTCTTTATTGATAAAACCTTTCTTATAGGCTATTTCTTCTATGCAAGAAATTTTGAAACCTTGTCTTTTTTCTAGAACTTTTACAAATTCTGAAGCTTCGTGTAGCGAGTCAAAAGTTCCTGTGTCTAGCCAAGCCGTTCCCCGAGACATTACGCCCACTTCTAATTCTCCTTTTTCTAGATAAATTCTATTAACATCGGTAATTTCTAATTCTCCTCTTGGTGAAGGTTTCAAGTTTTTGGCAATTTCTACCACTTGATTATCATAGAAATATAAACCTGGAACTGCGTAATTAGATTTCGGGTGTTGTGGTTTTTCTTCAATAGAAACAGCTTTATAATTTTCATCAAATTCTACTACACCATATCTTTCTGGGTCAGAAACTTGATATGCGAAAACGCAACCGCCTTTTACGTCTGTTTTGCTTTCTAACAGTTGAGGTAACCCACTTCCGTAGAATATATTATCTCCCAAAACTAAGGCAACAGAATCTTCGCCGATGAATTCTTCTCCTAAAATAAAAGCTTGAGCTAAACCATCTGGAGAAGGCTGAACTTTATATTCAAACTTACATCCAATAGAAGAACCATCTCCCAATAATTTTTTGAAACTTTCTTGATCTTGAGGCGTGGTGATAATTAAAATCTCACGAATCCCTGTCAAAAGCAATACAGAAAGCGGATAATAAATCATAGGTTTGTCATAAACAGGCATAAGTTGCTTGCTTACGGCAATGGTAAGCGGATACAATCTAGTTCCTGAACCTCCTGCGAGAATAATGCCTTTCATTTTAGTGATATTGTTTTTCGTAATATTTTTGATAATCTCCAGAAGTTACGTTATTTAGCCATTCTTCGTTTTCTAAAAACCAATCAATCGTTTTCGCTAATCCTTCTTCGAAAGTTACACTTGGTTTCCAGCCTAAATCTTTGTTCAATTTTGTTGCATCAATCGCATAACGTTTATCGTGACCGGGTCTATCTTTTACGAAAGTAATCAATTTCTCGCTATAACCTGCTGGTTTTCCTAATTTTGCATCCATTTGTTTGATGAGTTCTTTAATCAAATCTATGTTTTGCCATTCATTCCAGCCACCGATATTGTAAGTTTCACCTGTTTTTGCTTCATGGAAGATTTGGTGAATTGCTTTAGCATGATCTACTACATATAACCAGTCTCTGGTATATTTTCCATCGCCATAAATTGGTAATGGTTTTTCATTAATAATATTATGAATACAAAGCGGAATCAGTTTTTCTGGGAAATGATTCGGGCCATAATTGTTAGAACAATTAGAAATCACGAAAGGTAATCCGTAGGTGTTTCCATAAGAACGCACGAAATGGTCAGAAGCTGCTTTACTAGCAGAATAGGGCGATTTCGGGTCATAAGAAGTTTCTTCGGTGAAGAATCCTGTTTCGCCAAGAGCGCCATAAACTTCGTCTGTAGAAACGTGGTAAAAAAGGTTTTCTCTTTTTCCATCAGGGAAGTTTCCGTGGGTGTGTTCTGGATTGAGCGTCCAAAATTCTTTACATAAATTCAAGAGATTTGCAGTTCCGAAAACATTGGTGCTAATGAAACCATTAGGGTCTGTGATGCTTCTGTCTACGTGAGATTCTGCAGCCAAATGAATGACTGCATCAGGATGATATTTTTCAAAAATCGGTCTTAGTTCTTCGGGTTTTGTAATATCTGCTTTCTCGAAAAAATAATTGGGTTCGTTTTCTATATCCTTTAAATTCTCAAGATTCCCAGCATACGTTAAAGCATCTAGGTTAATGATATTATATTCTGGATTGTTTTTTACAAATTCACGTACTACGTGCGAACCTATAAATCCCGCTCCTCCTGTTATGATGATGTTTTTCATTTTTATTTGACTGTTTTTCTTCCGATAGATTTGTAGAAGAAACCACTTCCTTCTGCTTGTTCCATAGAGAACATGTTTCTACCATCGAAAATCACTTTGTTTTTCAGTTTAGAAGCCATTAATTCAAAATTAGGATTTTTGAACTCACTCCATTCTGTGGCAATTAATAAACAATCTGCACCTTCTAGAGCGGAATACATGTCTTTTGAGTATTCTATTTTGTCGCCTAAGATTTTTCTTACATTTTCTTCTGCGATGGCATCATAAGCTACGACTTGAGCTCCTTTTTCTAATAGAAGTTCAATATTGTCTAAAGAAGAGGCCTCTCTAATGTCGTCTGTATTTGCTTTAAAAGCCAATCCCCACATTGCAATCTTTTTACCTTGAATACTTCCATCGAAATATTTTTCGATTTCGTCTACTAAGATTACTTTTTGTTTTTTGTTGATGTATTCTGTGGCTTCTAAAATTTTAAAATCAAAATTTTCTTCTTTTCCAGATTTGATTAATGCTTTTACATCTTTTGGAAAACAACTTCCTCCGTAACCAATTCCTGGGAAAAGAAAACGGTGCCCAATTCTATCATCACTACCCATTCCAAGACGAACTTTGTCTACATCTGCGCCTACTTTTTCGCAATAATTGGCGATTTCGTTCATGAACGTAATTTTCACAGCTAAGAAAGAATTGGCAGCATATTTGGTTAATTCCGAAGATTTTTCATCCATAAAAATAATAGGAACTCCAGTGTTGGTAAATGGCTGATATATTTTTGCCATAATTTCTTTTGCTTTTTCAGAAGAACTACCTACTACAACTCTTGAAGGGTTCATAGAATCTTCCACTGCGAAACCTTCGCGTAAAAATTCTGGGTTAGAAACTACGTCAAAAGGGATGTGTGTTTTTGCAGAGATTACATCTCTTACTTTGTCTGCAGTACCTACAGGAACGGTAGATTTATTGACAATAACTTTGTAGCTGGTCATCATTTCACCAATTTGATTGGCTACGCTGATGACATATGATAAATCAGCACTGCCATCTTCTCCTGGCGGCGTAGGTAAGGCTAAATAAATTACATCAGATTTATCCAATGCTTCTTTTATGTTGGTAGTAAAGAATAATCTCTCTGCCTGTATGTTTCTAAGGAACATTTCCTCTAAGCCAGGTTCGTAGATTGGGACGGTGCCCTGTTTCATTCTTTCTACTTTATTTTCATCAATGTCTACACAATATACAGTGTTACCAAGTTCGGCGAGCGTTGTACCGGTTACGAGTCCTACATATCCAGTTCCTACTATTGAAATATTCAAAGCTTTATATTTTTTTAAATTTATGCAAAGTTAATGAATTTTTGAGTTCTAGGGTAAATTCTTAATCTTTTGAAAACCAACAATCTTTGCAAAATTCAAAATTATTATGTATATTTGCCTCGGATTTACGGAAAAGAAATGGGAAGGCTTCGAAAGAAAGCCTTTTTTCGTAGCGTAACCTCAAATGTGATTATGGATTTTAGAGCAAAAGTAGAGCAACTCGTTCATGAGTTTTTAGAAACTAGAAAAGACCTGTATCTCGTTGATTTAAAGATTTCTGCAGGAGATGATATTACGGTAATTTTAGATGGAGATGAAGGTTTAAGTCTTCAGGATTGTCTTGATGCAAGTAGAGCAGTAGAATTTAATCTTGACAGAGAAGAGCATGATTTTTCTTTGCAAGTGATGAGTCCGGGATTAAGTGAGCCGTTGAAACTTCCTCGTCAATTTAAGAAAAATATGGGAAGGGAAATAGAAGTTCTTCTGAATTCTGATGAAAAAATACAAGGTGAAGTAGTAGCAGTAGATGATGAAAATGTAACTCTGGTATTAAGATACAGAAGGCCTAAATTAATAGGGAAAGGGAAAGAAGATGTAGTAGAAAATAAAGAAATTCCTTATACTGACATCAAAAAGGCTCTTGTAGTCATTAAATTTTAGTCTTTCAAAGGCTAAAACTGGTTTAAATAACATTAAAATTAATATAAAAAAATTAAAATGGACAATTTAGCGTTGATTGAATCCTTTGGTGATTTTAAAGACGAAAAAGGGATTAGTAAGATTGATTTAATGGCCATCATTGAAGATTCATTGAAAACTCTTTTGAGAAAAAGATATGATTCTGATGACCATTTTGACGTGATTGTAAACCCTGATAAAGGAGATTTTCAGATATTTCTAAATAAAACAATTGTGGAAGATGAAATGTCAGAAGATGATGATTTGGAAATAGAAATTTCAGAAGCGAAAAAAATAGACCCTACTTTCGAAGTAGGTGAAGAATATACTCAAGAAATTCCTGTAGCACAACTAGGAAGAAGAAATATTTTAACCCTTAAGCAAATTCTGGCAACTAAATTGCAAGAGCATAATAATGCAATGCTTTACGAGCAATTTAAAGATAGAATTGGTGAATTGGCTATCGGTGAAGTGCATCATATTCGTCACAAACATGTAATTTTGCTAGATGATGAAGGAAATGAATATATTTTACCAAAAGAAAACCAAATTCCTTCTGACTTTTTCAGAAAAGGAGATAATGTAAGAGCAATAATTGAAACGGTAGATTTCAAAGGTTCTAAACCTCAAATTATCGTTTCTAGAACGGCTCCTAAATTCTTGGAAAAATTATTAGAACTTGAGATTCCAGAAATTCAAGATGGTACTATTATTTTGAAAAAAGTAGTGAGAATTCCTGGTGAAAAAGCGAAAATCGCGGTAGATGCTTATGATGATAGAATAGACCCAGTTGGAGCTTGTGTAGGGGTGAAAGGTTCTAGAATTCATGGCGTAGTAAGAGAATTGAGAAATGAAAATATAGACGTTATTCAATGGTCTAAAAATTCAGAAATTCTTGTGAAGAGAGCACTTGGTAATGTAACGATTAATAAAGTAGAAATCAATGAAGATGAAAACTACGCATTAGTTTACACGCCAGTAGAAGAAATTTCTAAAGTAATCGGTAAACAAGGTCAAAACATTAGATTGGCATCTTGGTTATCTGGTTTTGAAATAGATGTTTACAGAGAAAAACAAGCAGATGATGATGTGGAATTAACAGAATTTGATGATGAAATCGAAGCTTGGATTATTGCTGAGTTTAAGAAAGTAGGTTTAGAAACAGCGAAAAGTGTTTTAGATAAAGATACAGAAGCGCTAGTAAACATGACCGACTTAGAAGAGGAAACGATAGAAGAAGTAAAAAGAATTCTAAAAGCAGAATTCGAAGATTAATATCTTTAATTTTATAACAAAAATAATTTGGCTTAATAGCCTAAAAGCAATTTACAATCAATGCCAAAAATTAGATTAAATAAAGCGGTAAAGGAATTTAATATCTCGATGTCTAGATTAGTAGAGTTTCTACAATCAAGAGGCTTCGAAGTAGAAAGCAATCCAAACGCTCAATTAGAAGAAGCGGCATATGCAGCATTAGAAGCGGAGTTTGCTAGAGATAGCGAACAGCGTAAAGCTTCTCATGAGGTAGTGATTTCTAAGGTTCCAGAAGAAAAGTTAGAAATTGAACCTAAAAAACCAGAAGTGATCAAAGCGAAAGCTCCATCTATCGGTGAAGCTAGAGTTTTGGGTAAAATAGAATTAGAAAAACCTAAGGCAGAAGTTCCTGCTGTAGAGCCAGTAATCGCTCCAGAGGAACCGAAAAAGGTGGAAATCAAAAAAGAAGAGCCTAAAAAAGAGGAACCTGTGGAACTTAAAGTTTTGGATAAAATTGATTTAAGTAAAATAGAATCTAATAAACCAAAACCTTCTCCTAAAAAAGAAGAAAAGCCTAAGCAAGAGGCTCCAAAATTTGAGAAAAAAGAACTTCCAAAGCCAGAAGTGAAAAAAGAGCAACCAAAAGCTCTGCTAAAAGAAGAAACCACTTCTGTAAAATTTGATGAGCCTGAAAAAATTAAAACGGTTTATCAAAAACTAGATGGACCAAAAATTGTCTCTACTGAAAAAATAGACCTTTCTCAGTTCCAAACTAGACCTTCTAAACCAGACCCAAATAAGAAGAAGCAGAGAAAGAGAATTAATAATAGTCCAGCTCCTACACAAGGTCAAAATCAACAAGGTCAAGGTGGTAACAATAACCAACAAGGAGGTGATAAAAAACCTTTTAACAGAGATAATAACAATCGTCCGAACCAAGGTGGTGGAAACAACAACCAAGGTGGAGCGAACAGAAACAGACCTCATAGCCCTAATTATAAAGGCGGCGGTCATAAAGGCAGAGAAAAAGTAATGCCTGTAGAACTTTCTGATGAGCAAATTAAAAATCAAATTAAAGAAACTTTAGAAAAACTCACCAATAAAGGAGGTAAATCTAAAGGTTCTAAATATAGAAAAGAAAAGAGAACCTACCGTAGAGAGCAGGATGAATTACAGCAAGAACTAGAAGCAGCGGACAGAACACTTCGTGTTACTGAATTTATCACTGTTTCAGAGTTAGCATCTTTAATGGATGTAAGTGCTACAGAAGTAATTTCTGCATGTTTCTCTTTAGGTGTAATGGTTACCATGAACCAAAGATTAGAAGCGGATACACTTACTTTAGTGGCTGATGAATTTGGTTACAAAATAGAATTTGCAGATGCAGATTTAGAAGCAGAATCTGAAGAAGAAGTACAAGATACTGAAGAAGATTTATTGCCAAGAGCTCCTATTGTTACGGTAATGGGACACGTAGACCACGGTAAAACTTCATTATTAGACTACATCAGAAAAACCAATGTAATTGCTGGTGAATCTGGAGGTATTACACAGCATATCGGTGCATATAATGTGAAATTAGAAGGAGGACAAAGAATTACATTCTTAGATACACCTGGTCACGAAGCCTTTACAGCGATGAGAGCAAGAGGTGCACAAGTTACAGACATCGTAATTATTGTAGTTGCTGCGGATGATGATGTAATGCCACAAACCAAAGAGGCAATTGCTCACGCACAAGCTGCTGGTGTTCCTATGATTATCGCCATCAATAAAGTAGATAAGCCAAACGCTAATCCTGATAACATTCGCCAACAACTTTCTGGAATGAATATTTTAGTTGAAGAATGGGGAGGAAATGTACAAGCACAAGAAATCTCTGCGAAATTTGGTAATAATGTAGACTTATTATTAGAAAAAGTATTGCTTCAAGCAGAAATGCTAGAACTGAAAGCTAATCCTAATAAACATGCAACTGGTGCAATCATTGAAGCGTCTTTAGATAAAGGAAGAGGTTATGTTTCTACCGTATTGGTACAAGCTGGTACACTTAGAGTAGGAGATTATGTAGTAGCGGGTAAAAACCATGGTAAGATTAAAGCTATGCTAGATGAAAGAGGAAGGCAGCTTACTGAAGCTGGTCCTTCTATTCCGGTAACTATTTTAGGTTTAGATGGAGCTCCAACTGCTGGTGATAAATTTAAAGTTTACGAAGACGAAAGAGAAGCGAAATCTATTGCTAATAAACGTGAACAATTACAGAGAGAACAGACCATTAGAACTAAAAAACACCTTACTTTAGATGAATTAGGAAGAAGAATTGCTCTAGGTGACTTCAAAGAATTGAATATTATCCTAAAAGGAGACGTGGATGGTTCTGTGGAAGCGCTTTCTGATCAGTTACAAAGACTTTCTACTGCGGAAATCAGCGTGAATATTATTCACAAAGGTGTTGGTCAAATCACTGAGTCAGACGTATTATTAGCTGCAGCATCAGATGCTATTATGATAGGATTTAATGTAAGAGCTGGTGCTAATGCAAAAGAATTGGCAGACAGAGAAGAAATAGAAATCAGAACTTATTCTATTATCTATGCAGCAATAGACGATGTAAAAGAAGCGATGGAAGGTATGCTTTCTCCAGAAATCAGAGAACAAGTAATAGGAAATGTAGAAATCAGAGAGACATTCAAGATTTCTAAAGTGGGTACTATTGCTGGTTGTATGGTTCTAAACGGAAAAGTAACCCGTAATTCTAAAATTAGACTTCTCCGCGATGGAATTGTAAAATACGATGGTGAATTAGAATCTCTAAAACGTTTCAAAGACGATGTAAAAGAAGTAACCAAGGGCTATGAGTGTGGTCTTAACATTAAAGGCTATAATGACATAGAAGTAGGTGATATCTTAGAGGTCTATGAAGAAATAGAAGTAAAGAAAAAACTTAAATAGTTTATTTACAATAGCAAATCCCGAGTAAAATCGGGATTTTTTATTGCTACCCCTGTTATTTGTATTAATTCTAAATAAAATTTATTTTTTTATTTTTTTTTGAAAAAATTAACATTAAAAAAAACATAAATTTAAAAATCATTAATTATATAAAATTTTTATGAACACTTTTTAATAAAAGGTAAATATGTTGTTTAAAATGATAAAATATAATATTATTTATTTAACTTAAAATTTGGTTATGTTAAAATTAATTAACATTTTTGTTTATTAAAATATTAAATATTGTTAATATGAATGTAAAATTAAAAGTTTTAACAGTAGGTGCTCTATTTTTTATAGGAGGTCAAGCTGTTATGGCACAAAAGAAAAAAGATTCTTTAGGTGAAAAAAAGATTGAAGAAGTAGTAATTGTAGGTTTTGGTCAAAAGAAAACAGTAAATGAATTAACAGGGGCTGTAGGAAATATCAAAGCTGATGCCATCGAAAATGTTCCAGTAGCATCAATTGATAAAATGCTACAAGGTAGAGTTGCTGGGGTACAGACAGGTAATGCTTCTGGTCAACCTGGTGGATTTGCTACTGTAAGAGTAAGAGGGATTGCTTCAGTTAATGGTGGAGTAAATCCAATTTATATTGTAGATGGAGTAAGAGTTACCGCTGGAGACGTAACAAGAGGAGCAATTACAGCAAATATTCTTGCCAACCTTAACAGTGATGATATTGAAAGTATGACGGTACTTAAAGATGCTGCATCTACTGCAGTATATGGTGCTGATGCTGGAGCTGGGGTAGTAGTTATTACAACAAAATCAGGTAAAAAAGGTAAACCAAGAATCAATATTAATTTTGAGCATGGTACTAACTCAAGAGCAATTGAGGGACAAAGAGGTTTAAATACTGAACAATATAGATATTTACTATCTCATACTTTTGGAAACTATTTTGGATTAACTCCGGAAGAGTTTGCAGCAGAAGCAGTTGCAGGAAATATTAATGCAGATTTACAAAATATTTATACAACTTCTAATAGTACAGATTGGAGAAAAGCATTAAGTAGATCAGCATACCAACAATCAGCAAATGTTTCAATTAATGGAGGTAATGATAAGGTAACTTATTATAACTCAGCAAACTATTTCTTGCAAGAAAGTGAGATTAAAGGATCTGACTTCAAGAGAATTGCTTTCACAAATAAAGTAAATTATGACGCATCAGATAAGTTCAAGGTTGGAACTGATATTCAGATGTCTTACAGTAAAATTAATACGCTAAATAACGGTGGTGCTTTTGCAAATCCAATTTTAACAGAGCTTTTTGCAAGACCTACCGATGCAGCATATAATCCTGATGGGTCTTACTATTTAGGGGTAAATGGTAGATTAAGTAATAACTTATTTAATAATGCATACTTAGCTGAACATAATTATTATAGAGCAGAAACAGCAAGGGTTTTTGCTTCATTAAATGCTGATTATAAAATCCTTAAAAATTTAAACTATAGATTTGTATTTGGTGGAGAATTCATCAATGTAGAAAACCAAACTTATCTTAACCCTGTTCATGGAGATGGATATGCAGTAAATGGTAGAAAAACAGAGTCTATAGACAGATTGTTTAATTGGAATCTACAAAACATTTTAAGTTATAACTTTAAAATTGGAGATAAAAATAACTTTGATGTAAGATTAATCCAAGAAGCTTATCAAAGACAGAGCCATGTAGTAGGAGCTAGTGCTACTTCTGTAGGGTCTCCATTATTAGAAACTTTAACAAATTTTGTTAAGCCTGCTTCTTTCCAAGGAGATAGAGGACAAAGCTCTAGAACTGGTTATGCAGCAGTGTTTAATTACAATTTTGATAAGTTAATTAACTTAGATGCATCGTATAGAAGAGATGCTTTATCTAATTTTACAGAAGATCAAAAATGGGGAGATTTCTACTCAGTTGGTTTAGCAGTAGATTTAGCAAAAATAAACTTAATTAAGCAAATTGATCAAATCTCTATGTTTAAATTGAGAGGGTCTTATGGTAAAGTTGGTAACCAGATCTCTAGTAGCCCATATTCATTACTAGGTTTCACAACTAACTATAATGATTTAGCTGCTGTAACTTATGGTGGTGTATATAACCCAGATTTAAAATGGGAAGCTATTAAACCTCTAAGTGTTGGTATTGATGCTGGTTTATTTAATAATAGATTGACATTCACTGCAGAATATTATAGTAAGAAAACAACAGACTTAGTGTTTTCACAACCATTATCATTGTCTCAAGGTTTAGCGTCTATGGACAGAAATATTGGTTCATTGGTTAACAAAGGATGGGAATTTGCGGTAAACGGAGAAATTATTAGTACAGAAAATCTTAGCTGGGAATTAGGCGGTAACTTCAGTACATTAGATAATGAAATTACAAAACTTTATGGAGGTACAGATATTATTTCTGGTTCTACAATCTTAAGAGAAGGAGAATCAGTAGGTACTTACTATATGAGAAAATGGGCTGGAGTAGATGCTACAACAGGTAGCGCTCTTTGGTATATCAATGGTAAAGATGGAGAAACAACTTCTAACTATAACGCTGCTCAATTAGCAGTTCAAGGAACTAACTTCTCTAAATATTATGGAGGTTTTAATACTAAAGTTGTTTACAAAGGATTTAGCGTTGAGGCTTTAGCAACTTATGGTTTCGGTGGTAAAGTATTAAATGACTGGGCTAATTACACTCAATCTGATGGTCAATATTCTTATAATTATTCAGGTTCTACAGACCAATTAGATTTCTGGACTCCAGATAATCCAAATGCAGCTAATCCAAAACCTGTTTATAACAACTCTACATTATCAAACAGAGTTTCTACAAGATTCCTATCTAAAACTGATTTCTTAAGATTAAGTAATGTGAAAATTGGATATAAATTCAATTCAGATTTATTAAAGAATACAGGTTTAGCAGGATTTGAAGTATATGTTCAAGGTAATAATGTTTGGACTCATCTATATGATGATACTTTAAGATTTGACCCAGAAAATAACTTAAATACTGCAAATAATCTTAATTTACCAGTTCAGAAAACTTATTCATTAGGATTTAATTTACAATTTTAAAAAATTATAAAAATGAGAAAAAACATTTTAAAATATACAATAGCATGTCTTTCAATAGGTCTTACTATGGCGTCATGTAGTAGAGACTTTGTTGAGACAGAATTTTTCCAGTCTGTAGAGCAAAGACCGTTAGTTTCTATTGAAGAATTAGAATCTTCGGTAAGAGGACAATATAATGCAATGAGAAGTGCCTCTTATTATGGATGTGACTTCACCATGATTTCAGAAGTGAGAAGTGATAACATGTTTTCTAATAACGCGAGTGGTTATTATAATACTGTAAGTAATTACTCTATGTTATCAAGTGACGCTTATGCTTCAGGTCCTTATACACAAATGTATAGAGTGGTAGCTTTAGCTAATTTAGTTATTAATAACCAATCTCCTACTCCATTAACTTGGAAAGTAAGTACTGATCCTACAGCAATTAAAAATAAAGAAAATTACTTAAAAGGACAGTCTTATGCAGCTAGAGCTTTAGCATTTTTTGATGCTTTAAGACTTTATGGACAAGAATATTCAGGAGGGACAACAGGTATTGTAATTCCTACTAAATATGAGCCTACTAAATTACAAGCTAGAGCAACAGTTGACGAAGTGAGAACTCAGATTGAAAATGATTTCACTACAGCTCTTTCTTTAATGTTGCCAAGTTTAGATTCTTATACAGATAAAACAGTTCTTAATACAGTATCTGTAAAAGTTTTAATGTCTAGATATTATCTTTACAAAAAAGATTATGCAAAAGTTAGACAATTAGTAAATGAAGTTATTACTGCTAGCTCTGGTAGATATTCAGTAATTGGTAGAGGTGATTATGCTAACAGTTTCAGAAATAGCTCTGCTCAAAATTCAATTTTTGAATTAGCTATTGGGACTTTAGGTGATTTAGGAACTACTTCTACTTCTTATAAACTTCTTAACGCTCCTCTTGGATATGGAAACATGAAAGTTCTTTCTGCGCTTAGAAGTTCATATAATGCTAATGATATTAGACTTGCAGGTATAACTACTGGATTGGTTCTAAATGGAAAATATGCTAATACCTTTGATAATATTAAAGTAGTAAGATTTGAAGAAGTTTTACTAAATGGTGCAGAAGCAGAGTTAATGCCAGGTGGAGATCCAGCAAAAGCTTTATTATATTATAATTTATTACTACAAAATAGAGTATTAAATTATGTTCCAGCTGTAGCTGTTACATTAGCAGATGTTTATCAAGAAAAGAAAAAAGAGTTTGTAGGAGAAGGTCATGGTATGTTTGACTTATTGAGAAGAGGACAAGGCATCACTCAGAGAAATACTTCTGGTGCAGCTGTAAGAGTAAGAAATGTTGGTGACAACTTACTTGCTTTCCCAATTCCAAGAGCAGAAATTAATGTTCCTGGTTCATTAGTAGTACAAAATCCAAGCTACTCTAACTAATTAAATTTAGTTCATCATAAAAACCCTCCGATTTCGGAGGGTTTTTTATTTCCATTAATTCTCTTACTTTTGTACTTCAAAATATTAAAATGAAATACACTTTATTCATCATATTTTTTGCAGTACATTTTTTTGGAGCGCAAATCGTCAATAAAACAGATAGCAATGTCCCTACGGATACATTGATTGTTGACAAGGGAAGAAAAGATTCTTTGAAAATCTTTAAGCCAACTATAAATGACTACCAGTATTATAATCAGTTTTCTGAAAAGAAAATTTTTGATACCGTTTTTACGATTGACAAATCTTATCAATTTACACAATACAATAACCAAGACAACTTTGGGAAAATTCAATTTGCCAACATCGGTTCTGGATTTCAAGATTTAATGTTCCGTGTCAATAAAGAACAAAGTTTAGCTTTATTGCCTACCAGAAAATCGCATTTCATTTTAGGAATTGATGATATCAGATATTATGATGTAAAAACGCCTACCACATCTTTCGTCTACCATAATGCAATGAAACAAGGAGCAGCCTTGAAAACTACTTATACTCAAAATGTAGGAAAAAATTTCAATGTAGCATTAGAATATATGGGACTGCGTTCTCAAGGTGTTTACCAAAGAGAATTGGCGTCGTCTAATAATTTCATTTTGTCTTCTCGTTTTAATTCTAAAAATAATCGTTATCGATTTTTCACACATTACATTCACCAGAACGTAAACAACGAAGAAAATGGTGGAATAGAAGATTTAAGTCTGTTCTTGGGAGATGACACTCGTTTTAATAATAGACAAAATCTTGCCGTAAACCTTACCTCTACAGATTCTAGATTTTCGTACAGAAGATATTATTTCTCTCAGGAATTTCAGTTTGTGAATTCAGAGAAATATCCTTTTAAAGTAAGACATACGATTTTCCATCAAGCCAATAAATATTGGTATAAACAACAAGGTTCTGAGTCGTTTTATAATTCAGATGTTGTAGAAGATTATGGAACGTCTGCTTATAAGTTTTCTAAAAATTTAAGCAATACTTTTACCTTACTTTTTGATAAACCTACTTTCAAATTAGAAGCAGGAGTTCGTCATCAAATGATTAATTTAGGAACAGACAAAGAGCTTCCAGCCATTGTTGGTATCAATATCCCTCTAGACAATAAAGAAAACAGATTTGGCGCAGTTGGAAATTTAGAAATCAAATTATGGGACAAGGTGGATTTAAAATCTAATCTAGAATATTCTAACGGAAGTACTTTTGGCAACTTCCTTCGTTCAGAAAATAACTTGAAATTAGAACCGATTAAAGATTATATTTTAGATGCTCATGTAAATTTACAAACCTCTAAACCGAGTTTTAACTATTTAATCAATCCATCTTTTTACCAAAATTTCAATTATAATTTCTTAGACGCTAAAAACGAAAGCACTTTAGAAATCGGAGGTAAAGTCAATCTGAAGTGGTTCCAAAGTTCAGTTTTTGCTAATTATTTTAGAATAGAAAATTACACCTATATCGGCGCAGATTATCAGCCAAAACAAAGTGAATCATCGCTCAATATTTCTCAAATCGGTGGCGAAGCTACTTTTTCTTATTGGAAACTTAATTTCAATACCAAATTGCTCTTCCAATCAGCTTTGTCTGAAAAAAATCTTTATCCAATGCCTAGTTTTATCGGGAGATTGAATGCTTATTATCAGGCAAAAGCGTTCAAAGATGCTGCAGAAATTCAAACTGGAATAAAAGTGTATTATTTCTCGAAATTTAATTCTAGAGAATATTTCCCAGTATTGAATGAATTTGCAGTTTCTGCAAATACGGCTTCTATTGGTGGTCAACCAATTGCAGATGCTTATTTTAACATGAAGGTAAAAAGAATGCTTATTTATGCAGAAGCGCAGCATTTCAATACTACTTTCATGAAAAACAAATCATTCGCTGCTCCCAATTATCCTATTTATGATTTTCGATTGAATTTAGGAATTGTTTGGTATTTATTTCACTAAATTTGCTTCATGCCGAAGTTTAAATTTCTGTTTCAAGATTTAGAAACCATCCCGAAATTAATCAAGGACTTTCTTCAACAAGAAATTCCGCAGTTTTCTGCATATAAGTTTACCTTAGAGAACGCACTGTTACAAGCAGAAAAAAAAGCAAATAACTATACATTAGAGCAAAGAAAAATTTTGGTAGAAGTTCTTAGAGCGCAGCATCAGCATTTAGATATAAGTGCTATGCAATCGCAAAATTTAGATTTGCTCTTGTCTGAAAATACTTTTACTGTAACTACAGGCCATCAACTGAATTTGTTTTCTGGGCCAGTATTTTTTGTTTACAAAATTTTACAAACCATAAAAACGGCTGATTTTTTAACTCAAAATTCAGATAAAAATTTTGTTCCTATCTTTTGGTTGGCTACAGAAGACCACGATTTTGAGGAGATTAATCATTTCAAAACTGCAAATGGATTTTATCAAGTCAAAGGAAATTCTGGTGGTGCAGTTGGCAGAATTATTATAGAAGACAATAGTTTTTTAGAAGAATTCGAAAAAGAGTTTAAAGATGATGTTTTCGGAACACAGCTTATTCTTCTTGCCAAAAAAGCTTATCAAAAAGGAAGAACTTTTACCGAAGCTACACAGATTTTGGTTCAAGAAATTTTTGCAGAATTTGGACTTTTAATGATAGATGGAGACGATGTTTTGCTCAAAAATCAAATGCAAAATATCTTCAAAGAAGAATTGCTAAACCAAACCACGCATTATTTTTCTCAAGAAAATGTAAAATTCCTAACAGAGAAATACGGGAAAGTACAAGTAAACCCTAGAGAAATTAACCTTTTCTACTTGTCTGATACCAGAAATAGAATAGAATTTGATGGGGAACAATTTCAGATTGTAGATAAAAATCTCACGTTTACTTTAGAAGAATTGGCAGAAGATTGGTCTAAAATCTCCCCCAATGCTTTGCTAAGACCAGTTTTTCAAGAAAAAGTTTTGCCCAATATTGCTTACATTGGTGGGAATGCAGAAATTATGTATTGGTTAGAAATGCCAAAGGTTTTTGAAAAATTTGGGGTAGAATTTCCTCTTTTGGTTCCCAGAAACTCTATGTTGTTCCTTGGAAAGAAAACTTTAGATAAAATAGAAAAATCTGGAGTAGCCTTACAAGACTTTTTGGGAGATTTCCAGAAATTCTTAAATCAAAAATTGCTGAAAGAATCAGAATTGAATGCCGATTTAGAAAACCGAGAGCAATTGTTAAAAGAAAATTTCGAAATTTTAAAAAATAAAGCTTCACTTACCGCCGTTACCTTTAAGAATATGGTAGAAGCAGAAGAAACGAGACAATTGAAGTCTTTTCAAAAATTTAAGAAAAGATTGTTACGTGCAGAAAAAATTCTTCACGCAGATAAAATAGATTATCTTCAGCGTTTGTATTCAGAAATTCACCCTGCTAATAATTGGCAAGAAAGAAGCCTCAATTTCAGTGTCTTTTTCGCGGAAAACGGCGAAAAATGGCTCGAAAATTGTTACCAAGAAATGGAGGTTTTAAATTCTGTCTTAATTGTTAGCGAATTTTAGCCCGAAAAACATTAATTTTGCATTTTAAATAACAAGGATGAAAAAATATCTTGTATTCATATATACTTTAATAGGTTTTGTAGCTTTTGCACAGAAAACACACACTGTAGCAAAAGGTGATACTCCGTATAATATTTCTAAAAAATATGGCGTAACACTAGACGAACTCACGAAGCTAAATCCTCAAATCAAAGAGGGAAAATTAGCGATTGGAGATGTTTTAATCATCACTAAGAAAAACTCAGAAGTTGTAAAAACTACTGAAAAAGCGGTGGCTACTACCAATCAAAAATTAGGCAAAATTGTTCTTCAACCGAAGCAAACGATTTACGGAATTACCAAGCAATATCATATTTCTGAAGCGGATTTAAGAAAATTGAATCCTAACTTAGACCAGCATATGAAAATTGGTGACGAGGTAACTTTGCCTGCTGAAAATATCAAAAAATATGCAGATCAAAATGCATTTGTAAAAACAGAAGTTCCAGTAGAAAAACCTGTAGAAAAGACAATAGAAAAGCCGAAAGCAGATGAAGGAACTTATGTAATTCAGCCAAAAGATAATTATTACAGAATTACCAAAAGTTTTAACCTTACTCAAGAGGAATTATTTGCCATCAATCCTGGTTTAGAAGAAAAAGGATTGCAACCCGGCGAAGTCATTAATGTGAAAAAACCTCAAAATTCTAAGGTTAAAGAAACAGTAACTTGGCAAGAAGATAAGAAAACCGAGAAAGCAGAAGTTCAGAATGTAGTTGCAGACGAATACCAAACGTACACGGTTCAGAGTGGCGATACTGTTTTCGGAATTCTTAATAAATTTAATGTTTCGCTAGACCAATTGCTAGAACTTAATCCTAAACTTTCAGAAGGTTTAAAACCAGGAATGATTCTAAAAGTTAAAAAATTAGAATCTGCTTATGTTAAAAAATCTGGTGATGAGTTAAATGTAGTTTTAATGTTGCCATTCGGTTTTGATGATGGTGATAGTAAATACAGAAGTATGGCTGCTGATTTCTTAACGGGTGCAAAATTAGCCATCGAAAGAAATGCTAAAGCAGGTCAAAAACTAGATGTAAAAGTAATAGATGCAGGAAGTGAAGCAAGTTTTAAAAATTCACTTACGCAAATCAATCAGAATAATACAGACTTAATCATAGGACCGTTTTTCAAGTCAAACGTTTTAGAAGTTTTAGACTATGTGAAAACTCAGAAAATTCCTGTGGTAGCTCCGTTTGCTAATTCTCCAGAGCTTAGAAATTATAGCAATTTGGTAATTATTGAAACGGAACAAAGTGTTTTTGCAGACAGAATTGTAAAAGAAGTTTCTTTGGCATATTCAGACCAAAAAATATATATCGTGGCAGATGCAGATAAGACGTATGCCAATTATATGAAGAAACAATTAGAAGGTCAGTTGAAAAATGCAAACATCACCGTAGTGAATTCTTCTGAAGATATTCAGTTAGATACGAATATGATGACCGGCCAAACCGCTCCAGTGATTGCTATTTTGGCAAATGATAATGATGATGCAGGAAGTGATTTTTCAAAAAGAATCATTGACTTGGCTAAAGAAACCAGCGGAATGAAATCATTCAGTATGTATTACCATCCATCTTTTGAAAAAAATATTGCCGAACTCAGCAATGCGAGCTTGGTGTATTTGATGGATAGAAAAATAAACACAGACGGTGACTTCGAAAAAGAAGTTCTCGCAGATTATAAGAAAAAATATTGCAAAGCACCTTCTAAGTATGCTGTAATTGGTTTTGACGTAGTGAATGATATGTTGACCAGAGAAAACAGCAAGGGAGAATTGTTTAAGCAAATGAATAAAACTCAAACCCAATTGGCTACCAAGTTTGAATTTGTACGAAACAAAAACGGTGCATACGTGAACCAGGGTTACAGAGTAGTGAGATTAGTTCCTTAATAGCGAAAACTAATACTAAACAAAAGAAGAATAAGACTCAAATTTTATCGAAAAAAATTATGAAAGCACTTGTATTTCCAGGGCAAGGTTCTCAGTTCGTAGGAATGGGAAAAGAACTCTATGATAGTAGAAAAGAAATTAAAGACCTCATGGATTTCAGTAATGAAATTCTAGGTTTTGATATACTAAAAATCATGTTCGAGGGAACTGATGAAGACCTTAAAAAAACAAAAGTTACTCAACCAGCAATATTTATTCATTCTGTGGCTGCTGTAAAAGCAATAGACGGAACAGGAGCTCAAATGGTAGCAGGACACTCTTTAGGAGAATTTTCAGCATTAGTTGCTAATGGAGTTTTAAGTTTTGAAGATGGACTTAAACTGGTTTCAGAAAGAGCTTTGGCGATGCAAGAAGCATGTGATGTTAATCCATCTTCTATGGCAGCAATTCTAGGTTTAGATGATGCTAAGGTGGAAGAAATTTGTGCGTCAATTAATGGAATTGTAGTCCCAGCGAATTACAACTGTCCAGGACAATTGGTAATTTCTGGTGAGACCAAAGCGGTAGAAGAAGCGTGTAACGCTATGAAAGAAGCTGGTGCGAAAAGAGCATTAATTTTACCTGTAAATGGTGCGTTTCATTCACCTTTAATGCAACCCGCACAAGAAAGACTCGCTGCAGCAATAGAAAATGCAAAATTTAGAAAAGCAACCATTCCGGTTTATCAGAATATTACAACGACTGCAGTTACAGATCCAGATGAAATTAAGAAAAATCTGATTGCTCAGTTAACAGGACCTGTAAAATGGACACAGTCTGTACAAAACATGATTAAAGAAGGCGCTACAAATTTTGTAGAAGTAGGACCAGGAAAAACTTTGCAAGGACTGATAAAGAAGATTAACTCCGAAGTAACAGTTGCATCTGCAATTTAAAATAAAGTAAGCCACAAATTTTTTTGTGGCTTTTTCTTTTTATTTTTGTTAAAAATAAAATCCTTTGAAAAATCACATATTTTCACCAGGCAAATTACTGATTACTTCAGAATATTTTGTATTAGATGGAGCTTTAGCTTTAGCAGTACCTACTCAATTGGGGCAAGATTTTTATTACGAAGAAGAAAAAGATGGTGCTTCCATGGTTTTTTGGGAGGCTTTGCATGAGAACAAACCTTGGCTTTCTATCCAAATAGATTATAAAAATTGGGAAATTGTACAAACCAACCTTCCTGAAAGCGCAGCATTTATTCTTAAAGTGCTTCAAAACGTACAGAAACTTTCTACAGAAAAATTTCATAGCGATTCTACGTATAAGATTACTACTAATTTACAGTTCCCCGCGAATTATGGATTGGGGAGTAGTTCTACATTGATGAATAATTTAGCAGAGTGGTCTCATATAGATGCTTTTCTTCTTAATGAACTTTCTTTGGGTGGAAGTGGTTATGATATAGCTGTGGCTCAAGAAAAGTCTGCCATTCTTTATCAAAATAGCCCTAGAAAAGTAGAAAGAGTAGAATTCAATCCTAGTTTTACTGATGATTTAATCTTCATTCATTTAAACCAAAAGCAAGATAGCAGAGAAGGAATAAGAGCTTTTCAGTCTCAAAAAAAATCTTTAGATTTAAGAACTGACTTTTCAGAAATTACTCAAAAAGTACTACAATGTGAAACCTTGGAAGAGTTTTCTAACCTTATGATATTGCATGAGAGTAAGTTAAGTGAATTTTTAGGAATGAAAACAGCCAAAGAAAAACACTTTCAAGACTGCCCAAGTTTCATTAAAAGTTTGGGAGCTTGGGGCGGAGATTTCGTTCTAGCTTCAAAATTTGGGGATTACAAAAATTACTTTTTTGAGCGCAATTTTAGAAATATCATAGAATGGAAAAATTTAATATATTGATTTTCAATATTTTGAAAATAAAATCTATGACGAATTTCAGTGACTAAAGTCATAATTTATGATTTAATAAAACTATATACTTTTGCTAATTTTGTAATACAAAAAAATATGAACAATAATATTTTAGTTATGAAAAACATTAAAATCATTCAAGAGCTACATGATCTAGGTATTACAGGTTATCACGAAGTAGTGTATAATCCAACCTATGAAGAACTTTTTAAAGCAGAAATGTCTGCTAAAAATAAAGGTTTTGAAAAGGGAGCTCTTACAGAATCAGGCGCAGTTGCTGTAAAAACGGGTATTTTCACAGGTAGATCACCTAAAGATAGATATATCGTAAAAGATGATGTAACAAAAGATACTATTTGTTGGGACGGAAAAGTTAATTTCCCTACAACTCCAGAGATTTTTAAATCTTGTAAAGAATTAGTTTTAGAACAGCTTTCTTCTTCTAAAAAATTATATGTAGTAGATGCATTCTGTGGTACCAATCCAGATACAAGACTTAAAGTAAGATTTGTAATGGAAGTAGCATGGCAAGCTCATTTTGTAACAAATATGTTTATTAGACCATCATTATATGAGTTAGAAAACTTCGGAACTCCAGATTTCATCGTGATGAATGGTTCTAAAACAGTAAATCCAGATTGGCAGGCTCAAGGATTAAATTCTGAAAACTTTGTAATGTTTAACCTTACAGAAAGAATTCAAATTATTGGAGGAACTTGGTATGGAGGTGAGATGAAGAAAGGGATGTTTGCCATGATGAACTACTATCTTCCATTAAGAGGAATGGCTTCTATGCACTGCTCTGCAAACGTAGGAGAAGAAGGTGATGTAGCATTATTCTTCGGACTTTCTGGTACAGGGAAAACTACACTTTCTGCAGACCCAAAAAGATATTTAATTGGTGATGATGAACACGGATGGGATGATAATGGTGTATTTAACTATGAAGGTGGTTGCTACGCAAAAGTAATTGACCTTACTGAAGAAAAAGAACCAGACATTTTCAGAGCGATTAAGAGAGATGCTTTATTAGAAAACGTAGTGGTAAACGAATATGGTGAAATAGACTATAAAGATAATTCTATTACAGAAAATACTAGAGTTTCTTACCCAATCTATCATATTAATAAAATTGTACTTCCTTCTAAAGCTGGTCACGCTAAAAAAATCGTTTATTTATCAGCAGATGCATTCGGAGTATTGCCTCCAGTATCTATTTTAAGTGATGATCAAGCTCAATACCACTTCTTATGCGGTTATACATCTAAATTAGCAGGAACAGAGAGAGGAATCACTTCTCCAGAGCCTTCATTCTCTCCAGCTTTCGGTGAAGCTTTCCTTACATTACACCCAACAATGTATTCTAAAACATTAATTGGTAAAATGAAAGAACACGGAGCTAAAGCTTATTTAGTAAATACAGGTTGGAATGGTACTGGTAAGAGAATTTCTCTTAAAGATACTAGAGCAATTATTGATGCAATTATAGATGGTTCTATAGAGGGTGCACCTAAAAATGTAGTTCCAATTATGAATTTAGAAATTCCTACTTCTTTACCAAATGTAACTGAAGGAATTCTAGATCCAAGAAACACGTATGCTGATGCTAGCGAATGGGAAGCAAAAGCTAAAGATTTAGGAGCTAGATATATCAAAAACTTCGAACAATACTGCGATACAGAAGAAGGTAGAAGATTAGTTGCAGCTGGTCCTCAATTGTAAAAAAGAGAAATGCCTAAATATAAAATCCTCAGTTTACGCTGAGGATTTTTTTTATTGTATTGTAGAAATTAAATGAATAATTGCTATTCTGTAGCCTTCTGTACCAAAACCGGAGAGAACAGCATCTGTATAAGCTGCGGTAACTGATTTCTGCCTGAATTCTTCACGTTGATAAATATTGCTAATGTGAACCTCTATTTTGGGTTTCCTAAGGTTTTTAAGCGCATCTGCTATGGCGTAAGAATAATGGGTAAAAGCGCCAGGATTAATAATAAGAGCATCAAAGTTATTTTCTTGAATTTTCCCGATGATTTCCCCTTCAAAATTAGACTGGAAATATTCAATAGCGTGTTGAGAATACTCAGATTTTAAATGTGTTAAAACATCTTCCATTGAAGTACTTCCATAGATATCTGGCTCACGAGTTCCTAGAAGATTGAGATTGGCTCCGTTTAATATTAGAATTTTCATATTCTCAAAGGTATGAAATTTTTAAAACAAAAAAAATCCTCAGAAATTTTCTGAGGATTTTGGTAGCCCGTAGGGGAATCGAACCCCTCTTGCAAGAATGAAAATCTTGAGTCCTAACCGATAGACGAACGGGCCAGAAATTTATTCTTAAGCTAACTTGTTAACGTGTTTAGTTAACTTGCTTTTTAAGTTAGCAGCTTTGTTTTTGTGAATAATATTCTTCTTTACTAATTTGTCTAATAAAGAGATTACTTTCGGCAATTGCTCTGAAGCAGCTGCTTTGTTTTCTTCATTTCTTAATACTTTCACAGCTGTTCTAGCAGTTTTGTGATAGTATCTGTTTCTCAATCTTCTTTTCTCAGATTGTCTGATTCTCTTAAGTGCTGATTTATGATTTGCCATAATTGTTTCTGAAATGTGGGTGCAAAGATAAAAACTATTTTTTAATTTGCAAATTATTTTTTAAAATTTTTTAAAATTTGTAGCCTATAGGGGAATCGAACCCCTGTTGCAAGAATGAAAATCTTGAGTCCTAACCACTAGACGAATAGGCCATTCTTTTTTTGTGCGTGCAAAAATAAGAACTTTTTTAGAACTCGCAAAATTTTCTTGATTATTTATAAACTTTTTCTATTGTAGTATTGGTAATCCCCTTTTCTTCAAGGTCTTTTTGAAGTTTAGTGGCCGCTTCTAGAGATTTTACATTGCCATAAGTGTAGTAAAATATGCCATTAGCTTTTACTCTTTCTACGTCTTTTAATAGTTTTAATATTGGGGAAGAGCTAGGTAATTTATCTTTTCCGGTGTAGACTTCTAATCTATAGTAGCCAGTGTTCATGTCTTGGTTAGGAATAAAACTTACAGCAGTGGCATTTCTAAATCCAGCATCTTTAGCGGTTTTAAGGTTGTTTTCTTTAATAGAAGCGAAATTAGTTACGCTGTAGTAATATTTGTACAAACCATTTTCTTTGATGGTTAAGATGTAATTAAGTCCTTTGAGAGCGGGATCTCCAACTGCATATTTGTTTGGAGTGCTCATCAAAAGAATTCTGAAATCATTTTTAAGAGGAAGTTCTTTCGGTTCTTCTACTATTTTTTTCTGGTTTCTATCGATGCGTTTTTTGTAGCTGGTAATTGCGTCGTAAATAGATTCTGCAATTTCATCTTGACCTTTGTCAGAAGCTAAATATTCCGCCTCTTCAGCATTACTGATGAATCCCGTTTCTATTAAAACAGATGGCATCGCATTAAGACGTAGTACGTGAAGGTTTTTCTGCATCACCCCTCTAGAATATCTTTTATCTTTTTTCACGAAATTTTCTTCTACAAAACCGCCAAAAATCAAACTGCTTTCTAGGTATTTACTTTGCTGAATTCTTAATGCAATTAAAGATTCTGGAGAAGTTGGGTCGTAAGAAGCGAATCTTTCGCGGTCTTTATCATCCAAGAAAATTACGTCATTTTCTCTTTTGGCAACTTCTAAATTGGTTTTGTTCTGGTCTGGACCTTGTACATAAGTTTCTGTTCCGTAAGGTGTAGATTTAGTGCTTGCATTACAATGTACAGAGATAAATAAATCGGCATGACTTCTATTGGCAAGGTCTGTTCTATCTGCTAGAGAAGGATATTCGTCTATTTTTCTGGTGTAAATAATTTTGTAATCTTTATTTTTTTCGAGCATTCTGCCTAGCTTCAATACAATGCCTAGTGTAACGTCTTTTTCTTGTACTAATCCTATGTTTTCGTATTTTCTAGTTGCTCCCACATCAGAACCGCCGTGACCGGCATCTAATACAATAACAAACTTCTTTTGTGCGCCTAATTGAGCGAAAATTAAAAATAATACTGTTAAAATTATATTAAATGCGTGTTTATGCGTTTTCATTTTTTAAAAATTATTAATTTTGGAGCCTGAAATTATACACTCCATTGATTAAAAACGGTCTCAAAAATACCTTACAAATTTTAATTATCCTAATTTTTAACAATTTTTTAGCACAAAATAAGCTAGAAAATGCGCCTAAAAATAGTGATAAGGTAACTGCTGTTTCCAAAACAGATACCGTAAAAATAGAAAAAGAACAAATAGATGATATTGTACGTTCTAAAGCGGATAATATTAGAAACGAAGTTCCGAAAAAAATGTCTTATCTCAATAAAAATGCAGAAGTTTCATATCAAGATATGAAGATTAATGCAGATTATATCCAAATAGATTGGGACAAAGGACTGATTTTTGCAAGAGGAAAAGTAGATTCTATAGGAAAAATTACAGAACCTGCTGTAGCAACTCAAGGTGGTAAAAAATATGAATATTCCGAATTCAGCTACAATTATAAAACCAAACAAGCCATTGCTTATAACGCGAGAACCGAAGAAAGTGAAGGTGTAATTGTAGCAGAAATAACCAAAAAAGTAAATGACTCTGTTTTTTATCTCAAGAGAGGAAAATATACTACAGACGAATATTTCCTTAAGAAAAAAGATACCATAGCAGATTATTATTTGCTTGCGCCAGATATTAAATTGGTAAAGGGAAAAGAGAATTCTAAATTAATTACGGGGCCTATACAGATGTATATAGAGCAAGTTCCTACACCACTTATTCTACCATTTGCGATTCTTCCGTTTTCTGAAAAAAGAATGGCGGGAATTCTTATTCCGAGTTTTGGGGAAAGACAAGACGTGGGATTTTTCTTGAATAGTTTGGGGTATTATTTGCCAATTGGGGAGCATTTTGATGTGAAAACCTACTTTGATTATTATACTAAGGGAAGTTGGAACTTCAGACCAGAAGTAACTTATCGAAAAAATTATAAGTACAATGGTTCTTTCCGAGGAGAAATAGGAACTACCATCAGAGGAATAAAAGGTCTAGAAAATTATACCAAAAGCAGTGTTTATAATATTGCATGGACACATACTCAAGATACTAAAGCCAATCCGTTTTTTAATTTTTCGGCATCTGTAAATATTACGAGTAACAAATTCTACAATAACACGGTTAATAATTCCCATATTTTTAACCAAAGTGCTCTAAATGCACAACAAAACTCTACGGTGAGCTTTACCAAAAGATTTTTGAATTTACCGATAACTATCACGGGAACAGGTAGTTATTCGCAAAACTTTACTACGGGACTTACCGATATTAGATTGCCACAGCTGAATGTTTCTACCAATCAGTTTTATTTATTTAAACCAAAAACAGGAATTAGAACGGGGATGTTAGAAAACATTACCGTAAATACTGGATTGCAATTCAGCAACTATGTTTCTGGGGTGAAAAATGATGATTTATTCACCAAAACCATGTGGGATAATTTGCAAACTGGTGCTAAAAATAACATTGCGCTCGCTACGAACACGACTGTTGCTAAGTTTTTTACGTTTTCATTAGGCGCTAATATTGATAACGTAGCAACTACTAAAACGATTAGCAAGAACTATAATCCAGTTACCAATACTTTAGAAAGGAATTTGAATAAAAATTTGACGGGTTATTCTACGTTTTCTACATCTGCAAGTTTGCAAACCGTTTTGTATGGAATGTTGAAATTTGGTGAAAAATCTAAAATTCAAGCCATCAGACACATGGTAACTCCGAGTATTGGGTTTACGTATTCTCCAGATTTTGGAGATCCAAAGTTTGGATATTTCAAAAGTTATTATGACGAAAGAGGCGTTTTAACCACTTATTCTATTTTCGAAGGAGGGATGTTTGGTTCACCTAATCAAGGTTTAACACAGTCTATTGGTTTCAATATCAATAACAACTTAGAGATGAAGGTGAGAAGTAAAACCGATTCTACAGGAACCAAAAAAGTTAAAATTTTTGAAAGTTTAAATATTTCTGGAGGTTATAATTTTGCTGCAGATAAATACAAATGGTCATTGATTTCGATTAGTACACAGACTTCTTTCTTCCAAAATAAATTAAGTGTCAATTCTAATGTTTCGATAGATCCTTATCAAATTGTATTTATTCCAGGTCAGGAAAACGGTATTAGAACTGAGAATTTTGGACATTTTAATATCCAGAGTTTCAGCATGAATTTTTCTTTCCCTCTGAACAATGAAACTTTTGGAAAAAAAGAAGATTTAGCAACCAAGTATAAAACCAAAGGAGAAATACGAAACGAAGTCTATTATTTTGACCAAGATAATTACTCCCGATTTAATCAACCTTGGACTTTGAATCTTAATGCCAATTATGGTTATTCTAAAAACAATACCAGATTTGGGAAAAGTGTAGCTTCACTAGGTTTAGATGGTAGCGTAAAACTTACACCTTATTGGAGTTTAAGCGGAAACACGCATTATGATTTTGTTTCAAAAAGTTTAGCGTACACCAGATTAGGATTTTCTAGAGACCAAAGAAGTTTCTCTTTTACCTTTAATTGGGTGCCTTTTGGTCAATATAAAGTATATGATTTCTTTATCAGTATAAAAGCAAATATTTTAAAAGATGCTGTAAAATACAAGGAAAGAAGTTTCCAACAAAGTGGCAGTACTTTCTAAAAAACGAAGGAATCTCTGAACACTATTTTTTATTTGTTCAGAAATTTTATCTTTGCATGATAATTTTACAAAAATATGAAGAAGATAGTTTCTACTAACAATGCACCCGCTGCAATTGGTCCGTATTCACAAGCTAACCTTGTAAATGGCGTTCTCTATATTTCTGGTCAAATCCCTATTGATCCGTCTACTGGGAATTTATTGGATGGAATAGAAATAGAAACACACCAAGTGATGAAAAATCTAAAAGCCATTTTAGAAGAAGCAGGAATGGGATTCGGAAATGTAGTAAAATCTACTATTTTCTTAAAGAGTATGGATGATTTCGCAGTGATGAACGAAATCTATGCATCTTATTTCGAAGGAGGAAATTATCCAGCAAGAGAAACAGTAGAGGTTTCTTGTTTACCCAAAAATGTGAGTGTAGAAATTTCTATGATTGCACATCAGTTCTAAGACATGAATTTTTTAAGAAATACATTAGGCGTTTTATGTGGCTTGGCGATGGCAGGAGTCATTATTTCGCTGGGTGTAAAAATTAATTCATCATGGGTGAATTATGAAGGTTTTTTTCCGTTTGAACATTGGTGGGAATTGTTGAAAAGTGTAGAAAATAAGCCAGGTTTTTTCTGGACTTTACTTCTTTCTTCAGGATTTGGAGCAACAATTGGTGGAGTTATTACGGCAATTATTGTAAAGTATGCTAAAGTAGCTTATGCGATTCTTATTGGCTTCATTTTGCTATTTATAGCCATGTTAGATATTATTGTTTTCCCTTATCATCCTACATTTTATAAAATTTTAATCTTCATTGTATATTTTCCTTTTGCATGGTTAGGAGGAAAAATAGTAGAAGTAATTTACGAACGAAATAAAAGGAAAGAATTTCCTAAATCTAAATAAAAAAAGCCTTTCAAAATTTTTTGAAAGGCTTTTTCTTTGGAATTTATAAAACTATGATTAAGGCATTTTAAAACCTCTGGTGTACATTCTACCGTATTCGTCTACGTATTTTATTTGTACAGTTCCCTTATATCCATCTAAGATTTTTTCTACATCTTTTTGTGAATTTACAGGTTTTCCGTTGACTTCTATAATGATGTAATTGTCATAAACTCCTATTCTTTCTAACTCACCACCTTCTACTATATTTCTTGCAATTACACCGCTATTTAAACCATAATCAGTTTTAAAACGGTCGCTTAAAACCTCGAATTCACCACCAATTTTTTCCGTAACAGATAAATCTGCTTTGCTTCGGAATGAAGTTCCTCCTTTTTGGTCTTTAAGCGTTACGGTTTCAGTATAAGATTTACCATTTCTAATATAAGTTACCATAACTTTATCTCCAGGTCTTTTGCTACCAACTGCAGCAGATAAATCCGCGAAAGTTTCTATGGTAGAATTATCTATTTTTTTGATAATATCTCCTTTTCTTAATCCAGCATCTTCAGCACCGCTATTTTCAGTGATTTCAGTAATCATAATTCCGCTACTTGCTTTGATGTTGGCTTTTTGACTTTGATTATAAGCGGCAACTTGTCTGTCATCAGAAAGGTCTAAACTTACAACTCCTAAGAATCCTCTTTGTACCAAACCGAATTTTTTAATGTCTTCAACTACTTTTTTAGCTAAGTTAGCAGGAACCGCAAAACCATAGCCTTCATAGTAACCTGTATTAGAAGAAATGGCAGAGTTGATGCCGATTAAGTCTCCGTTTACATTAACCAAAGCACCACCAGAATTTCCTGGATTAATCGCTGCATCTGTTTGAATGAAGCTTTCAATAGGAGTTCTAGATTGTTGACTTAGCAAGTCTATGCTTCTTCCTTTAGCTGAAACAATACCTGCGGTAACGGTAGAATTTAAACCCAGTGGATTTCCTACTGCTAAAACCCATTGTCCTACTTCTACTAAATCTGAATTGGCAAAATTAAGATAAGGCAAACCTTTTTCTTCAATTTTTAGAAGAGCGATGTCTGTACTTGGGTCTGTTCCAATAAGATTGGCTACGTAACTTTTCTTGTTACTTAGAATAACTTCTAATTTATTGGCACCTGCAACTACGTGGTTATTAGAAATAATGTAACCGTCTGGTGAAATAATCACGCCACTTCCTAATCCAGAAGGAACATCTTTAGGTGGTTGCTGTTGTTTTTGGTTTTGTCTTTGATTTCCAAAAGGATTTCCGAAAAATTGTTCAAATAAGTCTTGTTCTGACATTCTGTTTGAACTTGAACTTCTGGATTGATAATTTTTAATGGTAACCACTGCAGGAACTGTCGTTTTTGCAGCTTTTACAAAATCATCGCCCACGTTTGCGGAATTTATTCCTGCGAATTTTACATTATCATTTGCAGTATGGAAATAAGAAAAATCGCTGTTATTTTCATTCGTTTTGAAATACTCTATTGCACCAAAAGTTGTGGCACCAGATAATATACCTACAACAGCAAAAGGTAATAATTGTTTTAAACTGTTCTTCATTGTTAATTCTTCTTTTATAGTTTAAGTATAACAAATTTAATGCAAAATTAGTGTTCACTAAATTATTAGTGTTACACTTTTAACAAAGTTTAACGAGTTTAAGAAAATTTTAGAATTGTAATTGAATATCATACAATTTACGTATTGAATCCAAAGATAGGTTGAAGTAAATTTGAATATTAACAAAACCATTAATTTTAGTAATCATGTGGACTACTTTATTTTTTATAGTTCTATTTTTTATAGTCTTATTTTATGTTTTAAGTAAAAAGAAAATAAGATATTAGTATAAATCGAATCTATCTATTATAAGCTTTTTAGAATAATTCTAAAAAACATATCTTTGCAAAAAATTTTACATTTTAGAATGACAAAAAGCGGAAGAATAGAATTAATGGCTCCAGCAGGAGATTTTACTTCTTTACAAGCAGCATTAGATAATGGTGCAGATTCAATATATTTCGGTGTAGAACAGCTCAACATGAGAGCTAGAGCTTCTATGAACTTTACAATTTTAGATTTGCCAGAAATTTCTAGAAGATGTAAAGAAAAAGGAGTGAGAACTTATCTTACTCTTAATACCATTATTTACGACCACGATTTATCCATCATCAAAACTTTGCTTGATAAAGCAAAAGAAGCAGATCTTACTGCGGTAATTGCAATGGATCAGGCGGTAATTGCTTATGCAAGACAAATAGGCATGGAAGTACATATTTCTACTCAGATTAATATCACCAATATAGAAACGGTTAAGTTTTATGCACTTTTTGCAGATACGATGGTGATGAGTAGAGAACTTTCTATTACTCAAATCAAAAAAATCTGTTCTCAAATTGAAAAAGAACAAATCAAAGGACCTTCTGGAAATTTAGTAGAAATAGAAATTTTCGGCCATGGTGCACTTTGTATGGCGGTTTCTGGGAAATGTTATTTGAGTCTTCATTCTCATAATTCTTCAGCAAACAGAGGAGCTTGTAAACAAAATTGTAGAAAAAAATATACGGTTATTGACCAAGAATCTGGCTTCGAAATAGAATTAGATAATGAATACATGATGTCTCCTAAAGATCTTTGTACGATAGGATTTTTAGACCAAATCGTAGATGCTGGTGTAAAAGTTTTAAAAATCGAAGGAAGAGGAAGAGCGCCAGAATATGTAGCAACTGTGACTAAATGTTACAGAGAAGCCATTGATAGCATTGCTGATGGAACTTTTTCTGCAGAGAAAGTAGAAGTTTGGATGAAGCAGTTGGAAACGGTTTACAACAGAGGTTTCTGGAGTGGTTATTATCTTGGTCAAGAATTAGGAGAATGGTCACCAAACTCTGGAAGTAGCGCTACGCAAAAGAAAATTTACATTGGTAAAGGAAGACATTTCTATCCAAAATCAAATATTGCAGAATTTTTAATTGAAGCCTATGATTTAAGTATAGGAGATAGAGTTCTGATTCAAGGACCAACTACAGGTTCTCAAGAAATTGTAATTGAACATATGATGGTAGATGGTAAAGAAGGGGCTACTAAAGCTTCGAAATCTGATGTGGTTACCTTTAAAACAGAATTTAGAGTTCGTCCATCTGATAAATTATACAAAATTGTAAAAGTAGAAGAGCCTGGTACACAACAGAATAATGTAGATGAAGGAGCTTACTCACACTAATTAAGTTATAATGGTAATTATTACACTACAAAGAGATAAATGCATTGGCTGTAATTACTGTGCGGAGTTTGCGCCAGAATATTTCCGTATGTCTAAGAAAGACGGAAAATCTGTTTTATTGAAATCTGCTGATAAGAAAGGCTTCTTTACGCTTAAAACACCGATTCCTGATGCGTATGAACCATGTGAAAAAGCAGCAAAAGCTTGTCCAGTGAAAATTATATCGGTAAAGGAAATCTAAAATGCTTAAAAAAGATTTACGTAAAAAATATATGGATTTGAGAAAGACCTTGTCGAAAGATGAGGTCTTGTCATTATCTCAGAAAATATTTGAAAATTTCGTTTTACAATTTAATGTAATTGAAAATCAGAAAGTTCACATTTTTTTTCCAATTGAAAAATTGAACGAAATCAATACTAAAATCTTTATCAATTATTTTTTTGAAAGAAATATTCAGGTTTTCGTTCCAAAAATGGTTGGGAATAAGATTATTTCTATTCATATTAAACCAGACACTGTTTTTTTGCAAAATTCGTGGGGAATTCTAGAGCCAGAATCTAATGAAAATGAATCTGATGCTTTTGATTATGTAATTACACCACTATTGTATTGCGATACATTAGGAAATAGAATAGGCTATGGAAAAGGCTTTTACGACCAATTTTTTGCAGGAATTAATCATGATGCAAAAAAAATCGGCGTGAATTATTTCTCGCCGACTTATTCTATTGATGATGTTTCTTTACAAGATGTAAAATTGGATTATTTGGTTACGCCTACAGAAGTGCTGTCTTTTGGTTGTACATCAATTTCTACAAAATAAAATTTGAATTCTTTTTTGAAATTCACAGGAGATTTCAAGAGTTTATATTGAGATTTTTTATTGAATTCGCCAATCATTCTTTGGTCTCTATCTTTATATTCTACCGTATAATTAGCATAATCTAAGGTGTCTTTTCCATTGATTTCAGTATTGATGCTAAGGTTTTTTACTTTAACCAGTTTTACTTTCAGGCTGTCAAGTTCTTTCAGAAGTCCCATTACGTTCGCCGAATCTTTTTTTACAAAATATCCTTGAATTTGCTCATAATTTAGTGAGTCAATTGCCGTATTTTTATTTCCAGAAGAATATAATGCAGAAATATCGTATAATTCTTGCAGTTTTTGCTGAGTTATACTTGCTATAGCTTGCGCACTGTCTAGTTTTGTGGTAGAATATACATCTTCATTATTGCCGTTTCTTAATACATCTATATCACTTTTTGGCTGCTCTTTTTTACAAGCAATAATCGTCATTAATGCTAGGATTAAAGCAAAGATTACATTTTTATTTAGTGATTTCATCAGGTTGTATTTTAAATTTAATAAGGATTATTTTTTTAGTTTCTGGACTCACTTTAGTCTCTATCATTTTAAAATTTTTCAAAGAAGTAGTTGGTGTCGTGACAAGTCCTATATATTTTTGTTTGTCTAAGGTTTCTACGCCATACGTTTCATTATCGAAAACTTGATAAATTAAAGCATTTTTACTAATGATTTTATCTAATTCTTCTCTCTTTTTGCTAATGTCATTGGTAGAATAGTAGTACAACGCTTGTGCATAAACATCTGGCTCTAATTCTATTGTTTCATTAGTTCTTGCAGGATCTAGATTTCTATAAATAGTATCCTTTCTGTAAAAAGGTGAATTGACTTCCATAGCCAAAGTCTTACTTTGAGTTGGAAATCTAAAAACACCTAATTCATCATCTTCAATATCTTTGCCAGAATTGATAATATATCTAATAGGAGTTTCATTTTCTTTTAAAACTCTTATTTCTATGATGTCCTTTATTTTTGTATTTCTATCAGCATCTATAAAAGTGAATTTATAGTCTGTTGCAAAAATTCTTTGCCAAAAAACTAAAATCAAGACCATAGTCATTAATACTACAGAAGAAATGAGCCAAAAATATTGTTTTATAAGGTTTATGAATGGATTTTTGAAAATCCTTTGTGAAGATGTAGATGTTGCAACGGTTGTTTTTGTTTCCTCAAGAGATGGTTGAATTTCTGCTGTGGTAGTTTTTTCAATATTTGGAATAGCTTTTTCAGGTGTTGAAAATGCTGATTCTGTTGGTTTTTCAGTAGAAATTTCTAATTTTTCTTCATCTGCAATGATAATTTCTGATGGTTTTTCATGTTCAGAAATAATTTCATTGGCAAAAAGATGATTTTTCTTAAAATCATACCAAGATTGATACCCAGCATAGATGGCCAATAAATTGAGCATGTCTATTCTTGGTAATTTGCTAGAAGGAACCGTCTTGAAATAAGTATAGAAAGACTTTTCGCTAATGTTTCCCTTAGCTTTTTTTCGTAAATCCTCTTGAAAATAAATAATATCAATTCCTTTCCACTTCGAAATTTCATCGTAGGAAGGATGGTGATTTTTAAGATATTCCGCCTGAACTTCTGCTTTTAATTGCTCGAAATGCAATAAATCTAAATCTGCCAAAATCTTATAAGATTATTTAAGTGTTTGATTATCAGTATAAGTTTTTTGTAAAACTATTTTACAAATATATTACAATTAATTTTCTAAAACAAATTTTTTCTATGACCCTATCTTTGCTCTGTTAAAAGTGAACAAAACAATTTTTAAACAATTTAATTAAATTAATTTATTATGAAAAAATCATTATTCGTAGCAGCTATCGCTGCATTAGCTGTTGTTGCTTGTAAAAAATCTGAAACTACTGAAGCTACTGAAACTGTAGATTCTGCTGCTGCTGTTGTTGACTCTGCTGCTGCTACTGTTGACTCTGCTGCTGCAACTGTTGATTCTGCTGCTGCAACTGTTGATTCAGCTGCTGCTAAAGTTGAAGAAGCTGCAAAATAATTTTTCTCAACAGAAAAAAACTAAAACGTTCCTCACAGAGGAGCGTTTTTTTTATTATTGCAAATGTAAAATTAAATAGTTAGTCATCTAATTTTTTTTTAGATGTTTTTTTGTATTTATAAGTTGTAGAAATTGAATTTAATTTTGATTTAAAATATTTAATTTTCTGATTATCAATCTTATTTTTTTGTAAAATCTCTTTACAAAGATATTTACAATGAATTTTCAAATTATATTTTCGGAGTGGTTATACATTTGTATCAACAAAATGAAACAAACAAATTTTTTAAACCCTTAAATTAAATTTATTATTATGAAAAAATCATTATTCGTAGCAGCTGTAGCTGCTTTAGCATTAGTTGCTTGTAACAAAAAAGAAACAACTGAAACAACTGAAACTGTAGATTCTGCTGCAACTGCAATGGTAGATTCTGCTGCGGTAACTGTAGACTCTGCTGCTGCTGTAGTAGATTCAGCTGCTGCTAAAGTGGAAGACGCTGCTAAAAACGCTTCTGCTGAAGCTAAAGATGCAGTAAAAGGTGCAGCTAAAGAAGTGAAAGAAGGAGCAGCTAAAGTAGAAGAAGCTGTGAAAAAATAATTAAGAAATTAATTACAAACAAAACCGCCTCGTGAAAACAAGGCGGTTTTTTATTTAGAGAGTTTTTGTCTCAGTATTTCGTAGCAGGAAATAGCCACTGCATTGCTTAGATTAAGCGAATCTATAGTTCCAGACATCGGGATGAGAATGTTTTCACCTTTATGAAGCCAAAAATCACTTAATCCAGAATGTTCCGTTCCGAAAAATAAAGCAGATTTTTCATTGAAGTTTTTCTTGTATAAATCTTCGGCGGTTTCATCCATAAACGTGGTGTAGATTTTGAAACAATTCTCTTGTAAAAACGCCAAAGTTTCTTCATTGGTCGCAGAGAATATGTTCATTCCAAAAAAACAACCTACACTACTTCGTAAAACGTTTGGGTTGTAAAAATCTACTCTAGAATCGGTAACAATTAATGCATCTATTCCAAAAGCTTCACAACTTCTCAAAATTGCGCCTAGATTTCCTGGTTTTTCTACAGATTCTACTACAATAACTGAAGCATTGTCTTTTGGCTGATAATTTTTTAAATCAAATTCTTTGGTTTTGTAAATGCCGATAATTCCTTCAGAAGTTCCTCTGTAAGCTAGTTTTTCATAAACTTGGGTGGAAACAAAATGTATTTTACCTTCTGGATGATTGATGCCAAAAATAGATTCGCAAATAAAAAATTCTACATTTTCAAATCCAAATTGCAAAGCACGTTCATTTTCTTGTTTCCCTTCCACTACAAAAACACCAGATTTCTTTCGAAACCTATTGTCTGTAATTAATCTGTTGAGGTTTTTTATTTTTTCGTTTTGTAAGCTTTCGATAATCATATTTTTGAAACGCAAAGTGCGCAAAGTAAATTTTTAAAATTTGAATGTTTTTAAGGTTGCAAAGATGAAAATCATAAGATTTCCTTTGTTCTATTCCTCGTCTAAATTTTCTAAACTAGAATTTGCTCTATTAAGAATAGCATCAGGTAAAGATTTTTTAGCTTTTGCACCCATTATTTTCAATTTCTGAACGCTTGTTATCAGATTCCCTTTTCCGTCTACTAATTTATTCATGGCTCCTTCGTATTCGGTTTTTGCTTCGTCCATTTTTTTGCCGATTTTAACTAAATCAGTAACAAAACCATCGAATTTATCATACAAAGCTCCAGCTTGTCTTGCGATTTCATACGCGTTTTCTTGTTGTTTTTGATTCGTCCACATAGAATCAATGGTTCGAAGCGTTGCCAACAAAGTAGAAGGCGTTACAATAACGATGTTTCTTTCAAAAGCTTTATTGTATAATTGAGTGTCTTCGTTTAGAGCAATTGCAAATGCAGGTTCTATAGGAATGAAAAGTAAAACAAAATCAGGACTTTCCATTTGATAGAGATGCTGATAATTTTTACTTCCTAATTGTTCTACATGTCTTTTTAGAGAATTTACATGCTCTTTTAAGAAGCTGCTTTTTTGTTCGTCATCTTCCTCATTAATGTATTTTTCGTAGGCAGTAAGTGAAACTTTAGAGTCTACAATCATTTTTTTACCATCAGGAAGGTTGATGATTACGTCTGGCTGAACTCTGTTTCCTTCTTCTGTGGTAAAACTTTTCTGAATTTCATATTCTCTACCTTTTTCTAAGCCAGATTTTTCTAAAACTCTTTCTAAAACTAGTTCTCCCCAGTTTCCTTGAATTTTGCTATCGCCTTTCAATGCTTTGGTGAGATTTAGCGTTTCTTTGCTCATTTGCAAATTCATTTCTTTAAGTCCAAGAATTTGTTGACGAAGAGCTGCGTGGTAATCTATACTTTCTTTGTGCGTGTTTTCTACTTTTTTCTCAAAATCTGTAATTTTTTCTTGAAGAGGATTTAGAATATTCTTCAAGTTTTGTTGATTTTGTTCCGTGAATTTTAGGGTTTTCTCTTCCAAAATTTTATTCGCTAAATTCTCGAATTGCAACTTTGCTTCTTCCTGAATTTTTACGATTTCTTCTTTTTGGGAATCCAATAATTGCTGAAGACTTTCATTCTGAGCAGCCAATTGAGATTTCAAACCGATTAATTGATTTTTATCGTTTTGAAGGTCTTTAATTTCGGAGTTTTGTCTTTCGTTAAGTTCTTGTTGCTCTGCAATTTTCTGAATTTGAGCTTTATTTTGAGCAGAAATTTCCGCTATAATTTTGTTAAAATCGGCTTCTTTTTGATTGAAGTTTTGTTGCAATTCTTCATAGCTTTTTCTAGAAACCGAAGAAGATTTCAAAATAAAGTATGCCAAAACAACACCGAGAATAAATGCGAGAATAATGTATAAAATTTCCATTTTTCAAAATTACAAAAAGAAAAAGTTATAATGATTATCTTGTGGAAAACTAAAATTTCTCTTTTCTAAATTCTACAATTTCTTGAATCAAATCAAAAGGCAATTCTTCTTGCAAAGGAAACTGGACTGTACCTTTAGACGTTTTGTATTTCTTTAATTTTTCGGCGAAGATTTCTATGGCTTCTGAACCAGGATATAAACCGATATGATTTCTGAAACCTCCAAAATGAATTACGTTTTTGCCTTTCGTTTTAAAAGTTGGAATTCCGTAATTGATGCAGAGTTCACTTTCGGGAAGCAGATTTTGAATGAAATTTTTCAGATTTTCTAAAATTTCTTGAGTTTCTTCGGGGAAATCTAAGCAATATTCTTCGTAGGTTTTGGGAGTTTTCATGATTACTCTTTAGAAATCATATTATGATATTTCAGATGCATAGGAATAGCAGCCGAACCGTACCAAGGAAGAATTTCCACATCGAAAATTCCATTTTTAATGGTTGGATCTCCTTGAAGCAAAGTTTTTACCTCTTCTTCGGTTTTAGCATCGATTAAGAAAATCCCACGATATTGAAGGTCGTTTTTCGTAGCAAAAGGACCTGCTAATTTCAGTTTTCCTGCTTTTTCCATGGCTTCCATGTTAGAAAAATGTCCTTTGAAAAGTTCGGAACGCTGTGTTTTATCTGTAATTTCAGCATCTTTTGGGCCGGTTTTCAGAATCACGAGCATATAAGTTTTCATGCCACGTTCATCTGCGCCGAGAGAATCTGCTAATTTTTTATTTTTTTCCTGAGTGGTTACTATTTCATCAGCATTTTTACCTGCGGTTCCCGGTTTTCCATCTTGACCTTTTTGATAAGAGATACAAGAACTCACTAAAACTGAAGTGATGATTAGATAAAGAAAATTTTTCATTTGTGACAAGGTTTTCAACAAATGTAAAAATTTTTGAACTTACTTTTTGATAATTTTAAAATGATGATAACCTTCCTCGGTTTTGATGTACAAAATATAGGTGGAAGTTGGGAAGTTTTGTAGGTTGATTACCGTAGATTTCCCTGAGTAAATGATTTTTCCAGATAAGTCATAAATCGAAATATTTTCAATCTTGTAATTTTGATTTTTGATGTGAAGGAAATCTTTTACAGGATTTGGATAAATGGCAAGGATTTTTTCATTGGGATTATTGGTTGCCAACGTTTCGGTTTTTTCTAAGGTAATCGGTTCTCTGAAAGTGGCAAAATCTAAAAAATACAGTGTATTGTCTTTAATCAAAATGGCTTCGCAAGTGTATTTCCCGAAATCCGTAGCTTTTACTGAGTTTATATTGTAATTTTCGGTAGTGGTAGAAGTTTTGTTGTCTAAATTTTTATACCAAGTGAAATAATAACCATCTGAAGCAGAGAGCAATTGGTTCAAACTAACGGCGCCTGCTAAAATTGCTTTTTCAGTTTTTTCTTCGTCATATCTTTGAGGAGAATATACAAAATCTGTGTTATTTGGTTTTTGATTGAGAAAATTCTGAATTTCTGTTGCGCTAAATCTGTTGTTAGAAATGTTGCAAATTTCTGGAAGATTAGCTGGAATGTTTCCACTAAGTTTATTGCTCTGCAAGGATAAACTCATCAACTGAGGAAGCGCTAAAACTTCTGTGGGAAAAGCGGTAATCTCATTATGATTTAGCCAAATTTGCTCTAGTTTTGTTAAAGAACCTAATGTTCCAAAATTGCTAGAAAGTTTATTATTAGCAAGATTTAAGTGAATTAAATTTTGTAAAGTGGCAATTTCTGTAGGAAGATTTTGCAAGTTGTTGTTTTCTAGAGATAACCATTCTAAAGTGATTATGTTATTAAGTGCCGAAAACTTCGTAAGATTATTTTGGCTTGCGTCTAATATTTTTAAAAACGCAAGAGCACTTATTTCCGAAGGAATTTCTGTCAGTTGATTTTTAGAAATATTCAGTTCTTCTAAATTCCCCAATGCCGAAAGATTGCTGAATTGTGTAATGGAATTATTGCTTACATTCAAATTTTTAAGAAAACTAAGACTTCCTAATGTGCTAGGAATTTCGGTCAAACCAAATCCAGAAAGGTCTAAACTTTTAAGATTGGTAAACGATGAGAAATTGGTAGAAGCAAGACTTCCAGAATTATTTCCTAGTAGAATTTCTTCTAAATTAGATAGTGATGAAATGTTACTGTAAAAATCTCCACTTAAATTATTATTGCTAATGTTAAGATAAGTAAGATTGATCAACGAGCCTAAATTAGGGATGTTTCCGGTGAGTTTATTAGAACTTACATCTAATTTTTTTAGATTGGTAAGACTCAAAACACCGCTAGGAAAGTTGCCTTCAAGAAGGTTTCCGTTCAATCTTAATTCTGTAACTGCTCCGTTTTCTATTTTTACTCCGTACCAATAGTAAGGATCTTTGGTAAGATCCCATTTTTGGCTCCAGTTATCTCCATTGGTTTGATTGTAAATAGAAATAAGTGCATTTCTCTCTGATGTAGAAACGCTGTATTGAGCACTATGAATATTAAAAATAAGGAATACTAATAAAAGTAAAAATTTCTTCAAAATTTGTGTTTAAAATCTGTGCAAATATAAAATATAAATTAAAAAATAAGCATTTTTATCAAAAAAAGAAGTGTTACATTTTGAGTAACACTTCGTCATAATTATTTGAAAAGTAATTATTTACTTAAGTAAGCATTATACATCCAAACCAGTTTCTCTTGTTCGGTAATGTAGCCGCTCATTTGTGCATTGGTTCCTTCGTCTCTTGCTTTATCTGTGATTTCTAAAAGATCTCTTTGGATATCAATAATTGTTTTAAAAGATTCTAAAATATTTAGAATGCATTTATTACCATCAGAAACTTCTTTGCTTTCTTGTATGGTTGAAAGTTTCTGATAGTCAGAAAAATTATGATGAGGGTGATAACCTAAAGTAAGAATTCTTTCTGCGATTTCGTCTATTTTAAGGATTAATCCGTCATACAATTCTTCAAATTTAAGGTGTAATGTAAAAAAGTCATTTCCTTTTATGTTCCAATGAGCACCTCTGGTGTTTTGATAAAATATAGAGTAGTTTGCCAGTAAAACATTTAGTTTTTCTGCAATTTTTTTACAATCGGTTTCTTTAAGGCCAATAATATTTGAATTTTTCATCACTTTGATTTTTGCAAATTTACTTCGTTTTTTTAATATAAAATATAATTTGTTATTTAAAACCTAATTATATAAACAAATATATAATAATTATTAACGTATAAACTGTTATGAATGGCTATTAATTAATAGAGGAAATCAATGGGCATGATAAATATTAGGTATTAAAAATTGTTAAAAATATATTTAGATTCCTAAAAATTACTAATTTCAACTGCTTAAAATTTAAATTATGTTAAATCATAAAACATCTGTACATTTCGTAAATACAGAGGGTGATGGCAACAAAATTTTAGTGGTTCCTACGTTCATATTATTGTACTGGAAAAAGTTTATTTTCACAATTGGAGGTGTCTTGACCTTGCTTTTGGTGATTATAGGCGTTTTTATTTATCAAAAAACCAGTGATCATTATCAAGAGGAACTCAATCGTGCTAATTCTATTAAAAAGCAAATCGATATTCAGAAACTCAAAGAATCTTTTAAATCTATTGACGAAAGTATGCATCGTGTAAATCAATTTATGATGCAACGAGGTTTGCAGACTTTTAAAATGAAAAATGTGGGAGGAGAAGAAGGTTTCGAAATAGAAAATGTGAATGAAGTGAGTGCTTTTTATGCTAAATATATAGAAGATTTAGAAAAAGCAATTGTAAATGTTCCTATGGGAAAACCTCATGATGGAGAAATTACGTCTCATTTTGGCACGAGAGAAAATCCGTTTTCTGGTTACGGTGCAGAAACGCATTCGGGAATTGATTTTAGAGGAAAAACGGGTGAGGCTATAAAATCTACTGCGAAAGGAAAAATTATTAGAGCTGGTGTAAACGGAGGTTATGGGAATTGTGTAATGATAGAACATGGATATCAGTTGCAAACTTTATACGGACATCTTTCTAAAATTAATGTAAAAGTAGGAGACGAAGTTAATGTGGGAGATATAATAGGAGAGTTAGGGAATACAGGCAGAAGTACAGGTCCGCATCTTCACTACGAAGTTCATTTCAAGGGACAAAGAATTAATCCAGAACAATATCTTAATTTTAAATAACTCTATATGTTTAACCTTACTAAAAAAGAAAATAATACTACTCACAAACTTTTACAAGAAGCCATTACTTCTATTGTAGGAGAAGATGTAAATATTAATGGAGACTTAATTTCTAACACTGGTATTAGAATAGATGGTAAAGTAATGGGGAATGTTACCGCACAGAAATTAATTATTGTAGGAGAAAAGGCAGAAATTAAAGGAGATCTAAGCAGTAAGAATATTATTGTTTTCGGGAAATTAATAGGAAACGTTACCGCAGCAGAAGTTCAAATTAAAAAAACAGGAACCATTCATGGTGATATTTCCGTACAAGCCATAGAAATAGAAATGGGAGGTAAGTATAACGGAAGCCTTATGATGAATGCAGAACAAAGAGAACTCAACGAGAGACAAAAAGCAAAAGAAACAAAAAGCAATGTATTAGTAGATTAATCTTGATACGTATATATAATTATAAGTAGCTCGGGAAATTCTTCCGAGTTATTTTTTTTGAAAAATATTACAAATAATTCATAATCAATGCTTGTCAGTTTAAAAATAATTCATAATTTTGCACCCTAAAATAAAAAATAATATAAAGCAATCAAATGCCTACTATTCAACAATTAGTTAGAAAAGGAAGAGCCACACTTGCTAAGAAGAGCAAATCGGCTGCTTTGGATTCATGTCCACAAAGAAGAGGCGTATGTACGAGAGTATATACAACTACTCCTAAGAAACCTAACTCAGCACTTAGAAAAGTTGCGAGAGTAAGACTTTCAAACGGAAAAGAAGTTAACGCCTACATCCCGGGAGAAGGACACAACCTCCAAGAGCACTCGATAGTATTAGTACGTGGCGGAAGAGTAAAAGATTTACCGGGAGTTAGATATCACATTGTTCGTGGTGCTTTAGACACTGCCGGAGTAAACGGAAGAACGCAAAGACGTTCTAAGTACGGTGCCAAGAGACCAAAACCAGGACAGGCTGCTGCTCCTGCAAAAGGTAAGAAAAAGTAATCATTAAATAAGGAACAAGAACAATGAGAAAAACAAAAGCAAAAAAGAGACCGTTGTTACCAGATCCAAAGTTTAATGATCAATTGGTAACAAGATTTGTAAATAATCTAATGGTAGATGGTAAAAAATCTATCGCTTTCAGAATTTTCTATGATGCATTAGATATCGTAGAAGCTAAAAAAGGAGATAACGAAAAATCTTCTCTTGAAATCTGGAAAGATGCATTAACTAACGTAATGCCTCACGTAGAAGTAAGATCAAGAAGAATTGGTGGTGCAAACTTCCAAATTCCTATGCCAATCAGAGCTGATAGAAAAATTTCTATGGCGATGAAATGGTTAATCAAGTATGCTACTGCTAGAAATGATAAGTCTATGGCTCAGAAATTAGCTGCAGAAGTTATCGCTGCTTCTAGAGAAGAAGGTGCTGCTTTCAAGAAGAAAACTGATACTCACAAAATGGCAGAAGCTAACAAAGCTTTCTCTCACTTTAAATTTTAATTAAGAAATGAGTAGAGATCTTAAATACACAAGAAATATTGGGATTGCTGCGCACATTGATGCCGGTAAAACTACCACTACAGAGCGTATTCTTTTCTATACAGGTAAAACTCACAAAATTGGAGAAGTACACGAAGGTGCTGCTACAATGGACTGGATGGAACAAGAAGCAGAAAGAGGTATTACCATTACTTCTGCTGCTACTACATGTAGCTGGAATTTCCCAACAGATCAAGGGAAAGCACTTCCTGAAACTAAACCTTACCACTTCAATATCATTGATACCCCAGGACACGTAGACTTCACAGTAGAAGTAAACAGATCTCTTAGAGTATTAGATGGTCTTGTATTCTTATTCTCAGCAGTAGACGGTGTAGAGCCTCAGTCAGAAACCAACTGGAGATTGGCTGATAACTACAAAGTTGCTAGAATGGGATTCGTAAACAAAATGGACAGACAAGGAGCTGATTTCTTAAACGTTGTAAAACAAGTTAAAGAAATGTTAGGTTCTAATGCAGTTCCAATCGTTTTACCAATCGGTGCTGAAGAAGATTTCAAAGGTGTAGTAGACTTAATTAAGAACAGAGCTATCATCTGGGATGAAGCAGGACAAGGAGCAACTTTTGATGTAGTTCCAATTCCTGAAGATATGAAAGATGAGGTAATGGAATATAGAGAAAAATTAGTAGAAGCAGTAGCTGATTACGATGAAACTCTAATGGAAAAATTCTTTGAAGATCCAGATTCTATTACTGAAGAAGAAATCAATGCTGCACTTAGAGCTGCAACTATTGATTTATCTATCATTCCTATGACTTGTGGTTCTTCATTCAAAAATAAAGGAGTTCAGTTCATGCTAGATGCAGTTTGTAAATATCTTCCTTCTCCACTAGATAAGGATGATATCAAAGGAACTGACCCTAAAACTGATGCTGAAATCATTAGAAAACCAGACGTAAAAGAGCCTTTCGCTGCATTAGCTTTCAAAATTGCTACTGACCCATTCGTAGGTAGATTAGCATTCTTTAGAGCTTATTCAGGAAGACTAGATGCTGGTTCTTACGTTCTTAACACAAGATCTGGAAACAAAGAAAGAATTTCTAGAATCTACCAAATGCACGCTAACAAACAGAATCCAGTAGAATTTATTGAAGCTGGTGATATTGGTGCAGCTGTAGGTTTCAAAGATATCAAAACGGGAGATACTCTTTCTGATGAAAAAGCACCTATCGTTCTTGAATCTATGATTTTCCCAGATCCAGTAATTGGTATCGCTGTAGAACCTAAAACTAAAGCAGACCAAGATAAAATGGGTAACGCTCTTGCTAAATTAGCAGAAGAAGATCCTACATTTACTGTGAAAACTGATGAAGCTTCAGGTCAAACTATTATTTCAGGGATGGGAGAACTTCACCTTGATATCATCGTTGACCGTATGAGAAGAGAATTTAAAGTAGAGGTTAACCAAGGTCAACCACAAGTAGAATACAAAGAAGCACTTACTCAAGTTGCTAACCATAGAGAAGTTTACAAAAAACAATCAGGTGGTAGAGGTAAGTTCGCAGATATCGTATTCGAAATTGGTCCTGCAGACGAAGGTAAAACTGGTTTAGAATTCATCAATGAAATTAAAGGTGGTAACATTCCTAGAGAATTTATCCCTTCAGTTGAAAAAGGTTTCAAAGAATCTATGAAAAACGGTCCATTGGCTGGTTTCGAAGTAGAATCTATGAAAGTAACCCTTAAAGATGGATCTTTCCACGCGGTTGACTCTGACCAATTATCTTTCGAATTAGCTGCTAAAATGGGTTTCAAAGCTTCTGGTAAAGCTGCTAAAGCTGTAATTATGGAGCCTATTATGAAACTTGAGGTAGTTACCCCTGAAGAATATATGGGAGATATCGTAGGAGACCTTAACAGAAGAAGAGGTACTGTAAACGGTATGGATGATAGAAATAACGCTAAAGTTATCAAAGCTTTCGTTCCACTATCTGAAATGTTTGGTTATGTTACTTCGCTTAGAACTTTATCTTCTGGTAGAGCTACTTCTTCTATGGAGTTCGAGAGATACGAACCAGCTCCAACAAATATTGCAGAAGAAGTAATTGCTAAAGCAAGAGGTTAATCTTTAAAAAATTAGAAAATGTCACAAAGAATCAGAATAAAACTTAAGTCTTACGATTACAATTTAGTAGATAAGTCTGCTGAGAAAATCGTGAAAACTGTAAAAGCTACTGGTGCTGTGGTAAACGGACCTATTCCATTACCAACTCACAAAAGAATCTTTACAGTTCTTAGATCACCACACGTTAACAAGAAAGCAAGAGAACAGTTCCAACTTTCTGCTCACAAGAGATTGATGGATATCTATTCTTCTTCTTCTAAAACTGTAGATGCTCTAATGAAATTAGAGTTACCTTCAGGTGTAGACGTAGAAATCAAAGTGTGATAATTAAGTTAGAAGATGGAAGTCTGAAGACAGAAGTTTTCTCTTAAAAATATCAAAATTTGTTTCCGTGCGCTGAGCGAAGTCGAAGCGTGCTATGATAAAAACTCCCAAACTATTTAGTTTGGGAGTTTTGTTTTGTGTGAAAATTGTATAAATTAAAAATAGAATGTTTAAAATAGCTTATCTTTATTTTTACCTAATTTGTTAAAAAAAATATGAAAAATAATAAAAATCTTTTTGATCATTTTGCAGATTGGGCAACGGCTTTTACGGGAAGTGCGGGTGCTTTTATTGGAGCCTCTTTATTAGTTTTGATTTGGGCACTTACAGGACCAATATTTAAATTTTCAGAAACCTGGCAAATGGTAATTAATACAGGAACTACCATTGTTACTTTTTTGATGGTTTTTTTAATTCAAAAATCTCAAAATAAAGATTCAAAAGCTATTCAAATAAAACTTGATGAACTTTTGGCTGCTCATGATAAGGCAAGCAATAGAATGATAGATATTGAACATCTTTCTGAAAAAGATTTAGACAGGTTAAATGATGTTTTTAAATCAATTTCGAATGAAGCGGAGAAAGATAGAGACAAACTTATATCTAAATCTATTGAAACCAAAAAAGAAATAAACAACCTAAGAACTAACGAATGAAAAACCTAGTATTCCTTTTACTAACCATTTTTACTTTCGCACAAACGCCAAAGGTTTCTTCTGGCAAAATCATAGAATATAAAAATTTTAAATCCGAAATCATCGGAGAAAGAACCGTGAGAATTTGGCTTCCCGAAAATTATAATCCAAAGGTAAAACACCAAGTTCTTTATGCCAATGACGGTCAAATGCTTTGGGATGAAACCATCACTTGGAATAAACAAGAATGGAAACTAGACGAAAATTTAGGAGAAATCATTCGTGAAAAGAAAATAAAACCTACGATTGTAGTTGCCATAGACAATGCAGATAAAAACCGTCATAGCGAATATTTTCCGCAGAAACCTTTTGAAAGTTTGTCTCAAAAAAAGCAAGATTCTCTATACAATCTTTTCAGAAATAAAGACCAATCACTTTTTGGTGGTAAAATCTATTCAGATGAATATTTGAAATTTTTAGTAAAAGAACTCAAGCCTTTTGTAGATAAAAATTATAACACTTATACAGATGCTCCACACACGTTTATCATGGGAAGTTCTATGGGCGGATTGATTTCTATGTATGCTATTTGCGAATATCCTGAAGTTTTTGGCGGTGCAATTTGCATGTCTACACATTGGCCAGGAATTTTTGTTTCAGAAAATAATCCTATTCCTCTTGCTTTTCAAAATTATTTGAAAGCCAATTTGCCGAATCCTAAAACGCATAAAATCTATTTTGATTTCGGTACAGAAACGCTTGATAAATTGTATGAACCTTATCAAATGAAAGTAGATGAGATTATGAAAGCTAAAAATTTTGGGAAGAGAAATTGGCAGACTTTAAAGTTTGAAGGAGAAGACCACAGCGAAAAATCTTGGGCAAAAAGACTTTCTATTCCATTAACTTTTATGTTGAAATGATATTGAATTATATACTTGCTATTTCTACCTTTAGTTTTTTGCTATTTGGTTTTGACAAAAGAAACGCAACTCTTGGTGGGTATAGAATTTCGGAGTTTGTCCTTTTATTGCTGTCATTTCTTGGCGGAAGTGTAGGCTCACTTTTGGGAATGCTTATTTTCAGGCATAAAATTTCTAAAACTTCCTTTAAAATAAAATTTGGACTAATATTCTTAGTCCAAATTCTTATCATTTTCTATTATTTAAAATCTAATTACTGAATCAATTCATACGTTTGTTGTGCAATTTCCAGTTCTTCGTTCGTAGGAATAATCAGAATTTTCACCTTGCTTTCTGGCGCTTGAATTTCTACAGGAACTTTGGTGTGATTAAATTTCACATTCGCTTCTTCGTCTAGTTTTATTCCAAGGGCTCCCAAATTTTTACAAGCCCAACTTCTTACCACAGCATCATTTTCTCCCAATCCAGCCGTGAAAATAATGGTGTCAATTCCATTGAGTGAAGCAAAATAAGACCCGATGTATTTTTTAATTCTATGCGTGTAAAGTTCTAAGGTTAATTTAGCATCAGCATCGCCTTGTTCACATTTTTCGTTGATGTCTCTTGCATCACTGCTTCCGCCTAAACCAAGCATTCCACTTTCTTTATTCAATATGTTTTTCACCTCTTGTAAAGAAAAACCTAATTCTTCTACCATGTAAAAAATCACAGAAGGGTCTATATCGCCACTTCTGGTCCCCATCGCCAATCCACAAAGTGGCCCGAAACCTAAAGTCGTGTCTATGCTTTCTCCGTTTTCATTTACTGCAGCCATACTTGCACCGTTTCCTAAGTGAATGGTAATGGCTTTTAAATTGTCATTTTTCAGAATTTTTTTGGCTTCATTGTATACAAATTTGTGGCTTGTTCCATGGAAACCATAAACTCTAATGCTATTATCTGTATAGAATTTTTTAGGAATAGCATATCGATAAGCGTGTTCTGGAAGTGTAGCAAAAAACGCTGTGTCAAAAACTGCTACCTGAACAGCATTTGGAAAGAATTTTTCAGAAGCTTCTATCCCGATTAAGTTTGCCGGATTATGAAGTGGAGCTAATGGAATCAAAGATTTTATCGCTTCTTTCACTTCAGGAGTAATGATTTGGGTTTTTGTGAATTTTTCGCCGCCGTGAACTACTCTGTGACCAATTGCTTTTATGCTTTCTGGATTCTCGATTACGCCAAAATCTGGATGGGTTAATAAACCAGTAATCGCCTCGAAAGCTGTAGCATGTTCTGGTAAATTTTCTTCTAAAATATATTCGCCAAAACCTTCATTCGTTGCGTATTGATGTTTGATTCTACCCCCTTCAATTCCGATACGTTCTGCTAAACCTTTAGCCAAAACTTGTTGAGAAAGAATATTGATGATTTGATATTTCAGAGATGAGCTTCCTGCATTAATAACTAATATGTTCATGTAATGATTTTTTAAAATTTTTAATTTGGGCAGCTTTTCCGCCTTCCGTTCCCGCTTTTTTATTTTTTCCAAAGCTTTTTCCATTCAAAAAATAAAAAGAGCTCCACTCAAGTCGGGCTGCTAAGACGAGCTGTCTAAATATGAGGTTTAATTGTTAGTAGATTGTATCGCTGTAATAATTACGGTGTTGTAAATATCTTCAATGGTAGCACCACGACTTAAATCGTTAATTGGTTTGTTTAGACCTTGTAACATTGGGCCAACTGCTAATGCACCAGTTTCTCTTTGAACCGCTTTGTAAGTGTTGTTTCCTGTATTTAAATCTGGGAAAATAAGAACATTGGCTTGTCCAGCAACTGGTGAGTTTGGCAATTTGCTTTTACCAACTATTGGATCTACTGCAGCATCATATTGAATAGGTCCTTCTACTAAAATATCAGGACGAAGTGATTTTACAATTTCTGTAGCTTTTCTCACTTTTTCTACTTCTTCACCGCTTCCAGATGTTCCAGAAGAATAAGAAAGCATCGCCACTTTAGGCGTTTCTATACCAAATGTTTTGGCAGAATCTGCAGAAGAAATCGCGATTTCTGCTAATTGTTCAGGATTAGGATTTGGAACAATGGCACAATCTCCATAAACCAAAACTCTGTCATCTAACAGCATGAAAAATACTGAAGAAACGGTTTTGAAGCCAGGCTTTGTTTTTACGAATTGTAAAGCCGGTTTTATGGTATGAGCTGTAGTATTTACCGCACCAGAAACCATTCCGTCTGCATGACCTTTGTGTACCATCATGGTGCCAAAGTAAGAAGCATCTAGCATTAAATCTTGTGCTGATGTCAATTCTAGACCTTTTGATTTTCTTAATTCGTATAATGTGTTGGCGTAATCTTCATAGAATTCACTGTTGTGAGGGTCTACGATAGAAATTCTACTTTCGTCCCAGTTTAATCCGAGTTGTGCTACTCTAGATTTTACTTTTTCTGGGTCGCCTAAAATGGTAATTTTTGCCACTTTGTCTTCTGCAATTTGAGATGCAGCGGTTAGAATTCTATCGTCATTGCCCTCTGGTAAAACAATGTGCTTTTGAATTTTTTTAGCATTGCTCAAGAGATTGTATTGGAACATTCTCGGGGTGAGACTTTCTGTTTTTACAGAGTTTATTTTGGTATTGAGTTCTTCTACGTCAACAGAACTTTCAAACAAGTCAATACTTAATTTTATTTTTGATTTATTTTCGGCGTAAATTTTCGGTTTAATTCTAGAAATTACAGATGCTGCTTCAAAAGTTCCCAAATTAGTAGTGATAATCGGAATAGGTTTTTGATTGTCGAGCATTAATTTGATAATAGATCTTTCTGGCGTGAAACCACCTGTTAAAACAATTCCAGAAATATTAGGATATTTCGGTGAAATATTCGCCAAAGAAGTTCCTACAATCAGGTCACTTCTGTCTCCTGGCATAATACAAAGGCTGTCTGGTGTAATTCTAGGCAAGAAATTCGCTAATTGCATTGCTCCAATAACTGTAGTTTTTGCAATGTTGTCTAGTTTTTCTTTCCCGAATAAAACATGACCTCTAATATGATTGATGATTTCGCGGATAGATGGTTTTCCTAATTCTGGATTGTTTGGAATAACGGCTACGAAAATCCCTTTTTTAATTTCTTTGTTGATGAGTTTTTGTACTTGGCTTTGTTCTTTTTCGCAACGATTAACAATTACTCCTATTATATTAACGTCTTTTTCTAAGAATGAATTTACTTCTGCAATCACATTATTTACCAATTCAGGAACGGTTTCGAAGCTGTCTTTTACTACTAATAAAACTGGGATTCCCAAATTTTTGGCAATAGAACCATTGAAATCTATTTCAAAAACAGAACCTTCTTCTGTAAAATCACTTCCTTCTACCAATACAAAATCAAATTCATTTTCTAAATTTTTATATTTCTCGATGATGGTATCATAAACCTCATTGATTTTTCCTTGATTTTGATGTTCGGTAAATTCACTTCTAGAATATGAGTAAGCATCCTCATAATTCATGTTAACATTAAAGTGAGATAAAATAGTATCTATATGATTGTCTACTACATTTTTGTTTTCAATAAGAGGCTTAAAAAACGCCACATTAGGAGTGGTGCGTTTCAGCATTTGCATTAATCCGAGACTTACAATAGATTTTCCGCTTTGTGCAGAAGAGGTGATTACGTATACTGAATGATTCATTTTTAGAAAGGATTAAATTTATTTTGCAAAAATACGGCTTTCAAAACGGTTATGAAAGTAAATTAAGTGTCGAAAAACATGCGATTTGACAGCTATTTTAAATTTATAGCAAAAATATAAGCATTAAAAGGACTTCCGTTTCCTAATTACAAACATCATATTTTAGTTAATCTTTATGATAGAATAATTATCAGTTTATGATTTCACGAGTGACTGAACATGAATGGATTAAAAAAGAAAATAATTTTAACTTACTGTTTGTCAGTTCAAAAAATATTCTTACATTTGCACACTCATTTTAGGGAAGAAGTATGCCTATTTCAGACGTAGATATTACTAAATTCCTCTAGAATAGGGAGTTATAATAAACAATTTAAGTATAATATATTAATAATGTCAGGTATTATTGGTAAAAAAATCGGTATGACATCTTTGTTTAACGAAGAAGGAAAAAATATTCCTTGTACAGTTATTCAAGCTGGTCCATGCGCGGTTTTACAGGTCAGAACCGAAGAAGTTGACGGTTACAAAGCGGTGCAACTAGGTTTCGATGACAAGAGTGAGAAGAACGTATCTAAAGCGTTAGCTGGTCATTTCAAAAAGGCTGGTTCTACGCCAAAGGCGAAAATCGTGGAATTCAGAAATGAATTCGAACACGAAGTGAAAGTAGGAGATCAAATAATCGTAGACATGTTCAACGAAGGTGAATATGTAGACGTAACAGGTACTTCTAAAGGTAAAGGTTTCCAAGGGGTTGTTAAAAGACATAACTTTGGTGGTGTAATGCAAGCTACCCACGGTCAGCACAACAGATTAAGGGCTCCGGGTTCAATCGGTGCAGGTTCTGACCCTTCTAGAGTTTTCAAAGGACTTAGAATGGCTGGTAGAATGGGAGGAAAACAGGTAACTGTTCAAAACCTTCAAGTGTTAAAAGTAGATACAGAACAAAATCTTTTAGTAGTAAAAGGTGCTGTTCCGGGAGCTAAAAATTCTTATGTAATTATCAAGAAATGGAACTAGTAGTATTAAATACATCAGGAAAAGAAACCGGAAGAAAAGTGCAACTAGACGAAGCTATCTTCGGAATTGAGCCAAATCAGCACGCGGTTTACTTAGAAGTGAAACAATACCTTGCTGCTCAAAGACAAGGAACTCATAAGTCTAAAGAAAGAAGCGAAATTACTGCTTCTACTAGAAAACTTAAAAAACAAAAAGGATCTGGTTCGGCTAGATATGGTGATATTAAATCTCCAACTTTCAAAGGTGGGGGTAGAGTATTCGGTCCTAAGCCAAGAGATTACAGATTCAAATTAAATAAAGCATTAAAAAGATTAGCTAAGAAATCTGTTCTTTCTCAAAAAATGAGAGAAAACTCTATTAAAGTATTAGAAGAAGTAACATTTGCTGCTCCTAAAACTAAAGATTTCATCAATGTATTTAATGCATTAGGTTTGGAAGGCAAAAAAGCATTATTCGTGCTTGCTGAAACAAACAAGAACGTATATTTATCTTCAAGAAACTTACCGAAAGTAAAAGTTTTAACTTATAATGAGATTTCTTCTTATGACTTAGTTAATGCTGGTGAAGTAGTATTCTTCGAAGGTGCTGTAGAAAAATTTCAAGAAAATTTAAGAAAATAAGTCATGTCAGTTATCATTAAACCAATCATTTCAGAAAAAGCAAACAGCCAATCAGAATTGAGCGGAGTTTATACGTTTTTAGTAGATACTAAAGCTAATAAAATCCAAATCAAACAAGCTGTAGAAGCTGCTTATAGTGTAAAGGTAGAAGACGTAAGAACTATGATTTATGCTCCGAAAGTTTCTGCGAAATACACTAAAAAAGGACTTCAAGTTGGTAAAACCAATAAATTGAAGAAAGCTTTGGTTCAACTTGTAGAAGGTGAAACCATTGATATTTTTGCAACAAATTAATAATTTTTATATAATTAATAGTAATGTCTGTTAGAAAATTAAAACCTATCACCCCAGGACAGAGATTCAGAATTGTAAACAATTTTGAAGAAATTACTACCAACAAACCTGAGAAGTCTCTAACTGTAGGACTTTCTAAAAAAGGAGGTAGAAATAACACTGGTAAAATGACCATGCGTTATACCGGAGGTGGACACAAGAAAAAGTACAGAATCATCGATTTCAAAAGAAATAAATTTGATGTAGCTGCTACTGTTTTATCTGTGGAGTATGATCCAAACAGAACTGCGTTTATCGCTTTAGTAGAATACACAGATGGAGAAAAGAGATACATCGTTGCTCCAAACGGTATTAAAGTAGGTCAAACTGTAGTTTCTGGAGATAATGTAGAACCTGAAGTAGGAAATGCAATGAAATTGAAAAACATACCATTAGGTACTGTGATCTCTTGCATCGAACTAAGACCAGGACAAGGAGCAATCCTTGCTAGAAGTGCAGGTTCTTCTGCGCAATTAACTTCTAGAGATGGTAAATATGCAATCATTAAATTGCCTTCAGGAGAATCTAGAATGATTTTAGTAGAATGTATGGCTATGATTGGCTCAGTATCTAACTCAGATCACCAACTTACCGTTTCTGGTAAAGCAGGTAGAAGCAGATGGTTAGGTAAGAGACCAAGAACAAGAGCTGTAGCTATGAACCCTGTAGATCACCCAATGGGAGGTGGTGAAGGTAGATCTTCTGGTGGTCACCCAAGATCTAGAAACGGTAAACCAGCTAAAGGTTACAAGACTAGAAAGAAAAACAAAGTGTCTAACCGTTACATCGTATCTAAAAGAAAATAATTATGGCAAGATCACTTAAGAAAGGACCTTTCATCGCACATCATTTAGAAAAGAAGGTTCAGGCAAACATAGAACAAAATAAGAAGACAGTTATCAAAACATGGTCTAGAGCATCAATGATTTCTCCAGACATGGTAGGTCAAACTATCGCAGTACACAACGGGAAATCTTTTATCCCAGTTTATGTAACTGAAAACATGGTAGGACATAAGTTAGGCGAATTTTCTCCAACGAGATCTTTCAGAGGACACTCTGGTAACAAAAATAAAGGTAGCAGATAATCATGGGATCAAGAAAACAAGATAGCGCAATCGCAAGAAAAGAAGCTAACAAAGACGTTGTAAAAGCTTCATTAAACAATTGTCCGTCTTCTCCAAGAAAAATGAGACTCGTTGCTGATATCATCCGTGGAGAAAACGTAGATAAAGCCCTATATATCCTTAAATATTCTAAAAAAGATGCTTCTAACAAGTTAGAAAAACTTTTACTTTCGGCTATTGCTAACTGGCAAACTAAAAACGAAGGTGCTGACATAGAAGCTGCTAATCTTTTTGTAAAAGAAATTTATGTGGATAGTGCAAGACAACTTAAGAGATTAAGACCTGCACCACAAGGTAGAGGTTACAGAATTAGAAAAAGATCTAATCACGTAACATTAGTATTAGGTAACAAACAAGATAATCAATAATCAAAGGTATGGGACAGAAGACAAATCCAATTGGTAATAGATTAGGAATCATCAGAGGATGGGATTCTAACTGGTTTGGTGGAAACGATTATGGAGACAGAATCGCAGAAGACTACAAAATCAGAAGATACCTTGAAGCTAGATTATCTAAAGGTGGTATCTCTAGAATCTACATCGAGAGAACCCTAAAATTAGTAACAGTAACAATCACTACTGCAAGACCAGGTCTTATCATCGGTAAAGGTGGTCAAGAAGTTGATAAACTAAAAGAAGAATTGAAAAAGATTACTGATAAAGACATCCAAATCAATATCTTCGAAATCAAAAGACCAGAACTAGACGCAATTCTAGTTGCAGAAAGTATTGCTAAGCAAATAGAAAACAGAATCTCTTACAGAAGAGCTGTTAAAATGGCTATGACCAGCACTATGAGAATGGGTGCAGAAGGTATCAAAGTTCAAATCTCTGGTAGATTGAACGGAGCTGAAATGGCAAGAAGCGAGTCTTTCAAAGAAGGAAGAATCCCATTGTCTACTTTCAGAGCAGATATCGATTATCACATTGGTGAAGCACTTACTCAGTATGGTAAGCTAGGAGTGAAAGTTTGGATCATGAAAGGTGAAGTGTACGGCAAGAGAGAATTATCTCCACTTGTAGGACAACAGAAAAAAGCACCAGCTGGTAAAAAAAGAGACAGAAAATAATTAAAATTTTAGATTGAAATTTTGTTTTTTAAATTACCGTTACTTTTTTAAAATCTAAAATCTAAAATCTGAAATCTAAAATCTAAATTAGAAAACATGTTACAACCAAAAAGAACGAAATTCCGTCGTGTTCATAAAATGAAAATGAAGGGAAATGCGCAAAGAGGATCTCAATTAGCGTATGGAACTTTCGGAATTAAAGCTATAGACGGTGCTTGGATCACTGCAAGACAAATTGAAGCTGCGCGTATCGCTGCTACAAGATATATGAAAAGAGAAGGTCAACTATGGATTAAAATATTCCCAGATAAGCCTATTACTAAAAAACCAGCCGAAGTAAGGATGGGTAAAGGTAAAGGTGCTGTAGAATATTGGGTAGCTGTAGTAAAACCTGGTAAAATTATGTTTGAAGTAGGTGGAGTTCCTTATGAAATAGCTAAAGAGGCGTTAAGACTTGCAGCTCAGAAACTTCCAATAGTTACCAAATTTGTAGTAGCTAACGATTTTGTTCAACCTCAATAATCTTTGAAAAATGAAAAAAGCTGACATCAAAAATCTAAGCGCAGGAGATATTAAAAATCAATTAGCTGCTCTTAAAGCTGATTACACTAAAATGAAATTAGCGCACAGAATTAGCCCGATTGAAAATCCTATTCAAATCAGAGATTTAAGAAGAACAATCGCAAGACTTGAAACTGAGTTAACTAACAAACAATAATTTCATTTTATCATGGAAAGAAATTTAAGAAAAGAAAGAATCGGAATCGTTTCTAGCAATAAAATGGAAAAAACCATTGTAGTTAGTGAAACGATGAGAATGAAACATCCAATGTACGGTAAATTCGTATTAAAGACGAAAAAATATACCGCTCACGATGAAAACAATGAGTGCAACGAAGGGGATAAAGTTTTAATCCAAGAAACTAGACCTTTGAGTAAAAATAAAAGATGGAGATTAGTAAGTATAATTGAAAGAGCTAAGTAATGTTACAAACCGAATCAAGATTAAAAGTTGCTGATAACACTGGTGCAAAAGAAGTACTAGTAATCAGAGTTCTAGGTGGAACTAGAAGAAGATATGCTTCTGTAGGTGATAAAATCGTAGTTACTATCAAAGATTCTACTCCATCAGGAAATGCAAAAAAAGGACAAGTATCTAAAGCAGTTATCGTAAGAACTAAAAAAGCAGTTAGAAGAAAAGATGGTTCATACATCAAATTTGATGACAACGCTTGCGTTCTACTAAACGCTGCTGGAGAAATGAGAGGAACTCGTGTTTTCGGACCAGTTGCTCGTGAATTGAGAGACAAAGAATATATGAAAATCATTTCATTAGCTCCTGAAGTATTATAATTTTAAAAATTTTAGAAAAAATGGCAAAAGTTAAAATAAAAAGAGGAGATAACGTAATCGTTACTACTGGTAAAAACAAAGGTAGTAAAGGTGAAGTTCTAGAAGTGATTAAGAAAGAAAACGCTGATGCTAGAGTTATCGTAGCTGGTGTAAACGTTGTTAAAAAACACGTAAAACCATCTGCATCTAATCCTCAAGGCGGAATCGTAGAAAAAGAAGCATCTATTAATATTTCTAATGTATCTCTAGTAGATGCAAACGGAAAAGCTACAAAAGTAGCGTATAAAGTAGAAGGTGATAAAAAAGTAAGAATTGCTAAAACAACAGGTAAAGAAATCTAATTATGGAATACGTAGCAAGACCCAAAAAATTATATACAGAAAAAATTGTTCCAGCAATGATGGAAGAATTTGGGTACAAATCTATCATGCAAGTACCTAAATTAGAAAAAATTGTTGTGTCTCAAGGTTTAGGTGCTGCAACTGCAGACAAAAAAATCGTAGACTATGCAGTAGAAGAACTTACAGCTATCACTGGTCAAAAAGCAGTAGGAACTTTATCTAAAAAAGACGAGGCAGCTTTCAAATTAAGAAAAGGGATGCCAGTTGGTGCAAGAGTAACGCTTAGAGCAGAAAAAATGTACGAATTTTTAGATAGACTTACGTCATCTGCTTTACCAAGAATTAGAGATTTTAACGGTATCAAAGCCGATGGTTTCGATGGTAGAGGTAATTACAACTTAGGGATTACTGAGCAAATTATCTTCCCAGAAATCGTGATCGACAAAGTGAAAAAAATCCAAGGGATGGACATCACTTTCGTTACTACTGCTAAAACTGACAAAGAAGCAAAAGCATTATTAACTCATTTCGGTTTACCGTTTAAAAAGAACTAAGAAATGGCAAAAGAATCAATGAAAGCGCGTGAGCGCAAAAGAGAAGCACTAGTTGCTAAATATGCTGCTAAAAGAGCTGCCCTAAAAGAAGCAGGTGATTATGAAGCACTTCAGAAATTACCTAAAAACGCTTCTCCTGTAAGATTACACAACAGATGTAAATTAACAGGAAGACCAAGAGGTTACATGAGAACTTTCGGTATTTCGAGAGTTACTTTCAGAGAAATGGCTAACAATGGTCTTATCCCGGGAGTTAAAAAAGCAAGTTGGTAACAATTAGTTTTTAATCAAGATATTTAAGTTGCTTATGGCTTTTAGCCTCAAAATTAAAAGCCATCTGCAATACTGAATATCATTCACCAATAATAATTTAAAATAAAAAAATGGTAACAGATCCAATTTCAGATTTCCTAACTAGAGTAAGGAACGCACAAAGCGCAGGCCACAAAGTGGTGGAAATTCCTGCATCAAAAATCAAAAAGGAGATTACGAAAATCTTATTTGATCAAGGTTACATCTTAAACTACAAGTTTGAAGATAACGCTGTTCAAGGGACTATCAAAATCGCTTTGAAATATGATAAGCAAACTAACAAACCGGCTATTAAGTCTATCCAAAGAGCTTCTAGACCAGGTTTGAGAAAATACGCTGGTACAGAAGAATTACCAAGAGTATTAAACGGTTTAGGTGTAGCTATCATCTCTACTTCTAAGGGAGTAATGACTGATAAGAAAGCCAGAGAAGAAAAAGTAGGTGGCGAAGTAATCTGCTATGTTTATTAATTGTAAAAATTAGGAAGAAATGTCAAGAATTGGTAAATCAATTATAGAAATTCCTGCAGGTGTTACAGTTACTGTAAACGATAATGTAGTAACTGTGAAAGGTCCTAAAGGAGAACTTTCTCAAGAAATTACAGGCGGAATTACTCTTGAGCAAGAAGATGGTAAAATCACTGTAAGTAGACCATCTGAAGCTAAAAATCATAAAGCATTACACGGTCTTTATAGAGCGTTAATCAATAATATGGTGGTAGGAACCTCAGAAGGTTTCACCAAAAAATTAGAACTAGTAGGGGTAGGTTATAGAGCATCTCACTCTGGTCAAAAACTAGAATTAGCTCTAGGTTTCTCTCACGGTATCGTATTAGAACTTCCAAATGAAATTACAATTGATACTTTAACAGAAAAAGGTAAAAACCCAATCATCACTTTGTCATCTTATGACAAACAATTATTGGGAATGGTGGCTGCTAAAATTCGCTCATTCAGAAAACCAGAACCATACAAAGGTAAAGGTGTGAAATTCGTTGGTGAAATAATTAGACGTAAAGCTGGTAAATCTGCTTAAAAATTAAGACAATGGCATTAACAAAAGTACAAAAAAGAGATAGAATTAAAAGAAGAGTAAGAGGCAAAATCTCTGGAACTTCTTCAGCGCCAAGACTTTCTGTTTACAAGAGTAACAAAGAAATCTACGCTCAATTAATTGACGATAAAGAAGGTAAAACTTTAGTAGCTGCTTCTTCTAGAGAGAAAGGAGTAGATGCTAATGGAACTAAAACTGAAGTTGCAACTGCAGTAGGTAAGAAAATTGCTGAAAAAGCTTTAGCTGCTGGATTTGAAAAAGTAGTTTTTGATAGAAACGGTTTCGTATATCACGGTAGAGTAAAAGCTCTTGCAGACGGTGCTAGAGAAGGTGGTTTGAAATTTTAAAAATTAAAAAATTATGTTAGGATTAGATAATATAGAAAGAGTAAAACCAGGTGGTCTAGAACTTAAAGATCGTCTAGTTGCCGTAAACAGAGTAACTAAAGTAACCAAAGGAGGTAGAGCTTTCGGATTTTCTGCAATCGTAGTAGTAGGTAATGAAGACGGTGTAATCGGTTTCGGTTTAGGTAAATCTAAAGAAGTTGCTTCTGCTATTGCTAAAGCAGTAGAAGATGCTAAGAAAAATTTAGTGAAAGTTCCTGTAATGAATCATACAATCCCTCACCAAACTTCTGCTAGATACGGTGGTGCTGATATCTTCTTAAGACCAGCTTCTCACGGTACAGGATTAATCGCAGGTGGTGCGGTAAGAGCGGTACTAGAATCTGCAGGAGTACATGATGTACTTTCAAAATCTAAAGGTTCTTCTAACCCTCACAATGTGGTAAAGGCAACTTTCAAAGCATTGTTAGATATCAGAAGACCAGAAGAAATTGCAAGAATGAGAGGAATTTCTTTAACTAAAGTGTTTAACGGTTAATTTTTTATATCATGGCAACAATTAAAATCAAACAAGTAAGAAGTGCTATCAAAAGACCTAAAGTACAAAAAGATACTTTAGTAGCTCTTGGTCTTAAAAAATTAAACCAAGTTGTAGAACACGAAGCTACTCCATCTATCTTAGGTATGGTAGCTGCAGTGAGACATTTAGTAGAAGTACAGGAAAACTAATTAAATTTTAACAAAATGAATTTAAATAATATTCAACCAGCATCTGGAGCTACTCATAATTCAAAAAGAGTAGGTAGAGGACAAGGTAGTGGCAAAGGTGGTACATCTACAAAAGGTCACAAAGGTCAAAAATCAAGAGCTGGTTACTCACAGAAAATAGGTTTTGAAGGTGGTCAGATGCCTTTACAAAGAAGATTACCAAAATTCGGATTTAATAACATTAACAGAAAAGAATACAGAGCTATTAATCTTGATACTATTCAAGCATTAGTAGACGCTAAAAATCTTTCTGAAGTTACTAAAGAAGTATTGGTAGAAAATGGTTTATCTTCTAAAAATGAATTAGTGAAAATTATGGGTAGAGGAGAACTTAAATCTTCTGTTTCTATTTCTGCTAACAAATTCACTAAATCTGCTGAAGAGGCAATCTCTAAAGCAGGAGGTAAAGCGATCACTCTTTAATAAAAACAAATGAAAGGTTTTATTCAAACACTTAAAAACATCTGGAGTTTACAAGAATTGAGGGACAAGATTATTGTCACTCTTTCTTTGATTCTAGTATATAGATTTGCTTCTTATATTTCTCTACCAGCTATTAACATGGCAGAAGTAGGAAATTTATTAGATCATTTTCAAAAACAAGGTGGCGGTAAACAAGCTGCAGGTCTATTAGGTCTATTATCATCATTTACTGGAGGAGCTTTCAGTCATGCTTCAATCATGGCTTTAGGAATCATGCCGTACATTTCTGCATCTATTATTGTGCAGCTTATGGGAATGGCAATTCCTTATTTACAGAAACTTCAGAAAGATGGTGAAAGTGGTAGAAAAACCTTAAATCAAATTACAAGATGGTTAACAATAGGTGTTTGTCTCGTACAAGCACCATTTTACCTAGGTACTATTACACAGGTTTTTTTACCTTACGAACAATTTAGATCTGCGTATTATATTGATCCGCAATCTATTGCATTTTATGTTCCAAGTGTAGTGATATTAGTTGCAGGTTCTATCTTTGCAATGTGGTTAGGAGAAAAAATTACAGATAAAGGCATTGGTAACGGGATTTCTATCTTAATTATGGTAGGGATTTTAGCTGGTTTACCAACTGCATTTTTACAAGAATTTACTACTCAAACAGGAAACGGAGGTCTAGGAAGCATCATGATTCTTATCGAAGTTTTATTCTGGTTGGTAGTAATCTTATTAGCAATTGTACTTTCAGTTGCGGTAAGAAAAATTCCTATTCAGTATGTAAGTAGAGCTCACGCAACAGGTGGTTCAAACAGAAATTTATTACAAGGAGCAAGACAATGGATTCCTCTAAAAGTAAATGCATCTGGAGTAATGCCACTAATTTTCGCACAAGCATTAATGTTTGTTCCTGGTTTGTTAACTAAATTCGATGATACCAATACTTTCTTAGCAGGATTCAAAAATCCATTCAGCTGGCAGTATAATGTATTATTAGTAATTTTAATTATCATCTTCTCTTATTTCTACACAGCCATCACTATTCCAGTGAATCAAATGGCAGATGACTTAAAGAGAAATGGAGGTTTAATACCGAAAGTAAGACCAGGACAAGAGACTGCAAATTACTTAGATGATATTTTATCTAAAATAACCTTGCCGGGTGCGTTTTTTTTATCTATCTTTGCAATCCTTCCAGCTTTAGTGCATGGAGGCTTTGTTCAGACTGAAGGATTCTCCCATTTTTTCGGAGGAACTTCTTTATTGATCATGGTAGGAGTAATTTTAGATACAGTTCAGCAAATCAATACGTATTTGTTGAACCATCACTATGATGGATTGATGCAATCTAAATTATCTAGAACATCAAACTTATAAAAAACATCTATGGCAAAACAAAAACATATAGAACAAGATGGCGTTATAGTGGAAGCACTATCTAACGCCATGTTCCGTGTGGAACTGGAAAATGGGCATGTTCTCATCGCTCATATTTCAGGGAAAATGAGAATGCATTACATAAAACTTTTACCAGGAGACAAGGTAAAATTAGAACTCTCTCCTTATGATTTATCAAAAGGAAGAATAACATTTAGATATTAAATTAAATACTAATGAAAGTTAGAGCATCAATTAAAAAAAGAAGTGCAGATTGCAAAATCGTAAGAAGAAAAGGCAGATTGTACATTATTAACAAGAAGAACCCAAAATTTAAACAAAGACAAGGCTAAAATTAAATTATGGCGAGAATTTCAGGTATTGATTTACCAAAAAACAAAAGAGGCGTTATCGGTTTAACTTACATTTACGGAATTGGTAGAAGCACAGCTTCTGAAATCCTTAAAAATGCCGGTATCAGCGAAGACAAGAAAGTCAACGAATGGAATGACGATGAATTGGCTGCAATCAGAAATTACATCACTGAAAACATTAAAGTAGAAGGTGAATTACGTTCTGAAGTGCAATTGAACATCAAGAGATTGATGGACATAGGTTGCCAACGAGGAATACGTCACAGACTGGGATTACCTTTAAGAGGCCAAAGAACGAAAAACAATTCTAGAACCCGTAAAGGAAAGAGAAAAACAGTTGCTAACAAGAAAAAAGCAAGTAAATAATCTTTAGATTAGAATTATGGCAAAACAAACTAAAGTAGTTAAAAAAAGAAAAGTAAAAGTAGAAGCAATTGGTGAAGCACATATCCAAGCTTCTTTCAATAATATTATTATTTCTTTGACAAACAAAAACGGAGAAGTAATTTCTTGGTCTTCTGCCGGTAAAATGGGATTCAGAGGTTCTAAAAAGAATACTCCATTCGCAGCTCAAATGGCTGCAGAAAATTGCTCTTCAGTAGCTTACGAAGCTGGTTTAAGAAGAGTAAAGGTGTTTGTGAAAGGTCCAGGTGCAGGTAGAGAATCTGCTATCAGATCTATTCACAATTCAGGAATTGAAGTTTCAGAAATCATTGACGTGACTCCTATGCCACACAATGGATGTAGACCACCTAAAAGAAGAAGAGTTTAATTTTTAGAAATTTAACCTATGGCAAGATATATTGGACCAAAAACTAAAATTGCACGTAAATTTGGTGCTGCAATTTACGGAGACGATAAAAGTTTCGAAAAAAGAAAAAATCAACCACCAGGACAACACGGACCTAACAAAAGAAGAGGTGCTAAAAAATCTGAATATGCTGTACAGTTAGCTGAAAAACAAAAAGCTAAATATACTTACGGTATCTTAGAAAGACAATTTGCAAACCTTTTCGATAAAGCGCACAGAAGCAAAGGCGTTACAGGTGAGGTTCTTTTACAATTATGTGAATCTAGATTAGATAACGTAGTATACAGATTAGGTTTTTCTAAAACCAGAGCTGGTGCTAGACAGTTAGTTTCTCACAGACACGTAACAGTAAACGGAGAAATTGTAAACATCCCTTCATATTTATTAAAAGCAGGTGACGTAATCGCTATTAGAGAAAAATCTAAATCTCTAGAAGTAATTGCTGATTCATTAGCTTCTAAATCATCTTATGAATGGTTACAATTTAACGACGAAAAGAAAGAAGGTACTTTTATCTCAGCTCCTGAAAGAATTCAGATCCCTGAAGATATCAAAGAACAGCTAATCGTCGAATTATACTCTAAATAATTTTAATCAAATTTTTGCTCAACCCAATATTATGGCAATTTTACAATTCATAAAACCCGACAAAGTAATTCTACTTAATTCTACGGATTTCAAAGGTCAATTCGAATTTAGACCATTAGAGCCAGGATTCGGACTTACTATCGGTAATGCTTTGAGAAGAGTTTTACTTTCTTCTCTAGAAGGATATGCTATCACATCTATCAAAATAGAAGGAGTAGAGCACGAATTTTCAACAATTCCAGGTGTAATAGAAGATGTTACTGAAATCATCCTTAACCTTAAGCAATTAAGACTTAAAGCAAAAGTAGAAAACGCATCAGCAGAACAAGTAAGTGTGAAAATTTCTGGTAAAGAAGTAATCACTGCGGGTGATTTTGCTAGCTCGATGAATAACTTCGAGGTACTTAATCCAGACTTAGTAATCTGCAACTTGACAAAAGAGGTGTCTTTCGAAATGAATTTCAACATCGACAAAGGAAGAGGTTATGTTCCTTCAGAACAAAACAAATCTAACAACGCACCTATAGGAACGATTGCAATTGACTCTATCTTTACTCCTATTAAGAAAGTTCAATATAGCATTGAAAACTATCGTGTAGAGCAAAAAACAGACTACGAAAAACTAGTATTAGACATTGAGACGGATGGTTCTATCACCCCTCAAAATGCTTTAACTGAAGCTTCTAAGATATTAATTTATCATTTCATGTTATTCTCTGATGAGAGAATCACTCTAGAAACTGAAGCTGTAAAAGCATCAATCCAATACGATGAAGAAACCCTTCACACAAGACAATTACTTAAGTCTAAATTAGCAGATATGGATCTTTCTGTGAGAGCTCTTAACTGTCTAAAAGCAGCTGAAGTAGAAACTCTAGGTGAACTAGTTTCTTATAGTAAGTCTGATTTGATGAAATTCAGAAATTTCGGTAAGAAATCATTGACAGAACTTGAAGAACTTGTTCACTCAAAAGGACTAAACTTCGGGTTTGATGTTGCAAAATATAAGTTAGACGCTGATAAATAATCCTTAACAATGAGACACGGAAAAAAATTCAATCACTTAGGTAGAACAGCCTCTCACAGAAGCGCTTTGCTTTCTAACATGGCATGCTCACTAATTGAACATAAAAGAATAAATACTACTGTTGCTAAAGCTAAAGCTTTAAGAGTATACGTAGAACCTATCTTAACTAAAGCTAAAGAAGATACTACGCACAACAGAAGAATTGCTTTCTCTTACTTACAAAGTAAAGAAGCAGTTGCAGAACTTTTCAGAACTGTAGCTCCTAAAATTGCTACCAGAAATGGTGGTTATACTAGAATCATCAAGACTGGTTTCAGACCTGGTGATGCTGCAGATACTGCATTAATCGAGCTTGTAGATTTCAATGAACTTTACAATCCTAATGCTGAAGAGAAAAAAGCAACTAGAAGAAGCAGAAGATCTACTAAGAAAGAAGCTGCTGTAGTAGCTGCTCCAGTTGTAGAAGAAACTGCTGTAGTAGAAGAGCCAAAAGCTGAAGCTACTGAAGAAAAAACTGAAGAATAATTTTCAGAATTTCTATAAATAAAAAAACCATTCAGATTTCTGAATGGTTTTTTTATGCTTATTTTTTACGATTTAACTCGAAAACTTGTCCGTTTTGGGTAATGGTTAATAAATCGCCTTTAGATATTGCCTTTATACCATCTTTTTCATAAATATCACTTTCTATCTCGGGTAATTCTATCTTGAGTTTATTTCTTTCGATAAGGATGAAGTTACCTTCTTTATTTCCCGTAGTAAAAGTTACACTCGCTTCTGTACCGTCAAAAGCACGATAAACGTACTCCTTTTTTTCAATTTTATTTTCGGTTTTGGTAATCTTGCCCTCCAAATTGGGTTTTTCTAAAATTACAGAATCTGTTTTGCTTACTCCATTAGCATCTATTGTTTTGATTATTTTTACTTCCTTTTCTATAGCAGTTTTGCTTTCTTTATCACAGCTGATAATGCCTATGAAGCCTAATATTAAGATATAGTTAAAAGATTTTTTCATTGCAATTTTTTAAAAATTAATAAGTATCTTTAAATAAAATTTGAAGGATTTTATGTTTTAAAAATACAAAAAATACCCTACAAAAATCATAAACTTACATTGCTAAATTATGCGTAAATTTGCAATGCAAAAAATAAGAAAAGAGCTGGTCTTCATTTTTTTGAAAGATAAGCCCTACAATAGAAACTTTAAAATAGAATAATATGAGTTACATTTCATTTATTGAAGCAAGACAAATTTTGGATTCTAGAGGAAATCCAACTGTAGAAGTTGATGTATTTACCGAAAGCGGTGCAATGGGACGTGCAGCTGTTCCTTCTGGTGCTTCTACCGGAGAACACGAAGCAGTAGAATTGCGCGATGGCGGTTCAGAATATATGGGGAAAGGCGTATTGAAGGCCGTAGAAAATGTAAAAGAAGTAATCGCTCCAGAATTAGTAGGACTTCCAGTTTTTGACCAAAATCTTATCGATCAAATTATGATTGATTTAGATGGTACAAACAACAAAGGAAATTTAGGTGCTAATGCTATTTTAGGAGTTTCTTTAGCTGCTGCTAAAGCTGCTGCTGCTGAATTAAGACAACCTCTTTACAAATATATTGGTGGTGTAAATGCTAATACGCTTCCTGTTCCTATGATGAATGTAATTAATGGCGGTTCTCACTCAGATGCGCCTATTGCATTCCAAGAATTTATGATTATGCCAGTAAAAGCAGATTCTTTCTCTCACGCTTTGAGAAAAGGAACTGAAATTTTCCATAATCTTAAATCTATTCTTCATGATAGAGGTTTATCTACAGCAGTAGGTGACGAAGGTGGTTTCGCGCCAACTTTCAAAGGAACTGAAGATGCTTTAGATACTTTACTAAAAGCAATCGAAAAAGCAGGATATAAGCCAGGTGATGATGTAATGATTGCATTAGACTGTGCTTCTTCAGAATTCTACAAAGATGGAATCTACGATTATAGAAAATTCCAAACTCCAGATTCTGCACAATTTACAAGCAGCGAACAAGTTTCTTACTTAGCAGAATTGGTAAATAAATATCCAATTATCTCTATTGAAGATGGTATGCAAGAAAACGACTGGGAAGGTTGGAAAATGTTAACGGATAAAATCGGTGATAGAGTACAATTAGTAGGAGACGATTTATTTGTAACAAACGTAGAAAGACTTTCTAGAGGAGTTAAAGAAAATATCGCTAACTCTATCTTGGTTAAAGTAAACCAAATCGGTTCATTATCTGAAACTTTAGCAGCAGTACAAATGGCTCAGCATAATAAGTATACTTCTGTAATGTCTCACAGATCTGGTGAAACTGAAGATGCTACAATTGCAGATTTAGCGGTAGCTTGCAACTGTGGTCAGATTAAAACAGGTTCTGCTTCTCGTTCTGATAGAATGGCGAAGTATAACCAATTATTAAGAATCGAAGAAGCTCTAGGCGAAAATGCAATTTTCCCAGGGTTAGATGCTTTTAAATTTAAAAGATAATATATCTGCATAAATCTGAAAAACCTCCTACTTTAGGAGGTTTTTTTGTGGATTCTTCATAGTAATTTTATTTTTAAAAACAGCAACTATATCAATTTAGCAAGTTTATTACAGATATAGTAAAAATAAATAGGTTTGCATAATAGAAAGTTTTCGGTAAAATTCTTTTTTTTGTATTTTTACTGAAAATATATTATAAAACATGTCAGATAATAAAGTTATACTCAATTACGACGGAAATTCTTATGAGTATCCTATCGTAGAAAGCACAATTGGTGATAGAGGTATTGATATTTCTAAATTGAGAGATCAAACCGGACTTATTACTTTAGACCTAGGCTATAAAAATACAGGAGCCACTTTAAGTGATATTACTTACTTAGATGGTGATTTGGGAGAACTTTTCTACAGAGGTTATCCTATTGAGCAAATTGCTGAGAAATCTAATTTTTCTGAAGTAATGTACTTATTGCTTCACGGTGAATTACCAAACGCTTCTCAGTTTACACAGTTCGAGAACAACATTAAGAATTACAACTTCGTAGCCGAAGAAATGAAAAAAATTCTTGATGCTTTCCCTCGTTCTGCGCATCCAATGGGTGTACTTTCTGCTCTTACTTCTGCGCTTACAGCATTTAACCCAAAAGCTGTAGACGTAAAATCTAAAGAAGAAATGGACCATGCTGCAGAATTATTATTGGCTAAATTCGCTCATCTTTGTGCTTGGACTTACAGAAAAACAAATGGTTTCCCGCTTAACCACGGAGATAACAGTCTAAATTATGTAGAGAATTTCTACAAAATGACTTTCAGAAAACCATACGAAGAGTTCGAAATTGATCCAGTAGTGGTAGCTGCGCTAGACAAACTATTAATTCTACACGCAGACCACGAACAAAACTGTTCTACTTCTACAGTAAGAATGGTAGGTTCTGCTCACACAGGTTTATTTGCATCTATTTCTGCGGGAGTTTCTGCATTGTGGGGACCACTTCATGGTGGTGCAAACCAAGCAGTAATCGAAATGCTAGAAATGATTGAAAAAGACGGTGGAGATGTTGCTAAATATGTACAAAAAGCAAAAGATAAAGAAGACAGCTTCAGATTAATGGGATTCGGGCATAGAGTTTATAAAAACTTTGACCCAAGAGCTAAAATCATCAAAAAAGCTGCAGACGATATCTTAAACAAACTAGGAGTTCACGACAAAGCTCTGGACATTGCAATGCAATTAGAAAGAGTAGCGCTAGAAGATGATTACTTCGTAGAAAGAAAACTATATCCAAACGTAGATTTCTACTCTGGTATTATCTACAGAGCATTAGGAATTCCTACAGAAATGTTTACAGTAATGTTCGCATTAGGACGTTTACCAGGATGGATTTCTCAGTGGAAAGAAATGCGTCTTCACGGTGACCCAATTGGTAGACCAAGACAAGTGTATCAAGGTGCTCCAAAACGTGACTACGTTCCTATGGAAAACAGATAATTTTAATAAAATTATAAAAAGGAAACCTCTCAAATTTTGGGAGGTTTTTTGTTTTTATTGAGAAGAAAGATGATTGAATTAAGCTGTAAAAGATCTGCTTTGAAAATGATATTCGCTCTTTTGTAATTTGGCGAGGTTCAAAAAGCATTGATTTTATTTTTCTTGTGTAATAAAACGTGTATCTACTAAATTTCTAGTCTTCTTGTAATTTCGTATTTTTTAAATCATTGAACTTCTTATACATTTCAGAATCAAAATATGACAAAGCAACTATTTCAGAATTGTTGATGACTAGATCTACGTTTAAATCGGCGATATTTAGTGTTTCGCCGTTTCTTACATATTCGGCATAAACAGTTAAATAGTGAGTTGTATATTCAACTTCTTTTTCGTCATTTCTATAACCACTCATGACAGGTATAACCCTTATGTAATTTGAAATTGATGGTATTGGTAATTCTTTTACCCAAGCAACATATACTTTATCATTTTTTAAAGTTATTTGCAACATTCTTGTATGCTCAAAAGAACTTTTTAAAAGAAGTTCAAACTCGTTTCCAACTGATTTAATCGCCTTTTTAATAAACTTTTCTTTATCTAATAAAAAATTTACGCCTTCAGTGAAAATGACAGTTAATAATAAAGTAGCTAGCGAAGTTCCAATATATTGAGTTTTTATTGGAAATTTAGAATATATTAAATTAAAAATATCTTTTGGTATAATAAATTCAACAAAAAGTCGAATACAATAAGTAATTACAGAAATACAAACAGCTAATAGTATACTTTCAAATATTAATCTTTGTCTATCTAAACGTTGTTGTTTGTATTTGAAAGGATAGAATCGAGTTAATAAGTAGTAACCCGCCACTAATGGAAGTATTAATAAATTCCAAGGCATAAATTAAACTTTTTCAGTTGTTGCTTTCCTTAATTTACGCTTTTCAATATCCTTTATTAAATCAGAATCTAAAAGAATTCTAATGGTGTGTTTAATATCTTTTTGTTTAAAAAAGTCAGATGTTTTTATATATAGTCTACCTTCTTTAGTAGCTTTAATAAATTTATTTTTTCTTTCTGTACTCATAACAAGAAATTTTAGTTCTTCAAATATACTATAAATTTTATTCCAAAGCACTTTTTTTAGTTTTTACGCTTGATTATCTTATAATTGTCACTAACATCCAAATATACGCATTACCTATAATTTTTAAAAGAATTTGCTTAATATCAAATCACTACCGATTTCTAATAAAAATTTCCTCACTTCAAAACCTTTATTTATATTTGCTTTAAGCAGAAATTATTTATGAAGCTCAATATAAAAAACGAAACAGGCAGATTAAAATCGGTAGTTCTAGGTCAGCCAAAGTCTATTGGCCCAGTTCCTACTTTAGAAGAAAGTTATGATGCTAAGTCATATTACTCCATAGAAAATGGCATTTATCCTAAAGAAGAAGACATCATCGCAGAAATGACTGCCTTCGAAAAAGTGCTCAAAAAATATGATGTAGAAGTTTTCAGACCGAATATTATCAAAGATTACAATCAGGTTTTCGCAAGAGATGTAGCCTTCGTCATCGAAGATAAAATGATTATCTCAAACGTAATCAAAGATAGAGCAGATGAACAGGAAGCTTATCGTAAAATTTTTGAAAAAGTAGAATGGCGCAAAATCATCAATTTACCAGAAACCGCTCATATAGAAGGCGGAGATGTAATTGTTTGGGATGATTTTCTCTTTGTGGGAACTTGTTTCTCCGAAGATTACAGAAATTATAAAACGGCTAGAACCAATGAATATGCTATTGAAATCCTGAAAGAATATTTCCCTAAAAAACGTATCATAGACCTTGACCTTAAGAAAAATGACAAGGTTCCGTATCAAGGTGTTTTGCACTTAGACTGCACGTTTAATCCCATTGGAAAAGACAAATGTATTATCTATAAAGACGGTTTTGTAGATGAAAGTGATTACCAACTCATCATCGATATTTTCGGGGAAGAAAACTGCTTTCACATTACACCAGAAGAAATGTTCGAGATGAATCCAAATATTTTCTCTATTTCGCCAGAAGTGGTGGTTTCAGACGAAACTTTTACCAGAATGAATGACTTTCTGAGAAATGAGTGGGGTTTTACGGTAGAAGAAATTCCGTATCGTGAAATTTCTAAAATGGGAGGTTTGCTCAGATGTTCTACCATGCCTTTGGTTAGAGAATAATTAGATTATTTTGATCAAAATAAAAAAAGGACAACTTCATAAAGAGGTTGTCCTTTCGATTTAAAGAAATAAGAAATAAAAAATTATTGTAATGAAAACTTGATTTTCGTTTTAATAGCGTCTGAAGAATTCCCAATCAGCGCTTCGAAATCACCAGGTTCTGCTACCCAATCGTGTTTTACAGGGTCAAAGAAACTTAAAGCTGATTTGTCAATCGTAATGGTTACTTCTTTTTGTTCACCCGGATTTAAATAAATTTTTTCAAAACCTTTCAGTTCTTTTAATGGTCTTGGCAAAGAAGATTTTACGTCTCTTATGTATAATTGAACTACTTCTGCACCTGCTTTTTTGCCTGTATTTTTTACTGGAATTGTAAAAGTAATAGTCTCATCTTCGGTAATAACGGCTTTGTCTGCTTTAGCTTGACCAATTTCGAAAGTGGTGTAACTTAAACCATGTCCGAAACTGAAAAGTGGTTCGATATTTTTGGTGTCATGCCAACGATAACCTACGAAAATACCTTCGTTGTATTTTATGTTGATAGGGTTTTGTTGGTCTTTTCCTTTTCCTTGCGCCAATTCTTCTTTGTTACCAGGATATTCTCCTAATTGATGCGCTGAATTGTCTTCTAATTTCACAGGGAAAGTGAAAGGCAATTTACCAGAAGGATTAGCGTCACCCGCTAAAACTGAAGCGAGAGCATGACCACTTTCTGAACCTAAATACCACGCTTGAACAATACTAGGAACTTCTTTTACCCAAGGCATTTCTACAGCATTTCCTGAAACTAAAACTACGGTGAAATTTTTGTTCGCTTTCGCCAAAGCTGAAATTAATTCATCTTGATGATAAGGTAAGCCCATATCTTTTCTGTCATTTCCTTCACTATCTTGGAAATCACTTTTATTAAGTCCACCCACGAAAATTACAAAATCAGAATTTTTAGCGAGTTCTACTGCTTCTTTTGTTAATTCTGCTTGAGAACGATTATCAGTAAGGTCTTTTCCTGTTTTTACTCCATTGTATTCTCCGCCTACATCTCCTACATAACCTCTTGCGAAAGCAACTTCTGCATTTTTTCCAAATCTTGCTTTAATTCCGTCTAAAGGTAAAGTTTCATATTTTACTTTTAATGAAGAAGAACCACCGCCTACAGTCATCATTTTGATGGCGTTTTCACCAATTACAGCAATCTTTTTAGTTTTGGCAACGTTAATTGGCAATACATTTTTTTGATTTTTCAGCAATACAATTCCTTCTTCACCAATTTCTTTGGCAATCGCTCTGTGTTCTTCAGAAGCAATGTTTCCAAAAGGTTTGTTTTTATTCATTGTGGTTAAGAAAGCCAATCTTAGGATTCTTCTTACTTTATCATCCAATTCTTTAGTTCCTACTTCACCAGATTTGATGAGTTTTAAATAAGGATGTGCTAAATAGTAATTGTCATAAGCATTGCTAGTTCCTTCAGAAAGTCCATTTGTCCAGCTTCCGAATTCCATGTCAAGACCATTCATAATGGCTTGTTTAGTATCATTTACAGCACCCCAATCAGAAATCACTACTCCTTTAAAACCCCATTCTTTTTTCAGAATATCGTTTAATAAATATTGATTTTGACTTGCGTACTGATTTTTGTACATATCATAAGCTCCCATGATAGACCAAGTGTCTCCTTCTTGTACAGCTGCTTTGAAGGCAGGTAAATAAATTTCGTACAGCGTTCTGTCATCTATAATTACATTGCTGGTATGTCTAAATTGTTCTTGATTATTAAGTGCATAATGTTTTACACAAGCTGCTACACCATTAGATTGAACACCTTTAATGTAAGGGACCACCATTTTAGAAGATAAAAACGGATCTTCTCCCATATATTCGAAGTTTCTACCGTTTAATGGAGTTCTGTAAATATTTACACCAGGCCCTAGTAAAATATCTTTTTTTCTGAAGCGAGCTTCTTCTCCAAGAGCTTTTCCGTAATTCCAAGACATTTTTTTGTTCCAAGTTGCAGAGAGTGCAGTAAGCGCAGGATAAGCAATGATGGAGTCATTGGTCCAACCAGCTTGATCCCATTCATCCCATTTTACTTCAGGACGAATTCCGTGTGGCCCATCAGTTGTCCAAAATTCTGGAATTCCTAATCTTGGAACACCGGGTGAACTGAATTTTGACTGAGCATGAAGCATGGCTACTTTTTCTTCTAACGTCATTTTAGAAAGAGCGTCTTCTACTCTGAGTTCTATAGGTTGAGAATCATCTAAATAAATTTGTGTCTTTTTTTCTTGTGCTTTTGCTTGAAAACTCATTAACGAGACTAAGCAAACAAGTGCAATTTTCTTGAACATAAGAATTAATTTTTGGTTCAGTAAAACTACAACTTTTTATTATTATCTCAAAATGAGATAATAAATTTTTCAAAAAACTTATCTTGAGATTAAAGATTTAAAAATAAAAATCAATAAATTACCTGTTAATCAGTTGGTTATGATTTGTTTAAAATTGAAAAAATATTTTTTTCTTCTAAAAATTTGGTTTTCTGTAAAACTTGTTTTTATATTTGCACCACGAAAAACGTTCTTTTATACACGCAACTTATTAAGAAAGGTGGAGGGAATTGACCCTGCGAAACCTTGGCAACCTGCTAACAGAAATGAGAGTAAGGTGCCAAATTCAACCCCGAAATTCGGGAAAGATAAGTCTGAAATCAGTTTAAAATAGTCATACACTATATCAAAAACTCTTTCGACTTGTCGGAAGAGTTTTTTTATGCTCTTTCGTCAAGAATTTTCTGCAAATAAGTTGCTCTAATATTTAACAATTTAAAAATTATTAAAAAATGAGCAATTTAAAATTTGAAACGCTTCAACTTCACGCTGGTCAAGAAATCGACCCAACTACCAATTCTAGAGCAGTACCGCTCTACCAAACTTCGTCTTATACTTTTAACAGTGCAGAACATGCTGCCAATCTTTTTGGGTTAAAAGAATTTGGGAATATCTACACCAGACTCATGAATCCTACCACAGATGTGTTCGAAAAACGTGTGGCTGCACTTCACGGTGGAGTAGCTGCTTTGGCTACCGCTTCTGGTCACGCTGCGCAATTTTTGGCAATTACCAATATTTTACAAGCAGGAGACAATTTCGTGAGTTCACCTTATTTGTACGGAGGAAGTTATAATCAGTTCAAAGTTTCTTTCAAAAAATTAGGCATCGAAGCACAATTTGCTAAAGACGATGCTCCAGAAAGTTTTGAAGAATTGATCAATGAAAACACCAAAGCGATTTATTTAGAAACCATAGGAAACCCTACGTTGAATGTGGCAGATTTTGATGCAATCTCAGCTGTAGCTAAAAAGCATAATATTCCACTGATTGTAGACAATACTTTTGGAGCAGGTGGTTATTTGTTTAGACCGATTGAACATGGCGCAAATGTAGTGGTAGAATCTGCAACCAAATGGATTGGCGGTCACGGAACTTCTATTGGCGGAATCATTATAGATGGAGGAAATTTTGATTGGGGAAATGGTAAGTTTCCACAGTTTTCTGAACCTTCAGATAGTTATCATGGTTTGGTTTTCTCGGATGTTTTTGGAGTTAATGGACCTTTTGGAAATATTGCTTTTGCTATTAAAGCTAGAGTAGAAGGTCTTAGAGATTTCGGGCCTACAATTTCTCCATTCAATTCATTTTTATTGCTTCAAGGTTTAGAAACATTATCGCTGAGAGTGGACAGAACAGTAGAAAATGCTCAGAAATTAGCGGAATTTCTAGAAAATCATCCGAAAGTAGAAAAAGTATTGTATCCAGGTTTGCCAAGTTTCCCAGACTATGAAAATGCCAAAAAATACTTGAAAAAAGGTTTCGGAGGGGTACTTAATTTTGAAATCAAAGGAGGAAAAGAAGCAGCAATTAAATTCATCGATAATTTACAACTGGTTTCACATTTAGCAAACGTAGGAGATTCTAAAACGCTTATCATCAATCCAGCTTCTACCACACACGAACAACTTTCAGACGAAGAAAGATTAAAAGCAGGAATTACTCCGGGACAAATTAGATTAAGTGTAGGAATAGAACATATAGATGATATAATCGCAGATTTAGAGCAATCATTTCAACAATTATAAAAAGTAAAAAAGAAGAAAAATGTCAGAATTAAATTTTAAAATAAGCGCAGAAAGTAAATCTGCAACCAAAGTGATTGCAAAAGCAAGACAGTTTGAAATCATCATAGACGAACCTCAAGATTTAGGAGGAAAAGATGAAGCGCCAAATCCTGTAGAAACATTATTGGCAAGTTATGCAGGTTGTTTTAATGTAGTGCTTCATCTTTTAGCAAAAGAGAGAAATATAGAAATCAACCATTTGAAAATTGATATTAACGGTAACATCAATCCTCAAAAATTATTGGGAATTTCTAAAGAAGAAAGAGCTGGATTTAAAAATATAGATTTAGATATCACCATAGATTCTTCCGCTGAAAAATCTGTCATAGAAAATATTATAAAAGATGCTAAAGAAAGATGCCCAATTAATGACAACCTTTCTAATTCTACTCCCGTAAATTTTCAATTGAATTAAAAATGTATAAATTCTCCTTAGGTAATTTTATTTCAGAATCTAATCAGTTATTAGAAAACGTAGAAATTGCTTATCACATTTTTGGTGAACTAGCCCCAGAAAAAAAAGTGATTTGGGTTTGTCATGCCTTAACTGCAAATTCAGATGCGCAAGATTGGTGGCCTAATTTCATTGGCGAAAATTTAACCTTAGATACCGAAAAATATACCATAGTTTGTGCCAATATTTTAGGTTCTTGTTACGGAACGAGTTTCCAAAAACAAGAAAAACTTCCATTAATCACCATTCGTGATATGGTAAAACTTCACCAAGAATTAGCCAAATTTTTACAAATTTCTGAAATAGAATTGCTTCTAGGAGGTTCTCTCGGCGGAATGCAATGTTTAGAATGGGCGATTACAGAGCCAGATTTTATTAAAAAATTATTTGTAATTGCTACCAATGCAAAGCATTCTGCGTGGGGAATTGCTTTTAACGAAGCACAAAGAATGGCGCTGGAATTAGGCGAGAACGGAATAGATGCAGCTAGAGCTATTGCCATGCTTTCGTACAGAAACTATGCTACTTTTGAGGCGACTCAAACTGATGAAGAAGAAAAATTAGAAAATCATAGAGCAGCTTCTTATCAAAGACATCAAGGTGAAAAACTCAGAAAAAGATTTTCTAAAGAAAGTTATTTCATGCTTTCTAAAGCCATGGATTCTCACCACTTGGGAAGAGGCAGGAATTCAGTAGAAAATGCTTTGAACCAAATTACCGCTGAAACTTTGGTGATTGGAATAGACAGTGATATTCTTTTTCCTATTTCAGAGCAAAAATTTTTAGCAGAACATATTCATAATGCTAAACTAGAAGTGATTTCTTCACTGTATGGTCATGATGGGTTTTTAATCGAAACTGAAGAAATTTCAACATTGCTTAAAAAGTATTTCAACTTATAAGAAAACACAAATGATGATTTTCAAAAAATTAAAATTAAAAAAATGAGCAAAAAATTAACGATAGGATTGTTTGGTTATGGAGTGGTAGGAACTGGTCTTTATGACGTTTTGCACAAAAGTAAAACGGTAGAAGCCACCATCAAAAAAATTGTGGTAAAGCATAAAGATAAGCCTAGAAATATTTCGTCAGAGCATTTTCATTATGATAAAAACGAAATTCTGCAAGACGAAGAAATCAATCTAGTGGTAGAATTAATAGATGATGCAGATGCAGCTTTTGAAATTGTAAAAACTGCGTTAGAAAACGGAAAAGCAGTGGTTTCGGCGAATAAAAAAATGATAGCGGAGCATTTCGAAGAACTGTATGAATTGCAAAAAAAGCATCAAGTTCCTTTCCTGTATGAAGCGGCAGTTTGTGGCAGTATCCCGATTATCAGAAATTTAGAAGAGTATTACAATAATGACTTTCTTCAATCCATTCAAGGAATCGTAAATGGTTCTACCAATTATATTTTGACCAAAACTTTCCAAGATAATTTAAGCTACGAAGAAGCACTGAAAGAAGCCCAAGAAAAAGGCTATGCAGAGAGCAATCCTATTTTAGATACAGGTGGTTTTGATGCACGTTCTAAACTTCAAATTCTATTGACGCATTCTTTCGGAATTACCACAAAACCTGAAGAAGTTTTCAATGTAGGAATTCAGAATTTGGGAGATTTAGAAATCAAATATGCCAAAGAAAAAAATCTACAAATTAAATTATTGGCTTACGCTCAAAAAAGAAATGAAGAAGAAGTCATCGCGCTTGTGATTCCTAAATTTGTAAAATCTAATGATACTTTTTCTACAGTGAGTGATGTTTTTAACGGAGTAAAAGTGCAAACCGCTTTTGCCGATAAGCAATTTTTCTACGGAAGAGGTGCAGGTTCATTGCCTACTGCAAGTGCAGTTTTGTCTGATATTTCGGCCATTGCCTATGATTACAGATATGAATATAAGAAAATAGCCAACTCAGAAAATCTGAAATTGGCTCAAGATTTTCCTTTGAAAGTATTATTTAGACATAAAGCCAAAGACAGCAAAAATTTTGAAAATTATTTTGAAGAAATCGAAGAGTTTTATGGCAATAGAGAAGATGCTTATTTCGTAGGAAGTATTCGTTTTCAGCAGCTAAAAGACGTTTTCACAAAGCATCAAGATGAGGTGTCATTTGTGTTGATTGATATTTTATAATTATTAACTTGTTTTTTCCTTAAGCGTTGTTTTTCTCTGAAAAATGACGCTTTATTTTTTGTATAAAGGACATTATTGCGTCTCAAAATCATAATTTATGGTTCAGGAATTATAAATATAGGTTCACAACTTATCTCTTGAGGTTCTTTAACAGAAAATATAAGTTACTTAACTCATAGCTTAGGGTTTTAGACTATAAATTTGGTGTTCTGAACCCCAAATTTTAGGTTGTATAACCCCATCAGAATACTATAAAACCTCTACAGAATACTCCTGAACGTATCTGAAATAGTAATTTAAAGGATGAGATGAGTTAAAAATATATCCGAAGGAATAAAAAAATATCCTGCAAATACTATTGCAGGATATTTTTATGTTTACTATTATTCTGTAGGTGGCGTTTCTGTGGTCTTAGAAGTTTTACCAAAGAATTGTTTGGTTTCATTCAGTTTAGTTTCGAAGCCTGGGGAAGCTGTACCTGCCTTATAATTGGTATAGGCATAATCTGTAAGTGCTGCTTGGTAATTATCATAATCATGAAGAATTTTTGCATTTTTAAGTTTAGTAGACAAGCTGTCTAAACGGGTAATGAATGCTTCTAGATTTTTTCTGCTGTTATAATCATTTTCAAATTCTTCCCAATCTACATCAGAAGAAGATAAGGCAGGTTGACTCTTGTGAAAATCATAAACCTTGTTTACGAAAAGTTTGTTTTGTTCATTGATGCTCCCATACTTTTGGCGGTCTTCTGCACTTAGGTTTACATTAATGATTTGTAGTGCTGTTTCTAAGTCAGTAAGTGCATTCTGTGCATCTGTAATTTGCTGAGCAGTAAGATGTGTGTTGTTTAAATTAGTAATTGACATAATATGTTTAATTTTTAAATGGTTTTAGTTTTTTAAGATTTTATAAAAGTATTAAAACATGATCATAATGTATATAAAAATTCTTTTTCAAAAATAATAAAATTTAAACAACAAGTTGTTTTTTTAATTAAAAAAATGCATTAAAATTATTATTATGTTAAATATTTTTAAATTTATGTTGTTGTTTCATAAAATCCCGGTTTGTTTTTATGAAAAGACAGTGATTTTTTTCAAATAAAGAGTTCTGAAATGAGAAAGTAATAGTAGATTCTTCTACTTTTACAGAAACTAAATAACCTGAACTCATGACTCTAAAAATTTTATTACTCTTTGAGAAGCGTCCCGAATAATTTTATGATTTGGAATTATTCGGGGAGTGAACATTTTTACAAATCATTTTATAAACAAAATAATCTTATCAATAAAAACAATCACAAATGAAAAAAAATAATTTATTAAAAACAGTTTTACTGTTTGTGTTCTCTGCGTTAATCCTAATTGGATGTAGAGATGAGAATGTTAGCAATATAAAACAAGAGTATCCCGAAATGACAAAACTATCTTCAGGATATTATACAATGCAACAAACCCCTGCCTTTAAAAATTTTCTAGATAAAGAATATCTGAAAATTAGTAAAATAATTAATCTGAAAAATAAAAATGCTAAATTATCTCAATCAGATCAACAGGTATGTGTTGTTTCAAAAGATGATAAAACTTCATATAGTACTAAAATAAACAAAACAAGCACAGGCTTTGAGATTTTAGTATATACAATTGCTGGAGAAAAAGAGTCGTTTTTTGTTGCAGAATTTGTTTCTGATGATAAAAACTCTAGTAATAACGTAAATAACTTTACTGGAAATGTAAAATATCGAACATTAGATGGAAAAATAGTTGGCGATTTATATTTTAAAAATGGTAGGCCTAAGTCTCAAAATAGTAGAACCCAAAAGACGGCAGGTTGTACTACAACTACAATAACCATTGCTGTAAGTTGCACCTCTAAAGAACATCATATGCCTTGGGATACATGTTATTTATCAGAAGGAAGAGCATATTATGAAGTTCTTGGCTATACAATATGTGAAAATAATGATACTTATTATGACTCTTTTTATAATGATATGAGTTCTGGTGGGTCATTTGGTGATTTTAGCGGATCACCTGGTGTTGGTAGTGATGGTGGATATTTGTTCGGTATAGCAGGGTTATTAATTTCTTATCCTGAATTACAAACTAAATATAAAAACCTTCCTTCCGATAAAAAGCAAATTATTGTCAATAATTTCAATGTAACAGAAGACCAAGAATTTGCTTTTTTCTCTATTAATTTCTTCTCTCAAAACCCTAATACTACCATAGAGCAGTTTCAGAAGTGGTTTATATATGGTGCTTTAGATTATACAGATTCAAACGATGTTTTGTTTGCAGGGAATTTAGGAAATTTATCAAATGATTTAAAAATAGCGAATCAAAATGGGACTGTAGACCAATTACAATTTTCTTGGCCTAATTGGCAAAAAATAAAACAAAATATTAAAGATGCTCTCTCAAGAGGTGTACATGATGGGGCTAAAATAGTAAAAGTATATTATGATGAGGTAAGAAACAGTGATTATTATAACGTGGGTACACGAGCAATTCTTAATTTTTATATTGATGCTTTAAGGGAAGAAATAAGACAAACAACCAATATGAATAAAGACACCATGAAGTGGGAAGACTTATTTAAAATTTGGCTTTTTGAATTAATGCCTAGTAAATATCAAAATACAATTAATTTTACATGGGCATCTAATGTAGTAAATGGTAATAATATTTATAATTCTACTACAAATGCAGTTTATACTTTTCCTAAAGGAGAGCCAAGCATACTTCCTAATATAAAAAATGGATTGAAAAATGGAAGCATAATTGTTGGGCAATCTATTAAAGGAACATTTACCTATAATTTTAATCAATACTATGCTACCCTTTCTAATAATAATGTGGGGATACAAATGCTTGGATCATATGATATAAATGCAACTGTAATTTCAAAATCTGGAAATGTAGCAACAGTTAGATTTTTTATTACCAATCCATTAAACTGGGATTCAGCAACTAGATTTGTACAAAATGGAACTAAGACTATTGGTATAGTGCAAAATAAAGAAATAGGAGAAGAATTGCATTTGGGAGGAAACTTAACAAACACATATACATGGGACGAAATCATAACATTTTAAAATTATTACTTCTAACTCTATTTATGATTAGTTGTAAAAATAAAGAAGAATATCCAGATAGTATGCCTGATTATTATATTTCATTAAAAGAGGCGGTAGGAGAATATATTTATATTCCTGTTAAAATTGATGAATATGAAATTGATGATTACAAATATCTTAACCTTAAAAAAGGAGATACATTAAAGCTAGAAATTAGAAGCGATTCTACATTTACATTCAATTATTTCTATCATGATAACGCGATTAAAACTAAAAACTTCACTGGCAAATTCACTACCTACCCTGGTTATAAAGATATCTTATCATTTAGTAAATACCCAGACGGAAGCCAATATGTTGGCGGGACGATTGGTTTTAAAAAGGGTAAGAAGATTTATTTTTATTTAAAACTTATTAACCCTAATGACAAAAGTGTTCATGATTATCAATTATATTACGAAAAAGTTAAATAAAAAAATGAAAAAAATAAATAATATAGTATTAGCTTTAGTTTTTTGTAATCTTTCTGCACAAATAAATTTAAAACACATCTCATTTAAACAAAAAGATTCTATTACTGATAAAGAATTGTATAAAAAGGGGCTTATAAAATCCATTGAAAAAATTAAGCCATTAATTGACGGAATGGGAAAAGCTTTCGAATTAGAAAAAAAAGAGGATATAGACATAAAAATTCAAAAAGAAGTAGATAGTATTGTAAACAATATCTCTCAGAAAGAAATAGATAAAGATATTAGAGTTTTTCATTTTGAATACATAGACAACAGAGTATTAAAACGATGGGAAACGAAAGAAAATGGAGAAATTTTAACTTATCCAATATATCTAGATCACACGAAAGGAAAAGAATATTATAACTACCCACGTGAAAATGAGGAAGAATATAAATATTCGTTCAAAAAAATAAAAAATTTACATATAGAAATAATAAAACATAAAACAAAAATCATTAATGGATTGAAGTGCCTAAAATTGCTTGTTTCATATACTGAAATTATAGAGGCAAAAGATTATCCAGAATTTCCAGAGTTTAATGCGCCTGAAGAACATATAGATGTGAAACTGGAAATGTGGGTAACAAAAGATATAAAAACCTTATATCATCCTATATTAAAAATTAAAGAAGTTTTAGAAAGTTTTTATCCTTTAGAAATTAATGAATCTAGCGATGCAATAAATGGAAGTATTAGAAAATATACTCTAAAAGAAATAATCAAAACGTAAAAAATAAGAGCTCTGCAAATTTTGCAGAGCTCTTTGCTTTAAAAAATTCTTTTGTATTTTTGGCAGACAACATACAGATTATGCAAACAACAAGCACCGTTTTAATGATAGAGCCCGTTGCATTTGGTTTTAATGCAGAAACGGCACAGAATAATTATTTTCAAGTGAATTCAGAAAATGCTGAAACACAAGGAAAAGCGCTACAAGAGTTTCAAAATTTTGCAGAAAAATTAAGAAGTCATGGCATCAATGTGATGACGATTAAAGACACGTTAGAACCTCATACTCCAGATTCTATTTTCCCTAATAATTGGATTTCTATGCACCAAGATGGAACAGTTGTTCTCTATCCAATGTGTGCCGTGAACAGAAGATGGGAACGCAGAAATGATATTTTAGAAACGCTTCAAGAGAAATTTGAGGTAAAAGAAATCATCGATTTTTCGGCGCCAGAAAAAGAAGGGAAATTTTTAGAAGGAACAGGAAGCATGATTTTCGATCATGACCAAAAATTAGCGTATGGCTCTGTTTCGCTGAGGTTAGACGAAAAATTGTTCAGAGAATTTTGTGGGAAATTTGGGTATACACCTGTCGTTTTTCATTCTTTTCAAACAGCTAATGGAGAAAGATTGCCGATTTATCATACCAATGTGATGATGTGTGTAGCAGACCAATTTGTGGTGATTTGCCTAGATTGTATTGATGATGAAACCGAAAGAGTGAACGTAGTGAATACGATTTTAGAGTCAGGAAAGGAAATTATAGAAATTTCTGAAAATCAAATGCAACAATTCGCGGGAAATATGCTTCAAGTGCAAAACGAAGATGGCAAAAAGTTTTTGGTAATGAGTGAAACGGCTTACAATTCTTTAACGCCAGAGCAAATTTCAGCTATCAAAAAGTACAATGAAATTATCTTTTCTAATCTAGAAACTATAGAAATAAACGGTGGCGGAAGCGCAAGATGTATGCTTGCTGAGGTTTTCTTACCGAAGAAATAAAATATAAACAGAAGCACCGAAGTTTTCGGTGCTTTTATTTTTTCCAATCTTTAAAACTCATTTCAAATTTTATTTCATTTCCATGAAATCCTACATTTTTCCAACTTTGTTTTTCATAGAATTTTTCTGCTCTGGAATTGGCTTCTGTTGAAAGCCAAATGGTTTTTTGGGTTTTGCAAAAATATTCGTCAAGCATTAATTGATGAAGTTTTTTGCCAATACCTTTTCCTTCGTATTCGGGTAGAAGAAATAGCGCCCAAACATTATTTTCTATAAAATCTACAATAGAAAATCCTACAATATTATCATCAATTTCGCACACGAAACCAGTTCCTCTTTTGGTGATAAACTCTTCTACCAATTCATTAGGAATTAAGCTAGGATTAGAAAGTTGATTTTCTTTTACAGAATTTCTCACTACTTGTATCAGAGGAATATCTTTAATGGTTGCTTTTCTGTATATCATGTTGTAAAAATAAAAAAAACCACGAACAAAATTTTGCTCGTGATTTCTTTAATTAAAATTTAGTTTAATATGATGGGTTTTTGTGAGATGAGTTTACAATTTTCTTCTATTAATTTTCAAAATTTTTAAGGGCAATTTCAGCGATTTTTCTTGTGATTTCGGTGGGAGAGTTACAGTCACAATTGCTAAGGGTAACGGCATAAATATCTTTCGAAGGAATATAAACTGCCATAGATTTATAGCCAAAAAGATGACCTCCGTGTTCTCTAGAAACTGTTCCCAAAATATCTTTTATGTGCCATCCATAACCATAAGAGATTTCTTCTCCATTATTAAGTTTGTATTTTCTAAAAGCTTTTTCTAGGCTCTCTTTTTTCAATAATTTATTTTGTGTTAAAGCATTTTGCCATTGTAATAAATCTTCAGTGGTAGACATTAATGCGCCAGATGAAAACGGAATGCTATAGCTGATTACTGTTTTATTTACATAGCCACTTTCTTTTTTGTGATAACCATAAGCTCTGTTTTTAATAATTTGTCTATCGGTTGCATAAAGCGTATGATTCATTCCTGCTTTTTCGAAAATATTTTTTTGAAGAAATGTTGCATAACTTTCTTTGGAGACTAGCTCAATAATATATCCAAGAAGAACGTAACCAGAATTATTATATTCAAATTTTTCTCCGGGTAAAAAATCTACTTTTTCATTTTTAAAGAAATCTACCATCATTTTTGGAGTCATTTCTTTTTGAGAAATATCTTTTAAGGCTTTTATTTTTGTAAAATCTTTGATTCCAGAAGTATGGTTTAAAAGATGATGAAGTGTGATATTATTTCCATTAGGATAATCGGGAATATATTTAGAAACAGCATCATTTATATTAATTTTTCCTTGTTCCTCTAACATTAAAACAGCCACTGCAGTAAATTGTTTAGTCATAGACGCAATTTGAAAAACTTGATTTGTAGCCATATCTACATTCAATTCTAAATTGGCTTTTCCTACAGTTTTTTCATAGATTGGTTTGCCGTTTTTAGCAACCAAGAAAACTAAGCCAGGACCTTCTGTTTCTTTGAATTCCGAAGAAATAAGACTATCCATTTTATTTTCAAATTTTTGAGCAGAAACCAGACAGAACTGAGATAATAAAAGTGTTAGGAATAAGATATTTTTCATGGTGTTATTTTTATGTTAGTTTCCTGTTCTGTTTTTAATGTCTTTATTAGCACCTTCTATATTTCTGGCTTTTTGAGTTTTTTGGTTTCCAAAAGTATAGGTTGCAGTAAGTGCAAGCATTCTTCTGTATTCATTTTTTCTTACGTTATTGTAATATCCATTGCTTTGTACATCTGTGATGTTATATTTTGAACCTGTATTAAGGACATCATTCGCTTCGAATAAGAAAGTCCAATTGTTCCAAATTTTTCTTACAGAAATATCAAGCGATTGAATGGTAGAAAGTTTACCAATCGAGATTTGCTGAGGTGCTAGATAAAAATAATTTACACCCAAGAATAAATCTTTTTTGCTCGAAAGTCTGATATTGTTATTCGCTTGAATGTGTAATAAATTCGTAGACTTGTTCAGATTAAACGCTGGGAAAGTTTCACCCGTAATTGGATCTGTATCTACGCTTCCTTTGAACACATTATGACCAAAAGTTGTGGTGTAATTGGCACTCCAAATTCCATTATAGAAATTCTTTTGGAATCCTAAAGTTGCACTGAATTCTTGTTTGTCGCCAAAGTTAGTTCTAATGTATCTCAAAACGGTATTTCCATTTTCTACTTTTTGTAAAGGAATTTGGTCTGATGCATCTTTCACAAGGCTAGTATTTAAAACCAAGAAATAAGTGTTTTTATACATATAGTTTAGTTCTTGATTGTAATACTGAGACGCTTTCATAAAAGGATTATTCTGTACATAATTGGTCTGAGTAAGATAAATTCTAGAAGGATTAAGTTCCCAGAAAGAAGGTCTTCTTACACGACTAGAGAATGAATATGTTACATTATGATTCTTATTAATAGCGTAATTTATAGAGGCATAAGGCAAAAAGCTGTTGTAATCTCTAGTAAAATGTTCGTCTTTGTCTATTACGCTTCCTTCACTTTTCGTCAGTTCCAAACGAGTTCCCAATTTGGTAGAAACTTTATCATTGAAGCTTTTTTCTAGTGTAGCATATACTCCTACAATATTTTCATCGTAGATAAAATGGTTAGATTGGTTATCATCAATTCCTGTTGGTGGCAAAATATTTACAAATTGAGTGTCATTGTCAGTTTTGGTTTTGTTGTAACTTCCTCCCACAGAAAGCGTTAAATTCTTATTGAATTTCTGAATGTAATCTGCCATAAAACCAAGATTATCAATTTGCTGAGGAATAGATTGGTTGAAATTAGCCAAAGTTACTCCATTAACATCACTGGTTTTGTTTACGTTCTCAGTCTTTTGATTGAAGTTAAGATACGCTGCATTCAAGGATAGTTTGCTTCCTAAAGTATCTGTTTTTATTTCATAATTCAGGTTAAGAGAATGGTTTGCAGAATGGTCATTTTGGTTATTTGTGGTGATGTTTTCTCTTGTAGAATTATTTGATAAATCGGTGATGATATTTCTAAAATAAGAAGAACCATCTTTGGTTTTATTCAGATTCAAGCTGTAAGAAATTCCTAAAATTTGTTTATCCGAAATTTCATAATCAGCATTAATATTTCCGCCAACATAAGCATTAGGATTTATTGTATTTCCAACGGATAAATTACTAGAAGTATCTGTTCCGTTGCTCAAAATATAGGTGTTATATTCAGACCATTTTCCTACATAAGTATTGGTGCTTACAGTAAGTTTGTCTTTTTTATAATTGAGTGAAACCGATGTGTTTGGATTGTTATAATAGCCTTGTTTGTTTTCCAACTTCCAAGTTCCGCTCATTCCATCGTTTTTCTTCTTTTTCATGACGATGTTGATGATTCCTTGATTACTTTCTACCTGAAATTCAGACGATGGAACGGTAATGACTTCTATTTTCTGAATGTTTTCAGATGGTGTATTTTTCAGCATTTCTAAAACTGCTTCTGCACTCATATTGCTTTTTCTACCATTAATGTAGATGATGGCATCATTCTTTCCTAAAATTTTTAGATTGGCATTGTCACTTGTAGAAATAAGTGGAGTTTCTTTTAAAAGTTCAAAAGCATTACTTCCTTTTGCAACTGGCGAATTGGCTACATCATAAACCATTCTATCAGATTTTTTGTGAAAAACCTTTTTGGTCATTTTTACTTCTTCTATGTCTTTTGTTTTTTCTTCTTGTGAATAAGAAAAAAGCGAAGTAAGAATTGTTGCTGTAAATAATAATTTTTTCATGGTGTAATTTTTAAGTTTAAATGTTGTAAAAAAAAGAAAAGTCGCAGTGGGTTATTAGTTGAGTGATTTGGTGTGGTGATTAGTTTTTGTGGTTATTGATTTTTTCACTGCGACTTTTTCAAGTTTGGTTATTCGTTTTTAAATGGTTAAAGTTTTTCTTAAAAGTTCTTCAATTTAGTTGAAGTATGTTTTGTTTAATAATTTACATTGCAAAGATATATAATTAATTTAGTATTATGCAATACAAAGTAGTAAATAAAATTTATTAATTGATTTAACTTGTTGATTTTCAGTGATAAAAATTTTAGTAAATAAATTACTTTCAGAAATAAGACAATCGAAATGGAATAAGTATTACATCAAAAAACAAAAAAAAAGTGAAAATTTCTTTCCACTTTTTATAATATTTTGAAGGTCAAATCTTTATTCTCTCTCAAATTTTGCCAGTTTTTTGTCAATCCAAATCGTTGCCAACGGAAAAAAAGCAGCCAGAAGTGCGAATACAGAATCTTCGTCATCCCATTGATAAATTTTTCTACAAGGAAAGGCTAGAATCAGGTACAAAGTGAAAAATAAACCATGAATACTCCCCATAACACTAATGTAAATAATGGGCAAAATTCCTTCCTTGTCCTCACGAATCCAAATCATAGCAGAGAAAAGCAAAAGCCAAGAAATTGCTTCGGCAATACAAATTTGTCTAAACCATTTGATGAGTTTTTCTTGAGAATACTTAGATAAAAAGAAATTTTCGATGAATTCCATTGTGTAGTGAGTTACGTGATTCGAGTTATGGGTTGCAAATGTAAGGATTTAATCAGTTTCGCCATAATATTGTTTTACATGATGAGGAAACTCAGCGAGGATTAAATCAGATTCAATTCCCATAAAATCAATTTGAAAATCATCTTTTAAACCAGACAAATATGCTCCCCAACCAATTAATTCTTCATTATTGTCCTTATAAACTTTTATAAATCGTTGAATTTGGGATGTTAGAAACTCTTCACAGTCATCATGTTCAAAATTTGTTTTATTCTTTAGGTAATAATTTTTAATAAAAAGATAAGGATTTTCAATATCAATAAAATTTACTTTTCCATAAACAACTCCCATTGAAGCATCTGCAAATTCAAAATTTGTATTTCCAATTAATATATCGTCAAGAAAAATTTTATATTCTTTCATAAAAATTTAGATTCCTACAGAATGACAAACAAAACGGTTTAATTATAATCTAACAAAACATCTATCATCTATCTCCCAACATCCAACTTATTTATAAAAACTACTTCCGTCTAAATATTCAAAAACTTCTGGTGGAAGCATCGGTCTTACATTTTTCCCTTCTTTAATCATATTTCTAATTTCTGTGGCAGAAAGTTCTATTATCGGTGCATTTACCATGCTGATGTTTTCGTGTTGTAAATATTCACTTTCTTTTTTCTCGCCTTCAAAAGTTCTGGGATAGACAATGATTTGATATTCAGACATCAGTTTTTCTGAGTTTTTCCATTTAGGAAGCGAATCTAGATTGTCTTCGCCCATAATCAGCGCAAAAGAATAATTGGGATATTTTTCTTTGAGATAAGTAAGCGTATCAATCGTGTAACTTGGCTTTGGTAAAGAAAATTCTACGTTCGAAGCACGCATTTTAGGATAGTTTTTCAATGCAAGTTGCACCATATCAAGACGATTATGGTCTGTAAGCAATGATTTTTTATCTTTAAATGGATTTTGCGGAGAAACCACAAACCAAAGCTCATCCATATCCGAATTTTCTAAAATATAGTTCCCCAAAATCAAATGCCCAATATGAATGGGATTGAATGAGCCGAAAAATAGTCCGATTTTTTTCATTAAAGGGTTTAGGAGTTAGGGATTAGTTTTTTACTCGCAACACGTATCTCGTATCTCTAATGAAACTTCACATCACGAATGTTCAAATAATAGGTCACGTTTCCTTTCCAATGATTTTCTTCTACGGTAAAAGCAATGTCGAAATTTTTAGTTTTGAAATCATCCATATATTGCCCTAATTTAAAGCCAATACATTCTATATTTCTGCCAGAAACCGGTTGATGAATATAGAATTTTAGGTGATTTCCGTCTTTACCCATTTGTTTTACATAACCAGAAACTTTTTGGTTTCTTAATTCTAAAACAGGCTTCATATTGTGTGGGCCAAAAGGTGATAATTTTCTATGAAAATTAAAGAAATCACGGTTTAAATCTTCTATTTCAATGACAGAATCTATCGTAATGGAAGGGAATTTTTGGTGTTCCTGAATTTTTTCGGCCACTACTTTTTCAAATTTTTCTTTGAAAGCTTCAAATTTATCTTTTTCCATCGAAAGTCCAGCCGCAGCTTGATGTCCTCCGAATTTTAAGAAATATTCACTACAAGCTTCTAAGGCCTCGTGCACATCAAAATCTGAAACGCTTCTTGCAGAAGCTACCATTTCGCCATTGTTTCCATCGGTGAAAACCAAAGTCGGTTTATAGTACACTTCAGTCAGTCTAGAAGCTACAATCCCTATTACGCCTTTGTTCCACTCATTGTGATAAACTACAGTGGTGAAATTATTTTCTTGTTGGGTTTCGATGACTTGGTTAAAGGCAGATTGAGTAGTATTGGCGTCTAATTCTCGTCTGGAGTCGTTGAGGTTTAAGATGTCGTCTACAATTTGATGAGCATGTTTCAAATTGTCTGAAATCATCAATTCTACCGCGGCTTTTCCATGAGAAATTCTTCCTGCAGCATTGATTTTCGGAGCAATTTCGAAAACAATGTTAGAAATATCAAACGTAGCAATTTTTTCTTCAGGAATCAAAAGTCTTATTCCTAATTTTCTGGTTTTTCTTAATGTTTTTAATCCCAGTTTTGCCAAAACTCTATTTTCGCCAGTCATTGCTACAATATCTGCAGCAATAGAAATAGCGAGTAAATCAGTAAGTTCATAGAGTTCGTTTTCTGGAATTTTATAAATTGTATTAAGACCTTGACATAATTTAAAGCCAACTCCACAACCAGAAAGTTCTTTGTAAGGATATCTGCAATCGGTTCTTTTCGGGTCTAAAACGGCAAAAGCTTTTGGTAATTCTTCGCCTGGTAAATGGTGGTCGCAAATAATAAAATCAATGCTTAGAGAACTGGCATATTCTATTTTATCTAATGCTTTAATTCCGCAATCTAATGCGATGATAAGTGAGAATCCGTTTTCTTTAGCGAAATTAATTCCCTCATCAGAAATTCCATAACCTTCAGAATAACGGTCTGGAATATAGAAATCTAAATATTTTTTTTCTACAATTTTAGAAAGATAAAGATACATGAGCGAAACTGCAGTAGTTCCGTCTACATCATAATCGCCGTAAACCAGGATTTTTTCGCCGTTTTCTATTGCAGAGGCAATTCTGTCTACTGCCAATTGCATATCTTTCATCAAAAACGGACTGTGAATGTCTTCTAATTTTGGTTTGAAGAATTCTCTAGCTTTTTGGTAATCATCAATGCCTCTTAGAACCAAAATTTTTGATTCTAAAGTCCCGAAACCAATTGAAGAACTAATGCTGTCTACAATTTCTTCATCAGGTGCTGGTTTATATATCCATTTTTGGCTCATAAATGCAAAGTTAGGGAAAAAATAATTGCTAATTTAATAGACATTTGTTATTAGTTCTATTTTAAAAACAAAAAAACCGCCCAAAATTTTTGAGCGGTTTATTTTTTACATTAGCCTTTCAGCTTAAGAATACATTTGTTGTTGTAATTCTTTGATTTTTTTGTCTTCTAGATATTCGTCGTAAGTCATATCTCTATCGATAACACCTTTTGGCGTAAGTTCTATGATTCTGTTACAAACCGTTTGAAGCATTTCGTGGTCATGAGAAGCCAATAAAATGTTTCCTTTGAAATTAGACAGTGAGTTGTTCAGTGTAGTGATACTTTCTAAGTCTAAGTGGTTGGTTGGTTCGTCTAAAAGTAAAACGTTTGCTTTTTGGAGCATCATTCTAGAGAACATACATCTCATTTTTTCACCTCCAGAAAGTACAGTACAAGATTTAAGCGCTTCATCTCCTGAGAATAGCATTCTACCAAGGAAACCACGCATAAATTCTTCATGTCTTTCTTCGTCATTTTTAGTAAATTGTCTTAACCAGTCTACTAAATTTAAGCTCTTGTCTTGGAAGAAGTTAGTGTTGTCAAGAGGCATGTAAGATTGGTTAGTAGTAACTCCCCAATTGTACTCTCCTTTATCTGCGGTTGCGTTTCCTGAAATAATTTCGAAAAATTCTGAAATTGCCAAAGAGTTTTTAGAAATGATAGCTACTTTGTCACCTTTCTTTAACTTAATATCTACGTTAGAGAAAAGCAATTCGCCGTCTTTGGTTTTTTCTAAATCTTTTACTTCAAGAATTTGGTCGCCTGCTTCTCTCTCCATTTCGAAAATAATTGCAGGATAACGTCTAGAAGTAGGTTTTATATCATCAATATTCAGTTTTTCAATCATTTTCTTTCTAGCAGTTGCCTGTTTTGCTTTAGCAACGTTAGAACTAAATCGAGCAATGAAATCTTGTAATTCTTTTTTCTTTTCCTCAGCTTTTTTATTCGCTTGTTGACGTTGTCTTGTTGCTAACTGAGACGCTTGATACCAGAAAGAGTAGTTACCTGTATAAAGGTTTAATTTAGAATAATCTAAGTCACCAATGTGCGTACAAACGGTATCTAAGAAGTGACGGTCGTGAGAAACTACAATTACTGTATTTTCATAATCTGCTAAGAAATCTTCTAACCAAGCGATGGTGTCAATATCTAAGTCATTGGTAGGTTCGTCTAGAATCAAAACATCTGGATTTCCGAAAAGTGCTTGCGCCAAAAGAACTTTTACCTTGTCTTTGTTTTCAAGCTCTCCCATCATTTGCCAGTGCATTTCGTCTTTGATTCCCACGTTAGAAAGCATGGTTTGCGCATCTGATTCTGCATTCCAGCCTCCCATTTCGTCATAGATTACGCCTAGTTCTCCAGCTTTAATTCCGTCTGCATCAGAGAAATCCTCTTTAGCATAAAGCGCATCCATTTCTTCTTTGATTTCGAAGAGTTTTTTATTTCCTCTTAATACAGTTTCTAAAACGGTAAAATTATCGTAAGCAAAGTGATCTTGTTCTAGAACAGACATTCTTTTGCCAGGTTCTAGTGATACATTTCCTGTAGTTGGTTCTTGTTTTCCTGTTAAAATTTTCAGAAAAGTAGATTTTCCTGCGCCATTTGCTCCGATGATTCCGTAGCAATTTCCCTTGGTAAACATGATATTTACCTCGTCAAATAAAACTCTCTTCCCGAATTGTAGTGATAAATTAGATACTGTTAACATATTGTTTCGTAAATTTGGCGCAAAAGTAAGAAAAGAATTTGGTATTTCGAGGCTAAGTTTCGGATAAAGAATGAATTATTATAAAGGAAAATAGATTTCTAGGGTAGGTTAATTGACCTTTAAAATTATTTGATTTATAAAAAATTAATAAATTTTAATAAATGAATATCAGCAAGTTGGTTCTTTAATTAAATTAAAATGAGTGGGAAAACTGAATTTGGCACGTGCTTTGGTGCTTGTTTCAAGGTTTTTCAAGTCACTTGTCATTTTAATGAAGATTTCAGAATTCAATAAAAATGGTAAAATTTTATAAACTTTAATATAAATTATGTAAATTTATATTTTAGCAATAATTAGACATTTGCAGTATACAATGAAGATAGAAAAAACCATAAATATTTTAAATAAACGAGCAAAATTCGAATATGAAATTTTAGAACAGATAGAAGCAGGAATTGTTCTTACGGGAACCGAAATTAAAGCGCTTCGTTCTTCTAAAGCATCTATTACAGAGAGTTTTTGTCAGTTTATAGAAAATGAGCTATTCGTTGTGAATATGAGTATTGATGAGTATAAATTGGGAACTTTTTATAATCATAAAATCAAAAGAGAGCGTAAACTCTTATTACACAAAAAAGAATTGCAAAAATTTCAAAGAAAGTTGAAGGATGTAGGAATGACTATAGTACCATTAAAGCTATACATTAATGACAGAGGAAAGGCAAAAATGCTTATAGCACTAGGAAAAGGAAAGAAACTTTTTGATAAAAGAGAAACAATAAAAAACAGAGAAAATAAAAGAAATTTAGACAGAATATTAAAGAAAACCTAAAAAAACTTTGTTTTTAACGATATTTTGTGTTTATTTTGCATTATCAATTATTTAATCATTTAATTCTATGAAAAATCTAAAATTAGGAATTTCAGCATTGGCACTTACACTTGCCTCTACTGCTTTCGCTCAAACTACTTCTAACCCTTGGGTTATCGGAGTTGGTGCACATGGAGTGAATCACATGGGTGTTGCTAACGGTGGTGTTGACAAAGTATTTGACAACTTCGATCAAGTTTTCACGCTTAACAACTATACTATTACACCTCCACTATCAAAATTAACTATTGCAAGAAACCTTAACAAGTATTTCGTTCTTGACTGGCAAACTTCAGTTGGAAATGTTGATAACAAAAGATTTGCAATGGCTAAAGAGTTCTTCTTGCAAACAGGACTTGGTTTACAATTTAAATTTGCAGGTCTTTGGAACGAAGAATCTTGGTTTGATCCATATGCAAGAGTTGGAGCTAACTATTTAAGACACGATTATTCAGGTCTTACATTCCCTAGAACTGATCTTGCTAACGATGTAGTATTAGGAACTTACAACGGTGATGATGTTACTGGTAAGGCTAATCACTTTACAGCTGCTGCTGGTTTAGGTTCTAACTTCTGGTTAACTAAAAACTTTGGTTTAAATTTACAAGGTGATTATGTTTCTACTCCAGGAAACTCTTCAAACGTTGCTAATTTCTGGCAAGCTTCTGCTTCATTAATGTTCAGATTTGGTAACACAGATAAAGATAAAGATGGTATTAAAGATAAAGATGATGCTTGTCCAGACGTACCAGGTTTAGCTCAATTCCAAGGTTGTCCTGATACAGACGGTGATGGAGTTGCTGATAAAGATGATAACTGTCCAGAAGTTGCTGGTCCAGTAGAAAATAACGGTTGTCCTTGGCCAGATACAGATGGTGACGGTGTTCTTGACAAAGATGATGCTTGTCCATCAGTAGCAGGTCCTGCTGCAAACAATGGTTGCCCTTGGCCAGATACAGATGGTGACGGTATCCTTGATAAAGATGATGCTTGTCCTACAGTTGCTGGTTTAGCTCAGTATAACGGTTGCCCAAGAACTGACGTTAATGTAGCTGATGATGTAACTAAAGCATTAAACGATATCTTATTTGATTTCAACAAAGCTACAATCAGACCAGAATCTAAAGAAAAATTAGATCAAGCTGCTGCTTATATTAAAGATTTCCCAGCTGGTAAATTCTTAATCGAAGGTAGAACAGATAAAAAAGGTTCTGATGCTTACAACTTAAAACTTTCTAGACAAAGAGCTGCTTCTGTTGTTGCTGCTTTAGAAGCTAGAGGTGTAGCTCCTGAACAACTTAAATCAAGAGGTGTTGGTGAAGCTAAAGCTACTGTAGCTGAAACTGCATCAGACGCTGAAAGATTATCAGACAGAAGAGTAGTTGTAGAAGCTATTTCTGCTGCTGACTGGGATGCAATCCAAAAATCAGATCTTCCAGCTCCAAAAAAATCTAAAAAATAATCAATTATTTTAAGATAAATTTAAACACCCTTATTTTTAAGGGTGTTTTTTTGTGCTAATTTTCTTATTTTTGCAAACGTAAAATATCAAATTATGGGACGCGCATTCGAATATAGAAAAGCTTCAAAAATGGCTCGTTGGGATAAAATGGCCAAAACATTTTCTAAAATTGGGAAAGATATCGCTATTGCAGTAAAAGCTGGTGGTCCAGATCCAGATTCTAACCCTGCTCTTAGAAGATGTATCCAAAATGCAAAAGGGGCAAATATGCCTAAAGATAATGTAGAAAGAGCGATTAAGAAAGCTTCTGGTGCAGATGCAGAACATTATGATGAGGTTACTTATGAAGGGTATGGACAAGGTGGTGTAGCTTTCTTTGTAGAGTGTACAACCAATAACTCTACTAGAACAGTTGCGAACGTAAGAGCGATTTTCAATAAATTTGATGGGAATTTAGGTAAGAACGGAGAGTTGGCTTTCATCTTTGATAGAAAAGGAATTTTCACCATAGATAAGTCTTTAATCAAAATGGATTGGGAAGATTTCGAGATGGAAATGATTGACGGAGGTGCGGAAGATATTGATAGCGATGAAGAAGAAGTGATGATTACCACAGCATTTGAAGATTTCGGTTCTATGTCTCATAAATTAGATGAGCTTGGAATAGAAGCTAAAAGCGCGGAGTTACAAAGAATTGCAAATAACACCAAAGAAGTAAACGAAGAACAGTTCAAAGCCAATATGAAAATGCTAGATCGTTTCGAAGATGATGATGATGTGCAAAACGTTTACCACAATATGGAAATTACAGACGAATTAATGAATTCTCTATAAAATTAAAAAGCCGCAAATTTTGCGGCTTTTTTTATTGAGGAAATACATCTTCTATATCTTTCATTCTCAGCATTACAGAACGAGCATAAGAACAATGTGGGATAATAATCCATTGGTTTTCTCTCGAAAATTCTATGCCATTTTCTACCAGTTTTTTCCCCATTCCTTGTCCCTCGAATTTTGGAAAAACCATTACATAAGAAATAATCAACGTGTTTTTCTCTGGCTGAATCGTATAAGTCAGCCTTCCGATTTCTTCACTTTCATTTTTAAGAGAAATAAAGCCACCGTTTCCGTTTTTATGATTTTCAAAGGTTAAATTCATAATCTAAATTTTTATAAAAGTAAGAAATTTTAAAATTCGAACATCATATAATTGCATTTGATTAAATTTCCTTATAATTTAGCATTTCTGTAAATTATGAAAATTTCAAAATCACATCTTTTAGACGGAAAAACTATTTCCATTACAGGTTCGAAAAGCATCTCGAATCGATTACTTATTTTGGGCAAATTATTCGGAGATTTAAAAATAGAAAACCTTTCAAATAGCCAAGATACTCAACTTCTGCAAAAAGCACTGAACGAAGATGCTGAAACGGTAGATATTCATCACGCCGGAACGGCAATGCGTTTTTTGACCTCATTTTATGCCATTCAAGAAGGAAGAAAAACCATTCTTACGGGTTCGGAAAGGATGAAGCAAAGACCCATAAAATCATTGGTTGACGCATTAAGAGAATTAGGCGCGGAAATTAATTATCTGGAAAATGAAGGTTTCCCGCCTTTAGAAATTCAAGGAAAGAAAATTGAGAAGAATTTTGTAAAAATTCCTGCCAATATTTCTTCACAGTTTATTACTTCGCTTTTGTTAATTGGCGCTAGTCTGGAAAACGGTTTAGAAATAGATTTGCAAGGCGAAATTACCTCTCGTTCTTATATCAAAATGACCTTAAAAATTTTAAAAGACATTGGAGTTGAAACACGTTTTGAAGGAAATACTATAAAAATATTAAGTGCAGCGTCGTCTTTATCGAATCAAAAATTAGATAGGCATTATCACTCTTCTAAGATTAAGCATTACACCGTAGAAAGTGATTGGAGTTCTGCTTCTTATTTTTATTCTTTGGTGGCAATTGGTAAGAAAAAAATGCATCTCAAGAGTTTTTATGCTCATTCATTACAAGGAGATTCTGCTTTGAAGGAAATTTATTTGAAATTTTTTGGAGTAAATACCATTTCTGATGCAGGAGAGAATAAAATTACATTACTTCCAGATACTCATTTTCAATATCCAGAAAAATTTGTTTTGGATATGAATGATTGTCCAGATATTGCACAAACGGTTTGTGTAACGTGTGTTGCGCTAAAATTACCTTTTGAAATTTCTGGTCTAGGAACTTTGAAAGTGAAAGAAACAGATAGATTGATTGCACTTCAAAATGAATTAGAAAAAATAGGTTGTAGAACAGAAATTACCGAAAACTCCATCAAATCTCTAGAGTTTTTTGAACTGAAGAGTGAGATTTATATAGCCACTTACAATGACCACAGAATGGCGATGAGTTTTGCGCCGTTTGCTTTGGTAAAAGAATTAGACATACAAAACGAAGACGTGGTAGAAAAATCTTATCCAGATTTTTGGACGGATTTTTTTGAAATTACAGAGAAATCGTAATGACCATTTATACTAAAAAAGAATAGTCGATGACAATAATAATAACTGGAACTTCCACAGGAATTGGCTTTACACTCGCTGAATATTTCGGAGAAAAAGGACATAAAGTTTTTGGCTTAAGTCGAAAAAATGTGGAAAGTCAATATTTTACTACGATTCCAACCGATATAACAGATAACACACAAGTTCAAGCTGCGATTTCAGATATTCTAAAAACTGAAAGTAGAATAGATGTGCTCATCAATAATGCAGGAATGGGAATGGTAGGCGCTGTAGAAAATTCTACCAAAGAAGACATTTTGAAGCTATTCAACCTGAATTTAGTTGGGGCAGTGCAAATGATGAGCGCGGTAATGCCAAAAATGCGGGAACAAAAATTCGGAAAAATTATTAACGTTTCGAGTATAGGTTCTGAAATGGGACTTCCGTTTCGTGGATTTTATTCGGCTTCGAAATCTGCGCTGGATAAAGTGGTAGAAGCAATGCGTTACGAAGTATATCAATGGAATGTAGAAGTTTGCAGTTTACATTTGGGAGATATTAAAACCAAAATCGCAGAAAATAGAGTGAAAACTCAAGTTTCAGAACCGTATAAAAATGTTTTTGACAAAGTATATTCTTTGATGAATGCTCACGTTGACGAAGGAACCGAACCTTTGGAAGTGGCACTTTACATCGAAAAATTATTAGAAAAAAAATCTTGGAAAGCACATTATTATTTCGGGAAGTTCGGGCAAAAAATTGGCGTTCCTCTCAAATGGATTCTTCCTCAGAAAACCTATGAAAATCTGATGAAGAAGTATAATAAAATGGATTAGCCAACTTAATCCTTCAAGGATTCTAAATCCTTGAAGGATTGGTAATACTAATTCAATGAAAATTTGCGTTCTTTGCGTAATCATATTTGCGACTTTGCGTGAAAAAAACTCTTTACATATTTCTAATTTTTCTTCCTTTTTTTCTGAAATCCCAACAGAAACAATTCATCTTAATAGATGCTCAAACAAAAAAAGAATTTGTAAAAAAAGACTCACTTTCTGCAGTGAAATTTCTAGATTCTTTGGCGGAAAACAATTACTATTTTACTAAAATTTTAAACGTAGAAAAAGCTGGCAAAATCACCAAAATCAATTTTGATAAAGGCAAAAATTTCAATGAAGCCAAAGTGATATTTTCGTCAGAAACTGCTTTGTTTTTAAAATCAAAACCTGAAATTTTTACCAAAAATTTAGATTCTCTCAAACAAAATATCAACCAAAGATACACCAATGAAGGTTTTGCATTCAACCGAGTGAAAACACAATTTTTAGGCTTTGAAAATGATGTTCCGAAAGTTGAAATTTCGGTTTTCAAAGGAGATAAAAGGAAAATTAATGGTTTTGTTTTGCAAGGCTTCACCAAAGTTCCGAAACGCTTTGTGAAGAATTTAGAAAAAGAATTTGCAGGAAAAACGTATGATGATGACAATCTTCTCAAAATCAATTCTCGGTTAGAAAACCATCCTTTTTTGATTCTAGAAAAAACTCCACAAACGCTTTTTACCAAAGATTCTACGCAGATTTATCTTACATTTCAGAAGAAAAAAGCCAACAATTTTGACGGAATTATCGGTTTTGGAAATAATGATAAAAAGAAATTTAGCTTTACAGGAAGCATTAATCTTAACCTAAAAAACGTTTTCAATAGTTTCGAAAGCATCTCGTTGTACTGGCAAAGAAACCAACAGAGCGGACAAAACTTCGATTTGCAAACCGATATTCCATATCTTTTTGGTTCTAACATCGGTACCAATCTCAATATCAATATTTACCGTCAAGATTCCACTTTTGCCAATGTGAAATTTCGTCCAGCGTTGTATTTTCATCTTTCGTCCAAGCAAAAAATTGGAGCGAGAGGAAATTTTGAAATTTCTTCTATTTTAGATGATACTTATACTTCTGGACAAGATTTTAGCAAAAAAGGAATTGGAGCTTTTTACGAATTTACAGAAACTTCGGAAGAGCCGCTTTTTGTTTACAAAACCAAAATTATTGGCGAGGCAGATTTACTCAGTTCTTTTTATCAAAATTTAGATAAAACTTTTCAACAAACCCGTTATTTTCTCTTTGCAGAGCGTAATTTTCATCTCAAAGGAAATCATTATTTCAATATGAAAGCAGAATCTGCAATGTTGGATTCAGATGGAGAAATCACTACTAATGAACTTTTCAGAATTGGTGGTTACAATTCATTGCGAGGTTTTAACGAACAGTCTCTTTTTACAGATTTTTATGCTTTTGGAGGCGTAGAATATCGTTATTTGGTAAGCAATCAAGCGTTTTTTGATGTTTTTGGGCAATTGGCTAATGTGAGAAATTCTTCATTGAAAACTACCTCTAAACTCTACAGTTTCGGACTTGGTTTTAATTTTTTATTACCGATTGGTTTGATGACTTTTCAAATATCAAACGGACAAGAATTTAATAATCCATTTAAATTCCAAGACACTAAAATTCATTGGGGAATCATCAGTAAGTTTTAAATTTCTCTAAAAAAATTTTCTTTAAATCGCTGTAAATAAGGCGAAATTCCCAGAATGTTAAAATTTTTTAGAGTCCTTATGTTTCTTCTAACAATTATTAACACTTGAAAAAAAAGTTTAATAGAAGTTTAACTATAATTTTAGTTATCAACGTTTTATTTAGTCCGAAAAACAAAGTATTTTTGCTCCATATTTATGAAGCGAATTTTATCACTAAGCTGTTTGCTGTTTTTAACTACAATAAGCGCTCAAACTTTTTCTGGAACTCTATTTATGCGAGATAAATCTTCTTTCTATCTCAACCAGATTTATGTTACCAATCTCAATGAACAAAGAACTTATCTTACTTCTTATACTGGAGAATTTAAAATTCCTGCAAAAGTAGGAGATGTAATAAGATTTACCTCAATTGTTTCGGAGCGAAAAGACATCAAAATTACTCCTCAATTGCTTGAAAATCCTCGAAATTTGATAGAACTCGAAGTGGCTTATAGAGAAATTCAAGAAGTGATTTTGAGTAGATTTAAACCTACGGGAAATCTTAGAAAAGATGTTCGCACTTTAGATTCTAAAAAATCTTCTCTTGAAATAGCGAAAATAATAGGTTTACCAGCTCCAAAAGGCGATGGAACTCCGCCAATAACTCCAGTTGCAAGCTTAGCGAATGGAGGTTTAAGTATCGGTTTAGAAAGTCTTTATGATGTAATTTCTGGGCAAGCTAAAAAAAAACAAAGGCTTCAAGAATATGAAAGAATGCAAATTGGCATTAAAAATATTAAAGCTTATTTGGGTGATGATTATTTTACCAGATTAAAGGTTCCCGTGCATTTAGTTGATAATTTTCTGCAATTTGTATATACTTCTGATAATTTGAAAATTTACTTAGATGTGGCTAATTATGAGGCAATAAAGGTTTCTATAGAGAAATATTTGCCTATTTATCAAAAGAGATTACGAAACTCTCATCTTCAAGAAATTTTTAACTAACTAATAGTTGTTAGTTGAAATTTTTAATATAAAACATTTATCATTATGATTTTTATCGCTTTTTAACATATTTTTTATCTTCTGATATAAAAATAGTTATATATTTGTCTCCCTAATCGAAATATTTGTGGGGAAGAATAAGTTAGCAAGGTTTGAAGAAAATAGAAAACTTCCAAATGTAATACAACCAAGTAGAGCGGATGCCTTAGGTGATTTTGAACTTAAAGGTAAATGGAGAGAAAGGGTTTTTAAAAACAATAATCCTATTGTTTTAGAACTTGGTTGTGGGAAAGGTGAGTATAGTGTAGGAATGGCAAAGGCTTTTCCTGAGAAAAATTTTATCGGAGTAGATATTAAAGGAGCAAGATTTTGGTTTGGAGCAAAAGAAGCTGTAGAAAAAGGTTTAAATAACGCAGCTTTTTTACGCACCCAAATAGAATTGATAGATTGTTTTTTTGATGAAAATGAAGTTGATGAAATCTGGATTACCTTTCCAGACCCTCAGATTAAATACAGAAGAGGGAAACATAGACTCACCCATCCAGATTTTTTAAATCGCTACAAAAAAATTCTGAAACCTTCCGCAATTATTCATTTGAAAACAGATTCTGAGTTTCTGCATGGTTATACTTTGGGAATTTTACAAGGATATGGCCACGAAATTCTAACCGCTCACCATGATATATATGGAGCACCAGAATATGAACCAGACACTCTCTATCTAAGGGAAATTAAAACTTATTATGAGGAATTGTTTTCTGCTAAAGGCAAAACCATTACTTATATTAAGTTTAGGCTCTAAAAATCGAAATAAAAAGTATAAAAATGAAAAGAGTGATTGTTTTATTTACGGCATTATGTGTCGTACATTTCTCGGCTCAAGAAAAAATGGAAAAAGAGCAGCCGATAGATAAAAGTCAAGTGACTACAAAAGAAGCGATTTCTTTATTAGAAAATAAATCTACTCAAGAGTCTGCAGAAATTAAGAAGGTTGTTATTAAACCTAAAACTGATAAAGAAGAAGAGGCTGCTTTTGAAGCTCTTATGAAATCTGAAAATGAGAAAAATAAGAAAGCTTTAACCGCGCAAGTGCTGAATGAAATGCTAGGAAGTGATGAAAGTGACGCTTTAAGCCTTTTATTGGTGAAGAATGTGTCAGAATGCAATATGGTTCTGAAGGTGGTAGGAAAGACAAGTTATAATATTCCTATTCCTGCAAATGGTCAAAATGCAATTATGGTAGAAAAAGGGGTGTATCAATTGACAGGTAAGGTTTGTGAATTACAGTATGAAACCCAAAAAGATTTGAATAAAAATCTTTTGGTAGCTATTAAAAGAATGGAAGATTAAAAAAAATAATTAACAAAAAAAACTCTCAAGAATTTCTTGAGAGTTTTTTTTGTATGATCTTCGAAAAATTATTCAGCGTCAAAGTCTTTATCTGCATCAGCAGTTACTTTTTCACCTTCTTTAGATTTTTCTTTATCAGCTTTTCTTTGAGATTGACCTTCTTTGATAGATTCTGATACTACAGAAAGAATCATGTCAATAGATTTAGAAGCATCATCGTTTCCTGGAATTACGAAGTCTACTTTTCTAGGATCTGAGTTAGTATCTACGATACCAAATACAGGAATACCTAATTTTTTAGCTTCAGTTACAGCGATGTGTTCTCTCATGATATCTACTACGAATACAGCAGAAGGAAGTCTAACCATGTCAGCGATAGAACCTAAGTTCTTCTCTAAGTTAGCTCTTTGTCTGTCTACTTGTAATCTTTCTTTTTTAGATAAAGTTTCGAATGTACCATCTTTCTTCATTTTATCGATAGCGTTCATTTTCTTAACCGCTTTTCTGATTGTAACGAAGTTAGTTAACATTCCACCTGGCCATCTTTCAGTGATGTAAGGCATGTTAAGTTCTGATGCATGTTTTGCTACTACTTCTTTAGCTTGTTTTTTAGTAGCCACGAAAAGAACTTTTTTTCCTGCAGAAGTAATTTTTTCTAAAGCGTTGCAAGCTTCATCTAATTTCACTGCAGTTTTATGCAAATCGATAATGTGAATACCGTTTTTCTCCATAAAAATGTATGGAGCCATATTAGGATTCCACTTTCTAGTCATGTGACCAAAGTGTACGCCTGCTTCTAATAAGTCTTTAACTTGTGCTTTTGCCATTTTTTTAATTTTTGTTAGTTTACGTTCCGCTTTTAAGCAATCAACTTTACGTTGGATGGGAGTAAAGTTTGGGTGCTAAACATAACGGGCAATTTTTGTAATAATTTGTAAATAAACCGAGAAAAAAGATTAACGTTTTGAGAATTGGAATCTCTTTCTTGCTTTTTTCTGACCTGGTTTCTTTCTTTCTACCATTCTAGCGTCTCTAGTAAGAAGACCAGCTGGCTTAAGCGCTAATCTGTTTTCTTCATTAATTGCACATAATGCTCTAGAAATCCCTAGTCTAATTGCTTCAGCTTGACCTGTAATTCCACCACCGAAAACGTTTACAGTAACATCGTACTGACCTACAGTTTCAGTTAATAAGAACGGTTGGTTTACTTTATATACTAACATGTCAGTACAGAAGTAAGTTTTTGCATCTTTACCATTTACAGTGATGTTACCAGTACCTGGTTTCACGTAAACTCTAGCTACAGAAGTTTTTCTTCTTCCAATCTTGTGAACTATAGACATAATTATTTAATTTCGTTAAGGTTAATAACTTTTGGTTGCTGTGCTTCGTGCTTATGCTCAGACCCAGCGTATACATACAAATTCTTGTAGATAACACTTCCTAATTTGTTTTTTGGTAACATTCCTTTTACAGATTTTTCTACCAATTTACAATTGTCTTTTTTGTGCACTTCTTCAGCAGTTAACGATTTTTGACCACCTGGATATCCAGTATGCCAAATGTATTCTTTGTCTGCCCACTTGTTGCCAGATAAAGCAACTTGTTCTGCATTCAAAACGATTACGTTATCACCACAGTCTACGTGTGGAGTGTAATTCGTTTTGTGCTTACCTCTCAAAATCTTTGCAACTTTAGAAGCTAATCTTCCTAACGGTTGCCCAGCTGCATCTACCACAACCCATTCTTTCTTAGCGGTAGCTTTGTTAGCTGATACGGTTTTGTAACTTAATGTATTCACTTATTATCGTTTACGATTAAACATAATTTTCCCCTAAAAAGGTGTGCAAAGGTATTAATTTTTTTTGGAATTGAAAAACTTTATCAAGATTTAAACGTAAATTTAACCTTAAAAAATTAATTTTCAATCTCTTAATGACTTGTTGTTTCTGAAACTTGCCAGTAAATAATACCCCACAAATACTATAGAAAACTTAAAAACAGAAGGTAAAGACTTTTCTAAATCAAAAATGAAAGCGCCAATCAGTACTAAAAAAATCATCGCGCCAAAAGAAATTCCTAGTTTTTTCGGCAAAGAAATAACGGGATTGTCTAAATAAAAAGCCATTCCCCAAGCTAATCCGAAAGCAAAACTGTAAAAAAGTTCTAGCCATAATCCACCACTTTCTAGTAAAAAATGATTGATTAAAAAACTGATTAAGGTTCCTGCTATCGTGTATAATAAAGCTCTCTTCATGTTTTAAAATTTTTACAAAAATACTTAATTTTTCAATTCTCGGGATTTTTCTATCTTTGAGACCTATCGAAAAGTTATTTATGGAAACCCAAAAATATCAACCTAACAACAAGGTAAGAGTAGTTACAGCAGCCTCACTTTTTGACGGGCATGACGCTGCCATTAACATTATGCGAAGAGTGATTCAAGGAACAGGATGCGAAGTTATTCACCTTGGTCATGATAAATCCGCTGAAGAAGTAGTAAACTGTGCTATTCAAGAAGATGCAAACGCTATTGCACTTACGTCTTATCAAGGCGGTCACAATGAATATTTTAAATACATCTATGATTTACTTCGTGAGAAGAATTCCCCTCAAATCAAAATTTTTGGTGGAGGTGGTGGAGTAATTCTTCCCGAAGAAATTAAAGATTTAATGGAGTATGGAATCGACAGAATTTATTCTCCAGATGATGGTAGAGAAATGGGATTGCAAGGAATGATTGATGATTTGGTTCAGAAATCTGATTTTGCTACAGGCGAAAATATCACCGTTTCTGACATTGAAAATATCAAATTTGAAGATGCTAAATCTATCGCTCAAGTGATTTCTGCAGTAGAAAACTTCTCAGATGAAAAACCAGAATTGGTTGAAGCATTAAAAGAGAAAGCAAAACATTTCAATATTCCAATCATCGGAATTACAGGAACTGGTGGTGCAGGTAAATCTTCATTAACAGATGAATTGGTGCGTAGATTTTTAAGAGCAAACGCTGATAAGAAAATCGCGATTATTTCTGTAGATCCTTCTAAAAAGAAAACGGGAGGCGCGCTTCTCGGCGATAGAATCAGAATGAATTCTATTAATGATTCTAGAGTTTACATGCGTTCTATGGCTACTCGTGAGAACAATGTTTCGGTTTCGCCTTACATTCATTCTGCATTAGATGTTTTAAAAATTTCTAGTCCAGATATTATCATTTTAGAAACTTCGGGAATTGGTCAATCTGGTTCAGAAATTACTGAAATTGCAGATGTTTCTATGTATGTAATGACGCCAGAATATGGTGCTTCTACGCAGTTAGAAAAAATTGACATGCTAGATTATGCAGATTTAATTGCATTGAATAAATCTGACAAAAGAGGAGCTTTAGATGCCATTCAAGCGGTGAGAAAACAGTTTCAGCGTAACCACCAATTGTGGGAAACGCCATTAGAAGAAATGCCAGTTTTTTCTACGAAGGCAAGTCAGTTTAACGATTGGGGAACTACCGCTTTGTATAATGCATTGATTGAAAAAGTAAATGCTAAATTCACTTCATTAGATTTAAAATCATACGAAGAACAAAACGTTTCGGAAGAGTCTACCATTATTCCACCGAAAAGAGTTCGTTATCTTTCTGAAATCGTAGACAATAATAAAAATTACGATAAACAAGTTGAGGAGCAAGCGCTAATTGCTAAGAAAATGTACCTTATCGATGGTGCGAAAGCACTGATTACAGATGATGAACATACTACAGATAAACTAGAAAAAGTTTTCCTAAAAACCAAAAAAGAACTTTCGGAGGAAAACAGGTTGTTCCTTCAAGGTTGGCATCACTTCAAAGAAGAAATGCAGCAAGATAGTTTCTCTTATTTAGTTCGTGGAAAAGAAATTAAGGTAGAAACCAAATACGAATCTCTTTCTCATCTTAAAATTCCAAAAATTGCTTTGCCAAAATTCCAAGATTGGGGAGATTTAATCCGTTGGAAAGGGCAAGAAAACGTTCCAGGTGCGTTTCCTTACACTTCGGGAATTTATCCTTTCAAAAGAACAGGTGAAGATCCTACCAGAATGTTTGCAGGTGAAGGCGGTCCAGAACGTACCAACAGAAGATTCCACTATGTTTCGGCGGAAATGCCTGCGAAAAGACTTTCTACAGCGTTTGATTCTGTGACTTTATATGGTCAAGATCCTGCATTCCCACCCGATATTTACGGAAAAATTGGAAATGCGGGAGTTTCTATCGCGACTTTAGATGACGCTAAAAAATTATATTCAGGTTTTGATTTAATCAATGCATTGACTTCAGTGTCGATGACGATTAATGGCCCTGCTCCAATGATTTTGGCATTTTTCATGAATGCAGCCATCGACCAAAACGTAGAAAAATACATCGAAGAAAACAATCTTTGGTCTAAAGTTGATGAAAAACTCAAAGCAAAATTTGATGATAAAGGTTTAAAAAGACCAGTTTATAATGGTAATTTACCCGAATCTAATAATGGTTTAGGTCTTAAATTGTTGGGTTTAACAGGTGATGAAATTGTAGATGATGAAACATATCAAAAGATAAAAGCAGAAACTATTGCAACGGTTCGTGGAACAGTTCAAGCGGATATTTTGAAAGAAGACCAAGCGCAGAATACTTGTATTTTCTCTACGGAATTTGCTCTGAGATTAATGGGAGATGTTCAGGAATATTTCATTCAAAATAAAGTGAGAAACTTCTATTCGGTTTCTATTTCAGGTTATCACATTGCTGAAGCTGGTGCAAATCCAATTTCTCAGTTGGCGTTTACATTGGCAAATGGTTTCACGTATGTGGAATATTATTTGAGCCGAGGTATGAATATCAATGATTTTGCTCCGAATTTATCGTTCTTCTTCTCTAATGGAATTGATCCAGAATATGCGGTAATCGGTAGAGTAGCGAGAAGAATTTGGGCAAAAGCAATGAAACTTAAATATGGAGCTGATGAAAGAAGCCAAATGTTGAAGTACCACATTCAAACTTCTGGTCGTTCACTTCACGCACAAGAAATTGATTTTAACGATATCAGAACCACGCTTCAAGCGTTGTATGCAATTTATGACAACTGTAACTCGTTGCATACCAATGCTTATGATGAAGCGATTACCACGCCAACTGAAGAATCTGTACGTAGAGCAATGGCGATTCAGTTGATTATCAACAAAGAATTAGGTTTGGCGAAAAACGAAAATCCGCTTCAAGGTTCTTTCATTATTGAAGAATTGACGGATTTGGTAGAAGAAGCAGTTTATGCAGAATTTGACAGAATTACAGAACGTGGAGGAGTTCTAGGAGCTATGGAAACCATGTATCAGCGTTCTAAAATTCAGGAGGAATCGATGCATTATGAATGGCTAAAACATACAGGAGAATATCCAATTATTGGTGTAAATACTTTCCTTGGGAAAGATGGTTCACCTACAGTTTTACCAGGAGAAGTAATTCGTTCTACTGAAGAAGAAAAGCAATTGCAGATTCAGAATTTAGAGAACTTCCAGAAATCCAATGAAGATAAAACTCATGAATGGTTGCAGAAACTTCAAATGGCTGCCATCAATCAGAAAAATTTATTCGAAGTGATGATGGAAGCAGTAAAATATTGTTCACTCGGACAAATTACCAACGCACTTTTCGAAGTGGGCGGAAAATACCGAAGAAACATGTAGCCGAAGTCAATAAAACTTATTTTATGAATTACTACAAATCTTTTCTAATATTTTTTCTGAGCCCGTTTTTGTTATTTGGACAAAAAAAAGAATTTTTGATACTAAACAATGTAAAAGATATAGAAAGCACGTATTATTCAAAGTCAATATTAGATAATTCATCTAAAAATAATGATGTAAGTCAAGCTCATTTGTTGAGGTTATTTAATATTAAGGGCGATATTTCGGATGCAAATCAAGTTAAAATTTTGTTTTGAAAGGTGATTCTTTACAACTATTATACGGTAACAACCAAACAAAAGATTTCAAATATAAAAAGTACAAAAAATATATTGAGGTTTCTTTTGAGAATGAAAATATAAACATTCCTTTAATATATCAAAAAACAAATATTGATAAATTAAAATTAGGATTAACTAAAGATAATAACATTCTTGTGAAAAAAAATGTTGAAAGTGGTGGTGCAATATTTATTTTCGGTGATGGATATGGTTTTACAAGTGATTATGTTTTTACAGAATATAATAGATATAGTGATGTTAAGCCATTTTCTATAGATGGGAAATGGGGCATTATACATAAGAATGATACCATTATTAAACCTCATTATGATGCCACATCTATATTTGAATCTAAATATATTCTTGTAAAGTCAAACAAAAAATGGGGACTATTAAATCAAAAAGGAGAATCCATAATTCCAATTATTTATGATAATATTCTAAAAATTGACGATATTGATGACAAAATATTTTATGTAATGAATGATGGGAAGGTTGGGCTTGTAAATAACAACGGAAAAGAAATTGTATCTCCAATTTATGATAGAATTTCAAGATTTAATGATGATTATTTTGAACTAGAATTGAATCAAAAATATGGTTTGGCTACCACAGAAAAAGTTATTTATCCTGCGCTTTATACTTATTTAGGTGGTTTAAGTAGAGGGAAAATTTGGGAAAGATACTTAGATAAAGAAAATAAATACATTACAGCAAAACGAGATGGTAAAGATGTGATCTTAGATTCATTAGGTTTTGAATATCAGACAAATATAAAAATTCCTAAATTCGATTACGGACAAAATATATTTCCTATTAAAGAAACTGCAAAAAAAGTTTCTAACGAGTGATAAAATTCTATTATAGAAAACTACAATCACAATCAACAAAACCTCTTCGAAGTGATGATGGAAGCGGTGAAATATTGCTCTCTCGGACAAATTACCAACGCACTTTTCGAAGTGGGTGGAAAATACAGAAGAAATATGTAGTTTCGACTTCGCTCAACTACCGATTATCATTAAAATAAAAATCTCCAGAATTTTCTGGAGATTTCTTTGTTATAATTGACTTGCAATTCCTTCTACAAAGGTTTTGGTGAAATCTTTGTTCATGGCTTTTCGGTGTTCAAATTTTGGAATCACTAGATTTTCGGTGAGTTGTTCTGTGGTTTTTCCTTCTGCGAGAGTTTTTTTGATGTAATCTGCGCTGGCTTCTAAGAAATTTCTCATTTCGGTGAGATTTTCTAGATTTCCTTTAGTGAGATTTTTATCTGGAGCATGTCCGAAAATAAATAAAGTATCTTTATCAAAAGTAGAAATAGCTTTTTCTAAAACAGAAATCCAACTTCTAAAATTAGAACCATCTTTTACGCGATAAACAGGAATCATGTTGATGAACATTAAATCTCCCATGTGAACCACATTGTCTTTTTCGAAATGATACATCGCGTCTCCAAAAGTATGTCCTGCTCCGAAATGATAAGCGGTTACTCTTTCTCCACCAGATTTGATAAGATATTGGTCTTCAAATAAAATATTGGCGTAAACTTGTTTGTCTACATTTTTAGCAAGTTCTGCTGCATTTTTCTGCAATTCTGGAACATTCTTTTGTGCCACAATTTTTTGAGTCAAATTTTTAAAGGCAAAATTTCCTGCAGTGTGATCTCCGTGATGATGCGTGTTGCAAAGAAACTCAATCGGTTTTCCTTTGACTTGAGAAATAGAGTCAATTAAAGGTTGGATAAAATCTGGAAATTGAGAATCAATAACTACAAATGAATCTTTGGTTTCTAACAAACCTACGGTTCCGCCACGATTGGTGAAACTGCTTACATTTCCTCTGATTTTAGAAATGTCCCCTTTTGAAGATTTTAAAACTTCAAAAATAGCTCTCTGAGAAGAACAAGACCATAATTGAGGCAAAATAGCAACGCCTAAAGTTGCGCCAAGAGAAGTGGTAAGAAATTCTTTGCGATTCATGATATTATTTTTGACGAATTTAATTATTTATACGTTAAATAGTCTTAAAATTTATAATTTTTATTCGTAGAATAATATCTTTGTCTTTTTAACATAATAATTAAATGAGAGGAGAACAAAACATTATTAACGACTTAAAAAACTGGAAGGAACTCATCAAACCTTATGCTACACCAGAAGTAAAATTAGCAAGAAAAGAGGTTTGGAAAACGGTTTTACCTTTCGGTTTGCTTTTTATAGCAGCAGCTATAGTTTATGAATTTCAATTTTGGGGCGCTTTAGGAATTTGCTTTTTGGCAGGATTATTTTTAACCAGAATTTTTATTATTCAGCATGATTGCGGGCATCAATCTTTTTTTCCAGACAGAACTAAAAATGATAGAACAGGATTTCTAATGAGTTTGATGACGTGTATTCCATACAAATATTGGGCACGTTCTCATAATCATCATCACGCACACCAAGGTCAATTAGATACCAGAACCATCGGAGATGTTACCTTGTTGACGGTGAGAGAATACAACGAACTTTCTAATTGGGGAAAGATTAAATACAGAATTTATCGTTCGGTTCCCGTGATGTTTGTATTTGGGCCGATTTACTATATTTTTATTCACAATAGAATTCCTTTTATCAAATTTAAAGGTTGGGAAAAAGAGCGTTTAACGCTGTTGAGAACCAATTTATACTTATTAGGATTTTTTGTCATTTTAGGAGTGATTTTAAGTTTGCCGACTTTTGACCTTATCGAAGGATTCAAAAAATTAGCACTTTTATATATTCCTATCCTTATCACGTTTGCGTTTACAGCGATTTGGTTTTTTTACATGCAACATCAGCACGACCCAAATTACAAAGCATGGAAAGAAGATTGGCAATATCTTTTAGCAGCAATTAAAGGAAGTTCTTATTATAAATTGCCAAAAATTTTCAACTTTTTCACAGGAAATATAGGGTATCATCACATTCATCATTTGGCTCCGAAAGTTCCTTTCTATAAATTAGAAAAGTGCAGCAAGGAGAATCCTATTTTCCAAAAATATGTGACGACTATAACGTTATTAAGCAGTGTAAAATATGCTTTTTATACACTTTGGGACGAAGAAAATTACAGAATGATTACCTTCAGACAACTGAAAACCATTCCTGTAAAAGCTTAAAATTATTTCACATGATATTTCAAACCTTCAAGATTTTCTTGGAGGTTTTTTGTTGAGGTTAAAGAAAAGCCCTACAAAAGATTTTGTATCTTTGAAAAGACAAATTCAGGAGGATGAAAGACGTAAAAATAGAATTCAGAAAACCAATGTATCCCGTAAATCCAGAATTGATGGATTATTTGGAAAAAAATCATCGACTTACCAATATCAGATTTTATTATGATGATTTATTGCGTTTTTCAGATTATATGCCCGTTCATGATAAAGATGGCAAGGATACACTTTGGCTTAATGTTTATTACCCTGAATTTGAACACGCCGAAATCGAAGCCAATCTCAACAAAATTTACACGCTTTTACATTCTGATGGAGATGTCGATGTACTCCCTTTTTTGAAGGTAGATTCTATTCATTTTTGTACGTTTGGAAATTCTAAACCGTTCAGAATTAGAGTGAGAAACATTCTGAATGATAATTACACCAATTTTTATATTAAAAAAGCTGATGCTTCAAGAATTTATGGTTTGGAACTAGAAGAAATTCTTTCACCAAATCGTATCAATTTTCTTTTGTATAAAGACACTTTAATAGAAGAACATATTTTAGGAATTCCTGGAGATGTTTTTATAGAAAAACATTTAGACCAATGTTCACCTCAAGAAAAAGCTCAAATTGCCAAAGAATTTGTGAAATTTAACGAAAGATGTCTCATCGGTTTACTCGGAGATATGCGTTCTTACAATTACGTTGTGATTCCTACGCATGATTTTGACCAAGTAGTGTATAGAATTCGTCCGATTGATTTTGACCAACAATGCTATGAAGGAAATCTCAAAATTTATCTGCCTCAATATTTCAAAGAAAATAAAAAAATGGTAGAAATGGTTTATGATAGACTTAAACCTAATTCCATCGAACAATACCGAAAAGAAGTTCGTTCTGCCATTGCAAAACGCGCCAGTACAGACGGAAGGTTGCCTCATTTGCTAGAAATTATGAAAAGAGATGAGATTTCTAAACCAGAACATGTAGAAGAATTGAAAGCAGGATTGCACAAACTTACTTATAGCATTCAGTTCAAAAAATGTGAATCTATGGGCGAAATTCTAGAATCTGGACTCAATTTTGTGATTAGAAATTATAAAAATTCTAACATAAAAAAATAAAAAAACCGAACTAAGACGTTCGGTTTTTTATTTAGAATTTATTTTTTGTTAAAATCTCCGGCATACACTGAAGTAAGTTTATCTAGAGAAATATATTTTCGAAGAGCTGCATTTACTTCATCTAATTTTAATGCCTGAATTTTTGTATTTACATCATCAAAATTATCTAGAGAAATTCCATACTGTAATTTAGTATTTACCAAATTCACAAGAGTATTTTCCATGCCTAACATTGTAGTTCTTTGGTTAGAAAAACTTTTCTTATTAGCATCTAATTCTTCTTGTGTAAATCCGTCTTTCAAAGCTTTTGCGACTTCTTCTTTCAAAGCATTTTCTACAGCATCTCTTTTTGTAGGATTTAGAATCGCATAATAGCCCCAAGAAGCTACGTCATTGTTAAGAGGAACATCAATAAAAGAACCAGCTCCATAAGAAATTCCTTCTTTTTCACGAAGACGAGTTGGGATTCTTGCAGTAAGGAAACCTCCACTTCCTAGAATTTCATTGGCCATTGTTAAAGCTGCATAATCAGGATGGTCTTGTTTCATTTTAAGACTTAAAGTTCCAAGTGCTACTGCATTTTCTTTGTCTGGAGTTATTATTTTTTTGTCTGCTTTTTGAGTTTCAAAATAAGTTGGCATTGCTTCTACAAATTTAGATTTAGCCACTAATTTTCCGAAAACATTTTCTAAAGATTTAGCAACTACATTTTTGTCTAAACTACCAATGATAGTTCCGTAACCATTACTCGTTCCAAAAATGTTTTTGTAAAAATCTACTACTTGTTCTCTTGTTACTTTCTTATAATCATCTATTTGTTCTTGTAAACTTGGAGTATAGAAAATACTTGTTTTAGAATATGGATTGGCTAATCTTTGTAATTCATTTTGTGCAATAGCTTGTGGATCTTTTATTTGTCCTTCTAGCCAAGTATTGGTTTCGGTTACAGATTTTTCTAATTCATTTTGAGGGAAAGTAGAATTGTTTAAAATATCCTTAATCAATTCCATAATTTTAGGAAAATGCTCATTGTAAGTAGAGAAGCTAAGGTACAGATTTTGTCCGTAGCTGTTGAAATATAGGTTAGACTTTGTTTGGTCTAATAAATCCTGAATTTGCTCTTTGGTTCTGGTTTTAGTCCCTGCTTTCAGTAAATTTGCAAAAAGACTTCCAACTTCTGCTTTTCCTACTAAATCTTTTTCGTTTCCTAGCATAAAACGGAAAGTTCCTTGTACTTTATCACCTTTTAATTCTTTGTTGATTAAGCCATATTTCATCCCGTTTGAAAGTTTACCTTCGGTAAGATTTTTCTTAAGATTTGCAATGCTGGCTTCAAAAGGTGCAGGTTCTTTTTCTATCGCTTTTCCTTTGTAATTATTGGTAAGAGCCGCAATTTGGTTGTCTCTAAATTCTGCGGGTAACACTCTTTCTTCATTAGCAGAAGGACGGAAAATACCTATAGTTCTATTGTTAGATTTAAAATATTTTTGAGCCACTCTATTAACGTCTGCTAGAGTAAGCGCTTCTACATTATCTCTGTAAAGAAAAGCAAGTTTATAGTTTCCAGCACCAATAATTTCAGTTAAGTTAATTGCAAAATTGATGGTATTATTTTTAGAATTTTCTATATTCTTTAGAAGTTTAGCTTTTGCTCTTTTTAAGTCGTCTTCTGTAAATTTGATGGTGGAAATTTTGTCAAGTTCAGTTTTCACTAATTGTGTAGTTTCGTCTAGATTTTTGTCTTTAGAAACATCAAAGTTGAAATACATTAAACCAGGATCCCTAAGTGTAGGGAGATAATTCCAAATGGAAGATACTTTTTTGGTTTCTACTAGATTTTTATACAAATAACCAGAAGGGTCTGCCGTAAGAATTTCGCCTAATGCTTCTATTGCAGCATAATCTTTGTCTGCATAAGCTGGAGTATGATAGCCTACAGCTACAATTTGACTTTCATTATTCCTTCTGATTTCAAAATATTTTTCGCCATTTTGGGCAGGTTCTACAGTATAAGTTCCTCCTAATTCTCTTGCTGGTTTTGGTAATACTGAAAAATAATCACTAATGTATTTTAGAGCATTATTTTCATCAAATTTTCCTGCAATAATTAATGTAGAATTATCAGGTTGATAATATTTTTCGTAGAATTTTTTAAGAGTTACAGCTTTTACACGTTCTATGTCTTCTTTGCTTCCAATAGTAGAATTTCCGTAATTGTGCCACATATATGCATTAGAAAAAACACCCTCCATCATAACTCTGGTCGGACTATTTTCTCCCATCTCGAATTCGTTTCTTACTACAGAAAACTCTTTATCTAAATCACTTTGAAGCATAGTTGCGTTAAGCATTCTGTCTGCTTCCATTTGTATTGCCCATTTTAGGTTTTCATCATTCGATGGGAAAACTTCGTAGTAATTTGTTCTGTCATAGTAAGTGGTGCCATTAGCAATTCCACCTTTATCAGTCAATTGTTTTTTTATATCGCCAAGGTTTTTGGTAGATTTAAAAAGCATGTGTTCTAATAAATGAGCCATTCCTTTCTCTCCATACCCTTCATCTTTAGAACCTACATTATAAACAATGTTTACCACCATGTTACTCTGAGATTGATCAGGAATTAATAGCACTTTCATGCCATTGTCAAGAGCGTATTCCTTTATTCCTTCAATATTAGATAAGAATTTAGGAGAACTAGCTTTTTGAGCAAATACAGAAACGGAAGTTCCTAGCATAAAGCTCATTGCAGTCATTAAAAGAAGTTTTTTCATAAAATTTGATTATTAGGTTAAAAAAGTCCTTCACAATAAGACTATTAAGTTACAACATTTGTTACAAATTAATTAATAAATTTGCATCAATGAACATAGAAAAAATCATTTTGGGAATTGACCCAGGAACTTCTGTAATGGGTTTCGGGATTATCTCTGTATATAAAGGAAAAATGAAACTCATTGCCATAGATGAATTGGTAATGAAAAAAGAACCCAATCATGAAACGAAACTCAAAAGGATTTTTGACAAAACTTTAGCTTTAATAGACGAATTTCATCCAGATGAAGTTGCGCTAGAAGCACCATTTTTCGGGAAAAATGTACAATCTATGCTCAAACTAGGACGAGCACAAGGTGTGGCAATGGCTGCAAGTCTTCACCGTGATATTCCCATCACCGAATATTCTCCCAAAAAAGTGAAAATGGCGATTACTGGAAACGGAAATGCGAGCAAAGAACAAGTAGCAGGAATGCTACAAAATCTTCTTGCGATGAAAGAATTTCCTACCAAATATCTTGATGCTTCTGATGGTTTAGCAGTGGCGGTTTGTCATAGTTTCAATTTGGGAAAACCTGAAAATGATAAAAATTACACGGGTTGGGCAAGTTTTTTGAAACAAAATCCTGATAGAATTAAGTAATTTTCAGATTTCTAAATTTTGTAAAATTAAATTTTAGTTTACTGTAATTCAATAATTTAAAATTGTAAATTGATTTTACAAGTATTTTACTGTGTAAAACCTAATACTATTCGTAACATTGTTGCGTTATTATTCGACCAATCAAAAAATATTCCTATGGAAAATAAAACGCAAACTCCAGATAAAAACATCCCAACCAAAAACGGAATGTATCACCAAATGAACGGATTTCAGAAATTTCTGATGATGTGTTCTGGTTCTAATCTACATATTTTACAAAAATCTCCTAGCGAATGGAATAAATACGCAGGAATTGGCGGAATTGTTCTCTTTACCGCAGTTTTTGCTACACTTTCTGCAAGTTATGCCATGTTTACGGTTTTTGAAGATGTTTGGATTTCGACTGGATTTGGGATTTTGTGGGGATTGATGATTTTTAATCTCGATAGATATATTGTCTCTTCCATCAAAAAAACGGGTAGTTTTTGGAATCAGTTTTTCATGGCAGTTCCGCGTTTGATTTTGGCAACTTTTCTTGGAATTGTGATTTCAAAGCCTTTAGAATTGAAAATTTTTGAAAAAGAAGTCAATAAACAACTCAATACCATTATTCAAAGAAATAAAACCGAATTGCAGAAAACCATGAACGGTAGAATTTTGCAACAATCTGGTCCTTTTGCAGAAGAAAAACAGAAGATTCAGAAACAAATTGCCACTTATCAAGCTTCTTATGATTCTGCTACGTTGGAATTAGAAAAAGAAATTCTAGGAACAAAAACGGGTTTAACTTCAGGAAAAGTAGGCTTCGGAACGAATGCTAAAAGAAAATCTGAATTGAAAGAACAGCGCAGAAAAGATTTAGAAAATTACCAAAAACAAATGGAGCCGAGATTGAAATATCTGGATTCTCAAATTTCTGGAGTGTATCAAAATCTACAAACCGAACAGAAAAATTCTGAACAAGCAGAAAATAAATTTGATGGTTTTGCTGCGAGATTACAAGCGCTTTCTGAATTGGGAGATACTAATTCTATCATGGCTCTTGCATCATTTTTCATTATGATGATGTTTATTACGCTAGAAATTTCGCCTGTTTTGGTGAAGTTAATTTCTTCAGTTGGACCTTATGATTATCTTCTCGACAAAACCGAAAACGATTACCGACTATATTCTAAAGAAAAAATAGAAAAAGGAAATGCTGCTACCGATTTTAGAATAGACGATTTTAAAAATAATCTGGGGAAATAAAATTTCGAAAACCTGCGATAATTCAGCCGCATAAAATTTCTGGAAGTTTTTTCAAGTGATAATTTTGCATCGTCAAATTATATATGAAAAGTGCTATGCAGAATTCGGGAAAAAGATGGTTTATTGCCGTAATGGCGACTTTAGTGCATCTATGTTTAGGAACAGTTTACGCGTGGAGTTTTTTCCAGAAAACCGTCTCCGAAACTTTTGGTTGGAGCAATTCAGAAACAGCTTGGGCATTTAGTTTAGCCATTTTTATGTTGGGTGTCACTGCAAGTTGGGGCGGACAAAATTTACAGAAATTTGGGCCGAGAAAATTAGCGTTAATAGGAGCTTTTCTCTACGCTTTTGGTTATATCATATCTTATTTCGCTTTGCAAAACGAAAGTTTGTGGTTGCTGTATTTCGGGTATGGAATTGTGGGCGGAATTGGTTTAGGTTTGGCTTATGTAACACCAGTTGCTACGGTTTCTAAATGGTTTCCAGACAAACAAGGCTTGGTTACTGGAATGGTGGTAATGGGATTTGGATTGGGCGCTTTACTCATGTCAAAACTTCTCGCGCCAATATTTTTAGAATATTTTGAAAAAGATTTAGCCAAAACTTTCCTTGCAATTGGGATTACTCTTTTGGTTCTTCTTCCGTTTTTTGCCAATTTTCTGAACTTGCCAACAGAAGAAAAATCGACAGAAATTTCAGCCGAAAAATTAAGTGCTACTAAAGAAATTCTCTCTCCCAATTTTATTTTCATTTGGTTGATTTTCATGTTTAATGTAGTTGCAGGAATGATTTTTATATCGTTTCAATCACCTTTATTGCAAGACTTATTGAAAGCCGAAAACGTAAATATAGACACCGCAACGCTAGAAAAAAGTGGAGCTACTTTAATTGCAATTAGTGCATTATTCAATGGTTTAGGAAGATTTTTCTGGGGAAGTATTTCAGACAAATTAGGAAGAGTAACCACTTTCAGATTATTACTTTTGATAGAAATGGGCGTTTTTGCTTCTTTAATTTTTATTAAATCACCCATTTTATTTTCTGTAGGAGTTTGTTTGATTTTACTTAATTATGGAGGAGGTTTCGGCGTTTTACCATCTTTAATTAAAGATTTTTTTGGAACAAAACTGATGCCGATAGTTTACGGAGCAGCACTTACAGCTTGGGGAGTTGGTGGAATTTTAGGCCCACAAATCACCGCTTACATGAAAGACCATTTCTCTGAAGATGCAGGACTATATGCCTATAAAGTAGCTTTGGTTTTAATAGCTTTGGGAATTGGATTATCGTTTTTTGTGAAAAATAAAAAAGCTCAATAAAAAATTGAGCTTTAGAATATCAGTTCATCAATTGACTGTATTTTTTTCTATTTTCCCACAAAATCCAAAGTAAAATTACAGCGAAAACCAATCCTGGAACAATTCCGGCAGGATCATGGTGAAAATGATGCGCTAAAATTCCAATAATAATTGGTAACATAACTAATGCACCAACTGCTCTTGTTTTTGGAAGTAATACTAAAAGTCCTCCTACAATTTCTGTAATCGCAATGAGAGGCATTAACCAACCAATTTTGCCAAAAGCATTGAACATTTCTAGTTGTTCTGGAGTTAGTTTTGGCGTTGGCATAAAGTTGAAAAATTTATTTGCCCCGAAAATAATCATTCCCACTCCGAAGAGAATGCATAAAATGTTGTAAACTGTTTTCATATAATTTAATTTGATGTGAAGTAAAGATATAAAAAAATCTCTCAAAATTTTTGAGAGATTTCTATTTTAAAGTTTCTAAGAATTATAGTGAATAATTCGGAGCTTCTTGTGTGATAATTACATCGTGAGGATGAGATTCCTTCAATCCAGAACCTGTAATCATCACCATTTTTCCGTCTTTTTGTAAAGTTTCTATATCTTTTGTTCCGCAATAGCCCATTCCAGCTCTAATTCCACCAGTTAATTGGAAGATAACGTCTTCTAATTTTCCTTTGTATGGAACTCTTCCTTCAATTCCTTCTGGAACGAATTTTTTGGCTTCACTTTGGAAATATCTTTCTTTTCCACCACGTTTCATGGCAGAAAGACTTCCCATTCCTTGATAAGATTTGAATTTTCTACCTTGGAAAATAATTTCTTCACCTGGCGCTTCTTCCGTTCCTGCTAAAAGTGAACCGAGCATTACTGCACCAGCTCCAGAAGCGATGGCTTTTACAATATCACCAGAAAGTTTAATTCCACCATCTGCAATTACGGCTACATTATATTCTTTAGCTTTTTCATAAACGTTATAAATTGCCGAAAGTTGAGGAACGCCAACTCCCGCTACAACTCTGGTAGTACAGATAGAACCAGGACCTACTCCTACTTTTAGAACATTTGCTCCAGCTTTGATTAAAGCTTCGGCTGCATCTGCAGTAACAATGTTTCCGCCTACAATATCTAAATCTGGAAAAGCATTTCTAATTTCTGTAATTTTATCGAGAACACCTTTAGAATGACCATGCGCTGAATCTACTGCGATAATATCTACACCAGCTTCTACTAATGCTGCAACTCTAGTCATTGTGTCATCTCCTACACCAACTCCAGCTCCTACGATTAATCTTCCGTTTTGGTCTTTATTGGCTTGAGGATATTCTAATTGATTGTCTATATCTTTTATGGTAATTAATCCTACTAAATGATTTTCTGAATCTACAATCGGAAGTTTTTCTATTCTGTTTTTAAGCAAAATTTCTTTGGCTTGCTCTAAGTTGGTAGATTTATCAGAAGTGATAAGATTTTCTTTGGTCATCAATTCTTCTACTTTTGCAGAAAGATTTTCTTGATATTTTACATCACGATTGGTGATGATTCCAATTAATTTATTGTCTGTATCTACTACTGGAAGTCCAGAGATTTTATATTTCGCCATAAGTTCCTTGGCTTCAGCCAAAGTATGATCTTTAGAAAGCGTAACAGGATCAGCAATCATTCCGTTTTCTGAACGTTTTACACGGTTTACTTGTGCCGCTTGTTCTGGAATAGGCATGTTTTTATGAATAAAACCTAAACCTCCAACTCTGGCAATAGCAATCGCCAAATCTGCTTCTGTAACGGTGTCCATCGCCGCGGAAACGATAGGAACATTGAGCGTGATTTTGTCTGAAATTCTAGATTTAAGAGAAACTTGATTGGGTAAAACTTCTGAGTAAGAAGGGATAAGAAGCACATCATCAAAGGTGATGGCGGTTTCTACGATTTTGTTGTGAATAGACATCTTTACTTTCTTTGCAAAATTAAACGTTTTTTTTTAATCATGAAAATTAAATTTTCTTAATAAAAAAGCTTCCTAAATTTTAGGAAGCTTTTATCTATTTTTAAGATAAATCCACATTGATTTATTAAGGATTTCGTTTTTTTCTGGGTTTATTCCTTTTAGAATTGCCCAATACGTTCCTGTAGGTAATTTTCTATTTGATAAATCTTTTCCATCCCAATAAAATGGTTTTCCTACTGTATATTGATATACTTTGCTGCCATGTTTATCAAAAATCATTACTTGTAAATCTTGATAGTTTTCTAAAGATTGGAAGTTCCAAAAATCATTATATCCATCATTGTTAGGTGTAAAAGTATTAGGGAATTCAGCTGTATCTGGAACATTGGTTGGAGGTAATTCAGGCTGGTTTAGTTTAACTTCAACTATTTTGGAACAGTTATTAGTATTGGTGATTTTTAAAAAAACACTTTTTTGAGTAGTAATGAAATTTTTTGGCGAAGAAATTTCATTAGAGGCATTGATTGTATTGGTTTTGTAAAACTTTAAACTCAAAGAATTATCATCATTCAGAACAGTGGACTGTAATAAATTATAAATAAATTTATTTTTATCAATTCCGATTGGGTCTATAGGTGAAAGAATTGGAAAGTTTGGCGCTTCATATACTTTAAATTTTGCAGTAATAATTTCATAAAATCCATTATCTGCAGTTATTTTATATACAATTCTGTTTTCGCCAGAAAAACTTTCAGAAATTTTTACTGAAATATCGGTATCTACCACTTTTGCTTCTCCTTGAATTGGCGGAGTGATGATTTCTGTTTTTATTACTTCAAACTTGGTATTCGGAGGACTAAATTGTGGTAGTATTGTAAAATCTTTACCTGAACAGATATTATCAATTATTTTTTCGGTTACTAGATAAGGACATTTGTCTACAAAGATTTCATTTGTAAAATAAGAAAAGTCACCATAAGCATAAATAAGTTTACATCTATAAGTTCCCGCTAAAGATGGTAAAAATGTAGGAGAATTGGCTCCAGGTATGTCTATGCCATTTAGTTGCCATTGAATTTTCTCAAAATTTATATTGCTTACAGAGAGGATAACGGTTTCTTCAATACATCTTCCATTTTTGGTGATATAAGGGTCATTAGAAAATCCAGTATAGCTACTTGCAAAACCTGTGAAAGGTTTTCCGCCTACTACATCTATATTTAGAGATTTGTCAGAACTGATATTAACATCTCCTACTTGATATAAAAGAGTATTATATTTCCATCCATTTTTTCCATGCATCTCAGAACCACTAGGAAGTGGAAAGCCATTCACATAGATTTTTGCAGCTTCAGGACTTTTTACCGTGATTTTTACATCATTACGAAATTTGCCTATTCTTTCTACGGATGGTACTTGGATAAGGTTTGGTTTTTCGTGTGGATAATAGTCTATATCTAAAGGATAAGAAAATGTCATTCCACTGGTTTTGCCTGTTTGTGGAGTAACTGGACCTTTCGGCATATCGTTATATCCTCCAATTAATTGAAATACATAGGCAGGCTTAGAAGTTCTTATATACATTCCTTTTGTAGGCACTTGTTTAGGTTCTGCATTTACAAAAGTTTGTTCGCTACCAGGTAAAAATTTATTAGGAAATGGGCCTAAAAAATATTTTCCTTCATTTAAAGTAACGGTAGATTTGGTTTCATTATTAAAAAAAACTTCCGTATTATCTTTAGTAGCTACTATGATTACTTTTTCCATAGAAGCTTCTACTACAGTCATTCCATTTACTACGAAATATTCTTTTCCTATCTTGGTTGTGGGAACTGATTGGTCTAAATTAATGTTACCACCTGAATCTCCAATATCTTGACTTAAAAAATTACCATTATTTACAACGATAGGTTTGTCAGAAATAATTTTTGCACCTATTAAATTAGGGTCATTGTCATCTAATACAGGATGTGGAGGATTTGGATCTTTATTATCCTTTTTAAGTGCAGCGATAATGTAAGCTTCTCCTTTGTTTAGAATGATATTTGTAATGTCATCTGTGCTCCCATCTGTAAAAGTTAAATTTTTATTATAATTAAATACTTTAATTTTAGTATTATCTTCTGTTGCCAAAATAGAAGCTTGATAGTTCATTTTGGGAGCATTTAAAGTGTTCGGCGGTTCGTTTGGACTTTCATACAGAAGAACTTGGTCATTTACCACATAGAATTCTTTTCCCAGTGCTGATTTCCCTTTGGAAGCCATAATTTCTGAATAGGTATCTTGTACTCTAAGACTTGCATAGAAACTTTGTTCTCCTGCAATATAAATTCCCATGGTAGTAGCAGACATGGTTCTTTTTGCTACATTGGTTCTTATCATAGAATCATCTTTTAAGGTGTATTCTATAGGCTGAGCATTGCTTAATGTTACAGAATCTATAAGTTGATTATGATTGTAAATATTAACTTTAAAAGGTTGAGTTTTATCTGTAGAAAGATATATTTTAATCTCAGAAATAGCAGTTCCACTCACACTTTGAAAAAAAGGAGGGAACCAGTGTTCTAAATCTAATTGTGCTTTGACAGGAATTGCTGAAAAAGTAAAAAAGATGAAGAATATGATAAATTTTCTAATCATTCGATAAAGATAAGAAAATTAATTTCGGTTTTTTACAATAATCCAGTTTTTATAAGTAACCTTAGTGTTGGTGTCAGGCTCTATCCATTCTAAAACATACCAATATGTTCCCGTGATAATACTTCTTCCGTTTTCTGTTCCATTCCAAATGTAATTGGATTGTTTTTCACTAGAGTACACTTTTTTCCCAAATCTATCAAAAATAGAAATTTTCACGTCTTTTTTCACTCGTAAATCTGAGTAATCTAAGACGTCATTTATTCCATCACCATTTGGAGTAATGGCATTAATAATATTAATAATGGTAAATTCATATTCAACAGGTGTACAGACATATGCATCTCTTACGTAGACTTTTTGTATACCATATCTCAGATTATAAAACATGTTCGAGGTCTGCCAATTGATTTGGTCTAAAGAATATTCATAAGGTGCAGTTCCTCCTGAAACATTTACGGTAATGCTGTTTCCTTGTTCTATCACGCTGTCAATTACAGGGTCTACTGCTTCTGAAATCGTAAAAGATTGCTTGTAAACACAACCATTTGTAGAAGTAAGTTCTACATAATGCGTTCCTACTCCATAAGTAGCGGTTTGTAATGTAGCACCTTCAGTTCCGTTGCTCCACTTGTAATAGGTGAAACCAGTACCAGCGTCTACAACAGTAGTTGTATTCTTACAAATTGTTTTATTTTGAAGAGTAGTAGAAGCTTTTGGAGTTTTAATATTTACGGTAACTTTTGCCCAATTCGGACAAGAATTTGACTTTTCGAATCTTAAGAAATAAGTTTCTGTTGAAGTAATATTTTGTGTACTCGAAATAGGATTGGCATTATTTTTCGCATCATTTTCAGAGTTGAAATAAGTGATGGAAACGCTATTGTCCGTGGTAAAGAAAGACTCAAATGTTTTAAGATTTACAGATTTTATAGCATCTAAATCATCGTCACAAACCTCTTGAGAAAGAGTAGAAGTTAAGACAGTTACTCTATTCCCAAATTTGAAATCCATTGGATAAATCTGGGCAGGACAATAATCAGATTCTATTCTTACAAAAATAGTAGTGTCTGTAGAAAATGACCAAGAATTATTTAAAACATTCGCGTTTCCAGCATTTGCATCGGTAATATTTGCATAATATTTAACTCGATAGATTCCAGGATTTAGAAGAATTGCAGCAGTAACATTGTTGAGATTGACTTCGATGGTTCCATCTAAATTTTGGTCACAAATGGTAGCATTGAATTTAGAAGTATCAACAATGGCTTTTGGAGATTCTACAACTTTTACATTTTGAGTAAACGTACACGAATTTGGAGAAGTCAGCACAACAGAATAATCACCTTTTCCTACAGTAATGGTTTGAGTTGTAGCTCCATTGCTCCAAAGATAAGAAGTAAAACCGGTTCCTGCATCTAAAGTTGTGGTGCTTCCTTCGCAGACGGTAACTTGTGCTGGAAGTGTAGTAGATGTATTGGGTTGCCAGAAATTAAGCGTAAGAGCAGCAATGTTATCACAAATTCCAGATTTTTTTATTCTTATATAGAAAGTAGTAGTTGCGGTTAAATTCTGTGAAGAAGCAATAGGATTTTGTTCTAAATCTGCATCATTTTTGGTAAGATAAAATTGGTGTGTATATCCAATTTCTGAGGTAAGTTGAGGTAAATAAGTCGCTAGATTTACCGCTTCTGTATTGTTAAAATCACCATCACAAATTTGAGAAGTAGCGTCTGTAACTGAAAGTTTGTTTCCAATTTTAAAATCCAAAAAGCCAGTTGCATTGGTACAGCCATTTCTAGAAGCTACTAAAATGTAAACTCGGGTTGATGTAGTATAAGTCCAATTTTTTGGTAACGCAGGGAAATTAAATCCAGGGTTGTCAAAATAATAAATGTCAAAATCTGCTGAATTATTTACAATGGTTTTAGAAATTTCATCGAAATCAGGTTCGTAAAGTCCGTCAAAATCAGTATCGCATAAAGTAGAATCAAATTTTAGCGTATCAATATTTGGAATAGGATAAAAATTCAAATTTATCTCTGCCATTTCTGTACAACCATAGCTGTTTGTCACTTTTGCATAAATCGTTTTTGGGATAGAGTTATAGCTGGTGAAATTGGCAATAGGATTAGAGAACGTTTTCGTTGCGGCATCATAATTTTCAAAATATTCTACCTTGGTAATGTTGGTGTCATTAGAAACTTTGGCTTGTGTAAGGTCAAAATCCCCTGTTTTATCGGGTTTAATACAAGCAAGCGCTTCACCAGTGATGGTTTTTAATCTATTGACAATAATATTTACTGTTACAAATTCTGTATCTGGATAATTAGGGTCTGTGCCAGAAAAAGAATAGGTAAAAGTATCTGAAATTACAGTAGTATCCGTTAAAGTATAAGTTATTTCGCCTGTAGTAGCATCTATAGTAGCGGTTCCGTAAGATGGGGCTTTTGTAATTTTTATAGAGCTAATATCTATAGTTTGGGTAGATGTAGAAAATTTAGGAGTGATTTTATAGGTAGGAGCACAGTCGCTTACTTCTATCGCTAACGTCGTTTTAAAAGGACATCTTTGAAATTTAAAAATAGGAGAGTCAAGGCTTCCACAACTGGCTTTGGTAATTTTTACGTAGTAATCTCCACTTTCTGTAGGAGTGATGATGTAGGTATTTGCTCCAGGTCCTGTATAAGGATTACCGTTATAATACCATTGATACCCATCATAAGTATTGTCTACTTCTAATGTTACATTTCCTTTTTCGCAATCGCCTCCTTTGGAAATAATGGGAACGGAATTGAATCCTGCGAAATAACCACCGTAACCTACTGCACCATTACCAGCAGCAATTCCTGCAGTAACAGATCTAGTAGATTTTATAGTAACATTTCCCGAAACATTGGGAACTACATAAGTTTCCCAAGCAGAGTTTCCACTTAACGCAAATGGTCCAAAGCTGGAGTTAATTGGAGTTCCGTTGATAGAAACAGTTGCTCCTTTTTCGGTAATAATATTGAGTTTTGTGTTATAATAATTTTCAAAATAAGAGCGATATGGCATTTCACTTACAAAACCAATTTCATCAATATTACTCGGAAGATAACAGCTAAGTGCTGGAATAAAATTAAAACCGCCCGTTGCAAATTCTGGAGTTCCATCGGCTCCATCAGTTCCTGCTAAAAACTGATATACATAAATAGGCTTGGTAGATTTGATATACAAGTTATAAATGTTGCCACTAGGATTATAAAAATTTCCTCTTATGAAATAAAATTGTCCTTTGCTAAGAGTAGTAATAGGAGTATTGGCTCCATTTACGTAAACTTCAGTGTTATCTTCTGTGGCAATAACAAGAGATTTTTCTGTGTAACCATTGGTTAATCCATTTGCAGTTCCGTTACCTTTTAGCACTACATATTCTGTCCCTAATCTGTCTGTAGGTGCAGATTGGTCCATTAAAATATCATAATTCGCTTTATTTTCTGCAAGGCTAAGGAAATTTCCATTGGTCACCGAAACTGGTTTGTCAGCTGACAAGTTTGCACCAATAAGACCATCTAAATTGGCAGTTGCATCAGAAACACGAGTTTCAAAAATATAAGATTCACCTTTATTAAGAATGATGGTTTTTTCATCATCAGTAGTTCCGTCTGAAAAGATAACATCTTTATTGTAACCACTAAGTTTTATCGAAGTATTGTTTTCTGTAGCGATTACACTCGCTATAGCGTTTAAACCATTTCTATTAGCTACATTATTAGGAAGGTATTGTTCTCCCATTCCTATATAAAAGTTTTTTCCTAATGCAGATTTACCTTTAGAAGTGAGAATTTCGGCATGGTTAAAGACAGAAAATCTTAGATTGGCAAAGAATTTTTTTTCTCCTACTAGATGTAAACCTAGAGTAGCTTTTGCATTGATTTCTGTATTATCACTGGTGATAATATACTCTCTGGGAATAGAAAATTTCTGAGGACTTCCTTTGCTCAGATTGTTTATGGTTCCTATGACGATATTATTGTTGTAAATGTCTACTTTAAAAGGAGTAGTTTCATTAGTGGAAACATAAATATATTGTTGAGCTTCAGAACCATTAGATGCATCTGCCATTGGTGCAAACCAATGTTCTGTATCAAATTGAGCGAAACTTTTCGTGATAAAAAATAAGAATAGTAAAAAAGTAAATAATTTCTTCATTTGTTAAAAAAAACTTAACAAATGTAATGTTTTTTTTCGGGAGAATTTTAATTTCTATTTTTTAGAAGAATCCAACCTTTATTATTTATTTTAATGCCGGTATCAGGTTCTGTCCATTCTAGAATGTACCAATATGAACCACTAGGAAGAGGCCTTCCGTTTTCTGTTCCATCCCAAATGTAGCTAGTAGAATTTTCATTGCTGAAAATTTTCTTTCCAAAACGGTCAAAAATGAGAATTTTCACCTCTTTTTTCACTCGTAAATCTGAGTAATCTAGGACGTCATTTAATCCGTCTCCATTTGGAGTAATGGCGTTAAGTAGCTTAATGATGGAGAATTCATATTCTTTAATGGTACATTTTTTACTGTCTCTTACGTATACTTTCTGAACGCCTCTCTTGAGATTGTAAAAAATATTAGAAGTCTGCCAATTGATTTGGTCTAAAGAATATTCATAAGGCGCAGTTCCACCAGAAACATTTACAGTAATGCTGTTTCCTTGTTCTATCACGCTGTCAATAGTAGGTTCAGACGCAGCGATGATTTTCACATTTTGTCTATAAATACAACCATTAGATTCTAAATCAACAAAATATTCCCCAATTCCTTTGGTAACCATTTGGGAAGTTTCACCAGTGCTCCATTTATAACTGTCAAAGCCAGTTCCTGCATCTAAAGTATACGTTGCATCTTTACAAATTTCTACATTTTGAAGAGTCGTTGAAGCTTTTGGTGTTTTAATATTTACGGTAACTTTTGCCCAATTCGGACAAGAATTTGACTTTTCGAATCTTAAGAAATAAGTTCCTGTTGAAGTAATATTTTGAGTGCTCGAAATAGGATTGGCATTATTTTTCGCATCATTTTCAGAGTTAAAATAAGTGATGGAAACGGTGCTATCTGTGTTAAAGAAAGACTCAAATGTTTTAAGATTCACAGGTTTTATAGCATCTAAATCATCATCACAAACCTCTTGAGAAAGAGTAGAAGTTAAGACAGTTACTCTATTCCCAAATTTAAAATCTAGAGGATAAATCTGAGCAGGACAATAATCAGATTCTACCCTTATAAAAATAGTAGTGTCTGTAGAAAATGACCAAGAATTATTTAAAAAATTCGCGTTTCCAGCATTTGCATCGGTAATATTTGCGTAATATTTAACTCGATAGATTCCAGGATTTAGAAGAATTGCAGAAGTAACATTGTTGAGATTTACTTCGATGGTTCCGTCTAAATTTTGGTCACAAATGGTAGTATTGAATTTAGAAATATCTACAATCGCTTTTGGAGATTCTATAACTTTTACATTTTGAGTAAAAGTACACGAATTTGGAGAAGTCAGCACTACAGAATAATCACCTTTTCCTACAGTAATGGTTTGAGTTGTGGCTCCATTGCTCCATAGATAAGAAGAGAAACCAGTTCCTGCATCTAAAATTGTAGTACTTCCTTCGCAGACGGTAACTTGTGCTGGAAGTGTAGTAGATTTATTAGGTTGCCCGAAATTAAGTGTAAGAGCAGCAATATTATCACAAATTCCAGATTTTTTAATTCTTACATAGAAAGTAGTAATTGAGGTTAAATTCTGTGAAGAAGCAATAGGATTCTGTTCTAAATCTGCATCATTTTTGGTGAGGTAGAATTGGTGTGTATATCCAGTTTCTGATGTAAGTTGAGGCAAATAAGTCGCTAAATTTACCGCTTCTGTATTGTTAAAATCAGCATCACAAATCGTGGTAGAATAATTAGTCACTGAAATTTTATTCCCGAAAATAAATTGAATAGGTTGAATTTCCGGAGCGCAAACACCATTTTCTACCCTTACATAAATGGTGATGCCTGTATTGTATGACCAATTATTGGGCAAAGTATTGGCGTTGCCAAGAGTAGCGTCTGTTAAATTTTGATAATATTTGACTACAAATTCTGGTTTGTAATTGGTAATAATAGTAGCATTTAAGTCATCTAATTTAATTGGGATATTTCCGTCAAAATTAATATCGCAATTCGTGAAAGTTTTTGGGGCTATTTTAGCTTTTTCAATGTATTCTACGGTGATAGAGCCTTTTAAATTACAGCTAGAAGATGAAATATTCACTTCATATCTGCCTTCCGAAGTTACAGTATAAGTTGCAGAAGTTTCTCCAATTAATATATTTCCGTTTTGATACCATTGATACGTTGCGCCAGAAACAGTAGCATCTAAAGTTAAAGTACTTCCTTCACAAAGCGGATTGTTGGTTGAAATCAATCTGTCTGGTCCTAAATCTTTACTGCCAACAAAACTTCCAGCTTTTAGAATCACTCCAGAATCGTATAAACCGTTTCCTTGGTCTGCAATCACGAGTTTTATGTGGTATTTAGTGCCGGGAATTACGTCTGTTTCTGCGGTGAGAATGGCCGTTTGTCCGTTAAAACTTGTGGGACTTCCATTGGGATTGTAATGTCCAAAATATTGTGAATTGCTTTCTTGGCATCTTCCACCTGGTCCTCTTACCGTTTCAGAAGTGATAGGGGTATTGGTGTTAGGAACTAGAGCTAAATTTTTATAATTGGAGTCTGTAGTTTTTTTAATTAAAAATGCAAATCCATCTGTATAACCGCAAGTTCCAGGATCACCTTGTCTTAAATACTGTTCCGAAAGAAACATGTAATCAAAACTAATTTTATTAGTATTCGGAATGAAATCAAATTCCAAAATAGTAGCATTGGTAGTATTAGAAATTCCTGCAGCAGTTTCTAAATCATTGTCTCCATTCCATCCAGAATTATTTCCAAAACTTTGAATTCCTGTAAATGAACCAGGAGAATTGGCAGCATCTCCAGAAGTAAGAAGTATTCCTTCGCTAATTTCGAATCCAGAACTATTGGCATTTACATATCCATAACTTTTTATTCCGCCAGAATTATAACCGGTTACTGAAACATTAGACACAGATAAACAAGTGTTATTGGTGCCAATAAGTTTATCCACTAAGTCATTTGCCGTGAAAGAAGTGTTTACATTAATGTATTGAGCATTAATGAACGTGATGAATAGTAATAATATGAAACTAAGATTCTTAGACGAATTCATTTTTATAAAATGGACAGCAAATTTACTTTATTATTATCAATAATGCATAAAAAAACTCTGTAAGAAATTCTTACAGAGTTTTTTATGAGTTAAGTATTTAAAAAGAATTAAGAAAGAGCAACTCTCTTGAATCCTGTTACTTTTAAATCTCCGTTTACAGATTTTACGAAATCAGCTACAGACATACCTCCATCTTTAATGAAAGCTTGGTGTACTAAAGTGTTTTCTTTGTAGAATTTCTGCATTTTTCCTTTAAGGATATTGTCAATAATGTTTGCAGGTTTTCCTTCTTTAGTTAAGATATCTCTTTCGATTTCTAATTCTCTGTCAATAACTTCTTGAGAAACTTGAGTTTCGTCTAAAGCGATTGGGTTCATAGCAGCAACTTGCATTGCTACAGATTTAGCAGCATCTTCTGCACCTTCTACATTAGCAGAAAGAGAAGTAAGCGTAGCAATTTTATTACCAGCGTGGATGTAAGAACCTACGAAATCACCTGCTAATTTTTCAAAAGCACCGATTTCAATTTTCTCACCGATTACTCCTGTTTGTTCAATTAATTTTTCAGCAACTGAAATACCATTATAGTCAGAAGCTAAGAAATCTTCTTTAGAGTCAAAATTAAGCGCTCTTTCAGCGAAATCATGAGCTAATTTTACGAAGCTTTCGTTTTTAGCAACGAAGTCAGTTTCGCAGTTTAATGCGATTACAACACCTGCAGTGTGGTCAGCATTTACTTTAGCAATTACAGCTCCTTCTGTAGATTCTCTATCTGCTCTGTTAGCAGCTACTTTTTGTCCTTTTTTTCTAAGGATTTCAATAGCTTTTTCGAAATCTCCTTCAGCTTCTGTAAGCGCTTTTTTGCAGTCCATCATACCTGCACCTGTTGTGTTTCTAAGTTTAGCTACGTCTGCAGCAACTGGTGTATACATAATTGAAATTTTTTGTTTATTATTGTGGTATAAATTTTGATTTGCAAAGATATGAAATTTCGTGTAAACTAAAAATAGGGTTTTTGCGTTATATTTCTAAAAATAATTGATAATAAACTGAAATGAAAAACAAACTTTTACTTCTTATTTTGCTAGTCTTTTCCACCTTTTTGTTTTCGCAAACTTCTCAGGAATTAGACAAAGCGATGCTGAGTAAAGACCCTAATGTGATTGCAGAATTTATTAAAAAGTATCCTAATAATAAAAACACTCCTTTTCTTCAAAGAAAGCTAAACAGTATGACTGGGAGTGGAAATGCAGCCGCTAAACCGAGTATACAACCGTTGAATACCGAGAAATTAGAAAAACAGGTAGAAAAAAGTGAGGCGAAAGGAGAACCAGATGCTAAAGCAAAACGTACTGCCGAAGTTCTTACGCATTTATTTAATAATGACCCCAATAAAAAAGATGCTTACGTTTTGATTAGAAATAAATCTGAATGTAACCTCATTGTAAAATTCGAAGGAAAAAAATTCTATAATCTAGATGTTCCTAAAATGGGTGAAAATTATATTATGGTGCAGAAAGGAACGTACAGAATTACCACGATGATTTGTAATGCGCAATACGCATCTGTAAAAAATGTTACTCAAGATATAGAAATCAACTTGAATGCAGCAAAAAAAGTCAGAAAATAATTTCTGACTTTTTTATTTCAATATTTTTAGAAAAATTAACCTACAAATCTACCCATTGCAATAAATTTCTCTTGTCTATGATTTACTAATTCATCACCAGTGAAATTTTTGAGAGATTTGATATTGGTTAAAATATTTTTCTTCACATTATTATAAGCTATTTGAGGGTCGTAATGAGCTCCACCAAGAGGTTCTTCTATAATACCATCAATGATTTTTTCTTTTAGCATATCTTGTGGAGTAAGTTTTAATGCATTGGCAGCAGTTTCTTTGTGCTCCCAGCTTCTCCATAAAATAGAAGAGCAACTTTCTGGAGCAATTACAGAATACCAAGTATTTTCTAGCATGTATACCTTATTTCCTACACCAATTCCTAAAGCACCACCAGAAGCACCTTCTCCAATGATAATGGTGATAATAGGCGTCTTCATTTGGCACATTTCATAGATGTTTCTAGCAATGGCTTCACCTTGACCTCTTTCTTCGGCTTCTAAACCAGGATAAGCTCCAGGAGTGTCAATGAAAGTAACAACAGAAATTCTGAATTTTTCTGCCAATTTCATTAATCTAAGCGCTTTTCTGTAACCTTCAGGATTACTCATCCCGAATCTTCTGCGCTGTCTTTCCTTAGTAGTTCTTCCTTTTTGAGTTCCGATAATCATTACACTTTGACCGTCTATTTTTGCAAGACCACCTACCATTGCAGGGTCATCAGCAAAATTTCTATCACCGTGTAATTCTACAAAACTATCTTTGTCTACAATTCCATTAATAAAATCTAATGTGTAGGGTCTGTCTGGATGACGTGATAGTTGAACTCTTTGCCAAGGCGTAAGATTTCCGTAGATTTCTTTCTTTTTTTCGATGATTTTGTCTTCAATTTGGCTGCAAGCCAATTTCATATCTACACCGCTTTCTTCACCAACTAAAGAACAAGTTTGGTATTGTTCCATTAACTCCTTAATTGGTAATTCAAAATCTAAATATTCCATTTTTGTTTAGAATTAATCCTCCAAATGTAGTAAAATTTCTTGTTTGAAAGAATTATTTTATTTTTTCTATGGCTAATTTTAGCCTTGTTAAACTTTCTTCTTTGCCCAAAATTTCTAATAAATCTGGCACGTCTGGTCCTTTTAATTCCCCTACTAGAGCGAGTCTAAGTGGCATCATAACTTTTCCAAAACCTAAACCTTTTTCTTCTACTAAATGATGAATTTCTTCCTTCAAAATTTCGGATTTAAATTCTGTAGTGTTTAATTTTTCTGAAAGTTCTGTCATGATGGAAGCTGTTTCTTCATTCCAAGCTTTTTTCACTGCTTTTTCATCGTATGCAACAGGTGCTTCAAAGAAAAATTTTCCTTGAGCATAAATATCTTTCACGAAAGTGGCTCTTTCTTTCATTAAGCCAATGATTTTTAATAATTTTTCGTCTGAAAGATTGATGTTTTTGGTTTCTTCTAAATTTTTAAAACCTTCTAAAAGCTCTTCATTAGGCTGTTTTTGAAGATATTGATGATTAAACCATTCTGCTTTTTCTTTAGAAAATCTTGCGCCCGCTTTGTGAACTTTATGCAAATCAAATTCTGCAGCCATTTCTTCTAGACTTAGGATTTCTTTATCATCTGAAGGCGACCAGCCTAAAAGTGCCAAGAAATTTATAAAAGCTTCAGGCAAATAGCCTTCTTCTTTGTAACCTTTATACGTTTCGCCAGTTGCTTCGTCATAAAAATTCATCGGGAATACTGGGAATCCAAATTTTGCGCCGTCTCTTTTGCTTAATTTTCCTTTTCCTTCTGGTTTTAGAATTAAAGAAAGATGGGCAAATTCTGGAGCGCTCCAACCCATTGCTTCATATAATAAAATGTGTAAAGGCATTGAAGGAAGCCATTCTTCACCACGGATTACGTGTGTGATTTCCATTTCGTGGTCGTCTATAATATTGGCGAAATGATAAGTTGGCATTCCATCATTTTTTACTAAAACTTTATCGTCTAAAGTATTGGTGTTTACAGAAGATTTTCCTCTGATGATGTCTTCTAAATTTACAATTCTATCAATCGGCATTTTAAATCTTACTACATAAGGAACGTTCTGATTGATGAGTTCCTGAGTTTCTTGTTCAGAAAGTGTAAGACTATTTCTCATACTATTTCTGGTGAAATTATTGTATGAAAAAACTTCGCCTTTTGCTTCGTATTCTGCTCTTACTTTTTCTAATTCTTCAGGAGTGTCAAAAGCAATGTACGCATAATCTGTTTTCAAGATTTCTGCGGTGTATTTGTCGTAAATGTCTCTTCTTTCTGACTGTCTATAAGGTCCGTAGTTTCCTCCATGAATTGGGGATTCATCTGGAATAATACCGCACCATTCTAGAGCTTTCATAATGTATTCTTCTGCACCTTCTACATATCTTGCTGTATCTGTATCTTCTATTCTCAGCACGAAATCTCCGCCTTGATTTTTGGCAAAAAGATAATCATATAACGCTGTTCTTACTCCACCTAAATGTAAAGGTCCGGTTGGACTTGGTGCAAAACGCACTCTTACTTTGCTCATTTTTTAGAAATTTTAAGTTGCAAATTTACGATTTTTATAGTTTTCTGATTATTATACAGTACCTAAAATTTTTATTTCTTAATTTTGCATTCTAATTTAAATTTAAAAGTATGCTAGAAATTGGAGAAAGACCTTGGGGAAAATATTTTGTATTGCAAGATGAGCCTAATTTTAAATTAAAGCGAATAGAAGTTTTGCCTAATCAAAGACTTTCTTATCAATACCATCATCATCGTCAAGAATTTTGGACAATCGTAGAAGGAGAGGCGGTAGTAGTATTAGATGGCGAAGAAAATTTCTTACAATATGGGCAGAGTATTTTTATTCCTCAAGGAGCTAAACATAGAATAGAGAATCGCAGTGATAAAGTTTTGGTTTTTGTAGAAGTACAAACTGGAACTTATTTTGGCGAAGATGATATCGTAAGAATAGAAGACGATTACGAAAGAAATTAAAATTGAAAATCCCGAAATACTCGGGATTTTTTTATTTTTTATAATTCAAGATTACTTTTTCTATAATGGCAACACATTCTAACAGTTGGTCTTTGGTAATCACCAATGGTGGAGCAAGTCTTATAATATTACCATGAGTAGGCTTTGCTAATAAACCATTTTCTGCAAATTGCATGCAAAGATTCCATGCAGTAGGTGACTCTGGAGTGTCATTCACCAAAATAGCATTCAATAAACCTTTTCCTCTTACGTGATAAATCAAATCTGTCTTTGCAATAATTTTCTGAATTTCAGCACGAAAAAATTTCCCTAATTCTTCTGCTCTTTCTGATAGTTTTTCTTCTTCTACTACATCAAGGGCAGCTACTGCAACTGCGCAAGCTAATGGATTCCCTCCAAAAGTAGAACCATGCTGACCAGGATGAATAACTTGCATAATGTTATCATTTGCCAAAACAGCAGAAACTGGATACATTCCTCCAGAAAGTGCTTTTCCTAAAATAAGAATATCTGGCTGAACATTTTCATGGTGACAAGCGATTAATTTTCCTGTTCTAGCAATCCCTGTTTGAACTTCGTCTGCCACGAAAAGAACATTGTGTTTTTTACATAATTCTGAAGCGTTTTTTAAATATCCTTCATCTGGAACATATACACCAGCTTCTCCTTGAATAGGTTCTACTAAAAATGCGGCGATGTGTTCTGCTTCATCTTCTAAAACCTTGGCTAGTGCTTCAATATCGTTATAAGGAATTCTTAAAAATCCGGGTGTAAATGGTCCGTAATTATTGTGTGCATCTTTGTCATTAGAAAAAGAAACAATCGTGGTAGTTCTTCCGTGGAAATTGTTTTCACAAACGATTATTTTAGCATAACCATCTTTAATCCCTTTCACTTCGTAACTCCATTTTCTAGCGAGTTTAATGGCAGTTTCTACTGCTTCTGCACCAGAATTCATCGGGAGAACTTTGTCAAATCCAAAAAGAGAAGTGATTTTTTTCTCGTATTCTCCTAAGTTTGAATTGTAGAACGCTCTAGAGGTAAGAGAAAGTTTATGAGCTTGTTCCGTAAGTGCTTTTACAATTTTTGGGTGAGAATGTCCTTGATTTACTGCAGAATATGCTGATAGAAAATCAAAATATTGTTTCCCTTCTACATCCCAAACATATACACCTTCACCTTTTTCTAATACAACAGGAAGCGGATGATAGTTGTGAGCACCATGTTTATCTTCTAAATCTATATAATATTGAGCGTTTTTTGTAGACATAAATGTATTATTGAATTTTTACAAATTTACATTTTAATTTTAGAATTTTTCAATAAAAAAAGTTGCCTTTTTCAAGACAACTTTTTCATTTATTTAAAACATTTTAAATAATGTTTTCGTAAGATTTATCCATTACAAAATCTTCCATAAATTTAGTAGTGTAGTTTCCTGCAAGATAATCAGGATGTTCCATCAATTGTCTATGGAAAGGAATAGTCGTTTTAATTCCTGCGATATAGAATTCTTCTAATGCACGTTTCATTTTTGCAATTGCTTCTTCTCTAGTTTGTGCTGTAGTAATGATTTTAGCGATCATAGAGTCGTAGTTAGAAGGAATGGTATATCCTTTGTAAACGTGAGTATCTACTCTTACTCCGTGACCTCCAGGAATATTCAATTCAGTAATTTTTCCAGGACTCGGACGGAAATCATTAAAAGGATCTTCCGCATTAATTCTACATTCTATAGAGTGTAATTTTGGATAGTAATTTTTACCAGAAATTGGTTGACCAGCAGCTAATAAAATTTGCTCTCTAATCAGGTCAAAATCTACTACTTGTTCAGTAATAGGATGTTCTACTTGAATTCTGGTATTCATTTCCATGAAATAGAAATTTCTATGTTTGTCTACTAAGAATTCTATAGTTCCTACACCTTCATAACCAATATATTCTGCAGCTTTTACAGCAGCTTCTCCCATTTTTTCTCTCAATTCTTCGGTCATGAATGGAGATGGAGTTTCTTCAGTTAGTTTTTGGTTTCTTCTCTGAACAGAGCAATCTCTTTCTGAAAGGTGACAAGCATTGCCATATTGGTCTCCAGCAATTTGAATTTCGATATGTCTTGGTTCTTCAATAAGTTTTTCCATATACATACCTCCATTTCCGAAAGCTGCTGTAGCTTCTTGTACAGCAGAATCCCATAAATCTCTTAGGTTTTCTGCTTTCCAAACAGCACGCATTCCTTTTCCACCACCACCAGCTGTAGCTTTAATCATTACAGGATAGCCAATTTCTTCGGCTAATTTAGCGGCGGTTTCATAGTTAGGAACTAAACCATCAGAACCAGGAACGCAAGGAACACCAGCTTCCTTCATGGTAGATTTAGCCGTAGCTTTGTCTCCCATTTTTTCTATTTGCTCTGGAGTAGCACCAATGAATTTTATTCCATTTTTTTGACAAATTCTTGAGAAATTTGCATTCTCTGATAAGAATCCGTAACCAGGATGGATAGCATCTGCATTGGTAATTTCTGCAGCAGCAATGATATTAGAAATTTTGAGATAAGAATCTTTACTTACAGGTGGTCCTATACAAACAGCTTCGTCTGCGAATCTCACATGCAAGCTGTCTTTGTCTGCAGTAGAGTAAACTGCTACCGTTTTGATTCCCATCTCTTTACAAGTACGAAGAATCCTCATAGCAATCTCTCCACGATTGGCAATTAATATTTTTTTGAACATCTTTTTAGAAATTTTAAATTTTAAATTTTTGAATTTTAAATTATTTTAAAATGAAAAAGATTCACTTAAAATCTATAATTTATAATTTAAAATTACTTATGATGGGTCTACTAAGAATAACGGTTGGTCATATTCTACAGGAGAAGCGTCATCTACTAAAATTTTAACAATTTTACCAGAAACTTCTGCTTCAATCTGGTTGAATAATTTCATTGCTTCGATTACACAAACCACTGTGTCATTTTTTACTTCACTACCTACATTTACGAATACATCTTTGTCTGGAGATGGTTTTCTGTAGAAAGTGCCAATCATAGGAGATTTAATGGTGATGTATTTGCTGTCATCAGAAGTTGATTCAGCTTTTGTTTCGGTAGCAGTAGCAGCTGGAGCGGCAACTGGTGCAGCTGCAGGAGCTTGATAAGCTACAGGTTGAGGTACATAACTTACTGCTTCACTACCAGCAAGTGGAGTTTTTATGTTGATTTCGAAATCTTTTGTTTTGTATTTCACTTCAGAAACACCAGCTTTTGCTACGAATCTTATAAGATTTAATAATTCTTTAGAGTCCATATATATAATTTTTTACGGCTTCAAATATAGTAATAAAACAACAAAAAACCATTCAATTTTTTATATAAATAGAATGGTTTTTTTATCGAAAAGAAAAAAGCTACGCTTTTTCTTAATTAGTCTTCAGTAGTTTCTACTTGTTTCTCTAATACTACTTTTCCTCTGTAGTATAGTTTTCCTTCATGCCAATGTGCTCTGTGATACAAGTGTAATTCACCTGTAGTTGCATCTTTTGCTAATTGAGGAACCACAGCTTTGTAGTGAGTTCTTCTTTTATCTCTTCTAGTAGATGACTGTCTTCTTTTAGGATGTGCCATTTTGTAATTCTTTAAACTTTATGTAAGATTTCTATTTTTTGTCTTTTAATTTTTTCAAAGCTTCCCAACGAGGATCTATTTCGTGGGTTTCTTCTTCTTCTTCTTCTATTTCTTTGGGACTGAATTTTTCGATGAGTTCAAAATCTTCTTCTTTTACATTAGGAGAGATTTTTTTCATAGGAATAGATAATATTACTGCTTCGTAAATAGCCTGAGAAATGTTAAAAGCACTATCTCCTTGTGGGATGGTAATTACTTCTTCATTACTATCATCATATTCTTCTCCGAATTTTACCAAGAATTTTATTTCGTTTTCTATAGGATGAGTAAATGTTTCGCTGGTGATGTCACAAACTAAATTTACTGTTCCATGGATTTTAATCAGGAAATCTAAAAAGGTAGAGTGCTTTTCTAATAGTACATCTACGTCTATTTTAGCGCCTGAAAACTCTTGTTCAGTCTCGAATAAATCAAAGAACGCTTGTTCTACTTCAAATTTAAATTCGTGCTTTCCAGTCTTAAGCCCTGAAAATGCTACGTCATAATTTCTAAATTTGTCCATAAAAAATGGTGTGCAAAAATAAGTTAATTTTTTTAAATAACAAAAGTTTTATTCATTTTCTTCTGGTAAATCTTCATCTATACCATTGTCGTGAGCTAAAACTCTTGGTTTCAAGCGGTTTTCTATGAGGTCTTGATACTCGTTTCTATTTTTAAAAATTTTAATCGCTGTAAAAATAGCCTCAGAAAAAGATTGCTCATCTGCTAAATTTTTACCTGCAATGTCATATGCTACACCATGATCTGGCGAAGTTCTGATGAAAGGCAATCCTGCAGTGTAATTTACGCCTTCTTCATAAGCTAATGTTTTAAAAGGAGCTAATCCTTGGTCATGATACATTGCTAGAACAGCATCAAATGAACTGTATTTCTCTGGTTGGAAGAAGCTGTCTGCAGGGAAAGAGCCAAAAGCTAAAATTCCTTCGTTAAATAATTCTTTGATAGCAGGTTCTATAATTTCTATTTCTTCTTTGCCAATTGCACCGCCGTCTCCAGCATGAGGATTAAGGCCTAGAATAGCAATTTTTGGTTTTTGGATGCAGAAATCTTCAATCAATGATTGGTTGAGAACTCTCACTTGTTCCTTTATTTTTTGTTTAGAAATATTTTTAGAAATTTCTGAAACAGGAATATGATGCGTAGAAACTGCAACTTTTAATTTTTCGGTAACGAGGAACATAAGTCCTTTTTTGCCGAATTTTTCTTCAAAATAACCAGTATGACCAGCATGTTTGAAGCCTTGCTTCATCATCTCGTCTTTATTGATAGGAGCGGTTACCAAAACATCTATTTCGCCTTTCATTAAAGCATCTGTAGCGGCTTCTAAAGAATCTATAGCCATTTTAGTAGATTCTTCAGTAGGTGTACCGAAGTCTACATTTACATTGTCTTTCCAGAGATTTACAATGTTGAGTTTTCCGTTAGCGGCTTCTTTGGCAGTTTGTACATAATTAAAAGTGGTGTTAATCTTAAACACATTTTTTTGGTAAGAAAATAATTTTCCAGAACCGAAAATTACTGGAGTGAAAAAGTCAGTAATGTTTTTATCTTTCAGTGCTTTTAGGATGATTTCTACGCCTATTCCGTTAAAATCTCCCACTGAAATTCCTACCTTAATTTTATGGTGTTTAGAATTCATTTTTAATTATCTTTGAATTTTAAAAAAAGATTGTTACAAATTTAGTGATTTTTAATTTATAAATCTTTAATCTAATATTTTTAAACTTTAACTTATATAAACAAAATATGTTTACAGGAATAATTGAAGCGACAGGAAAGGTAGAAAAATTGGAAAAACAAGGGACTAATGTTGTCTTTACTTTTAGCGGTCCTTTTACACAAGAACTTAAAGTAGACCAGAGTTTAGCGCATAATGGTTGTTGTCTTACTGTAGAATCAATAGATGGTGAATTGTACACGGTTACGGCGATTAATGAAACGCTAGAAAAAACCAATTTGGGCGAATTGAAAGTAGGGAGCATAGTAAACTTAGAGCGTTGTATGAAAATGGATGGTAGGTTAGATGGTCATATTGTACAAGGTCATGTAGATAAAATTGGCTCAATTGTTGCTATCGAAAATATTAACGGAAGTTATTATTTAACATTTACTTACGAAGAAGATGGTTCTTTTACCACAGTTCCGCAAGGTTCTATTACTGTAAATGGAATTAGTTTGACTGTTGCTGATAGCAAAGAAAATCAGTTTTCTGTGGCGATAATTCCGTACACTTGGGAACATACCAATATGAATACTTTAAAAGTGGGAGACCGTGTAAATTTAGAATTCGATATTATTGGAAAATATGTAGCCAAGCTTATGAAAAGATAAAAGATGGCATTACATAGCTATAGCTTAAGAACTAAAATTTTTATAGGATTTATGGTAGTCTGTTTTTTCAGTATCATAGGTTCTACAGCTATGTCTTATCTTATCATCAAAAAATCTACAGATGAACAGAGCGTTACAGAAATGCAAAATAAGTTTGAAGCATTAATGAAAACGCTAGATTACGCAGTAAGCCATACTAATATTACTCAAGACAAAGATTTAGTCAATATTCTCCAAAACGAAATTTACGAGATTTCAGATATCAATAAACATGATGTGATTCTTTATGATTTACAAGGTAATTATTTGGTTTCCAATAAAGAACTGAATCTTGTAGCGCAGAAAAAAATTCCTCATGAAACTTTAATGAATGTTTTGGAGTCTGACAAAAGAGTAGATGTACAAGAATACGATCAAAAAGTGGGCAGTAATGTCACCTCTTCTTATATGATTCTTAGGAATAACATGTTAGAGCCTATTGCGATTGTGTATTTTCCTTTTTATCACAATGATGATATTTATGCAGGTGCATTTAATAAATATGTTCAGTATATTATTTTGGTCAATCTTTTCCTCATTTTATTGAGTATTTGGCTGAGTTGGGTGATTTCTAAAAACCTGACCAAAACCATTACCAGAATTTCAGAACTCATTACCAGAACTACGCTTTTTGGTAGAGAAATGAAACCGATTAAGTATTTTCAAAATGATGAATTAAGTGGTTTGGTAAAATCTTATAACAAAATGATTTACCAAATTGAAGACCAAAAAATGCTTTTGGCCAATAAAGAAAGAGAAGAAGCGTGGAGAGAAATGGCAAAACAAGTTGCCCACGAAGTGAAAAATCCGCTTACGCCAATGAAATTGCTCATTCAGAATTTTGAAAGGAAATTTGATAAAAATGACCCAGAAATTGACCAAAAAGTTAGAAATCTAAGTCGAAGTTTGGTTGATCAAATCGATTTAGTAGCTACTGTAGCAAGTGCTTTTTCAGAATTTGCCAAGTTGCCGCCAAAAAATGATGAATCTTTTAACTTAAAAGAAGAATTAGAAAATTTGGTAAGAGTTTTCAATGATGATGGTAATATTTATTTCCATGCGAATAAAGATATGATGCCTGTGAGAATGGATAGAATTTATCTTTCTAGGATTTTCACCAATATGATTACCAATGCAAAACAAGCAGTTTCTGAACAAAGAAAATCCATCATCAATATAGATGCAGAGCTTTTCAATAAGAAAATCATCATCGTTATAGAAGACAACGGAATTGGTATTCCTAAAGATAAATTAGAGCAAATCTTCGAGCCTAATTTTACCACGAAGAATTCTGGAATGGGACTCGGTTTGACCATGGTCAAAAAAATGATAGAAGAGTATAAAGGCGATATTTCCGTAAAATCCGAAGAAGGAAAAGGAACTAAATTCACGATTATTCTTCCAACAAACGTTTAACTTTTTTACTTTTCTCATTGAGAATTTCTTTAAAATGAAACCTTTTCGATTTCAAAAATTTGATATTATACAGCATGAAAATGTTTTCCGAGTAGGAACAGACGGTGTTTTGCTGGGAGCTTTATGTCAAGTTGAAAACGCTCAGAAAATCTTGGAAGTAGGAACGGGAACAGGTTTGATTTCTCTAATGCTCGCTCAGCGAAATGCAAATGCTGAGATTACTGCTTTAGATTTAAATGAAGATGCGGTGAAATTGGCTCAAGAAAATTTTAAAAATTCCCCGTTTTCACAAAGGTTGCACGTTTTTCATCAAGATTTTAAAACTTTTGAATCGCAAAAAGAATATGATTTTGTGGTTTGTAATCCACCTTTTTTCGAAGAAAATAATTCTGTGAAAGATGTTTTAGCGAGACAACAAGTAGAACTTACTTTTAGAAATTTAATAGAAAAAGCTTCGAAAATTTTATCTTCAGAAGGAATTTTTTCGGTAATTATTCCTTCGGAGTCTGCACAAGAATTTGAAAACTTAGCTGAATATTTTGATTTATATTTGGTAAGAAAAGTAAATATTTTCGGTATCGAAAACGGTGCTTTAAAACGAAATGTTTTAGAATTTTCTAAGAAAAAATCAGCATTGGAAACCCTTGATTTTACGATAGAAAAAAGTCCGAGAAAATACTCGGACCAATATTTAGAATTCACCAAAGAGTTTCACGTTTTTGGAAAATAAGATTTATTCAAAAAGTTCTACGGTATTCATTACCTTAACTCCGCCATCTTCACATTTAATCGCTTCTCCAGGGAAATTTTGAATCATGTGATAATCGTGAGTTGCCATTAGAACCGCACAATTTCTTTCTACAGATACTTTTTTCAATAAATTCATAATATCGTTAGACGTTTCTGGGTCTAGGTTTCCAGTAGGTTCGTCTGCAAGAATCAATTCTGGATGATTTAGTAAAGCTCTTGCGATTGCAATACGCTGTTGTTCACCGCCAGAAAGTTCATGAGGCATTTTGTGTTTTTTCGTTTTCATGTCTACGCTGTCTAGAACCTCGTTTATTCTGTCATCCATCAGGTTTTTATCCTTCCAGCCAGTAGCTTCTAGTACGAAACGCAGATTTCTTTCTACACTTCTGTCTGTTAACAATTGAAAATCTTGAAAAACGATGCCTAATCTTCTTCTAAGGTTAGGGATATCAGATGCTCTTAATTTCTGTAAATCAAATCCTACTACTTCTCCGTTTCCTTCTTTTAGAGGCAAGTGTCCGTACAAAACTTTTAACAATGAACTCTTTCCAGAGCCTGTTTTACCAATAAGGTAGCAGAAAGTACCTCTCTTAATGTGTAAATTCACATGAGATAAAACGGTAAAGTTTTTTTGTACAATTTTAGCGTCTTGCAGCGTAATAATGTCTTCTCCGTAGGTGTTATGATGTGGCATAATGATTATAAATGATGGTTGATTTTTCTTGGTTGATAAGAAGGCCTACTTTTTTATCAACTTTCAAAAATAAGGAAAACCTTTTTTTTATCCTAAATTTTAAGGAAATTTTAACAACAAAAAATGCTCGGAAAGTAAATTTCCAAGCATGTCTTTTATAATAAAATCAAAAGAAATTATTATCTCTTAGCTCTCGCGTCGCTAATAGTTAATCTCTTTCTGCCTTTTGCTCTTCTAGCAGCTAATACTCTTCTACCATTTGGAGTAGACATTCTTTCTCTGAAACCGTGTTTGTTTCTTTTCTTTCTTTCTGATGGCTGGAATGTTCTTTTCATTACTTCAATTTATAATGGGTCCGTAATTATTCTTCTTTTTGAGGTTGCAAAGATATGTTTTTTTTTATTTTCTGCAAATTAATTTTAGAAATAATTAAGTTTTTTTTGAGTAAATGGAATAAAACTTTTCTCAATAACTATTTTTAAGTGATTTTAATGATTGTACTTCTTCAAATTCTGTTTAATATGATTCTGAAAATCATTTTATAAATGTTGAGTGTTCAAACATCATCTTTGAGGTTTCGGGATTTTGTAGTAAAAAAATTATCTTTGCACCATAAATTTTTACAATGTTTACAGAAAACCAACTTACAGAAATCAAAAGCTTTTTGCAACCGAATAAAAATGTAGTGATTATCACGCATTACAATCCAGATGGTGATGCAATTGGGAGTAGTCTTGGTTTAAAACATTTTCTTAAAAATTTAGGAGTTGATGCTACGGTAATTGTTCCGAATGATTTTCCGAAATTTCTAAAATGGATGCCCGAAGCAAAAAAAATAGTCATTGCAGAGTATAAACGTAAAATTGCTGGCGAAGCGATTTATCATGCAGATGTAATTTTTTGTTTAGATTTTAATGCTCCTTCTAGAATTGGAATGTTAGGAGATTGGCTCACAAAATCTTGGGCGAAAAAAATCTTGATAGACCATCATCAGCAACCAGAGCACTTCGATTTTGTCTATTCTAATACCAGTATTCCCGCAACTTGTCAAATGGTGTATCACTTTATTGAAGCTTTGGGAAAAGAGGATTTGGTGAATCAAGATGTGGCAGAATGTCTTTACACGGGAATTATGACTGATACTGGAGGTTTCCGTTTTCGTTCTACTTCTGCAGATACGCACAGAATTGTGGCGAATTTAATAGAAAAAGGCGCTGATCCGTCTATGATTACGTCTAATACTTGGGATACTAATACCGTTTCTAGATTGCATCTTCTGTCGTTGATTTTAGGAAGAATAGAATTGGTAAAAAATGGAAAAGTGGCGATTCTTTATTTAAAACGTGACGAATTAAAAGAATTTGGTTTCGAAAAAGGCGATACAGAAGGGTTTGTAAACTACGGATTAAGTATTGCAGGAACTAAAATGTCTGCTTTTTTCATGGAAGATTTATATGAAGATTTCATCAAAATTTCTTTCCGAAGCAAAGACGATGTAGATACCAATGCATTTGCGAGAGCACATTTCCACGGAGGTGGACACATCAATGCTTCTGGAGGTAAATGTTTTAAAAATATCCACGAAACGATTGAAGATTTTAAAGAGAAAATAGAAGTTGAGGATTTCTAACAAATCCTCGGCAATTGTTCCCCAATCAAAGGATTTACCACGCGTTTTCCGCCAAAAGCACTTTCCATAATTACTTTTCCGGCGTGTTCTTCGGTGATGTGACCAATTTTAGAAGCATTATGATTTACTCTTTGTAAAATTTCTAAAACTTCATCGGCAATTTCATTGTCACAAACGCATAAGAAAGTCCCTTCGTTTGCTACATACATTGGGTCTAAGCCTAGCAATTCGCAAGCGCTTTTGACTTGTCTTTGCACTAGAATTTTTTCTTCAAAAAGATGAATTCCCAGGTTGCTTTCAGAAGTAATTTCGTTTAGAACAGAAGCTAAACCGCCTCTTGTTGCATCTCGCAAGAAATGTATTTTTTCGCCGAAATTTTCAATCAATTTTTTAATTTCAAAATTGAGATTTTTAGTGTCGCTCAAAATTTCAGAATCAAATTTTAAACCTTCTCTTTCGCTCATAATTGCCATTCCGTGAGAAGCGATGTCTCTATTGATGATGATGGTTTGATTCGGTTTTATATATTCGATTCCGATTTTTGCATTGTCATAAATTACACCAATTCCGGAGGTGTTGATGTAGATTTTGTCGCCTTTTCCGCGTTCTACCACCTTAGTGTCGCCTGTTACAATTTGTACACCTGCTTTTTCGGTGGCTAATTTTATAGAATGAATGATTTTTTCAAAATCTTCCATTGCAAAACCTTCTTCAATAATAAACGAAAGCGATAAATATTTGGGTTCTGCACCACACATCGAAATATCATTTACCGTTCCGAAAACTGCCAATTCGCCAATATTTCCTCCTTTGAAAAATATAGGAGAAACCACGAAACTGTCGCTAGAAAATGCTAACCTTCCAGATAATTCTAGAAAAGCACCATCATGTTTTTTGTTTAAGATTTCGTTTCCTAAATTTTTAAAAATAAGGTTATTGAGAAGTTCGGTCATTTTTTCGCCACCGCTTCCGTGTTGAAGGTTAATGCTTTCTGGCATGATGCTTAATTTTTAAATTTTAATTAAGATAATGCTGCTTTTTTTCTTACATCTCTGTTCCAAATCCAGTCTCCCAAAGTGATGGCAGCGTTTATCATATAGAAAATATATTTGGCAATATTTGCAATATTCAGTTGTAAAAATGCTTTAATCAGCTGTACAACGTTATAAATGGTCCAACTTAAAAACGTGGTTTCATATTTAAGCGCCGAACTGAAATTGGCTCCTAAAGAAAGTCCGAAAGTGATAGAAACGATGTTGAAAAACAATAAATCGTCTCTTCCTCCGAAGATTTCCGTTCCTATGTAAACCAATAAATATCCTAAAACCAAACCTACGCTATTGATGAGGTAATAGTTGAAGTCTATTTTTCTAATTTTTTCACCTTTTTTCCATTTAATCACTGCGAAATAAGTGATGATAAATGTTAAAGGATAGGTAATTGCTGCGGAATGATTTCCTAAAAAGTAATCAATAGTTCCCGAATTTATAGTAGTAAAAACGCCAATAATATTGCCCACATTATTTTGTTTGCCTACAAATCTGGTAGAAAGTAAAGAAAAAACGGCTCCGATGGTAGAGAAAATTCCTAGAGGAAAAGCGCCTTGTTTGATGAGTGCGATTTGCTCTGAAAAAGGAACGTCGAACTTTACATTTCCTTGAAAATAATAAGTGAGATGATATTGATTATAAATGCTGATAACGAGGACTAATGCTGCTCCAAATAGGTCTAAATATTTAGATTGCACAAAGGAACGAACTGCTTTTTTTAGGTGAATCATTTTTAAGTTTTATCACAAAATTCTTATAAAGTTTTAACAAAAATAAAAAAATCGTGATGATTACCTAGTTTTCTGGCTCTAATTCTAAATCTTCTCCCATTAATTTCAGTGCATCCATCGTTTTTTTTGCTTCATCTTCATCGATTATTCCGATAGCGGCACCTACATGAACGAGAACATAATCACCCACTTTGGCTTCTGGAACCAAAGCAAGATTTACCTCTTTTCTGATGCCTTCAAAATCTACACTTCCTATTCTAAAGACTTCGTCTAGCTGAGAAGTAATGTTTTCTAATTTTCCTGGAATGGCTAAACACATAATTTTAATTGAAAATTAATAGTTGAAAATTGAAAATGAAATTCTTTTAACAACTTTTATTAAACGTTTTACGATTTTACAATTTTGCTTCTTAAAAACTCATACCAAGCTTCCATTCCTTCTCCTGAAGTGGCTGAAACTTCAAAAAATTGAATATTTGGATTTACTTTTTTGGTGTTTTCTTTCAGTTTTTCTACATCAAATTTTAAGTATGGTAATAAATCAATTTTATTGATAATACAAATATTAGAACTGTGAAACATATCTGGATATTTCAGAGGTTTGTCTTCGCCTTCTGTGGTAGAAATAATGACTACTCTTTGGTTTTCTCCTAAATCAAACATGGCAGGACAAACTAAGTTTCCTACATTTTCTATCATGAGAATAGAATTTTGTTTTGGTTTCAGTTCTTTTAGAGATTTTGCAATCATTTCTGAATCTAAATGGCAACCTTTTCCAGTGTTGATTTGAAGAACAGGAACGTTTAACGCGTGTATTCTGGCTGCGTCATTGGTAGTTTGTTGGTCACCTTCAATTACAGAAAATTCTATTTCACCTTTTAAGTCTGCGATGGTTTTTTCTAAAAGCGAAGTTTTTCCAGAACCAGGCGAAGAAACCAAATTCATTGCGAAAATATTTAAAGCTTCAAAAAATCCACGGTTTCTTTCTGCACCTAATTGATTTTGGTGAAGAATATCTTTTTCTAGTTCTACAATATTTACATCATGATGATGGTGGTGACCATGATTGTGGTCGTGATGATTGTGATGTTCGTGGTCATGATTATGTTCATGTCCATGTTCGTGATGGTGTTCATGACTGTGAGAGTGATCTCCATGATGGTGTTCGTGGGAATGAGTATGACCGTCGTGATGATGGTGTGTATGATGGTTTTCTCCCATTTTTGTTAAAGTAATTCCGTTTTCGTTGGAACTACATCCGCAAGTTGAGCACATATGTTTAAATTTTAGCTGATAATTAATTTTTTTATTTTCATTTCTTGTCCTGTAATAATTTCCTTAAAAGGACTTCCGCAGCGTTCACAGGAATCATAAATTTTAGAAATCTCGAATTCATGATTGCACTCTGCGCATCTGGCAAAACCATCTGTTTCTGTAATGTGAACTTTAGCATTTTCTAAAACACTATCCTTCATGCATTGTTCCCACGCAAATTCTAAAGAAGGAATTTCAATACCAGAAATTTTGCCAATTTCTAGGTAAATTTCTTCTACTTTTTTGCCGTTAATTTTCTCAACTTCTTGAGTGGCAGTTTTTAAAATAGAGGTTGCAATAGAAAGTTCGTGCATTTTTTTGTTAAATGATATGTAACAAATCTACACTTTTCTGATTAATTTTTTAAATGATTTTTGTGTTTTTAATAGGACTTTTATATGATTTTAATCAGTAACAAAAGTAACATATGTTTAATAAAGTCACTGTTTATGGGATGTTTTGTTTAAAATAAATTTAAAATAATTATAAATAACGTAATGCTTTTCGTTTATATTTCAAAAATTTTCTAATTTTAGAAGGATTAATAAAAAATAATATGGGGACTAAAACTTCAACCAATGAAACTTACCTTCAGAGTATTGAGAGACAAGGATATTCTAGAAGAGATTTCATGAAATTTGTTGCCTTCATTGGCGCATACATGGGTATCGAAAGTTCAGCTCTTGGTCAAGTAGCCAAAGCATTAGCTACTACACCAAGATTACCTGTAATATGGGAACATTTCCAAGAATGTACCTGTTGCAGTGAGTCTTTTATCCGCTCAGACCATCCTATCGTAGCGGATATAATTCTAGACAAGATTTCATTAGATTACACTTTAACATTAATGGCGGCAAGTGGTCATCAAGCAGAAGCTGCGAAAAAATCTACCATGGAGAAATATAAAGGAAAATATATTCTTTGTGTAGAAGGTTCTGTTCCACTTGGAGATGATGGTAACTATTGTGTAATAGCAGGAAGAACAGCTATAGATATTCTAAAAGAGTCTGCTAAAGACGCTGCTGCTATCATAGCATGGGGAAGCTGTGCAACTACTGGTTGTGTACAAGCCGCTAAGCCAAATCCTACTGGTGCGGTTCCTATTAATAAAATTATTACAGATAAACCGATTATCAATGTTCCAGGTTGTCCTCCAATTGGTGAGGTAATGGCTGGAGTGATCGTACATTATGTAGCATTTGGTAAATTACCAGAATTAGATGCTGCAGGAAGACCAAAAGCTTTCTATTCTAAACGTGTTCACGATAGCTGCTACAGAAGACCTTATTTTGATGCTGGTCTTTTCGTAGAAAGTTTCGATGACGAAAATGCTAAAAAAGGATATTGTCTATATAAAGTAGGCTGTAAAGGGCCATCTACTTATAATACCTGTGGTAATATGAAATGGAATGGTGGCATTTCTTACCCAATTCAGTCTGGTCATGGATGTCTAGGATGTAGTGCAGATAAATTCTGGGATGCAGCAGATAGTTTCTATTCTAGAGACATTTCTGCAATAGGTGGTTTCGCAGAGAGCAATGCTGATACTGTGGGTAAAGTTGCTCTTGGTGGCGTCCTTGCCGGAGCTGCAATACATGCCGTAGCTTCTAATATTTCTAAAAGAAAAGATTTAGAAAGAAGAATAAAAGAAGCAGAAGAAAGTGAAAAAAAATTAGCTAAAGACAAGATTTAAAAATTTAAAAAATGGCAAATAGAATAGTAGTAGATCCTATTACAAGGATTGAAGGTCATTTAAGAGCAGAGGTAGAAATCACAGACGGAACCATCAGAGACGCATTCCTTTCATCAGGGATGGTACGTGGTTTAGAAAATATTGTAAAAGGCAGAAATCCAAAAGATGTTTGGGCTTTTGTACAAAGAACTTGTGGAGTATGTACTACTACCCACGCTATTGCTTCTATTAGAGCAGTAGAAAACGCATTAGGAATTAATGTGCCGCCTAATGCAGAAATGGTAAGAAATATAATGCTAGGTTCATTATATGTACATGACCACATTGTACACTTCTATCATCTTCATGCATTTGACTGGGTAGATGTAGTCAATGGTTTAAGTGCAGACCCTGTAAAAACATCACAATTAGCACAATCCATCTCTAATTGGCCAAAATCATCACCAGGATATTTTGCTGATTTACAAAAACGTTTGAAAAAATTTGTAGACAGCGGACAATTAGGAATCTTCGCAAACGGATATTGGGGACACCCAGCTATGAAACTTCCACCAGAAGCGAATTTAATGGCAACAGCTCATTACCTTGAAGCTTTAGAATGGCAAAAAGAAATCGTAAAAATTCACGCTATTTTTGGAGGTAAAAATCCACACCCTAATTTCTTAGTAGGAGGAATGGCTTGTGCAATTAATGTAGATGATGCAAGTGGAATTAATGCAGAGAGATTGGCGCTGGTTCAGAAATTATTAATTCAAGGAAAAGAATTTGTAGAACAAGTTTATCTTCCAGATTTATTAACGATTGCTAGTTTCTACAAAGATTGGGGCGCAATTGGTGGTTTCCATAATTTTATGGCTTTCGGAGATTTCCCAATGGCTGGTTACGGAAACAAAGACATGAGTACATACAAATTCCCAGCAGGTGTAATTCTTAATAAAGATTTATCTAAAGTACATGATGTAGATTTAGAAAATCTGAAAACAGTAGAAGAACACGTGAATAATTCTTGGTACGATTATACAGGTGATCCAAACGCTGGAAAACAACCATGGAGTGGAGAAACGAATATCAATTATACAGGTCCGAAACCTCCATATGAATTCTTAGATGTAGAAAATAAATACAGCTTTATCAAAACTCCTCGTTGGAAAGGTCAAGCGATGGAAGTAGGCCCATTAGCGAGAATGTTAGTTGGTTATGCTTCAGGAAGAGAAGATTTCAAAGAAGTCGTAGATTCTGCATTAACGAAATTAGATGTTCCTGCAGAAGCATTATTCTCTACTTTAGGTAGAACAGCAGCTAGAGGTTTAGAAACTCAATTAGTAGCTCAGTGGAATTTAGAATTCTATGATAAATTAATTGAAAATATCAAAGGAGGTGATGAAAGAATGGCAAATATGGAGAAATGGGAAGTTTCTACATGGCCAGCCGAAGCCAAAGGTGTAGGTAGAGTAGAGGCTCCAAGAGGTGGATTAAGCCACTGGATTGTAATAAAAGACGGTAAAACAGAAAATTACCAACAAATTGTACCTTCTACTTGGAATGCTTCACCACGTGATCCAAAAGGACAGCGTTCTCCTTACGAAAGCACTTTAATCAATACTCCAGTTGCAGACCCAGAACTTCCATTAGAAATCATTAGAACGATTCACTCTTTTGACCCTTGTATTGCTTGTGCAGTGCATTTGTATGACGAAAAAGGAAATATCATCAAAGAAATTAATGACGTTTCTGTTTGTACCGTTTAATCTAAAAATATTTTAAAATGGAAAACACAACTCAAATTCAAGAAGGAGTTCCTATTAAAACGGTCACCTTCAGACGAGCGTACATTTGGCAATTGCCCGTTCGTTTTTTCCATTGGATTAATGGTTTTGCAATTACTTTTCTCATTATTACAGGGTTTTTAATCGCAAATCCTCCTGCAATTATGACTGCAAAAGAAGCGTCAGGACAATTTTGGATGGGACTAATCAGACAAGTACATTTCATAAGTGCTTATGCAATGGTTGCTGTAATGTTTATGAGAGTTTATTGGGCTTTTGTGGGAAACAGATTTGCCAATTGGAGACAATTTGTACCTTTTGATAAAAAAGGAAGAGAAAAAATGTGGCACGTAATCAAGTACGATATCTTTTTATTCAACGAAAAAGAATATAAATTCACTAATATTCCTATTGGTCATAATGCAGTTGCTGCAGCTTCGTATTTGGTAATGTTCATTCTAGCAGTAGTAATGGTGTTTACCGGATTTGCATTGTATGCGCCAACTTCTACATGGTTTTTTCCTAAGTTTTTTGCTTGGGCTACCTCGTTGATTACTACAGATGAATTTTTAATCAGAAGAATTCACCATATTGTAATGTGGGCATTTATATTGTTCATTGCAGTACATTTTTACCTAGTCTTATTCCACGATTGGTTAGAAGGTCGTGGTGAATCTTCGGCGATGGTAAGTGGTTATAAATTCTGTCGTACCGAAAGATTCGAAGATTATAAAGAAGAGGAGAAACATTAATATTAAACTAAACCGAATTCCCTGAAATAATTATCATTTTCGGGGAATTTTTTGCCTCAAAAATTTAAAATTTTGAAAAATAATACAGAAACTTTCCAATATACCGTAGACGAATTTCATTCTGACGGAAATGACATTCTCATTTTGGGAATCGGGAATTATTTGATGGGAGACGAAGGAATTGGGGTTCAATTTGTTAAAAATTTAGACACTTCTAGATTTCCAGAAGGTATCAGTTTTTTAGATGGAGGAACTGGCGGTTTTTCACTTGTTCCCTACATCGAAAGTCATGAGCATGTGATTATTGTAGATGCTACGATGGACGGAAAAGAAGAAGGAACCATTACACTTCTTACCCCTAAATTTTCAGATGATTTCCCCGTTTCGTTGAGCGGTCATAATTTTGGATTAAAAGACATGGTAGATATCCTCACATTTATGGATAAAATGCCCAACATTTATCTTTTCACAGTTACTATTTCTAAAATGGAGCCCATGTATCTTGAGCTTTCACCAAAAGTAGCGGCTGCTATTCCAAAAGTAACCGAAATGGCTCTAGAACTAGTTCAAAAAATTAGAAAAAATTAAACGCTCATAGATTTCACAGAAATAAACAAGTCAATTTTAAATTTTTATTAAAATAATTTCATCTGTGAAAATCCGTGAAATCTTTGCGAACAAAATGAAAACTACCGAAATACATATTTCAGGGCGAGTTCAAGGAGTGGGTTTTCGTCCTTTTATTTTCAATTTGGCTGAAGAATTTCAGTTGAAAGGCTACGTTTCTAATGATGAGTTGGGCGTAATTATTGTTTGCCAAGGTGAAAATTCTGAGCAATTTTTTAATGAAATTCACCATAGAAAACCGAAATCTTCCGAAATCATTTTTTCTGAAATCAAAGAAACTGAAACAACAGAAATTTTTGATAGATTTTTCATCAAACCTACCGAAAAAAATATCGTTGTCGATATTCCTTTAACACCCGATTTTGCAACTTGCGAATCTTGTGAAAACGAACTTTTTGATGAGAAAAATCCTCGTTATTTTTATCCTTTTACCACTTGTACACAGTGCGGACCGAGATATTCTGTGACTAAGAAATTCCCTTTTGAAAGAGAAAATACAGCGATTGAAGTTTTCAAAATGTGCCCGAATTGTTTAGCAGAATACCAAAATTCAGACGATGTAAGATTTCATTCTCAAACCAATTCTTGTCCGAATTGTGGCATTCAAATTTGGTTAAAAGACAATCAAGGAAACGAATTCAAAGGCTCCAACAAAGAAATTTTTGAAAAATTAGCCGAAGAATTATCTCAAGGAAAAATCGTAGCACTCAAAAACACAGCAGGTTATATTTTGATGTGTGATGCCACCAATTCAGAAGCCGTTTCTGAACTTCGCAAACGCAAAAGAAGACCTACAAAACCTTTTGCCGTTTTATTTTCTGGAATTTCAAAAATGCAGGAATATTTAGAAATTTCAGAATTGCAAATTCAGCATTTCAAATCTTCTGAAAGTCCGATTATTGTTACTAAAATTAAAGATGCAAAAGATTTGGCAATTGAAGGGATTTCACCGAATATGAATACGATTGGTGCCATGTTTCCTTATTCTGGAACGTTGAAATTGATTTCGAAAACTTTCGGAAAACCGCTCATCGCAACCAGTGGAAATTTCCATGGTTCGCCAATTTGTTCTACTACAGAAGAAGCTGAGCAAATTTTAGGTAAAATTGCAGATTATTTTTTGCATAATACATTAGAAATTCAGCATCCTCAAGACGATTCTGTGATTAAATTTTCTCCAAAACATCAGCAGAAAATTGTTTTTCGTCGTTCCAGAGGTTTTGCTCCCAATTATTTCTTTGCCGAAGAACTTTCGGAACTCAATAAAGAAAAAAACAAGATTCTGTGTTTAGGCGGAGATCTTAAAAATACTTTCGCCGTTGTTCCAAACAATCACGTTTACATTTCAGAATTTATCGGTGATTTAGCCAATTTTGAAACCTACGAAAGATTTGAAAATACTGTAAAATCGTATCAAAAAATCTTCAATTTTGAACCCAATTTAATTCTTTCCGATTTACATCCTAAATACGAAAACCAAAAAATTATAAAAAATCTGTGGAAATCTGCGGAATCTGTGGGAAATAATAAAATCCAGCATCATAAAGCGCATTTTGCTTCTATTTTAGGAGAGAAAAAATTGTGGAAAAAAGATAAAGTTTTGGGTGTTATTTGGGATGGAATTGGTTTCGGAACATCTACCGAAATTTGGGGTGGAGAGTTTTTCCTTTTGGAAAATCAAAAAATGGAAAGAGTGGCTCAACTCGAAAATTTCGCTTGGATTTTAGGAGATAAAATGTCTAAAACGCCTAAAATTTCAGCACTTTCGGTTTCAGGAAATAATGAAGATTTGAAATTTGCTTTTGATGAAAACGAATGGAAAATTTACACCAACTTAATTGAAAAATCAGAGATTAAAACTTCATCTATGGGAAGGTTTTTTGATGCGGTTGCTTTTGTTTTAGGTTATGAAAAACCTTTGTTTTTTGAAGGAGAACCTGCTATGTGGTTGGAGAAAATTTCGCAGGAAAAGTTTCCCACAGATTTCACAGATTTTCACAGATTGAAAGATTATTTGGAAAATGATGAATTTGAAAATATCCCTACAAAAAAACTGTTTTCTAAAATTCTGGAAGAAAAAAAATCAGGAAAAAGCGCTGGAGAAATAGGACTGAATTTTCATTATACTTTAATTAAAGCTATTGAGAAAATAGCACAGCGTTTTGCGGTGAAAGAACTCGCTTTTTCTGGTGGAGTTTGGCAAAATGCTTTGTTGGTAGATTTGGCTATAGGATTTTTGGGAACAGAATTTGAGCTTCATTTCCACGAAAAACTTTCTCCGAATGATGAGAACATCAGTTTCGGACAATTGAATTATTACTTAAACTTAAAATAAAAATCTAAAATTTATAATCTAAAATTTAAAATTTCATAAATGGACATTTACGATTTATTAGGAAAAATAGACCACACCGAAGACGAAGACAAAGTATCTTATTCTGCAGGTGTAATTTTGGCGATGAGCCTTAGAGATATGGGTTTTGAAGAAGTAAAATATGAAGATTTCATTGATGGGATGAAAACTATTTTTGATAAGACTACTCCCAAAATCTCTCCCAAAAAAGCAATAGATATTTTCAACAATTATGTGCTTTTGTTACGTGGGGAAATGTTGCAAAAAAATGCTGAAGAAGGACAAAAATTTCTTGAAAAAAACAGAGAAAATCCTAAAATTACAGAACTAGAAAATGGTTTGCAGTACGAGATTTTAGTAGAAGGAAATGGTGCAGTTCCAAATATTACCGATGAGGTAGAGGTAGAATATGAAGGATATTTGCTAGATAAGCAGGTTTTTGATTCTACTAAAGATGTAGGTGCGCAAGTTTTTAGAATTTCAGAAATGATAGAAGGATGGAAAGAAGTGTTGACTAAAATGCAAGAAGGTTCTCGTTGGAAAGTGTATATTCCGCCACATTTAGCTTACGGAGAAAACGGAGCGCCACCAATGATTCAACCGAATGCTACTTTGGTTTTTGTTATCGAGTTGAATAAAATTGTGAAGTAAATGAGATTTTTATTTCTAATATTTTTGACTTTTATTTCTTGTTCTTCTGAAAACAATGAAATGATTCAAGTTTTGTCTTTTAAAAACTGTAAGGTTTCTTATCCTCAATTTTCAAAAGGAGAAAAAGTACTTTATGAAGGACATTCAATTTCAAACGAATGGTATTTTGAATCAGCAAAAAGAGAATTAGCCAGTTGTCTTTGCGAAAAATATCTTCAAAATCCTGATAAAGATACCAAAGTGAAAATTTTAGAAATTTTCAAGGCAAAAGAAGAATATTTTTCAAAATCTTATCCAAATAATTTACCTTTTGATAGTATTTTGAAGCATAGAAAAGAGATTTTTGAATATGAAATTTTAATTGACTAAAATCATGTAAAATAATTTATTCACTATCTGGAATTTAATTATTTTAGTAACAATAATTTTTAAGAAAGTAACACGATGGCGCAGGTAAGATTTGGAGTCAGTTTAGACGAAGAAGTTTTGAAAGAATTAGACCAATTCGTTCTAGACAATCATTTGCCAAACCGTTCACAAGCGATTCGACACTTGGTAGAAAACCGAATTGTAGAAAAGAAATGGAAAGAAAATGATGTGGTTTCTGGTGCTATTGTGTTGCTTTTTGATCATCACAAAGGTGATTTAGGTGTAAAGATGAATGATATTCAGCATGAATTTTACAAAGAAATTCTTTCAGCACAACATTTTCATCTAGACCATGATAATTGCTTAGAAATTATTGCAGTTAAAGGAAACGCAAATCGTTTAACAGATTTAGCCAATAAATTAATTGGTTTAAAAGGGATTATTCATGGGAAATTGGTAACCAATAAAATGATATAAACTAACCCTTTCAGAGTTTCAAACTCTGAAAGGGTTTTTAATTTGCAAAAAGTAACACGAAAATATAAAAAAGTAATACGGTATGAGGTTAAAAATCTTTCTTTTTTTATTAATTTTAATTTCAATTAATGAATTTTTTGCACAAAATTTAAAAGGAATTTATGTTTTAAATGAAATTACAAAAAAGCCAATTTCATCAGTATTAATAAGTGATTTTAATGATGGTTTTCAAGAATTTTCTGACGAAAATGGTTTTGTGAGTCTTCAAAATTTCAATTCAGAAAATCAAAAAATTTACGTGTCTGGAATTGGTTATGAGAAAGAAGAGTTTAACTTAGATTCCATTAAAAAAGAAAAAGATTTTAGCTACATTTTTCTCAACCCAAAAGTGGTAAGTATTGCAGAAGTTCAATTGAAAAATTCTGTAAAAAATAATATTTTTCAAACCATTTCAGACTTAGATATTCATCTTCGTCCGATTAATAATTCGCAAGAAATTTTGCGTTCTGTTCCAGGGCTTTTCATCGGTCAACACGCTGGAGGCGGAAAAGCGGAGCAGCTTTTTATTCGCGGTTTTGATGTAGATCACGGAACGGATGTAAGCCTTTCTGTGGACGGAATTCCCGTGAATATGGTTTCTCACGCTCACGGACAAGGTTATGCAGATTTGCATTTCGTGATTCCTGAATTTATTGATAAAGTAAATTTTGATAAAGGCCCTTATTTTGCGGAAAAAGGAAATTTTACCACCGCAGGTTTTGTAGATTTTAAAACCAAAGATTTTCTAGAAAATAATTTTGCTAAGTTAGAATTGGGGCAGTTCAAAACCTATCGTGGAGTTTTGGGTTTAAACCTTTTGAAAAACAATAAAGAGATAAAAGACCATAGCTTATTTTTAGCTACAGAAGCTTATTTTACAGATGGATATTTTGAGAGTCCTCAAGATTTTAATCGTTTTAATGGAATGCTGAAGTATCACGGAAAATTGAACGATAATAATTTCTTAACCGCTTATTTTTCTGGACTTTCCAGTAAATGGAACGCTTCGGGACAAATACCTGATAGAGCGGTAGATGATGGGACAGTTGACTGGTTTGGTGCAATTGATGACAATGAAGGTGGCAAAACTTCACGTTATAATTTCACTGCCAACTTGAAATCTTATCTTAATAATGGAGGAAAATTCACCAATCAGATTTTTTATTCTAAATATCAATTTGAGTTGTATTCTAATTTTACATTTTTCTTAAATGACCCAATTAACGGCGACCAAATTCGCCAAAAAGAAGATAGAAATTTGTATGGTTTTAATTCTACTTACGAAAAATCCACAAAAATTTTTGGTCTGAAATCTGAAACTTTTGCGGGAATACAATTGCGTTATGATGATGTAAATGATTTAGAGCTTTCCAGAACCAAAGACAGAACCATCACTACAGAAGCATTAAAGCTTGGTGATGTAGATGAAATGAATTTCGGTGCTTTTTGGAGTCAAAAAATTGCTTTAAATCAAAATTTTGATATTACGCCTTCTATCAGATTTGATTATTTTGATAATCAGTATAATGACAAACTTCTTCAGCAAAAACTAAAATCAAATTCCAATATTTTCAGTCCAAAATTAAGAATGAATTATCGTTTCAATGAAAATGTGCAATTGTATTCTTACTTTGGGAAAGGATTTCATAGCAATGACACCAGGGTTGCAGTTTTAGAAAATGGCAAGAAAGTTTTGCCACCTGCTTTGGGAGCTGATTTTGGTGGAGTTTTTAAAATTGGCAAAAAACTCATTCTTCAATCGGCGGTTTGGTATCTTTGGTTAGACCAAGAGTTTGTTTATGTAGGAGATGAAGCGGTAGTAGAAGAAGGCGGAAAAACCGAAAGAATGGGAATTGACATCACTGCTCGCTACGAAATTTACCAAAATTGGTTTGCAGATTTTAATTTAAGTATAGCGAAACCGAGAAGTTTAAATGTTCCTGCTGATGAAAATTTAATTCCTCTAGCTCCGAAATTAGTAAGTACAGGTGGAATTACCTACAGAAAAGAAACGGGTTTCAACGGAAGTTTGCGTTACCGATTAATGGGAGATAGACCTGCAAATGAAGATAATTCTGTGGTGGCAAAAGGATACTTTGTTTGGGATGGAACGGTAAATTATACCACAAAAAAATGGGAATTGGGAGTTTCTGTTCAGAACATTTTTAATGTGAAATGGAAAGAAACCCAATTTGATACAGAAAGTAGATTATATAATGAAAGTCAACCTATTTCAGAGATTCATTTTACGCCAGGAACTCCGTTTTTTGGTAAATTGAGTTTTACTTATTTCTTTTAGAAATGAGTATATTTGGTTTTATAAATTTTGAAAACTAATGACACAGCAAAACGCTTTACAAATTTTTGAATCCAAAAAAATTCGCACTATTTGGGATGATGAACAAGAAAAATGGTATTTTTCTATTGTAGATGTAATAGAAGTTTTGACGGAATCTCCAAATGCTAGAAAGTATTGGAGTGTTCTAAAAACTCGACTTAAAAAAGAAGGAAGTGAGTTGGCTACAAATTGTAGTCAACTGAAAATGCAATCTTCGGATGGTAAATTTTATAAAACCGATGTTACTGATACCGAACAACTTTTCCGTTTAATTCAGTCTATTCCATCGCCAAAAGCAGAACCCTTTAAACTTTGGTTGGCGAAAATCGCTAATGAAAGATTAGATGAAATGCAAAATCCTGAGCTCACCGTAGAACGTGCTATGCAAGAATATTTGCAATTAGGATATTCTGAAAATTGGATTAATCAAAGATTAAAAAGTATTGAAATTCGTAAAGAATTAACAGATGAATGGAAGAAGCGAGGAATGAAAGAAGGACTTCAATTTGCTGTTTTAACGGATATTATTACCAAAACTTGGTCAGGAAAATCAACCAAAGAATATAAAAAGTTGAAAGATTTAAAAAAGGAAAATCTTCGTGATCATATGACGAATACAGAATTGATTTTGAATATGTTAGCGGAAGCGTCCACGAAAGATATTTCTCAGTCATTTAATCCACAAAATTTTGAAGAAAATGTAGAGGTTGCCAAAAAAGGCGGTGATGTTGCAAAAGTAGCAAGAGAAAAATTAGAAGAATCTACAGGCAAAAAAGTAGTAACTTCTCAAAATGCAAAAGCTCTTTTAAATAAGAATAAACCACCAAAAAATCTTGAATCTTAAATCTTGACTTAAAATGAAATTTCTCACAGAATACCGCAATCCAGAACTCGTTAAGTTTTATTTAAACGAAATCGAAAAAATCATCACAAAACCTTGGAATATCATGGAAATTTGTGGCGGACAAACCCATTCTTTAGTAAAAAATGGTTTGCTAGAACTGCTTCCAGACAAAGTGAGAATGATTCATGGTCCTGGTTGTCCAGTTTGTGTTACCCCGATTTCGTTGATTGATAAAGCAGTAGCTTTAATGGAAAAAGGAGCTGTTTTATGTTCTTTTGGAGATATGGTAAGAGTTCCGGGTAGTAAAAAATCATTACTCCAGGCCAAAGCTGACGGTGGAGATTTAAGGATTCTATATTCTCCGTTAGAAGCCGTTCAAATTGCAGAGCAGAACCCTGATAAAGAAGTGGTATTCTTTGCAGTAGGTTTTGAAACTACAGCTCCAAGTAATGCTTTGAGCGTGGTTCATGCGCAAAAATTAGGCTTAAAGAATTTCTCGCTTTTGGTTTCTCATGTTTTGGTTCCGCCTGCAATGGAAGCCATTTTAGATGATGAATTTTGCAATATTGATGCGTTTTTAGGAGCTGGTCATGTTTGTACCATTATGGGAACTTCAGAATATTTTCCTTTGGCTGAAAAGTATAAAATCCCGATTGTGATTTCTGGATTTGAACCTGCAGATTTGCTTCAAGCCATTTATCACGCTGTTTTGCAACTCGAAAAAGGCGAACATAAAGTAGAAAATTGCTACGAACGTTTGGTAAAAGACGAAGGAAATATTCCTGCTCAAAAAGTGGTCAACGAAATTTTTGAAATTGGAACTCAAGAATGGCGAGGAATTGGCGAAATCCCAAATTCTGGTTTAGTCATGAAAGAAAAGTACAAAGATTTTGATGCTTCTAAAAAATTTGACATTGAAAATTTAGAAAAAAAAGAAGAAAATCTTTGTATTGCTGGTGAAATCCTGAAAGGCATTAAAAAACCAGTGGAATGTCCGCATTTTGGGAAACTTTGCAATCCTGGGAATCCTTTAGGAGCGCCAATGGTTTCTTCAGAGGGAGCTTGTGCAGCGTATTATCATTACAGTTAATAGAAGCGAGATTCAAGAAGTGAGATTTCAGATTTTTCTTTAAAAAATTACATCTCATTTAATGATTATCTCATATCTAAAGTCTCATATCTCAAATCTTAAAAAATGTTTAAAATATTTCTTACCATCTATTCAGGTTTAGAACACGCTTTTGAAGCCGACCATTTATTGGCGGTGAACACACTTGTTTCTCACCGCGAAAATCTGAAACAATCCATGAAAGATGGAATTTATTGGGGAATTGGGCATACCGCAACTATTTTTTTCGTTGGGATTTTAATGATTGGGTTTAAGTTTCAAATTGGGGAAGAAGTTTTTAAAAATTTTGAAGCAGGAGTAGGTGTTATGCTTATTATTTTGGGACTTTACAGAGTTTTTAAACTCTATTTTCCGAAAGAACATACCCATACTCATAACACTTCTAGAGCAGCTTTCGGTGTGGGATTAATTCACGGTTTGGCTGGAAGTGGCGCATTGGTTGTTTTGGTGATTTCTCAAATGAAAACACCTTTAGAAGGATTGATGTACATTCTTATTTTCGGGTTAGGCTCTATTTTCGGGATGTTTTTAGCAGCCTACTTGTTCAGTATTCCTTACACTAAAAGTCTCTTGAAATCTAAAAAATTACAGGCTAGTTTGGTGATTATTTCCTCTATACTTTGTATTGTTTACGGCGGAAAAGTGGTAGTTGAAAATTTAGGGTTGCTTTAATATTTAGAGTAAAAAATGTTTCGGCAAATTATGCAACAACTCCGTATTGATAATTTCCGCACAGATCGTTGGTTTTTCCCAATGTCCGTTGTGTCCGCAATCGAGAACATAAGTTTTGATGTTGGTCTTTTCAGGGATGATTTTGAGAAGATTTTCGGTTTTTACAGCATTGTCATATTTCCCTGCAATAATGAGAATTTTGGCATCTAAATTTTCTAAAATTTCAGTTCGGTCTGGTCTTTCTGCCATTCCTAATTGAGCAGCTTTTACGCCTTCTTTATCAGTAGATTTTGCGATGTTTTTCGCCAATTCTATTTTGCCTTCTAAAATATCTTTTTCATTATTGCTAAAAAGATTGGGGATAGAAGTTTTGACGAAAGTTTCAAAATTTTCATCAATTACTGCAATGCTTCTTCTTCGGATTTGCTTTTTCTCTTCATCATCTGCAACTGTAGTGGAGAAAAATAAAGTCATGCTTTCTAAAATTTCAGGAAATTTTTCAGCAAAAGCCAGAGAAACATAACCTCCCAAAGAATGTCCCAGCAAATTGATTTTCTCTAATTTTAGAGCATCAATTACTTCTTTTACTTTTTCTGCCATCAATTCTACGGTGTGAATTTCTTGATAAACTTTAGATTTTCCATGTCCAGGTAAATCTATTTTAATCAAAGTGAAATCTTTAGAAAGATGAGCTTCCATTTCGTCCCAGATGGTCGTGTTTTCCATAAAACCATGAAGTAAAACCAATGGTTTTTTGCCGTTTCCTGAAATTTCGTGATGTAGCATAATTTTTAATTTTTTAGATGAGAGATGCGAGATACGAGATTAAAGATTTCAAATTTTTTAACTTTTATCTTTGCCTTTACCTTTACCTTTGTCTTAACCTTAACCTTAACCTCAATTTATTTCCAAATATCGATGTAATCTACAAAACCTTGAGCGTTTATTTTCTGTTGAAGTCTAAAGAAATCTCCTTTTCCTTCATCTCTGAATGTATTGCTGTTGCTCTTAGATTCCGTTTTACCATTGATGGTTTGTGTGATTTTTCCGTAAAAATTGATGTGTTTTGGCGATACTCTGTCCGCTTTTCCATCAATGATGAGTATGTTTTTCCCAGATTTTGCATTTCCTTTTACTTCGTAACCATCACTCATGATTTTTGTAAAATTCACGGTTCCAGTTAATGAAACGCCATCATCAGATACGAAAGTAAGTTTATGTTTTCCGCTTAAATCGCCAAAATTATTTTTGTTGTTCAATGCTCTGATGCTGTCATTGTATTTCATTCTCACCGCATTGATGGAATCAATAATCTTCGTGCTGTCTATATCTTTAGCATTATTTTCTCCGGTTTTGTTGCACGAGAAAGCGATTAGAATCAAAGGAATAAAAAATAGTTTTTTCATGGTTATCTAATTAATTTGTATTGTTTGAATACAAATTTAAACCAAACTTTTTATTCTTTCAATACTTACTTTAAAAATTCTAAAACAGCGTAAAGTGAAATACTAGAAATAAAAATCCAAAGGATAATTCCTAAAAGAAGAGGCTTAACACCTATATTTTTGAGATTTTGTAAAGATAATCCTGCTCCAATTAAGAAAAGAGCAACCTTGAGTGTATCTCTAGAAATTTCAGAAATGATAGTATTGAAATTTTGTAAAAAAGGAAGATAAGTTCCTGCTAAAATCGCTAAAACAAAGAAACCAATGAAATAAGGAATCTTAATTTTCCCTTCACTTTTGGTGAAAATAGAAATAAGAAAAGCCAACGGAATAATCCATAAAGCTCTTGCTAATTTTACGGTGGTGGCAATTTGTAATGCTTCGTTACCGTATTTACTTGCAGCGCCAACTACAGAACTTGTATCATGAATAGCGATAGCGCTCCAAATTCCAAACTGATTTTGAGTTAAATTAAAAAAATGACCAATTTCTGGGAAAATAAACAGCGCAACAGCATTTAAAACAAAGACAATTCCTAAAGCTACAGAAGTTTGTTTGCTATTGGCTTTTAAAATGGGTGCAACTGCTGCGATGGCGCTTCCTCCACAGATTGCGGTTCCTGCGGAAATGAGTTGAGCAATGGTTTTGTTAATTTTTAAAATTTTGGCTAAAAATAAACCAAAAATCATGACCAAAGCAATCGTAGAAACGGTAAAAAGAAAACCTTGACTTCCTGCTTCTATTGCGGTGTTCAGATTAATCCCGAAACCTAATCCTACAATAGAATATTGCAATAATTTCTTGACAAAACTATCTGTCTCTAGAACTTTTCCGAAAATATTCACAAAAAGAATCCCGAATAATAAAGCAATTGGCGGAGAAATTAGGGGTGAAAAAGATAAAACAGCGAGTGCTAAAAAGAGGAGTTGAAGAAGTAATTTTTTTTGGAGCATGTTCTTTCTGAATTATCGAACGCGAAATTATTCAAAACCAAAATTTGCTATTGTAACTTTTGTTACATAAGAACTCTCGCTAATGAAATAGTTTTGTAAAAAATAGAAAAAAATGAAAAAGTTAATATCAATATTGAGCTTTGGAGCTTTAGTTATTATAGGAACACAGTGTTCTTCTCCTAAACCAGCAGAAAGTAATGCTCAAACTGAAGCCCAAAAAGAAGTTTCGATTAAAGAACAAGTTGCAAACGGAGCATTTTTAGTAGATGTAAGAACGCCACAAGAATTTGCAGAAGGAAGTGTAAAAGGAGCCGTGAATATTCCGCTTGATGAAGTAGAAAGTAGATTGAATGAATTCAAAGGAAAACCATCTGTAATTGTTTTTTGTAGAACAGGAAACAGAAGCAGCCAAGCAAAAGCGATTCTAGAATATAACGGAATAAAAAATGTAACCAACGGAATCAATACCAAAACGGTAAACGAAGAATTAGCTAAATAAAATGTTCTAAAGAATTTAATTATAAAAAAAAGCTTTCAAAATTTTGAAAGCTTTCTTTTTTATCCATGAAATGATGATTCTATTTATTTTTCTTATAAAACTCGATTCCACATTCTAAGAATTTTTTGAAATCTTCTTTCGGCATATAACCAGAAACAGGAGTGTTAATCACTTTTCCTTCTGGAGTTACCAAAACGTAATGCGGTTGAGAATTATTATTAAAATTCACTTGTTGGAACATACTCCATTTATCACCAATGGTTTTAATACGTTTCATTTGTCCGTTTCCTAAATCTACTTTGGTTTGTTCAGTTTCTGGCAATTCTTCTTTGTCGTCTACATAAAGAGAAGCGAGAATGACTTCGTTTTGTAAAGTTGGCAGAATATCAGGTTCGCTCCACACAAATTCTTCCATTTTTCTACAGTTTTCGCAACCATAACCTGTGAAATCTATTAAAACGGGTTTGTTTTCTTTCTTTGCCAATGCTATCGCTTTGAAATAATCATGTTCTGGATGCATTCCTAGAATTCCGTCTTTTTCATCATGAAGATAGCTCACATTAATTGGAGGCAAAATTCCTGAAAGCATCTGTAGTTTTGGTCTTTCTGCAGGAACTAATCCTTGAACTAAATATACTAAAAATCCAATTCCTAAAACTCCAAAGATTTTTCGGGTAACAGAAATTTTTTGGTTTTTATCATCGTGCGGAAATCTAATTTTTCCAAATAAATAAAGCACTAAACCGATGGTAATGATAATCCAAATCGCGATGAAAAGCTCACGTTTTAGGTAGAATGTTTTGGATACCAAATCTGCTTTGGATAAGAATTTTAAGGCCAAAGCTAATTCTACAAAACCGAGAACTACTTTTACAGTATTCATCCAGCCGCCAGATTTTGGCAAACTTTGTAATGCTTGTGGAAATAATGCCAACAATCCGAAAACTATTGCCCAGCTTAAACCAAATCCTGCTAAAGCGAAGGTTAATAGCATCGGAACGTTTGCAGAACCTGTAACAGCGCTTCCTAATAAACTTCCTAAAATTGGTCCAGTACATGAGAATGAAACAATTACCAAGGTTAAAGCCATAAAGAAAATCCCGATGATTCCTCCTGCTTCTTCTGCTTTTGAAGATTTATTGGCGATAGAACTTGGCAAAGTAATATCATAATATCCGAAGAAACTTCCTGCGAAGAATAAGAATATCAAGAAAAATGCAATATTTAAGCTAACTGATGTAGAAATTTGATTAAAAATATTTCCCGCAATTCCATCAATAATATGAAACGGAACGCTCAATAAAACGAAGATTAAAAGAATGAAAAATCCGTAAATAAATGCGTCTCTTTTTCCTTTTGCTTTGTCTTTTTGCCCTTTGGTAAAGAATGAAACCGTTAATGGAATCATTGGGAAAACGCAAGGCGTTAACAAAGCGATTAATCCGCCCAAAAATCCTAAAAATAAATAAGTGAGGTAGTTTTCAGATTTTTTTTCTTTTGCTACGCCGCAGTCTGTTAAAGGATTTTCGAAATCTAATGAAGAAACCTTTAATCCTTCTTGTCGAGGAGCAATTTCTGTGTTTTCAGTTGTTACAGGAATAGTAGACGCTACAGATTTGGTAGAGTCTGTATTCTGTACATCTTCTATGTTGTCCTCAGTTTTTACAACTGCTGAACTTGCTATTGTTTTTTCAAATTCTAAAGATTCAGGAGCTAGACAAACTCTGTCATCACAAGTTTGATAGGTAAATTCTGCGATTACATTGGCTGGTTTTTCTGGATTTTTGAGTTTGAATTTTTGCTTGATCGTCACATTTCCAGATAAGAAAATCAAATCTGTACCAAAAGCTTCAGAAAATTCGGTTTTTCTACTGCCTGTTTCTACAGGTTTTCCAATCAGTTGAATGTCTTTAGAATTCAGTTTTAGTTCTGTGGGAATCGCTCCAGATTCTGGGTCGATATCTTTAGAGTAAATATGCCAACCTTTGTCAATATTAGCGGTAATTACGGCTTCGTATTCGTTATTTGGTAGTGATTTTACATCGTATTTTATCGTGACGTGTTTCTGAATTTGCGCAGAGAACAATGAGGTAACAGCGATAAAAAGTAAAAGCAAAAACTTCTTCATTATTTAATTTTTAGAGGTACAAAAATATAAAATTGTAGGTCTTAAAAAGATATAAATAGTCTGATTTAACTTATTTTAAGACTTATTTAAAAACAAAATTTATTTCAAAATAGTATTTTATCTTTTTTTACAGATAATTTCCTTCTTTTTTATGGAAATCTCATAGGTGCTGCTTCGGAAAAATTTACCGTTTTCAGCATTCATGATTTTTTCAATCTCAATGCCTGTGAAACCAATTTTTCTAATGATTTCAATGATGAGAACTTTCGGTTTTTGGAATAAAATTTCTTTGTTCAAAGTAAATCCTTCTTCATTTTCTTCCATTAAAATTTCTTGAAAGGTCATTTCGATTTCGTTTTGATAAAAATCGTTAACCGAACTTAAGTAAGACAGACTTTCCCCGAATTGTTCTAGAAACTGTGGAAAAATTTCCAGAATTTTTGGGGTGAGTTGATTTCGGATTTTATTTCTAAGATAATCGTTTTTTTCATTGGATTTATCTTCTCTGAAATCGATGTGGTTTTCTTCTGCAAAAGCATAAATTTCTGCTTTGGTAAATTTCAGAAGCGGACGAAGAATGCTGTTTTCATTTTTAGGAATTCCGCTTAATCCTTTAATTCCAGAACCACGAGAAAGATTGATGAAAAACGTTTCTAACTCATCATTGAGATGGTGTGCTGTAACAACATAATCCAGATTTTCTTGCTCTAAAATTTTAAAAAAGAAATCATATCTCAATTCTCTCGCCCAATTTTGAAGGGATTTCATTTGAGTTTTTTCTTCTTCGGAAACATCTTTTAGATGAAATTTGATGTCATTTTTTTTGCAAAAATCTTCTACAATTTTTTGATCAAGATTAGAATCTTCTCCTCGGAAATGATAGTTTACATGAGCTACTTGAAACTCTAGACCTTTGTCATTTTGAGCGGATTCTAAAAATCTAAACAAGTGCGAAAGCACCATAGAATCTGCACCACCCGAAACAGCCAAAAGAAATTTTTTAGAAAAAATATCTTCTCCTAAAACTTCTAAATTTTCCTTAAAATTGTTAAAATCTAACAAAACTGCCTATTTTTAGGCAAATATAATTCTTCTTGTGGAATGATTTTTGTAATTTTGGTAACAATAATTTTAAAAAGATAAAAGCTTTATGAAAATTTTAAAAATTTTTGCTGTTGGAGCAATCGCACTTACGCTTACTTCATGTGTGAGCAAAAAGCAATATGATGCATTAAATCTTAATTACAAACAATGTATTGAGAATGCAGGAGAGAGACAAAGACAAATTCAAGATTTACAAGCAGCAAATGCAGGTTTGACCAGTGAAAACAACTTATTAAGAGACCAAAACGGTGCACTTAAATCTTCACTAGACGCTTGTTTGTCAAACGCAGGAAAAGGTTCTGCTAATATTGATAAATTAATCGGAGAGATTAATGCTTCTAACTCTTACATTAAGCGTTTGATTTCTACCAATTCTAAAAATGACAGTTTAAATTTAGCTTTATCTAATAAATTAAAAAGAAGTTTAGATAATGTAGCAGATGCAGATGTAGACGTAAAAGTTTTAAAAGGAGTAGTGATGATTTCACTTTCTGACAAAATGCTTTACAAAACAGGAGATTACAACATTTTACCAGCTGCTCAAGAAGTTCTAGGAAAAGTGGCTAAAGTGATTAATGATTATGATACTTACAGCGTTCTTATCGAAGGAAATACAGATAACGTTCCTTTAGCAAGTGCTAATTTACCAAAAGACAACTGGGATTTATCAGCGCTTAGAGCTACTTCTGTTGCGAAAATTTTACAAACACAATTTGGCGTAAATCCTAATAGAATTACAGCAGGTGGTAGAAGTGAGTACAATCCTAAAACGACCAATGCTTCAGTTTCTGGACGTGCAGAAAACCGTAGAACAGAAATCATTATCATGCCTAAGCTAGATGAATTCATGAAACTAATGGACATCGCTCCAGTAAAAAAATAGAATCTTAGATTCATTATTTAAAAACCTCGAATTTTTTTCGAGGTTTTTTTATTTTGGTGAATTTGGATTTAAAATCTTTAAATTTGTAAAAAATCATCACATCAATCCATGAGTTATTTCGAAGAATTGCATCCAGAAATGGATAGATATTTAGAAGATACCGCTTCTGCAGAACCAGAAATTTTGAAAAGATTGCGCAAAGAAACTTTTCAGAAAACTACACAACCACACATGATTTCGGGATATCTTCAAGGTAGATTTCTTTCTTTGATTTCAAAAATGATTTCACCGAAAAATATTCTGGAAATTGGTACTTTTACCGGTTATGCAGCGCTTTGTTTGGCTGAAGGCTTGCAGAGAGACGGGAAATTGACCACGCTAGACGTAAATGAAGATTTGGCTTATTTGCCTCAAAAATATTTTGCCCAAAGTGAATTTGCTTCTCAAATAGACTTTAAATTACAAGATGCTAAAGAATTTTTGAAAAATTCTAGTGAAACTTTTGACTTGATTTTCATTGATGCGGACAAAGAAAACTATCCCGAATATTTACAATTGGTGAAACCCAGAATGAAGTCGGGAAGTGTTTTGATGATAGACAATGTACTTTGGTATGGAAAAGTGCTCGATGAAAAGGGAAATAAGCAAACCGAACAGATAAAACTCGTGAATAAATTAGTTGCCGAAGATGCAGATTTTGAAAATGTAATTTTACCTTTGCGAGACGGAATTCATTTAGTTCGTAAGATATAAGAGTTATGGAAAAATACTACTGCAGCGTATCTGTTTCACCAATAAGAACAGAAGTTTCAGAGCAGTCTGAAATGAGTTCTCAAATTTTATATGGTGAAACCTGCGAAATTTTAGAAACGGAAGGGAATTTCAGTAAAATCAAAATGGATTTTGATGGCTATGAAGGTTGGATAAATACTTCGGTTTTGAAGAAACAAAACGCTGAAATTTCTAAAAATTTGGTGACGCAGTCTTTTGGTGAATTTAATTTGCCAGAAGGTAAAAGCTTGCTTTCCATAGGAAGTGAAGTCGGTTTTGCAACAGATAATGTTGTTGATACAAATAACCTGCGAGAAAGTTTAGTTGCAACTGCCAAAAAATTCTTGAATGTTCCTTTTTTATGGGGAGGAAGAAGCTTTTTTGGGATAGATGATAGCGGATTTGTGCAGTTATTATACAAAGTTCACGGAATTGCTTTACCGAGAGATCCAGAACAACAAGCTCTGCAAGGAACAGCTCGTGATTTTGTAGAAGAAAGCGAAGCGGGAGATTTGGCGTTTTTTGAAGATTCCGAAGGAAAAATTATTCATGTGGGTTTGGTGTTATCGCCTTTTGAAATCATTCATGTAAGCGGAAAAGTGAGAATAGATTCTCTAGATTTTTCTGGAATTTATAATGCAGAACAAAATAAGCATACGCACAAATTGAGGTTTGTGAAAACTTTTCTTTAATTGAATATTAATGATTATTTCTAAACAAAATTCTGAACATTATTTTTGGGGAGAACAATGTGATTCTTGGATTTTTCACAATTCTGAAAATTTAGTGGTGAAAAATGAATTAATGCCACCGAAAACTTCGGAGAAATTTCATTTTCATGAGTTTGCTCAACAGTTTTTCTGCATTTTAAAAGGAGAAGCTACGTTTTATGTGGAAGGAGAAAAATTTATAGTAAAATCTGGAGAAGGAATTGCCATAGAACCAAAAAAGAAACATTATATTGCTAATGAAACTATAGAAAATTTAGAATTTTTGGTAATTTCTAATCCTTCAACTAATGAAGATAGGATTTTAGTTTAAACAAACAGCATTTGAAAACACTCTACAACATATCCATCTTTCATCTTGAATTGGCGTTCAAGGTTTTGTCGTGGTTCAATGACAAGATTAAACGTGGTTTAGAAGGCAGGAAGAAATCTTTGGAAATTGTAAAATCTAACATTTCTAAAGATGACAAAGTCTTGTGGATGCATGCTGCAAGTTTGGGAGAATACGAACAAGGTTTGCCAGTTTTAGAAAAACTGAAAGAAAAATATCCCAATCATAAAGTTTTAATTACTTTTTTCTCACCTTCTGGTTATGAAAACGTGGTGAAAAAGAATAAAGAAGATATTTTGTGTTATCTTCCTTTTGATAAAAAATCTACGATTTCAGAGTTTGTAAAAGCGGTTCATCCTGAAATTTTCTTTACCGTAAAATACGATTTTTGGTATCATCTTTTAGAAGAATTAAAAAAGACAAATGCTAAAGTTTTTGTGATTTCAGCTTTGTTTTACGAAAATCAAGTCTATTTTAAGTCTTATGGAAAATGGTTTGTGAATGAACTGAAAAAAAATGTGGACTGGATTTTCCATCAAACCGAAAAATCTCTTTCTTTAGCTCAAAAAGTTGGTTTAACGAAAGGTTCGGTTTCTGGAGATACTCGTTTTGACAGAGTGAAACAAATCAAAAACCGAGATAATTCCGTGGAGTTGATTTCTGAATTTAAAGCCGATAAGAAACTGTTGGTTTTAGGCAGTTCTTGGGAAGCCGAAGAAAAAATGGCTCAAATTCTTTCTCAAAAATTAGAAAATTTTAAAATTCTCATTGCTCCACACGATTTGAAAAGAGTGCAAAATCTCAAACAAATCTCTCCACGAGCAATTCTCTACAGCGAAATAGCAAAATCGCAAAATCGTAAAACTGAAATTGAAACGACTTCACAACTTCACGATTTTACAACTTCACAAATACTCATCATAGACAGTATTGGCTTACTTTCCAAACTTTATTCTTACGCAGATATTGCAGTTGTAGGTGGTGGTTTTCACGATAAAGGACTTCACAATATTTTAGAAGCGGCAACTTTCGGCGTTCCTGTAATTTTTGGAAATCAATACAAGAAAAATCCAGAAGCAGATGCTTTAATTGCCCAAAATGGAGGGAAATCTTTTGATAACGAAGAATTGGCTGCTGATTTTGTCCTTGAATTGTCAAAAAATTCAAATCTGTTACAAGAAATGAGTGAAAACGCAGGAAATTTCGTTCATTCTCAACCGAATTCTTCGGAAATTATTCTAGAGAAAATTTTAGCATAATTTATTCTGAGCATAATACCTGATAACAATCATCTCGAAGCGATTTATAATCTTCATAATTTTGCAAAAAATTATCATGAAGAAAGTAATTGTAGGCGTTTTAATGTTGGTAGGCGCAATGTGGAGTTTTACAGGTTGTACTTCTAACCAAATTTCTCAAAAAGAAACCCAAATTCAAGAAAATCTTAATCCAAATCAAATTTTAGAAGTTTTAAAAACTGGAAATGAACATTTTGTACATCACAAAAATGCTTTTCCGCATTTAGATGAAGCCAGAATGAAGGAAGAAGTTTCTGGGCAACATCCTATCGCAACGGTTGTGAGCTGTTCTGATTCTAGAGTGCCTGTAGAATTGGTTTTTGACCGTGGAATTGGCGATTTGTTTGTGATAAGAACTGCAGGGAATTCATTAGATGATGATATGACGATGGGGAGCTTAGAGTATGCGGTGAATCATTTACACACTAAATTAATTATTGTAGTTGGTCACGAAAAATGTGGCGGAATTACGGCTGCAATTTCTCAACATAATGAAGGAAAAGAACCCAAAGAAATCTCTAATCTTATAGAAACACTCAGAAAAGGAGTGGAGCCTTTCGTAGGAAAATCTGAAAAATTAGATGACGCAATTCATTATAATGTAGACCAACAAATCCAGAAAATTCTTCAAAACCAAGAACTGAAAGATTTAATAGATAAAGGAGAACTGAAAGTAATTGGTGGTTATTACCATCTTAATGACGGCAAAGTAGATTTTCTTAATTAAAAAATTTAGAATATTTCTTAAATCCATTGAAGGCCCAATTGGCGGTATAATACAAAGACTTGAGCGTGGAAAAATTCATGTGTTCTTTGTAAACCAAATATTGGTCTTTCATGATATTGGTTTTATTTCGGGAAACACTTCCTTCTCGCATTCTGTATTTAGCCAAAGTCTTTTTTAGCGGTTTTCCGTAAGGAATTTTTTTGAGTAAATTGAGCCACATAACATGGTCTTCGCGTTTGCTTCCTTCTGGGAAATATTCTTTGCCCACTCTTTCAGAATCATACATGGAAGCAAGTAGAGAAAGTCTGCATGTTTTGAGCAAATTATCAAAAGTTACCTCAATGTCCGCTTCGAAATCTGCAATTTTAGGTTGTAAATTTTCATCACATCTTGCATAAGTGCAATACGCCAATTCTGCGTTTTCGGTTTGCATAAAAGAAATCATTTCTGATAAGAAATTGGGTTCCCAATAATCATCCGCGTCCAGAAAAGTAATGTATCTTCCCGTTGCTTTTTCGAGTGAAAGATTTCGAGCATGTCCCGCTCCTCCGTTTTTTTCGGCTTCTATTAAAATAATTCTAGAATCTTGTTGCTTTTTAATGATTTCTACAGAATTGTCTGTGGACTTGTCATCAGTAATAATCCATTCCCAATCTGTAAAATTTTGATGAAGAACAGATTGAATGGTTTCTTCTAAAAATTCAGAAGAATTATAACACGGCGTTATGATAGAGACTTGTGTCATGTTTTTGCAAATATACTTATTGTAATTAAAAAAAATCTATCTTTACATAAACTAAAGTCATGACCTATTTTTGGCGTTTATTTTTGTGGTCTGTTTTGTTTCTTACGCTTTTTTCGTGCAAAAGAGACTATGAATATGACGAAAACGCAAGCATTATCGGAAGTTGGAAACCTATAAAAGCTACCGCTTATAAAACCGTGGCAGGATTCACGGTTAGTCAGTCAGAAGACATGAATGCTTGTCAGCAACAATCAAAAATGACTTATCATTCAGACGGAACAGCAATCGAAATGAGATTTGATGATGCTACTGGAAACTGCGAAAAAACCTTAGAACGAAATTTTACCTATACTTTTAATTCAAGTCAAAGATCTCTTGTTCACACTTTTCAAGATGGAAGCGTGAAAAATGCAGAAGTAGTTTCTATTACCGCTCAAAAACTAATTGTAAAAGGAAAAAAGGAAATCAACGGAGAAATGTATGATGTAGAAGTAACTAATATTAAAATTAACCAGTAAATTAATAAAAAATGAAAAAACTAGTAATCGCCTTTTTAGGAATTTTCTTATTGTTAAATGTAGCTTGTAGCAGAGATGATAATGATACGGTTTCTATTGTGGGAACTTGGAATGTAAGTTCTGTAAAAATGAAAGGAACGCTAAGCTATAATGGTCAGTCTGCGGCAATCAATGAAGAAGCTCCTGCAGATGCGTGTTCGCAGAAATCTTCGATGGTTTTTAATGCAGACGGAACAGGTAGTGTAACTTCTTTTGCCAATAATAATGGAACTTGCGAGCAATTATTAAGCGAAACTTTTACCTACAAATTTGATGGAAACACAAAAGTTTTAACCATTACACAAGCTGGAACCACAGAAAGTGTTACCCTTTCTTTCAGTGGAAGCAATAAGTTTTCCTATGGAGAAACCTTGAATAATGTAAATTTTGGAGACTATTATCCACAGTATGATGGATTTTATTACACGGGAACAATTTCAACTGTTTTTGTAAAAAAATAGAGCTTTTAAAAATAAATTTAAAGTCCTCATCTTTTAAGGTGGGGATTTTTCTTTTAAAAATCATAAATTTGTAAATTCTTAGAAATCAAGTTTAACAATACTTTAAAATATTACAGCGTGTTTTACGATCACAAGCAGATAGAGCAAAAATGGCAGAAGTTTTGGGAAGAAAACCAAACTTATAAAACTGAAAATAATTCTACAAAACCTAAATTCTACGTTTTAGATATGTTTCCTTATCCTTCAGGAGCGGGTTTACACGTAGGTCACCCTCTGGGTTATATCGCCTCGGATATTTATGCAAGGTTCAAGAGACATCAAGGTTTTAACGTTTTGCACCCTATCGGTTATGATTCTTTCGGTTTGCCAGCAGAACAATATGCGATTCAAACTGGGCAACATCCTGCGATTACTACAGAGCAAAATATTAGCAGATACGAAGAGCAGTTGCGCAAAATTGGTTTCTCTTTCGATTGGAGTAGAGAAGTCAGAACTTCTGATGCTTCTTATTACAAATGGACGCAATGGATTTTTATAGAATTGTTTCACTCTTGGTACAATAAAACTTCTGATAAAGCAGAATCTATCCAAACTTTGGTAGAACATTTTTCAAAATTCGGGACAGAAAATTTAAATGCAGTTCAGAATGATGAATTAAATTTCTCTGCAGAAGAATGGAATGCTGCTGATGAAAACAAAAAACAAGATATTTTACTCAATTACAGATTGGCTTATAGAGCAGAAACTACTGTAAACTGGTGTCCAGCTTTGGGAACGGTTTTAGCCAATGATGAGGTAAAAGATGGGAAATCTGAACGTGGCGGTTATCCTGTTTTTCAGAAAAAAATGATGCAGTGGAGCATGAGAATCACTGCGTATTCTGAAAGATTGTTGCAAGGTTTACAAAAACTAGATTGGCCACAACCATTGAAGGATTCTCAAGAATATTGGATTGGCAAATCTCAAGGTGCAGCTGTAAAATTCAATGTTTCTGGAATAGATGAGCAGATTGAAGTTTTCACCACTCGTCCTGATACTATTTTTGGGGCAACTTTTATGGTTTTAGCACCAGAAAATCCTTTGGTTTCAACATTAACAACGGCAGAACAAAAATCTGAAGTTGAAAACTATATAGAAGAGACTTCTAAAAAAACAGAACGTGATAGAATGGCAGACGTGAAAAACGTTTCCGGAGCGTTCACAGGAAGTTTTGCAATCAATCCTTTCACTGGAAAAAATATCCCGATTTATATTTCAGATTACGTTTTGATGGGTTACGGAACGGGTGCTGTAATGGCGGTTCCTGCGCATGATGAACGTGATCACCGTTTCGCTAAAAAATTCGGTTTAGAAATCATTAATGTGATTGAAAACGATTTTGATATTCAAGAAGAATCTTATGATTCTAAAGATTCAGTTTGTGTAAATTCTGAATTTTTAAACGGACTGAATTATAACGAAGCGAAAGCAAAAATTATTTCAGAAATCGAAAAAATGGGAATCGGTCACGGAACTACTAATTATAGACAGCGTGATGCGATTTTCTCTCGTCAAAGATATTGGGGGGAACCAGTTCCTGTGTACTATAAAGAAGAAATGCCTTATACTTTACCAGTTTCTGCGTTGCCTTTAGAATTGCCAGAAGTAGAGAAATATTTACCAACAGAAGACGGCGATCCACCATTAGGAAACGCTAAAAATTTCGCTTGGGACGAAGCTAACCAAAAAGTAGTGGCTGTAGATTTAATTGATGAAAAAACGGTTTTCCCGATCGAACTTTCTACAATGCCAGGTTGGGCAGGAAGTTCTTGGTATTTCTTGAGATACATGGATCCGAAAAATGATGGAGAATTCTGTGCAAAAGATTTATCAGATTATTGGGGACAAGTAGATTTATATATTGGAGGAAGCGAACATGCAACAGGTCACTTGTTGTATTCTAGATTTTGGAATATGTTCTTGAAAGACAGAGGTTACATTAACCAGGATGAGCCTTTCCAAAAATTGATAAATCAAGGGATGATTTTGGGAATGAGTGCGTTTGTTTATGGTTTTGGAGTTGGAATTGGGAATTTGAATGTTGAAAATCAAATTACAAAGCCTAAAAGATATATTATTCCTAAAGAGTCTTATTTGAAAGCTGTTGAAGGCAATTATGACGAAATAGTTTTAGGAATTGTTGAAAAAGAATTGGATTTTAATAGAAAGTTAGGTCATTTTGATTGTAATTGGGATAAGGAACTAACTGCTCTGATTCCAATTCATGTTGATGTTTCTTTATTAAAAGGTACAACTGACGAATTAGATGTTGAAGCTTTTAAAAATTGGCGTCCAGATTTTAATGATATGGAATTTGTATTAAACAATGAAGGGAAATATATCTGCGGTCGCGAAGTAGAAAAAATGTCAAAATCAAAATATAACGTTGTAAATCCAGATGATATTGCAGAGGAATACGGCGCAGATTGCTTGCGTTTGTACGAAATGTTCCTTGGACCTTTAGAGCAATCAAAACCTTGGAATACACAAGGTTTAAGCGGCGTTTATGGATTTTTGAAAAAATTCTATAACCTTTATTTTGATGGAGATGCTTTCTCAGTTTCAGATGAAGAGCCAACCAAAACGGAATTAAAAGTGCTGCATACTTTGATTAAGAAATTTACGTTTGATATTCAGAATTTTTCATTCAATACATCGGTTTCACAGTTTATGATTGCTGTAAACGAATTGCAAAAAATGAAGTGTAATAAAAGAGCAATTTTAGAACCTTTAGCGGTTATTATTTCGCCTTATGCGCCACATATTTGCGAAGAATTGTGGGAAAAATTAGGTAAAAATACTTCTATAGAATTTGAGAAATTGCCAGAATTAAATGAAGCGTATTTGGTAGAAGATGAAATTAACTATCCGGTAAGTTTCAATGGTAAAATGAAGTTTACCTTGGCTTTAGCAGCGGATTTAGATGCTAAACAAATTGAAGAAATAGCGATGAGTAATGAAAAGGTTCAGGAAATTTTAGCGGGAGCAACTCCTAAAAAAATAATTATTGTGCCAAAGAAGATTATCAATATCGTTTTTTAAGGAATTGTTAAATATTTTTTAAAAATTTATAAAAATTTCTTTGAATATTTGAAAAAAAATAAGGCTAAAAATTTTGTAGTTTTTATGATTTTAACATCATGTGAAAATATCTCACAAAAAATATAAAATATATTGTTAAATCTGTAATCTACAATGGTTTTCGAGAAACAAGAAATTTATCATAGTTTGATTTTTTAACTTGCATTTTCCAATAAAATAGCTTTATTTTACAGCCTCAAAAAATTAACAATTATAATTTAGTTTAATATGGAAATGAATGTTTCAACACAAGAGGAGCAAGTAGTTGCTAAAAAAGTAGGAGGTCTTAATCCTGCAGTTGTTTTACCTATTCTATATGTTATAGCGTTAGGTATTTATATTTTTATTTTAGGTAATCCTGGTAACTTTAAGAACGAAGGGGTTACTGGTCTTTCAGTTGCTTTTTCTGATGTAGAGAATAAGGACTTACATCCAGATTCTTTCATGGGAATTATTTACATGGGTGGACCAATCGTTCACATCTTGATTTTATTCATGATTACTGTTATTGTTTTCGCTATTGAGCGTTTCTTCGTTCTTAGAAAAGCAGCAGGTACAGGTAACTTAGAAAACTTTGTAATTAAAGTTAGAAATTTACTTGACAAAAATAAAATTGATGAAGCAGTTGAAGAGTGTGATGCTCAAAAAGGTTCTGTAGGTAACGTAGTGAAAGAAGGTCTTACAACTTACAAAGCTTTAGCAAATGATACAACTCTTAACAAAGAGCAAAAAATGGTAGCGCTTACTAAATCAATTGAAGAAGCTACAACTTTAGAAATGCCAATGTTAGAAAAGAACATGATGATTCTTTCTACTCTAGGTACAGTAGCTACGTTAGTTGCACTATTAGGAACGGTAATCGGTATGATTAAGTCTTTCCAAGCTTTAGGTGCTGCTGGAGGTACTCCTGATGCTGCTGCATTATCAATCGGTATTTCTGAAGCACTTATCAACACTGCATTAGGTATTGGTACTTCAGCTATCGCTATTATTCTTTATAACTTCTTTACTTCTAAAATTGACGGACTTACATACAAAATCGACGAGATTGGTATGTCTATCCAACAATCTTTTGCAGAATTTAACTAATCAGTTAATTTTTGGCAAAAAAATTGCACTCTTTTTAAATGAAAGAATGCATAACTAGAAGTTTAATTTAATAAAAAATAATAAAATGGCGAGAGTCAAACCAAAAAGACACGGTGTTGTAACAGACATGACAGCAATGTGTGATGTTACTTTCTTGCTTCTTACATTCTTTATTATGACTACTCAGTTTAAAAAGCCTGATGTAGAGCAAATTAAACCGCCAACTTCTATTTCTGAAAAATTACTTCCAGATGGGAACTTAATGACAGTTAATGTTACTCCAGACGGTAAGTTTTATTTCGCAGCTGTTGAAAACTTTAAAGAAAGATCAGAGTTGCTAGACAAAATGGGAGCTAAATATGGTGTAAAATTTTCAGAAGAAGAAAAAGTAGCTTTCTTCAAAACTCCAGCAATTGGAGTTCCGATGAATCAGCTTAAGAGTTTTCTTAAAATGCCTGAAGATCAAAGAAAGTTTGTAAAAACTGCGGGAGTTCCATTAGACAGTACAAATAAGCAATTAATAGATTGGATTAGTAGCAGTCTTGAAATTAATCCACAATATAAATTGGCTATTAAAGGAGATGCAAACACTAATTACCCTAAAGTTAAAAATTTATTTGAAGGGCTTAGAGATATAGAGTATTATAAGTTTTGGTTAATTACTAGCCAGGAAACTAATAAATAGTAAAGAAATGGCAGAAGTACAAGTACAAGAAAAGAGCGAAAAGGGAGGCAAAGTCCGTTCCAAAAAGCAGAGTACTAAAGTTGACATGACACCAATGGTGGACCTTAACTTTTTGATGCTAATGTTTTTTATGTTTACTACTACATTTAGTAAACCTAATGTAATGGACCTAGGGTTACCAGCAAAACCAAAACCAGACGCAGTAAAACCACCACCAACTGAGATTGATTTATCTAACTCAATTTCGTTGATTATTGGTAAAAATAATAGAATTTTCTATCACCAGTTAGATCAAGCAGGTCTTAATGAACAGACATTACAAGAAACTACCTATGATAGAGAAGGGATTACAAAAGTAATCGAGCAAGCAAAACGTAATGCTAAAGATGTTACTAAATTTACAGTAATTATCAAGCCTACAGATGATGCAGTATATAAAAATTTCGTAGATATTTTAGATGAAATGGCGATTACTAACTCTCAACAATATGGTGTTACAGACATTAAGCCATGGGAAAAAGCTATCTACGATAAAAAAGTTGGAGGTTCTACACCGGCACCAGCTCAATAATTAATTCAAAACTTATTTGAATATTATGGAAAATGAAAATTTAAATTACAATCCATCATTAGATGAAATTGTATTTGAGCATAGAAATAAAGAATACGGTGCATATGATTTAAGATCAAGTTACAGAAGAATCTTAACAAGATCTATGATCATTGGAACTCTTATTTTCTGTATAGCAGCAATTACTCCTTTTGTAGTAATGAAAATTAAGCAATTAGCTGCTAAAGAAAAGACAGAAGTAGATGCGAACCTTATCGAAATTCTTCCTGAAGAACAAGTGAAAGAAGAGATTGTGGAAAAAGAAGAAACTCCACCACCTCCACCACCTAAAGTAGAAGAAAAGATTGAAATTCTACAAAACGTAGTACCTGAACCAGTAAAGGCGCCTAAAGTGGAAACTCCACCTCCGCCAATTTCTGAACAGTTAAAAACTACAACAGGTCTTGTAAATCAAGAAGGGGTAAAACAAACGAATTATGCACCACCTCCTGTTGCGGCTCCACCAAAAGCTGCTGCAGTAGAGTCTAAAGCTCCAAGTACTACAGAGGTTTATGAATCTGTAGACCAAGAAGCAGAATTCCCTGGAAGTTTAAACTCTTTTAGAAATAAAATTGGTGAAAACTTTGATAACTCTGCAATGGAAGGAGGAGAGGGAACACTTAAAACTACAGTTACTTTTATTGTAGAAAGAGATGGTACAATTTCTGATGTTAAAGCATCTGGTTCTAACCCAGATTTTAATAGTGAAGCTGTAAGAACAGTGAAAAGTATTAGAACTAAATGGGTTCCTGCAAAAATTAATGGTCAACCAGTAAGACAAAGATTTAGGTTACCATTAACTATGAATTTTGAATAAACTTACCAATTTTCATATAAAAAGAGAAGCGTAAGCTTCTCTTTTTTATGTCATTTAATAATAACTTAATTGCTAGTATATGTTTAATTATTTATCTATTTTAATCGGATTATTTTATATTGCATTAGGTGTTTTTGTAATTGTATATCGGTTTTTTCTAGTGCAATTAGATGAGATGCCGTCTTATTTATTAGGTGGATTACTCATTTTATATGGAATTTTTAGAATAGGAAGAGCAATTTATTACATAAGAAGAAAGGATGAAGAAGACGTTTAAGATTTTTATTGTTTTTATTTTAGTTTTTTCAGTTATTTCTTGTTCTCAAAATGAATCAAGCAGACCAAACAAAGGTGAAATAGTCATTGCTGCAGATGAATCTTTTAGAAACGTAACAGAAGCTTTGGCAGAAAGATATGTTGCGCATTATCCTGAAACTAAACTTCATCTTAAATTTCAGAAAGAAGACTATGCCTTAATGGATTTATTGAAGCGAAACGTAAGAGTTATCGTGATGTCTAGAGAGCTTACAGCAAAAGAAAAAAAACTCTATGAAGAAATGGTAGATCTTCCTTTAGAGCCTGCAAAATTCGCTGGAGATGCAGTAGTATTTGTAGTTGCTAAAGATTCGCCTAAAAACTCAATTAGTGTTCAAGAAATAAAAAAAGAACTACAATCTGATGAAAAAAATATAATTTTTGACGGTGTAAATGCCAGTAATTTTAATTTTGTAGCTCAGAAATTAAATTTAGCCCCACAAAAAATAAAATATTCACTAATTAAAGGTAATAAAGGAATTGTAGAGCAAATTAGTAAATTCCCTAATAGTATAGGGGTTATTAGTCTTAATACCATCTCGAATCCTTACTCTCGCGAAGCTGAAAATTTAAGGAAACAAATAAAAATTCTCTCTGTTACAGAAAATAATATTGCTTATGAGCCGAACAGAGAAAATATAAGAAATATGAAATATCCATTCACAAGGATTCTTTATTTTTTAACTAATGAAGGACATTTTGGGTTAGGTAATGGTTTTATCAGATTCTCTTGCACTCAAAAAGGTCAAATAGTGGTAAGTAAAGAAGGACTTCAACCTTATAATATTTTTAAGAGAGAAGTAATGATGAGATAAAAAATTTTTAATTTTAAGAGATTTAATTTAATTTTGGAACGGAAATTGTGTATTAGTTATTAACATAATACATTAACAATAAAAAAATAGAAAAATGAAATATAGATTCGGACTTCCTAAAAAAATAGTTTTTGGTGCAGCAGCAACTTTTCTATTAAGTTTTGCAAGCGCACAAACAGTGTCAGAAGGGATTATTAATTTAGATAGCCACAAATATGCAAAGGCTAAAGAAGTTTTTAATCAGATGATTGCTAAGTCGCCCACTGCAGAAAACTATTATTATTTAGGATACTCATATTTAAGTCAGTTTGAACCAAATTTTGAACTAGCTAAAGAAAATTTCGATAAAGGTTTAGCAATTGATTCTAAAAGCTATCTTAATAAAATTGGTCTTGCTACCATTAAATTAGGGAAAGGTCAAAAAGCTTCTGCAATCACAGAACTTACTCAGGTTGCAAAAGAGTCTAAAGAAAAAGACGCAGAAGTTCTTTATAGAATTGGAGAAGCGCTTACCATGTTCGAAAATAACAATGATCCAGCTTTAGCCATTACTTATATCAATAAAGCAATTGAAAAAGCACAGAAATACGGTGTTCCTGCTTACTATTATTATACTTTAGGAGATGCATACAGATTAACTAGAGATCCAGGAAATGCTATGACTGCTTATGACAGAGCTTCTGAAGTTGCTAAAAATAAAGCTTCTGTTTTCTACAGAATGGCTACTTTATGGATGGCTGCTAAGCAATATAAAAAAGCAGAAGAAAACATTGCAAAAGCAATCAATACAGATGCAACTTATGCTCCAGCGTACAAAGCACAAGCTCAGTATAATAAAATTTTCCAAAAACATGAGGAAACTACTCAGAGTTTGATTAATTATACGAAATATGCAGACGAAGATCCAAGTACAGCATTAGAGATTGCGAAGTTATACTTTATTAATAGTGACTTTGCTGAATCTAAAGCAACTTTAGATAAGGTTTTTGACAAAGTAAATGATCCAATTAAGTTCAAGTTAAGAGCTTATTTACAATATAATGAAAATGATTTTGTAAACGCTAAAACTAATCTAGAAACTTATTATGCAAAAGTAGAGCAATCTAGAATCATCCCGAGTGATGCAGGTTTAGAAGCTGTGATTTATGCAGGATTAGCATCTAAAGAAGCAGACGCTGCTGCAAAAGCCGCTTTAATGCAAAAAGCTAATGAAAAATTAGCGGTTGTAAAAGCTGCTAAAGATGACACTCTTGATTGGGATTCAGAATTCGCAAAAGCATCAAGTGGTGCTGCAGAACTTCAAGCAAAAGCAGACGCAGGTCCTTCTAATGACAACATCATGGCTCTTAAAAAACAAGTAGCTGCAAATAAAGAAGATACTACTGCGTTGTTCAATTTAGCAATGGCTTATCAAGAAGTAAGTAACTGGGATGGTGCTGCTCTAGCTTGGCAAAAGATGAATGATCTTCTTCCAACTTGGGAACCGGCTTATTATAGCAAAGGTTATGCATTACAACAAGCTGGTTATAAAGAATTAGCTGCTGTAGCTTTCCAGAAATATATAGATGTAGCATTAACTAAAACTCCAGCAGAACAACAAGCTTTACAAGAAACATTGTTTGGAGCTTACTATTCTGTAGCTTACTTGTTACACACTACGGATAAAGTAAAGGCAAATGAAGCTTTACAAAAAGCTTTAGCAATGAAACCAAACGATCATAATTCACTTCTTTTACAGAAAGAATTAATGAAATAAAAAATGAGCTTCTCTATTGAGAAGCTTTTTTTAATTCTAAATTTGAAAATTTAATTTTAATTTCTGTATTTTTGACCCATGAAAGTAGATATTTTAGCAATAGGGGCACATCCAGATGACGTAGAGTTAGGCTGTGGCGGGACTATAGCAAAATTAATTTCCGAAGGAAAAAAAGTAGCCATCATAGACCTTACCGAAGGTGAATTAGGAACAAGAGGAACTAATGAAACCAGAGCGCAAGAAGCGGCAACTGCATCTGAAATTTTAGGAATTTCTGCTAGAGAAAATCTTAAAATGAAAGATGGTTTTATTATCAATTCTCAAGAATATCAGTTTAGAATCATTGAAATGATTAGGAAATATCAACCAGAAATCGTGCTTTGTAATGCGATAGACGATAGACATCCTGATCATGCGAAAGCCGCAAAATTAGTTTCAGATGCGTGTTTTTTATCTGGATTGGTTAAGATAAAAACCGATTATGAAGGTGAATCTCAAAAATTTTGGAGGCCAAAACAAGTTTTTCATTACATTCAGTGGAAAAATATTGAACCGGATTTTGTAATGGATATTTCTGGATTTTTAGACAAAAAAATAGAAGCTTGTTTAGCATATAAAACTCAGTTTTATGACCCAACTTCCACAGAACCAATAACTCCCATCGCGACCAAAGATTTTTTAGAAAGTCTAACTTATAGAGCGCAAGATTTAGGAAGATTGAGTGGAGTAGAATATGCAGAAGGTTTCACAACTGAAAAGTTATTAGCATTTAAAAATTTTGAAGGAATTATTTGTTAATTGTTTTAAAAATTTTATATATTTGCACACGCAAAAACGGTGATTGTAGCTCAGTTGGTTAGAGCGTCGGATTGTGGTTCCGAAGGTCGTGGGTTCGAGACCCATCATTCACCCAAAAAAAGCATCCAAATTTTGGATGCTTTTTTATTTTATATATTTCATGAGATTTTAAGCTTTGGTGATGCTGTCCAGAACCAGAGTTACAGGACCGTCATTCAGTAAAGATACTTTCATATCAGCCCCGAAAATCCCACTTTCTATTTTTAATCCAGATTTAGCAATCTCAGATTTAAAATATTCAAATAGAGGAATTGCTTTTTCAGGTTTAGCTGCTTTTATATAAGAAGGTCTGTTGCCTTTTTTGTAATCCGAGATTAAAGTAAATTGGCTGATACATAAGATTTCTCCCGCTACATCTTTTACAGAAAGGTTCATTTTTCCTTCAGAATCTGAAAAAATCCTTAAGTCTACCACTTTTTTAATTAACCAATTAGCATCTTCTTGAGTATCGTTTTCATCTACGCCGATGAGAAGGAGCAAGCCTTGAGAAATTTCTCCTACAATTTTTCCTTCTACTACAACAGATGCTTCTTTTACACGTTGAACTACTATTTTCATGCCTCTAAATTAATTATAAATATTTAAAATGTTGGTAGAAGAATTATAATTATAAAAATATTGTTTCAGAGGATAAGGACTTACAGAAGCAGGCGCTCCAGAATTGAGAAACCATTTTGCATTGTCTTTTTTGCAAATAACCAAACTGCCATTTTCTACTTCTAATGTAGTGTCTGTAGATGGACAAATATGTGGTGCGTTTCTATCATAAATTTTGAAACCATCATTGGTTCTATAAACGATTAAGCCTCTGGTTCCAGATTGCTGTTCTGAGACATAAATCCAGCCTCCAATATTGTTAAGAGGATAATAAGAAGGTAGGCTTAAATTGAGCTGAACAGAAATAAATTGATTGGGAAAACAACTGGTAGTTTCTTCTCTGTTAGAACAAGAGTTGAGCGTTTTTAATGCGCTGAAAGCCAGTAAAATTGGGATAATTATTTTTAAAAGGCTTGGTTTCATATTAAAATTAATCATATCTTTGTAACTCGAATTTTTAATGAATATTGTCCGGCAAAGGTCGGATTATTTTTTTATATTAACATTAACGCAAAATAACCAGATATGAGTAAAGTAATGAATTATGTAACCAAAGAAGGTTTGGAAAAAATGAAGGCAGAGTTAGAACTACTCGAAAGCATAGAAAGGCCTAAAATTACTCAACAAATCGCAGAAGCAAGAGATAAAGGAGATTTATCTGAAAATGCAGAATATGACGCAGCGAAAGAAGCGCAAGGTTTGCTAGAAATGAAAATCTCTAAAATTAAAGATACTATCGCAAACTCTAAAGTGATTGACGAAAGTCAATTAGACACTTCTAAAGTTTCTATTCTTTGTACCGTTCGTCTTAAAAATAATGCGACCAAACAAGAACAAAAATTTACATTGGTTCCCGATAATGAGTCTGACATTAAAGCAGGAAAAATTTCGGTAAATACTCCTATTGCAAAAGGATTATTAGGTAAAGCTGTAGGCGAAACTGCAGAAATTGTATTGCCAAATGGAAATAAACTTTCTTTTGAAGTTTTAGAAATTTCATTGTAATTTTAATCTTTAAAAATTACAGATTATGAGTTCTATATTCACCAAAATTGTAAACGGAGAAATCCCTAGCTACAAAATCGCTGAAGACGAAAATTATTTGGCTTTCTTAGATGTAATGCCATTAGCAAAAGGTCATACTCTTGTGATTCCAAAGAAAGAAGTAGACTTAATCTTTGATTTAGAATCAGAAGATTTTAAAAATCTTTGGGGATTTGCTCAACAAGTAGCCAAAAAAGTTGGAGCAGCGATGCCATGTGTAAGAGTGGGAGTGGCTGTGATAGGATTAGAAGTTCCTCATGCGCACATTCATTTGGTTCCCATGAATACCATGCAAGATCTTAATTTTGGAAACGAAAGATTGAAACTTTCACCAGAAGAATATCAAGAAATTCAAAATAAAATAATTAACTCTTAAAATATATTAACTCAAATTTCATAGCGAAGTTTGAGTTTTTTCAAAAATAAAAAGAATGAATCCTAATCAATGCTCATTTTGCGGAAGAAAAAAATCTGAAGTTGAAATTTTAATCTCAGGACAAAATGGATTTATCTGTGAGAACTGTGTAGAACAAGCGCATGCTATCGTAAAAGAAAGTGTACATGAAGATGAGTTTTCGCCAGCTACCTCGATTGAAGAACTTAAAAAACCTAGAGAAATTAAAGAATTTCTAGACGAATACGTAATTGGTCAAGATCAAGCCAAAAAACAATTATCTATTGCAGTTTACAACCATTATAAAAGACTTCTTCATAATAAAGACGAAAATAAATCTGTAGAAATAGAAAAGTCTAACATTATTATGGTAGGCGAAACAGGAACGGGGAAAACACTTTTAGCAAAAACGATTGCTAAGCAATTAAACGTTCCGTTTTGTATTGTAGATGCTACTATTTTAACAGAAGCTGGTTATGTAGGAGAGGATGTAGAAAGTATTTTGTCTAGACTTTTAATGGTGGCGGATTATGATGTGGAAAAAGCAGAAAAAGGAATTGTTTTTATTGACGAAATTGATAAAATTGCCAGAAAATCAGACAATCCGAGTATTACCAGAGATGTTTCTGGTGAAGGCGTTCAGCAAGGTTTATTGAAGCTTCTAGAAGGAAGTATTGTAAATGTTCCACCACAAGGAGGAAGAAAACATCCTGACCAAAAATACATTCAAGTAAACACTCAAAATATTTTATTTATTGCTGGTGGAGCATTTGATGGAATTAAAGAAATCATCGAGAGAAGACTCAATAAGCAAGCGATAGGATTCAGTACAGATAAACATTCTAAAGTTGAAGAAGAAAGCTATATTCTAGAAAAATTAAATGCTACAGATTTAAGAAGTTTTGGGCTTATTCCAGAATTATTAGGGAGATTTCCTATTGTTACTCATTTGGATAAACTGACAAAAGAAACAATGCTTAGAATCCTTACAGAGCCTAAAAATTCTATCATTAATCAATTTGTTGAACTTTTTAGGTTAGACGGCATAAAACTTGCATTTACGGATCAAGCTCTTGAAAAAATTGTAGACTATACCATTGACAAGGGTTTAGGTGCAAGAGGTCTTAGAGGTACTACTGAGAAGGTTCTCGAGGATTATATGTACAAAATAGATGAAATAGAAAAAGACTTACTCATTGATAATGAGGATATTTTTATATAAAAAGTTTGTCTTTTAATATAAATTTGCTATATTTGTACATTCAAAGAGTTGTATAAATTCTTGAAAAAAACACAAACAAATGAAAAAAAATTTACTCACATTATCTTTAGTAGGAGTGTGCGCTTTCGTGAATGCACAACTCACTTACGTAGGAAACGGTGCTCTAGTCCATGTTCAGGATAAAGCATTAGTTTACAGTGGAGGTGGTGTAAAACTTGATGGAAATGCTAAAGTAAATACCATAGGAGACTTTATGGTCGTTACCCCTTCTCAAAGTTTTGAAGTTGCTCCAACTGCTGATTTTCGTTTACAATATTCTTCTTCTTCTGTTTATGGTCAATTGTATATTAAAGGTATGCCTCAAGCCAATATTACAGGTAAGGTAAATAAAGAATATGTAGATGTAAAACACGGAAATACAGGAAGACAGCAAGTTGCACTTCCTTTCTATAATTATTCAATTACTGATTTACAAGCTTCATTACCACATATTAATGTGGCCAATTCTGCCTTAACTGTAACAGGTAGATTTAACAAAAGATCAGTTTTTAAATGGAATAATACCACCGCTGCTTTTGATCAATTAACTACTACTCTTACTCCAACTGTAGTAGGAAAACCCACAGATTATTACATCTTGTCTAGAAGGTTGTATGACGGAACTGAAGTTTGGAATCCAACGTTAGTTGCAGAAAATCCAAATGCAAATTTGCAGGGATATGTACCTTCTAGCGCGTCTGATTTATACTCTGCGAACTCTATGAAAAAAATCTTCAAAGGAGTTCCAGTGTCTGATTTAAATACCGCAGATACAGAAGTTACACTTGCGGGAGCTTTTAGTGGAAGTTTCGGAACAAATGGTGCTACTAAAAATGCATATAACGAAAGTTATAACACCTATGTAGATGATCCTTTTGTAACTACAAAATGGAGTGCAGATTATGGTAAAAACCTTTATCAACATGGGAATCCTTATTTAACTAATATCGATTTGTCTCTAGTTAAAAAAGGAACTGTAGCTACGGATGATGAAAATGCAATTTCTAATTTAAATGGTATTTCTTATTACACTTCAGGTATTGAAAATTCTTTCCCAGTTGGTACTATTTATACTTCTACCACTGCTGTTGTTAGAACTTTTGACTCTGCAGGAAATGTAAATGGAGGCCTTGCAAATGATTTGGTAATTAAACCAATGCAGGAATTCATGATTAAGCTAACAGATAATACTTCTCAAACTTTAAAATTTTCAAAAACAAGAAGATTTGCTCAAACAGCAAGACCTGAAGCTACTCCTTATTCTGTAACCGCTAGAGTAAGTAATGCACCAGTAGTTACCAAGCAGTTAGGTGTAGTATTGTATGATGCTAATGATACTGAAATAGGAAGAACGTTTTATATTGTAAATAACGAAGCAGTTTCTGGATTCTCTCCTGAAAATGCTAGAATGCAAGCTACTACAGGTTCTACTTCTATTTATACTAAGGAAGAACAAGTTTCGGGAGGTGCAGATGTAAATGCTAATTATAATTTATTTATCAATGAAGCAAATGAAGTAGATTTTTCAGGAAAAGAAATTCCTTTGGTTGTTAATAATGCGAATGCGGCTAAATTAAAATTCTTCCTAATTGAAGGAGGTAAATTGGTGGAAGATAAAGGAAATTTATCAAACGGAAAATCTTTTTATTACCGTAACAATGGTACATTAACAAAAATTAAAAGCGGTGATACATTTTCCTTAACAAATACCAATTTTACTTATGGTTTATTCTATGAACAACCGGCTGGAGTTCTTGGTACTTCTGAACTTTTAAAAGGACAAACTATAGTAGCTAAAAAAGATCAAGGATATGTAGTAAGATTTAATAAAAATTGGAAACAGGCAGATATAGAAGTTTATTCTTCTGTAGGTCAATTATTACATTCTGCAAAAAAAGTTTCTACATATGATGATTATAAACTACCTTTAGATAATGTTACTAATGGAGTTTATATCGTAAAAATTAAGTCTAATGATGGAGAAATAGTAACCAAGAAAGTAATAAAATAAAAACACAAGTCATGAGAAGCACAATGAAAAAATTATTTATAAGCTTTAGCTTTTTTCTTGGTACCATGCTAACTTTGGCCCAAGTTGTTCCACCACCTCCGCCAGAACCGGAGTCTGGAGATATTGGAGGTCCTGCAACTCCGATTGATAATTACATTGTTGTATTACTTTTAGTGGCAATATTTGTAATTGCTTATGCACATAGAAAATTAAAAATGAATAATATATAAAATGTAAAAAAAACTCACGAGTAGTGAGTTTTTTTTTATCTTTATTGCATGAAAAGAAAACTGTTACAAACCACACTTTTATTACTAAGTTATTTTGCTTCAGCTCAGTTTACCATTAAGGTAGAATCTCCAAAAGATTTTTCATTCAATGAAGCTTATCTTTATACTGTCAATGGCTCTAAAGACATTTTAATTGACAAAGCCGAGAAAAAAAATAATACTTGGCTATTTCAGGTTAAAAATAGCTATTTAGGATTATTAAAAGTTTATTTTCCACAGGCTAATACTTCTTTAAACCTGGTTTCAGAAAATAAGAATGTAGACCTTAAGTTTTCGGTTAAAAATAATAAAGTACAGCAGATAGATTATTATGACGAAGTCAATAATATATTTTATAGTATTCAAGACCAACAGAAAAAAAGAGAACAAATTCTACCTGCACTCTATCAAATACAGAATTTTTATAAAGAAAACTCAGATTTTGGTGTTGCACTAAAAAATGAAGTTTCTAACTTAAGTGCAGACATAGTTTTTGATTCTGATAAGCATCCTTTCTTAAGTTATTATTTCAAAACCTACCAAAATTTTTTACAAGAATCTGTTGGTAAAAAGAATCCTACAAACGATGAGATCATTTCTTTTTTAAATAATACACAGAACTATTTAGAAACATCTTCATTGCTCAAGCCTATTCTCATGGTTTTCTTAAGCAATACAAGCAGATCAAATTTAGGCGATGAAGTAGATAAATTACTTACTGCAGTAAATGTAGAAACGCCTCGTGGACAAACAATACTGTCGGAATTAATTGAAATTTTTAATGTTTACAGCATTAAAGATTTAAAAGAAAAATATCTTACAGAAGCCAAAAATCTAAAATGTACCATCAATGATAGATTAGCCAATACTATAAAATCTAATGCAAATACAGAAATTGGAAAGATTATTCCAAATAATACTTTCGTAAATCCTGTAAATACTAAAGTAAAATCTCTACACGATGTGAAAGCAGATAAAAAGATTATCATATTGTGGTCTTCTACTTGTTCTCACTGCGAAAAAGAAATTGGAGAAATGGTGCTTCAGTATAATAAATTGAAAGAAAAAAATATAGAAGTAGTAGGCCTTTCTTTAGATTCTGATGCTAAATCTTATTCCGATAAAGTAAAAATGTTACCTTGGATTAATGACACAGAACTCAAAGGTTGGTACAGCAGTTATGTAGATACCTATAATGTGCATGCTACACCAACTTTCTATATAGTAGATGCTAAAAATAAGATTATAGCTAACCCAGAAAATTTTTCTGAAATTTTAGAATTATTACAGCTAAAATAATTTGTAGACTTTAAAATTATTTATATATTTGCACCACGAAAAACGGCGAGGTAGCTCAGGTGGTTAGAGCGTTGGATTCATAACCCAAAGGTCACGGGTTCAAATCCCGTCTTCGCTACAAGTTAAGCAATAAATATTTTAAATATTTATTGCTTTTTTTTGGATATAAATTATGATTATTTCTCTAATTTTCAAAAAATAAATTTTCAAATAGTTTCTTTTATTACAATTTTTAGTGAATAATAATATCTTAATGCTTCATAATGAAGAAATGACAAAAATTAGTTGAAAAAAAATGTAAAAAATTTTGTTAGTATGAAAGAAATATGTATTTTTACACCGCTTTCAATGAGCTATCGCTCGAAAGCAATAAATTTTTTTTCATCATTTGTGTTTTTAGAATCACATCCTAGGATGTGATTCTTTTTTTATGCCTTTCTTCGTTCGTATAGCACAAGTAAATCAATGAAATAAGAGTAAGTAACGCTACCTTCTTGTTGGTTTGATTTTAAGAAAATATCATTGGTGAAATAGAATATTTCGGCGATAAAAGAATCGTTTTTTTCTTTGAATAATCGTTCGTTTTTTAAATCTCTTTTCACTTCCTTAGAAATAAATAAACTCGATTGAGAAGCAAACTCTGGATTAGAGTTTTGTAGAGCATTAATTAAACTTTTAGTCACATATAAATAGGCGCTATATTTAAGTTCAGAACTATCTGAATTTTCACAAATGAGAAATCCTATAAAATTAGCTTCTTGTTCCCTTGCAAAACCTAATTGATGCGCACTTTCATGAGACAAAGTAAAAGGAATGTAAGTGTTAGGTAATTCAGCGTTATACTGTGCTTCTGTGGTAAATGGATTGTAATAGCCTAGGATTCCTGTATAGCTTATCATTGGATTAAATAAGCTCGATTTAAAGTTGTCAATATTTGACGTTTTAAATGGATAATATTCTTCTGGTAAGCGTTTTTGAGAATGAAGAATGCTTGACTTTAATACTTCAATGTTTTTAATTTTGAATACATGCTTTGTTTCAAATTTTTTTCTTTCTTGATTGGTTAATGCAATGTATTTTAAAGTAAGTTTTTCTAATTCTTTGGTGGAGATTTCTACTTTATTTTTGTCATAAAGAGGTTTTTGGAAATACAGCATTCCCCACGAAATTTGATAAATAAAATAAGAAATATTTAGTATAATCAATAGAACTCTAAAGTTTCTACTCTTAATACTTTTGAAAAGAAAAAATAAAAGGAAAAAGATAAAAATGATATAAAAAACATCCCCAAAAGAATATTTGAAATGAGAGAAAAGCTCATTTTGAAATTCTTTTTTGAAATGAAAAAAAGCAGTGAATTGCTGAACGATTATTTCGTTTTTTGAAAAGATATAGAATAAAAGAAATTGGGCAAACAATAAGCCTGCCCAAAATAATGATTGTTTATTTTTTAAAATTTTTACCATACTAAAGCGCTTGCCCCAAGAATTGCAGCATCTGCTTCTTGTAAGTCACTGTACAAAATTTTAACTTTATTTTTGAAAACTTGTAATAAGTTGTCTTCCATAGCTTGTCTGGTTGGCTTCATGATAAGGTCTCCAGCTTTGGTTAATCCACCGAAAAGTACAATGGCTTCAGGTGCAGAAAAATGTACGAAAGTAGCTAAAGCTTCTCCTAAAATTTGACCTGTAAATTCGAAAACTTCGTTGGCTAAAGAATCTCCTTGTTCTGCGCATTTAAATACGGTTTCACTGGTTAATTCATTGATAGGATAATTTTCTAATAAACTAGGAGAGTGCTGGGTTTCTTGTAATAATTCAATAGCGGTATCTCTTACACCTGTTGCAGATGCGTAAGCTTCTAAAGAACCTTTAAGTCCAGTTCCTTTATGCTCTCTACCACCATTTCTTACAATTACGTGACCTAATTCTCCCGCAAAACCGTTGTGTCCTAAAACGATTTTTCCATCAATGATAATTCCGCTTCCTACTCCAGTTCCTAAAGTAATGGTGATGAAGTTTTTCATTCCTTTAGCAGCACCATATTGCATTTCTCCTACAGCAGCAGCATTAGCATCATTAGTTAATTTAGCTGGAATTTTAAATTTCTGTTCTAGAAGTTCAGCCATAGGAATAATACCTTTCCATTTTAGGTTGGCAGCATATTCTATTGTTCCTTGATAATAATTAGCATTAGGAGCGCCCATTCCTATTCCTACGAATGCTTCTGGACCGCCATATTGCTCAATCATAGGATTAAGTTTTTCTGCTAAATCATCTATAAAAGCTTCTACGTTATCATGTTCATTGGTTTTAATTCTGTCTTGAACTAGAATTTCACCTTTTTTATTTACGATACCGAATTTGGTATTGGTACCACCTACATCGATACCAATTGCATATTTTTCTTTCATTTTAGTCAACTTTAATGTCTTTGTTTACGTTTTTGCTTCCTACTAATGCATAGAATAGCATATAAGAAATACCAATTACTACTACCCAATAACTCTGTACATATCCGAAGATATCAGCAGCATAACCTTGGATTGCTGGGATAATTCCTCCACCACAAACCATCACCATGAAAATACCAGATGCAGCTGCAGTATATTTTCCTAATCCTTCTGTAGCTAAGTTAAAGATTCCTCCCCACATTACAGAAGTACATAATCCGCATAATACCAATAGCATAATACTTACCGGAACTTGTGCTAATCCGAAAGAAATATCAGATTGGAAAACAGGCATACTTACCATTTGGTCTTTTGGTAAGAAGATTGCTAAAAGTACAAATACTAATCCTAGAACTGCTGCGAAACTTAACATTGATTTACTAGAAAATTTAGAACCCAAAACTCCTCCAGTTAATCTTCCTACTAACATTAAGAACCAATATGTTCCTACTACAGTTCCTGCAGTGGTAGCATTAATTTGTAAATCGCCAGTCATATAAAGATTAGCAATGTTAGGGATTCCTACTTCTACACCTACATATACGAAAATTGCAATCGCTCCTAATACAAAGTGTCTGAATGATAATGGACTGTGTGTATTTTTTTCTGTGCTTTTTTCTGCTACAATGTGTGGCTCTGGAATGCTCATAGAATATAATACGATAAATGCCAAAACAAAAATTCCTATTGCTAAGAATAATGCTGGATTAGCATCTGAAATAGTAGCTTTTGCTACATCTCCCATTAAATAACCTACTAATACTGGAACGATAGTAGCTCCCATAGAGTTTAATGTACCACCGAATTGTAATAATTGGTTACCTCTTTTTCCTTCTCCACCTAAAGTATTCAGCATAGGGTTTACTACAGTATTTAGCATACACATAGAGAAACCACCTACAAATGCTCCGATTAAATAAACGGCAAAACTTTCGATTTTACCAGAGAAGAAAGTAATTGCTACACCAGCAATACCTACCAAAATTGCAGTAAGAGCAGTTTTTTTATAACCAATTTTTTGCAGCATTAGACCTGCAGGAATCCCCATGAAAGCATAGGCGAGAAAATTGGCAAAATTACCTAATTGTGAAAGTAAATTACTTGCCTGAAATTGGTTTTTTACAATTACTCCCATCGGATTTTGTAAACCTGTAACGAAGGCAATCATAAAAAAGAGTGCAAACATCATTGCAATCGGTAAAGCATAGCTTTGTTTGTTTTGGTTAGTGTCCATATTTTTGTTTTTAATTTATTTTTATAAATCCTGTTTAGAAATTATGCTAACAAATATATTACTATTTTCTCGAAATGATACAATAGTGATTTTAATTATTTTGAAGGGTAAATTTAATAAGATTATGTGAAACTTCTTTCAATTCTTGTATGTTTTTTGTTGGCTCTAAAATATCATTAAAATAAATTTTAATTTTTCCTGGAAAGCCTTTTCCATGGTCAAAAGGAAACATTTTTTTCAATCCTACAATCGTAAAAACAGCAAGTGGAGACTGGTGTTTGTTAGATAAAATAAAAGCTCCATCTTTAAATTTGTCTAAAATGACAGACGTGTCATCTGGAACGCCTCCTTCTGGAAAAATCACAATGCTGTCTCCTTCTTCCATACGTTCTGCGCATCTTTCATAGACTTCTGCTCTGCTTTTGGGCGAACTTCTGTCTACCATTACACAGATTCTTTTATAGATAGTACCGAAAATAGGAATTTTAACCAATTCCTTTTTACCAACAAAACAAATAGGATGATGAGGGAATAATAAAACCGGAATAAAAATATCTACAATCGAAGTATGATTGGCAATAATAACGTATTGTTGGTTTCTGTCAATTTTTTTGTTGGTCTTATTAATGAGTTCATATCTGAATCCCATGCCGTAAAAAACACCTTTACACCAAAGTCTCACGAAAAAGTAAGCATATTTATAGTGTTCTTTTTTTATGGAGAGCAAATAGACAGGAATAAAGAATAGAATAAGTAGAATTCCGGCAAGTAAAACCATCCAGCCTCGCCAAAGATAATTAAGTGCTCTTTTCATGTTTTTAACCATTAAAAATTACGTTTTTCTTGATCGAATAATTAAGGATAGAAACCAATCCAATGGCGGCAATTTTACTTAAAATCTGTGGACTGAAGGTGTAAATAATCAGGTCTAGATTATCTCTAAAGATGGTATTGTAAAATAATTGGAAAAATAATAAACTCAATATGGTAGAGAAAAAAGAAATCACCATAAAATAAGCAAATTCCCTTTTTTTAGAGTGCTTCCCGCGTTCGAAAACAAACCAAATGCTTAAAAAATAATTGAAAACGATGCCACAAGTAGTAGATAATATGTTGCTCAACGGAAAATGAATTCCGTGAAAATTAGTCTCACTAGAATAAAAACGTGGGATATTAACACTGAATAATTTAAAACTCCCAATTTCTACGATCGCACTTAAACCTCCCGCAATAATAAAAAATAGAACTTGCTTTTGTTTTAATAAAAGTTGTTTCATAAAATTTTCTTACTACAAATTTAAACTTAAATGTTAAAGTTTAATAAATTATCATTAATTATTTTTTTATAACAAAAAAATATATAATTTAGTATAACAAAATACGCCATCAAAACCTGATAAAAAATTCATTTTCAATTATATATGAAAGTGATTTTTTTGTCTTGACACCAGATTGTTCATTGATATTTACCACACCAAATCAAAAAGTAAAAGTATGAAAACCCCAAGACCATACAGAAAATTTCAGTATAAGCAAGAAAAAATTAAGGACTTAGAAGAGCATAATCCACGCTTCAAAAGAATCTACTCAGAATTCGAAAATCTCTCAGACGAAATATGGGACATAGAAACTGGAGATAGAGCTTCTGTGCCAGATGATTTTATGTTTGCCCTTAAATTACAGACTCATTATTTAGAAGATGAAATAGATCATTGGCTAGACCTAAAAGATGAGGAAAGCATAGAATAAAAAAGATTTTCCTAATTTAGCAATTTAAACGGTTTGTGTATGATTGCAATTGTTGACGGTGGTTCTACAAAATGTGACTGGGTAATTCTAGATCATTCTGGTAAGATTTCTCAAAAGACCGAAACACTCGGTTTTAATCCAAATATTATTAATGCAGATTTGATTCCTCAAGAAATTGAGAAGAATCAGCATCTGTATTTTCTGAAAGAACATTTAAAAGAAATTTATTTTTACGGTTCTGGTTGCGGAACTCCAGAAAATGCGGCTTTGGTAGAAGTTAATTTACAAAAAGCATTTCCACATGCTAAAGTGATTGTAAAAGAAGATATGACGGCTGCTGCTTATGCAGCTTACAATGGTAAACCTGCAATTGTTTGTATTCTAGGAACAGGTTCTAATTCATGTTTTTTTGATGGAGAAACCGTAAGGAGAGATTTGCCATCATTAGGATTCTTAATTGGTGACGAAGGAAGTGGTTCTGCGCTTGGTAAACAATTGTTGCGCAGGTTTTTCATGAAAAAATTGCCCAAAGATTTACACGAAGATTTTATGGCTACTTATCATCTTACGATAGAAGATGCCATTAGAAATATGTATCACAATCCTAGGGCTAATGCTTATCTCGCAGAATTTAATAAATTTGTAGTCCTCAAAAAATCACATCCATATTTTCAAAATATGATATTTGATGAGATGAAAAATTTCTTTGAATATCAAGTGCTTCCTTATGAAGAAGCCAGAGAAGCAGAGATTAACTTTATTGGTTCTATCGCTTTTGTGTACGAAGATATTTTGAGATCTGCCGCCGCAGAACTCAATCTTACCGTAGGGAAAATTGTACAAAGACCTATAGAAAGCCTAGTAGAGTATCATAAAAAATACATTTTCAATCAAGAGGAATAAAAAATATTTCCTCTTCTTTTTTTAATATAGAATTTACTTTTAATTAAATTTTTAAAAATTTATGTCAAATAAAACGCATAGAGATCAAGAGCAATTTAGAAACGCTGCGCTTGATTATCACAGAAATGAACCTAAAGGAAAAATAGAAGTCATTCCTTCTAAACCTCACTCTTCACAGAGAGATTTATCCTTAGCTTATTCACCAGGTGTAGCAGAACCTTGTTTAGAAATCGAAAAAAATCCTTCTACTATATATGAATATACCACCAAAGGAAACTTAGTAGCTGTAATTTCAAATGGAACTGCTGTTTTAGGATTGGGAGATATCGGTGCAGAAGCTTCTAAACCAGTAATGGAAGGGAAAGGATTATTGTTTAAAATCTTTGCAGATATCAATGTTTTTGATATTGAGATTAACGAAAAAGATCCAGACAAATTTATAGAAATTGTTAAAGGAATTTCGCCCACTTTTGGAGGAATCAATTTGGAAGATATCAAAGCGCCAGAAGCTTTCTACATAGAACAAAGACTGAAAGAAGAGCTTAATATTCCTTTGATGCATGATGATCAACACGGAACAGCCATTATTTCTGCAGCAGCATTAATTAATGCGTTAGAATTGGCAGATAAAAAAATAGATGAGGTGAAAATGGTGGTAAATGGAGCAGGGGCAGCTGCAATTGCTTGTACCAAATTATACATTGCACTAGGTCTTAAAAAAGAAAACGTATTGATGTGCGATTCTAAAGGAGTAATTAATCATAAGAGAGAAAATCTTACTCCAGAAAAATTAGATTTTATAGCACAAACAGATATTTCTACATTGGAACAAGCTTTAGAAGGGGCTGATGTTTTTGTTGGTCTATCTAAAGGAGATGTTATGACTGCGAAAATGCTTAGTTCAATGGCTGAAAATCCTGTGGTTTTTGCTTTGGCAAATCCTACTCCAGAGATTGACTATAATCTTGCTATCGCAACCAGACCAGATGTTATTATGGCAACGGGAAGAAGTGATTTTCCTAATCAGGTGAATAACGTTCTTGGTTTCCCATATATTTTCAGAGGTGCATTAGATGTACAAGCTACTGGAATTAATGAAGAAATGAAATTGGCTGCTGTAAAAGCAATCGCAGAATTAGCAAAAGAGCCGGTTCCTGAAATGGTGAAATTGGCTTATAATGTTAAAAATATAGGATTTGGTAGAGAATACTTCATTCCGAAACCATTTGATAATAGATTATTAACCAAAGTTTCCATTGCAGTAGCAAAAGCGGCTATGGAAAGTGGAATTTCTAGAAAACCGATTGCCGATTTTGAAGAATACGAAAATCAGTTGCTAGATAGAATGGGTAGAGATGAAAAACTCATCAGAATGATGCAAAACAGAGCGCGTTCTAACCCAAAACGTGTTACGCTAGGAAATGCTGAAGAATATAATGTATTGAAAGCTGCACAAATTCTTTATGAAGAAGGAATTGCTCATCCTATTTTATTAGGAGAGAAAAAATTCATCAAAGAACAAATGGAAAAATTCGGAATTCATCTAGACGTTCCGATTGTAGATCCTATGGATGATGACCAAGACGAAAATCGTAAAAAATATAGAGAAACGCTTTGGAGACTTCGCAATAGAAAAGGGGTTAATGAATATATTGCCAAAAGATTGGTAAGAAACAGAGATTATTTCGGGCCACTCATGTTGCAACATGGTGACACGGATGCGCTCATTGTAGGATATTCTAAAAATTACAGAACTGTTCTGAGACCTGTTTTAGAAATTATAGAAAAAGCAAAAGGAGTAGATAAAATTGCTTCTATGATGATGATTTTATCAGATAAAAAACCTTATTTCTTTGCTGATACTTCTATCCATGTAAATCCTACACCAGAAGAAATGGCTAACATTGCAAAAATGGCTGAATATGCAATTAAATCTTTCGCTATTCAACCAAGAATTGCTATGCTTTCTTACGAAAATTTCTCGGCCAATTCTGAGACGTCTAAAAAAGTAGCAAAAGCAGTAAATATTCTACATCAAAAATATCCAGATATGATTGTAGATGGAGAGTTTCAGCCAGATTTTGCGATGAGTGCAGATCATCTTCAAGATTATCCTTTCTCAAAATTAGGAAAAACTCCTGCCAATACTTTTATCTTCCCAAATCTAGAAAGTGCAAATCTTTCTTATAAAATTATAAGAGGAATGAAAGTAGCACAAGTAGTAGGACCTATTTTATTAGGACTGAAACAACCGGTACACGTTTTACAAATGCGAGCAAGTGTAGATGAAATTGTAAACTTGGCAACTATAGCCGTTTTAGATGCTCAAATGCGCGAAAATCAATAATATTTAAACCGAGAATTTTCTCGGTTTTTTTATTGTTAAAATTTTTTTTCCTCAAAAATAATTATCTAACTTTAACCTTAAAATTAAAATTATGTTTAGCATAAAGTCAAAATTCTTATTAGCAGTAGTATTAATTTCTGGTTACGCTCATTCTCAAGAAGTTGTAAATAAACCGTACTACAATTACCAAACAAAAGAGTATCAATCTAAAAAGTCTGTTTTCGTAAATTCTTTGTTGAAAAAGATGACATTAGACGAAAAACTAGGTCAACTTAATCTTCCCGGAGCTGGTGATATAACCACGGGACAAGCTCAAAGTTCTGATATTGCAAAGAAAATTCAAGAAGGAAAAGTAGGAGGTCTCTTTAATATTAAAGGAGTAGAAAAAATTAGAGAAGTTCAAAAAATTGCCGTAGAGAAAAGCCGTTTAAAGATTCCTTTGCTTTTCGGGATGGATGTAATTCATGGTTATGAAACCAATTTTCCTATTCCTCTAGGTTTGGCTTCTTCTTTTGATACTCAATTAGTGCAGCAATCTGCAAGAGTAGCAGCAAATGAAGCAAGTGCAAGTGGTATTAACTGGACTTTCTCGCCAATGGTAGATATTTCTAGAGATCCAAGATGGGGAAGAGTAGCAGAAGGAGCTGGCGAAGATCCTTATTTAGGTTCCGAAATGGCAAAAGCAATGGTGTTTGGATATCAAGGAAAAGATTTATCTCTGAATAATACTATAATGGCTTGTGTAAAACATTTTGCATTGTATGGAGCTCCAGAAGCTGGTAGAGATTATAATACAGTAGACATGAGCCACGTAAGAATGTATAATGAATACTTTCCTCCATATAAAGCTGCTGTAGATGCAGGTGTAGGTTCTGTGATGGCTTCTTTTAATGAAGTAGACGGAATTCCTGCAACAGGAAACAAATGGTTGATGACAGAAGTTCTTAGAAATCAATGGAAATTCAAAGGTTTCGTGGTGACTGATTATACTGGTATTAATGAAATGATAGACCACGGAATGGGAGATTTACAACAAGTTTCGGCTTTGGCAATGAACGCTGGTGTAGATATGGATATGGTAGGCGAAGGTTTTCTTACTACCCTTAAAAAATCTGTACAAGAAGGAAAAGTAAATATCAAACAAATTGATTTAGCAGTAAAAAGAATTCTTGAAGCAAAATATGATTTAGGACTTTTTGAGGATCCATATAAATATTGTGATGCAAACAGAACAAAAAATGAAGTTTACAGTCAGGCAAACAGAGATATTGCCAGAAATATTGCAGCACAATCTATGGTTTTAATGAAAAACTCAAATGAAATTCTTCCTTTAAAATCTCAAAAAAATATCGCTGTAATTGGGCCATTAGCAGACAATGCTGAAAACATGCCGGGAACTTGGAGCGTTGCCGCAAAACATAAAGAAGCGATTTCACTTTTAGCAGGTCTTAAAAAGACTTTTGGGAATTCTGTGAATTTTACTTATGCTAAAGGTTCTAATATAGATTATGATGCAACTTTCGAACAAAATGCTGCTATGTTTGGCAAAAACACTTACAGAGACAGCAGAAGCAAAGAAGAAATGTTGAAAGAAGCAATTGAGGTTGCTAATAAAGCAGATGTAATTCTTCTTGCCATTGGTGAAACTGCTGAAATGAGCGGTGAATCTAGTTCTAGAACCAATATTTCTGTTCCACAAGCTCAAAAAGATTTATTAAAAGAATTGAAAAAAACAGGTAAGCCAATTGTTTTGGTATTATTTGCTGGTAGGGCTATGGAAATCAATGAAGAAAGTGAATTAGCAGATGCTATTCTTAATGTTTGGTTCCCAGGATCAGAAGCTGGTTTAGCAATTTCGGATGTACTTTTTGGTAAAGTAAATCCTTCAGCTAAATTACCGATGACGTTCCCAAGAAGTGTAGGTCAAGTTCCTATTTTCTACAATCACAAAAACACAGGAAGACCACTTTCTCAATCATCTACTGAAAAATGCCAATTTGATAAATTCCGTTCTAATTATTTAGACGAATGTAACACTCCGCTTTATCCTTTCGGTTATGGTTTAAGTTACACTCAGTTTGCTTACAATAATCTAAATGTAAGTTCTAAAAATTTAAAAGGAAATCAAACTTTAAAAGTTTCTGTAGAATTGAAAAATTCTGGAAAATTCGACGGTGCAGAAATCGTACAATTATACATCAGAGACATGGTAGGTAGCAATACAAGACCAGTAAAAGAATTAAAAGGTTTCCAAAAAGTGTATTTAAAAGTTGGTGAAACCAAAACGGTTACCTTCAATGTAACTCCAGAAGATTTAAAATTCTATGATAATAACCTAAAATACGATTGGGAATCTGGTGAATTTGAAATTTTTGTAGGAGGTGATTCTCAAAAGACCGTTTCTCAAAAAATCACTTGGAATAAATAAATCTCAAAATATGAGAGCTTTTATCATCGCATTGTTTTCTGTTGTGTTCTTTTCGGCACAGCAGAAAACTTATTGTAATCCTATTAATATAGATTACGGATATACTCCCATTCCTAATTTTGCAACTCAAGGAAAACATAGAGCAACTGCAGACCCAGTAATTGTTAATTTCAAAGGGAAATATTTCCTTTTTAGTACCAATCAATGGGGATATTGGTGGAGTGAAGACATGTTAAACTGGAATTTTATTTCTAGAAAATTCTTAAAACCCGAAAACGAATTTCCAAACAGAGAAGCTGGTAAAGTAGACCATAAATTAGATGTTAATCATCAAGTTTATGATGAATTATGTGCACCTGCAGTTTTCGAAATGAACGATGAATTGTATGTAATAGGTTCTACACACGGACCGAATTTTGCCATTTGGAAATCTAAAAATCCTACAAAAGATGAATGGGAAATTGCGGTAGATAATTTTAAAGTAGGAGCTTGGGATCCCGCCTTTTTGTATGATAAAGATTTGAAAAAACTCTTCTTGTATTGGGGCTCTAGCAATGAATTTCCACTTCTAGGAACTGAGATTAATACACAAACATTGCAATCTGAAGGTTACGTAAAACCATTGATGTCTTTGCATCCAGATGATCACGGTTGGGAAAGATTTGGAGAATATAATGATAATACTTTCCTCAAACCATTTATGGAAGGAGCTTGGGTAACTAAGCATAATAATAAGTATTATCTGCAATATGGCGCTCCTGGAACTGAGTTTAGCGGTTACGCAGATGGAGTTTATGTGAGCAATAATCCGCTGGAAGGATTTTCTTATCAAAAACACAATCCTTTCTCATATAAACCGGGTGGTTTTGCAAGAGGAGCTGGACATGGTGCTACTTATCAAGATAATTTCGGACAATATTGGCATGTTTCTACCATGGTCATTAGCCAAAAAAATAATTTTGAAAGAAGGATTGGAATTTGGCCAGCTGGTTTTGATCAAGATGATGTGATGTACAGTAATACAGCTTACGGAGATTATCCTACTTATCTTCCAAATAAAAATGCAGACCATATTAAAGGTTTGTTTACAGGTTGGATGTTGTTAAATTACAATAAACCTGTTAAAGTTTCTTCTACTTTAGGAAGTTTTCAACCCAATTTTGCAGTAGATGAAGATATTAAAACGTATTGGAGTGCTAAAACTGGTGGCGCTAATGAATATATACAAACAGATTTAGGCGAAAAATCCTTAGTGAAGGCTATTCAAATCAATTTTGCAGACCAAGATGCTGAGTTTTTAGGTAAAACTTTAGGTAAATCTCATCAATATAAAATCTACGCTTCGGATGACGAAAAAAACTGGAAATTAGTGGTAGATAAGTCAAATAACACCAAAGATGTACCTCACGATTATATAGAAATAGAAAAACCATTTACCGCAAGATATCTTAAAATTCAAAATATTAAAATGCCTACTGGCAAATTTGCCATCAGTGGATTAAGAGTTTTCGGAAATGGAAGTGGTGAAAAACCTCAAAAAGTAGAAAATTTTGTGGTTCTGAGAAATCCAAAAGAAAAAGGAGGGGAGAGAAGAAGTTCATGGCTAAAATGGAAGCAAAATAACTTAGCAGATGGCTATGTAATTTACTTTGGAAAGTCTCCAGACAAGATGTACGGAAGTATTATGGTTTATGGTAAGAATGACTATTATTTTACAGGGATGGACGCTGCAGATACCTATTATTTTCAGATAGAGGCCTTCAATAATAATGGTATTTCAAAAAAAACAGAAATTGCAAAAGTTGAGTAATTCATAAAAAAGAGCTTGTATAAAGGCTTCAGATTTACTTTTTTAATGATTTTTAACATTTTTTTTAAAAAATTAACAAAATAAATGTTATGGATTAAATAAAATTGTACATTTGATTTTATGTTTTGTCTCAAAATAAGATAATAAAAAATAAATTTTAATTCATTATTGTTATGGTTAAAAACACTGTGAAATTAACTAGTATGATAGCTGCAATTTACTTATTTGCAGGATATCAAGAATTAAGCGCTCAAACAAAAGATTCGCTTAAAGAAAAGCAAATAGAAGAGGTAGTGATGATTGGTTATGGTAGTAGAAAAAAAGTAGATAATACTACTTCCATAAGCTCACTTAGCACTGAAGATGTAACCAAGGTAAAGGTTCTTAATGCTACTCAAGCTATTCAAGGTAAAGCCTCTGGAGTTACAGTTGTTGCTTCAGATTTACCAGGGTCTACACCTACGGTAATTATTAGAGGTTTAGGAACAGCATTAAGTGGTAGAAATCCTCTATATGTAGTAGATGGAATGTTTGTAGATAATATTAACAATATCAATTCAAATGATATTTTATCTTATGATATTCTAAAAGATGCATCAGCATTGGCTATTTATGGGAACAGAGCTGCTAATGGTGTAATCATTGTAACAACTAAAAGCGGAAAAGGGAAAAAAATTACTGTAGAGTATGACGGATTTACAGGAGCTAGAATGCCTTTGAAAAAAGTTAAAATGGCTGGTAGTAATTTATTTTCATATTATACTAACACAGCTTTATCAAGTACAAAATTTTCACAAGATCAGCCAATTAATACAGATTGGTTTGATGCAATAACTAGAGTAGGTACTTACAATCAGCACAATGTTTCTTTATCAGGTGCATCAGAAAACGCAAAATATTTCTTAAGTTTAAGTAATTATGATGAAAAGGCAATATTGAAAGGAACAGACTTTAATAGAGCTACGGTAAGAACTAATAATGAGTTTAAAATCTCTAAAGGAATAACTGTTTCACAAAACTTCAGCATCGCATTTAATAATGTTACTCCTAAACCTCTAGGGACATTTACTACTGCTTACAAACAATCTCCTATAGTTCCTTTATATTATCCAGACGGAAAATATGGAGTGTCTTTTGTAGGTGCTAATGGATTTGCATCTCCTACAGGTTCATCATTTAATAACGTTGGCAATCCACTTGCACAGTTAAATTTCTTTAATGAAAAACAGAAATCAGTTTTGATGCAAGGAGGTATTAAATTAGATATGAATATCGTTAAAAATTTAAAATTTACTTCTCAATTTAATGGAGAATATTATAATTTTAAAAGTTACAACTATGCAGATTCTAAAGCAATTTGGCTAGCAGCTGATCCTACAAGATTACCTTCTAATTATCTTGCAACAGATCCTATTAATCTTTTAAGCAATTCTAAAACTGATTATTTTAATTGGTTGTTAACTAATTTTGTAACCTATAATAAAAGAATAGGAATACATGATATTGAAGCAACAGTAGGTATGGAAGTTTCTGAAAGAAGTGGAGATAATTACTTCTATATGCAGAGAAAAAACATGATTGCTAATAGTAATTATTGGGATTTAGATGGACAAAATTATCAAAGTCAAATTGTTACTATAAATAGTAAAAATTTCAATGATAATAGGACAAATTCTTACTTTGCTAGAGCTCAATATAAATTAATGAATAAATATTTATTTTCTGCAACAATTAGAAGAGATGGATCTTCTCAATTTACAGAAGGTAATAAATGGGGTAATTTCCCTGCATTTGGTTTAGGTTGGGTCATCTCTGAAGAAAATTTCTTAAAAGATAATTCAGTAATTAACCTTTTAAAATTAAGAGGAGGATGGGGTAGATTAGGTAACCAAAATGTACCATTAAATATTTTACCTTTTGCCACAGGAGATGTTTATAATTATGCATTTGGTGGTTTAACATCTTCAAGTGGTAATACAATAGATCAAGTTTATGACCCAAATCTTTCTTGGGAAATTACGGAAGAATCTACAGTTGGTTTAGATTATGAATTATTAAATAGAAGATTAAAAGGTTCTGTAGATTTGTATAATAGAGTAACTAAAAATATAATTCTAGCTTCTGTTCCGCTCATGACTTCAGGGATTTCAAATAATGGATATGCTCATTTAGGTGAAGTTACAAATAAAGGTTTTGAGTTAGGATTAAGCTGGGATGACAAAATAACTCAGGATCTTACTTATAGTATTAGTGGTAATTATTCATTTAATGATAACAAGTTAAATAAGGTAATGCCAGGAATTAACCCAATCAGAGGAGGTAGTCTTGGTAATGGACAATATACTAAATTGCTTTCAGAATTGGCAGTTAATCAACCTTTAGGAAGTTTCTGGTTATGGGAAGTTTCAGGAAAAGATGCCAATGGTAATTTTACCTATGTAGATGTAGATGGTGACGGCAAAACTGGAGCAAATGACTTGGATGATAGAAAATTTATGGGCTCATATATTCCTAAGTCTACATTTGGTGTTAATATAGGCTTGAAATATAAAAATGTAGATTTTTCAGCCAATGGATATGGAACATTTGGCGCTAAAGTTTATAATGGTAAAAAAGCTCAAAGGTTCTCTGGAGAAAACATAGAATATAGTGTGGCTAATGATTTTTGGACTGCTACCAATACAGATTCTGTAAACCCAGCACCTTTTAATGCGGTTCCAATTGCGTCTGATTATTATTTAGAATCAGGAGATTTCTTTAGAGTAAATAACATTACATTAGGTTATACATTAAGTAAAACTGTAGATTATCTTTCAAATGTTAGACTTTATGTAAGTGCTATTAACCCTATAATTATCCAAAAATTTTCTGGATTTAGTCCAGAGCTTAATGCAAACGGAAATCCATATGATTTAACAGGAGTAGAACTAGATGCTTATCCTACTTTGAGATCATTTGTATTTGGAGTTAATATTAAATTTTAAAAATTTGAAATCATGAACAAAAAAATAATATTATTATCATCTATTCTGCTTTTTACTTTGTCTTCACAAAGTTGCAGTAATGATTATCTTGATGTAAAACCTACTCAGTCAATTTCAGCAGAAGATTTATCCTTATATAATAATAACGCTGGAGCTGAAGGATTCGTAACTACAATTTATGCTAAATTTTTAGATTGGAATGTAAGTTCATTCTCATGGATTGGTATCACAAGTATTGCAAGTGATGAAGCAGATAAAGGCTCTTCTCCAGGAGATACAGGTGGCGATAAAAATTTATTAGACGCACTTAATTTTACTCCAACTGGAGGTTCTATAGAAGAAGTTTTCAAAGCTAATTACCAAATCGTAAATAGATGTAATCAGGCACTATTTTTTATACCTCAGTTAAATAACGCAGATGCAGCACTAAGAGATAGATTAATTGGAGAAGCTAAGTTTCTTAGAGCATTTACTTATTTTACGTTGGTAAGAACTTATGGAGGAGTTCCTATTGTAGATCATGTCCCAGTACCAGGAAATGAAGATGATAGAGTAATGCAACTAACAAGAAAATCAAAAGAAGAAGTCTATGCATTTATAGAAAAAGACTTAAGAGACGCTATTAATGCATTACCAGAAAAATCTGCTTATACTGGAGCAAACGTAGGTAGAGCTTCTAAAGGAGCAGCTTATGCTCTATTAGCAAAAGTTTCTTTATACCAAAAGAAATGGCAACAAGTTATAGACAACTGTAATATGGTTACTGGGTATTCATTAACTCCAGATTTCCAAGAAATTTATAAAATTACAGGAGAAAACAATGCTGAATCTATTTTTGAAATTCAAGGACAAGGCGGTATAGGTAAACCAGGAATACAACAATATTCTCAGACCCAAGGAGCTCGTGGAGCTGGAGGCTGGGGTTGGGGATTTAGTACTCCTTCTCAAGGATTAGTAGACGCTTTTAATGAACAAGGTGATACTGAAAGAAGAGATGCAACCATCATTTTTAGAAATTCTACCCTTTATGATGGAAGAGTAGTTCCTGCTACAGTAGAGAATCCTTATTATAACTACAAAGCGTATTCTTCTAATTTCTCTGGTAATGATGATTCAGACGCTAATATTAGATATTTAAGATATGCAGAAGTTCTGCTTATGAAAGCAGAAGCTTTAAATGAACTTAACCAAACAAGTGCCGCTGCTCCATTCCTTAACCAAGTGAGAAACAGAGCGGGCTTAGCGAATACCACCGCTACAACTCAAGCAGATTTAAGAACAGCTATTTACAAAGAAAGAAGACTAGAATTGGCTTTTGAGCATGACAGATGGTATGATATTATTAGAACAGGTCAAGCTCAAGCTGCTATGGCTGCTAATGGAAAAACTTTTGTAGTTGGCAAGCATGAGGTTTATCCTATTCCTCAATCTTTTATCAATGAATCAAAAGGGTTGTCTCAACAAAATCCAGGTTATTAATCTTTAATTTAATTATTATGAAAAAACTTAAAATAAGTTCACTTTTTATTCTTAGTGCTTTTTTGTTTAGTTGCGAAGATAGTATAGATAAAGAAAACTTGCCTATTCCATATCCAGCAATTGGAGGTTATGAAAATTCAGATGAAATAGCTTCAGGTGATTTAGTTGCTAAGTTTAGTTTTGAAGATAATCTTTCTGATTCAAGAAATAATATAACAGGAGCAGTACCAAATAATGTGGCTTATGCAGTAGGCGCTAAAGGTAAAGCTTATGATGGGTCAGCAACTCAATTAAGATATGCAGTTGCTAATGCTAATTCAGCAATTACAGCACTCAATAATTTTACTATTTCATTTTGGATGAAATCAGCAAATACAGTTTCTCCCAGTACGCCTGGTCAAGGAAAAGGAGCGCAAGGTATTTTTACAATAGTAAGACCAACTGAATTCTGGGGAGGTATTAATTTATTTATTGAAAACCCAGATACAGCTTTCCCAGATAGAATAAGATTAAAACTGGGAGTTGAAAATGGTAGAAGTGCAGTAGTTTGGAGAGGTCAAAGTGTTATTATGAATATAGATGGGCAAAAAAATAAATGGATCCATGTTACAATGACATATGACTCTACTACTAGTAAAGTAAGTTGTTATTTAAATGGTGAACCTGCTAGTAATCTTAATGGCTTTGCTTATGCACCTGCAAATGGACTTATTGGCTCTGCTCCTTGGTTTGCAGATAATCCTGGAAGTATTGATAATGTAAACAATGCACCTGGCTATGGAGTTTTCCAAATGGTAGGTACAAATGGAAAAATAGTCATAGGAAATCACCAATTTGAAACCGTGCCTTCTCAAAATGGAGGTGGTCAAGAAGATTGGGCAACAAGCTTCGCTGGTCAATTAGATGAGTTTAGAATATATAAAGCGGCATTAAAACCTAATGAAGTTTCATCATTGTATCAGCTCGAAAAGAACAATAGATAATAATAATTTTGAGCCATCTTTATGATGGCTCTTTTTAGATCCATTAATATGAAAAAAATATTGTCCATTTTTTTGATTTCATCTTTATTCTTATTCTCTTGCAACGAAGATGATTCACCAAAAGGTGGAGGAACACCTTTACCTACAAATCCTACAGATCCTCCCAAAGCTTACACAGACCCAGAAATTGTAGAAATGGTTCAGAAAGATGCGCTTAAATATTTTTGGGATTATGCACAATCTAATTCTAAATTAGCTAGAGAAAGATATCATACAGATAATCCTGGTCAAGATGCTCATGTTGTTTCCACAGGAGGTTCTGGTTTCGGGTTGATGACGATTTTAGTAGGGATTAAAAATGGTTATGTAACGAGAACCGATGCCGTTTCTAGATTATCGACCGCTCTTAATTTCTTACAAAATGCCAATCGTTTTCATGGAGCTTGGCCACATTGGATGGACGGGAATACAGGGAATGTTATTCCTTTCAGCACAAAAGATAATGGAGGAGATTTAGTAGAAACAGCTTTTCTAGCTCAAGGTTTAATCTGCGTAAGAGAGTATTTCAAAAATTCTTCAGATACTACAGAATTGGCCATTTCAAAAAAAGCAGACGATTTATGGAAAGGAATCGAGTGGAATTGGTATACTCAAGGTCAAAACGTTTTGTATTGGCATTGGTCACCCAATTATAATTTTGAGATGAACCACCAATTGCGAGGTTTTGATGAAACTTTAATCACTTATGTTTTAGCAGCAGCTTCACCTAATTATGCTATTGAAAAAACGGTTTACACCGAAGGTTGGGCAAGAAGTGGTGCTATAAAAACATTTTCCTCACAATACGGCATTCCTTTAATAGTTAATCATAACGGAGCTAACGGAACAGTTGGTCCTATGTTTTGGTCTCATTATTCTTTCTTAGGATTAGATCCTAGAGGTTTAAGAGATGACTATGTGAATTATGGTGATGCAGTAGTAAATCATTCTAAAATCATGTATCAGTACTGTGTTACCAATCCTAAAAGCTGGCAAGGATATAATTCTAAAAGTTGGGGTTTAACGGCAAGTTATTCCAGAAATCCCCAAACTGGAGGAGATGATTATGCAGCACATCAACCGAATAACGATTTAGGAATAATTTCGCCTACAGCAGCTATTTCGGATATGCCTTATACGCCTGCAGAAAGTATGAATTTTTTAAGATTTTTATACAATGAAAATTATAAAAAATACATCGGTGTAGCAGGACCTTATGATGCATATTCTGTACATTACAATTGGGTTACTCCAAGATATTTAGCAATAGACCAGGGTACAATCGCGCCGATGGTAGAAAATCATCGTTCGGCATTTTTGTGGCAATTGTTTATGAATGCTCCAGATGTAAAACAAGGTTTACTGAAATTAGGTTTCCATTCTACTCAATATGGATTCTAAAAATTCATTCGAATAGGTTTAATTATTAATAAAAATGAAAAAAATAATCATATTTCTTTTTGCAAGTTTCATGCTGAGTTCTTGTCAGTCTCAAAAAACCGTGACTGAGACCAAGAATACAGAAACTTCAAAATTAACAGACCAACAATTAATGGATAAGGTTCAAAAAGATGCACTCAAATATTTTTGGGATTATGCAGAACCTAATTCATTGCTCGGAAGAGAACGCTATCACGAAGACAATATCTATCCTCAAAATGATAAACATGTAGTGACTACAGGTGGTTCAGGTTTTGGTTTAGCAACCGTTTTGGTAGGAGTTGAAAGAGGTTTTATTCCAAGAGAAGAAGCCGTAAAAAGACTCAATACCATGATGGATTTCTTAGCGAAAGCAGATCGTTTTCACGGAGCTTGGAGTCATTGGATTAATGGAGAAACCGGGAAAGTAGTTCCTTTTGGCAGAAAAGACAATGGTGGAGATTTAGTAGAAACCGCTTTTCTCACTTCAGGGATTTTAATGGTTCGCGAATATTTTAAAGATGGTAATGCAGAAGAAAAAGCATTGGCTCAAAAATGTGACGAACTTTGGAAAGGAATTGAATGGAATTGGTATACCAAAGGTGGCGAAAAAGTCTTGTATTGGCATTGGTCACCAGAATATCAGTGGGAGATGAATTTCCCATTGCAAGGTTATAATGAATGTTTGATTACTTATATTTTAGCAGCTTCATCGCCTACACATGCTATAGACGCAGAAACTTATTATCAAGGTTGGACTAGAAACGGAACTTACCTTACTGATAAATCTAAGTACGGACTTCCGCTTTATGTGAAACACAATTATTCTGAGGAATATGGAGGTCCTTTATTTTGGGCACATTATTCGTACATTGGTTTAGACCCAACTGGTTTAAGTGATAAACTCATCAAGAATTATTTTGATTTGAATAAAAATCAAGTACTCATTGATTATAAATATTGTGTAGAAAATCCTAAAAATTGGAAAGGTTATGGCGAAAATTATTGGGGACTTACCGCAAGTTACACTAGAAATAATGACGGTGGAGTAGGCTATACCGCGCATCAACCTACAGAAGATAGAGGCGTGATTACACCAACAGCTGCTTTGAGTAGTTTTCCGTATTCTCCAAAAGAATCGATGAATTTTTTAAGATTTATGTACACGCAGAAACCAGAATTTATTGGTAGTGCAGGTCCTTTTGATGCAACTTCTATTCATTATGATAATTGGTTTACACCACGTTATTTGGCTATTGACCAAGGAACGATCGCTCCCATGATTGAAAATTACAGAACAGGTTTCCTTTGGAAGTTGTTTATGAACGCACCAGAAATCAAACAAGGGCTTAAAAAATTAGAATTCAAATCAGAGAAGTATAACATTAAATAAATATGAAGATGAAATTCATTTTAAAAATCACGGCATTACTTGTTTTTGGGTTTATCAGTCAAGCAAATGCTCAAGAAATAAAAGCAGAATTCAAGAAAGAAGTGAAAGTAGAAAAAAATATTTCCTATGTTTTTGATTATCCTCAAAACGCTAAAGGAAATGTTCCGTTGATTGTTTTTTTACACGGTTCTGGCGAAAGAGGAACCAATTTAGAAATGGTAAAAGCGCACAGTCCGTTTACCTATAAAAATTTAATGCAGGAACCTGTGGCAATTCTTGCGCCGCAATGTCCCGAAAATATGTGGTGGGATACACAAGCCGTGTATTTTTTGATTCAAGAAATCGTGCAGAAATATAAAATAGATGCGTCTAGAATTTACCTCACAGGTTTATCTATGGGAGGTTGGGGAACGCTGAAACTGGCAGGAGAACACCCTGAAATGTTTGCAGCAGTAGCTTCTGTTTGTGCACCTACAGACAGAGTAATGCTTGCCAATATTCATAATTATAAGGACATGAACCTTAAAATTTATCATGGTGGAATGGATGATGTGGTGTTGCCAGAAAACGCGACTAATTTTTGGATGAAAGTTCACCCGATTAATCCAAAAGCAGAACTCATTATCTTTCCAAATGATAATCACAATTCTTGGGATTCTACCTATTCTAACCCAGAATTTTACAAGTGGCTTCTCTCACAGAAAAAGAAATAACAGTTTTACAAATCAAAACCCCTCCAAATTTTTGGAGGGGTTTGCTTATAGGTGAATTTTTAATTTTTTATTCTATTTCCAAAACTGTAAGATAATATCCATTTACCGTTTTTATATTTATAGACATTAAACTCATTTTTATAAAAAGTCTTAAGTTGAATCAAAGCTTCCCGGTTGTCTCTTATAAAAAGCGGCGTTGAAATTTGTAATGTGTTATTGTCTTTAATTTCAGTTATTTTGCTTTTAGATTTGTAATTTTTCCAATTTATCTGAGGAGCGTATTTTTTAGCTTTATAATATAAACTAAAATCTTCTTCTTTAACTTCTTTCATTGTGAATTTGAAGTTTTCATCATTTTTTAATAAATCGGTCAATTCTGGAGTAAAACTCCATGCATAAATATTCATTTTTTCATATTCTTGGTCATCCACAATTTCCTTAAAAATTCCTTGCGTATTTTTTTGTTGATGCAAACAAGAAGATAAAGAGAATGTAATAATCAAAATAATTATATTCTTCATTAAAGTTTATTTCAAAAATAAAACCGTTTTTATAATTTAAATATATAAAGACTACGCATACATTCCTTCAATCAAAGCTTTGAATTTTTCCAGAATAATTTTACGTTTTATTTTTAGTGTTGGAGTAATTTCGCCACGTTCTATGGTAAATTCTTCAGGTAAAAGTTTGAACTTTTTAATTTTTTCAAAACTTGCAAATTCCTTTTGAATATCATTCACTACTTTTTCAAAAGTTTCTTTAATAAAAGGCGTTTCTAGTAATTTTTTCTTCTCTTCTATGTTCAGAGAAAGGTAATTTTTAAATTCTTCGTATTTCTCCATCAAAGTTTCAAAATTCGGAACTATCACCGCAGAAACATAAGGTTTTCCTTCGGCAATTACCATCGCTTGAGCAATGTAAGGATTGCTCTGTAATGGGATTTCTATGCTTTGTGGCGCAATATATTTTCCGTTAGAAGTTTTCATTAAATCCTTAATTCTATCGGTAATGTAGAGATTTCCTTCTTCGTCTATTCTACCAGCATCACCCGTTCTGAAATAACCATCTTCCGTGAAAACTTTAGCCGTTTCTTCTTCGTTTTTGTAGTAACCTTTCATTACACCTTGATATTTTACCAAAATTTCATCATCTGCTCCTATTTTAATTTCTACACCTGGTAGAGCTTTTCCTACGCTTCCGTACACATAATTTTTCGGAGGAAGTGCAGTAACGGTAGCGGTGGTTTCGGTAAGTCCATACCCTACAATCACGGGTAAACCAATGGCTGCAAAAAATTCTGAAATTTCTTTTTTCAGCATCGCTCCACCACAAGGTAAAAACGAAAGATTTCCGCCCAATTCATTTTTAATTTTTCTGAAAACCAATTTGTCAAAAAAATTAAACTGTAATTGTAAACCAAACGGAACTTTAGCGCCAGTTCTTTTTTTATCCGCCACTTTAGCGCCTACTTCCAAAGCTTTTTTGAAAAGTTTTTGTTTCGTAGGTGAAGAAGCTTCTATTTTTTTAATTAAAGTTTGATATACTTTTTCGTAGAATCTTGGTACGGCACACATTGCAGTTGGGTGAACGTGTTTCAGCGTGTTCAAGATATTTTTTGGGTCTTCTAAAATGGCAACTTCACCACCTTGAGAAAGCACAAAAAGCGTCCAGCTTCTTTCGAAAATATGACTTAATGGTAAAAATGCCAAAGATTTCATGTCGTACAAATTGTCGAAACTGAAAAATTCTTTGTGCGCCGCAACTACCGCTTTGAAACCACCATGTGTAAGCATTACACCTTTCGGGATTCCTGTAGTTCCAGAAGTGTAAAGAATGGTTGCCAAATCTTCATCGGTAATTTCGATGAGGTTTCTTTCCGTAGCAAAATGCTTGATGAAATCTGGGAAATACGTAATGTTTTCGGCTTCGTCTTTTATGACATGAGACGTGAAAATATGTAATTTTTTGCCCAAATGTTTTTCGGCACTTTTCAGAATTTCAAGTTGAGGAGTGTCTCCCACCAAAATATGTTGCATTTCGGTTTGCTTGATGATATATTCGGTCTGGTCATAATTATTGGTGGCATAAATGGGGATGGTAATCGCCCCCAACATTTGCACGGCAACGTCAAAAATAATCCAATCTTTAGAATTTTGAGAAAAAACACCTACACAATCTCCCTTTTTTACGTCTAGAGTATGCAATCCGTTTGCAGTTTGGCAAACCATTGCCCAGAATTTTTTCCAAGTAAGAATCTCTATTTCGTCACCGTTTCTAAAACTAAGAGCGGTTTTCTGTGGGAATTTTTTGGTGTTTTCTTCTAAAAGCTGAAGTAGGTTTTTCATTATCTGTTTACTATTTATATTATAACTTCCCAAAATTACGAATTATTGCATGTTTTATACCTATAAATTGATTTTTTAATTTTTAGAGATTTGTTATCTTTGAAGATTATTAAAAAACTATGATTTTTTCATTAAAAGGTATTGTTCAAGAACTTACTCCTACCTATGTGGTGATAGAGGTAAATGGAGTGGGTTATTATGTAGGCATTTCTTTGCAAACGTCTCAGCGACTTTCTTTAGGAAAGGAAGTTTTTCTTTTTACGCAGCAAATTATCAGAGAAGATGCGCATTTGCTTTTTGGGTTTTATACCAAAGAAGAAAAAGAAATGTTTAATCTCTTAATTTCTGTAAATGGAGTGGGTGCAGTTTCTGCGCTGATTTTGCTTTCTTCATTAGATCTTAAAGACATTGCTCAAGCGATTCTCAATAAAAATTCTGCCTTGCTCCAAAAAGTAAAAGGAGTAGGTGCTAAAACCGCTGAAAGAATTATCGTAGATTTACGAGATAAGGTAGAAAAATTCGGGGTTTCTGCGGAGAACATTTCTGCTTTTGCAGACAATAAAGTGAAAGAAGAATCGTTATCTGCTTTAGAAGTTTTAGGGATTCCTAAAAAGATGAGCGAGAAGATTGCCGATAGAATTTTAAAACAAAATCCAGATTTGCAAACTGAAGAATTGGTGAAGCAAATTCTAAAAATGATATAAACACAAGTGAAGAAAACTTTTCCTCTGCATAAAATCTATTTTTCGATTGTATTTTTATGTTTTTCTGCGTTATTTTTTGCGCAGCAAAAGCCTTCGGATACAGCGAATATTTCTATAAGGAAAGATTATGCCTTGCCCAATCCTACGAGATACGAAGCGTTCTATGATGTAAAAACGGGTATGTATTATCTCTACCCAAAAATTGGAAACACCATAACTGGAGCGCCCATAGTTCTCACTCCTAAAGAATATTCTACTTACAACCTGAATAATAGTCTCAAAGATTATTATCAGCAAAAAGCTTTTGGTGGAAATCTCTACAAAGAAGACAAAAAAGAAGCCGAAAAGAAAGGCTTAATTCAAAGTGTGACTATCAAAAATAAAATTTTTGAAACCATTTTTGGTAGCAATAAAATAGAATTGATTCCAAATGGTTTTGCGAGTTTTGATTTAGGAGGTTTACACCAAAAAATTGAAAATCCATTAATTCTTCCGCAGAACAGAAGCAATTTTGCGATTAATATTCAGCAGAGAATTCAGCTAGGAGTTTTAGGGAAAGTTGGAGAAAATCTTCAACTCAAAGCCAATTACGACACGCAATCTGGTTTTGCATTTGAGAATAGAATGAATCTCGTTTGGCAAGCGAAAGGAACTTGGAGGGATTTACAAAATCAAGCCATCAGTGAAGCAAAAAATCCACTAAAAGGTGGCGAAGATAAAATTATAAAAAGAGTAGAATTCGGTAATGTGAACATGCCACTTTCTACCAATTTAATCAGAGGCTCTGAATCTCTTTTTGGTCTAAAAACAGAATTCCAATTAGGGAAAACGTACGGAACTTTGGTGTTTTCTCAGCAACAAGGAGAAGCCAGAAATATTGTAGTTCAAGGAGGTGGCGTAATGCAAACCTTCAAAATAAACGCTTATGATTACGAAGATAATCAGCACTATTTTTTAGGCCAATATTTCTTAAATAATTATGACAACGCTTTAGCCAATTATCCTTTAATCAATTCTAGAATTTCGATTACCCGATTAGAACTTTGGGTTTTAGACCAAGGTTCTGGTAATTTGCAAGAGCAGAAAAGTATTTTGGGGATTAGAGATTTAGGAGAAGGCGGAAGTTTCCCAGACAATTCTAATTTAGGTGTTTATAATGCCGTAGCCAATCTTGGCGGAATAAGAGATGTAAACCAAACCTACAACGCGATTAATAATCAATCACTTCCGAATACTACAGGTGACCCCAGTTATAAAGACGGCGAACATTTTATCTTTAACCGAAAAGCAAAAAGATTAAATCCTGCTGAATATACCTTTAATCCTCAAGTGGGTTATATTTCTTTGAATCAAAGATTAAATGATAATCAACTTTTGGCGGCGTCTTTTTCTTACACCGTTTCTGGTGACAGCAAAGTCTATAAAGTAGGGGAATTTTCCGAAGAAAGTCCAGTGGTGATTACCAAATTATTGAAACCGAACGTTTCCGTAAAAACCACTTCACCGATGTGGAATTTAATGATGAAAAACGTGTATTCATTAAATGCCAATCAAATTGACTCGCAGAATTTCCTATTAAACGTTTTATATCGTGATAATGACAGCGGTGGAAAAGTAAATTATTTGCCGGGAACACCTGTTGCAGACCAAAATTTATTGAAATTATTCAATTGGGATAGACTGAATGTGAATAACGATATTCAGAACAATACGAATGGTCAACAAGGAGATGGTTTATTTGACTTTGTGCAAGGAATTACGGTAGATGCGCAAAACGGAAGAGTAATGTTTACCAAAGCTCAACCTTTTGGTAATTACTTAGAATCTGTTTTAGGAAGCAATGATCCGAAATTTGTTTTCAATGAGCTGTATACCCAACAAAAACAAGTTGCTTCTGAAAATAATTTAGCACTTAGATACACCATCGAAGGTAGATATAAAGGTTCGCAAGGGACAGGAATTTCTTTAGGCGCGATTAATGTTCCGCGTGGTTCTGTAAAAGTAACTGCAAATGGAGTTGTGCTTACAGAAGGAGTAGATTATACGGTAGATTATATGATAGGTCAAGTAACCATTATCAATGAAATGGTGAAACAATCTGGTCAAGCCATTAATGTGAGTTTGGAAAACCAAATGACCTTTAACACCCAGAGAAAAAGATTTTTAGGATTAAATCTCGAGAGAAAATTTAATGAAAATCTTACCATTGGTGCAACTGTGGTAAATTATTCAGAAACACCATTGACTCAAAAAGTACAGACAGGTTTCGAAGCTGTAAACAATACGATGGCTGGTTTTAATTTAATGTATAATAACCAATCACAGTTTTTAACCAGACTTACAGATAAAATTCCGTTTATCAATACAGAAGCACCGTCTAATATTAATTTGAAATTAGAAGGAGCATATCTTATTCCAGGTCAAAATAAAGGAATTAATGATGAATCTTACATTGATGATTTTGAACAAACCACTTCTAAAATTTCTTTAAAAGAACCTGCGGTGTGGAGTTTAGCATCTAAACCAGAAATTGGTTTCGGAAGTTCTAATAATAATGACTTGACCAACGGATATGGAAGAGGTTTACTGTCTTGGTACAATATAGACCCTAGGTTCTATGGAGTTGGAGGAAAAGCACCGAATGGAATTAATGCTGAAGCGCTTTCTAATCACGCTTCCAGAAGAGTTCAAATGATAGAACTCTTTAACAATAGAGATTTTGTAGCTGGTGAACAAACCTTCACCAATACTTTTGATATTACGTATTATCCTAAAGAAAGAGGTCCGTATAATTTAAATCAAAATGCAGAAATTCCATCACAAAGATGGGCTGGTTTAATGAGACCGATTACGGTTTCTAACTTCAGAAGCTCGAATATAGAATATGTGGAATTTTGGATGATGGATCCTTACGCAGACGGTAAAATGTTAGGAACTGCTCCTAAATTAATGTTGCAATTAGGAAACGTTTCAGAAGATATTCTAAAAGATGGTAAACTGCAATATGAAAATGGTTTGCCTACACCAAATACTCCAGCGAAAACTTCTTCTACCAATTGGGGAACTCAGCCAGACCAATTCCCAGTTTTATATGCTTTCGGTACAGAAAACGAAGAGAGAACTGCTCAAGATGTAGGTTTTGATGGATTGGATAATGTGGCAGAAGCTACAGCTTTCAATACCAATTTTATCAATCCAGTAAAAAATGAGCCAGACCCAGCTGCAGATGATTTTGTATTTTATCTTTCTAATCAGTTTCAGGGAGCATTAGCTTCATCTATGATTGAGCGTTATAAATATTTCAGAAATCCAGATGGAAACTCTCAGTCGAACTCTTTAGAAGTTTCTTCTCAAACTCCGGATGCAGAAGATGTAAATAAAGATTATAACCTAGACCAAAGCGAAAATTACAATCAGTATGATATTAATTTAGCACAGAGCGAATTGGTTTTAGGAAGAAATAATATTGTAGATGTAAAAGAAGTAGAAGTGAAATTCCAAAACGGACAAACTTCTAAAAATAAATGGTTCTTATTCAGAATTCCAGTTGCCAATTATAATTCTTCTACCGAAACTTCTGGTGCAGACCAAATCTTAAACAACGTAAGATTTGCCAGAATGATGCTTACTGGTTTTGATGAAACCGCTACGATTAGATTCGGAACATTAGACTTGGTAAGAAGCGAATGGAGAAAATATGGAAAAGGAATTGCTTCAAATAGAGTAGATGACCAGAACCAATTTGAAGGAACAGGAACTATAGATAATTCTAAATTTGATGTAGGAAGTGTAAACTTAGAAGAAAATGCATTGGGAACTCCACCTTATGTATTGCCTCCAGGAATTGAGAGACAAGTTCTCAGCGGAAATGCAGGTGCTCAAAGACAAAACGAAGCTTCTCTTTATATGAAAACCAACCTTCCGAATGGTGAAGCAAGAGGTGTTTTCAAAAATATCGCTTTAGATATGAGAAGATTCCAAAATTTAGAACTATTTGTTCACGCAGAAGATTTAATTGGCAAAGGTTCTAATCTTGATAAATCTGCGAAGTTCTTCATCAGATTCGGTAGTGATGCTACTGATAATTATTATGAATATGAAGCTTCGCTGAAATATACCGCTCCGAATGCTACTTCTCCGCTTGATATTTGGCCAAATGAAAACACCGTGAGATTAGCGATTCAGGATTTTGTAGATTTAAAAATCTTGAGAGATAAAAATTCTACGGTAACTAACGAAAGATATACTTCGGCAGATTTTGGCGATGAAAATAAAGCCTTCTACGTAAAAGGTAGACCAAGTTTAGGAAATATTACCACCATGATGATTGGGGTGAGAAATAATGACGAGGTAGATAAAAATCTTATTCTTTGGGTTAATGAAATTAGACTTTCGGGAATAGAAAATAAAGGTGGTTATGCAGGAAACGCAAATCTTAATTTTAATTTAGGAGATTTTGCTACTGTAAACGCGAGTGGTGCTTATTCTACGATTGGTTTTGGGTTTATCAACCAAAAACCTGCGGAACGTTCACAGACTACCAACTCGGCTTTTGGTATCAATACAATGGTGAATGTAGATAAATTCTTACCAGAAAAGTTAGGATTGAAGATTCCGGTGAATTATTCTTATTCTCAAACCATAGAAGATCCTAAGTACAATCCACTAAATGATGATGTGGAATTTAGTAAAGATCCAAAGAAAGATGAACTGAAAAAAGTAGCAAGAACCTATACACAACAAAGAAGTATTGGTGTACTCAATATGAGAAAGGATAGAATGAATCCTAATAAAAAACCAAAATTCTATGATGTAGAAAACTTGTCTATCTCTTTAATTTATAATGATGACAAGTATAGAGATGTATACACTAAAGACAATTACAGACAATATTTAAGAGGAAATATAGATTACAGTTTTAATTTTAAACCTTGGAATCTTAAACCATTTAATAAAATTGTAAGCGATACAGCGAAGTCTTATCCTTATCTGAAATGGGCAAAAGAAATTAATTTTAACATAGTTCCTACCAGAGTTTCTTTCAGAACAGAATTAGACAGAAATTACAATGAATTAGAATTTAGAAATATTGATGCGTTGCTCAATGGAAATTCTTCAGCGGATTTTGATGTGATTAAAAACCGAAACTTCTTCTTCGGTTGGCAATATAATGTAGGATTTAATTTAACCAAATCTCTAAAATTAGATATTTCATCAGCTACCAGAACGATTAATGACCAATTGGATATTCAAACCTTTGACAGAAGTTCTATTTTCCAAAATGTTTTCCAAAAAGGAAGACCAGTTCTTTATAACCATAGAATTCAGTTGAGTTATAGATTACCATTTGAAAATTTACCTTATTTAGATTTTGTAAATACGGAGATTGGTTATGGTGTACAGTACAATTGGAGCGCTCGTTCTACAGCAATGGTAGATACTAACGGAGTAAAACTGGGGAACTTGGCACAGAATACCAATAATATTAATGTAACTGGAGGTGCAGATTTTAATAGTTTCTTCAATAAGTTTAAATATTTTAGAAAAGTAAATGATAAAATGAATGCCAGAAAATCTGAAATAGATTCTCTGAACAATGTCTATACTCAAAATTTCTTGAAAAAAGGAAGGAAAAAAGCATTCAAATCTTATACCTTTAAAAATAAGTTGACGCCTACTCAAGCTTTTGCATATGCTTTAACAGCGATAAAACAATTAGATTTTAATTATACCGAAAATAACGGGACCGTTTTACCGGGATTATTATCTTCTCCTAATTTCTATGGATACGGAAAAGGAATTGGCGGGCCAACTTTTGGATTCTTGTTGGGTTCTCAAGCAGACATCAGAAGATATGCTATAGAAAACAGTTGGATTTCTTCTTCGGAATACATGACGGAAGCTTATTCTCAGATGACTACCAGAAATCTTACTGGGAATATTCAGATACAGCCAATCAATGATTTTAGAATAGATGTGAGTTTTACCAAAAATTACATGAAGAATTTAATGCATGGTAATTTTAATGTAGATGCGATTAGCAGTACACCTCAATTTGATTTTTCTTTCGCAACTGAGATGATTACGTTTACCAATTCTAATATTCTCTTGAAGACAAGTTTTGGAAGCGATAATATTTACGAAAAAATTATAGAAAACGCTAAGACGATTTCTCAAATGTATGGAACACCACAAGCTGATGGTTACGCAGAACATTACAGCAAAGCCAATGCTTATGTTTTAATTCCATCTTTCCAAGCAGCGATTGAAGGAAAGTCTCCAACGAAAAATAATAATTTAGAAAAATCTAAATTCCCAATGCCAAACTGGAGAATTACTTATTCGGGAATTAAAAACATACCTTTTATTAATAGTCAGTTTGCTAAGTTTGATATTCTTCATGCCTATACTTCTACTTATACCGCAACTGGAATTCAGAAAAGCGTAGACTATTATAATAAGAATGTAAATCCGGGAGCTCCTCAATATGATATTAATAATGATGTGTACAATCCATATACATTTAACACGATTGGTTATGTAGAAGATTTCTCTCCACTTTTAGGAGCAGATGTTACCATGAGAAATAATATGCAGTTCCGTTTACAATATAATAAGAACAGAATGTATACACTCGGTTTGGTAAATCATACTTTAACCGAAGATTTAGGTTCTGAATATGTTTTTGGTTTTGGATATATTTTAAAAGATTTAAAAATCAAAGTTAGATATCAAGGAAAAGAAAAAAATCTGAAAAGTGATTTAAATGTAAGAGCGGATTTTTCACTAAGAGATAACCAAACCAGAATTACCAATATATTATTAGATGATTCACAGATTACTGGAGGTCAAAGATTAATGAGCGTAAAAGTTTCGGCAGATTATAACATCTCTCAGAACTTTAATCTAAGATTTTTCTATGATCAATTAATGACCAAGTATAAAATTTCTACAGCATTTCCACTTTCTACGGTGAGAGCTGGTATTACTGCTACCTTTAATTTTGGAGGAGGTCAAGGTTTCTAAATGCACATATAATATATATAGTATATAATATAGAATAGAATCAAATTTATTTGGTTCTATTTTTTTTAGAAAAAACTTTTTTGCAACCTCCATATAATTTCATTAATTTTGGGAAAAATAAATTTAGAAATGAACACACCATCAGAATTAAAGTACACCAAAGATCACGAATGGGTTAAACTAGAAGGAAACGTAGCTACAGTTGGAATCACTGATTTTGCTCAAAGCGAATTAGGAGACATCGTTTTTGTAGATGTAGATACTGTAGACGATGATTTAAATGCGGGAGAAGTATTCGGTAGCGTAGAAGCTGTAAAAACTGTTTCAGATTTATATTTACCAGTTTCAGGTAGAGTAATAGAGTTTAATGAAGAGTTAGAAGGTGAACCAGAATTGGTAAACACAGACCCATACGGAAAAGGATGGATTGTAAAAGTAGAACTTTCAGAAGGTGCAGACCAATCAGAATTGCTAACTGCAGAACAGTACCAAGAACTCATTGGATAAGATAACTCACATATTTAGATATTACGTATTGCCCATTTATTGGGCAATACTCACATATATGCTCCTCAAACCAGGAGTAGAAAACAAAGAATATTGGTTTATGTTCTCAGGAATTGATAAATTATTACATATTTCAATATTCGCCCTATTAGGATTTGTTTTCAGAATAAGTTTTCCTAGAATGCAATTTTTTACCTTTTTCTTAGTCATGTTTATATATGGATTAGGTACAGAAATACTACAAAAAGAAATGCATTTAGGAAGAAGTATGGAATTGTTAGACCTTGTTGCAGATTTATTAGGAGTGTTGATGGGATACTTTACCTATCAAAAAATAAAAAACTATTACTTCTAAATTCATATAATCCTTAATGATGTTTAGGATTTATAGTGTAAATAATACTAAAGAAAGGGTATTTTCTTATTGTGGATAACTTTGAAAACTAGTGTAAGTTATTTGTTATCAGAAGAATGTTTTCCCCAATTTAAACAACTGTATAAGTTTTTGTGTAAAATATTTGCATTGTATTTATTTATCGTCATATTTTTGCAATCCGAAACAACGGGAAGCGCAGGAGGTAATTAAGGAAAAAGATACGAAACGAGAACATAAAAATATTTA
>NZ_JBQUZQ010000001.1:1342203-1936081 GCF_056313765.1 Cloacibacterium sp. DMC96 | reverse complement strand
AACGCGGGAGAGTAGGTCGCCGCCAGTTTTTATTTTGAAATCCTCATCATGTAAATGATGAGGATTTTTTGTTTTATGACTATGATAAATAATTTCAATAATATTTTATGAAATTGTACTAAAAGTTCATTCATTGTTTTTAGTATTTTTATTATTCTAAATCTATTTATCCTAGCAAAATGAGTATTTTGAAATTATTTTCTGGTTTAATTTTATGTTTTCTTATCATATCTTGTGTTAATTGTGAAAGATCTAGAAATTATATTTTAGAAGATGAATGTAATTTGGTTGTAATAATTCCACCGTCGGATTACTCTAATTTATTCAAAACCAAAGGGTATGTTCCAGTTACTAAAGAAACTAAGATTTATTAGGATGGTAATAGATGGCTAGATTTTTATAAAAAAGAGATTGAAGAGGGCGATACCATTGTTAAAAAGAAAGTAGAGTTAATATTTTACATCCATAAGAAAGATACTATAATTGCTCACGAATGCGTTTGGTATGATGGAGATGGAAAACATACTTATGTGAAGTAATTGTTCTTATTTTCTGGTCATTCTGCAATAGGGATAGTAGTGGAAATCCTTTTTTTGCTCGGTATAGCATTGGCAAAAAAAGATTGTAACGGATAGCCCGACCCGAATATGCGTTGGGTCTTGCTTTGGAATGAGGGATTGCCCAAAAAAAATCCGTCCTAAAATAGAACGGATTTGATTATTTGAAGTAAGTTTGTTTTATTATGCTAAAACTTCCGATACTTTGTTTGCAGCTTCTTCTAGTGTGATTGCTGAGTGAATTGGTAAACCAGCATCGTCAATCAATTGCTTCGCTTCTACAGCGTTTGTACCTTGAAGACGTACAATTAAAGGAACTGGAAGGCTTCCCATAGCTTTGTAAGCGTCTACTACACCTTGTGCAACTCTGTCGCAACGTACAATTCCTCCGAAAATGTTAATAAGGATTGCTTTTACATTTGGATCTCTTAGGATAATTCCGAAAGCAGTTTGTACTCTTTGTGCATCTGCAGTACCACCTACATCTAAGAAGTTTGCAGGATTACCACCAGAAAGTTTGATGATATCCATCGTAGCCATTGCAAGACCAGCACCGTTTACCATACAAGCTACGTTACCGTCTAATTTAACGAAATTAAGACCAGCTTCGCCAGCTTCTACATCCATTGGATCTTCTTCTCTAGTATCTCTTAATACTGCTAAATCTTTGTGACGGAATAGTGAGTTGTCATCTAAAGTTACTTTAGCATCTACAGCTACAATTTTATTGTCTGAAGTTTTAAGAACTGGGTTGATTTCAAATAAAGAAGCGTCAATTCCTACATAAGCTTTGTAAAGTGCATCAATGAATTTTACGAATTCTTTGAAAGATTCACCTGATAAACCTAAGTTGAAAGCAATTTTTCTCGCTTGGAAACCTTGTAATCCTAAAGTTGGGTCTATTACTTCTTTGTGAATTAAATGAGGAGTAACTTCTGCTACGTGTTCGATATCCATACCACCTTCTGTAGAATAAACTACAGTATTTTTACCTAAAGCTCTATCTAAAAGAATAGAAACATAGAATTCTTTAGTTTCGGTTTCTCCAGGATAATATACATCTTCTGCAACCAAAACAGAGTTTACCAATTTACCTTCTGCTGAAGTTTGAGGGGTAACTAATCTCATCCCGATGATCGTCTGAGCATTTTCTTTTAGTTTATCATAATTTGGTGAGAATTTTACACCACCACCTTTACCTCTACCACCAGCGTGAACTTGAGCTTTTACTACCCAACCTTCGCTTCCGGTTAATTCTTTTAATTTATCAGCTGCTTCTACAGCTTCCTCTACGTTGTTTGCTACAAAACCACGTTGGATTCTAACGCCGTAAGAAGCTAAAATCTCTTTTGATTGATACTCGTGAAGATTCATAATATTTCTAAAATTTTTATTTAAAAGTTAGTTTTCACAAAAATATAAAAAAAGAGGCAAGTAGAAAGGAAAACCCATCAAGTTTTTTGCCTAATTTTTAATGATAATTTATTTTAAAACTTAGTCTTGGCGAAAACATAGATTAATAAAGCCCAACCTAAAATCATAAACAAACCACCAATTGGAGTGATAGGTCCTAAAAATTTAAGATTCGTCTTTAAAACGTCTTGAAAACTCAAGAAATAAATGCTCACTGAGAATAGAAACGTTCCCAAAATAATGAACCAAGCGGTAGTTTTTTCTATTCCTGTTTCAAATTTTAAGAAAAATCCTATGAGGAGAAGGAGTAAAGCATGATACATTTGGTATTTTACACCGGTTTCAAAACTGGTCAATCTTTCTACAGAAAGAACTTTCTTTAAAGCATGCGCACCGAATGCTCCTAAAATTACAGAAGTTAATCCGTACACTGCGCCGATGATTAAGGTAATGGTTTTCATTATTTATTTCTAAGTTTATTTAATTCTGAAATCACTTCGTGGTGACTTACTGTTTTGTCTTTAAAATAGTTGACAAAATATTGTTTTTCCTCTTCTGTAGCGCCAAATTGATTTAAAATATTGAACAAATGCATTTTCATATGTCCTTTTTGGATTCCTGTAGTTACCAAAGAACGAAGAGCAGCAAAATTTTGTGCTAAACCAGAAACCGCCAAAATACTCATCAATTCTTGAGCTGATGGTTTTCCAAGTAATGCTAAAGAAAATTTCACTAAAGGATGAAGATTGGTTAAACCACCAACTACACCAACAGAAATTGGTAAATCTATCCAAAATCTGAAAACTCCGTTGTCTGTAGTACAATGCGTAAGAGATTTGTATTTGCCATCTTTGCTTGCATAAGCATGCGCACAAGCTTCTGTAGCACGGAAATCATTTCCTGTAGCGATTACTACAGCATCTATACCGTTCATCACACCTTTATTGTGTGTAGTTGCTCTATATGGTTCTATTTCTGCGATGGTAACGGCTTGTTTAAATTTCCAAGCGAATTCTTCGTTAGAAATTCCGCTATCATCTTTTAAATCATCTATTTTACAAGAAACTTCTGCTCTTACGATACAATCTGGAGTGAAGTTAGACAGAATATTCATCACAATCTGAAGTGAGTTTTTCTCATCTTCTGAGAAAGCATCAGATTGAGCTACTTCGTCTTTTAAAGTTTTCCCGAACTGTTCCAGACAAGAATTGATAAAATTAGCACCCATAGAATCTACCGTATTGAAACTAGCTTTCAGTTGATAATAATCGGCTAATTCCGAAGTTTTATCTATGAGTTTAATATCTAAAATTCCGCCACCACGCTTTCTCATGTTTGCGGTAATGTCTTCTGTAGCTTCAAAGAGTTTTTTCTTTAAAGTAAAATTGAAAAAATGCAATAATTTATGCGCTTCTACTTTAAAGATAAAGTGTGTGTGTCCTAATTTCTCGGTATTAATAATCGTGGTTTTGAAACCGCCTCTTTCTAACCAGAATTTTGCAGATTTAGACGCTGCCGCAACTACAGAACTTTCTTCTACAGCCATTGGTAAAGCCATCAATTTTCCATCAATGAGGAAATTGGGTGCAATTCCGTAAGGCATGTAAAAATTGGTAATGGTGTTTTCTGAGAATTCTTCGTGGAGTTTTTGTAAGTCTGGATTATCGTTCCAATATTGCTGAAGAATCTGTTGGTATTCTTGGTTTCCTTGTAAATATTCGTTTATTAACCAATCAATTTTGTGTTGTTTCGAAAGTTTAGAAAAGCCTTCAATTGGTTTATGATTCATAGAATTGTTTTTTTACTTTTCAAAGATACAAAATTTGAAGAAGAAGACTAGAGTAGTGTTTTTACAAATAAACTATGAGAGAAAGTGATAAAAAAAACAGTTTGAAATTCAAGTAAATAGAGATTTTTTGTAATTTTTTTTGTTTTAGCTATTGCAAATAGAAAAATTTGTATTAAATTTGCACCACCAAAAACGGTATAGACTCATGGTGTAACGGTAGCACTACGGTTTTTGGTACCGTCTGTCGGGGTTCGAATCCCTGTGAGTCTACAAAATACCACTTAACCATCTGATTTTCAGGTGGTTTTTTTATTTTTATGCAAACATCTTGCAAACATCTCTAAATTTTAACATATTTTACCCTTTTTTAGGGTGTATGATTCGTAAGATTTTATAACTACTGATTTTAAAAACTTCTTTGGTATCTATCGCGCGCGCGTATTGTTTACTTTTTTCTATTTGTTTTAAAAACGACGTAGTTAATAAAAAACGTGTGTTATCTATTATGCGCGTACAATGTTCATAATTATAGAAATTAAGTTAAAAAAATTCTTATTTTTGTTTTAATTAAAAAATAATACCATGAAAAAAATAACTTTCTTTTTAATATTCATTTTTTCTATAATGAATGCGCAAGTTTCTGAAAAAATAACGCTACCTTCTTTTTATGACTCTCAATTGGCGCGAATGAGTTGTAATAATAGTATTGAGGATATAAACAGAGAATTGGGTGATATTAAAGTAAGTTTAGTTGAGGCAGATGAAAATTCTAAACTTTATGAGGTTAAATGGCTTCTTGATGATAGTAAACTAAGAAATAAGTTAGAAATGAGAATTTATTTTAATGATACTTATATACTCATTAATACTTATAATTATACTTATGAGCATCAAAAAATTATAAAGGGGAAAAAAGTTTATCAAATTATAGAATATGATGAAGTAACTAAATCTAAAATGGATAAACTTACAGATGATATTGTTAGTGTTTTAATTAGACTTATTAAAACTGATATTTGGGATTAATTTATAAATATTACACGCGTGTTAGATACTTGAATTTAAAATAAAACTTCTGTGTTATCTATTACGCGCGTTAGATAGTCAGATATTATTTTAAAAATTAAATTGTAATTGATTTACACTATAATTTCGCTCTATAAACTTGTTTCTATTATGTATTAAATTGGTTCTTTGGTTTCTGATATTGTGCGCTATGTAGTAAATCTGCTCTTTTATATTCAATTCTCTTTTGTCAGGTGTTAAGTATTTATTTTGTATTCTTATAAATGTTTTAATATCGTTTTGATAATACCACAATAAACCAGTATTGCATAAATAAACGCTCCCTTTTCTTTGCATTGAAATATTTAAACCAGTTTCTAAACAATATTTTTTTGTTGTTACCTCATCGTGTTCTATTACGCGCGTTAGATAGGGAGATATTTTATTTATTTCTGTTTTATTTTGTGCATTTTCACAGTTTATAGTATTCGGGGGTGTTTCTTTTCTTTTTGAAACTTGTTTATTTATGGTGTTTTTCTGTGGTGAATTTGCACAATTTAATAACTGATAACATTTATCAATAATTTGTAGTTTTATTTGGTGGTGCAGATTGTTTTTACCTTTTAGAATTTCGTAATATTTTCTTTTATTATCTGCAAATGTATTGCGTGATTTATTAGCTATTAAATCGCTCCAAAAATCAATCTTTTGTGCCTGTTTTATAAATTCTACCTCATCAGGATTTAACGCGCTAAAATCAGGGTTAAAATTGATTAATAGAATGTTTTGCCATTCGTTAATTAGTACCTCTGCTAAACGTGGGTAAATTTCAAGTTTTATCAAGTTTTCGGCGGTGGTAATTCCTAATTTTAAATCTTGTATTGCACGGTGTTTTTTTGCTCTAATTTCAAAACGAAACGTGTTTTTATCTATTTCATATTCTGGGAATTCCTGAAATTGTAAACCTTTGGCGTATGCCTTAATTTCTTTATATCTTGTATCTTGGTGCTCTCTCTCTTTAAAAAATGGTTTGTCTTGAATGTCATAAACTTTAAAAGGTGTTTTTTTAGAGTAAGATAAACCGTTAATTAAATCTTTAATATCAGTTTCGGGAATGATATTTAAACCAAACTCTAAATTAACTACTTTTAATTCGTTGTATTCGCTCGGTTCTATCTGTAAATAGGTAAATATTTCTTTTAATGATTTAATGCAATTTTCGGGCGTTAAATCGTTACCATTGTGTAAATATTTGTTTGTGTGATAGTGCGGACTTATGCAAATTTCTACGTGGTGAAATTCATTTGTATTTTTTATTTTCTTAAAATTCATTTGCAAACTTTTCTTTACGTCTCTATGAAATATAGAATAGTAATAGTTTGTAAGTGGTGTGCATTTTACAAAATCAGGGTGTGAAAAAAGTCTTTTAATTATCTGCTGATTTGAAACAGTAAGTTTTATAAAATCTAACATAATTTAATATCTTTGTAGTGTCAATAGGTTGTCTATTGTCAAGGTTTGAACGCCAAAAGGGAATGCGGTTTGCACTCCCTTTTTTTGTGGACTCTAAAAATTTTGAATGATTATTATTACTATTCGTTTTCGTTCAGTTGCATTGTGCGGATAGAATTGTTTGCACACTCTTATTTCGATTATTTCGGTTTCAGGTGTGTATCTGATAATGCACAAAGATTTAATGCCATTAATAGGTAAATCCGAATAATAGAAATTAGGAGTTTCTGTTGGTCTTAAACCTGTAATGGTACATTTAGCCCAATTAGAATTATTTCTAATTCTTAATAGGTTATTTGCGCCTGTAATAGAGTTGTAACCATTGTTTTTTTCTAATCTGATGAGGTCGGGCAAAATAGGTAGTTCTGCGGACTGTAATTTGTATTGTTTGAAAGTCTTTTTTTCAATGTCAAATACAAAAGATAGTTTGTAATTGTTAGGAATGAACGTTTTCATAATGCAATAATTTTTTAATCGTTAATAACCATTGCGTTTTCTATCTCGTCCAGTCTGTAATAAACACGCGCTCCCAAACGGTAACTTTTTAAAATGTTTCGTTTTCGGTATTCGTGTAAAGTTGGTTTGGTAATTCCAAAACGTTTGCAAACCTCATCTGCGGATAGGTAGCGTTTTGGCTCGTTGTCTTGAATTGTTTTTAGAAGTTCTGATAATAGAGATTTTTTTACTGTTTCTGTTATCTCTCTAATTAAATCGTTCGGATTAGTTCCGATAAACTGTATTGTTTGCATATTTAAAATATTTAAATTTTATGGTGCAAACATAAAGAGCGGTTATTACTCGTTTATTTCCGTAATATTCCTTTTTTATTCTATTTTATTCTATTTTATTTCTGTTTGAATTCTTGGGAGAGTTTTTTAATTGAAATTTGATGTTTTTCGTTTTCGCCTTTTATCTCTCTATTATCATATTCAAATCCATATAGTTCGTATATAAGTTGTTTGTATTGTAATTGAGGCACTGGGTTTATGTTATGAAAGAAATAATATATTTGATTAAATTTTGTTAAATCAGTAAAATTTATCCTTTTTCCTTTGAAATTTTCTGCAAAATATTTAAGTAAATCTAATTTTTCTAAATCATAATCAAAAACAATTTTTGCTAAATCAGTAATTTTATCAGAGTTTGTTTTGTCTTTGATGTTTTCTGTGGTATTTTGTTTTTCGTCAATGAATGGTGCTACTGCGCATATACCTCTCGGTATATTATTAGTATTGAGGAAATAGTTTATATCGTGGCAGTATTTATCTAAATCAATATTAAAAGTGAAACAGACAAACTCAAACTCACCAAAACAACAATCAAATAAGTTGGCGCAATGTCTTAATATTTTATTATTTAATGTGTCTTCATTTTGTTCATAGACTTCTGAATTATATTTCCAAAAGGTATTTAAAATTTGCAGTTTGGTTAAGTAAAGATGTAGTTCTGAATTTTTATTTTCATTATTACTGAAATTCTCAAAACATTCTTTTTCAAAATCATCTGTAAAACTTTCAATGTCTAAATCTAAAATTTCAGGGTTTAAAATTTCACTGTCTGTTTTCTTTGCTATATCACAAAGTTTTAATAGAAATTCATATTTATTTTTTATTGTAGAAATTTCATTAGTTATTTGTGTACTTTGAGTTTCTTTTTTTATCCTTTCGTTTATTGCTCTTTTGTATTCCAAAAATACTTTGTACCCGATTTTATTTTTCACATAAATTAGCCCTCCGTTTTCGGGTTGAAATACTCTAAACTCTAACAAATCTCTAATCGGGCGCAAAAGTAAATCTGGTCGTTTTCTTATAAAATACTCCATTAATGTTTCATTTTCATTTCTCGTAGCATCATGCATATAATCTAATTTCACAAGATTTGTTAAACTGACAATTTCTTCACTTGTTGAGTTTCTTTTATAATCGTTTTTTCCTGTAAATGATATGACATTAAAAAATAAATCATCTATTTCTTCAGGAAGTAATGTTTTGTAATCAATTTCTATCGTGTTTATTAAATCTAATGTAAACTTTGTTAAGAAATTAATTTTTTCTTTTTCAGTCGTTAATTGACTAAATTTTTCTTTTTCAAAATCTATTTTTTTAAATTCCATAATTTAAGGTTTGAACAGTTTTTGTAAAATTACATACTTTGATAATACGCTCTTAAATTCAATTCAATATTATTTATTTGCTCCTGTAAATAATAGATTTTAAATATTAAAAATAGTCCTATTGTAATTAAAATAATTAGCAAAATAATGATAATGTTTAATTGTTTTTTCATGGTGATATTTTTTTAATTAGCTGTTTTAGTGTTTTGTTGAGGTTCTGCGGTCTCGGTTTCTTTTTGCTGTTTCCAGTAATCTAACATTTGCATTGATAAGTCGTTAAAATCTTTACCAATATAGTTTAAAAATTCTTTCTCGGTTTTATGCCCTGTGATTGCCATAATTATTGGCGTTGGAATTTTGGCGTAATTATGAGTTGCAAAAGAACGTCTACAAACGTGTGAGGATATTATTTCGTGTATTGGGTATTTATCGTAATCATATCGTTTTGTTTCCTCATTCCATTTTTTACCGTATTCTAAACGGTCTACACTTGCCTGTTTTGTGATTACGCGTAAATACTTATTAAAAAATGTTTTTGCGCTCTCTAAATTGTCTGAAAACTTCGGGGGAAAGTCGCCGTTTCTTTTATCTAAAATCTTTTTAACCTCATCATGCAAAGGAATTAACACAGGGGTTTTAGTCTTTCTTTGTGTTAAATTAACAAATAAATTTCCGTCAATAGTGGTTATTTGTTCTTTGTTCATTTGCAGTAAATCAGAGGCTCTTTGCCCTGTGTAAAAACCAATTAATAACCAATCTTTCGCGGTCTCTAAATTCTTATTTAAGAATATAGTATTTTGAATTTGTTTTAGTTCGGGTTCTGTAATGTAAACCGTTGGTGTATTATCTGTGTAGCCCTCTATTTCTGAAAGGGTGTTATTTGTTTCAATTCCTAAACTTGCAGATTGTGTAATAAACGTTTTAGGGAATTTTATGTAACGCCCTATTGTGATTTTAGAGAGTCCCTCGTTTTCTAAATACTTTTCAAACCTATTAGATAATTCCACGCCATAATCAGAAACTTTTATTTTTCGGTTTTCACTTTTTATAAATTCCTGTAATTTATTAATCAGTGTTTCGTGTTTCTTTATTGTGTTTGGCGTTATCTTTTTACCTCTGTATTTTCTGAAAGGTAATATTTCTGTTTTATAGTGTTCTAAATAAACATCTAAATAATCTAATTTCTCTATTCTACGCCCTCCAGAATAAAACGCCTCTAATACCTCATCTAACCAAACGCCGTTAATTATTTCGTGGTCTTTACGGTCTTTGTACTGTTTTAAAACATAGCTCTCAATATCAGAAAGTTTCTGTTTTAGGGTTTGCAAATCGTTTAATAATTCTTTTGTTCCGCTCTGAATGTTTTTAGGTTCGCCTTTTTTAGTGTTCCAGTGTTCGGGGTTTATTGTTTCGCGTGTTTTTCTTTGATAGAATTGTCCGCGCCCAATAGAGAAATAACAGTAAATAGGTGCGTTTTCTTTTTTAGAATTAAGTCTAAATTTTAAGGTTGCCATAATATTGAAAGTTTGAACTATTCAAATTTACAACTTTGCAAACATCTTGCAAACATTTTGCAAACCTATTTTAAATTTATTTAACTCTATTTAATTTCTGAAATATTGAATAATTAAATAAAATACTGATTAATAGTGTTTTATGTTTTATTGCAAAAACATTGATGAGGTGGTCTGATTTAACGTAAATATGCGTTTATACTCCCTGTGAGTCTACACTTATAAAGAAGCCTTCTGATTTTTCAGGAGGTTTTTTTGTTTCTAAAAATTCTATAAAATTCCCAAAAAATTCTATAATGCACTGCTAATGTTATTGTTGAATCTTTGCAATGTAAACATCAAAGATTAAGAAAATGACAACGATAATACATAGTGCAACTACTTCTGGATACAAAATAGTGCATTCTATTTTACAAAATGAATATGTTCAATTATCTGCACAATACTTAACTGCAGATTTTATTATCATGGCATTAGTCATCGAATCTAAGAAAATTATACATAAAATTATCTAACACCAAAAAAACGAAACTATGAATAATTTAAAACACATAGAAGATTATTTTATAAAGCTTCATAGAAGTTTTGGTATTTCTGAATTGTCTTACCAGAACAGAAGATTAGAATTAGACGAAAGCAATATGAAACTTTTGGTTTTCGCGTCTGAAGCTTTTGATGAGGAATTCGAAAATCTCGTAGATCATTGCTCTATGATTTATGATGAATTACAAAAGGGCTTTTCTTTAAAAATAAGAAAAGATGTGAACAATAATTATTTAGTTAACGTAATTTAAAATTTGAAAGTCATGAACATTTTATTATTAATACTCGCAGCCATTTTTATTGGATATTCTATAGAAACCTTCCATGAAAGTAGAACTAAACTGAATATTGTAAAAGTAATCTTATTCTCTTTTTTAGTAGCATTTCTTGCTAGTGGAATAAGCGCTTATGTTTTAGATAAAAATCTATTTACAGATTTATTTGATGGAACACTTCTCTTCAGCGGAATTGTAACTTCTATAATTACAACTTATTTTTTAAAATCTATCGTAAGTGAATAAAAATAAAATTCTGTAACAGTTTCAGAAAATCATATAAAACAAAAGATTTCAGTTCTATGCAACTTTGCAATAACATAAAACAACATAAAACTTAACACAAAAAATTTAAAATTATGAAAAACGTAAAAAGAGCTATTTTAGGAATAGGAATTTTATCAGCAGGTTTATTAAGCGCACAAAGTGCCGAAATGACAAACATGCTAAAAATTGGAGGAAATGTAGGAATAGCTGCTCCATCTACCAATGCTTCTGCAAATTTAGGTTTAGATGTTGCTTATCAACATTTGGTAACTCCAGGATTTGGACTAGGGATTGCTACAGGTTATAACCATTTCTTCGGGAAAGATAACGATGAAATCGAAAATAATGATTTCGGTGTAGTTCCAGTTGCTGGTTTAATCAGAGTTTATCCAAAACAAACAGGATTTTATTTCGGTACAGATTTAGGTTATGCTTTTATCACAGGTGATGAAAACGTAGCAGCTAATGCTCCTGTTGCAAGACCTGATGGTGGTTTTTATCTAAAACCAGAATTAGGATGGCATAACAGACATTGGAATGTAGCATTACAATATACCAAAGTATTCACAGGTTCTAAAGGAGACTTGCCAGGACAAGATTTTAATGCAGCTTCTCTAGGTTTAGGTGTTGCTTATAACATTCCTTTAGGTGAATAATTTCATCCACAAAAACTAACAGTTAAAAAAGTAGTTTTCTCTTCATATAGTTTATTATTTAGTTAACTCTCACAAGTACGGATTATTTTGTTATTTGTGAGAGTTTTTTAAGATTTTAGACAAAAACAATGAGAGCTTACTTTTTTTACTAACTTTATAAACTAAATAATAACACAATGAAAATATTTACAAAATTTGACTATAACGCAGTTTGTAAAAAAGTATTAGAAGAAAAATTAGGCCAATTAGGTGCTAAATATAGAGTAGTAGCTTTTGGTGAAGTAGAATTTTTAGAAAAAATTCCTGCCGAAAAGATGAAAGAATTCCGTGCAGAATTAGAAGAGTACGGCATTACCATTATCGAAAATCAAAAGACCGTTTTGATTGAAAAAATTAAAGAAGCAATCTTAGAAATGGTTCATTCTGAAGAGCCTATTAATGTAAAAGCTTCTGTTTATCTTACCGATAAACTTAATCACAGTTATGGTTATCTATCCAATTTATTTTCAGAAGTTACGTTTAGTTCTATAGAAAACTACATTATGATGCAGAAAATAGAACATGCCAAAAATTTAATCATTAAAGATAATCTTACTTTAACCGAAGTCGCTTATCGATTAAATTACAGCAGTGTAGCACATTTAAGTACACAGTTCAAAAATATTACAGGAATTACACCATCTCAGTTCCAGAGAATTATTACCAAACGTAGAGAAATTGCAAACAAAAAATAAATCTAAATAAGAAAACTATGCAAACAGATTACATTCACATCATCTTAGCAGATGACGACGAAGATGACAGATTATTCTTCACCGATGCTTTTTCTGAACTGAAAATCAATACCAAAGTTCATACCTATAATGATGGGGTAGAACTCATGAATTATCTTAATTCAGACGAAGCGGTTTTACCACAAGTACTTTTCCTAGACTTGAATATGCCTAAAAAGAATGGGATAGAATGTCTCCACGAAATAAAATCCAATAAAAAATTTGATGATATTGCCATTGCCATTTATTCTACCTCTTCTTCAGAAGAGCATATAGAAGAAACTTTCGTAAGTGGAGCGAATATTTACATCAAAAAACCAAATGATTTTGATACACTTAAAAAAGTTTTATCAGATGTAGTGGCTATTAATTGGCAATACCATACTTCTGGTCTTAATAAAGATAATTTTTTACTGAGAATGTAATTTTATATGAAATTTACGAACAGACCTCTTTTTCTTAAAATTATTTTTGCTATAACCATAGCAATTATACTTTTTATTTCTTCGGTTTCTTACAAACATATTAGAGCATTGCATGATTCTAATGAAATTGTAGAACACACCTATCGTGTTCTGATAAAAATAGAGCATGTATTTACTAAAATTAAAAATGTAGAAATAGACAGAAGAAATTATTTATTGACTCATGACAAAAAATTACTCCGTCAAATTGAGTTTGATAAAGTAGAAATTAAACAAAATCTAGAACAACTCAGAGAAATAACTTCGGATAATCCTTACCATTTTCAAACGACTAAAAAATTAGAATACTTAATAGAAAAAAAACTGAAAGTAGTAGACGAAGTTTTAGATCCTAACTTTGATTTAAATGATAACGAGAAAGTTACAGATAATATCTACAGAGGAAAAGCGGTGATGGATGAAATTTCTGCCATTATTAGAAATCTAAGACAATCTGAGACTCATCTTCTAGAAACGAGGTCCTTAAAAAGTGATCAAGTCAATAAATACACACCACTCGTGAATTTATTGACCTTCTTTGTTACAATTGTTCTCTTAATTCTTGCCATTATTAAAATCAATAGAGATTTAAAAGAAGCTACCATCAATAATGAAAAGCTAATTCTTGCAAATGAAACCGCAAATCTTGCCGAACAAATCGGTAATTACGGAACATGGCAACTTAATGTAGAAACCAAAAAATATACTTTTTCCGAAAATGAATATCGTCTCTTAGGTTATGAGCCTAATTCTTTAGAAGATAATTATGAAGGATTTATGAATAGAATTCATCCTGAAGACTTGTATTACGTACAAGGAATTGTCTCCGAGATGATTAATCATGAAACCTTATCACCATTCACTTACAGAATCATTAGAAACGATGGTGAGGTAAGATATCTGCGTGCTTCTGGTAAAATGATAAAAAATCTTAAAAACGAAAAAATCTTATTAGGAATTACCAGCGATGTAACAGAAGAGATAGAAAATCAAAAAAATATTTCAGAAAAAAATATTGAATTAGAAAAGAAAAATAGAACACTTTTCTTGGCTAATGAAACCAATAAAGAAGCAGAAATTGCTGGTAATTACGGTACTGCGCAATGGTTTGTAAAAGATAATAGATTTATATTTTCTGATAATAATTACCGCTTATTTGGTCTAGATCCTAAAGATAAGCCAGAGTTTTCTGATTTATTTAAACAAGTGCATCCAGATGATAAAGCAATGGTAGATTCTAAGCTGGATGAAATGGCAGAAAACAAATCTTTTTATCCATATATCATCAGAATTATTAGAGCAGATAATCAAGAAATCAAATATCTGTCGATTAACAATAAACACATAAGAGATGACAATAATGAAGAATACGTACTCATTATTTCTTTAGATGTCACCGAAATTTTCAAAGCACAGAACACCATTTTAGAGAGAAATAAAGAACTCGAAAAAATCAATAACGAAATGTTGCTCTCGAATAATGCATTGAAATTTGGCGAAAAAATTGGTGGTTATGGAAACTGGAGTTGGAATATTAAAGAAAACACTTGGTATTTTTCAGACAATTTATACAAATTATTGGGAGCGGAACCAAAATCTTTTGAGTCTAATCTAGATAACTATTACAACTATGTACATCCAGAAGATGTAGAATATTTTAAAAGTGTAATGGCAAAAATGGAAGAAGAAGAAAATCTTCCAGCCTTTACTTATAGAATTTTGAGACCTTCAGGAGAAATAATTCATGTAAAAGGAGTAGGTAGCCCAACTTATGATGCCAATGGAAATAAATTTCTGGCAGGAGTTGTAGTTAATATTTCAGAAGAAGTTAAAAGAAGTCATACTCTTCAAAAAGCTTTCGAAGAACTTAAATATTACAATGAGAGCAGCAAAGAGGCAGAAATTATCGGGAAATATGGTTTCTGGAAATGGAATGTAGACAAAACTGAATTTGAGTTTTCGGATAATATTTTCAGACTTTTTGGAGTAGAAAAAGAAAATTTTGATCCTAAAGTAGATAATTTCATTCCGTATGTATATCCAGAAGATTTAGAGTATGTTTTAGAAAATCTTCAGAAATTACAGAATAAAGATAAAAACGCAAAACCTTACGAACATAGAATTGTAAAAAAAGATACTGGCGAAATAAGATACATTAGAGTTTCTAATAAGCCGATTGAAGATTCAGATGAAGGGTTTTATTATCTGATGATTACGCAAGATATTACCGAAGAAGTCAATAAAAATATAGAAACCAACCAAAAAAATAGAGAACTAGAAGCGTCTAACAAAGAATTACAGGCATTCAACTATGTTGCCAGTCATGATTTGCAAGAGCCGTTAAGAAAAATTGAAACGTTTATCTCTAGGTTGGAAGCCAAAGATTATCAAAATCTCACGGAAACAGGTCAACAGTACTTCGACAGAATAAAAGTTGCGGCTGGAAGAATGAGATTGCTGATCAAAGATTTACTGCAATTTTCTAGAACCAATAAATCTGAACAAGTTTTCGAAAAAGCAGACCTTAATGATTTGCTGGAAAACGCAAAACACGAAATTGCAGAACCTATAGAAGAGAAAAAAGCAGTGATTCATACCGCTCATCTTCCGAAAATGAAAGTGATTCCTTTCCAGATTCAGCAGTTGTTTATCAATTTATTGGGGAATTCTATTAAATATTCTAAGCCAGACCTTGCTCCAGAAATCAAAATAGATTACGAAAAAGCATCTTTTGAAAAAGTAGGAAATGTAACTTTCACTGCGAAGAGAATTTTCCACAAGTTTACTTTTACAGATAACGGAATTGGTTTTTCACCAGAATATTCGGATAGAATATTTGAGCTTTTCAGCAGATTGCACAATAAAGACGAAATCGCAGGAACCGGAATTGGTTTAGCCATTTGTAAAAAAATTGTAGACAATCATAAAGGCTTCATCTTCGCCGAAGGAAAACCAAATGAAGGAGCCACATTTACCGTCTATTTGCCAGAAGTTTAAATAAAAATCATTAAATATTAAAACACGCTTTTTGAGCGTGTTTTTTTATGCAAATTCTATAACAATAACCCAATTTTTTGTAATGAGATTGCTTCGCAATTGTCACATCTTTGTCATGTAGAAAGCGAAGAAAATTCTTCAGAAAAGTTGTTCATTTTATTCTACAATATTTTTACTTCTGCTTTTTTAAAAAAGAATTAAAAAATTGAAATTTTATAACATCTTAAAATTCTAAAAATTTTAATTAAAATGATGTAATGAATTGTAAATCAAAAATTTAAATCTTTGTATTGTTAAAATGAAACAACAGATTTTAATCTTCATTGAAACAGAGAAGTAGCAATTATATAACAAAGCATTAAAATTATGTAACAAGAAAAATAGGTAATTTTTAAAAATTTGCAGATTAAAGAGATGATATAAATTATTATGAGTTATGAATAAATTTACCTATTTCACGGTTACATTGTTAATAATAATATGGGCAATTGGATTTTTCTTCTTCGAAACAAGTATACTGATTAACATATTATTTGTCTTGGCGCTTTGTATTATGATTTATGAAATTATAAAAGACGATATTAACAATAAACAGTAAAATTATGAACACCACAGCAAAAAGAACATTAGGAGTATTAGGCGCAACAGCAGTAGGCGCAGTAGCAGGAATTTTATTTGCACCAGCAAAAGGAAAAGACACCAGAGCAAAACTGAGAACACAAGCAAAAAATGCTCAATCTAAAACCAAAGAAACGATGAATCAACTTTCTGAAAAGGCAAAAAGCAAATACAATACTATTTCAAACCAAATTTCAGAAAAAGTAAAAGCAAACAAAGAGCAGATTTTATCTTCTGCAAAGAGCGTGACTAAGGAAGTAGAAACAGAACTAGATGCTCTTAGATAAACACATAAACACACACACACCAAATAAATATTAACACTAAATCACAAAATTATGATCAATATTATCGCATGGATTATTTTCGGCTTAATCGCTGGAGCAATCGCAAGATTTTTAAAACCAGGAAATGACGCAGCTGGTTGGATTACTACCATAATCATTGGTATCGTAGGTAGCGTATTAGGAGGCTTTTTAGGAAGAATTTTCTTCGGAGCAGACGTAACAAATGATGTTTTTAGCTTTTATAGCTTAGCCATGTCTGTAGTAGGAGCCATTATCGTACTCTACGCTTATAATGCACTTTCTAGAAAGGCATAAGCCAAACTCACACACATCACATAAACACCAAAAACAATAAATTATGAAAAAGTTAGCAACCGCACTATCTATTGGTGCATTCTCACTCGTGTTTTCACAGGGAGTAAATATTTCAAAATTTCACAGAGCTTATATCGCTCAAGACGAAAATAATGTAGCATTTTTAGTAAAAGCTCCAGATGATGAGCCTTCTAAGATGCAAGCGAAAATCAAAGCAATTAAAGCTAAAGAAAATGTAGCTCCGTATTCTCAAGTTCCACTTTTACCAGGAACAGAAAGACCAAGTTTCGGACAAAGCAAACAAGATTTTATCGATGCTGTAAATGCTAAAATTGATAAGAACGCAGTTGCAGGTTCTGGTACTCAATATACACACGTAAGTTTCTTGGTAACAGAAACGGGTAAAATTTCAGACGTGAAAGCTTCAGGAAATAATGAATCTCTGAACTTAGCAACTATTTTAGCGATTTATGACCTCAACCAAGGATTTGTTCCAGCTAAATACAAAGGAAAAAATATGGCTTCTGTAGTTCATATGAATATCCCAGTAGAACTATAATTTAAAAACACCAAAATAAACATAAAAGCATAAAATTATGGAAAGATCTAATATCACTAGAAGATTGCAAACTTTTGCAATGGCTGTAATGGCTACTCTAATCGGAGGATTAGTTTGGGCACAAGAAAAAGCAGCACAATTAGACGTAGACGTAGACATGAATAAAGGTACGGATATGTCTGGAAACTGGATGCAGAATCCATTAATTTGGGTAATTGGCGCTCTAGTTCTCATCATTCTAATTGCATTAGTTGCAAGAGGAGGAAATAGTAAATAATTTTTTTATCATCATTTATATTTCTCTTTTTAACCAAAAAAAACTGTATCTTTTTATAAGGTGCAGTTTTTTTTATTTTTAAAGCGTTATTTTTGCAATCTCAAAAAATAACAATTCATTATGCTTTCAGTTCAAGGTCTTGGTCTTCATCATTCGGGAAATTATCTTTTTAGAGATGTAAATTTTACCATCAAAAAAGATGATAAGATAGGTTTGGTAGGGAAAAATGGTGCAGGAAAATCTACACTTCTCAAAATGATTTCCGGTGATATTAACTTCTACGAAGGAAACATTGTTCCAGATGGTAATATTACCATCGGTTTCTTAAAACAGGATTTAGATTTCGTGAAAGGAAGAACCGTTTGGAATGAGACACTTCAAGCCTTCGAGCAAATTAATGCTTGGAAAAAAGAATTGGAAGAGGTAAATCATCAACTAGCAACTAGAACTGATTATGAATCAGATTCTTATCATGATTTAATCCATAAAATGACAGATCTTAATGATTATCTTCATCATCATGACGCGTATAATCTGGAAGGAGATATAGAAAAAGTTCTATTAGGTCTTGGTTTCAAAGCTGCAGATTTTCATAGACTTACCGATGAATTTTCTGGAGGTTGGAGAATGAGAATAGAATTGGCTAAATTATTACTTCAGAATAATGACCTTTTGCTTCTGGATGAGCCTACCAATCACTTAGATATGGAATCCATCATCTGGTTAGAAAATTTCTTGAAAGATTATAATGGCGCAATCGTTTTGGTAAGTCACGATAAGCAGTTCATGACTTCGGTTTGTAACAGAACTTTTGATATTAATAATAAGAAAGTTGACGATTATAAAGCCAATTACACCAAATATCTAGAACTTAGAAAAGACAGAAAAGAAAAACTGATTCAAGCGAAGAAAAATCAGGATGCAGAAATTAAGCAAATGGAAGACAATATCAATCGCTTCCGTGCTTCTGCTTCTAAAGCTTCTTTCGCACAATCTCTTATTAAAAAATTAGAAAAAATTGAGAGAATTGAAGTAGAGAATGAAGATGTTTCTAAGTTTAATATTCGTTTTGTGCAAAGTGTAGTGCCAGGAAAAGTGATTTTCGAGGCACAAAACTTAGGCAAAAAATACGGGAATCATCAGGTTTTTGATCATGTAGATTTCTTTGTTCAGCGTGGTGACAGAATTGCACTTTTAGGACAAAACGGACAAGGAAAAACCACTTTAGCCAAAATTTTAGCAGGTGAAATCAAAGATTATTCAGGAGAATGGAATCTTGGGCATAATGTAAACATAGGATATTTTGCACAGAACCAAGAAGAAGTTCTAAGTCCGGAAAAAACAGTTTTACAAGAAGCAGAAGATGCCACTACAGAAGAAACCAGAACCAAGGTTCGTGATTTACTGGGAAGTTTCCTTTTTTCTGGTGAAGATGTAACCAAAAAAACGAAAGTGCTTTCTGGGGGTGAAAGAAACAGATTAGCGCTTTGTAAATTATTGCTTCGTCCTTTCAATACTTTGATTATGGATGAACCTACAAACCACTTAGATATTCAGTCGAAAGAAATTATCAAGTTGGCTTTACAAAAATTCGAAGGTACCATTATTGTAATTTCCCACGACAGAGAATTTTTACAAGGATTATGTGATAAGATTTTCGAGTTCAGAGATGGCAGTATGAAGGAGTTTTTAGGAAATATTAATGAATATCTAGAATATCGTCAAAAAGAATCTCTAAGAGAAATCTCTGCTGAAAAATCTAAATTAAGTCAGGAAGCTGAAATAAAAGCAGAAGAGAAGAAAGAAGCCGCTACTAACGAAGCGAAATCTCAGCAAAATGCTAATACTTTTGTAAGCAAAGAACAGAAGAATCTTCAAAATAAACTGAAAAAAATTGAAGAAAAAATTGCAGACTACGAAAAAGAAATTGCTCAACTAGAAAGTATTTTTGCCAAGTCTAATCCTTCTGATGCTGAACTGAAAAAATATCAGGACTTGCAAGACGAATTAGCTGCTACCATGCAAGAATGGGAAGATATTGCTGAGAAATTAGGCTAAGATTTTTTACTGTGATTGATAAAAGGAGTGTTGAATATTAACTGATTGGGAACATAAACGGTTTCGCCGTTTTCTGTTCTCAGTTTGGTAGTGAGCATACTGATGTCTTCTACCGTTCCTTTGATATTACTGATGGTTACTAAATCGCCAATTTGAAAAGTTTTCTCAAAATTTACAGCTGCGCCTGCAAAAATTCCAGAAACCACATCTTTTAATGCAACTCCAGCAATTACACCGGCAATTCCTAAACTCCCGATGAATTTCACCATGAAACTGCCTAGATGCATAATTTCTAAGGCAATGTAAATTCCTAAAGCATATAATATGTATTTGGCAAATTTGGCCAAAAGAAGAGGCGTGTTTTTGTTAGCGTTTTCAGGAAAAATGCGGTACAGAATTTTCGTGATGATTCTGATGAGGTATTTGCTTAAAAAAGAAAATGCAATAACAAATACGATTAACAAAACGATATTCGGAACTAAGCTTACGATAATATTCCACCAAGTGGAAAGTTTCTCTTGAATAACCTCTATATTTTTCATAGTTCAAAAATAAAAAAACGGCGAGACAAAATATAAAATATTTTATCCCGCCTAAAAACACAAATGAAAAAATGTTAATTTATTTAGATTATATCTAATTATTTAATAATTGCCTAACGAACGTTAAGTTGATTTTCTAACAACTTATTATCTTGTAATGCCTTTTATATCAATGTTTTACAATTAGTTAAAAAATTTTTGCAAAGTTACAAATTATTATTTAATACGCAATAAATTTTGTGAAAAAATATTTTTTCTATAATTATGCTAATGTCAAAAATAATGCCAAAACTAAACCTATTATAGTGGCAATCATTCCTTTTCTGAAAATTTGAGATTTTGGATTAAACATCCAAAATGATGAAATCACAAAAAAGAATAATGAAATTCCAAAAATCGTATTTAATAAATAAAATTTATGTTTAGAATCTGATTTATGCAATTCTGTCATTTTCTTTAAAACGAAAGGAAGTTCTTTTTTAGTATATTTCGCTTCTCCTGTTTTCGCATTATAAGTTCCTTCTTTGAAGATGATAAGATCTCCTTTTTGTTCTTTTACTTCGAAACCTTTGATTTTAAGTTCTTTTCCCAATTTATCTGTTGGGATATTCGCTTCTAATTTTTTTTCGATTTTCTTTTCTTTTTTGAGGAAATCTGTGTCTCTGTAGATTAATAATACGCCGCTAATCGCATAAATGGCCATAATTCCTGCCATAAAATAACCGATGTAGCGGTGTAAAAGTCTCATTGTTGTTCTTGTGTTCTTCATGTTCTAAAAGTATAGTTTATTAAGTTAGTTTAAAAGGTAAAAGTGGAAAACGAGTTCTCCACTTTTTGATTAAATTTGATATGATAGGTTAAAACTTATAATTAAATGTTAAGTAAAAGTTTCTAGGAGTAATAGGGTTTACAGAGTAATTTTCGTGTACATTGTAATCTACCACATCGAAAATGTTTCCTAATCTTCCTTGAACATTGAATTTTTTAAATTGGTAACCAATAGTGAAATCTACAGTGGTAAAATCTCCAATTTCATACATTCTGTTGGTTTTTGGGTTTCCGTTTTTGTCTTTTAGATTATTCCAACCTGCTAATCTGTCTCCAGTGTAGAATGCCGTGAATCCTAATTTTAATCCTTTTACATATTTTGGTAAGGTGTAGAAGATAGAAGCATTCGCAGTATTTGCAGGTGTTCTTACCAATCTTTCTCCTTCTACGAAACTTCCGTCAGAGTCTGGTGTATCCGTGTAAACCATATTGTTATATGCATAACCAGCATTGATTGAGAGATTTGGTGTAGGATTTCCTGTAATGTCTAATTCTATACCGCGGCTTCTGGTAGCTCCCGTCATTTCTTTTATGTTAGTATCACCATTTATATTTCCATTTTTATCAAAAGCAGCTGTTTGTGCTAAATTGCTGTTTTCAATTTGATAAGCAGTAATATTAAACGCTAAAGTGTTTTTCCATAAATTTTTCTTTAAACCAATTTCATATTGGTCAATCAAAGAAGAAGGCAATGGTAAATTGTTAATATCTCTACCAGAGTTAGGATTGAAAGAGTTGCTATAACTAGCAAATGTGCTGAAGCTTTCATCAATCTGATAAACTAATCCTACTCTTGGCGAAAATGCACTTTCTTTAGGATTTCCTGAACTTGCTTTATATGTTTTAGTGTTATTCAAATAGTTTTCTACAATGGTGCTCTTGTTTTCTAAATACGACCATCTTAAACCTGCTAGAACTTTGAATTTATCTGTAATAGCAATTAAATCTTGAGCATAAATACCAACTCTTCTTGTAGGAATTCTGTTTAAATCCTTTTGTCTAGAATTAAGCTTTTCTCCAGATTTCCAAGTGTTTTCATCTGATAAGGAAATGTTTCCATTGCTGGTGTTTCCATTGGTTCCATAAACAAAGTTATTTCCTGCATCTGCGAAAGTACCGTCTTGTTTTTGTAATTGATAAGAATAAGTGTCTGCTTGTAAATAATCAGCATCTGCACCAACTAAAAGTTTATGGTTTAATTTTCCAGTATTGAACTGACCATTTAAATTAAACTGAAGGCTTCCGTATTTTTGTTCTTGAAGTTGTTTGTTTAAAGTTCTCTTCCAAACGTAATCTCCATTGGTTTGCAGATTCCACTGAATTCTTTCAGTTCCGTAAAAATCCCTGGTATAATCTTGGAAAAATGCAACCGTATTAAAATTCCAATTAGAATTAATTTCGTGGTTTAATGTTACTGTAGAAGTAAGCATTTCATTGGTTTGATATTGCCAAGTTGCACCAGGGAATTTATTGATTCCAAGAAGTGTGTTGAGTTTTGATTCATTAGTGGTTGTGTTTAATACTAATCCGCCTAAACCAAAATCTGGAGTGAAGTGGTGTTTAAGATAATCTGCTTCTATGATGATTTGTGTTTTATCTGAAATGTTGTAAAGGAAACTTGGATTGAAATAATGTTTTTCTGATTGTACAATATCTCTGAAACTTTCTTTATTTTCATAGCTTCCGTTTACTCTAAAAGCTGAATTTTTAGTCAATCCGCCATAAATATCGATGGTAGGTTTTATATTGTTCCAGCTTCCGTAATTTAAGGCGATATTTCCACCGAAGTTAAATAAAGGTTTTTTAGTCACCATGTTTACAATTCCGCCAGGAGCTACGTTTCCATAAAGAATTGCAGCACTACCTTTTAAAACTTCTACACGTTCTAGACCAGAAACTTCTGGGAAAATTCCAGAGTTTACTCTACTTCCGTTTTTGTAAATATTTTCATTTCCAAAAGTGTAACCTCTCGCTCCAAAACTGTCTTGAGAAGCACCTCTCGCAGATGTAATATAAACACCGTTTACATTTTTTACTACATCAGAAAGTTGTTGTGCTTGTTGCTGTTCTATTACTTCATGAGTTACAATAGCAATCGCTTGTGGGGTTTCCATTACATCTAGCTGAGATTTTATAGTAGAAACTTTAGCGTTATTAGGATTTCCTGTTTTGTGAAGCTTTACATCTTCTATGGTTCTGGTATATAAACTATCTTTTTTTTGTTGAGCATTTGCCGTAATTGATGCCGCAACTAATAAAAGGGGAAGTATTTGATTTTTCATTTAAATTTATTTAGAACTATTAAAAATAACGATGCAAAAATAAAAATGTAAGTTTAATTCACAAAATTTATTTAGAATAATTTTAAATAAGAATGAAAATATTTTATTTAGTATTGATTTTCAGCTATTTATAAAATATGACTTTTGTCATGTTTCTCTTTTTTACCCCATGTAAAAACCTTAAATTTGCCCTTCACCAATAGGTTTTACTTATGAAATATATTTTTCTATCATTAATATCAGCACTATTATTATCTATTTCTTGGCCCACTTACGGAATTCCGTTTTTTATATTTTTTGCTTTTGTTCCCTTATTGTTAATGGAGCAAGAAATTTCTAAATTTTCAAAAATCAATAAAAAAGGATGGGCAGTTTTTGGTTTGACTTATCTTGCTTTTTTCATTTGGAATGTAGTAACTACTGGTTGGTTATATCACGCTAAAAATCCAGATGGAAATAACTCTCTTTTGGCAGTTGCAATTCCTGTTATTGTCAATTCTTTATTAATGAGTTTGGTTTTTCAACTGTATTATTGGTATAAGAAAGTAAGAGGAACTTATTTTGGGCTAGTATTTTTTGTAGCAATTTGGTTAAGTTTCGAAAGATTTCATCTCAATTGGGAGTTTACTTGGCCTTGGCTTAATCTAGGAAATTCGTTTTCAGAATATCCTCAATTGATTCAATGGTACGACACAATTGGCGCAACTGGCGGTAGTTTTTGGATTTTGCTGATTAATGTTTTTGCTTTTTATACATTGAGAATTTGGCAAGCAGGAAGAATAAGAAAAGATTTGGTGAAGAATATTTCTATTTTAGTTGCGATTATTGTTCTGCCTCTTCTGATTTCTATTTATAAATACAATTCTTATCAAGAAAAACCTGCAGGAGAAGTAACTACGCTTTTGCTTCAGCCCAAATTAGATCCTTATACCGAAAAATACAGCAAAGATTCTTTACAAATATTAGGAGAACTTTTAAGTTTAGCCGAAGAAAATTCTAAAACAAAAGTAGATTTTTTCATTGCACCCGAAACTGCATTTCCCGGGAACGGAAGTTTGAGTGAAAATGGTTTTAATAAAAGTACTTCTATCGCAATTGCCAAAGAATTTTTGGGAAAACACCCGCAATCTATATTTTTAACAGGAGCTTCCACGCATAAATTTTTGTTTGACGAAGCGGAGACTGAAGATTATTCTACTAAAATTCAAGAAGGAGTTTGGGTAAATTCTTATAATTCTGCATTGCAAATTATTCCAAATCAAGAAGTGGAGGTTTATCACAAAGCGAAATTGGTTCCTGGAGTTGAAATTTTCCCTTACATTAGATATTTGAAGCCTATTTTGGGAGATGCGATGCTGGATTTTGGTGGAGCTAATTCATCTCTTGGAATTGATAAAGAAAGAAAAGTTTTCAGCAATACATTTAACAAAGCAAAGATGGCTCCTATTATCTGTTACGAGAGTATTTATGGAGAATACGTAACCGATTATGTGAAAAATGGAGCGAATCTTCTCGCAATTATGACCAATGATTCTTGGTGGGATAATACCGAAGGTCACAAACAATTGCTTTCTTATGCTAGATTAAGAGCTATAGAAACCAGAAGAGAGATTGTACGTGCTGCCAATAGCGGAATTTCTGCGCATATCAATGCAAGAGGAGATGTTCTAGAAGACACCTTTTATGACGATAGAACAGCGCTTTTGGTAAAGGCTAATTTGCTCGAAGAAAAATCTATTTACACAAAAATAGGTGATTTAATCTCAAGAATTGCTATATTTGTGCTCGGATTTTTAATTATTTACCACTTCGGAGAAAGAATAGCTTCTAAAAAATAATTTATCAAAATTTAGATTAAGTTTTTTTGAAAAAATTACAAATTTATTTGTTTGAAAATTTGTGAGTTCAAAAAAATATCTATAATTTTGCACACTCAAAATACATAGTAGTAAAAAAGAACATCGAGATATGTCAAGAATTTGCCAAATAACAGGTAAGCGTGCAATGGTAGGAAACAACGTTTCTCACGCAAATAACAAAACGAAAAGACGTTTTGAAATTAATTTATTAGAGAAGACATTTTATCTTCCAGAGCAAGAAAAAAGCGTAACATTAAGAGTTTCTGCTCATGGTTTGAGAGTTATCAATAAAATTGGTATCGAGGAGGCGATTGAAAGAGCAACAAGAAACGGATTTTTAAAATAATAAGAAATGGCTAAGAAAGGAAATAGAGTTCAAGTAATTCTTGAGTGCACAGAGCACAAAGAAACAGGTGTGGCTGGAATGTCTAGATACATCACCACAAAAAATAAAAAGAACACTACGGAAAGATTAGAGCTTAAAAAGTACAATCCGGTTCTTAAGAAATATACAGTTCACAAAGAAATCAAGTAATCTTTAAAAATATTAAAAGATGGCAAAGAAAGTTGTTGCAACGCTTCAATCAGGTCAGTCTAAAAAAATGACCAAAGTTGTGAAAATGGTAAAGTCTCCTAAGACTGGAGCTTACGTTTTCGAAGAAAAAGTAATGAATGCAGACGATGTAGAAGCTTATTTGAAAAAATAATTCTACGTCTTGTATAAACATATGAAACTACTCAATTTTTTGGGTAGTTTTTTTGTTATCTTTGTGAACCTAAAGTTTTAAAAACAATTTTAACGATTTGGTTTAGAAATCTCAAATCTCAAATCTCAAATCTCAAATCTAATATATGAGTTGGTTTAAAAATATATTTAAAAAAGAGGAAAAAGAATCTTTAGACAAAGGTTTAGAAAAATCGAGTCAAGGTTTTTTTGATAAAATTTCTAGAGCAGTAGTCGGAAAATCTAAAGTAGATGATGAGGTTCTAGATGAGCTAGAAGAAGTGCTCATTGCTTCTGATGTAGGTGTAAATACCACTGTAAAAATCATCGAAAGGATAGAAGCGAGAGTAGAACGTGATAAATATGTAAACACCTCTGAATTGGATAAAATTCTTCGTGAGGAAATTTCTGCTTTGCTTTTAGAAAATCCACATTCTCAAACCAAAAATATTGACGAAACCAAAAAGCCATACGTAATTATGGTAGTTGGGGTAAATGGTGTAGGAAAAACAACTACGATTGGGAAATTGGCAAATCAGTTTAAGTCACAAGGTTTGAAAGTGGTTTTAGGAGCTGGAGATACATTTAGAGCTGCAGCTGTAGACCAGTTGGTGATTTGGAGTGAAAGAGTAGGTGTTCCTATTGTAAAGCAAAATATGGGTTCTGATCCTGCTTCTGTAGCTTTTGACACGGTTCAAAGTGCTGTAGCACAAAACGCAGATGTTGTCATTATTGATACTGCGGGAAGATTGCATAATAAAATCAACTTGATGAATGAGCTTTCTAAAATTAAACGTGTCATGCAGAAGGTTTTACCAGAAGCGCCACACGAAGTTTTATTGGTTTTAGATGGTTCTACTGGTCAAAACGCTTTTGAGCAGGCAAAACAATTTACGGCAGCTACAGAAGTTACCGCTCTTGCAGTGACAAAGCTAGATGGAACTGCGAAAGGAGGTGTGGTTATTGGGATTTCAGACCAGTTTCAGATTCCTGTAAAATACATTGGAGTAGGAGAAAAAATGGAGGATTTGCAATTATTTAATGGTGAAGAATTTGTAGATTCTTTCTTCAAAAAAAGAAAATAATTTTGTGATATTATAAAATTTGATAACTTTATAAAGTCAAATTAACAAAATTATTAACTTAAAACATTAAAACTATGATGGCAATTATTGGATGGATCATCCTTGGTCTAATCATTGGAGCATTAGCAAAATTTGTAATGCCAGGAAATCAAAACATGGGTTGGCTCATGACAATTATTTTAGGAATTGTAGGTTCTATTGTTGGTGGATTTTTAGCGGGACTAATTGGTATTTCGCAGGATGATAATCCGTGGGATATTGGTAGTATTGTAATTTCTGTATTAGGAGCGCTTTTAGTGCTATTTGTTTACGGAAAATTAGTTACCAAGCAATAATAATCTTTATTTTAATAAAATTAAAATCGCCGTTTCATAAATTTTGAAACGGCGATTTCGTTTTAATATGGATGGAAATGTTTTGCTATTTAATCGTAATCTGATAAGGTAGTGCCATTTGTACTCCGTTATTCAGTTTCGGATTGGTGATTTTTTGGAAGAGCTCATAGTTTTCTTTTCCTACTTTTTTAGAAATCACTCTTGCTGCGATCTCGTCTTCCTCAGTTTGTTTGAAGAATTCTTCTAGCGGACTAGATTTTCTAGGATAGCTGTCTAAAGAATAGTCTTTCAATTTTGCTTTGGTAGCAGCGTAATTAATTGCTTGTTGAAGCGAGCCTAATTCGTCTACCAAGCCTAATTGCTTTGCTCTGGTTCCGCTCCAAACTCTACCACCTCCAATTGCGTCAATCTGTTCAAAAGATTTTTTTCTGTTTTGAGTTACAAAATATACAAATCTTTTATAAGTGCTTTCTACACTTCTGGTTAAAATAGGAATAGTTCCGGGAGCAGCTCCAGAAAGTGGTGAATAAACTTGTGAGTTCGCATTAGTAGAAACAATGTCAGAACGTATACCGTTTCTATTGGCTAAATCTTTAAAATTCATAATCATGCCAAAAACACCAATAGAACCCGTTAAAGTGTTAGGCGAAGAATAGATTTTATCAGCTGCCATAGAGATATAATAACCACCAGAAGCTGCATAATCACCAAAAGAAACTACTAGAGGTTTTTTGAGTTTAAGTTGTTGTAATTCAAATAGGATTTCGTCTGAAGCATTTCCGCTTCCACCAGGTGAATTTACACGTAAAACCACTGCTTTTATGTCATCATCTTCTGCTAAATCTTTGATGTATTCTACATATTTTTCAGAGTGAATATTTTGATATTCGTCACCATTGAAAATTTCTCCAGCGGCATAAAGAACTGCAATTTTGTTGTCACTACTTTCTTCTTCGTCTAGTGATTTTATGTATTTATTTACAGAAATTCTGTTGATTTTTTCGTCAGACTTTAGCTTAAGTTGTTTTTTTATTAGGTTTTCGTATTCAGATTTCTGTAACAGTTGGTCTGCCAATTTATTTTTCACGACTAATTCTGGCATAAAACCATACAAACTGTCTACTGCGGTTTTAAAAGTAGCATCATCTAATTTTCTAGAAGCTTTAATTTTAGTAGATATATTTCCCCAAATGTCATTAAGAAGTGTAGAAAGTTGCTCTTTGTTTTCAGGAGAAATGTCATTTCTAATAAATGGCTCTACTGCAGCTTTAAATTTTCCGTGTCTGATGACATCTACGCCAATTCCGTATTTTGCAGCAAAATCTTTTAAGAAAGTTACTTCTGTAGACATTCCTTTGAGCTCTATCATTCCTACAGGATTAAGGTACACTTTATCCGCTACTGATGCTAAATAATAGGATTTTTGCGACATGTTATTTCCGTAAGCATACACGAATTTCCCTGATTTTTTAAAATCTTCGATGGCAGCTCTTATATCGTCTACTTGAGTAATTCCTGCTGGTAAATTGTCAGCTTCTATACTTATGCCTTTTATTTTTTCATCATTTTTAGCATTGTTAATAGCGTTGATCACATCTAACAGCAGTACATCTTTGCTTTGACCAAAATCGAAGATGCTTTCTTCTTTTTCGGTGTAAGAATCGATAACGTTTCCGTTAAAATTGAGGGTAAGAACAGAATTACTATCTACGTAAGGTTTTTGATCACTGCTCATTGCACTTGCAACAAAAAATAATACTATAAACCCAAATAAAACTATTCCGATTAAAAGGATGGCTACTATATTTGCAAATACATTTTTTATAAAATCTTTCATAATAATCTTGAGAACTTAATTATTCAATAATATGTCGTTACATTATGTGGTTTTGTTACTTGGTAGCAATTTAGGAGATACCAAGTCTAATTTAAACCAAGCGATTGCAAAAATAGAAAATTGCTTGGGAAAAATTATAAAAACATCAGAAATGATAGAAACTCAGCCAATAGAGTTTGAAAGTACAAATATTTTTCGTAATATTGCAATAGGCTTAACTACCACAATCTCGCCCTATAATTTCCTAAATGCTGTGAAATCTATAGAAAAAGATATGGGAAGAGAGCTTGATTCATCTGCAGTAGGAGGTTATATTGATAGGATAATAGATATTGATATTGTAACATTTAACAATATTAATTTTGAATCTAAGAAACTGAAAGTCCCTCATCATAAGCATTCATGTGAAAGGGAATTTTCTAAGGCTCTACTAGATAGTTTGAATATAAAATAAAAACACAAATATGAAATTAGGTTTATTAACACTATTGTTATCTTTTCCTAGCTTATTCTTAGCTCAAGATAACAAGGAAAATAGTGTGTATCCCAACACGTTCACCTCTGGCTCTGCTAAAGTGTCAAAATTTGACAACAAAGCTAAAAGGTATAATGATTGGGCAATCACTTTAGGAGGTGGTACATCTATTATGCACCACGGCGATTTAACTTCTCTCAACCAAGATGGAAAAAATTTCGGATGGAATGCTTATGTAGGGCTTGCAAAACAAGTGAGTGATAAGTTTGGTTTTGAACTACAATACCAAACAGGTAAAACAAAGCAAACTGGTAGAATTGTAACGAGACCTTCTTATGGTTTAGGAGTTGCTACAACCAGATATAATCAAGTAAGTTTACTAGGAGACGTTAATTTTTCTAATTTTTTTAGAAGAACAGACAATAAATCATCTTTTAGATGGTCCTTGCATGGTTACGCAGGTATTGGTTTACAAGGTTATGAATTCGAAAGAGATGATGACAAACCTTTGTCTACATTGCCAAACGGAAATACGATAGATGAAAATTATCAAAAGTTTAAGCAGTCCTTTGGAATAGATTCATTCTTTTATCAAGGAGGAGCTGGCGTAAAATATAATCTTTCTAGAAGAATTGATATTGATACTAGAGTTATGTATATCATTTCTGGTGATGATGAATTCGATGGAGGTGGTGAGACCGCAGATGGCGTTTACAATCAAATCAAGAGAAATTTCTCGGATAACATGATTGTAGCAAATGTAGGGGTGACTATAAAATTAGGAAAGCATAATACCCATTTATCTTGGTATGATGCCCAAAATGAAGCGCTTAGAAAAATAGTTGCTCTTGATAGTAGATCAGTAGAACCTATCATTTGTGAAAGAGGAGATGCTGATAAAGATGGCGTTTGTGATGATTGGGATCGTGAGTTAGATACACCAATAGGAGCTAGAGTAGATGGTGCAGGTAAAGCATTAGATATGGACTTAGATGGAGTAATAGATTTAAACGATGCTTGTGTAACAGTTCCAGGTCTTGCTAAAAATAAAGGATGCCCTTACTTAGTAGACGAAACTCTTGAAATTATTGAAGAAATTAATAGATTTGAAGGAATTGAATTTGAATTGAATAAAGACGTAATCAGAGTTCAGTCTTATGCTAAGTTAGACAATGCTGCAGAAGTCATTAAAAAGCTGAATTCTACAGTTAAGTTCTACGTAATCGGTGGTACTGATACTAGAGCGTCTGATAGCTATAACTTTGATTTATCTCAAAGAAGAGCAAATGCAGTGAAGAATTATTTAGTTAGCAAAGGGGTGAATCCAGACATTCTTATTACAGAAGGTAGAGGTGAAAAAGACCTTAAATATCCAGAATGTAACCCTGCTACTAAGTGTCCAGAATGGAAAAATGAAGCCAACAGAAGAGTTTATTTCAAAGCGGCTCAATAATTTTAATCTTTCAATTTAAAAATACAACATCATGAAAATAAATTTTGCAACTTTGACATTAGCAATTCTTCTGCCTTTGTCAGTTACAGCACAACAAAAAGATAACTTTTATGTAGGAGATCAAAATAAACCTTTTACACAAAAAGATAAAAAATTTAATGATTGGTCAATCTCTGCGGGTTTTGGAGTTCCATTAATTCAATCAGGAGATTTAACTTCAATAAAAAATGGAGCAGGTAAAAATCTATTTGGTTACTCTGCATATTTAAGTATTGATAAAGCCATTACCCATGCTTTTGGTTTAAATCTTCAATATGATTTGGGAGAAACTAAGCAAGGTTTAGCCAAGATAGATGAAGGGACAGTCGCTACTAATGTAGGCGCTAAAACTAAATACCAATCAATATCTTTAATCGGAGATATTAATTTCTCTAATTTACTAAGAAGAGTAGATAATCATTCTCCATACAGATGGGCGTTACATGGTTATGCAGGTATTGGTGCTTTATCTTATAAAGCATACAGACAAGATGAAGGTTCTTCTTCTGCGCCATTAATTACTGATAATGGATTTTCAGTAGGTTCACTTTTCGGACAAGCTGGAGCTGGTGTTAAATTCAAAGTTAACAGAAGAATTGATATCGAGGGTAGAGTAATGTACGTAGTAACTGGAGATGATTCTTTTGATGGTGGTGGTAACTATTTAGGAAGCGAAGACCTAGGATATAATGGTTATGATAGTCCTATAAACTTAAGAGAAGACCAAGTTTCTGATAATTTCTTTAATGCAACTTTAGGTATTTCCTTAAAACTAGGAAAACACCAATCACACTTAATGTGGCATGATCCATTACAAGAAATTTATTATAAACTAGATGTTTTAGATAACAAAAATGTAGATGTAGAAGTTTGTAAAAAAGGTGATACGGATAACGATGGAGTTTGTGATGATTGGGATAGACAATTAGATACACCAATGGGAGCAAGAGTAGATGGTGCTGGTGTTGCACTAGATGCAGATTTAGACGGTGTAATAGATTTAAATGATAAATGTGTTACCGTTCCTGGCCCTGTAGAAAATAATGGTTGTCCTAAAGTAGTAGCAGTTGATAAAAGTAAATTAGCTACAGATATAGAACTTGCATTAAGAGATGTTTTGTTTAATTTTAATAAAGCTACTGTAAGACCAGAATCAAATTCTAAACTAGATTTAGCTGCTCAGATTATCAAAAGTTCTCAAGGTGGTACTTATTTATTAATCGGTCATACAGATAAAAAAGGTTCAGATGCTTATAACTTAGCACTTTCAAGAGCTAGAGCTGCAGAAGTAGTTAAAGAATTAGAAAAAAGAGGAGTAAATCCATCTCAAATTAAATCAAAAGGAGTGGGTGAATCTGAAGCTAAAGTAGCAGAATCAGCATCTGATGAAGCAAGATTACAAGACAGAAAAGTAGAAGTAAGATATGTGTTAGATTCTGAATGGAATTCTATACCAAAAAATGACATTCCTACGAAGTTAATCATTAAAAAATAATTTTTAAAATCAATAAAAAAAGCTGCGTTTATCGCAGCTTTTTTTATGCAAAATTTTAAACTAAATTCTTAAATTTACCAAATGCAATCTTCTCATCATTTAGCTGAACTCACACAGAAAACCCTTACTCATTTTTGGGGGTATCAAGATTTCAGGGATTCACAACAAGACATCATTCATGCGGTTATTGCGGGTAAAGATACCATTGCACTGTTACCTACTGGTGGTGGTAAATCTCTTTGTTATCAGCTTCCAGCTTTGGTTTTAGAAGGCACCTGTTTGGTGATTTCTCCACTTTTGGCTTTAATGAAAGACCAAGTTCAGCAGTTGAAGTTAAGAGGAATAGAAGCAGAATATTTAAGTTCGGAATTAGATGAATTACAACAAGAAGAAATTTGTGGGAGGTGCATAGAAGGAATTACCAAATTGCTTTATATTTCTCCAGAAAGGCTTCAGAATCGTCAGTTTTTAGAAAGAATAGAAGAAATTCAGATTTCTTTTATTGCAGTAGACGAAGCACATTGTATTTCTGAATGGGGACAAGATTTCAGACCGAGTTATCAAAATATTAAAAATTTTAGAACACTTTTTAAGAATGTTCCTTGCCTTGCGTTAACAGCTACTGCGACTCCAAAAGTTCTAGAAGACATTAAACTGAAATTAGGATTTACTCAATATCAAATTTTTAGAAAAAGTTTTAAAAGAGAGAATATCAGCATTTTTAATGATGAGGTAGCAGATAAATACCAGAGAGTTTTAGATTTGCTAAAACACAACCAAAACTCAGGGATTATTTATACCAGAACCAGAAAGGAAGCAGAAAATTTAACAGAATTTTTACAAATAAATAAACTCAAAAATGTAGATTTTTTTCACGCAGGACTTTCTGTGAAAGAAAAACATCAGAAGCAAGAAAAATGGCTCAAAAGCAACCAGAATGTATTGATTTCTACCAACGCTTTTGGGATGGGAATTGATAAAGAAAATGTGAGATTTGTAATCCATCTTTCACCAGCACCATCCTTAGAAAATTATTATCAGGAAATCGGAAGAGCAGGTAGAGATGGCGAGAAAAGTTATGCTTTTTTACTTTGGAATGAGCAAGAATTACTGAATTTAGATGATGTTTTTTATAATCAAACTCCTTCTAAATCAGAGTTTTTGAAAGTAGTTTCTTATCTGTATTCTACTTTCATGATTGCCGAAAATGAATTGCCAGAAAATATTTTTGAACTTAATATTTCTAAAATTCAAAACTTTACCAAAATTTCTCAAGCCAAGATTAGAAATGTACTTAATTTTCTGCATAATCAAGAGTTAATTTATCTCAATACTTCTAAAAATTTATCCACTTTAGAATTGAAATTCGAGGTAAGTGATTTAGAAAATTTGCAGAGAAAAGACAGCTATTTTATAGAATTATTGCTCAGATGTGTTGACGGTTTATCTACGCACAGAGTTCAGTTTAGTGAAGCGAATACTTGCAAAAAATTAGGAGTTGTAGCTCAAGAACTTAAAGAAAGACTGAAAGAAATTCACCAAAAAGGATACCTAGATTATCTAGACGGAAGTTTAGATTCTATCAAATTTTTGAAACCCAGAGAAGACCGAACTTTTTCTGGGAAATGGTGGAATCTTTTTGAGCAAATTCAGAAAAATAAATTACAGAAATGGGAAGAAATGAAGTTTTATACCAGAAATCATGATTGCTGTAAAATGAAACTTATTCTTACTTATTTCGGCGAAAAAGAGACGAAAAACTGTGGAAATTGCTATGTTTGCACCGCCAAAAATCCTAAAACCAATCCTATTAGTGTAGAAAGACAAATTCTAGATATTCTACAGCAAAAACCAGCTACTTTAGATGATCTAAATGCGATTTTATTAGAATTTTCCAGAGAGAAAATTCAAGAAGTGCTTATCTTTTTGCTTGATTTAGGAAAAATTAGAATGTTAGATTTTAGAACGTATACTATACGATAATAAGTTTCGCTCCATAGGAGCGAAAGGTTTGTAGAAATTTTTTAAAAAAAGAGAAAAGCTCCGTAGGAGCGATACAAAATATGAAAAATTTAAAAGTTGTTTTTTTCGGGACGCCAGATTTTGCGGCTAAATCTTTAGAAGCGATTCATCAGTCTCAACACGAAATCGTGGGAGTAGTTACCGTTGCAGATAAACCATCTGGTCGTGGACAAAAATTAACCGAATCTCCTGTTAAAAAATATGCAGTAGAAAATAATTTGCCTGTTTTTCAGCCAGAGAAACTCAGAAATCCAGAATTTTTGGAAGAAATGAGAAAGCTAGAGGCAGATGTTTTCGTGGTGGTTGCCTTTAGAATGATGCCAAAAGTATTATTTGAAATGCCAAAATTGGGTACTTTCAATCTTCACGCAAGTTTATTGCCAGATTACAGAGGTGCGGCTCCAATCAATTTTGCGATTATCAACGGCGAAGAAAAAACGGGCGCTACTACTTTCTTTATCAATGAAAAGATAGATGAAGGAAACATTCTTTTGCAAGAAGAATTGCCTATTTCACCAGATGAAAATGCAGGAAGTTTGCATGATCGATTGATGGAAATGGGTGCGAAACTGGTAGTGAAAACATTAGATGGTTTAGCCGAAAATTCTATCACAGAACAACCCCAACCACAAGTTGCAGAACCTAAAAATGCTTTCAAAATTTTCAAAGAAGATACGAGAATTCATTGGAATCAAGAAACGGTTAAGGTTCATAATTTCATCAGAGGAATGTCGCCTTATCCTTGCGCTTTTACCACTTTGAAAATCGGTGAAGAAACAAAAGGTTTGAAGATTTATGCAGGAACTTTTGAAGTTTCAGAACATCAGAAAACGGCTGGAACTCTAGAAATTTCTAAAAATATTTTTAGAATTTATACCGAAGATGGCTTTTATCAGCCTACAGAAGTTCAGTTAGAAGGAAAAAAACGAATGAATGTGAAAGATTTCTTAAACGGATTACACAGTTTCGAGGATATAAAAATAGCGTAGAAATTTCTACGCTATTTTCGATTCATATTTTTAAGATTTTACATCTGTACCATTTCGGTAATTTCTACACCATAACCAGCAACAAGTGGTTTCTGATTAGGGTTTTGAGTAATCACTCTGAAATTGGTGATGCCTAATTTTTTAAGAATTTGAGTTCCAATTCCGTATTCTATAAAATTAGCAGTAAGCGTAGGTCTTGCAACTTGTCCGTCTTGATAATTCAAGAATTGTTGTAATTTTCTCATCGTGAGTTCTGCATTAGATACATTATTGATGAAAATAAGTGCTCCTTTTCCTTCTGCATTAATCATATTGGTTACTTTTTCCAGTTGAGGATTTTCGCCGTTAATTAATCTGCTTAAAACATCAAAATAAGCACTAGAAGACTGAACTCTAACTAAAACGGGTTCATCTATTTCCCAATTTCCTTTGGTTAATGCAAAGTGAATTTGGTCTGTATGTTTTTCTTGGAAAGCATGGAAATCAAACTCACCGAAAGCGGTTTTTACTCTTCTAGACTCTATTTCGTTTACCAAATCACCTTTTTTCAATTGGTAATTGATTAAATCTTCTATAGAAATGATTTTGAGGTCTAATTTTTTAGCCAAAACCACCAATTCTGGTAATCTTGCCATGGTTCCATCTTCGTTCATGATTTCGCAGATGACACCACCTTCTTTCAATCCAGCTAATTTGGTTAAATCAATCGCAGCTTCTGTATGACCAGCTCTTTTTAAAACACCTCCCGTTTTTGCACGAAGTGGAAAAATGTGACCAGGTCTCATGAAATCTGTTGGCTTGGTTTTTTCGTCCATCAAAGCCAAAATTGTTTTTGCTCTATCACTAGCCGAAATTCCTGTAGAAACGCCGTCTCCTAATAAATCGATAGAAACAGTAAAAGCGGTTTCTTTCGGATCTGTACTTCTAGAAACCATGGCTTCAAGGCCTAGTTCATCACATCTTTTTTCAGGAAGAGGTGTACAGATTAATCCACGACCATGAATGGTCATAAAATTGATGATTTCTGGAGTGGTAAGTTCGGCAGCAGAAAGAAAATCTCCTTCATTTTCACGGTTTTCATCATCTACTACGATGATTACTTTACCATTTTTAAGGTCTTCTATTGCTTCAGGAATTGTATTGAGTTTAATTTCAGACATTTTTACTTTTTAATTTTGCGCAAATATAAGCATTAGTGATTAGTTTTCTGAGATTCAATGTGACGAATTAATCAATTGATTTTATTGATAATTCTATAAAATATTGACTTCTCTTTCGAGTTCTATTCCGTATTTTTCTTTAACAGAGTCAATAATCTGGGTAGAGAAATCGTAAATTTCTTTTCCTGATGCGTTTCCAGTGGCGTTAATAATAACTAAGGCTTGTAATTTATGAGAAGCTACATTTCCTAATTGTTTGCCTTTCCAGCCTGCATTTTCTATGAGCCAACCTGCAGGAACTTTTACCCAATCACCATTTGCATATCCTTGAATTTCTGGAAATTTTTCCTTTAAATTTTCAAATTGAGTTAATGGAATGCTTGGATTTTTGAAGAAACTTCCAGCGTTTCCAATTTCGGCAGGATTTGGCAATTTACTTTGTCTGATATTGATAACCGCTTTAGAAACAGCTTGAATAGTAGGGTTTTCAATTCCCAGATTTTTTAATTCTGTAGCAATTGCTCCATATTCTGTTTTGATGTGATGGTTTTGGGTAGTCAGTTTAAAAGTGACTTCTACAATTACATATTTTCCTTTGGCAGAAGTTTTAAAGATAGAATCTCTATAACCAAATTTGCAATCTTCTAAAGATAATTCCTCAATTTCTGAAGTTTCTAAATTTAGAGCTTTGCAAGAAACGAAATGGTCTTTAATTTCTGTTCCATAAGCGCCAATATTCTGAATAGGACAAGTCCCTACATTTCCCGGAATGAGCGAAAGATTTTCTAATCCGCCATAATTTTTAGAAAGCGTATACAGTACAAATTCATGCCAGTTTTCACCTGCTTTTGCAGAAACAAGTACGTGATTTTCGTCTAAATTTTCTTCGGAAATCCCTTTTAAATTTAGTTTAATCACTAATCCATCAAAATCTTGGGTAAAGAGTAAATTACTACCGCCACCTAAAAAAAAGATTTTAAAATGATTGATTTTGGCAAATTCTGTGGCATATTTTAGCTCGTGTAAATCATGTACTTCGGCAAAATAATGCGCTTTTGCTTCTACACCAAAAGTATTGTAATTCTTTAAAGAGATATTTTCTTGAATTTTCATTTTTTTCAAAAGTCTTTTTGACTGCAAAGTATTTGCTAAGCCTTCAGTTTCTAATTTTTACAAATTTACTGAAAATTAGTTTTGCGAAAAGGAAATTGCTTAAATCAAAAAAAACGAACCGAAGTTCGTTTTTAAAAAATTTATTTTTTGTATTGCTCTAAAGCGATTTTCAGTAATTCTACGCTTCTTCTCAAGTCTTCTTCTTTTAGAACATAAGCAATTCTTACTTGTTTTTTTCCAAGTTCTGGAACCGAATAAAAACCTGAAGCTGGAGCTACCATTACAGTTTCGCCGTTGTCAGAAAAATGTTCGAGTAACCATTGTGCAAAATCATCTGCATCTTCTACTGGTAATTCTGCTACACAGTAAAAAGCACCTTTCGGAGTTGGGCATTTCACACCCGGAATTTCGTTTAATAATTTTACCAAAAGATTTCTACGTTTGGTATATTCTTCACGAACCGATTGAATGTATTCTGCATCATTATCATGCGCTGCAGTTGCTAAAATCTGCCCAATAAGTACTGGAGAAAGTCTTGCCTGAGCAAATTTCATGGCAGCATCATGAAGCGTTTTAGAACGAGTAACCAAACAGCCAATTCTTACGCCACACATAGAATAACGCTTAGATTCTGAATCGATGATGATAGAATGTTCTGCAATTTCTGGAAATTCTAGCATAGATACTTGCTTCTCACCATCATAAACATATTCTCTGTAAACTTCGTCTGAAATGATAACTATGTCATGTTTCAAAGCAATTTCTGCTAATTTTTGTAATTCTTCTCTGGTATAAAGATAACCAGTAGGATTTCCCGGGTTACAAACGATAATTGCTCTAGTTTTATCTGTAATTTTCTTTTCAAATTCTTCAATAGAAGGCAAAGCAAAACCAGTATCAATAGTAGAAGGAACCGCTACCACTTTTACGCCAATAGCATTGGTAAATCCGTTATAATTCGCATAATAAGGCTCTGGAATAATGATTTCGTCTCCGTCATCACACAATACAGAAAGTGCAAAATTTAGTGCTTCTGAACCACCATTGGTTACGATGAAATTATCCGTAGTTAAATCGGTAAAACCAAGAGAATGGTAATATTTTTCTAATTGTTTTCTATACTCTAAATTTCCTTCAGAAAGGGCATATTCTAGAACTTTTAAATCGATATTTTTCAGTGCATCAAGAGCGGTTTTTGGTGTTTCGATGTCTGGTTGACCAATGTTCAGGTGATACACTTTTGTGCCTTTTGCTTTAGCAGCAATTGCATAAGGAACTAACTTTCTAATTGGTGAAGCAGGCATTCTTCCTGCTCTTACTGATGTTTTTGGCATATCTGAAATTTTGTAGCACAAAAGTAATGAAATTTTTTGATGAAGTAGTGGTATCTCGAAGAGGTAATGTATTGATTTATTTTTAAATTTGATAAAAATTGAAAATGAAAGTAGAAGCCCAATCTGTTCAAGAATATTTAGAAAATCTTCCCGAAGAGCGAAAAGAATCCATAGAAAAATTGAGAAAAATTATTTCTGAAAATTTACCCAATGGTTTCGAAGAACAACTGAGCTATGGAATGATTGGTTACGTAGTTCCGAAAAGTATTTATCCTAAAGGTTATCATTGTACTCCAGAATTGCCTTTGCCTTTTCTCAATATAGCTTCGCAGAAAAATTCTATTAATCTATATCATATGGGAATTTATGCTGATGAAAAACTTCTGCATTGGTTTCAAGAAGAGTTTCCGAAGTATTCTAAAAAGAAACTAGACATGGGAAAATCTTGTATGCGTTTTAAAAAACCTGAAGATATTCCGTATGAATTGATTGGAGAATTGGCTCGAAAAATGACTCCACAAGATTGGATTGAAAAGTATGAAAATGCTTTTGTGAAGAAATAAAAAACGCAACTTGAAGAAGTTGCGTTTATTTTTATAATTGAATTCTTTCGATGTCTGCTCCTAGAGCTTTTAGTCTTCCATCAATGTTTTCATAACCTCTGTCAATTTGTTCAATGTTATGGATAATTGATTTTCCTTCTGCAGAAAGTGCTGCGATAAGAAGTGCGTTTCCTGCTCTAATATCTGGCGAAGTCATGTTGGTTCCACGCAATGGGAATTCATGGTTAAGACCTACTACAGTTGCTCTGTGAGGATCGCACAGAATAATCTGAGCGCCCATATCAATCAATTTATCTACAAAGAATAATCTCGATTCAAACATTTTTTGGTGAATCAAAACAGTTCCTTTGGCTTGAGTAGCCACTACCAAAACGATAGACAATAAATCTGGTGTAAATCCTGGCCAAGGTGCATCTGAAACTGTCAAAATAGAACCGTCAATAAATTTTTGAATTTTATAGTGTTCTTGTTCTGGAATATAGATGTCATCACCACTTTGTTCTAATTGAATTCCTAATTTTCTGAAAACATTCGGAATGATTCCTAATTGGTTCCAATGTACATTTTTAATGGTCATTTCAGAACGTGTCATTGCTGCAAGACCAATCCAAGAACCAATTTCTACCATATCTGGAAGCATGGTGTGCTCTGTTCCATGAAGATGAGAAACGCCTTCGATGGTTAATAAATTTGAGCCAATTCCTTCAATTTTTGCGCCCATTCTATTGAGCATTCTGCATAATTGCTGAAGGTAAGGTTCACAAGCTGCATTGTAGATTCTGGTTTTTCCTTTGGCTAAAACTGCAGCCATAATGATATTGGCAGTTCCCGTTACAGAAGCTTCTTCTAATAAAATAAATTTGCCACGAAGCTCTTTAGCCTTTAAAGTATAGAAATATTCAGTTTCGTCATAATGAAATTCTGCTCCGAGTTCTACAAATCCTTGAAAGTGAGTGTCTAATCTTCTTCTTCCAATTTTGTCACCACCCGGAGTTGGCATATATGCTTCGCCAAATCTAGCAAGCATAGGTCCAAGAATCATAATAGAACCACGTAATTTGGCTCCATCTTTTTTAAATTCTTTAGATTTTATGTAATCAAAGTTAACTTGGTCTGCTTTGAAAGTATAATCACCGTGCGCATTTTTAGTAATCTTCACCCCGAAATCACCCAGAATTTCGATAAGACGGTTTACGTCATGAATATCTGGAATATTTTTAATTCTCACTTCTTCGTCAGTTAAAAGCACTGCACAAAGAATTTGCAACGCTTCATTTTTTGCACCTTGTGGTGTGATTTCGCCGTGTAATTTTTTTCCTCCTCTTATTTGAAATGCTTCACTCATTATCTTTTTCGGTTTTTATTATGGTTGTTGAAACGTTTTTTAGGGTTGTTTTTTTGGTTTTTATTTTTGTTGCTAGAGTAATAAATTCTGCTTTTCTCCAGCGAATCTATACTTGTAAGGTCTAATCTGTTTTCTGATAGTTCCTTCAAGTGACGGAAGATTACCTCATCTTGTACGTGTTCTTTGTTGTATACATTATAAGATTTCTTCATGTTATTCGCAATCACCTCTATCAAGGCTTCTTTTTCTTCTCCATCTTCTAGTTCTATGGCTTTGTCTATCAATTGAAGGATACTTTTGCCGTAGAATTTATAATCTCCCTGAAGTTTTGGGTACTCCATTTTATTGGGTTTCTGTGCCAATTCTTCTCTGGTAGGGAAAGGATAGGGAGCATCTACATCTAAGTCATACTCTGCTAATATAAAAAGATGATCCCAAAGTTTATGTTTATAATTTTCCTCGTCACGAAGGTGCGGATTTCTCTGCCCCATGAAATCTACAATTGCGGCAGCCATTTCGTTGCGTTCTTCTTTGGTAGGAAGTTCCTTGCAACGTTCTACGAGCTGCTGAATATTACGACCGTATTCTGGTAAATGGAGACGAGTTCTTTGTGTATTGTATTCCATAATTGCAAAGATAGTGATTAGAATGATAAAGCACTAATTTAGGTAATTAGTCTATGAATTTTTTCTGTTGTTCTGGAGTGAGTATGGCGCAAGAATTCTTTATTAATCTATGGCGATTTCTTGCAATAAAGTCATAAACCCAATCTCTAAAAAATCTTGGAATGACTCTAAAAATTGATGCTAATGAATACATTCCACCTAATTTTTCTGCAATGGTGATGGCTGCATTAGATTTATTGAAATAATATTTTTCTGGCTTCCAAAGATAAATGGTGTTGAGGTTTTTTTGTTCTAAACCTCTTTTTCTTAGAAATTCTTGTCCAAATTTTCCTTGTAGAGAGGCAAATAGAAACTGTTCTTTGGAGTCGTTTTTTAAAATCCAATGTACCCAAAAATTGCAGAAACCACAGTCTCCGTCGTAAAAGAGGTAAAATTTATTTTGGTCTATCAAATTATTCTTCCTTAATTTTTAGTTGTTCATCCGTTAGATTGTTCATCATGGCAGTTACTTCTTTGATGGAAATGAAATACGCCTGTAGTTTTTGTTTCTGTTCAGGAGTAAGTTTTGCATCTTGATGAATGAGAAGGTAAGATTCTAATGGCATTTTGCCTTCCTCTAGTTCGTGGGCAGATTTTTTAAGTTTTTTAGCTTGTCTTAGTGGTTCGTAAGTGGCAAATGTAGAAAAATTAAGTTCTTTTCTTCCTTCTTCTATGTGGTCTTTTACCAACCAACCGAATGGCTGAATATTGGTGTACCAAGGATATACAGATTCGTTTGAGTGGCAATCATAGCAGCTGGTTTTGATGAGTTGAGCTACGTCTTCAGGTGTTTTTTTGATGCTTAAAAAATCCATGTTTTTGTCTACTGGTGGATTGGTTTTATCAATTTGAAAAAATTGTAATAACGCAAAAGCTAGAACTAAAAGAAAAAATAGTTTTTTCATGATTGGTTTTTATTTGATGTGTGAAGTTACAAAATAAATTTATTGTTTGGCTATAATGCTTTTTGTTTTTGAAATAGAAAAATTATTTGTTTCTATTTAGGAGATTAGAAGCGTTGAGTTGAAAGTAATGATTCATACTTTTTTAAAATAATATGTAGCAAGAATCTAGCAAGTGTCCTACGATTATTCTGCTGATTGTGTCGTCCTAAAAGCAAAAAGTCCGATGAGAATCATCGGACTTTTACAGTATTAAATTGTTTAGAATTATTAAGGTTTCCAGAAACTCCAAACAGTACCATTGAACACTGCCAATTGTTTTTTGGTAGTGTCGTAAACCATCATTCCTGGAGATGGATTTACAACGTTGAGGTGAGGAGAGGCTACTTTAGGCAAAACCATTGCTTTGTTGGTATCTGCTAAAACTAAAATACCAGGAGTGGTATCTGTAGCAGGATCTCCACCGATAAGCACTTTTGCAGTATCTTGATCTGTAAGAGAATCTTGTAGAGTAGTGGTTACGGTTCCAGTGTTGTCTACACTAAGGTCTCTCCATCCAGAAGCATACTTTACATAGATTTTTTTATCCGCAGTATTGTAGACTAATGTTCCGTTTACTGCTCCTGTTACAGCTGCTGTATTGGTAACCCATGGAAGAATAATTCCTCTGGTGTTATCAGCATTATCATAAAATTCTAATGATACTGCAGGGGAAGAAATTGAAGTTTTTCCTATCGCTACTTGAGCCGAAAGAGCGGTAGCAAAAAATAAGGTTAATGTTAAAAATATATTTTTCATGTTATCTCAATTTTTAAAAATTAATCAGGACAAGTTTGATTATTGAAACATTTCCATCCCGTCGCAGTTCCATCAATGTTGATTTGGAGACAGTCTTGGGTAATGTTATACACCATCATTCCTTCTCTAAGATCAGCACTAGGAATAGCAGATATTTGAGCATCAGTAAGTCTATTGACTACGAAACCTTTTGTTTTAGCTTCAAGAACTGTCCAAGCTCCCTTTCTAACCATAGGCCAATTGCTGTTATCATCTCCAGCTCTACCAAGAGCTGTAATTCCATGATTGGTATCTAATGCTGTTCCCGTAGTTTGAGCAGGTTTGTAACAGAAGCAACCTGATTGAATTGCAGCATTATATGCTTCTCCTATGCCTTGTCCTTGGTCAGAACCAATATCTGCAGCACCTCCAGCATTTACCAAATTTGGAACGCCATTAGCATCTACAGTTCCTGAGATTCTATTAGATGTAAGTTGAGAAGCAATAACGTTTTCGTCTCCTTCAAGAGCATCTGCACAACCATCATTGTCTGAATCTAAGTCTAAGTGGTCAGGTGTTCCATCTCCGTCAGTATCTTTAGAGAAACAATATGAAATTGAGTCTAGGTGTCCAAAATCTCCTACAAACATTCTTATTCTATAAGTTCCTGCTGGCAAAGCAACTGAATTAATAGAGCTATTGTTCCAAATTTCATCCGAAATACTAGATGTGAAGTTGATAGTGTTTCCTTGTGCAACAGTTATCCCCGTTGTTTCGTTTCTAATTTCTATTTTGGTAGACCATGGTGCATATCCTCCATTAGAAGATTCTCTGTTTGCAAACCAAGCTGAACCAGAAAATACTGCAGGAGAAGTAAGTGTAATATTTTTATACACATATGCACTTGTTCCGGCAATATCAATATATTGGTTGCCTGATTGTGCATTATCTGGTCCACTAGCATATCCAGCTCCGTTTACTCTGATGACATTAAAATCAGTTACTCCTCCAGTTTCAGTTCTCCAGCCATTGTAAGGATTAGTATTTTGAATGTTATTACCATTTATAGTTGGAACAACAGGAGAGTCGAATCCGTCAATAGAACTTGTAGAAGAAATGTTGCAAAGTCCTTCATTTGTATCTAAAATCCCATCATTATCATCATCTAGGTCTAAATTATCTGTGATTCCGTCTCCATCTGTATCCACTTGAACAGTTATAGTCACACTTGTTGTATCACAAGGAGACCCAGCGGTTTGGTTACAAATAGTATAATATAAGGTGTAAGTACCTGCAGCAGTCCCAGCAGCAACAGTAATCGTACCATCCGCATTAAGGGTAAAACCAGTAGGCCAAGCTCCAGTAGTACCTGCAGCATCGGTAGCAGTTCTAATAGAAACTTGCCCGGCAGCAGCACCAATAACGGCAGCCGTACCAGCAATGTTTTTGTCATTATTAATTACACTAGTTGTAGAACTTCCTGCATTAACAGAAGCGTAAGTGTCATTTACTGCATCTAGAAGATTAGGAACCGTTACTGTTTCAGTAGCAGTATCACAAGTAACAGGAGTAGCTTTGGTACAAATTTGATAAGTAACAGTGTAAGTTCCTGATGGCGTACCAGCATTTACAACAATATTTCCATTAACATCAATATTTACCCCTGCGTTAGTAGTACTTACTTGTGAAATAGTAGAGTTACCAGACGCGCCAAGGGTAACCGACCCCGCGGTTCCATTTTGTATTGTATCATTATTAATTACAGAAGTACCAGTAGACCCAGAGTTAACCGTTTGAGAACCGTTAATTGCATCAATGGTAGGAGGAACAGTAATAGTTACAGCAGCGGTATCACATGGCGAACCTGCAGTTTGGTTACAAATGGTATAATATAGAGTATAAGTACCCGCCGCAGTCCCACTCGCAACAGTAATAGTGCCAGTTGCATTAAGGGTAAAACCAGCAGGCCAAGCTCCAGTAGTACCCGCAGCATCAGTAGCAGTTCTAATAGAAACTTGTCCAGCAGCAGCGCCAATAACAGCAGCAGTACCAGAATTGTTTTTATCATTAATGATTACACTGGTTGTAGAAGTACCAGGAGTAACAGAAGCGTAAGTGTCATTTACCGCATCAATACAGTTATTTACAGTGATAGTTACAGTAGTAGAGGTAGCTGTACAGCCTCCTGCACTTGTAAGTATAGCTCTATAGTATGTAGTAGCAGTAAGTGCTCCTGGTGCATAAGTAGCAGAAGTGGCTCCTGATATATTATTAAAAGTAACATTATCAGTAGATGACTGCCATTGTATGCTACCAGTGCTTCCAGATAAGGTAAGTGCTGTAGGTGTAGTATTCCAACAGATGGTTTGGTTGCTAGAAGCGGTACCTCCTACCGCAGCAGGATTTACGGTATACGCTTGACCAGCACCTTGTCCTTGGTCACCACCGATGTCAGCAGCGCCTCCAGAGTTTACTAAGTTAGGAACTCCATTTGCGTTTACTGTTCCAGAAATTCTATTTGCGGTAAGCTGAGAAGCGGTAACATTTTCGTCTCCTTCAATGGCATCTGGACAGCCGTCATTGTCAGAATCTAAGTCCAATTGATTGGGAGTTCCATCATTATCTGCGTCACAAAATAAAGGGGTGAAAATGATGTTGTCAATCCCTACATCATTTCCATTGTTGCCAGTAGCTTGTTGATTGATAATTTCTAATGTAACACTAGATGTAGTTGCTGTGAATTCTAGGTTTAGTCTTCTCCATACGTCATCATTTACCATTCCAATAGAAGCAGAAGTGGCAGATGCAAGTTCATTGTTAGAGGCGTCTTTAATTGCAATTTTTAAGTTAGGAATATCTGTTAAGCCATCAGCTAATCCTGCCATGTCAATTCTAAATCTATAACTTTGGCCTACAACTGTGTAAATCCCCGGCACTCTATAAATTGCTTTATTGGTATTATTCGGAGAGTCAATATTTATCATTAAATATCTACCTGTGGTAGTACCATTAGTAATAGTAGGGTTTCCAGCGTCCTTGTCTCCAGTGAGGTTGGTTCTGGTATAGGTTACTCCTGTCGTTCCTGATGTTCTCACGTTATAAAAACCGTCATTAGCATCACCAGTGGTATATGTATGATTAAGGACATAAGGGTCTGTAGTAGTAGCGCCTGTTCCAAAATCATTGATGAAAATTGGCGTCCCTTCTACTTTATTGCTTGTAATACAGCTGTTTTCATCAGTATCTAAAATTCCATCATTGTCATCATCTAAATCCACTGCATTTGGTACCCCATCTCCATCAGAATCTGTAATAACTGGGGTAGTAGAAACAGATGCTGTATTGTTTGTAGTGTTAGGGTCTGCTATTCCGCTAGTTGTACTAATTGTGGCTGTGTTGGTAAAATTACCTGTGGCGTTTACAATTGCAGTTATGGTTAAAGTTGCATTTGCTTGGTCATTAAGGTTTCCTATAGTCCAAACACCAGTTCCAGGAACATAGGTTCCAGTTGATGCAGTGTGTGAAACATAAGTATAACCAGAAGGTAATAAATCATTAACGCTAACATTTGAATTATTAGAGGCTCCAAGATTAGAAGCTGTAACTGTGAATACTATATTGCTTCCTTCTGTGGGAGTTGCATTACTAACTGTTTTAGTAACAGCCAAGTCACTTTCCAAATTTGAAATTCCAATTGTGAAAGTATCACCAGGACCTGTATCGGTATTAGTACTTGCCCATGCAGTAGTACTTGTTACTGCTCCATCACCTCTAATAGATAATGTAAAGGTTAATGAGGTAATGCCATTTCCATTAATTCTTACAGACCCACTTCCTGAATTTGTACCAGTAGCTGTAATAGGAGTTGCACCGTTAAATATACTAAGTCCTGTCACTTGGAATCCAGTTGCATTATTACCGGATAGTCTTGTTAAACTTAAACCTGCAGTTGGTACATTAGAACTTACCAAGTCTAACCTTGCCGCATAACCCAAGCCAGCTGAGGATGTTCCTCCAAGTCCTCCAATATGAATAACAGGATTATTTACAGGTCTATTAAAAGTAATTGTTAAGTCTGACATGGCGTGGATTCCATTAGTTGCTAAAGCATTAACTCTTAAAGGATACGTCATAATATTAAATCTAACAGAATTATTAGAAGTTACTGACATGCCTGTTCCTGCAGTAGAGGTAGAAGAAGTAAAGTTAGCATCAGCAGGGGCACCATTACCATTCATAGTAGGGAATATCGCAGTTGCTGCAGCTAAATCATAACCAATATTTGTAGTAGAATTATTTACAGTTGTAGTATATCTAGAGTTTGAAATAGTATAAGTTGCAGATAGTGCTGGTGTATATGCAACAAATGTATTACCTGATGGGTTATTGGTATTTTTTTGAAAATTAATAGAAGTAGTAAGAACTGGGCCATTTCCTGTTGGATTACTGGCGCCAGCAGTCATTTCTAAATCTGGATTAGTTTGCGAAAACCCAAAAATACTTACAACCATTAAGAATAATTGTAAAAGAGTTTTCAAAGTTTTAAAATTTAGAGTTTTGTTCATGTTCTCTATTTTCGATTTTTAGAATATTGTATAAGAGATTTTTACCTATGAATGAATAGGTTATAAAAAAGTTATGTTTCTTTTGGATTAAATAAAAGTAGGAGGAGGTCTCGTGAAAAGATGGTTTTCTACTTTTAGAGAATGGTAAAACTGAAAAAGCACATTTTGTTTTTCTTGGTAGATAAACAAAAACACTAGAAGTTTATTTTCTGTAAATAATGCTTTGTCTAGTTTTTGGCTTTGATCTTGGTTGTTAATGCCTGATTTAGAAGTTCCGTAATTACTAGATAAACTTTCTTCCGATTGAGCATCAGTATTGTAAATAATTTTCACTTCTCTTTTTTGCTCCAATTTTTTGATGAGTTTTTCATCAATTGCTTTGGCCGTTTTTTTCCTATGAGAAAATGCAATTTTTTCTTTTATTTCTTTTTGGGGAGAAGTAGAAGTTTTTGTGTTTTTTTGATTAATTGGAGCAGAAATAGAAGAATAATTGATTTTAGATTCACCTTTTTCTACGGTTACTATGGTAGCTCCTTCTGAAATGTGAATATTTTCTAACCCAGTAATGATTGATTCCTGAGCAGACATTTGTATGGAAAAACCAATAGAAAGAAAGTATATAAAAACATAAAATATCTTAATGCTAGAAGCATTAAGAATAGATTTGGGTAATAGTAATCCCGAAGAACATTTATCTAAGTAAAGTTTCTTCAATTTTTTCTTCGTTTGTGTTTTTAGAACCAAGCGCAAAATTACAAAAAATATCTATATAATAATTGATTTTCTGATATTTATGCAATGGATGTGAAATTTATACTCGTTATAAATAAATATAAATCTTATCTTTGCAAAAATTTTAAGGCTCCCAAAGTGGGAGATACCTAATTAATAACTTAATCCTATTTTATAATTTTTAGGGATTATTAATACAATTTTTATGAGTAATATCGTTGCAATCGTTGGTCGTCCCAACGTAGGAAAATCCACATTATTTAATCGTTTATTAGAGAGAAGAGAAGCTATCGTAGATTCTACAGCTGGTGTAACCAGAGACCGTCATTATGGTAAATCTGACTGGAATGGAGTAGACTTTACCGTAATAGATACTGGTGGTTATGATGTAGGTAGTGATGATATCTTCGAAGAAGAAATCCGTAAACAAGTTCAGTTGGCAGTAGATGAAGCCACTTCTATCATTTTTATGGTAAACGTAGAAGAAGGACTTCAAGATATAGACCACGAAATCTATAATCTTTTGAGAAAAGCCAATAAACCTCTATATTTAGTGGTGAACAAAGTAGATTCTGCTAAAGAAATGCTTGCTGCTACAGAATTTTATCAATTAGGAGTAGAAAAATATTATACGCTTTCTTCTGCTACAGGTTCTGGAACGGGTGAATTGTTAGATGACCTAGTTGCAGATTTCCCAACTACAGAATACAAAGATCCTTTCGAAGGCTTGCCAAAAATTACCATTGCAGGAAGACCAAACGTAGGAAAATCTACACTTACCAATGCGCTTCTTGATGATAACAGAAATATTGTTACAGATATCGCAGGTACAACCAGAGATTCTATCGAAACGTTATATAACAAATTCGGGCACGAATTTGTGTTGGTAGATACTGCCGGAATGCGTAGAAAGTCTAAAGTTTCTGAAGACTTAGAATTCTATTCAGTAATGCGCTCTATTAGAGCCATTGAGCATTCTGATGTGGTGATTATCATGGTAGATGCTACTTTAGGTTGGGAATCTCAGGATATGAATATCTTTTCTTTGGCTCAAAAAAATAGAAAAGGAATCGTAATTGTAGTGAATAAGTGGGATTTGGTAGAAAAAGAAACCAATACCATGAGAGATTTTGAGAATAAAATCAAAGAAAAAATCGCTCAGTTTAATGACGTTCCTATTCTTTTTGTTTCTGCATTAACGAAACAGAGAATCTTAAAAGCGGTAGAAACTGCCATGATGGTTTATGAAAATCGTAAGAAAAGAATCAAAACTTCTAAGCTTAACGAAATTTTATTACCAATTATTGAGCAAACTCCACCTCCTGCAATCAAAGGGAAATATGTGAAAATTAAATATATTACCCAATTGCCAACTCCAGTTCCGCAGTTTGCGTTTTTCTGTAATTTACCACAATATGTGAAAGAACCATACAGAAGATTCATCGAAAACCAATTGCGTAAGCAATTTGATTTTACAGGAGTTCCTATTGATGTATATTTCAGACAAAAATAAATGATTAAGCCCTTTTAGAATGCTCTATTCTGAAAGGGTTTTTTCATTCAAAATGAAATTGATGTTCAAAATCATTTCAATCACATAAAAAATATCAATAAATTTGTAAAAATTATTTTTAATAAATCCTCACATCCACATGGTAACTGTTCTTTCTCAAAATTTCTCATTAGTCAATTCTTGGATCAACGAACTAAGAAACGTAGAAACCCAAAACAATAGAGCCAATTTCCGTAAAAGTATGGAAAGAATCGGCGAAATTGCAGCTTTTGAAATTTCTAAAGGTTTAGAATTCAAAGAAATAGAAATTTCTACTCCATTAGACAAAATTATGGTTAAAGAAATTGCAGTTCAACCTGTAATTACGACTATTTTGAGAGCAGGAGTTCCCCTTTTCGAAGGAATTCTGAATTATTTTGACAAAGCAGACTGTGGTTTCGTAGCCGCTTACAGAAAACACGATGCCAATGATTATTTCTCTATCAAACAAGATTATCTTACTTGTCCTAGTGTAGACGGAAGGCCATTAATCGTTGCAGATCCCATGTTAGCAACAGGAGCAAGTTTAATTGAAGCGCTTAAAGATTTATTAAACCACGGAACACCTTCTCAACTGCACATTGTAGCCGTTATTGCAAGTAAACAAGGTGTAGAAACACTTTCCAATGCATTTCCAGATGCTCATATTTGGGTAGGAGCTATAGATGAAAATCTTACCTCAAAAGGTTATATTTCTCCAGGATTAGGAGATGCAGGAGATTTGTCTTACGGACAAAAATTACAGAGATAATCACTACGAATCAAAAGCCATCACCAAAACGCTAACTTCATTCCTTGGATTTTTCAAAATTTCCCAAGCAATGGCGCTTATTGTATTTCCCGTGGTGAAAACATCGTCTATTAACAAAACATGTTTCCCGGAAATTTCTTCGGTGAGTGAGAAATCGTATTTCGTTTCGGCGCGGTGAGATTTGTCTTTTTGGGCTTGTGCTTTTTGGTAAGAATTTCTTTTGAGCGCTTCTTTATGATGTGGGATTTCCCAATTTTTAGAAAGCGTGTCTGCAAAAACATGCAACTGATTATAACCTCGTTTTTTTAATTTTTTAGGATGAAGCGGAACCGTAATTAAAACATCTGGTTTTTCTGAAAGGTAAATTCTTTCAAAAGTCCATTCAGCCATGATTTTTCCAACTTTTTCCTGAGAACGATATTTGAGTTGGTGAATGATTTTTTGGCTCAATGCTTCTTCTTGAAATTCCATTACAGCATAAGCGTTTTTTACGGGGAATAAAAGTTTACATCTCTGTTTCAGAGGATTTTCTTCGTAGAAATTAAAATGAGAAAACTTAATTTGAGGGAAACATACATGGCAAACCAATTCGTCTTTTGAAATGATGGTATTGCAATGTAGACATCTGTTCGGGAACAGTAAATCCAGCAGCATAGAAAATGGTTTTTAGTTTTAGAAAACTAAATTAGTGAAAAAAAACAAACCTTTCGTTTTTAAATAAATGATTTTGAATAGGTTTATTCCTGTCACAAATTTGGCTGATTATGCTGATTATATCTGCTAAATCTGCTTTATTAGCAAAAGTTTCTCTAGTTTTTCACTTTAAAACTCCAGGTAAAAGCAAATTTAGAAACCAAATCGCCTTTTTGGTCTTTTCCTTCAGAAAACAGGGTTAAAGTTTGTCCTTCTCCAGTTTCGATGGCTTTTTGTAAAACGGCATCCAGTTCTTTTCCTTGAAGACAGGAAAAAGTAACTCTACCCACTGCTTTTTTGGTAAATTCAGCTTGGTTATGAACCACCAACATGGAGATTTTTTTGCCAGATTTTCTAATTTTTTCGGCGCAAAGAAACCCCGTAGAAAACTCTGCAGCCATTCCTTGAACTGCCCAAAACATAGAATTGAAAGGGTTTTGGTTCAGCCAACCGAATTTCACTTTGGTGATGCAGATTTCATCATTCATTTCTTTTAGACGCACTCCTGCAATCCAAGAAATTGGGATTTTTAAAAATAAAAATAAGTGTAGTTGGAATTTGTTCATGTCACAAATCTAAAAATTTTAATTTTTAAAATTTTGAAAACTTATATGATGAGAATAGTTTTTAAGGGAAGCAAAAGATATATTCCTTATTTTTGAATAAAATTAAAACCATGAAAATTAAAACTTTTTACCTTTTACTGTTCGTGATGTTCAGTGTTCAACTGTCAGCTCAAAATCTTGAAAAAATTGCACAAGAAATAAAAGACGAGGGTATTCAGCTTTACAGAAGTGAAATGGCAAGTTGGTACGGAACTGATGTTTTTATTGAAAACTATAAAGAAAGAGATAACATAGGTGGTTATTTTTCATATATTAAAGAGGATGAAGTGCCAACTTGTGTATTTTATTCCAAAGAAAATAAAGTGATAGGAACCATTTCTTTTCCTACAAGTTATGACCCAAGAAATTCTAAATTAGATTTGTCTGTAAGAGATTTTACTGAGGTGGAAAAAGAATATTTTACCATCAGAAAAGCAGCTCAGGAAAGATTAAAAACAGATACCATTTTTAAATTTTACAATAATGTAAATTATAATATTGTTCCTATAATCAATAAAAATAAAGAGAAAAAAGTGTATTTTTTGAGTGGAACGAATCTCAATAATTTAGTGCTTTTTGGAAACGATTATTTAATTGATTTTAACAAAGATAATAGCATTAAGAAAGTACAAAAATTGCATAATAGCTTGCTTTCTTTTAAAATTTATGATGAAAAAATTGGCAAAACAGTAAGCGGAGTTCATTCTCATGTTTTAGAAGATTGGCCATTTATTACGCCTACCGATATTTGTACACTGATGCTCTACCAAAAATTTACCAATTGGGAAAGTTATACCGTGGTTTCTAAAAAATATACTAGCCTATGGAATGCAAAAAGTAATCATTTGATGATTATGAAAACCGAAGTTTTAGAAAAAATTCAAGAAGACCAAAAGAAAAGACATCCTGAAAGATATCAAGAACAAGAGAAAAAATAAATAAAAAACCGCAGAAGTCGTTTCTGCGGTTTTTTATTCACTATTGACTTGCTAAGTAAAATTCACATTTTATCTATTTCACAAATCCTTTGTTTTGTAAAAGTGGTTTAATGTCTGGAGTTCTTCCTGTAAAATCTTTGAACGCTTGATTCAAGTCTACAGAATTTCCTACAGATAAAATATATTTTCTGAAACGATCGCCGTTTTCTCTGGTCATTCCACCATTGTCCGTAATCCATTTCCAAGCATCTGCATTCAGAACATCGCTCCACATATAAGCGTAATACCCTGCAGAATAACCGCCTCCCCAAATGTGAGCGAAATAAGGAGAATGATATCTCGGTGGAACTTGTGGCAAAGTAAATCCGTATTTGGTTAAGACTTCTTTTTCAAAATCTAAAGTAGGTTTTATTTCAGCTTCAGATTTTACAGAATGCCAAGCCATATCTAATGTTGCCGCAGAAACCAATTCTGTAGTGGCATAACCTTGGTTAAAAGTAGCCGCTTTTTTAATTTTATCTACCAAAGTTTGAGGCATTGGTTCTTTGGTTTCGTAGTGTAGTGCATAATTTTTAAGAACTGAAGGCTCTAGCGCAAAAAATTCATTGATTTGAGAAGGGAATTCTACAAAATCTCTAGGAACATTGGTTCCAGAAATGGTAATGTATTTTTGGTTGGCAAAAAGTCCGTGTAAAGTATGCCCAAACTCGTGGAACATAGTAGAAACATCATCATAAGAAATTAATGAAGGTTTTCCTGGAGCAGGTTTTTGGTAGTTGAAAACATTTACAATTACAGGTTTAGTTCCCGTCATGAATGATTGTTCTACGAAGTTGCTCATCCAAGCGCCACCATTTTTATTATCTCTGGTATAAAAATCTAAGTAATAAATCGCTAAAGATTTTCCGTCTCTATCAAAAACTTCATAAGCTACTACATCTGGATGATAAACTGGTAAATCTTTTCTTTCTTTGAAGGTAATTCCGTAGAATTTTTCTGCAGCGTAGAAAACACCTTTTTCTAAAACGGTAGACACTTCAAAATAAGGTTTGATTTGGTTTTCGTCTAAGTCATATTTTGCTTTACGCACTTGTTCTGCATAGAAATTCCAATCCCAAGGTGCGAGTTCGAAGCCGCCTTTTTGAGCATCAATTAGCGCTTGAATATCTACAATTTCTCTTTTCGCTTGCTCTACTGCAGGTTTTCCTAATTGGTAAAGAAGATTCATTGCGTTTTCTGGTTTTTTTGCCATTTGGTCTACCAGATTCAATTCAGCGTAAGAAGATTTTCCCATAAGATGAGCTTTCTCCATTCTCAGTTTCGCTTGTCTTTCGAGGATCGCTCTTGTATCGTTTTCGTCTCCTTTTTCTGCTCTGTACCAAGAAGCTTTAAATAATTTTTCTCTGGTCGCTCTGTTTTTAAGGTTTTGAAGAAGCGGTTGTTGAGTTGTATTGAGCAAAGTCAAAAGATATTTACCTTCATAACCAGCATTTTTAGCATCTGTAGCTGCAGCAGCGATTTCATCAGCAGATAATCCGTCTAATTCCTTAACGTCTGAAATTAAAACAGCTCCTTTTTTTCTCGCTTCTAATAATTTACTAGAAAATTGAGTAGAAAGTGTTGCCAATTCTGCGTTTATTTTTTTCATTTGCTCTTTGTCGGCATCAGAAAGATTAGCGCCAGCCAATTCAAAACGTTGCTTGTACACTTCTAATAATCTTTGATCTTCTGCATCTAAACCATCTGTTTTAATGGCTTTAATTCTGTTATAAAGAGCAGAATTTAAATAAATTTTATCTGCATGAGATGCAAAAATAGGAGCGTATTGTTCTTCTATTTTCTGTAATGTAGGATTGGTATTAGAACCAGTAAGGTTGTAGAAAACTATTTGCGCACGTTTCAGTACTTCACCGCTTTTTTCAAGTGCCAAAATGGTATTTTCAAATGTTGCGGCTTCCTTGTTGCTAACGATTGTAGCAATTTCTGCTTCGTTTACTTTTAAACCATAATCAAAAGCTGGAGCAAAATGTTCGTCTTTAATTTTGTCAAATTCTGGAGCCTGATACTGCAATGTACTTTTCTTATAAAAAGGATTGTTTAAAACAGCAGTATCATCAATTTTTGTGGTATTTTCTTTCATGGTAGAACAAGAAATGCTGAAACCTAATGCAGACATCAGCAAAATTGATGTAATATTTTTCATTGTTAAATTGTTGAATATTTATAGGGTTAAAGATACAAAATTTGTAGAAAGCGATTCGGTATTCTGCCAAAAGCAATTTTGTAACAAAAAATAATTCTAAACGTCTAATTATTAAAATATTAATCATGCAAAAAACGATTCCTGTCTTTCTTTTAAGCTTATCATTAGCTTCTTGTATCAATGTGAAATCTGATGATGGAAGCATTGGTGATATTTTCACAGGCAAAAAAGGAAATGGACCGATGACTGAAAAAGTATTTTCGGGAGATTTCAATAGCATAGAAGTTTCTACTTCTATTCATGCTGATATTGTAAAATCTGATGTAGAAAAAGTAGTTATTTCTGCGCCTTCAGATATTTTAGAATTTGTGAAAGTAGAACAAAACGGACAAAACGTAAGAATTTATGTAGATTCTGATTATAGAAATCCTATTTCTACAGAAAGAGTAAAAGCCGTTGTTTATGCTAAAGATTTTGATGAATTGAGAGCGAATTCTAGTGCTTCTGTAAAGGTGAAAGATACTTTTATGCAAGATAAATTGAAAGTAGATGTTTCTAGTTCTGCAGACGTTGACGGACATTTAGAAGCCAATCAATTGGATATTTCTGTGGGAAGTAGTGGTAGTTTTTCTGGAAAAGTTTGGGCAGATTATGCTCGTTTCGAAGTTTCTTCTAGTGGTGATTTTTCTGTAGATGGAAAAGTGCAACACGGTAGCATTCACGCGAGTTCTTCTGGTGATTTTAACGGGAGAAATTTAGAAGTAAAAGAAGGAGAATTTCATGCTTCGTCTTCAGGAAGTATTTCTGCGATGGTTTCTCAAAAAGCTTCAGCACAAGCTTCTTCTAGTGGGGATGTAAATCTTAAAAAACTGGGAAATCCTGTTATTTCATCTTCTGAAAGCAGCAGTGGAAGCGTAAATATAAATTAAAATTCATTTTTCTTCATATTCCAATTATTAAACCGAAAAAGCAACTCTATTTTGAGTTGTTTTTTTATTTTGTTTGAAAAAATTTAATGAATTTTTATTTTGTAATTTTCCAATTTTGGACTTAGAACTTTTTTCTACCAACCTCCAGAAGCGCCACCTCCGCCAAAACTTCCGCCACCACCGAAACCGCCAAATCCGCCACCTGAACTTCCGCCTCCGAAACCACCTCCAAAACTTCCTGGGAAAAAACCACCTGGATAGACTCTTCTTCCTCTTCTGGTAAGTATTACATCTCCATCGTCATTGCCAAAACCTCCACCATTATTGCTTTTTGACAAAATATAAATAATGAAGAACAGAATAAGTGCAAAAATTAGAACGTGTTTCAGGGAAATATCAATCGGTTGAGGTTCTGATTCAGAAAGCGGTTTAAATTTACCTCTTACTGCATCCATTATTGCAGAAGTTCCAGCATTTATTCCTGCAAACCATTGACCTTTTTTGAAATTTGGCGTGACCAAATAATCTAGAATTTGTCCTGCAACAGAAGCCGTAAGGTATTGCTCTACACCTCGACCTTGCTGAATAGACATTTTTCTATCTTCGGTTGCAATAAGAAAAACAACGCCGTTATCTTGTTCTTTTTCTCCGATTTTCCATTTTTCTCCCCATTGTGTCGCCACAAAATTTACATCTTCTCCATTCGTTGTAGGAATGATGACTACCAAAATTTCTGTAGAAGAAGAATCTGCAAATTTGATGAGTTTTTGGTTGATTTCTTCTGTTTCCGTAGCATTCAGTAATCCTACTTCGTCATAGACAGGATAAATTTTACTGGGAGGTTCTGGAACGTTATATTGCGCCGAAATAAAACTATAACAGCTCAACAAAACTAAAATGAAGAAATTTTTAAGAGAAGGTAATTTCATTAGGTAATTCATTGTGATTTTCTCCGTCAATAGGGAAGAATTTTTTCAATTCTAATCCGGTTTCTAAAATAGCATCTCGCAAACCTTCGAAATATTGACCTTGAGAGAAAGCTGAGGTGATTTTGTCATGCAAATCATTCCAAAATTTTTGATGCACTTTTTCATGAATGCCTTTATCGCCAATAATGGTTAAGTATTTTTCTTCAAAATTTACATGAAAAAGTACGGCATTTCTTTCTTTGGTTTTGTCCATTCCCAGAGATTTAAAAACGTCAAAAGCAATTTTGGCATTATTGTCATCTGAGTTTTGGTCTATATGCACACGAATTTCTCCGGTAGAATGGTCTTCCGCTTGTTGAATGGCTTCCACTAGGGAAGCCATTTGAATATTGTTTAAAAAATTACTCATTATTCAGTGAAAACTTCAGGAGCTTTTTCAGCACCTGCCGTTGCTTTGAAAGTTGGCTTAGCTGAAAATTTAGGAAAAAAAGAAGCTAAAATACTTCCTGGTATCTTTTGCACAAGGTTATTAAAGTTTTCAACAGATTCATTGTATCTTACAGTTTCTGTTCTGAGGCTATTCTCAATCGCGGTATATTCTCTTTGAAAATCAATAAATTGCTGGTCAGCTTTTAGATTAGGATAATTTTCTACCACTGCCATCAATCTGCTCAAAGCACCCGACAATTCACCTTGTGCCGCTTGGAATTTTGCCAAATCTGCTTCGGTCATATTGGTAGGGTCTATGGTTATTTGAGTCGCTTTAGAACGTGCTTCGATTACTTTAGTTAAGGTTTCTTCCTCGTATTTAGTATAAGCTTTTACGGTATTTGCTAAATTGGGAATAAGATTTGCTCTTTTTTGATAAACAGTTTCTACATTAGCCCAATTTTTTTGCACAGCATTGTTCGATTTTATCATAGAATTGTAAGTGGTGTAAGCCCAAATTCCTAAAACAAAAGTTAGTATTAGAATTATTAATCCTACAGTTCCAATGCCAAAACATCCTTTGTTGTTCATAGTTTAATTTTTTTAATTGTGTATTAAGTGATTCAGTAAACCAAATATACAAATATTATGCTAATTTTGTAAAATATACCTTGAAATGATTACAATAGTAGTAGCAATGGGAAAAAATAGAGAAATTGGTGTTGATAACCAGTTGCTTTGGCATTTACCTAAAGATTTAAAACATTTTAAAGAACTTACGAGTGGTCACCCTATTATTATGGGCAGAAAAACCTACGAAAGTATTGGCAAACCACTTTCTAATCGTACCAATATTGTGATTAGTAGAAAAAATGATTGGTTCGAAGAAGGAATTCTTATCGTAGGAAGTATCAAAGAAGCATTGAAATTTGCCCAAAAAATAGACGAAAATGTTTTTGTGATTGGTGGTGGTACTATTTATGAACAAACGATAGATTTGGCAGACCAACTAGAGATTACTTTGGTAGATGCTACTTTAGATGCTGATACTTATTTCCCAAAAATAGACGAGAAAATTTGGCAGAAAACTCAAGAAACTTGTCATGAAAAAGACGAAAAAAATCAATATGATTTTTGTTTTCAAACTTTTACAAAAAAGACTAGCGTCTAATGTCTGAAATCTAACATCTAATTTTTATATTTGCACACTTAATTTTAAGAGATGAATAAGTACATAAAATTTTTAATTGCTGGCTTAATGATTGCTGCGGGAGTTTACCTGATGATGAACCGTCAAATAGGATGGGGAATTGTAGTAATATTCTTTTCGCTGAGTCCTATTTTACTATTTTTCAAAAATGAATATATCTTATTGGCTTTTTGGCAAATGAGAAAACAGAATTTTGTAAAAGCTGCATATTGGTTAACTTACATTAAAAACTACCAATCTCAGTTGCACAAATCACAATATGGCTATTTTCATTATTTACAAGGTCTAACTCTTGCGCAAGAACATCCTGCAAAAGTAGAACCATTAATGAAAAAAGCTTTAGAATACGGATTAAATATGAAGCACGATAGAGCAATGGCTACGTTAAATATAGCTGCAGCAGCACTTTCTAAAGGAAGAAAAGCAGAAGCTCAAAAATTATTAGAAGAAGCTAAAAGATTAGACGATCAAGGAATGATGGCGGATCAAATAAAAATGATGAAAGACCAATTGAAAATGCCTTCTATGCAGAAACACATGCATAATCCACAAATGAGACACAGAGGAAAATTTTTCTAAAGAGCCAAGTTAAAAGAAAAAAGAGATATTATAAATAAAACTTCTGAGAAATCTTTCAGGAGTTTTTTTGTTGTTTATCTTGTCCTTCAAAGAGTTGCGAGATATGAATTTTACTTCCGACTTCGGACTTCCAAATTTCCTACATTTCAGCATCATTAAAATTTCCGTAGAATTTTGGCATTTGCCAATGGTATTTTACCGCTAGTGTTCTAATACTTACAATAAGAAGAATGGTTAAGATTTGATTGATTTCTTCTGATAAGCCACTGAAATTTTTCAGAAGTATGTAGACTATTCCACCTGCAATTGCTGCGGTAGCATAAATTTCTTTTCTGAAAATCAAGGGAATTCTATTCAGTAAAATATCTCTGATGATTCCACCAAAACAACCAGTAATCGTGCCTAAAACGACTCCAATAACGGGATGTAAATCGGCATTTAATCCTTTTTGAACCCCAATAATTGTAAAAAGTCCCAATCCAAGACTATCAAAAATAAAAAGCGTTACCTGAAATTTTTTCTCAATTAATTTGAATATCATCGTAAAAATAGCAGTGAAAAAAATCAAACTCACGGCTAATAAATCGTGCATCCAAAAAACAGGGACATCTAGTAATAAATCTCTTACTGTTCCGCCACCTACAGAAGTTACAAATGCAATAATAAGAACGCCAAAAGGATCAAAACGTTTTTGCATAGCCGCAAAAGTTCCCGACATCGCAAAAGATATCGTACCAAGGACTTCTATTAAAAAGGTAAAATCTGGAAGCATGGGTAGAAAAAGTTTAAAAAATTTGAGTGAAAATTAAAAAAATCTAAACTCTCACTGCATCAGGAACAAATAATTGATATTCTCCTTTGTTTGAAATAATTTCTCTTACAATGCTGCTGCTGATAAATGATTTTCCAGAAGAGGTAAGTAAGAAAACAGTTTCTAATTTTCTTCTGGCCAAAGTTCTGTTAGTATGAGCAATTGCTTTTTCAAATTCAAAATCGGCAGGATTTCTGAGACCTCTCAGAATAAATTGAGCTTCTTTTTTGATGCAATAATCGATGGTTAATCCTTCAAAATAATCTACTTCTACATTTGGGAAATGTTCTACAGATTTTTGAATAAATTCCATGCGTTTTTCTAGCGGAAACATATATTTTTTCTGAGAATTCTGTCCGATAGCGATGATGAGTTTATCAAACAGAGGAACAGCTCTTTCAATAATGTCAAGATGTCCTAAAGTAATCGGGTCAAAAGATCCTGGAAATACAGCAATTTTCATTTTTTTAAGCTTTCTGCAGTCAGCAATCTGCCTTCTGCTATTGTTTTTTATAATTTTTTGCTGAAAGCCAAATGCCGACAGCAGATTGCAATTTACTTTTTAAGTGCTTTTTCTACTTCGTTTCCACAAAGGTCTTTGATAGAAATTCCGTAAATTTTTGCTTGTTGAGGTAAGATTGAAGCTGGTGAAAATCCAGGATTGGTATTCATTTCTAGCATGTAAGGCGTTCCATCCATAATGATGTATTCACTTCTAGAAAAACCGCTCATTCCCAAAGATTCATAGGCATGTTTTGCGATTTTTTCTACTTTGTATCTGGTTTCTTCGTCTAATCTAGCGGGTGTAATTTCTTCGGAAGCACCTTCATATTTCGCTTCGTAATCGAAAAATTCTTTGTGCGGAACAATTTCTGTAATTCCCAAAACAATGGTTTCTCCTTTGTAATCGATAACACCTACAGAAACTTCCATTCCGTTTAAGAAAGATTCTATTAAAATTTCATCATCTTCTGTGAAGGCAAATTCTATTGCTGCCGCCAATTCAGATTTGGCTTTAACTTTAGAAATTCCGAGTGAAGAGCCACTTTGATTGGGTTTTACAAATAACGGAAGACCTAATTCTTCTACAATTTTATCTTCATTGATGTTTTCTCCTTTTCTCAGGTAAAAACTTTTTGCAGAAGGAATTCCATATTTTGCTAAAACGGCAAGAGTATCTTTTTTGTTGAAAGTAAGAGCGCTTTTGTAAAAATCACAGCCTGTATATTTTTGACCAATAGCGTTCCAATAGCCTTGTAATTCACCATTTTCGCCAGGAGCCCCGTGAATAATGTTGAAACAAACGTCAAATTTTAAAATTGCTCCGTCTGAAAGCGTTACCGAAAAATCTCCTTTGTTAATGGGAAGTTTTTCTTCATTTTCGTTTAAAAAGTACCATTCTTCTTTTAGAACTACTACTTTATAAACATTATATAAATCTCTATCTAGAGAGTCATAAATCAATTGGCCGCTTTTCAGAGAAACCTTGTATTCATCAGAGAAGCCACCCATTACTACGGCTACATTTTTCTTGCTCATACTTTTTAAAAAACTAATAAACGCAAATGTAATTATTTTTCAACTTAAATATTTCATAATTTTATATTTATATTTGCGTTTATATTTCGAATAAATAAAAAATTTATGCTTCGATCTTTTTTCCACTGGAAAGTTTTTGTAAACTTAATAGTAGCACTTGTAATTTTTGTAGGAGTAGTTTGGCTTACCTTTCGATGGCTAGAATTTCACACCAATCACGGTGAAGAAATTCAGGTTCCGAATGTTGTCAATATGAAGGTACACCAAGCAATAGAGGTTCTTGATGACCAAGGCTTAGAATATGAAGTAGATAGTTTTAAATACGATCCAAAATTTAAACCTTATCAAGTTCTGCAAATTTATCCATCACCTGGTTCTAGAGTTAAAGATGGAAGAACTATTGTATTAAAAGTGAATCCTAAAACTTATGCGCCAGTTGCGGTTCCAGATGTTTTAGATAGATATAAGTATTTGGCTTTCAGGAAGTTTGACTTATTGGGTTTGAAAGTAGGAGATACTATTTATGAGCCTAATATTCAGAAAGATGCGGTCATTAGAATGATGTTTAATGGCAGAGTGATCAAACCGGGAGAAAAAGTGCCGATGTATTCTACGCTTGATTTAGTCATTGGTTCTGGACCGATGAGAAACGTGGTGATTCCTAATTTGGTAGGAAGAACTGTGGCAGAAGCGAAAGCCATTATCACTCAAAATTACTTTGAAGTAGGATTGGTAGAATATGAAGACGGACAAAATAATGATTCTGATATTATTTACTATCAAGATCCTGCAAGTGGTTCTGTAAGGGATCAAGGAATGCAAATAGATTTGTGGGCAAGTAAAAAAACACCAGCCGAAATGCAGTCTAAAATTCAAAAACTGAATAGTATTTATAGAACTACAGATATTAATACCATGCCAGAACCTTCTGACAATGAGTTTATCCCAGTTCCAAGTGAAGAACCTGTAAATACTACACCAAAACCACCTGTAGAAAAACCCAAACCAACTACGAATACAAATAGCACAAAACCTACAGAAACAAAACCAGCAGAAGAAAAACCTGCTAAAAAGGTAATTGTAGAGTAGTTTTTTAGAAATTAAAATAATTTATAGAACTTTGCCGAAAATTTTTTGGCAAAGTTTTTTTGAATAATATGAGCGAAAAAGAAGATTTTTTAGAAGAAGAGCTATTGTTAGAAGACGAAAATTCTAATGACGAAGAAAACTCAGGGTTGTTTGAACATCTCAATATTACTGTTGATAAAAAACAAGAACCTTTGAGGATAGATAAATTTCTTTTGATTTATCGCCAAAATTCTTCTAGAAATAAAATTTCGCAAACGTGTAGAGCAGGAAACGTTATCGTAAATGGTAATCCTGTAAAACAAAATTATCGTGTAAAGCCGGGAGATGAAATTTCGGTTTTATTAACGCATCCTCCGCGTGAAAATGTTATTATTCCTGAAGATATTCCTTTTAAAATTGTCTACGAAGATGATGATGTTTTGGTGGTAGACAAAGAACCGGGAATGGTAGTACATCCAGGTTTTGGGAATTGGCAAGGAACATTGGTGAATGCAGTTGCATTTCATTTTCAGAAAAATGGATTTACTTCAGATTTAGATAGAGTAGGCTTGGTTCATAGAATTGATAAAGATACTTCTGGATTAATCGTTTTAGCCAAAAATGAATATGCATTGAGCTTTTTGGCCAAGCAATTTTTTGACCGAAAAACCAAACGTTTGTATTGGGCTTTTGTTTGGGGAAATTTAGAAAATGACGAAGGAACAATCAGAGGACACATCGGAAGACATCAGAAAAACCGAATGCAAATGGCAGTTTATGAAGATGGAAGCCAAGGAAAGCATGCGGTAACGCATTACAAAGTTCTAGAAAGATTCAAATACATGACTTGGGTAGAATGTAAACTAGAGACGGGAAGAACTCACCAAATTAGAGCGCATTTCAAACACATTGGTCATACTCTTTTTAATGATGAAAGATATGAAGGTCATCAAATTTTGCGTGGTGTAAACTTACCAAAATATAAACAATTTGTAAAAAATGTCTTCGAAGTTTTACCTAGACATGCTTTACATGCTCATACTTTAGGCTTCATTCATCCTACTACAAAAAAAGAAATGTATTTTGAGTCACCGATGCCAAAAGATATGCAAGATGCGGTAGAAAAATGGAGAAATTACTTGCAAAATTCTTAATTCTAATCGTTTTCGGTCAGGTTTAAGACAAAGAAATTTTCAATTCCATACTTTTTACTTAAATTTGACGTTTAGAAATTCACGACCATGAAAAAAATATTATTCACATTTTTTGCTGCTTTTTCAGGATTGAGTTATGCTCAAGAAACTATTCCTATGTATCAGCAGTATTTATTTGATAGTGAATTTCTCTTTAATCCAGCGCATATTGGTAAAACAGATGATGTAAATTTGGTTGCCAACTATCAAAAACAATTTTCAAAATTTGATGAATCTCCCAATGTACAATCGGTAGGAATTCATGCCAATGCTTTTGATAGAGTAGGAATAGGCGCTTATTTTTTCCGTGACCAAAACGGGCCAATTTCTGCAAACGGAATTGCAATTGGTGCTTCTTATTTTGTTCCACTCAGTGATGAAGATGGCAGAAAAGACCAATTTTCTTTCGGAACTTCAGTGAATTTTTACAATCAGAACTTTGATGTTTCTAAAGTAAATGCGCAAGATCCAAACGATCCTTTGCTTTACGAAAATAACAATAGTATATTCATTGCTTATGCTAACTTAGGATTACAAGCTACTTATAGCAGAGCTTTTGCGGGGATTTCTGTTGCAGATATTCCATTGAGTAACAATACACCAGTGGTAAATGGTATAGAACCGTCGCCAACCAGATTTTATCTTAATGCAGGTTACGATTGGGAAATTACCGAAGGATTTTCGGTAGAACCTTCTGTGATGATGAATTTGAATACCAATTCATCTAGAATGTTTGACATCAATGTTTTGATGAAATTGTATGGTGAAAGTGACTATTTTGCTGCGGGAATCAATTATAGAACGGCAAAAAGTGCTGTGGGAAGCCAACAGTTAAGCATGTCACCTATTATTAAATTTAAACTTAATAAACTCCATTTCGGAGCTTCTTATAATTTAGGATTGTCTGATATTCAAGAATACGGCGGGAATTCGTTCATGCTCAGTTTAGGTTATGATATTCCTAATTTCATCAATCAAAGAGGATTTAGATATCGTTAACGAATTTTAGAATTACGATTTTATTTCGTCAGTCATCAATTAAATGATTTACCTCCACATTCCTTTTTGCAAGCAGAAATGCAGTTATTGCAATTTTCATTTTTCTACTTCATTGAAGCAGAAAGACGAAATGATTTTGGCAATAAAAAAAGAAATTTTTCTAAGAAAAGAGGAGCTAGAAAATAAAACACTTTCGTCTCTGTATTTTGGTGGCGGAACTCCGTCTATTCTTTCTGTGGACGAAATCAAATCTTTAATAGATGAGGTTGTGAAGTATTTTGACTTTGAAAAAAATATTGAAATCACGCTAGAAGCTAATCCTGATGATTTAGATAAAAATTTTCTGAAAGATTTAGCCAAAACCGAAATCAATCGACTATCTATAGGAACACAAAGTTTTTTTGAAGAAGATTTAAAGCTCATGAATCGTGCTCATAATGCTTCTGAAGCCGAAAGTTCTATCAAAAGAGCGCAAGATTTTGGCTTTGAAAATCTAAGTATTGATTTAATTTATGGTTCGCCAACTTCCAATTTTGAAATTTGGAAAGAAAATCTTCAGAAAACCATAGAATTGCAAGTTCCTCACGTTTCTTCCTATGCATTGACCATCGAGCCTAAAACTGCTTTGAATGCTTGGATTAAGAAAAATAAAATCGCAGAACCGAAAGAAACAGAGCAAAATAAAGAGTTCTATTATATGTCTGATTTTTTAAAAGATAACGGTTTCATACACTACGAAATCTCTAATTTTGCTAAAAAAGATTTTGAATCGAAGCATAATTCAGCGTATTGGAAATACAAAGAATATCTGGGAATTGGTCCTTCTGCACATTCTTATAACGGTAGAAACGAGCGCAGTTGGAATGTTGCGAATAACACCATTTATATTAAAAATTTAGCAGAAAATATTCTTCCAAAAGAAACCGAAAAACTTTCTGAAAAAGACCAATACAATGAAATGCTCATGATTGGTCTCAGAACAATTTGGGGCGTAGATTTGAGGAAGCTCAACGAAAAATTTTCTGGTGAAATTTTAGAAATTTTTAAAAACAGCATTCAGTCAAAATTAGAAGAAGGAATTCTTGTGATAGAAGAAAATCACTTAAAAATTCCAGAAAAACATTGGTTTTTAGCCGATGGAATTGCTTCAGACCTGTTTATTCTTTAAAAAATCTAAAATCTAAAATCTAAAATATAAAATCTTTAGTATTTTTGTAAAAATTTCAAGCCTTTGAAACCAGATTATTCTCATCTTTCATCATCACAACCGATAGGGATTTTTGATTCCGGTGTTGGTGGACTTACCGTAGCCAAAGAAATAAAACGATTAATTCCGCACGAAAATTTTATTTATTTCGGTGACACTGCACATTTACCTTATGGCGAAAAATCTAGAGAAGCGATTATCGGTTTTTCTTTAAAAATCACTCAGTTTTTATTAGAAAATAACTGTAAAGCCATCGTTATTGCTTGTAATACGGCTACTGCAAATGCTTTGCAAGAGGTGAAAGAATTGGTGGGAAATCAGGCTTTGGTTTTTGATGTGATTAATCCAGTTGCAGAAAAAGTAGCTTTCGAGATTCACCAAAATGTAGGAGTTATTGCGACTAAAGCAACGGTAAATTCTGGTTTGTACAGAAAATCTATCAGAAAACTGAATAAATATATTCAAGTAGATGAATTGGCGACACCTTTATTGGTTCCTGCCATCGAAGAAGGTTTTGTAAATCATCCAATTACACACGCGATTATTTATAACTATTTGAGCGACAAAAAGTTAAAAAATATTGAAACGCTTATTCTAGGTTGTACCCATTATCCGCTTCTGATTGAAGAAATCAAAAAATATTACGGAACCAGAGTAAGAGTCATTGATTCTCCTAAAATTGTGGCGAGTTATGTAAGGGATATTTTGAGTAAAAATGACTTGCTTAATTCTCAACATGAAGAAGGAAACACCGATTTCTACCTTTCGGATATCACGAAAAACTTCGAGAAAATTTCGAAAAAATTCTTTGGTAATAAAATTAGTTTAGAGCTAAAAAAACTTTAGAATCTAAAATTAAACTTCAGAGGTTTCCTCATTTGATTTCGCATCAAAGAAAGAAAAACTCACATTTCCGTATTTTCTGGTTTCGATTAATTGAGGATGCTCTAATTTCATTTTAGACTGATGTTCTAAAACAAAAGTTCCATTTTCTTTTAAGAAATTATTATTGAGAACCAAAGAAATCAATTCATTGTACTTTTTTTCTTCTAATTCAAAAGGTGGATCTGCAAAAACAATGTCAAAAGTTTTCTTGGTTCTGTTTTTCTTTAACCATTCGAAAACATCACCACGCTGTACATTAATTTGAAGCGCCATTTCTAGTTCTGCAGCAGTAGAATTAATGAAAGCCGCATGTTTAGGATTCATTTCTACAGCAGTAACGTCTTTACAATCTCTAGAAGCAAATTCTAAACTGATAGAGCCAATTCCTGCAAAAAGGTCTAAAACTGAGCAAAATTCTACTTCGTGACGATTCGCCAAAATGCTGAAAAGTGCTTCTTTAGCAAAGTCTGTGGTAGGTCTTACATCGAAATTTTTCGGCGCAGCAATTCTTTTTGCTTTCCATTTGCCAGAGATAATTCTATACATGGTTGATTTTTGATAAATGATTTTTTAAGAAAGAACAAAATTCTTTTTCGGAGCGTTGTCAAAATGGACTTTAATATTTTTAACAAACTTTCTCAGTTCTGAAATAAAGGTTTCGTTTTCATGAGTTTCTCCATAAATATGAAAATACGTTTCTGCGGTTCCAAAATTTATTTTGCTCAAAGAAAACATGATGAAATACAAGAAATCTACTTCAGAATCAGCATCTAAGTTATTGTAAAGAATCACTTTTTTATTTTCAAAAGCGAAAAACTCTACTTGATGATGATATAAATTGATGTGAATTTCTTTGTGGTTTTTAACAGTTAAAGCATTTAAAAATTTTTCGCCAGAGAAATTAAATTTCGTAGGTAATTTTTTTGCTTTAATTTTTTGGTAAAAATGCTTTGGAAAAGTGTAGTAAAATTGCACCGCAAATTTTTTGTTCACAGAAAGCATCAATTCTTCGTTGGCTTCGTCTACAGGAGCGTTATAAGAAATCAGTTTATAACCCAATTCGTGCTCTGCAAAAGTATCTGGAGTAAGCGAAAAATGATTGAGTGCAGAAATCACTTCTATTTCTTTATAGTCATCAAATTTTAACACATCATCTAGTTTTTCTTCAACTAAATGAGGCGAAGTTTCTTCTGTCACGAAATGAAATGCTTCTTCTAGCACTGTTTTTCCTTTAGAAATGTGCCATTGTAAACCATCTTTGGTGAAAAGTAAAGAAAGTTTTTTCATAGTTTTTTACCAATAAATGCAAAGGTATTGATTTTTAAACTATTTTTGAAAGATAGTTAAGGTAATATGAAAAATCTCGTTCTATTCATTGCACTTTTGAGTTTTACTTTTGGATTTTCTCAAGAGAAAAAGAAGCAAGTTGTAGAAGCAGCTTGCGGACAATGTCAGTTCAAAATGAAAGACAAAAAAGGTTGTGATTTAGCCGTAAGAATTGAAGGGAAAAGTTATTTCGTAGAAGGTTCTAAAATAGATGAACACGGAGATGCACATGCTGATGACGGTTTTTGCAATGCAATCAAAAAAGCAGAAGTCATCGGTGAAGTGAAGGATGGAAAATTTGTGGTAAGTTATTTCAAATTACTGCCTAATTCTACAAAAAAGTAACTACAACATTTCCTGTGCTGTGGTAGAAAAAATCATGGTCTTCATATTCTATTCCCGCGAAACCTTGTAAAACTTCGTGTACCATATTTTGCAAAACGCCATCTCCAATTCCGTGGATGATGTTCAGTTTTTTCATGTTGTTGCTTCGGCAATATTCTAATTTTTCAATGAGCTTTTCACGCTGAATCATCAATCTTTCCCAAGATTCAAAATCTTGAGGATTATTCACCAACTTTTCGAAATGTAAATCGATGGACTGCGGTTGAGTTTGATTTTTTTTAGAAATTTTGGTAGACGTTTCCTTTTTTGCAGTGATAGAAATATCATCATAAATATTATGATTGTGAAGTACGACTTTGCTTTTTTCAATGTCATAATGAAAACCATGTTCGTCTTCTATTTGTACCAAATTTCCTTTGAAAGCAGAGATTTTCCCTTTCAAATCATCATCTATCACCGAAACCAAATCGCCTATTTTCACAATTTTTCATTTTTAAACATTAAGATTTTCATTGAGATATTAAGTTTCATTAAGTATTTGAAAATTTGAAGAATTTTCATCTTAAATTTCTTAATTCCTTAATTGAAACTTAATGGTTTATTTTAATCCCAATTCCACCACTTCTAGATTTTCAATTTTCTCACCAATGATTTCAAATCTCAGCATGGTTCTCATTTTATGCCAACCATGTTTTCCAGCAGCCCCAGGATTGAGATGCAGAATTTCTAACTCTTTATCATACATTACTTTTAATATGTGAGAATGGCCCGAGATAAAAATTTGAGGTTTTTCTTCCTTTAATATTTGTTTTACTCGTGGTGCATATTTATTTGGATATCCGCCAATGTGAATCATCACTACTTTTACTTTTTCGCATTCGAAAATATTTATTTCTGGGAATTCAGCTCTTATTTTTGCCTCATCAATATTCCCGAAAACACCACGTAACGTTCCTGCTTTTTTCAGTTCGTCTATCACTTCTAAGTTTCCAAAATCACCAGCATGCCAAATTTCATCAGCATTTTTGGCATATTCTAAAATTCTATCGTCTATATAAGAATGCGTGTCGGAAAGTAGAAGGATTCTTTTCAAAAAAATGTATTTTTGCAGTTGAATTCTACAAAAATATAAAAATTGCGTTACTTTATTGAGTTTTCCTATAATGGTTCTACGTTTTTTGGCTATCAAATTCAGCCAAATGAGATTTCTGTGCAAGAAGAATTAGAAAAAGCACTTTCTACGATTTTACGAACTGAAATTAAAACTACGGGAGCAGGAAGAACTGATACTGGAGTTCACGCCAAGAAAATGTTTGCTCACTTTGATTTTGATGGGAAAATTTCTGAGAAATTAGTGCATCAACTGAATTCTTTTCTTCCGCCAAGTATTGCGATAAAGAGGATTTTTGAGATGAAAGAAGATTTTCACGCGAGATTTTCAGCAAAATACAGAACGTATGAATATTATATTTCGCTGGAGAAAAATCCTTTTTCTGAAAAATTTGCGTGGCAACACTGGAGAAAAACTCTGGATGTGGAAAAAATGAATGAAGCGTGCAAAATTCTCTTTGAGTACGAAGATTTTGGGAGTTTTGCAAAAGTAGGAGCAGATAATAAAACCAATATTTGTAAAATCTATCACGCAAATTGGGAACAAAACGGAAATGAACTTAAATTTACCATCTCAGCAGATAGATTTCTCAGAAATATGGTTCGTGCGATTGTAGGAACTATGGTAGAAATAGGCAGTGGAAAACTAAAACCTGCCGATTTAAGAAATGTGATAGAAGCTAAAAATAGAGGTGTTGCAGGAACTTCTGCGCCGGCTCATGCATTATTTTTAGTAGATGTAGGATACGATTTTTAAAAAAATTATGAACAAAAAACCAACCACCAGCAATATCATTCAGCGTCTTTTTTTCATAGGAATGAAATTTAGAACGTGGTTTATTTTAGCCCTAATTATTTCTATTATTTTAGCGATAGTTTCGGTGTATAGACCTATTCTTACTCAGCAAATTGTAGATATTGATATCTTAAAACTTAAAGACAATAACGTCTTGATGAAGGATATTTATTTCTTAATTGGTTTGGTGGTAGCAGAAACTATTTTGAATTTCTTTCTTGTTTTTCTTTCTAATTATATCGCTCAAAATGTAATTAGAGACATCAGAGAAAGGCTGTATCATAAACTCATTTATTTCAAAACTTCATTTTTTGATAAAACTGCCATCGGGAATTTGGTTACTAGAGCGGTTGGTGATGTAGAAACCATTGCTACGGTTTATACGGATGGATTTTTGATGGTTTTCGGAGATATTTTGAAAGTGGTTTTCGTTTTGGTAGCGATGTTTCAGGTGAATACAGAGCTAAGTTATATTTCGCTTACCATTTTACCTATCATGTTGGTGATTACAAGGTTTTTTCAGAAAAAATTAAGAAAAGCATTTGGTGACGAAAGAGCTTGGACTTCTACTCAAAACAGTTTCGTGCAAGAAAGACTTTCGGGAATGTCACTCATTCAAGTTTTTAATAGACAAGAAGCAGAATTTAAGAAATTTGATGATATTAATGTCAATTTAAAGGCAGCTTTACTGAAAACGGTTTTCTATTTTTCACTATTTTTTCCTGTGGTGGAACTGATTTCTTCTGTTTTCATTGGGCTGATTCTTTTTGTGGCAGGATATAATGCTTTGACGGCAAGAGATATTTCTCCGGGACAAGTGATTGCGTTTATTTCTTATATTAATATGTTGATTCGTCCGCTTCGTCAGATTGCAGATAGATTTAATAATATTCAGCGTGGTTTGGTAGGTGCAGAAAGAGTTTTAGGAATTATGGACGAAGAAAATTCGATGCCGAATCTAGGAAACATCAAAAAAGATCATATCGAAGGAAAGATAGAATTCAGAGATGTAAGATTTTCTTATGACGAAAAGCAAGAAGTTCTGAAAGGAGTCGATTTCAAAGTAAATCCGGGCGAAACAGTAGCGATAGTTGGAGCGACTGGTGCTGGGAAATCTACCATTATTCAGTTGATTACAAGATTTTATGATATTAACTCAGGTAAAATTTTACTGGATGATATTGATATCAGAGATTATGAATTGTACGATTTGCGAAGCAAAGTAGGAGTAGTTCTGCAAGATGTTTTCCTTTTCCATGGGAGTATTTATGAAAATCTCACTTTAGGAGATACTATTCCGCTCGAAAAAATTAAAAAAGTTGCCCAAGATATAGAAGTAGATGAATTCATTGAGCGATTACCGGGAGGTTATGACTTTGTAGTAAGCGAGAGAGGAAGTAGTATTTCTCTTGGTCAGCGACAATTGTTATCTTTCTTAAGAGCTTATCTTTCTGATCCTAAGATTTTGATTTTAGACGAAGCAACTTCTTCTATAGACCCAGAAAGTGAAAAATTGATACAGAAAGCTACTGAGAAAATTACTCAAAACAGAACTTCAATTATCATTGCACATAGATTGTCAACCATAGAAAAAGCCGACAAAATTCTCGTGATGGATTCTGGTAAAGTAGTAGAAGAAGGCAAACACGAAGAGCTATTGGCGAAAAATGGATATTATGCAAATTTGTATAAAGCACAGCTCCACAAAGAAATTTTTTAATTTTTGTAATTAAATTTTGTGGAGTTTAAAAATTTTTATACTTTTGCAACCACAAAATGAGATGTAATATATGTTAATAATTCCAGTAAAAGACGGAGAGTCTATCGACAGAGCACTTAAGAAGTATAAAAGAAAATTTGATAAAACTGGTGTTGTAAGAGCGTTAAGATCTAGACAACAGTTCACAAAGCCTTCTGTGACTTTAAGACAATCAAAACTTAAAGCAGCTCATAAGCAAAGAGAATTAAGCAAAGAAGAACAAGCTTAATTAGTTTTTCTTTAAAAAATATCGAAATCACTTTTCAAATTCTTATATTTGAGAAGTGATTTTTGTTTTATATACCTATTAATTCATGATTAACAAGTTTCTAGATTATATTTCTGTAGAGAAGCGTTATTCTCAGAATACGCTGGTGAGTTATAAAAAAGATTTAGAAGACTTGCTGCTGTTCATTTCAGAAACAGAAGGAACGGAAGATTTAAAAAAGGTAGATAAAAAAATCATTCGTAATTTCATCGTCTCGCTTTCTGAGAAAAAAATCCAAAAAAGAAGTATTAACCGTAAACTTTCTAGTTTAAGGAGTTTTTATTTATATCTTCTGAAAATAGGTGAAATTCAAGTTTCTCCTTTAGAAACGATACCTTCCCTAAAATTTTATGCCGAAAAGCAAATTCCTATTTCTGAAGAAGAAATGGAAAATTTAGGAGAAATTTTAGAAAGTGAATCAGGCAATTCTTTAGAAAAGCTTATTATAGAAACGCTTTACCAAACTGGAATGAGAAAGTCGGAACTCTGCAATATATTATTAGAGCAAGTAGATTTTTCAAAATCTGAAATCTTTGTCAAAGGGAAAGGAAATAAGCAAAGAGTAGTTCCCATTTCTGAAAATCTACTAAAACAGATGCGGGAATACATAGCAATTAGAAAGCCTAATGAAGATTCTGGTATTTATTTTTTCGTTCGTGAAAATGGAAAAAAACTATCCGAAAAATTTGTGTATTCAGTGGTAAATAGCTATCTTAGTCTTATAACTTTAAAGAAAAAAAAGAGTCCACATATTTTAAGGCATAGCTTTGCTACTCATGTTTTGAATAATGGCGCGGAAATTTCTAAAGTTAAAAAAATCTTAGGTCATTCTAGTTTAGCTTCTACACAAGTTTACACGAATGGCAATATAGAGCAATTAAAAAGAGTGTTTAATCAGGCTCATCCCAGAGCCTATAAAAAAGAAGATTAGTTTTTCTTTTTTAATTAAAAAAAATGTTAGCGTTATGAAAATTACAGTACAATCAATCGGTTTAACACCACATGCACCACTAGAAGAATATTTAGACAAAAAATTAAATAAGTTAGAAACCTTTTATGATAAAATTATCGAGTGCGAAGTTTTCTTAAAAGTAGAGAATTCTTCTGAAAAAGAAAACAAGACTGCTGAGATTAGATTACATGTTCCAGGTGATGATATTGTGGTAAAGAAGACAAGTGCTAGTTTTGAAGAAAGTTTAGACCAGTGTTATGATACTGCTAAGAAACTGTTAATCAAGAAAAAAGAAATGGCATAGAAAAATAATTAAAAATTTTTTAAAAAATATTTGTGGATTTCAAAAAAACTGTATTATATTTGCACTCGCAAAAAGGGAATAACAGTTCTTTTGAAATCTCAAATTTTGCCTCCATAGCTCAGTTGGCCAGAGCACGTGATTTGTAATCTCGGGGTCGTGGGTTCGAATCCCTCTGGAGGCTCATAATTTATAAAAAAACAAGCGGGGAGATTCCAGAGTGGCCAAATGGATCAGACTGTAACTCTGCTGTCTTACGACTTCGCAGGTTCGAATCCTGCTCTCCCCACTTTTTTATAAATTTAATTTGCAGGTTTAGAAAAATTTTATAAATTTGCACACCGTTTACCAACAATAATTTGTAAACACAAATTGCGGAAGTAGCTCAGTTGGTAGAGCGTCAGCCTTCCAAGCTGAATGTCGCGGGTTCGACCCCCGTCTTCCGCTCTAAAAAAATCACATTCCAAATAAGCGGTATGTGATTTTTTTTTCCAAGCCGACTTAGCTCAGGGGTAGAGCGCTTCCTTGGTAAGGAAGAGGTCGTGAGTTCAAATCTCATAGTTGGCTCAAAATAAAAGTCTCTCAAAATATTTTGAGAGACTTTTTTATTTAAAATAAATTCTTAAATTTGTACCCTCAAAAATAAGATAATATCATAGCGTCAAACGTATTGAAACTGAATGTTGAATTTTTTTTTAATAAAAAGATTTTGATATTCAAAAAATCACTATATTTGCGCACTGAAAATTTCAATAGTTAATAAATTAAATATTAAAATCATGGCAAAGGAAACGTTTAATCGTAACAAACCACACTTAAACATTGGTACTATTGGTCACGTTGACCATGGTAAAACTACCCTTACTGCTGCTATTACTAAAGTATTAGCTGAGAAAGGATTAGCTGAAATGAAAGACTTCTCTTCAATTGACTCTGCTCCAGAAGAAAAAGAAAGAGGTATTACTATTAATACTGCTCACGTAGAGTATGAAACTGTAAATAGACACTATGCTCACGTAGACTGTCCAGGTCACGCCGATTATGTTAAAAACATGGTTACTGGTGCTGCTCAAATGGATGGAGCTATCTTAGTAGTTGCTGCTACTGATGGTCCAATGCCACAAACTAGAGAGCACATCCTACTTTGCCGTCAGGTAAACGTACCAAGAATCGTTGTTTTCATGAACAAAGTTGACATGGTAGATGATGCTGAATTATTAGAATTAGTAGAATTAGAAGTAAGAGATTTATTATCTTCTTACGAATATGATGGTGATAACTCTCCAGTAATTCAAGGTTCTGCTCTAGGTGCACTTAACGGTGAACCAAAATGGGTTGAAACTGTAGAAGCTCTTATGGATGCTGTTGATAACTGGATTGAATTACCAGTTAGAGATCAAGATAAGCCATTCTTAATGCCAATCGAAGACGTATTCTCTATTACAGGTAGAGGTACTGTAGCAACTGGTAGAATTGAATCAGGTGTTATCAATACAGGTGATCCAGTAGACATCGTAGGTATGGGTGATGAGAAGTTAACTTCTACTATCACTGGTGTTGAGATGTTTAGAAAAATCTTAGATAGAGGTGAAGCTGGTGATAACGTAGGTCTATTATTAAGAGGTATCGAGAAAACTGACATCAAGAGAGGTATGGTAATCGCTAAGAAAGATTCTGTGAAACCACACAAGAAATTCAAAGCTGAGGTTTACGTTCTTTCTAAAGAAGAAGGTGGTAGACACACTCCATTCCACAACAAATATCGTCCTCAGTTCTATGTAAGAACTACTGACGTAACAGGTGAAATCTTCTTACCAGAAGGTGTAGAGATGGTAATGCCTGGTGATAACTTAACTATCACTGTAGAATTGTTACAACCAATCGCTCTTAACGTAGGTCTTAGATTTGCGATCAGAGAAGGTGGTAGAACAGTAGGTGCTGGTCAGGTTACTGAAATCTTAGATTAATCATCTTAAATAAATAAAGCTTCCGTAAGGAAACTTACGGAGCTTTTTTAACTACGGGCATCGTCCAATGGTAGGATACCGGTCTCCAAAACCGTTGATCAGGGTTCGAATCCTTGTGCCCGTGCAAATATAAATTATGAACTCACTTATCAATTTTTTAAAAGATTCTTATTCAGAATTTAGATATAAAGTAGAATGGCCAAAGTGGGCTGATTTACAATCTTCTACAATAGTAGTGGCTGTAGCTACTGTTATATTAGCATTGTTTACTTTCGGAGTAGATTCATTATTTAGCACAGCTATTAAAAATATATTAGCAATTTTCATAGGTTTCTTTAATTAAAAATTTTTCCATGAGCGATTTAAAATGGTATGTATTAAAAGCTATTAGTGGCCAGGAAAATAAAGTTAAGGCCTACATTGAGAGCGAAGTTAAAAGATTAAATCTTGAAGCTTACGTTACTCAAGTAGTTATTCCTATGGAAAAAGTAATCCAAGTAAGAAATGGTAAAAAAGTGCCTAAAGAAAAGCCTTTTTACCCTGGTTACTTAATGGTAGAAGCTAATCTGATAGGAGAAATCCCACATATTATTAAAAATTTACCAGGTGTAATTTCTTTTTTAAGTCTTACAAAAGGAGGCGATCCTGTTCCGATGCGTAAATCTGAAGTAAACAGAATGCTTGGTAAAATGGATGAACTTTCTGAATTTGCTACAGAAATGGAAATTCCATTCGTAGTAGGAGAAAGTGTAAAAGTAATCGATGGTCCTTTCAATGGATTCAATGGTACTGTAGAAAAAATCTTAGAAGACAAGAAGAAATTAGAAGTTTCTGTAATGATTTTCGGTAGAAAAACTCCTATGGAACTTTCTTACATGCAAGTAGAAAAATTGTAAAATTTATCATACAATATATTGAGCCACTCTATTTAGAGTGGCTTTTTTTGTGGATAAGTCTTTCTGAAAACGCTCTCTTTTGTCGTACAATCTTTCTAATTTTACACTCTCATTTTTAGCGTTTAATTCTTCTAAATTTCTTCTATTATGTTTGCGCTATTAGACTGTAATAATTTTTTTGTGAGTTGCGAAAGAGTTTTAGACCCTTCTTTAAAGGAGGTTCCAGTCGTGGTTTTGTCTAACAATGATGGTTGTGTAGTATCTAGAAGTAACGAGGCAAAAGCTTTAGGGATTCCTATGGGAGCGCCAGTCTTTAAATATAGAGAATTGTTTGAGCAACATAGAGTGAAATGCTTCTCCGCTAAATTTGAATATTATAATTTCAAAAGTCAACAAGTTTCTGCTCTTGCCAGTGAGTTTTCTCCCAATTTTGAGATTTATAGTATAGATGAACTGTTTTTAGATTTTCATGGCTTCAAATATTTCAATTTGGACGAGTATTCTCAAAATATCAAAAACGTTATCCTTCAGAAAACAAAAATTTCCGTGAGTATAGGAATTGCGCCTACGAAGACATTGGCAAAAGTAGCCAATAGAATTGCCAAGAAATATCCGGAAAAATTTCAAGGAGTTTGCACACTTGATACTCCAGAAAAAATAGAAAAAGCACTTCAGTGGTTAGAGATTGGTGATGTTTGGGGAATTGGTAGAAGATTGGGGAATAAGATGAAAGACGCTGGCGTTTATAAAGCGGCAGATTTGCTTAAGAAGCCAGAAATTTGGGTTAGAAAATTGATGGGAATTCACGGCGTGAGAATGATAAATGAATTAAAAGGAATTAAACAATTAGAACTTGATTCTCCTTCTAAAAAACAATCTATTGCTACTACCAGAAGTTTTATGGAGATGATATCTGATAAAGAAATGCTGAGAGAGCGCGTAGAAACCTTTGCTTTCTCTTGTGCCGAAAAGTTAAGGAAACAAAACAGTTGCTGTAAAGTAATTTCTGTATTTCTACAAACGAATAGATTTAGAAAAGATTTGCCAGAATACAAAAACGGATTTTCTGTGGTTTTGCCTAACCCAAGTAGTTCTTCTATTGTTTTGTCTAAAGCGGCAAATGCTATTTTTGAAGCCATTTATAAAGATGGTTTTTTGTATAAAAAAGCGGGCGTAATTGTTTCTGATTTTGTGCCAGAAAATCAGCGATTGATTAATATTTTTGAAGAAGATGTAGAAAATAAACACCTTCCGATTATGAAAGTCATGGATTCTCTCAACAAAAAATATGGCAAAAATAAAATACGATTGGCCTCACAAAACGGAAAACCTACCTACGAAAGAAAACTGCTATCAAAAGAATATGAAGAATTTCTGAAAAGCAATACTTTACCCGAAGCTAATTTTAGGTTTCATTAGAGTTTTTTTGTATTTTTATGAGATTGATTTACCGAGTGTTAGTTCAATGTATCTAAATTGGAAAAAAAAATTATGAAGAAAATAATAATTTTAGTAGGATTTCTTTTTATAGTTATTTTCACTTTATTTTATGTGGATTTTGAGGTTATAGTTAATGTACCAAAAAGACCTGATAGTGTTCCTAAAACTGCAATTTGGAGTGGGGGGAATGATGGTGGATACTGGTTTGAGTATAAAAATTATAATAAAAAAAAACAATGAATTCAATATTGTGATATATAATGATATTTCTGGTAAAATTTTAATTAAATCAAATTTTGTCTTAAAAAAAGATTGTAAAAGTATTCTTCCACATAACGACAAGTTATTGAAAGAAATTAATTATTATGCTAAAGGGCAAATAGTTTTAATTAATGGTTGTGTTTTAGTGGCTACTCCCAGTGCCGAGCATTTTTAATCCTTTACTAATGAATGTTTTCAAAAGTATCATAATAATTTTCTTCACTTTATTAATTTCATAAAACTCCAATTATCATTTTAAATTTCAGCAATTTACACTTGCAGATTCAAAAAAAAATCTTAATTTTGCACCCACAAAAAGTAAGTTAGGAAGGTGAGATAATCTAACTTACTGATTTATAAATGCTTCCACATTCATAAATTAAAAATTTTTAAAAATTAAAAAATGGCTAAAAAAGTCTTTAAAATGGTGAAACTCCAAGTGAAAGGTGGCGCTGCTAACCCTTCACCACCAGTTGGTCCTGCTTTAGGTTCTGCTGGGGTAAATATTATGGAGTTTTGTAAACAATTTAATGGAAGAACACAAGACAAGCCAGGGCAAGTTTTACCGGTTCTAATTACTGTTTATGAAGATAAGTCTTTCGAATTCGTAATTAAAACTCCACCAGCTGCAATTCAATTAATGGAGGCTGCTAAGGTAAAAGGAGGTTCTGGAGAACCAAACAGAGTAAAAGTAGGTTCTGTAACTTGGGAACAAGTGAAAAAAATCGCTGAAGATAAAATGGCTGATTTGAACTGCTTTACAATGGATTCTGCATTATCAATGGTTGCAGGAACTGCAAGATCTATGGGATTGAGAGTAACTGGAACTAAACCGTCTAACGCTTAAAACTTATTGAAATGGCAAAATTAACGAAAAAGCAAAAAGAAGTTGCGAGCAAAGTAGAGAAAAACAAGGTGTATAACCTTGATGAAGCTTCTGCATTAGTAAAAGAATTAAACTATGCTAAGTTTGATGCTTCTGTTGACCTTGCAGTTAGATTAGGGGTAGATCCTAGAAAAGCAAACCAAATGGTAAGAGGTGTAGTATCTCTTCCTCACGGAACTGGTAAAGATGTTAAAGTATTAGCATTAGTAACTCCAGATAAAGAAGCAGAAGCTAAAGAAGCTGGTGCTGATTATGTAGGTCTTGATGAATATTTACAAAAAATCAAAGACGGTTGGACAGATGTAGACGTAATCGTTACTATGCCTGCTGTAATGGGTAAATTAGGTCCATTAGGAAGAATTTTAGGTCCTAGAGGTTTAATGCCAAACCCTAAATCAGGTACTGTAACTATGGAAGTAGGTAAAGCTGTTGCAGAAGTAAAAGCTGGTAAAATTGATTTCAAAGTAGATAAATACGGTATTGTACACGCTGGTATTGGTAAAGTTTCTTTCTCTCCAGAACAATTGAAAGAAAACGCTGCTGAATTAATTCATACATTAATTAAGCTTAAGCCTACTGCTGCTAAAGGTACTTACGTAAAATCTATCTATCTTTCTTCTACAATGAGTCCGGGGATTGCAATTGATACTAAATCTGTTAACTAAAATCTGAAAGACAATGACAAAAGAAGAAAAAGTATTAGTAATACAAGAAATTAAAGATATGTTACAAGACGCTAAAGTAGTGTATGTAGCAAATCTTGAAGGATTGAATGCTGCTCAGACTTCAGATTTTAGAAGACAAGCATTTAAAAATAATATTAAGCTTAAAGTAGTAAAGAATACTTTATTACAAAAAGCTATGGAGCAAATTGAAGGTGTAGATTATTCAGAAATGTTCCCAACTTTCAAAGGGAATACTGCTGTAATGATTGCAGAAACTGCAAACGCTCCTGCTAAATTAATTCAAGGATTCAGAAAGAAAGAAGCTTTCCCAGCTCTTAAATCTGCTTATTTACAAGAAACGTTCTACGTTGGAGATAACAACCTAGATACTCTTGCAAATATCAAGTCTAGAGAAGAAATGATTGGTGAAATCATCGGATTACTTCAATCTCCTATCCAAAGATTAATTTCTGCTTTAGAAAATAAAGAAGAAGCAAAAGGTGCTAAAACTGAAGAAGTTCCAGCTGTAGAAGCTGCTCCAGAAGTAGAAGCTCCTGCAACAGAAGAAACTCCAGAAGCTCCTGCAGCTGAAGGTGAAGCTCCTGCTGCTGAATAATTAAACCGTCTCAATAGACACTCAAAAAAAATAACATAAATCGTTCAACAATTTAAACATTAATACAATGTCAGATTTAAAAAATTTAGCTGAAACGCTAGTAAACTTAACTGTAAAAGACGTAAACGAACTTGCTGCTATCCTTAAGGATGAGTACGGAATTGAGCCTGCTGCTGCTGCTGTAGTTGTAGCTGCTGGTGGAGCTGCTGATGCTGCTGAAGAAAAAACTGAATTCGACGTAATCCTTAAATCAGCTGGTGCTTCTAAATTAGCTATCGTTAAATTAGTAAAAGATTTAACTGGTGCTGGTCTTAAAGAAGCTAAAGATATGGTAGATGGTGCTCCAACTGCAATTAAAGAAGGTGCATCTAAAGATGAAGCAGAAGCTCTTAAGAAGCAATTAGAAGAAGCTGGTGCAGAAGTAGAATTAAAATAATCTATTTACACCGTATAAGACTTAGACCTTCCCAGAATTGGGTAGGTCTATGTCTATTTTAAGAGTTAAATTGTTTTAAAGTTATAACTCATTGATTTTCAATTATTTGAAAATTTTAAATTCTAAAGAAAAAATATTTTGCACTACACTGTGAAAAGATATACCAGTGTTGCAGTTAAAAATGTAGGAAGCTAGATGCAAGAAGCAGGATGTTAAAGATCTGGAATCAAACATCATACACCCCGCATTTTTGATATTTTTCAAAATAAAGTAAAATATTTTTTAACCCAACTTTTCTTACCATTTTATGAGTAAATCAAAAGCTATCACAAGCACTCAGGAAAATCAAAGAATTAACTTTTCTTCTGCGAAAGGGAACGTTGTGACTCCGGATTTCTTAGACATCCAGTTGCAATCTTTCAAAGAATTTTTCCAGTTAGATACACTTCCTGAGGACAGAGTGAATGAGGGTCTTTACAAGACTTTTCAAGAAAACTTTCCTATTACAGATTCTAGAAATCAATTCGTATTAGAATTTCTAGATTATTTGGTAGATTCTCCTCGTTATTCTATTGACGAATGCGTGGAAAGAGGTCTTACTTACAGCGTGCCTCTTAAAGCAAGACTTAAACTATACTGTACTGACCCGGAACATGAAGATTTCCAGACAGTAATTCAAGATGTATATTTAGGTCCAGTTCCTTACATGACTCCTTCTGGTTCATTCATCATCAATGGTGCAGAACGTGTAATTGTAACACAGTTACACAGATCTCCAGGTGTATTCTTTGGACAGACGTATCACGCAAACGGAACTAAATTGTACTATTCAAGAATTATCCCTTTCAAAGGATCTTGGATGGAATTTACTACGGATATCAATAACGTAATGTATGCGTATATTGACCGTAAAAAGAAATTGCCTTTAACTACATTACTTAGAGCAATCGGTTATGAGTCTGATAAAGAAATTCTTCAGATTTTTGACCTTGCAGAAGAAGTAAAAGTATCTAAAGCGAATCTTAAAAAAGTTCAAGGTAGAACTTTAGCAGCTAGAGTATTAAATACTTGGTTCGAAGATTTCGTAGACGAGGATACAGGTGAAGTAGTTTCTATCGAAAGAAATGAAATTATCCTTGATAGAGAAACTGTTCTTGAAAAAGAACACTTAGACCTTATTTTAGATGCTGGTGTTAAGTCTATCTTAATCCACAACGAAAATAGCGGTGAATTCTCTATCATTCAAAATACATTACAAAAAGACCCTACTAACTCAGAAAAAGAAGCGGTAGAATACATTTATCGTCAATTACGTAACGCAGATCCACCAGATGAAGAAACCGCAAGAGGAATTATCGAAAAATTATTCTTCTCAGAACAAAGATATTCATTAGGTGAAGTTGGTCGTTACAGATTGAACAAAAAACTAGGTCTTAACATCCCTACTACTACAGAAGTTCTTACTAAAGAAGATATTATCTCTATCGTAAGACACTTAATAGAATTAGCTAATTCTAAAACTGAAGTAGATGATATTGACCACTTATCAAACAGAAGAATTAAAACTGTTGGTGAGCAATTAGCTGGTCAATTCGGTGTAGGTCTTTCTAGAATTGCGAGAACAATTAAAGAAAGAATGAACGTAAGAGATAATGAAATCTTTACGCCACTAGACTTAGTAAATGCTAAAACATTAACATCAGTAATCAACTCATTCTTTGGTACCAACCAGCTTTCTCAGTTCATGGACCAAACCAACCCACTATCTGAAATCACTCATAAGAGAAGACTTTCAGCTTTAGGACCTGGTGGTTTATCAAGAGAAAGAGCAGGTTTCGAGGTGCGTGACGTTCACCATACTCACTACGGAAGAATTTGCCCGATTGAAACTCCAGAAGGACCAAACATTGGTTTGATTTCTTCATTAGGATGCTATGCTAAAATCAATAATTTAGGTTTCATCGAAACTCCATATAGAAAAGTAGAAAATGGTAAAGTAGATTTCTCTGCAGCACCAATCTATTTAAATGCAGAAGATGAAGAATCTAAAATCATTGCTCAGGCAAACGTAGATTTAGCAGAAGATGGAAGTTTCAATACAGAAAGAGTTATTGCTCGTCTTGATGGTGACTATCCAGTAGTAGAGCCTAATCAAGTAGATTTATTAGATATTGCACCTAACCAGATTGCTGGTATTTCTGCATCTTTAATTCCTTTCTTGGAGCATGATGATGCGAACCGTGCATTGATGGGATCTAACATGATGCGTCAGGCTGTTCCATTGTTAAAACCAGAAGCTCCAATCGTAGGTACAGGTTTAGAAAAACAAGTGGCTACAGATTCTAGAATTTTAATTAATGCTGAAGGAAATGGTGTAGTAGAATATGTAGATGCAGACAAAATCGTAATTAAATACGAAAGAAGCGAAGATGAGGATTTAGTACAATTCGAATCTGCTACTAAAACATATAACTTAACTAAGTTCAGAAAAACCAACCAATCTACTACCATTACTCTTAGACCAAACGTAAGAGTGGGTGATACCGTAGTAAAAGGACAAGTGCTTTGTGATGGTTACGCTACCGAAAAAGGAGAATTAGCTATTGGTAGAAACCTTACTGTAGCCTTCATGCCTTGGAAAGGGTATAACTTCGAGGATGCGATTGTAATCAACGAGAAAGTAGTAAGAGAAGACTGGTTTACTTCTATCCACGTAGATGAGTATTCACTAGAGGTAAGAGATACCAAACTAGGTATGGAAGAATTGACTGCAGATATTCCTAACGTTTCTGAAGAGGCTACTAAAGACCTTGATGAAAACGGTATGATTAGAATTGGTGCAGAAGTGAAGCCTGGTGATATCTTAATCGGTAAAATTACTCCAAAAGGTGAATCTGATCCTACTCCAGAAGAAAAACTATTGAGAGCAATCTTTGGTGACAAAGCTGGTGATGTAAAAGATGCTTCATTAAAAGCAGACTCTTCACTGAGAGGTGTTGTTATCAACAAAAAATTATTCTCAAGAAACATCAAAGACAAGAAGAAAAGAACTGAAGAGAAGTTAAAACTTGAAGAAATCGAAAACAGATACAAAGCTCAATTCGATGAATTAAGAAATACCCTTCTTGAAAAATTAAATACTCTTGTTAATGGTAAAACTTCTCAAGGTGTTAATAACGACTTAGAAGAAGAAATCATTCCAAAAGGAGCTAAGTTTACGCTTAAACTTCTTCAATCTGTAGAAGATTATGTAAACGTAAGTGGTGCAGATTGGACTGTAGATGCTGATAAAAATGATTTAATTAAACAATTAATTCATAATTATAAAATTAAATATAATGATATTCAAGGGGTTAAAAACCGTGAGAAATATGCTATTTCTATCGGAGACGAACTACCAGCAGGTATCATTAAACTAGCTAAAGTATACATCGCTAAAAAACGTAAATTAAACGTTGGGGATAAAATGGCAGGTCGTCACGGTAACAAAGGTATCGTGTCTAGAATCGTAAGAGAAGAAGATATGCCATTCTTAGAAGACGGAACTCCTGTAGATATCGTATTGAATCCACTAGGGGTACCTTCTCGTATGAACATCGGGCAGATTTACGAAACCGTTTTAGGATGGGCTGGTAAAAAATTAGGATTAAAATTTGCTACTCCTATCTTTGATGGTGCAAGCTTAGAACAAATCACAGAATACACCGAAAAAGCAGGTCTTCCTATCTACGGAAGTACTTATTTATATGATGGTGGTACTGGTGAGAGATTTACTCAGCCTGCTACAGTTGGGGTAATTTATATGTTGAAACTAGGACACATGGTAGATGATAAGATGCACGCACGTTCTATTGGTCCTTATTCATTAATTACTCAGCAACCATTAGGAGGTAAAGCACAATTCGGTGGACAGAGATTCGGAGAGATGGAGGTTTGGGCTCTAGAAGCATTCGGAGCGTCTAACATCTTGAGAGAAATCTTAACCGTGAAATCAGACGACGTAATCGGTAGAGCGAAAACGTATGAAGCAATCGCAAAAGGTGAGGCTATGCCAGAACCTGGTATTCCAGAATCTTTCAACGTATTGTTACACGAATTACAAGGTCTAGGTCTTGATATAAGATTGGAAGAGTAATCCTCATTTTTTTAATTTTTATTTGAACAGATTATGTCAAAAAATAAAACAAGTAGATTTAGTAAAATCACCATCGGTTTAGCTTCTCCTGAAATTATTCTTCAAGAGTCAAAAGGAGAGGTGCTAAAACCAGAAACGATTAACTATAGAACTCACAAACCAGAAAGAGATGGTTTATTCTGCGAGAAAATCTTCGGTCCTGTAAAGGATTACGAATGTGCTTGTGGAAAATATAAGAGAATTCGATACAAAGGCATCGTTTGTGACCGTTGTGGTGTAGAAGTTACGGAGAAAAAAGTACGTAGAGAGAGAATTGGGCACATTAATTTAGTGGTTCCAGTAGCTCACATCTGGTATTTCCGTTCACTTCCAAACAAAATTGGTTACCTTTTAGGATTACCTTCTAAGAAATTAGATATGATTATCTACTACGAAAGATATGTAGTAATCCAACAAGGTATCGCTAAAAAAGCAGACGGTTCTGATTTCGAAGACAAAGAATTCTTAACAGAAGAAGAATATCTAGATGTTTTAGAAACCCTTCCTATCGAAAACCAATATTTAGAAGATACAGACCCTAACAAATTTGTTGCTAAAATGGGTGCTGAAGCAGTGGAAGAATTGTTAAAGAGAATTGATTTAGATGCTCTTTCTTACGATCTTCGTCACAAAGCTCACAATGAATCTTCTAAACAAAGAAGAACTGAAGCATTAAAAAGATTATCTGTAGTAGAAGCTCTTAGAGGTGCTAATACTAGAATGATTAACCGCCCAGAATGGATGGTAATGCGTGTTCTTCCTGTAATTCCACCAGAATTAAGACCATTAGTTCCACTAGATGGAGGTAGATTCGCTACATCAGATTTAAATGATTTATACAGAAGAGTTATCATTAGAAACAACCGTCTAAAGAGACTTTTAGAGATTAAAGCTCCAGAAGTTATCTTGAGAAATGAGAAGCGTATGCTTCAGGAAGCGGTAGATTCATTATTTGATAACACTAGAAAATCATCTGCTGTAAAATCAGAATCAAACAGACCATTGAAATCACTTTCAGATTCATTGAAAGGAAAACAAGGTCGTTTCCGTCAAAACTTATTAGGGAAAAGGGTAGACTACTCTGCACGTTCGGTTATTGTTGTAGGTCCTAACTTACAATTACACGAGTGTGGTATCCCTAAAGATATGGCAGCAGAACTTTACAAACCATTTATCATTAGAAAACTAATTGAAAGAGGTATTGTAAAAACAGTAAAATCTGCTAAAAGAATTATTGATAGAAAAGAACCAGTAGTTTATGATATTCTTGAAAACGTGATGAAAGGTCACCCAGTTCTATTGAACCGTGCACCTACACTTCACAGATTGGGTATCCAAGCGTTCCAGCCTAAAATGATTGAAGGTAAAGCTATCCAACTTCACCCGTTAGTAACTACGGCATTCAACGCCGACTTCGATGGTGACCAGATGGCGGTACACTTACCTTTAGGCCCAGAAGCGATTCTAGAAGCTCAGTTATTAATGCTAGGTTCTCAGAATATCTTGAACCCTGCAAATGGTTCTCCTATTACCGTACCTTCTCAGGACATGGTTCTTGGTCTATATTTCATGACCAAAGAAGCGCATTCTACAGAAACGCACAAGGTAAAAGGTGAAGGTTTAGTTTTCTATTCTCCAGAAGAAGTAGAAATTGCTTACTCTGAAGGTCAAGTTTCTCTTAACGCTAAAGTAAGATGTAGACTTCCATATAAAACAGAAGAAGGAGAAATCGTAACTAAACTTCAAGATACTACAGTTGGTAGAATTTTATTTAACCAAATTGTTCCTAAACAAGTAGGTTATATTGATGAATTATTGACTAAAAAATCATTAAGAAACGTAATTGGTAAAATCTTAGCAGATACAGATTTCCCAACTACAGTGAAGTTCCTTGATGACATGAAAAATCTTGGTTATATGAACGCTTTCAAAGGCGGTCTATCTTTCTCATTAGCTGATATTGTAGTACCAGCAGAAAAGAAAACCATGATTGCTCAAGCGATTGAAACAGTAGACGAGATTAAAGGGAACTATAACATGGGTCTTATCACAGATACAGAACGTTATAACCAAGTAATCGACGTTTGGACCAATACCAATGCTGGTCTTACTGAGATGATTATGAGCAGAATGAAATCTGACCAAGGTGGATTCAACTCTGTATATATGATGCTAGATTCTGGAGCGAGGGGTTCTAAAGAACAGATTCGTCAGTTATCTGGTATGAGAGGTTTGATGGCAAAACCACAAAAAGCTGGTGCTGTAGGAGCAGAGATCATCGAAAACCCAATTATTGCGAACTTTAAAGAAGGTTTATCAATTTTGGAATACTTTATCTCTACCCACGGTGCTCGTAAAGGTCTTGCGGATACCGCTCTTAAAACTGCGGATGCTGGTTACTTAACAAGAAGATTAGTAGACGTAGCTCAAGACGTAATCATTACAGAAGATGATTGTGGTACATTAAGAGGTACAGAAGTAGCTGCATTGAAGAAAAATGATGAAATTGTAGAAAAACTATCAGAAAGAATTCTTGGTAGAGTTTCTCTTCACGACATCTATAACCCAGAAAACGACGAAATTTTAGTTCATGCAGATGAGTTAATTAACGAAGAGCTTGCTAAAAAAGTAGAAGAAGCGGGTATAGAAACCGTAGAGGTTCGTTCACCATTAACTTGTGAGGCTAAAAAAGGTATCTGTGCGAAATGTTACGGACGTAACCTAGCTACAGGTAAGATGATTCACATGGGAGAAGCTGTAGGTGTAATTGCGGCACAATCAATTGGGGAACCAGGTACTCAGCTTACACTGAGAACTTTCCACCAAGGGGGAACTGCAGGAAACGTTTCAGAAAATCCTACTATCGTTGCTAAGAGAGATGGTATCGTAGAATTTGACGAATTAAGAACCATTATTTCTGAAGATGAAAACGGTAATGAAGCAGATATCGTAATTTCTCGTTCTACAGAATTCCGTTTAGTAGCAGATAATGCAGCGAGAACTCCATTAATGGTAGCAAACGTACCTTATGGTTCTGCACTTTCTGTAAAACCTGGTGATAAAGTGAAAAAAGGAGACCTTATTGCAAAATGGGATCCATATAACGCGGTTATCATCGCAGAAACTGCTGGTAAAGTAGAATACGAAGATATTATTCAAGGAGTTTCTTTCCAATTGGAAATCGACGAACAAACAGGTTTCGAAGAAAAAGTAATCTCAGAATCTAGAAATAAGAAAGCCATTCCTACCTTGAAAGTGGTAGATTCTAAAGGAGTTGAGCAAAAAGCATACAACTTACCAGTAGGAGCTCACTTAATGGTAAATGATGGTGAAAAAATTAAGGCGGGTAAAGTCTTAATCAAAATTCCTAGAAAATCTGCAAAAGCAGGGGATATCACAGGAGGTTTACCAAGAGTAACCGAATTATTCGAAGCGAGAAATCCTTCTAATCCTGCTGTAGTTACAGAAATTGACGGGGTAGTTTCTTATGGTAAAATTAAGAGAGGTAACCGTGAATTAATCGTAGAATCTAAAACGGGTGAGATTAAGAAATATTTAGTAAAACTTTCTAATCAAATCTTAGTTCAAGAAAACGACTTCGTGAGAGCTGGCTCGCCACTTTCTGACGGTTCTGTAACACCAGATGATATCTTAAGAATCAAAGGTCCAACAGCTGTTCAAGAGTACTTAGTAAACGAAATTCAAGAAGTTTACCGTTTACAAGGGGTAAAAATTGACGATAAGCATTTCGAAATCATCGTAAGACAGATGATGACTAAAGTAGAAATCGTAGACGGAGGTGATACCCAATTCCTTGAAAACAGTCTAGAACATAAATATGATTTCCTTGAAGAAAACAACAGAGTTTTCGGATTGAAAGTTGTAACTGAACCAGGAGATTCTAAAATTTTCAAAGCTGGTCAAATGATTACCGCTAGAGAATTGAGAGACGAAAATTCTAAACTGAAGAGAGAAGATCTTCAATTAGTAGAAGTTCGTGAAGCACTTACTGCAACTGCAACGCCTGTATTACAAGGTATCACCAGAGCAGCTTTACAGACTAAGTCTTTCATGTCTGCAGCATCATTCCAGGAGACTACTAAAGTTCTAAACGAAGCAGCAGTGTCTGGTAAAGTAGACGAACTAAACGGTCTTAAAGAAAATGTAATCGTAGGTCACAGAATTCCTGCAGGTACAGGTCTTAAAGATTATCAAAGTGTAATCGTGGGTTCTAAAAAAGAATTCGAGGATTTAAATTAATATGAATGTAAGGTTTAAAGACAGTTCTACTGTTCTTTAAACCTTCTTTTTTTTTTTGAATGTAAAATATTAACTTATTAAAACTTATACAAATGGATAACAACCAAAACCAAGATCAAAACATCAATATTCAATTAAACGAAATGGTAGCAGCTGGTGCTTATTGCAACCTTGCATTAGTAAACCACTCTCCATCTGAGTTTGTATTAGATTTCATTCAATTAATGCCAGGAGTTCAGCAAGCTCAAGTAAGAAGTAGAGTAATCCTTGCTCCTCTTCATGCAAAAAGAGTTTTAGCTGCTCTTCAACAAAATATCCAAAACTATGAAGCTCAATTCGGAGAAATCAAAGAAGTTGAACCTTTCGTAGTAGGTGCTGGTAATGCTCAAGCATAATCAAAACTTAATAAAATATTCTAAATCCTAGTCATTTTAAAATGGCTAGGATTTTTTTTTGCAAAAAAAGTCTTTATCTTCGTAAAAAAATTTCAAATGAAAAAAAATTACCTATTTACTTTTTTAATTTTATTATTTGTAAGCAACCTTTATTCTCAGACTCTTAAGGAAAAAAGAGCTACTCTCGAAAGTCACATTAAGAATATAGAAAATAATGCCAGTAAATTAAAATCTGATGGACAAGTTCCACCAAAAGAATATAACATCAGAGATTTAAAAAATACGATTGATCCAGTAACTGGCGAGAATAAGTTTCAGAGTTTAGTACAACTTAATAATGAAATTAAATCTGGAAAATACGCTCCAAAACAAAATATCTCTTTTTTAGGAAATATTATTTCTAATTCCAATCAAAGAATTAACTCTATTAATAACACACAATGGTTTGAGAGAGGGCCATATAGTGTAGGAGGAAGAACTAGGGCAATTTTATTTGATCCAAATGATGCTACTGGAAAAAGAGTTTTTGCTGGTGGTGTTTCTGGAGGACTTTGGGTAAATAATGATATTACCAATGCTTCATCTGAATGGTCTCCAATTAATGATTTTTGGGCAAATCTTTCTGTAGTATGTATTGCTGCAGATCCTAATAATCCACAAATTATGTATGTGGGAACTGGTGAATCTTCTACACAAGATAATGTAGGAGCTGGTATTTGGAAAACTACAAATGGAGGTGCAACTTGGACACAAATTTTTGCACCAGCAAATACATATAACTCACAGGGAATTAGAAATGGTTATTTCTACGTGAATGACATTAAAGTAAGAAACAATGGAGGGGTATCCGAAGTTTATGCGGGAGTAAGTGGAGGTTATAATGAAGGATTTCATGGTTTATATCAATCGGGGCTTTATAAATCTACAGATGCAGGAGCTACTTTTACTAAAGTAGGGGGGAATTTAATTGCACACACCGGAGCTAATATTGGATATAATATTCAACAGATAGAAATTGGAGCAGATAATTCTGTTTGGGTTTCTACAAGAGGTTCTTTATTTGGAGCTTCTTTACCAACTGGTGGTAGAATTTATAGATCTACGGATGGCGTAAATTTTACCAATGTTTATAATGCAAACTTGCAAGGTTCTAGAGTACAAATTGCACTTTCTAAGACAAACGGTGCTGTAGCTTATGGTTTACTTCAGGGAAGTGGGACTACAGAACCTGTGAGAATCATTAAAACTACAGATACAGGTGCTACATGGGCAGCTAGTAATGTAGTGAATTCTGGTGTTACTCTTCCACAAGATAAAGATACAGGAATTCCTGCCAATGATTTTACCAGAGGCCAAAGTTTCTATGATTTGGTAATTGTAACAGATCCAACCAATGATGCTACGGTTTATGTAGGAGGTATTGATTTATTTAGAAGTACCAATTCTGGTTCTACTTGGACTCAAATTTCTAAATGGTCTAATAATAATCAATTAGCTACGCTTTCGGTTTCTCAAGTTCATGCTGACCAGCATGCTATAGTTTTCAATCCTAAAAATAGTAGCCAGATTGCATTTGGAAATGATGGTGGAATATATTTCTGTGCTAATAAAACTAATATTGCTACTACAATAGGTATCCCAGTAAGAAACAATAGATATAATGTTACCCAATTCTATGATGCAAAAATGAATCCTACTAAGACTAATTCTACTGAAGAAATTTTAGCAGGTGCACAAGATAACGGAACCAGAAGATTTACAGGAGCTCCATTAGCAAATAATCTTTACTCAGATGCTTATTATGATGGTGGAGACGGAGCGTTTGTAGAGTTTGATGATAATAACCTTTATAAAATTAATAGCTATGTTTATAATAATCATTATCTATATCACGCTGCAAGTAATAGTTATGTGGACTTATTATTAGCTCCTGATAATGATTTAGGACATTTTATAAACGAAGCTACACTAGATAGAAATATAGATGTATTTTATTCTTATGGAAATAAAGATGCCACAACAAAAGAAATTACATTAAATAAAGTAGATGGTTTATCAACTAATCCGCTTAATTTGGGAAGAAGTAAAATCATATTAGGTAATTTTACTTCAGAAGATGTTTCTTGTTTAGCTGCTTCACCTTATCAAACCACATACACAACACTTATGGTTGGTTTTGATAATGGTAGACTTTTAAAAATCACGTATGCTAATACTGGTATTTATCAAATTAATGAATTAACAGTTCCTTTCGTAGGAGCAATTTCTGATATTCAGTACGGGACCAATGATAATGAAATCATCGTTACAATTTCTAATTATAATACTGATAGTGTTTTCTATACTACAGATGGAGGGACAACTTGGAATAGTAAAGAAGGAAATCTACCAGATATGCCAATTAGAAGTGCTTTGATGAATCCAGAAAATAAAAATGAAGTGATTCTAGGTACAGAATTAGGAGTTTGGGGAACTACCAATTTCCTAAGTGCTACGCCAACTTGGTCTCAATATACAAATGGTTTAGGAAACGTAAGAATCACCAATTTAGACTATAGACCAAGTACAAGAACTGTTTTAGCTTCTACTTATGGTAGAGGTATATTCACAACCATGAATGACACCAATCTTGCAACTACAGAAACTTCAGTAGAAGAAATCTATAGAGTATATCCTAATCCTACAAGAGGAGATTTCTACCTGAAAATGAATGCAAAACACAAGAACGTTACCGTAAATGTTTTTGATGTTTCAGGGAAATTAGTTTTCACTAAAAATGGAGTGAATGCAGAAGAAAAAATCTCACCAAGTCTACCGAAAGGACATTACATCGTAAAAGTTGAAAAAGAAGGTGAACACATCTTCTCTTCTAAACTTATTGTAAGATAAATTTTTAAAAAAATTAGAACTTGAAAAAGCTATTTTTATTTCTTTTGATCAGTCTATTCTTTTCTTTTTCTTGTCAAAAAGATATCATCATCGTAGAAGCTTATTACACCAATTGGTTTGGTGGAGTAAAAGACGTGAGAGGAAAGGATTTTATAATGGTAATTGACAAAGAAACTTCTAAAAATCTACAGATAAAACATTTTTTGATTAATGATAAAAAATTCAATGTAGAAGTAGAAGAAAAGGGAAATATAATAGAAATAAAATCCAGAATTTCTGAAGGAATAGACAAAGAAATTGAACTCAAGAATCCTATTGAGAAAAATAGTTTTGGGATAGAATATTATAATACAAAGACTAACAAAACAAAAATTTTTAAGTTGAAAAAATTACAATATAAACCCCGTTCTAATCAACAAGATAAAGTTTCATAAATCATAAAGAGAGGTTTTAAAGCCTCTCTTTATTTCTTTTATCAAGATTCAAAGAAATAATCAATATTATATCCAATATTTTAATCAGTTTTAACCGATAGATTTTAATGAAAAAGACTTTATTAGCAGTGATTGTATTGTTTGTACAATATAGTTATGGACAAACTTCTGCTACAGAAAAAAACATCGAACAAATTACTTTAAAAGCACGTAAAAAAGTAAATCAAGAGCGAAATGAATTCGCTAAAAATGCTCAAGCCACTGAAATTCTCTCAGATGAAGATCTTAATAGAAATAATTCTGCGCTTATAGAACAATCTCTTTCTACCATTTCGGGTGTTCAAATAGATAAAAGAACAAACATTGGCGGACAGAGAATTGTCATCAGAGGATTTGGGAATGACCAAAAATTCAACAATTGGGGCGTTAAAATGTATTGGAACAATATGCCATTAACCAATGCAGAAGGAGTTACATTATTAGATGATGTAGATTTTTCTTACGTCAATAATATTGAAGTGATTAAAGGTCCTGCTTCTACCTTTTACGGAGGCGGAATTGGCGGAACTGTAAAATTTTATACAAGACCAAGTTTCGAAAAAGGAACTTCTATTGCTCAAAATACCATGTTGGGTTCTCACAAATATTTTCAGTCGATAACTCAGCTCAATTCTTCTGATACCAACTACTCTTTGAATGTAAACTATGGTCACATAGAAACTGACGGTTACAGACCAAGTGGAAATGGCTTGAAAAATTTCGTGAATATTAATGGTGAATATAAATTAAATCCGAAACAGCGCATAACTTTATTCGCAAGTCAAGGCTTTTCCCATGAAAAAGTGTCTGGACAAATTTCCTATAACGATTACTATGCAGGAATTGATAACGGAAATCCTTCTTACATAATCAAAGGTTCTGGCAGTAAAATTCACTCTACTAGAGTAGGATTAGGTCACATTTGGGAAATTTCTAAAAATTTCAAAAATTCCACCACTGTTTTCTATTCTTCCATCAATCAGGACAGAATTGCAGATAAAGCTTTCGAGGTTTCTAGCAGTCCAAATGTAGGTTTTAGAACGACTTTCCAACATTCTTATACATGGAGGAATTTTTCTAATCAATTAGATTTTGGTGCAGAAGTTCAAAATTCGCGCTCACAGATTTCTAATTATCGTTTTACAGGAACCAATCCCAATAATCCGCTAGAAATGTCGCCTATTTCTAAAGGTTCTTATTTTAAATATAACAATAACCAAAGCAATTATTTTGCAATCGAAAGACTCACCTACAAACCTTGGGATTTTACGTTTTTGGCTGGAGTAAGTCTGAACAGAATAAATTATGACCGAGAAGATCTTTTGGCTTTTGGCGGTTTAGTTCCTGGATATAATAAAGATTTGTCTTTCAGTAAAGATTACAAAGTGGTGGCAACTCCTCATTTTGCCGTTCAAAAAAGATGGAAAAATCAGATTTTTAATTTGAGTTACAGCGAGGGTTATAATGCTCCTACTGCTTCTACTTCTTTTGTTTCTGGCGGAACCATTAACACCGTAAATGATGATTTAGAAGCAGAAAAAGCTAAAATGTGGGATTTCAGTGTACATGGTTTATTGATGAAAACCAAATTTGATTATCAAATTTCATTGTTTAATATCCGTGTAAATAATAAACTCACACAGTTAAACGGAACAGATTCTAGCAATAATGTGTACAGTTATTGGGCTAATACAGGAAATCAAAAAAACAAAGGTCTAGAACTTAGTTTAGGATATAATTATACTAATGAATCTGCTTTTATTTCTAAAATTACACCATTTGTCAATTATTCACATTATGATTTTAAATACACTGATTTTGTAAATAGCGGAACTGATTTTTCAGGCAAAAAAGTAGTTGGAGTTCCTGATGATAAATATGCTATCGGAATTGATTTCTATACTAAATATGGAATTTATTTGAATAATACTTTCAATTATTTAGGCAAAGTTTATTCGGATTTTGCTAATGAAAATTTGGTTAAAGATTATTCATTACTGAACATGAAATTAGGTTACAAAAAAACATTCGGGAAATATGATGTAGATGTTTTTGCCATCGGAAATAATCTCACCAATCAGAAAAACTATACTTTTTTATTTGTAGGAAATAATACCAATGATAACAAAGCGACCAATTTGCTTAATTATGCAGATGTAAATCCTGGACCTAGAAAAGCTTACTTCTTCTTCGGATTGAATTTAAAATATCATTTATAAATTATGAAACCACTTTTCGAAGTGGTTTTTTAATTTCTAGTTCAATGGAATTTCGACAAATCTGAGTATTTTTGTAGCAAATCATCTGTAATGAAAAAAATATTTTCGGGTTTCACTATTTTTCTGTTTTCTCTCTTTTTTGCTCAACATAATCTCGCGGTTGATACAGCCCAAGTTATTACTCCTAATAGATTTAATTCAGCAGAAGTATTGGGAAAACCATATCTTATTTTTATTTCTGCAGACGGTTACAGACATGATTACACGGGAAAATACAATGCTCAAAATCTTCAAAAATTTTCAAATGAAGGCGTAAAAGCAAAAGCCATGTTGCCAAGTTACCCAAGCATCACTTTCCCGAATCATTGGTCTATTATTACGGGTTTATATCCTTCTCATCACGGTTTGGTAGATAATTTTTTCTATGATTACTCCAGAAAAGAAGCGTATGCAATGAATAAAAAGGAAAATGCAGAAGATGGTTCTTGGTACGGCGGAATTCCGCTTTGGAGTTTGGCAGAGCAACAAGGAATGGTTACCGCTTCTTTACAATGGGTTGGTTCGGCAAGTGACGCTGGAAAAACCAGACCTACTTACTATTATCACTACCACGAAAAATTTTCACCAGAAGAAAAAATTAATAAAGTAGTGAACTGGTTAAAATTGCCAGAAAATGTTCGTCCGCACTTTATTTCACTGTATTTTCCTGAGGTAGATGGAGCAGGTCACCGATTTGGACCAGAATCTCCAGAAGCCGAAAAATCTGTAAAATTGGTAGATAATGCCATCGGTAATTTGGTGGAAAAAGTGAATAAATTGGGTTTGAAAAATGTGAATTTCATCTTCATTTCAGACCACGGAATGATTAAAGTAGATAAAGAAAATCCGCTTTCTATTCCAGAAATGCTTCTCAATAAAGAAAAATTTGATATTTATAATTCTCAAACCTTACTCAGAGTGGTGGTTAAAAATCCAGATGAGGTAAAATCGGCATATCGTGAATTGAAAAACTCAAAAACTGAAGATTACCAAGTTTTTTTGACCAAAAAATTTCCTAGAAAACTGCATTATGGAACAAAAGATGACAAATATAGCCGTATCGGTCAGATTTTATTAGTTCCAAATGCACCAAAAATATTTTTAGAAAAAGGAAAATCTACTTCTGCAGGAAAACATGGCTACAATCCTAGAAAAACACCAGAAATGAAAGCCACTTTTTACGCTTGGGGAAATGTTTTCAAAAACCAAACAGAAATCGATGAATTTCAGAATGTGAGTGTTTATACTTTGGTTGCGGAAATTCTCGGTTTAAAAATTTCAGAACCTATTGATGGGAAATTTTCAGAGGTTAAAAAAGCTTTGAAATAGACTATTCAGGAATCCAAACGCTTACATTTCCAGCAGGAACGGTAAAATTTCCCCAGCCATTTTTATCAATTTGAATGCTGTGTTCAAATCTTCCTAATGCGTCATAAAAATACTGACCAGCATATTGCGTTCCCATTTCCATAGGTTTTTCGTATTGTTCTTTATTGCTGATGACTACTGCACAACCTTTATGTTCGCCATCACCTTCTCGAGTCCAACCGATGCAATTAGCATCTTCGAAATAATCTCTTTGCATTCCGTAAGCATTATTTTTTCTCAATTTCAAAAGTTCTTCTATTTGGTCTACTTTTTCTAAGAAAATTTCGTATTCATTGCCATCATTTCCATAATCTTTGTAAGTGGATCCAAATAAATCTGGATAAAAAACACAAGGAAAACCTTCTTGTCTTAACAGAATTAATGCATAAGCAATCGGTTTAAACCAAGGTTCTACAGGAGCTTCTAAAGCTTGCAAAGGTTGTGTGTCATGGTTGTCAGCAACGGTAACGGCTACATTTGGTTGAGATTGAACCAAAGTGTTGTCAAAAATTGTACGCAAGTCAAATTCGCTTCCCGATTGTGAAGCAGTATGCAAATTATGATGCAAAGAAGCGTCAAAAAGGCTCATACAACCTTCGGTTTCTTCAATATATTTTTCTAAAAGTGGTAATTCACCAGGAGCCCAAAATTCTCCTACTGCAAAGAGGTTTTTACCAGTATTGGCTCGTAATAATTGAAGCCATTCTTTATAAAATTCTGGCGATTGATGTTTTACAGCATCTAAACGAACGCCTTCAAAGCCGACGGTTTCATGATACCATTTTCCCCAATAATTCAGCTCTTCTCTTACATGAGGATTGCGATGTTCGATGTCATTGTACATCAAAAAATCGTAATTTCCTTTTTCATCGCTGGTCATTTCTTCCCAACCATCACCATGTTCATTAATGATTTGATAAATAAAATCTCCTTCTTCACCTTCGGCAAAATCTACGCCTGTAAAACAAGTGAAATTCCATTCGAAATCTGAATATTTTTTATTTCTTCCCGGGAAAGTAAATTTAGTGTAACTTTCTATTTCAAAAGGTTCAGAAATGAAGTTCTGTCGATTGTTTGGGTCTACTTTGTACACTTGGAAACGTTCTTTTTCATCACCGCCAGCTTTGTGATTTAGCACAATATCTACAATTGCTCCAATTCTTTTTTCACGAAGCGCATTGATGGCTGAAATATATTGTTCTTTGGTTCCATATTTGGTAGGAATTCCACCCTTTTGGTCAAATTCTCCCAAGTCAAATAAATCATAGGGATCATAACCCACAGAAAATCCGCCACCATTAGCTTTGTAAGCAGGTGGTAACCAAACCATTGTAATACCAAGTTCTGCTAAATATTCTGCGTTTTGTTGTACTTCTTCCCAAAGTTTTCCATCACCTTCTGTGTACCAATGGAAATATTGAATCATGGTTCCGTTCATCATTTCTGTTTTTTATGTTGCAAAATTAGAACGATGAAGCGAAATTAATTTACAGATTTTCAGGGAATTATTTTATAATTATTCTTTTTCGAATTCTTCAAAAGGAATTTTGAGTTGTACAGAAATTTGTTTTTTCTCTTCTGTGTTGAGGTTAGAAAGTGATAAACCTAACAAACGAATCGCTTTATTATAAGGTCTTAGTTCCCAAAGTTTCTGAGCAGTTTCGTAGAAATTTTCAGCGTTTTCATAATACACTTCTTGTGTTTTGCTACGCGTGTATTGAGAAAAATCCTTGTATTTTATTTTTAAAGTCAAGGTTTTGCCCTTAATTTCTCTTTTCGAAAGCCTAGATTCTAGTTCTTCGCTTAGTGATTTTAGTTTTTGGTAAAGTTCTTCATCTTCGTTGATGTCATCCCAAAAAGTATGTTCTACACCTACACTTTTTTGAATTCGGTGAGGTTTTACTTCTCCATGATGAATTCCACGAACCACGTTGTAATAATAAATTCCAGATTTCCCGAAAAGTCTTGCTAATTCTTCCAGAGATTTTGCCTTCAAATCTTTGCCTTTGAAAATCTGTAAACTGTACATTTTATTGGCGGTAACTTTTCCTATTCCGTAAAATTTTTCAATCGGAAGTTCTTCTAAAAAATCTAAAATCTGAGTAGGATGAATGGTTTTTTGTCCGTTGGGTTTATTGATATCCGAAGCTACTTTAGCCAAAAATTTATTCACCGAAATTCCCGCAGAAGCAGTGAGTCCTGTTTCTTCAAAAATTTTTTGACGAATTTCTCTTGCTATTTCATTGGCAGACTCTATGTTTTTTTTGTTTTCGGTAACGTCTAAATAGGCTTCGTCTAGAGAAAGCGGTTCTACCAAGTCAGTATATTCATGAAAAATTTCTCTGATTTTTTGTGAAATTTCTTTGTAACGATGAAATCTTGGCTTTACAAAAATCAGATGCGGACATTTTTCTTTGGCAATTTTACTCGACATAGCAGAACGAACGCCAAATTTTCTAGCTTCGTAACTTGCTGCGGCTACTACACCTCTATGTTCACCGCCTACTGCAATGGGTTTTCCTGTAAGTTCAGGATTATCGTGCTGTTCCACAGAAGCGTAAAACGCATCCATATCTACATGTATGATTTTTCTCTGTGGAATTTGCATACACAAAGATAAGGAATTGGGGATTTTAGAATGAACAAAAAAAACACCTCGAAAATCGAGGTGCTTCCTATGAAAAATATTTAGATTAGGTATAGTTATCTTTCCTTCTGAGAAGGAAATAGGCTACTTTAAAGGCAACTAATCTAAACGTATTCATTTTTTTTCCTTTTTTACTTTGAAGCAAAATTAGGCTAAGAATGCCATTAAATTTTTACAGAATTTTATAGTAACGTTATAGAATTTTCATAAAAAAAACGCTCCAAAAAAAATTGAAGCGTAATATTTTAAAAATTCACTGCGAAGCAAAAATTCATTTATTGATAATTTTTCACCAAGCCTTTTACAATTTTAATCACATTTGGCATTGCTTTATTAGCCGCTTGTAAAACTTCTTCATGAGAAACGGTGAAAGCGATTTCTGGTCCGCCAACATCCGTAATGATAGAAATTCCGAAACAATCCATTCCCATGTGTTTTGCTACAATCACTTCGGGAACGGTACTCATTCCTACTGCATCTCCGCCAATTGCTCTTACCATTCCGTATTCCGCAGGCGTTTCGAAAGTTGGACCTTGAAGTGCAACATAACAACCTTTGTGCACTTTAATTTCTAAATTTTTAGCGGTTTCTTCTGCTACTGCAATCATTTTTCGGTTGTAAGGTTCGCTCATATCTACGAATCTTGGTCCCAATTCATCAATGTTTTTACCACGAAGCGGATGTTCTGGCATCATATTGATATGGTCTTCGATAATCATAATATCTGCAACTCTGAAATTAGGATTTACTCCTCCAGAAGCATTAGAAACGATTAAATTCTGAATTCCCAAAAGTTTAAAAACTCTGAAAGGAAAAGTTACTGTTTCCATAGAATGACCTTCGTAATAGTGAAATCTGCCACTCATCATCAATACTTTTTTGCCTTCTAAAATCCCGTAAATCAATTTTCCACCGTGACCTACTACTGTAGTTTGCGGGAAATCAGGAATCTCATGATATTCTAAAGTGTGAATAGCCTCTACTTCTTCTTGTAATTTGCCTAAACCAGAACCCAAAACGATGGCGAAATCAGGAGTTTCTTGAATGATATTTTGGATGAATTCGGCGGTTTGTTTAATTTTTTCTAACATAATCTTGAATGATTTGATTAAATTCTTCTGCGCGGTCTATTTCTACATTAATCGGCCAATAGTATAATTTTTCTCTTAAATAATCGAAACCTTTTAAGCGAACATAATCTTTTTCTGTGGTCAAAATCAATTTATATTCTCCTAGTTTTTCATATTCTTTTTTGATTAGAGAAATATCTTCTGTTGTGAAACTGTGATGGTCCTTGAATCGTAAGTGTTTTACATTTGAACTGTATCTTTTTACTTCTTCCACAAAGGTTTTTGGGTTGGCAATTCCTGTAATCAGGAGAATGTCATAATAACTCATGTTGTTATCTGGAAGTTTCAATTTTGGGTCAAAACAGAAAATTTCTTCATCATAATTGATGGTAGAGAAGAACACTTTTTGGTAATATCTAGGTTTAATTCTAGAAATATAGAATTGTTTTTTTTCTTCTGTAATATTTTCTGGACACTTAGTCACTACAATAATGTTAGCACGTTTTGCGCCACGTCTTGATTCTCTAAGATTACCAGCAGGTAAAACAAAATCTTTAAAATACGGGTCATTATAATCGGTCAAAAGAATATTAAAACCTGGTTTTATTCTACGGTGTTGGTAGCTGTCATCTAATAGAAGTACATCTAAATCCATGTCTTCGATAATTTTTTTTGCCCCAAAAACGCGGTCTTCACAAACGCCGATGACAAATCTGTTTTTAAATCTTTCAAAGAGTTGCATAGCTTCATCACCCACCATTTTAAAATTACTATCGTAATTTACAATACCATAACCTTTGGTTTTTCTTCCGTAACCACGAGATAGAACGCCTGTTCTAAAATTTTTAGCAAGATAATCAGCCAAATACATTACCATAGGTGATTTTCCACTGCCACCTACAGATAAATTTCCTACGCCAATCATAGGGGTTTTAAATTTCGTAGAAGAAAAAATTCCCCAATCGTACATTCTGTTTCTGAGGGCAGTAACAAAATGATAAACCAAGGAAAAAGGGTAGAGATACCATCTTTTCATGCAATAAATTTTCTTTCTGACGACTGAAATTCGTCATTTAATCAAGGGGCAAATTTACGAAATTTTTAAGGATTTTTTGGGACTATTTCATCTACTTATTAACAATGAGAAGTCTTAGCTGTTTTAAGTTTTAAGAAAAAATTAACTTTCAGCATCTTTTCTTATCTTTGTGCTTACATATACACATTATGATTTTATCAATGACAGGCTTCGGAAGAGCCGAAGGTATTTTTGAAGGAAAAAAAATTAGCATCGAACTCAAATCGCTTAACAGTAAATCATTTGACTTGAATCTAAGAATTCCGCTTCGTTACAAAGAGAAAGAATTCGAAGTAAGAAAATTGTTAAATGACACCATTCTCAGAGGAAAAGTAGATTGCTATATCAATTGCGAAACCATCGATGACTGCAATGATGTAAAAATCAACCAAGACATTGTAAAAGCATACATGAATCAGTTGCGTGAGATTTCTCCCAATGCAGAAGAGTTTGAATACCTGAAAATGGCCATCAGAATGCCTGAAGCAATTAACGGAAAGCCTGCAGAATTAAATGAAGAAGAGTGGAAATCTTTGGAAAGCTTGATTAAAGAAGCTTTAGCAAAATTTGTAGATTTCAGAAAGACAGAAGGCGCAATTTTACACGAAGAACTGGCTAAAAATCTTAAAAATATTGAAGAAAATCTTCTCAAAGTCATTCCTTACGAAGACGAAAGAATGGTAGCGGTAAAAGAACGTTATCAGAATACTTTGAAAGAATTTGAGAATGTAGATGAGACCAGATTTTATCAAGAACTGGCATATTACACCGAAAAATTAGACATTTCCGAAGAAAAAGTACGTTTGACACAGCACTTGAAATATTATCTTGAAGTGATGCAAAACGAAACCTTCAACGGGAAAAAACTAGGATTTATTTCTCAAGAAATCGGCAGAGAAATCAATACATTAGGTTCTAAAGCCAATCACCACGAAATCCAAAAACTGGTAGTGATGATGAAAGACGATTTAGAAAAAATTAAAGAACAAACGTTAAACGTATTGTAATGATGAGTTGTAAGTCATGAGTTATAAGTTGTTTTTGTAGTCTCTAAATAACTCATCATTCATAATTCATCACTCATAACTATTAAAAATGAACAAAGTAATTATATTTTCAGCACCTTCAGGAAGTGGAAAAACCACTTTGGTAAAATATTGTTTAGGTGTTTTTCCTGAACTTCAATTTTCCATTTCTGCTACAACCAGAGCATTGAGAGGTGAGGAAATTCATGGGAAAGACTATTTTTTTCTTTCAGTTGAAGAATTTAAAAATCTGATTGCAGAAGATGCTTTTGTAGAATATGAAGAAGTTTATCAAGATAAATTCTACGGAACCTTAAAATCAGAAGTAGAAAGAATTTGGCAAGAAGGAAAAGTGGTCATCTTCGATGTAGATGTAAAAGGTGGCGTAAATCTGAAGAAAATTTTCGGAGAAAATGCCCTTTCTATTTTTATTGCACCACCTTCTATTGATGAATTGGAACGAAGATTGATATCTAGAGCTACAGATGATTTAGAAACCATCAAAACAAGAGTAGCAAAAGCCAAAGAAGAAATGACGTATGCTGAAGAATTTGACCAAATTATCATTAATGATGATTTAGAAACCGCTCAGAAAGAAATTGAGCGAATTGTAAGAAATTTTATTGAAGAATAAAACCAACACCAAATACGATTACCCAATGGAACAAGTATTAGATATAGCAAAAAACAACCTTCCTGTAAAAGGATTTTTGGATTTGAAAGATATTCAAATTCCTCAAGGTCAAGATTTAATTGATGCGATTTTAAAGCTCAAAAAAGAAAAAAATGCCGTGATTTTGGCGCATTATTATCAGCCAGGAGAAATTCAAGATATTGCAGATTATTTGGGAGATTCTCTACAATTGGCAAGAGCCGCAAAAGACACTGATGCAGATATGATTGCATTTTGTGGCGTGCATTTTATGGCTGAAGCGGCAAAAATCCTTAATCCTACAAAAAAAGTGGTTCTTCCTGACACTTTGGCTGGTTGTAGTCTTGCAGACGGCTGTAGTGGAGAAGGTTTACGTAAAATGCGCGAAAAACATCCAGATGCATTAATTGCTACTTACATCAATTGTAATGCAGAAACCAAGGCAGAATCTGATATTATTGTCACCAGTTCTAATGCAGAAACCATTATTAATGCATTGCCAGAAGATAGACCAATTATCTTTGCACCAGATAAAAATTTGGGAAGATATTTAGAGAAAAAAACGGGCAGAAATATGATTTTGTGGGACGGAAGTTGCATCGTTCACGAAGCATTTTCTATGGAAAGAATAGCGAAACAATTGGCGGAAAATCCTGATGCTAAATTAATTGCACACCCAGAATCTGAAACTCCAGTACTAGAATTGGCGCATTTTATTGGTTCTACTTCAGCTTTGCTAAATTATGTAGAAAAAGATGATTGTCAGAAGTTTATCATCGCTACAGAAGAAGGAATTCTTCACGAAATGAAAAAACGTGCTCCTCATAAAGAATTGATTCCGGCTTTGGTTTTTGACGAAAGTTGCAACTGTTCAGAATGTTTCTTCATGAAGAGAAATACACTAGAAAAGTTGTATTTGTGCATGAAATACGAATTGCCAGAAATCACTATGGACGAAGAACTTCGCTTAAAAGCTTTGAAACCAATTGAAGCGATGCTGGAGTTGAGTAAAACTATTAAGTAATTTGAAAATTTGAAAATGAGATAATTTAAAAATTTTAAAGAATGAACGTTCAGAATTTTTCTGGACGTTTTCTTTACATTTGTGGATAGTTATCGAAAATCAATAGGAACGGACTTTAGTCCATTTTAGAAAAAACGAAAATCTAATTGGCTTTAGCCAAAATTTATTAAAATGAAAAGTAAAATCCTTTTAGAAGATATTAAAATCTACGCATATCACGGTGTTTTGCCAGAAGAGAAAATTTTGGGAACGTTTTACATTGTGAATGCAGAGATTGTAGCAGATATTACCAAAGCTGCTGAGACCGATGACTTGAATGATACCATTAATTACGCTTTGATTAACGATATTATTCATGCAGAGATGAAAATTCCGTCAGAATTATTAGAACATGTAGCAGGAAGGATTATTAGAAAAATAAAATCAGAATTTACTCAAGTTCAGAAGGTTAAAGTGAAAATTACCAAAACAAAACCGCCAATGAAAGGCGAAATGAAAGGCGTAAGTGTAGAATTTGAAGAAAATTTTTAAAAAATCTATTTCTAAAATTTTTAAAAATCTGAAAAATCCCTATATTTGCACTCCGAAACACATGGTACTTTGGCCGAGCGGCTAGGCAGTGGTCTGCAACACCATCTACAGCGGTTCGAATCCGCTAGGTACCTCCATTAAAAAGAGGCTGACTTTTTAGGCAGCCTCTTTTTTATTGATGTTATATTTTTGTTTTTCAATACATTTATTCCACAATCATTTTCGAGACAGCGATTTGATCTCCGCTTTTAAAGGTAAGGATATATGTTCCTTTTTTTAGTGAAGGTATTGTAATGCTTTTTTTGGTATTCATTGCGCTTTCTAAATTCCTAGTTTCTATCAATTTTCCATTCATGTCAAAAATAGAAAGTAATCCGTTTTTTGTAGAAGTGTATTCTATTACGGCCGTTCCATTTTTTACTGGGTTCTGTTTAATGAGTAATGCTGTTTGATTGGAAGGTGTTTCTGATGTGGATAATGAAGAATCAGTATCGCTAATCGTGATATTGCCAGTAGGTTTTGCAATGGATGCATTTATTGGGTCACTAATTTGTACATAAAACACTTTGTTGTTGTCATTAGTTTGATTGTCAATGATAGGGACTACTATGTTTTGTGAAATAGTAGTAGTGTTTGCAGCAAATGTAAGGGTTCCAGAAGTAGTTGTATAATTTGAATTATATAATGCAGTGCCATCAGAAGTAGTGTAATTCACTTTAACCTGATTTGAAGTCTGTGTAGACATAGTAACAGCTACACTTACGTTTGGTAATCCTTCTGTTGCGGTTGCATTTGCAATGCTTAAAGATGGTAAAGTGCCAAGATAGGAATTGAGAAAGTCCAGAAGTCCTGTAGTTGCAGCATTACCTCTTAGTTCGCTGCCTTCTGTAAAGCTATTAGTAAATCCGTTAAATGTTAAACCTATATATGTATTGGCATTAATAGTATACGTGCTACTTCCATTTAATCCATTTGTTGCAATTGTTTTATTTGTGTTAGCACTAGGTTGAAAGACTGCAGTGTTAGGACTGTTGCCACTTGGATATCTCCATTTAATGAATCCAGAAATGGTATGTTCTATATTGTTCTTGTCTGTAATAATTACATTTCCAATAATATCATTTCCTTGCGCGGTAAATACAGTGCTAGAAGAATTTTGACTGAACTGTAAATTTGTTAAACCCAGATAGCTTATATGGTAACTGGTGGTTGAGGTTCCTTGTCCGCCACTAACGCCAATAAAACCATCATTGAAAGGAATTGTGATTGTATTTTGTCCAAATATTTGTAATACAGAACATAAAATTAAAATGGATAGTAGTTTTCTCATTTGCGTTAAAATTTATTTTTGAACAAAAATATAATATTTTTTTATTTTTCATTATAATAATTAATTATTTTTAGTAAAATGATAAATTTTATTTTAATGATATTTATTTATTAGCCATTAAATGTTAAAATTTAGTTTTTTTACTTACCTTTATCATAATGCTGTATATCTTACTTTCCATTATCATCATTATTCCTGTTTTAGCAGGTTTTGGCGAAATTTTTCAAAGACTTTTCGGAAAAATTTGGTCGGGATTATCTGCTCAGTTGTTTTCAGGGATATTTTTCTTGGCAATGATTTGGCAAGTTCTTGCCTTTTTTATTCCGCTGAATATTTGGGTAGAAAGTATCAGTTTAGGAATGGGAATTTTGGCATTTTTTTATTTTAAAAGCTACCAAAATTTTACTTCATTTACTAAAAATGAGATTTTTAAATTATTCTTACTTACCATAATTGTAGCTTTCTCAGGGAGTTATTATCCTTTTATTTTAGACCATTTTGGCTACTATGTTCCCACTGTGAATTTGCTCCATGAATTTGGTTTAACCAAAGGTTTGGCTAATTTAAATTTAATGTATGCGCAAATGTCGGTTTGGCATATTTTTCAGGCTGGGTTTTCTAATATTTTGGATGTTCTTCTAAGAATAAACGTTGTTTTTCTAGTGATTTATTTGCTCTATATTTTTGAAAAAAAGGCTTGGAGTTTACTTTTGGTTTCACCTATTTTTCTGCTTTTTCTTCAATCTCCTAGTCCAGATTTACCAGCAATTGCGCTTTCTCTCATTATTCTAAATGAAATTCTCAAAGGAAATCAAAACGCTAAACTACTTTTTGCGTTTTCGGTTTTTGTTTTCAGTATAAAACCTACGATGGTGTGGTTGCCTATTTTTGTTTTTTTATATTTTTTAAAAAGAGAGCACTTCAAATTTTTGGGATTAGGACTTGTAGTTTTAGGAATTTATATTTTCAAAAATATTTGGGTTTTTGGGTATCCTTTTTTTCCAGTTCAGATGTTTGATTTAGGTGTTTCTTGGTTGCCTAATGCAGAAATTTTGAAACAATCTTCAGAAGTGGCTATTTTAAAAACCTATGATTTGAAATTTACAATTTCTGAGATTCAACAATTCACGACTTGGGATTACATTTACCATTGGTTCACACTCCATTCATACAAAAAATATATACATATTGCCTTTGTTTTATTGATGGTGATTTACACTATTTTTACTTTTGTAAAAAAACAGAAAACGCTTTATTTATTGTGGATTGCAATACTTTTGAAAACGATTTTTGTACTCTATTTTTCAGCACAATTCAGGTTTTTCATTGATGTTTTTTTCGTAGCATTTATAGTGATGTTTGGTTCAAAAGTAAAAGAAAAAATATCATTATTAAGTTTCAGTTTGGGCGCGTTAATTGTTTTGTTTTTGATGAGTTTTCCTAAAATTTTGCAATCCCAAGTCCGTACTTTCAAACTAGGGCATTACATGCAAGGTTTTACCGTAACGCAATTTTATAAACCGGCGGTTTTTGAACTCAATTCTTATCAAACTTTCAAAATAGGAAATTTGGACTTTAATGTACCTAATTACGATTTGAGTTTTGACACGCCTCAACCTTCAATTTCGCCTTATTCTGTAAAAAAATACTACGAAGCAGGAATTTTTCCTCAAAAAATCTCAGATAACGTACAAGATGGTTTCGTTTGGAAAAAACTATCGCCCGAAGAAAAAGAAAAATTGAAAAAAATAATTTCTTCTTTAGAGAAAAAGCATTAACACATTACTGCATTATCATATTATCTCACTAACTTTGCTTTTATGAACAATTTAGGAAATTTTCTTACGCTTTCTACCTTTGGTGAAAGTCACGGAATAGCTTATGGTGGAATCATCACCAATTTTCCAGCAGGAATTGAAATTAATTTTGAAGAAATTCAGCATCAACTTGACCGCAGAAAACCTGGTCAAAGTTCCATCGTTACCCAAAGAAAAGAAAGTGATACCGTACAATTTCTTTCGGGAACTTTTGAGGGGAAATCTACAGGAACTCCGATTGGATTTGTGATTTATAATGAAAATCAAAAATCGAAAGATTACGAACATATTGCCGCTGCTTACAGACCTTCTCATGCAGATTTTACTTACGACCAAAAATTTGGAATCAGAGATTACAGAGGTGGTGGAAAATCTTCAGCGCGAGAAACCATCAATTGGGTTGCAGCAGGAGCTTTGGCGAAACATATTTTACCCTCAACTATAGAAATTCATGCTTATGTTTCTTCGGTGGGAGATATTTTTTGCATGAAACCTTATCAAGATTTAGATTTTTCTAAAATCGAAAGCAATGACGTTCGTTGTCCAGATGAAGAAACCGCCGAAAAGATGATTTCTAAAATCAAGGAAATCAAAAAAGAAGGAAATACCATCGGTGGAACCATTACTTGTGTTATCAAAAATCTTCCTATAGGAATTGGTGAACCAGTTTTCCTAAAATTGCAGGCAGAATTGGCAAAAGCCATGCTGAACATCAATGCTGCAAAAGGTTTTGAGTATGGAAGCGGTTTTTGTGGAGCAACGATGACTGGAAAAGAGCATAATGATTTGTTCAATGAAGATTTTACTACGAAAACCAATCTTTCTGGAGGAATTCAAGGTGGGATTTCCAACGGAATGGACATTTATTTCCGTGTTGCTTTTAAACCGATTGCTACGATTCTTAGACCTCAAGAAAGTGTAGATAAAGACGGAAATTTAGTTATTGTAGAAGGAAAAGGAAGACATGATCCTTGTGTTTTGCCAAGAGCAGTTCCTGTAGTGGAAAATTTGGCAGCATTTGTTCTTGCGGACTTATTTTTGATGAATCAGATTAGAAAAATTTAAAACTTTAAAATGAAAAATTACTGGCAAAACGCAGTCACTTTTGACGAATATATTAAAGAAACTGAACGCAGAATTGAAGTTCAAAATCCTGAAGACGATCATAATGAATATTATGAATTGGGGCTTCAGAGAATGAACAGAACTTTGAAAACCTATAAAGTAGATGAGGAGCAATTAGAAACGCTGAAATCTAAAAACTTCAATGGTAAAATCCTTATCATCACAGAACCTTGGTGCGGAGATGCAAGTGCAACCGTTCCTGCGGTTTCTACATTTTTTGAAGGGCATAATGATGTGAGAATTTTCTACCGTGATTCTGATACTTCTTTAATTGACCAATTCTTAACGAACGGAACCCAATCAATTCCTAAAATTTTAATCTTGAATGAAGATTTTTCTCTGAAAAATGTTTGGGGACCAAGACCGCAATATGGAACAGAATTGTTGAAAAAATTCAAAGAGAATCCAGAAACATATCCTCGTGAAGAGTTTTATAACGATTTGCAAGTGTATTACGCTAAAAATAAAGGTAAAGACGCAATTCAAGAAATTTTAGAACTACTGTAGTTAGAAGAGTTCCCCTCTTTTAGAGGGGTGTCAAAAATTTTTAAAATTTTTGACGGGGTGTCAGAATAAATATTATCACATCAACAAATTATTACATCAACACATCAATTTATGAACTTTTTAAGAAAAAACTGGCTCACATTATTGCTTTCGGTGTTTCTGGTTTCTATTTTTCTGTTTCCAGATTTTAGAGCGTTTGTTCAGCGACAAATTTTGATGAAACCTTCTTTAGAAAAAGTAGAAAAAGATGTCACTTTTACAGTTGAGGAAATGAATATTCAACTAAAAGGAGTGAATATTCCTGATGCGAATTTGGCAGATTTTAAGGACAAAGTCGTTTTCTTGAATTTTTGGGGAAGTTGGTGTCCGCCTTGTAGAGCAGAATATCCGAGTATTCAAAAATTGTACGACGCCAAAAAAGATAAAGTGGCTTTCGTACTGATTGCTATGCAGGATGAGGAGGAAAAAGTGAAAAAATTCTTAGCAGATAACAATTATACTACGCCGGTTTATTTTGCGAAGTCGCCACTTTCTGAAAAAATGCTACCAAAAGTATTTCCTACGACTTTTATTTTGGGCAAAAATGGAAGGATTTTGATGAAAGAAGATGCTGCAAAAGATTGGAATTCAGAATCTGTGCATCAGTTTTTCGATTCTGTAGCTCCTTAAGAATTATTAAATAAAGTTAAAATCTATTAAAATAAAATAAGCAAAGAGTTTTTAATTTAAATTGGCAAAGATTTTGAAATATAAATGTCAACACACCTAAAAACTCAAAATATAAAAATGAAAAAAATAGCATTGTTGTTTCAAGCATTTAAAAAAGACGGATTGCTTTCTAAGTTTCCGAAAATTTTAAAAATGTTTAAAGCGTACAAAAAAGGCGAATTTCAAATGGACCTTAAGAATGTAATCATTCCACTGGCAGCATTTGTATATATCATTTCGCCATTAGATCTTTTGCCGGGAATTTTCTTAGATGATTTAGGAATTCTAGCATTGGTTTTACCGATGGTTCTAAAAGAAGTAGACCGATTTATCATTTGGGAAAACGAAAAAAATGCGGTAAAGAAAGATAATAAAGTTATCGATGCAGAAATAATAGAGTAAATAAAATAATTTCATTTGTGTTTTTTTTAATCGTTCCAAGATTTTCTTGGGACGATTTTTTTTGAATAAATTTGCACTATGCAGAAAACACTCATTTCTATCATTGGTTCTACAGGAATTGGTAAGACAAAACTGGCCATAGAAATGGCAAAACATTTCGGTACAGAGATTATTTCTTGTGATTCTAGACAGTTTTTTAAGGAAATGAAAATAGGAACTGCCACACCTTCAGATGAAGAATTAGCACAGGTTAAACATCATTTTATTGGACATCTTTCGGTTCAAGATTACTATTCCATAGGTCAATATGAAGAAGATGCTTTGGAAAAAATTGAAGAAATTTTTGAGAAAAATGATTTTGTAGTTTTGGTTGGTGGAAGCATGATGTACGAAAAAGCAGTTGTAGAAGGATTGAATGATTTGCCAGAAGCTAATGCGGAAAATCAAGAAAAGTTACAGAAAATTTTGGACGAAAAAGGTCTAGAAAAACTCCAACAAACTCTCAAAAATCTAGACGAAGAATATTATAATGTAGTTCACAAAGAAAATCCCAGAAGATTATTACGAGCTATAGATGTGATTTGGCAAACCGGCAGAAAATATTCTGAAATTATTGCAGAGCCTAAGCATAAAAGAGATTTTAAAGTAATGCGAATAGGAATTACCGCACCTAGAGAAATCATGTACGAAAGAATTAATCTTCGGGTAGATAAAATGCTGGAAAATGGTTTGATAGATGAGGTAAAATCTTTGACGAAATATCAAAAACTTGTTCCGCTACAAACCGTAGGTTACACCGAAATTTTTAAATATTTAGAAGGAACTTGGGACTTAGATTTTGCCATTGAAGAAATCAAGAAAAACTCTCGCAGGTATGCAAAACGACAGGAAACTTGGAATAGAAAAGTAGAAAATGTAACCTGGCTTCCGTATGATTATTCAGAAGAGCAGCTTCATGAGATTTTATCGAAGATAGAAAAATAAATTCCGTAATTTTGCAGTCAATAAATTAATGATAAATCCATAGTTATGGCAAATACACCTTCCAATATGCTCGCTTTAGGAACTAGAGCTCCTTTTTTTGAACTCCCAAATCCTTCTCATAGCAACGAAATTCAATCTTTAGAAGATTTAAAAGGAGAAAAAGGAACATTGGTGATTTTCATGTGCAATCACTGTCCGTTTGTGTTACATGTTATCGATAAACTGACGGAATTATATGAAGATTATCATACGCAAGGAATAGAATTTATCGCTATTAACGCGAATGATGTAGAGAAATATCCAGCAGATTCTCCAGAAAAAATGATAGAATTTCAAATCGAAAGAAAATTTGAATTCCCTTATTTATTTGACGAAAGTCAAGCGGTGGCAAAAGCTTATGACGCAGCTTGTACACCAGATTTTTATTTCTTTGACGAAAAATTAGACTTGGTTTATCGTGGACAAATGGATGATTCTAGACCAGGAAATCAAAAAGAAATTACAGGTGAAGACTTAATTATCGCTTTCGAAAATCTATTGTCAGGAAATCCACAAGAAGAATTACAAAAACCAAGCATGGGTTGTAATATCAAATGGAAATAATTAAAATTACTTCATAAAAAGCAAAAGAGTCAAGCATTAAACTTGACTCTTTTTTTATTTTTTAGAAAAACGGATTGTGTTTTTTCTCAAAGCCTATTTGTGTTGCGTTTCCGTGACCGCTATAAACTTCTGTTTCTTCTGGTAAAGTAAAAAGTTTTGTACGAATGCTTTCTAGCAATTGCTCATGATTTCCTCTGTATAAATCTGTTCTCCCAATGCTTCCTTGGAAAAGAGCATCACCAGAAATTACAAATTTCTGCGCTTCATTATAGAAAGCAATGCTTCCTGGAGAATGTCCCGGAACATGGAAAATTTCAAAAAAATCTTCGTCTATAAAGTATTTTTCGCCTTCGTTTAAAAGTTCTATGTCGCCAAGAAAAGGTTTGAAATCAAATCCATAATTTCTGGCAGACATTGGGTTTCTGTCGAGTACATCTTTTTCTTCTTCGTGCATTTTTATGGCAACTTTATACGTGTCAAAAGCCCATTGTAAGCCTAAAACATGGTCTATGTGAGCATGAGTCAGTAAAATATTTTTGATAGAAATCTCTTTTTCTTCGATGAAATTTTCTAGAATTTCATTTTCTTTTTCGTTCCAGTTTCCTGGGTCTATAATGACACCGTTTTTTTGGTCATTAAACAAAACATAAGTGTTTTCTGAAAAAGGATTGAACCGAAAAATATGAATGTGAAGCATTTTTTGAAGTTTAGATTTTAAGTTTTCAAATTTAATCATTTTCAGCGTTTTAATTTTCAATATTTTGGCTCGATTTTCGTTATCTTCGTGATATGAAATTTCTAAAATTTACTTTTTTATTGCTTTCTGTTTTGGTTTTTGGTCAAAAAATTAAAAGTGTTCAGCTTTTTAATCCTCAAACCAATGATGAAACACCTGTCATTAAATTTGGGGAACAATTGGTTTTGAATTTTGATGATTTAGAAAATAAATCTACCGTTTATCGATATACATTTAAACATTTTGATAGAAATTGGAAAGATGACGGTTTGTTTTTTACGGAATATGCAAAAGGTACTGTGAATTCTTACATTCAAGATTTTAGATACTCTTTTAATACGGTTCAAAAGTATACACACTACACTTTAAAATTCCCGAATGAAAAAACGCAACTGAAAATTTCTGGAAATTATGAAATCATCGTTTTTGATGAATCAGTCAATAAACCGCTTTTTAAGAAAAGATTTTGTGTAGTAGAAAATGGTGCGAATTTAGGGATTAATGTCACCAGATTTGCAGATAGTAAAGCGCCAAATCTTAATCAAAGAATAGAAGTTTCTGCGACTTCTAATCAAGCAAGTTTGTTTTCTAACCTCAATTCCATTAGTCTGAATGTGATTCAAAATAATAATTTTGGACTGGGAATTTATAATCAGAAACCTAATGCAGCGATGGGGAATAAATTGCTTTTTCAACAGATGAATTTGCTTTTTCCTGGAAATAATGAGTTTTATTACCTTGATAATAAAAATATGAATCAACCTTTTGATATGGTGGCAGCAACAAACAATAATGACGAAGGAAATCATACCTATTTGCATTCGGTTTGGGCTTTTCCGCTTAGTTATCAATATCAGCCAGATGTAAACGGAGCTTTTTATTTCAGAAGAAATGATTTGGGAATTGAAAGAAATGCAGATACAGAAGCGGATTATTCTTGGGTGTATTTTTCTTTGGATTCAGAAAAAACAGAAAAGGAAATTTATGTTTTAGGTGCTTTTAATGATTTTATTCCATCAGAAGATAATAAAATGTCTTATGATGAAAATGCTAAAAAATACATTGCCAGAATTTATTTGAAACAAGGTTTTTACAATTATGTTTTGGCCACCAAAGATGCAAAAGGCTTCATTGATTTAGGAGAAATTAATGGTAATTTTTGGCAAACCGAAAATTTATATCAGGCATTTTTATATTACGCTCCTTTTGATAGAAATTATGACGGTTTAATTGGCTACGGTGAAAATAGAAAAAGATAATAATTGCTTATTGTTTCAAAATAAGTGCGAAAAATGTAAAATCCTTGCGAAAGGATTTTTTTTATTTTAAGAAATTTAGAATTTTTCTAAATATTTGTTAAAATCTTTTATTGGTCGTTGTTTTGGTTTGTTTTTAATAATCATTATTGGGCTAAAAATAAAAATAATTTAAATAATTGTTAAATAAAAATAAATTTATTTGTGAAATATTTCTATATTCGTACTGTTAATTAAAAATATAGAAATATGAAGTCTAAAATTACTCTTGCGGCTAGCTTTCTAGCTGTCTCTTTTGCGTTTGCGCAAAACGCTCCTTCAAAACTAATTTCTGGTAAGTCAGACATGTTTGCAGAACATGTAAGATTTGATGCTTCAAAAGCTCCCGATTTCAAAGGTAAGCCAATGGTTTATGATGAAACGGCTAAACAAATGAAAGAAGTTTCAGGTCTTAAATTAAGTTCTGATAAAGATGCTTTAGGTTTTGAAAATCACAAATTTCAACAAACAGTTAATGGGATTCCTGTAGAATATGGAATGATTAATATGTTAGTGAAAAAAGGCAAGGTGGTAAGTCAAAATGGAGTTTGGTTCAAAAATGTTCCTGCTACTGTTGAGAAAAGAGCGGGTATTTCTGAAGCTAATGCATTAAACAGTGCTTTAGCTTATGTAGGTGCCACTTCTTACAAATGGCAAAATGCTGAGGAAGAAGCTTTTCTTAAAAATGACACTAAAGATGCGAATGCAACTTTTTATCCAAAAGGAAAATTAGTGTATTATAATGATCCAGCGGATGTAAATGCGAAAAAACTTACGCTGGCTTATAAGTTTGATGTTTATGCAGCTGAACCGCTAAGTAGACAAGAAGTTTATGTAGATGCGAAAACTGGCAAAGTTTTAGGAACAAACGCATTAATTTTAGAAACAAATGCTCCAGGAACTGCAGTTACGGCTTACAGTGGGAATCAAGCAATTGTGGCAGATCAAGTAAGTGCTACTTCTTATAGATTAAGAGAAACCGGTAGAAATGGTGGTACTGCTGTTGAAACTTATAACTTAAAGCAAGGAACCAATTATTCTAGAGCAACTGATTTTACAGATACCGATAATACTTGGAATAATGTAAATACTTCATTGGATCAATATGCTACAGATGCACATTGGGGAGCTGAAAAAACAGTGGATTATCTTAAATCACAATTCAATAGAAATAGTATAGACAATAATCATTTTGCAATTAAATCTTACGTGCATTATTCTAGAAATTATTTCAATGCTTTTTGGGATGGTTCTAGAATGACTTATGGAGATGGAAGCTCTACTAATGGAAATAAACCTTTAACGGCTTTAGATGTTTGTGCTCACGAAATTGGTCACGGTATGACTACTAAAACGGCTAATTTGGTTTATCAAAAAGAATCTGGAGCATTAAACGAAGCGTTTTCTGATATCTTAGGAAATTCTGTGGAGTTTTGGGCAAGACCTACAAAAGCTTCTTGGAAACTAGGGGAAGATTTTAATTACGTAATTAGAGATATGGCAAATCCTAATGCTTATGGAGATCCAGACACTTATGGAGGAACATATTGGGTAAATCCTAACTGTACGCCATCTTCTACTAATGATTACTGTGGAGTTCATACCAATTCTGGAGTTCTTAACTTCTGGTATTATTTGTTGGTAAATGGAGGTTCTGGTACTAATGATAAAGGTTTTGCGTATAATGTAACTGGAGTTGGTTTAGATAAAGCGGCTCAAATTGCATACAGAACACTTACCACTTATTTAACTTCTACTTCTACTTATGCGAATGCTAGAACGTATTCGCTTCAAGCTGCTGCAGATTTATATGGAGCGGGAAGCGTTGAAGTTGCTCAAACAACTAATGCTTGGAATGCTGTAGGTGTAGGTGGTGGAACTTCTCCTGCTGGAAGAGTTGCTGCAGATGTTACTACTGCACCAGTGTATAAAGTTGCTGCGAATGTAGATAGAGTATATGTGAACTTTGAAAGTGAAAATGCAGAAATGAGAAATGTAGAATTGGTAAGCATTACAGGTAAAAAAGTTGCTGCTAAATCTGCAAAAGTGGTTCTAGGTGCTAATAATGTAGAAGTAAATATTCCAGCTCAGGCACAATCAGGAGTGTATTACGTATTAGTAAATGGACAAAAAGTAGGTTCTTTTATCAAGAAATAAACCCCAAAATAGCTTTTTGAAAGCCTTTTTATATTGCCTCGAAATTTATTTCGGGGCGATATTTTTTTTGAAAACAGCGGTGATGAAAATAGTCTCTGTTTCTTTTTCGAACGTATAATGCAAATTAATAGGAAAACTGTCGAGTGCTATGATTCTGATGTTTTCGTAGATGATTTCAGATTGTTCTGGATTTTCAGAAATTTGGATGGCTTTTAGTTTTATTTCTTCCAGAAATTTTTGGCCTAATGAAGAATCGTCAGATTTATATTTTCTGGCGTAAAGTAAAATATCGTTTTTAGCGATTGATGAAAGTTGTATTTTCATAATGATGCGAAAAGAGAATGTTCTAGTTCTTTTATGTTTTCAAAAAAATCTAGTCTACTTTTAGGGTTTTCTCTGTGAAATTCTAACCTTTCTTTTACTTCGTCTATTTGATAATTGCAAATTCCTGAATTTTTTTTAGGTTCTAGGTTTTCAAAGTAATTTGAAATCATTTCTAAAAACTCAGCGGGAAGTGAGTTGATTTTGCTTTTTAAAGACTCTAAATTATTTTCCATTTTTATTTATTTTTTTTATTGCCCCTTATTTTAGTCAAAATTATGAATAAAAAATGTAATAAAATAAAAACACCCCTATTTTTTTAGGGGTATTTGTTAAAAAAAATGTATTTATTTTTTATAATTCTTCTTCGCAAAGTTGTCTTACGACTTCTATCCATCTGTCTTCGTCGTTCAGACAAGGAACGTAGTGGAAGTTTTCTCCACCTGCATGTAAAAACTCTTCTTTTCCTTCTACGGAAATCTCCTCTAGTGTTTCTAAGCAATCGCTTACAAAAGCTGGGCAAACAATCGCTAAGTTTTTCACGCCATTTTTAGGTAGATTTTCTAAAGTTTCATCTGTATAAGGTTCTATCCATTTGTCTTTTCCTAATCTAGACTGGAACGTAGATTTCACTTGATTGTCTTCCAAACCTAATTTTTGTCTTACCAATTCGGTAGTTTTCAGACATTGGTGTCTATAACAATATTGATGTGAGGGATGATCTTCTTTGAAGCAACAATCGCCTATTTTACAAGTTTTGGTAGGGTCTGTTTTGTAAATATGTCTTTCTGGAACTCCGTGATACGAAAACTGAAGCAAATCAAAATTTTCTGGCAATTTTTCTTTAATACTTTCAGCCAAACAATTGATGTAAAGGTCTCTATTATAGAAAGGTTTTACATAATTGATTTTGATATTTGGGAAAAATTTCGCTTGAACTTCTTTCGCTTTTTCTACTACGGTTTCTGTAGTGCTCATCGCATATTGCGGATAAAGTGGGAAAAGTGCAATTTCTTCTACGCCTTTTTCTACCAAGTTTCTGATTCCGGTTTCTATGCTTGGTTCAGCGTATCTCATCCCGATTTCTACAGGAATATCCACTAATTTCTGCAATTTTTGTTGAATCTGTTTCGTGATGACAATCAATGGTGAACCTTCATCTGTCCAAACGGTTTTGTAAGCTGCTGCAGACTTTTTAGGACGAGTATTGAGGATAATTCCTTTTACTAAAAGCGCTCTAAAGAACCATGGATAGTCTATCACGCGTTCGTCCATCAAGAATTCATCTAGATATTCTTTTACGTCTTCTACTTTTGTAGATTTCGGCGAACCAAGATTTACGAGGAGTATTCCTTTTTTTATGTTGTTGGTTGTTGGTTGTTGGTTGTTGGTATTCAAAACTTTGATTTTTTTATATTATCGAAAGTTATCAGTGTAAATACTATCAACTGACAACTATCCACTAAAAACTAATTATCCGTTTACAGCTTCTACTTTTTCTACTAAATCTGGCAAGAAATTTTTAAGCACTTGTTCTATTCCTCCTTTTAACGTAGCAGTAGAACTTGGGCAACCGCTGCAAGCACCTTGTAAAAGCATTTTTGCGGTTTTGTTTTCTGTATCATATTCTAAAAGTGAGATTTTCCCACCATCGTTTTCTACAGCTGGTGAAACGTATTCAGTTAAAATATCAGAAATTTTTTGCTCAACATCTGTATACTCTCTATTGATAATTTTTTCTACAGGACTTTCGTGTTTCTGAGGTTCTTTATTGGTGATTTTGTGGCCATTTTGTAAAAACTCGGCAATTACATTTCTCACTACAGTCATCACTTCATGCCATTGTACAGAATCATCTTTGGTTACTGCCACAAAATTTTCTGAAACAAAAACTTCTTTTACAAATTTAAATTCATCATAAAGCACTTTTGCTAAAGGAACTTCGTCTGCTTCTTCTTTAGATTTTACTTCAACGAAACCGTCTAATAATAATCTGTTTCCACCGAATTTCATTACGGCAGGATTCGGAGTCATTTCTGCAAAAATTTCATATCTCTGTTGAGGTTTTTGTCTATAAATTCTAGGATTTGCTAGAAGCTCGTCTTCGATGACGTTTTTAAGACTTTCTGCGATGTGCTCCCATTCTACGTGGTCTTCTTTAGCAACTGCTACAAAATTAGCAGAGATAAAAACCTTAGAAACAAAAGGATAATTGAAAAGTTCTTGAGCTAATGGAATTTCAGAAATATCAGAAGTTCTATCAAGTTCTAATGAACCTGGAATCAGGGTATAATCAGCTACAAACTTCATTACATTTGGGTTTGCAGTAGGTTCTATAATAATTGTATGCATTTTTTACTTAAATTTGAGAGTACAAAAATAGGGATTAGGTTTTAGGTTTTAAGAATCAGATGTTAGATTTTCTCTATTTTTAGAATTTTTTAAAAACACTTTCAATTTTCGACTTTTAATTTTCAATTAAAATATGGCTTTAGTAAGAGAACTTTTAGGAAAAACTCCCAAAATCGGGGAAAATACTTTTTTAGCAGAAACAGCAGTCATTATTGGCGATGTAGAAATGGGAAAAGATTGTAGTATTTGGTATAATGCGGTTATCAGAGGAGATGTACACTATATAAAATTAGGAAACAAAGTAAATGTGCAAGATAATGTGATGCTGCATTGTACGTATGAAAAATTTCCTTTAGTGATTGGCAATAATGTTTCTATTGGGCATAATGCTTGTGTACACGGTTGCACGATTCATGATAATGTATTGATTGGGATGAGTTCTGTAGTAATGGACAATTGTGTGATAGAAAGCAATTCTATTGTGGCGGCTGGTTCGGTAGTTACACAAGGAACTCACATTAGAGCAGGTGAATTATGGGGAGGAGTTCCCGCCAAAAAAATTAAAGACGTTTCGCAAGAACTGATTTCTGGTGAAATAGATAGAATCGCAAATAATTACGTGAAATATTCTTCTTGGTATAAAGAGGAGAAATAGAGTGGTAGAGTTGGAGAATGGTAGAAAAATAGAGAATCTTCATCATGCTACAATTTGTTAAAATATTAAAAATATCGGAACTCGGAACTAAAATGCAAAATTTCCCAACGTTTTCCACTGCCAGATTAGTACTTTCTTTGCCTACGATTTCAGATTTGGAGGATATTATTTTTCATGCCAATTCTACTTCTGAAATTTCAGAAAATACGATTACTTTTCCTTATCCTTATGAAGAAAAGCATGCTCATTTTTGGCTAAAAATGGCTGAAGACGGTTTTGCGAAAAAAGATGCTTACATTTTTGCTATTCGTGAAAAAGAAAATTTAAAATTAATTGGTGCGATTGGCCTTCATCTAGATTTTGCAAATCGAAAAGCAGAAATTGGATATTGGCTCGGGAAATCTTTTTGGAACAAAGGCTATGTTTCTGAAGCATTGCAAAAAATTGTGGAATTTGGCTTCGAAGAATTACATCTTAATAAAATTTATGCTTCTCATTTTCCGCACAATCCTGCTTCGGGAAAAGTTTTGCAGAAAAACGGTTTCGAATTTGAGGGGATTTTGAAGCAAGAAGTTCTTAAAAATGGTCAATTTTTAGATTTACACCGATATTCTATTTTTCAAGAAAAATATTTAAATTCAGAACAATAAATCAAAAGCCTGACTCGTGGAGAATCAGGCTTTTTTTACTGTATTTTCTTTGTCACAGAGTGCCAACTAAATTTGAACAAAGGATAGAGTAGCGCTATCAGTGCCAAAAGAAGTACAGCGCCGGAACTGGTGAAAATTTTGAAATAAATGCTCAAGGCGTTAATCATGTCATAAAAACTCTTGTTTTGCAATTTTTCAGAAATTTTTTGTAGTCCCATTCCGACTAAACAAACCCAAAATATAACCAATGATAAATTGAAGACTAAAAGACTCCAATTGTATCTTTTCCAATTTAAAAAATGCGGCGCCACATCATCTACAATTAAAGTGATTGAAGCTAATAACAGTAAAGTATTGATGCCAATTGTAGAACCCATTGCATGCGCCACTGTAATATGTGTTCCGTGCGTATAGAAATTTATAGCAGGGATAGATATAGAAATAGAAAGAACTAAGTTGAGCAAAATCCAGATTTCTGCATAAGTAAGAATCTTAAACGAAAGTTTGTGATTTTGGTGGTTCGCTTTTAGATAAGTTTTTCTAAAAGAGTAAATAATGTTAGCCAAAATAAGCAATTCTGTCATACTAATGCTGTAAGCAATCAGTTTCACCGTTGGCGAAGCAGGAACAATGTAAGTGTGATGTCCCCAGTTGAACATAAGATTCGTTAAGCCAAGAAAATAAAAGAAAAATGCAATTTTAGATTGATTGATTTTTTGGTCTCCAGAGATTTTTTCCATTGCAAACATAGCAGTTCCATACACCAGCATGTTCCAAGAACCTACCATAGAACCCATCGCTTTCCATTGAATGGTTACATCTCGAATGATATTGTTATTAAAAAATGATAATTGCCAAAGTTGAGCTTCTATTGTAGTAATCAAAAAGAAAATTAAACCTGTGCTCCAACTCCAAATGTAAACAGGAACGGTCTTGTAATTGGGTTTTACCGTCATGAAGAAATTATACATGAAAATCAACCAAGAACTCACAATCAAAATCACGATATATGGCGGGAATTCTAAATATTCTCTTCCTCCGAATTTTCCTAGTACAAAGAAAACCGTTACCAAAACTAGTATTAAAATTTGTAAAGCGATTTGTAATTTCGCCAGTTTTTCAGAATAAATTTTTCTACCCGAAACTTCTGGTAAATAATAATAAATAATTCCTGTAGCTGCTGTGAAAATCCAGTTAATAGAAAGATAAGTATGAAGCGGTCTCATTTTTTGGAAAGACAAAGTATCTTTCAATAAATTAGGATAAAGATGTTGCAATCCTCCTAAAACTCCAAAAACAAGCCCTAAAAAAAGCGAAAAAATGGCAATGATAATGAACCAACTTCCGATGATGTTATTTTTCAGTTTCATTTGGTGTAGTGTTTTTATAAGAAAAAGCGTTTTCGTCTACATATTTTAAATAATCTACCAATGCTTCTGTTTGTTCTTTACTAAAATTAAAATTAGGCATTCTGGTTCCGCCACCATTTTCTATAAAAGCTTTTACGTAGGCTTCTCCACGAGTTTTATCTGAAATAGCAGTAGTAAGTTCTGGACCTAAATAACCTCCTAAACCAAAAATCTGATGGCAAGATTGACAATTGTACTCTTGATATATTTTTTTACCCAATTGTTGTCGGATGGTCATTACGGTTCCGTAGTCTGTTGCGCCTGTATAAATCCAAGAAGAATATGTGGCAAACGCAAAAAAGAGCGTCAAAAAAATCCATATCTTTTTCATATGTAGATATTTATTGTTTTTTTAGAGGTCATATGCAATCGCTTAATCATGATTAGCATTGGTGTTTTCTAATCATGGCGATTTCATAAGATTTTTCTTAAAAATTCTGGTGCAAAGTTAATTTCTTGGTCAATAACTTTTTTATGATTTATATCATCTATTAACTTGATAGTTTTTGTATATCGTTAAATCTTTCTCCATTTTTTACATCAATAATTTTAAAAAAAATTAGATTTAAAATCTTCAGAATGCTAAACTCTCAAATCATCACATCTTGATTTTTTTTCACTATTTTTGAACCTAGAATGAATAACCAACTTTTTGACCTTGTAGAAAACACTTCACGAAACATTTTCCTCACAGGAAAAGCAGGAACCGGTAAAACCACTTTTCTGAATAATTTCGTTAAAAAAACTCGTAAAAAACACATTGTAGTAGCGCCAACTGGAATTGCTGCTATCAATGCTGGAGGCGTTACTATTCATTCTATGTTCGGGTTTCCGCTCAGAACTTTTATCCCAACTTTAGAGCGAATTAATGAAAATCTGGCAATGAATATTCCAGATCTAATGCAGCATTTTAAGTACAGAAAAGATAAACTAAAATTGCTCAGAGAAGTAGAAGTCATCATTGTAGATGAGGTTTCTATGCTAAGAGCTGATGTGTTGGATATGATGGATTTTTCGCTACGCCATATTCGAAGAAATCAAGAAAAATTCGGAGGTGTTCAGATGCTTTTCATAGGTGATTTGTACCAACTTCCGCCTGTTGTAAGAGACGAAAATGAATATATCATGAAGCAATTTTATGCTTCTCCATTTTTTTTCGATGCTTTTGTTTTAAAAAACACCAATCTTCTCACGGTAGAACTGACCGAAGTTTTCAGACAAAAAGATGAAGATTTTCTAGAAATTTTAAATGAAATCAGAGACGGAAATCTTTCTCGAGAACATTACGAAAAACTTCACGAAAGATACATTCCAGATTTTGAACCAAAAGAGGAAGCCTATGTTTATCTTACTTCTCACAATAGAATTGCAGATGATATTAACACGAAAAAGCTCAGTGAATTAGGAGGTAAAACGTATCAATTTAAAGCTAAAATTGTTGGTGATTTTAAAGAATCTCAATTTCCGAATGAAGAAGTTTTAGAGCTGAAAGTAGGTGCGCAAGTCATGTTCATTAGAAATGATGCTTCTCAAGAAAAAAAATATTTCAACGGAAAATTAGCAGAAGTGGTAGACTTGTCTGCTGATGAAATTTGGGTAAGAATAGATGGAGATGACGAAGATTATAAACTGAAAAAAGAAAACTGGGAACAGAAAAAATACTCTCTCGATGCAGAAAAAAACATCGAAGAAGAAGTGTTAGGAAGTTTCGAGCAGTATCCCATTCGTTTAGCTTGGGCGGTAACGATTCATAAATCTCAAGGACTTACTTTTGACCGATTAATTGTAGATGCTGGGAAATCTTTCGCTTCTGGTCAGGTTTACGTGGCACTTTCGCGTTGTAGAACTTTAGAAGGAATTGTTTTGAAATCTAAAATTTCTAGCGATGTGATTTTCAGTGACAGAAGAGTGGCAGAATTTCAAGATGCTACTCATGCAAATGATCGATTAGAAGAAATTTTGCATGCCGAAAAATACGATTACAGCATCAGAAAAGTGCTTCGTTATTTAGATATTTCTTGGGCTAAAGAATCTTTGGAAACTTGGAATAAGGCTTCTAAAGAAAGCAAATTTGTTGACAAAGAAAAAACTCAAAATTTATATTTTCTCATCAAAAAATCGGTGGAAAATCTCACAGATATTTATCTGAAATTTGAAAAATTTATTTGGCCAAAAACTAGAAAGTTTATCCAGTCGCAAGAAAATTGGGAAGAAATAGAAACCAAATCATCTGGAGCGGTAAATTTCTTTTTTACCAAGGTAAATGAAGAGATTTTTAAACCATTTAGAGAATTTTATGCCGAAACAAAAGGCGTAAAAGGAATGAAACAATACAATGAAGACACGCGAGTTTTTCTGGATGATTTAGAAGATTATTTAAACGATTTAAAGCAGGTTCAATTGTTAGAAAAACCTCTTTTTGACGAAAAAAATGATGAAAAAATTTCGGTGAAAATTGCCAAAGTTCCTTCTCATGTTTTATCTTATCAATTATTTGAACAAGGAAAAACGCTTAACGAAATCGCTTTGTCAAAGGGAGTTCTAGTATCTACTATTTTTTCACACATGGCAAAAATTGCAGAACAGGGAGTTCTGGATTTTGAAGATATGAAAAGAATTTATCCTATCGAAAAAATAGAAACATTCAAGAAAATTTTTGATGAAAATCCTCAAGAAGAATTGAAAGATTGGTTAAAAGTCTTGCCAAAAGATTTTGAATTTCACGAAATCAGATTGCTTTGGAATTTCTTTTTGAAGAAGAAAAATTAATTTAAAATTTCCTGTAATTCTAGCCAACGCATCTCGTATTCTTCTAGTTTTTCGGAAACTTTTTCCAACTCAGCAGAAAGTGTTGCGATTTTCTCATAATCAGCTTCATTATTGAGTTTTTCTAGAATTTCAGCACGTTTTTTTTCTAATTCGGGCATTTCTTTTTCTATAGTTTCGAGTTCGCGCTGTTCTTTGAAAGAGAGTTTCTTTTTTGGTTGCTGGTTGTTGGTTGTTGGTTGTTGGTTTGTCACACTGAGCGGAGTCGAAGTGTCAGGCTTTGGACTTCCGATTTCAGTCTTTTTCCATTCTCTATATTCCGAAAAATTCCCTACAAAATCTTTGATTTTTCCATCACCTTCAAACGCCAAAACATGGTCTACAATTCTATCCATAAAATAACGGTCGTGAGAAACGATAATGAGACAACCTGCGAAATTCTGTAAAAAGTTTTCCAAAACTGTCAATGTTGGCAAGTCTAAATCATTGGTAGGTTCATCAAAAATCAAGAAGTTAGGATTTTGATACAACACATACATTAAGTGTAATCTGCGTTTTTCTCCGCCAGAAAGTTTAGAAATTGGTGAATATTGCGTTTGGTCGTCAAATAAGAAAATTCTTAAAAACTGCGATGCAGAAATGGTTCTTCCGTTTGCTAAAGGGAAATTTTCAGAAATATTTTTGATGAAGTCTATGACTCTTTCTTCCTCATTATATTGCAAACCTTTTTGAGAAAAATAACCAAACTTGATAGTTTCTCCCGTTTCTATATCGCCAGAATCTTTGGGCTCTAAACCTTGAATAATATTGAGAAGTGTAGATTTTCCTGCTCCATTTTTTCCTACAATTCCTACTTTTTCACCTCGCTGAAATGAATATGAAAAATCTTTGAGCAAAACCAAATCGCCATAACTTTTATTGATATTTTTGAGTTCCAGAATCTTTTTCCCCAATCTTTTCATCTCAAAATCCAATTCCAAAGATTGCTTTTTGGTATTGGTTTTCGCAACCTTTTCGGTGTCGTAGAATGCATCAATTCTAGACTTTGATTTGGTAGTTCTCGCTTTTGGTTGACGGCGCATCCATTCTAATTCTTTTCGGTAAAGATTATTGGCTTTGTCAATTGTAGCGTTCAGATTATCTTCACGAATCATTTTGTTTTCCAGATAAGTCGCATAACTTCCGTTATGAACATACAGATTTTGGTCCTCCATTTCCCAAACGGTGTCACAAACAGAATCTAGAAAATAACGGTCGTGTGTTACCAAAAGTAACGTAATCATGGCTTTAGAAAGATAATTTTCTAACCATTCTACCATTTCTACGTCTAGGTGATTGGTAGGTTCATCCATAATCAGCAAGACGTGTCTGTGTTCTGCTCTGGTTTCGGTAAGGAGTTTTGCAAGGGCAACTCTTTTGATTTGTCCTCCAGAAAGCGTTCCCATTTTCGCCTCTAAATTGGTGATTTTTAGCTGCGAAAGAATTTGTTTCATTTCGGTTTCCAAATCCCAAGCTTTGTGAATTTCCATTTCTGCCAAAGCTTTTTCTATGAATTTTTGGTCAGTAGAATGAAGCGACTGATGATAGTTTTTAAGCGCTTGAATAGGCTTAGAATCTAGTGTCATCATGAATTCTTCCACAGTAAGTTGTGAGTCAAACTCTATTTCTTGGTCGAACAAAACTACCTGAACATCTTTATTAATCACTACTTCGCCAGAATCTGCAATTTCTTTACCTAAAAGGATTTTCAAAAGCGTAGATTTTCCAGTGCCGTTTTTGGCGACAATCGCAATTTTGTCTCCTTCATTGATATGGAAAGAAATATTCTTAAAAAGCGTTTTAATGCCGTAAGATTTGGTTAGATTTTCTGCGGAAACGTAGTTCATTATAGGTTCAGGTTAATTCAAAGATTGAGATTGCGAAAGTACAAAAAATGAAATGGGAATAAATTTTATTGTGGAAAGATTTATTTTTTCTTCAAAGCTTCTCCTTCGAAAGAAATTCCATCCCAACCAAATTTCATAAAATTTCTAATATTTTGGTGGTCTGTTCCTTCTGGATTTTTCAAAACGTCTTCTCTGTAAAACTCGCTAAATAATAAAAGCGTCTCTTCTGGAGAAAGTTGGTTTATTTTGGCAAAACTGAAAACTTTGCAAGAGCCATTATTTTGATTGGCTTCGTTTACCGTATTTCCGTTAGTGAATTTAGTAGGTGTGAATTCGTAATGTTCATCTATATAAGCAATTACGTTGCTGAAAACCAATTCTTCTGGTGTATTTTTTAATTGTTCTAATATCATTTTATTTTTCTTTAATCAAGTTTTAATTCGCTGAAACTCCATGAGTTTCCGTTGTAAATATTAAGGTCAACTTTTACATTAATTCCTTTTACGATGCCTTTTTCCGTGAATTGCCACATTTTCCACGAGTCTTCTTCCGAAGGAACTAAAACATCATTGTAGTTGGCTAACCAAAGTGGATAATTGTCAAACTCGCCACGCAAATAATCTTTATAATAATGGTAATAGGTGTAAATAATGGGTTTTTCACCGTATTTTTCTTCTATGATTTTGCACCAAACCTTCAGGTCTTCTATCAATTTTTCCTTAGATTTTCTTCTGGGAATTCTTTCGATGTCTAAAACAGGTCGTAAATCTCCGCTTTCTAGATTTACACTTTCTAAGAAATTATTGGCTTGTAAAATCGGGTCTTCGTCTGCACGATAAAAATGATAAGCACCTCTTGTAAGATTATTTTCTTTGGCTAATTCCCAAAAATCATCAAAATGTTTATCTTTTTTTCGATTTCCCATAGAAGCTCTCATAATCACAAATTCCAATGGAATAGAACCATTAGCGATAGTGAGGCTGTCCCATTTTATGTCTCGTTTGTGCTGATAATGAGAAATATCGAAACCGAAAATTTTGTCATTATATTCCGTGACGATTTTATTGATTCTGGCGGTTTCTTCTTCCGAATTTTTTAAATTTTTATGTACAAATTTCTCAAAATACATGGCGTAATAAAACGCGACTTTGTCTCTGAGGTAAAGCCCAGTTCCGAGCAAGGTTAATCCTAAAATAGCCAACAAAATATATCTGCGAAAAAGATAATTTTTTCGTCTGGTTTTATGGATTTTTTTTCTTTTGGTAGCTTTTGGATTGGTTTTTGACATAAGTTTTGCAAAAGTAAAATTTTTAGAAAATAAATTCAGTAATTTTGCCAGAATCTTATGGAAATTAGAGATAAAATAATCGTCATCGGTGGTGGTTTTGCAGGATTGCAATTCGCTAAAAAACTTAATGGCAATCGTACCAAGAAATTGGTGATGATTGATAAGGCGAATCATCATATGTTTCAACCGTTATTTTATCAAGTAGCTTGTGGAAGAATTGAGCCTTCTAATATTTCGTTTCCTTTTAGAAAGATTTTTCAGCGTTCTAAAAATATTCAGTTTAGAATGACGGAAGTGAAACAGATTATTCCTTCAGAAAATAAAATTATTACAGAAGACCATGTTTTTCACTATGATAAATTGGTGATTGCAACTGGCTGTAAAACGAATTTCTTTGGAAATCAAAAAATGGAAAATCTGGCTTTTGGGATGAAAAATACTCAGGAAGCGATTTCTATAAGAAACCATGTTTTGCTTACTTTCGAAAAATTAATTATTGAAAAAAGCAGAAGTGATGATGGTAATTGGAATATCGTAATCGTAGGTTCTGGACCAACTGGTGTGGAATTGGCGGGTGCTTTTGCCGAAATGAAAAGAGAAATCTTGCCGAGAGATTATCCTAGAATGAATTTTGATGATTTAGAAATTATTCTGGTGAGTTCTACCGAAAAACCTTTGGCGGTAATGAGCGAAGAATCTCAAGAAAAATCAGAAAAATATTTGAAAGATTTGGGCGTGAGATTTATCTCAAATGATAGAGTTACGGATTATGATGGTGATAGAGTTTATCTAAGTTCTGGGAATATCATTCCGAGCAATAATGTGATTTGGGCAGCAGGTGTTACTGGGAATATTATTGAAGGATTAACCGAAAATTCCATTAAAAACAATAGGTACGTAGTAGACCGATATAATAAAATAGTTGGATTTGATGATATTTATGCGATAGGAGATATTGCGTATATGGAAACCCCGAAATATCCAAATGGTCATCCTCAAGTAGCGAATGTAGCGATTAATCAAGGAAAAAATTTGGCTAAAAATTTCTTGAAAAAATCAGAAAATGAGTGGCAACCTTACGAATATGATGACAAAGGAAGCATGGCAACCATTGGGAAACATAGAGCGGTAGTAGATTTGCCGAAATTTAAATTTCAAGGGATTTTTGCGTGGTATTTTTGGATGTTTCTTCATTTAATGTTGATTTTAAGTGTAAGAAATAAACTCGCCATTTTCTTCAATTGGATGTGGAGTTACATTAATAGAGATTCTTCGCTTCGCTTAATCATCATCCCGAATAAAAAAAATAAAACCGAACAATGAGAATAGATATTATAAGTGCAGTTCCTGATTTATTAGAAAGTCCTTTCAAAACTTCCATCCTGAAAAGAGCAATGGAGAAAGGTTTGGCAGAAGTTCATTTTCATAATGTTCGTGATTTTGCATTTAACAAACATCGTCAAATAGATGATACAGTTTATGGTGGTGGCGCTGGAATGGTGATGATGTGTGAACCATTAGATTTATGTATTTCTCAGTTAAAATCTGAGAGAGAATATGATGATATTATTTACTTAACTCCAGATGGAGAAACTTTTAACCAAAAAATAGCGAATTCTTACTCGCTGAAGAAAAATTTAATTCTGCTTTGTGGTCATTACAAAGGAATAGACCAAAGAATTAGAGATTTACACATTACCAGAGAAATTTCGATTGGTGATTTTGTGCTCACTGGTGGCGAATTGGCAGCTTGTGTAGTTGCTGATGCAATTATTCGTCTTTTGCCAGGCGTTTTAAATGATGAACAATCTGCTTTGACGGATAGTTTTCAAGATGATTTGCTTTCTCCGCCTATTTATACCAAACCAGAGGTTTACAAAGGAATGAGAGTTCCAGAAGTCCTTTTGAGCGGTAATTTTGGTAAAATTGAAGAATGGAGACATCAGAAAGCAATAGAAATTACCCAGCAGAAAAGACCAGATTTATTAAAAGATTTCTAATCATAATAAATTATTTTTACTAAATTTACAATCCGAAAAATTGAGGCAAGGCTATGGAGAATTTTTTGAAAAAAGAACTTGTCATGTTCTATAATGTAGAAAACTTGTTTTCTCCAGACCCTAAACCAACACATTTTTTAGATCCTACCATTTCTGGATTAAGGAATTGGGACGAAAGAAAGTATCAGAATAAACTTCGAAAAATTGCCAATGTTTTTAGGCTTATCGAAGAAAAAGAAGAGGTGCTTCCGATGATTGTAGGTTTATGTGAAGTGAATAATGAAGAGGTTTTACAAGACTTAATTCAACAAGAACCCCTTCAAAATTATGATTTTGTTCATTATAATTCTTTAGATGAAAGAGGCGTAGATACAGCGCTTCTGTATGATAAGAGAAAAATAGAATTAGTAGATTCTGAAGCCATTTCTTTTATTTTCGAGGGAGTGAATGAAGAGCAAGATGAGTATTATGATACAACCAGAGATGTTCTTTTTTGTAAATTGAAATACAATGATGAATTGCTCAATGTTTTTGTGGCGCATCTTCCTTCAAAAAGAGAAAAAGATGTAAACAAACCCAAAAGAGATTACATTCTTCATTCAATTAAAGAAAGAGTTCTCACATTATTAGAAAAAGAAGAACCCGTAATAATTTGTGGAGATTTTAACGATGACCCGATTGAAGAAAATCTAAATAATTTATTATATGACAATGGAGTTGATAAAATCTTAGTGAATCCATACATAGAATTGTACAATAATAAAATCTATTCTACGTTTCACTACAACCAGGGACTGTTGTTCGATCAGATTCTATTTTCTAATCATTTCTTTTTGCCTATTTCTTCATTAGCATTTAAAAGTGCTGTAGTCTTTAATTCAGAAAAATTAAGTAATTGGGACAAAAAGTTTAAAGGAAGACCTTTTAGAACTTTTGCAGGAACCAGATATCTTGGTGGGTATAGTGATCATTATCCCGTTTATACAATTTTAGAAACAAAAGACAATTAAATTAAAAATGAAAAGCGTTACAGAAGTAGGTTACAAGCTAGATGCAATAGATAAAAAAATAATCTATATGCTCATGGACAATGCCAAAACATCTTTGGCTCAAATTTCTAAAAACATTGGTATTTCTACCACTGCTGTACATCAGAGAATAAAAAAACTAGAAACCGCAGGCGTAATAGAAAATTCTGTATCTTTTCTCAATCCAAGAAAAATAGGTTACAAAGTAGTTTCTTACATCGGCGTTTACATGGATCAACCAAGTCATTTCCAAGAACTGATTAAATCTCTGAACGAAATTAATGAAATCGTAGAAGCTCATTATACTACAGGAAACTGGACGGTTTTCCTTAAAGTACTTTGTATTGATAATGATCATCTCATGCAAATTTTAAGCAAAATACAGAAGCTAAAAGGCGTCACAAGAACAGAAACTTTCATATCTTTGGAGCAAAGTATTAACAGACAATTAAAAGTGTAACATTATGAAAATCAACACTTATTTAGATTCTACTTATCTAAAAACTCCAGCTCAATCTGGTCTTACCGAAGAACAAACGCTAGAAACGGTAATTAATCTTGCCAAAGAAGCCATCGAAAATGACATTTTTGCAGTAATGATAAGACCTGATTATGTTAAAAAAATGAAGCAATTCCTTACAGAACAAAATTCTAATGTAGTAATCGGTACTGTAATCGGTTTCCACGAAGGAACTTATTCTAAAGAACATAAATTAGCTGAAGCTCAAAAAGCAATCGAAGACGGAGTAGATGAATTAGATTTCGTAATCAATTATGAAGCGTACAAAAATGGTGAAGTAGATGCTGTGAAATCAGAATTTTTAGATTGTACAAAACTTTGCTTAGATAACGGTAAAATCGCAAAATGGATTATAGAAATCGCAGCACTTACAGATGAGCAAATTGCAGATATTACCAAAAAAATCTCAACTTGGGCGGAAGAAAACTTCAAAGCTGAAGATTTACACAGAATATTTGTGAAATCATCTACAGGTTTCTATCAAACTGAAGGCGGAAAACCAAATGGAGCAACTGTAGAAGGAATTAAAATCATGCTAGAAAACGCAGGTTCACTTCCTGTAAAAGCTGCAGGTGGTGTTAGAACACCAGAAGAAGCAGAATATATGATTAACCTAGGTGTAAAGAGAATAGGAACATCTTCTGCAAAAGCATTAATTAAAAACGAAGAAGTTTCTGCAGGTTACTAATCTTTAGAAATTTCCAAAAATAAAAAACCATCGAATTTCGATGGTTTTTGTTTTTTTATGGTTAAAAAATTATTGCTGTTTTACCACTTGCGTTACCTTTTGGGTATTGTCTGACAAAGTGTATTTCATTAAATATTTGCCAGGTTTCAGTTTGTCTAATCTAATTTCGGCGGTGTTCATGTTTACCATGGTTTCTGAAACTTGAGTCCCGATAATAGAGTAAAAAGTTACAGATTTTACCTTTAGCATTGGGTTTTTAGCTTTTACAATGATAAAATCTCTTGTAGGATTAGGATAAGCGACTAAAACTCCATCATCAGATTTTTGAGAATCAGAAAGCGGTTCTCTTAATGTTTGTTGAGCTTTTGCTTCGCCCGAAAACATTAATAAACCTACCGAAAATAATATAAAATATAAAGTTCTTTTCATTTTACTTAATTCATTCTTATCTCAAAGAATATACAAATTTATTTAAACGAATTGATATACACAATAGTTATAAATAACTAAATTTGCAGAGTATAAAACAAACTTTGTTCCAAAAATGATAATTTTTTCAAGAAATAGAAGATTACGTACTAACGAAAGCATCAGAAGTCTTGTGAGAGAAACAGTACTCACTACCAATGATTTTGTAATGCCAATGTTCGTAATGGAAGGCGAAAACGCACAGGAAGCTATTCCATCAATGCCAGGAATTTTCCGCAGAACAGTAGATTTAACGGTGAAAGAATGTAAAGAACTTTTTTCACTGGGTGTAAAAGCGGTGAATATCTACATGAAAGTTCCAGAAAATTTAAAAGACAATCTCGGAACTGAAGCTTGGAATCCACATGGTTTGATGCAAAGAACCATCAGAGAAATTAAAAATGCTATTCCAGAAATGATTGTAATGCCAGATGTTGCGTTAGACCCTTATTCAATTTATGGTCACGACGGAATTATTACCAACGGACAGGTAGACAATGATGCGACTAATGATGCTTTGGCAAGAATGTCTGTTTCTCACGCAGAAGCAGGTGCAGATGTTGTAGCGCCAAGTGATATGATGGATGGTAGAGTTGCTGCAATTCGTCAAGCTTTAGAAGAAACAGGTCATACCAGCGTAGGAATTTTGAGCTACGCTGCAAAATATGCAAGTTCATTCTACGGACCTTTCAGAAGTGCATTAGATTCTGCTCCTAAAGATTTTCAGGAAATTCCAAAAGATAAAAAGACCTACCAAATGGATTTTCATAATTCTAGAGAAGCCTTAAATGAAGTGTACAAAGACATCGAAGAAGGTGCAGACATTATTATGATAAAACCGGGTCTTCCGTATTTAGATATTGTAGCAAAAGTTCGTCAGGAAATAGATTTGCCAATCGCAGTTTATAATGTAAGCGGAGAATACGCAATGCTGAAAGCGGCTGCTCAAAACGGTTGGTTAGATAATGATAAAGCCATTATAGAAAGCCTTACTTGTATTAAAAGAGCTGGTGCAGATATGATCTTCACCTATGCTGCCAAAGAAGCTGCCATTTTATTAAATAATTAGGGCGCCAAATTCCAGCTTTCGCTACTCGCTTTTTTTCTGCGGCGGCGAAGCCGCCGCAGAAAAAAGAGCTCAAACATACCGCTCAATCTGGGGCGCAAGTTCAGGAATTTTTAGAACCTATTTTTCTAAAAATAACTTACAGAAAAAATATAACCAACCCTTTCTGCGTTTTTTGTATGTGCATAAAACGCAGAAAGGGTTTCGTAATTTGAAAACTTCCATTTTTTTAACTTAAGATTTGCAATTTTAAGACTTCCGACTTCCAACTTCATACTTCTGACTTTTTTCATATCTTTGTCTCTATGATTTTACGTGGCGAAAATTTAATTAAAGAATACGGACCCAAAAAAGTAGTAAAAGGCGTTTCCGTAGAAGTAAAAAAAGGAGAAATTGTAGGTTTACTTGGACCAAATGGTGCGGGAAAAACCACTACTTTCTATATGATTGTGGGATTGGTAAAACCTACTTCTGGCAAAATTACGCTAGATGGGAAAGATATTACCAATGATGCCATGTATAAACGTGCGCAAAAAGGAATTGGTTATTTGGCTCAGGAAGCTTCTGTTTTTAGAAAGCTGTCAGTAGAAGATAATATTTTGGGAGTTTTACAACTCACCAATAAATCTAAAGAAGAACAAATCCGCAGAACCAATGAACTGATTGAAGAATTTTCTCTAGAGCATGTTCGTAAAAACCGTGGAGACTTGCTTTCAGGAGGTGAAAGACGTAGAACCGAAATCGCGCGTTGTCTTGCTACAGACCCAGATTTTATTCTTTTAGATGAACCTTTTGCAGGAGTAGACCCAATTGCGGTAGAAGATATTCAGAAAATCATCAGAAGTTTGGTGAAAAAAGACATCGGTGTTTTAATTACCGACCACAATGTTCAACAAACTTTGGCGATTACCAATAAAACCTACATCATGTTCGAAGGAAACATCTTGAAAGAAGGTTTACCAGAAGATTTAGCCAATGATCCACAAGTAAGACAAGCTTATTTGGGTGAGAATTTTAGATTTGAAAAATTCTAAACATCCATCATCTAACATCCAACATCCTGCTATTTTATGAAAATCTACACCAAAACTGGCGATAAAGGCGAAACCTCTTTGTACGGAGGAACCAGAGTTTCTAAAGCTGCTGCAAGAGTAGAGTCTTACGGAACTTTAGACGAACTTAATGCGTTCATTGGTTTGGCAAAAGCCGAAATTTCTGATGAAAAAGTTTTGAATCAACTGCAGAAAATTCAGTTTGATTTATTTACCGTAGGTTCAGAAGCAGCTACGCCAACAGATAAACTGATTTTAGCCAATGGTAAAAATCGTTTAGATTTAATGATTTCCGAAAAGGAAATATTAGAATTAGAATATTGGATGGATGATTTAGATGCATCTTTACAGCCTTTACAATTCTTTATTTTACCAAGCGGTGGCAAAGCTGCTGCATCTGTTCATGTTTGTAGAACGGTTTGCAGAAGAGCAGAACGCGCTATGGTTCATCTCAATGAAACCGAAGAAGTAAGACCAGAACTCATCAAATATCTCAATAGATTGTCTGATTATCTTTTTATTTTGGCAAGATATATCTCTAAAATTTCTGGAGAAAAAGAAGAATACTGGAATCCTTCAGAAAGATAATCCCGCAGATTAAGCAGATTTTTATTTTGCTTTTTATGATCTGCTTAATTTGCCAAATCAGCGAGAAAATATGAACGCACTCCTTTTCATCAACGGAAATCCACCAGAAAACCTTCCCGAAACAGAAGCTTATGATGTGATTGCTTGTAGCGATGGGGCTTTTCATTATTTAAAAGATAAAAATTTCCCTCTGGATAAACTAGATTTTATTTCAGGAGATTTTGATTCTCATGAAGGCAGCGACGAAAATATTTACCACGAAAAATTCATTCATACTCCAGATCAAGATTTTACAGATTTTCAAAAAGCTTTAGATATTCTCAAAAAAAATGGAGTAAAAAAAGTAGACGTTTACGGAGGAAGCGGTGGTGAACAAGACCACTTTTTAGGAAATCTTCACGTAGCTTTTCTCTTTAAAAATGAAATGGAAATCACTTTTTTTGACGAGTTTTCCAGATACTTTTTCATCCCCGAAAATTTTAAAATTCACGAGGTAAAAGGAAAGATGATTTCGCTTTTGCCATTTCCTTTTGTAGAAAAAATTTCGACTAAAGGTCTTAATTGGGAGCTCTTTAACGAAGAATTGAGTTTAACCAAAAGAGTAGGAACCCGAAATTTTGCCCGAGAAAACACCGTAGAAATCACGTATGAAAACGGCGATGTATTGATTTTTATCGGAAACTAAATTTGTGAATTTTTAACTAAAAAAATCCAATCTTTTTTCGCATTTTTGTAGTCTTAAATTTTTGCAATAAATGAAGATAAAATATGCTGAACTTATTGACCAAACACTTTACTTTCCGCAAGAGGAATTTAAGTATGAGGATCAACAGTTGTACTTTCATGATATTCCTTTGATGGACTTGGTAGAAAAATTCGGAACTCCTTTGAAGTTCAGTTATTTACCCAAGATTTCGCAAAACATTCAGCGTGCAAAAACGTGGTTTAAAGATGCCATCAAAAAGAATGGATATAAAAATTCTTACAGATACTGTTACTGTACCAAATCTTCGCACTTTTCTTTCGTATTAGAAGAAGCGCTAAAGAATGATATTTCTATCGAAACGTCTTCTGCTTTTGACATGAATATTGTTAAAAATCTATTCGAAACAGGGAAAATTGACAAGACGATAGAAGTGGTTTGTAATGGTTTCAAAACCGATGATTATTTGGCTAAAATTTCAGATTTAATCAATAATGGTTTTGAAAATGTGATTCCTGTTTTAGATAATTACAGAGAATTAGATAAACTGACCGAAAGTATAGATACTACCTTTGATATTGGGATTAGAATTGCTTCGGAAGAAGAACCGAAATTCGAATTTTATACCAGCAGATTAGGAATTGGGTACAAAGATATTATCCCTTATTACAGCCAAAAAATTGCAGAACACCCGAATGCAAGGCTGAAAATGCTTCACTTTTTCATCAATACCGGAATTAAAGATACTGCGTACTATTGGAATGAACTTTTCAAATGTTTGAGAGTATATGCAAGATTGAAAAAAATTGCTCCAGAAGTAGATTCACTAAATATTGGTGGTGGTTTCCCAATTAAAAATTCTCTTCAGTTTGATTATGATTATGAATACATGGCAAATGAAATCGTGTATCAAATCAAAAAATTCTGTGAAGAAGAAGGGGTAGAAGAACCAAACATTTACACTGAATTTGGTAGTTTTACCGTAGGTGAAAGTGCTGGGAATTTATACAAAATCATTTCTCAAAAACGCCAAAACGACAGAGAAAAATGGAATATGATAGACTCTTCTTTCATGACTACACTTCCAGATTCTTGGGCGATTTCTAAGCGTTTTATCATGTTTCCGCTGAATCGTTGGGAAGATTCTTACGAAAGAGTTTTCTTGGGCGGATTAACTTGTGATTCAGATGATTATTACAATTCTGAACAACATGCCAATGCGATTTATTTGCCAGTGTTCAGCGATACGAAACCATTATACATCGGTTTCTTTAACACAGGAGCTTATCAAGAGAGTATTGCTGGTTTTGGTGGAGTTCATCACTGTTTATTGCCTCAGCCGAAACATATTCTCATCCAAAAAGCTAAAAACGGAAAATTACAATACGAAGTTTTCAGCGAAGAGCAAAAACCAGAAGATGTATTGCATCTTTTAGGGTATAAATAATTGGTTAATAGAATTTTGATATTGTAGAGTTAATGGATTCTCCTTACGGGAAACCTACTGCGTTTTTAGCAGCTAAGTTGTACTATAAAATGTTAGCTTACTATCATTTAAACCAAAAATAAAAAAATTGATTTATTCAAAATAAATTTAAAAAGCATCAGAATTCTGGTGCTTTTTTGTTGGAATCTCATTTGAATTTTTAAAAATTTAATAAAACTTTATAAAAATTATATAAAGCAGACCTAGTTTTTATCTTTACATTTGGAAACAATAATCATTAAAATCCTCTCATTATGAAAAAAACGATTAAAATCACTGCTTTAGCTTTTGTGGTTTCTTTTGCAGCCATCTCATGTCAAAAATCTGTTTCAGATGCAGAACTGACTACACAATCTACTACAGCTATCTCTGCGTATCCTGAAACTTCCGTTGAGGTAAAAGATGGAGTGGCACATTTAAGCGGAACTTTTGCTTCTCAAGGAGATAAAGATGCTGCCATTGCTGAGATTAAAAATATTAAAGGAGTAAGAGATGTAATGGATATGGCAAGTGTAGAAGCTGCTGATCCTGTAATGGAGACGATTACTGCGATTGACCAAGAAACCCAACAAAAAGTAGCAGATGCTATTAAAGATTTTCCATCAGTAAAAATGGACGTGGTGAATGGCGAAATTACTTTAACTGGAGAAGTTACAGCAGAACAGGCAAGAAAAATTAAAATGTCTGTAGATGCCCTGAAAGTAGGAAAAGTAAATTATGATTATAACGTTAAAAAATAATTACCATGTCATTACAAGATAAATACTCAAAGGTAGTTTCGGCTGCGCAGTCGGCTGAAATTAATGGTTTAAAGGTAGTGGAGCAAGATGGCATTCTTTACATTTCTGGAAATACTTCTACAAGCGCTGCAAAAAATAAAGTTTGGGATGCTTATGGAGAGATAGATGCCTCTTATTCAGCTTCTGATATCAATATAGATATAGAAATTACAGGTTTAGCTAAAGGAACTCCATTAACTGTAGATACAGAAAATTCTAATTTGAACATCAGGCAAGAACCTTCTATAGAAGGAGTAATTTTAGGAAAAGCTGCAAAAGGTGAAGTAGTAACTCTAGTAGAACAATCTTCTAGTGATTGGTGGAAAATTAAAACCCAAGACGGAGAAGAAGGTTACGCTTATTCTAGATATTTAAAAGCATAATTCCAAGTCTCAAAAATATATTTACAGTCCCGAATTTTTTCGGGATTTTTTATTTTGGGCCCTCCCGAAAATTTTCCCAAAGCTTTTGCCAATCAAGAAATTTTCGGGACCGCGCTATTCGTTACAATCTTTTTCGGTGGTGGCAGCAAAGCTGCCGCCACTAAAAAGGATTTCCACTGCTATCGCTTGTCCAGAAATACCGCTTCAAAACAATTACCAATATTTCATTAAAAAAACTATATTTGTATTCTATAGAAAATCAATATATGAAAGGACAAAACAAACTTTTCTTTGCAATTATCATTGCTTTAGTTTTAGGGGTAATTATTGGTGGAGTAGTACACACTCAGTTTCCAGAAAATACAGAATCTTTTTCTAAAAATATAAAACTTCTCGGAACCATTTTCATCAGATTAGTACAGATGATTATCGCACCATTGGTTTTTACAACATTGGTTGTGGGAATCGCGAAAATGGGAGATACTGCAATGATTGGTAGAGTAGGAGGTAAAGCAATGCTGTGGTTTATTACCGCATCTTTGGTTTCGCTCATGTTAGGTTTGGTTTTGGTAAATTGGTTAGAACCTGGTCACGTTACCAAATTGCCAATTCAAGATGCCAATTCTGCTAAAGAAATTTTGGATAATTCCAAAGGATTTTCTCTGGAAGATTTTGTGAAACACGTAGTTCCAAAAAGCGTTTTCGAAGCTTTTGCTACCAATGAAGTTTTGCAAATTGTATTGTTTTCTATTATGTTTGGTATTGCCCTTTCTCATTTGGGAGATGAATATTCTAAACCTGTAATCAAATTTTTAGATGTTTGTGCGCATGCTATTCTAAAAATGGTAGGTTATATCATGTGGTTTGCTCCACTTGGTGTTTTAGGAGCTATTGCAGCAGTTGTGGCAACCAATGGTTTCGAAATTTTCAAAGTTTACGCGATTTATCTCAGAGATTTCTTCTTTGCACTTGGGGTTTTATGGTTGATTTTATGTATTGTAGGTTATCTCATTTTAGGAAATAGATTATTCGAATTATTAAGAAGAATCAAAGAACCTTTGCTTATTGCCTTTTCTACAACCAGTTCAGAAGCAGTTTTCCCGAAACTGGTAACAGAATTAGAGCGTTTTGGTTGTAATAATAGAATTGTATCATTCATTTTACCATTAGGATATTCTTTCAATTTAGATGGAAGCATGATGTATATGACTTTTGCCTCTATTTTCATTGCTCAGATTTATGGAATCGACATGACAGTTGGTCAACAAATCACCATGCTTTTGGTGTTAATGCTGACTTCAAAAGGAATTGCAGGAGTTCCAAGAGCGAGTTTGGTGATTATTGTAGCGACTTGTTCTATGTTTGGAATTCCGCCAGAAGGAATTGCCTTAATTTTACCGATTGACCATTTCTGCGATATGGGAAGAAGTATGACCAATGTTTTAGGAAATGCACTCGCTACTTCAGCCGTTTCTAAATGGGAAGGACAGCTCGATAATCACGGTGGTGAGTTATAAAAATTTAAAAAATATAAAATTAAAAACTTCGGAACTATCTGAAGTTTTTTTTATTGTAAATCAATTCTATCAATCATTGAGATACTTATTTTTATTCATTCCAAATTAATTATTTTTATGTAAATTTGTATCTCAAAAAAATTCAAAAAATTATGTTGACGAAAACCAGAGTTCAGGAGTTTCTGAAAGAAATAGAAGTTGATGATTTAGTACAAAACTTCCAAGTAATGGGTGATGATGTGTACATTGATATGATTGCACATTCTCCAGCAATGCACGAAAAGAAGAAGCTAGAAGCAGCCATGAAGCAGGCTTTTGCTACTGAATTTGGTGACCAAGTAGTGCTGAAACTTAAAATCACTTCACCTGAACCTTCGCAAGTTCAACAAAACCAAATCAAAGGAAAAGAAATTCCAGGAATTCAAAATATTATCGCCATTGCTTCTGGTAAAGGTGGCGTAGGAAAATCTACGGTAACTGCAAACTTAGCCGTGACTTTACAAAAAATGGGATTCTCTGTAGGTGTTCTAGATGCAGATATTTACGGACCATCTGTTCCTACCATGTTTGATACCGAAGCAGAAAAGCCAATTTCTGTAGAAGTTGAAGGTAAAAATATGATGAAACCTATCGAAAATTACGGCGTGAAAATGCTTTCCATTGGTTATTTCTCTGGAGCGAATCAAGCAGTAGTGTGGAGAGGACCTATGGCAAGTAAAGCATTGAACCAAATGCTTCGTGATGCAGCTTGGGGAAATCTAGATTTCTTATTGATTGACCTTCCTCCAGGAACAGGAGATATTCACCTTTCGATTATTCAAGAAGTTCCTGTAACGGGTGCTGTAATTGTTTCTACACCGCAACACATAGCTTTAGCAGACGTGAAAAAAGGAATCGCTATGTTTACGATGGAAAGTATTAATATTCCAGTTTTAGGTTTAATTGAAAATATGGCGTATTTTACACCTGAAGAATTGCCAGAAAATAAATATTACATCTTCGGAAAACAAGGCGCTCAGTTTATGGCGGAAGATTTAGGAATTCCAGTTTTAGGTGAAATTCCTTTAATTCAAAGCATTAGAGAAGCAGGAGATGTTGGTAGACCAGTAGCATTGCAAGAAGGTTCTAAAATTGCAGAAATTTATAAAGAAACTGCACAAAAAATGATAGAAAGCTTAGTGGAAAGAAATAAAAATCTACCACCAACTGAAGCGGTGAAAATTACAACAATGGCAGGTTGTTCACCTAAGAAATAATTGGGCAATTACAATTTTTGAATACAAATTTTGAATAAATTATGAATAAAGATAAACTCACTCACGAAGAAATAGTAACCAAAGTAATGGAAGCTTTGGAAAGTATTCGTCCGTTTCTAAATAATGATGGTGGTGATATAGAATTGGTAGATGTTATTGATAATAGAGTAATGGTAAAATTGCAAGGAAACTGTTCTGGTTGCCCTATGAGTTTTTCTACCATGAAACTAGGTGTAGAAAATACCATCAAACAATTTGTTCCAAGCATCAAAGAAGTGGTAAGTGTAGACTAATCTTTTTTCAATAAAAATAAACGAAGGCTGCAATTTTGCAGCCTTTTGTTTTTGAATATTTCGATTTATTTTTTGCCTAAACCGAGTTCTTTAATTGCCATTTCGCGCATTTCTACTTTTCTTACTTTTCCAGAAATCGTCATTGGAAATTCTTGCACAAATTTCCAGTATTTGGGAACTTTATAATGGGCAATTTGTCCTTTGCAGAAGTTGACAAGCTCTTCTTCGGTTAAGGAAAATCCTTCTCTTACTTTAATCCAAGCCATTACTTCCTCCCCGAATTTTTCACTCGGAACGCCAATAACTTGAGCGTCTAAAACATTAGGATATTGATATAAAAAATCTTCAATTTCTTTAGGAGAAATGTTTTCTCCGCCTCGGATAATCAAGTCTTTAATTCTTCCAGAAATATGAATGTAACCTTCTTCGTCCATCATGGCAAGATCGCCAGTATGCATCCATCTTGCGCTGTCTAAAACTTGATTGGTTGCTTCTGGATTATCCCAATATTTCAACATTACAGAGTAACCTCTGGTACAGAGTTCTCCATTTTCGCCTCTGTTCACGATTTTACCCGTTTCTGGATTGATGATTTTAATTTCTAAATGATCATGAATGGTTCCTACCGAATGAATTTGTTTTTCAAATGGAGTTCCAATTTTAGTCTGAGTAGAAACAGGCGAAGTTTCCGTCATTCCATAGCAAATGGTCACTTCTTTCATGTTCATTTGGTTTTCTACTCTTTTCATTACTTCTGGCGGACAAACCGCTCCTGCCATCACACCTGTTCTAAGACTCGAAAGATCATAATTTTTTAAATCCAGTTCATGCAAAGTAGCGATAAACATTGTAGGAACGCCATAAAGTGAAGTGCATTTTTCTTTTTCTACTACTTCTAACGTAAGTTTTGGGTCAAAACTATCATTAGGAACAACCATGGTAGAACCGTGAGCGGTACAACATAAATTTCCGATGACCATTCCGAAGCAATGATAAAAAGGAACAGGAATGCAAACTCGGTCTTTTTCGGTATAATGAAGTCTGATGCCAATGAAATATCCATTGTTTAAAATATTATGATGAGATAACGTAACTCCTTTCGGAAAGCCTGTAGTTCCAGAAGTATATTGAATATTTATAGGGTCGTCAAATTGAATTTGGTTTTCATAATTTTGAAGTTCTTCATCAGAAATATGAGTCGCTCCTTTTAGAAAATCATCCCAATTTTTATCGAAAAAGACTTCATCTACTAACGTGGAGGTAAATTCTCGAGCATCGTCTACCATTTTTTTATAATTGCTTGTTTTGAAACTCAAAGACGCAAACATATATTTGATTTGAGATTGATTCAATACAAAAATAAGTTCACTGGTTCTGTAAGCAGGATTAATATTAACCAAAATCACCCCAATTCTGGCAGTTGCATATTGCAATAAAACCCATTCATAACGATTGGGAGACCAAATTCCAACTCTATCCCCTGGTTTTGCACCTAGATGTAGAATCGCTTTGGCAACTTGCGAAGTTTGCTCATAAAATTCTTCGTAAGTTGCTCGATAATTTTGATGTGAGCAAATCAGAGCATCATTTTTAGGAAATTTTTCTACTGTTTTTTTTAGATTTTCGCCAATAGTTTCTCCTAAAAGTGGAATAGAAGAATCGCCGTGAACATAGGATAATTGAGTATTCATTCTTTATTTTTTTGTAAGAAAAAAACCTTTCTTTTCAGAAAGGTAGAATAAAGGTATAAAGAATTATTAAATGATTTTTAAAATGTATATTAATTTAGCAAAAAAAACAATCTTTATTTTGTATTCCAATTCTTTTTAAAATTTTTAATCAAAGAATCTTTCTCTTTTTTATCAAAAATTAATTTAGCGGTTTTTTGACTATTTAAATCAAATTCTAAATTGATTAATTCATCTTCACTGTCTTCAAAATTTTTATTTCCATTGATATCTTTTCTAGCATTGATGATAATCTTATTGGTTTTTGGAATTAATTTCCAATCAACTACATTAAGATTGCTTGGGGAAATTTGTTTTAAATTTTTGCCTTCTTTGTCAGTAATAAAAAGATAAGTTGGATCGCTATAATTTAATTTTTTATCTTGGTTAAAATCCTCTGTAATCATATTATAGATAATATAATTTTTAGAAGAATAATTATCAATTTTTGGAGTATCGGAATCCTCAGAAGAATAATAGCTACTATTATCGTAATTGGTTTCATAATTAAGGATTAACATTTTTTTGTCACTTAACCAATGTTTCTTTCCAGTACTTGTATTGTAGAAAATCATATTCCAATAAGCATCTCTTTTTCCAGACTCAAAAGAGCCTTTTAATCTAGAATCATCAGTTTCTCCAATTTGTAAAGGGAATATTACAATTCCACTGCTATCAATTTCAAAAGATTCATGAGTTTGAATTTTTAAATTGGAAACTTTTTCCTCTTCTTTATTTTCTTTTCGCTCAAATGTTTCTTGATTTTCTGAACAAGAAATTAAATGTACTAATAAACCTAATATAATTATTTTTTTCATGGTTAAAATGTTTTTATAAATTATCATTTACGAACTTTATCATAAATACTGTGAATTAATCCATCTGCAACAGAAATTTTAGGAACGAAAATCTGTGAAATTTCTGCCCAACTTAATACTTTATTGAAAATTTCTAATGCTGGAACAATTACATCTGCTCTGTCTTCTCTCAAATTATGTTTTAGCATTCTTTCTTCTACGGTAAGTTCTTTTAAATCTTTGTAAAATGTTTTGAGCATATTCGCAGACATTGGTTTTCCGTCTTTGGTTTTGCTCATACTGAAAATTTTATTGATATTTCCGCCAGAACCAATCGCAACCATAGGTTTTTTGCTCACAATTTTGGTTTTGATTTCGCTTTTCATTTCTTCCCAATTTTCTTTGGTCACTAGATTATTGAGCAATCTAATCGTACCAATATTGAAAGAATGTTCGTATTTCATTTTGCCATTTTCGTAGTATGTCAATTCTGTAGAACCACCACCTACGTCTATGTATAAATATCCAAAATTTTTGTCAAGTCCTTCTGCTACGTGATTTTCGTAGATAAGCGTAGCTTCTTCATCGCCAGAAATAATTTCAATCTGTATTCCTGATTCCTTTTTGACCAAATCTATAATTTCTTTGCCATTTTTAGCATCTCTCATCGCACTGGTAGCACAAGCTCGGTAATGTTCTACGCCATAAATTTCCATCAATTGAGAGAAAACTTTCATAGATTTAATGACCATTTCCTTTCTTTCTTTGCCAATTTCGCCAGTGGTAAAAACGTCTATTCCCAATCTGAAAGGAATTCTCAGAAGATTCAGTTTTACGAATTCTGGCTTTCCTTTTTTAGGTTCTTTTACTTCATTGATGAGCAATCTTGCTGCATTACTCCCGATGTCTATTGCTGCAATTTTCATGTTTTATATTTCTTTTGGATTGTGGAAGAATAAGAAATTTTTCTCTGCGTTTTTAAACTCTTTCCAACTTTCGGCAGAAATTTTAAAAGCTACCACAGAACAAGTTGGCATGTGTTCTATATTTTCATTGGTTAGAGAATTAGCAAAATAGGTAATCCCGTTATTATGAGAAAAAATGGCAACATGATCTAAAGAATCGTTCAGATGTTCTATCACTTCTAGAAATTCTGTAGGCGAAGCATTGTATAATTCTTCTATTTTTTGAATGTTTTTATTTTCGAACACTTCGGCGAAATATCTGCAAGTAGTCAATGCTCTTTTTGCAGGACTGGTCACAAATCCATCTATGGTTACAGAAATTTCTTTGAGGAATTTCGCCATTTTAGGTGCATCTTTGTGTCCGCGCTCATTCAGTGGTCGGTCAAAATCATCTATGTTCGTTGGCCAATCACTTTTGGCATGTCTTACTAAAAGAAGTGTTTTCATAGGGTAGAAAAGTTTCTGAGTTTAAAATTAGCAAAAATTTGAATTTCTACAAGCTGAAAAATTTTAGTAAATTTGCAAACTATGAGTCAAGTAGTTGCTATTGATTACGGAAAAGTGCGTTGCGGAATTGCAGCTACAGATGATATGCAGTTGATTGCTAGTGCGTTAACTACTGTAGAAACTAAAAATATATTTTCTTTTTTAGAAAAATATTTTTCAGAAAATAAAGTTGAAACTTTGGTAATAGGATTACCTACTGATTTGAAGGGGAATTTATCAGAAATTGAGACGGATATTTTAAAATTTATAGAAAAAGTGAAAGAACTTTTTCCCGAAGTAGAAATTCATCGATTTGATGAACGTTTTACCTCAAAAATGGCTTCGTTTTTTATCTCTCAAAGTGGGAAAAATAAAAAACAGAGACAAGAAAAAGCGCTTATTGATAAAGTGAGTGCTACCATAATTTTACAGAATTTTTTAGAACAAAAACAAAGATGATTTTACCAATCAGAGCATACGGAGACACAGTTTTAAGAAAAAAAGCCCATGATATTTCGCCAGATTATCCTGAGCTTAAAGAACTTATAGACAATATGTTCGAAACCATGAACGCAGCACATGGAATAGGTCTTGCTGCGCCTCAAATTGGCTTAGACATTCGTCTTTTCATCGTAGATGTAACTCCATTAGCTGATGATGAAGATTATGAAGATATTGCAGATGAATTGCAAGATTTCAAAAAAGTATTCATCAACGCTAGAATTTTAGAAGAAAGCGGTAATGAATGGAAATTTAATGAAGGTTGTCTTTCGATTCCAGATGTGAGAGAAGATGTAAGCAGAAAAGAAACGATTTTGATAGAATATTTTGACGAAAATTTCGTTAAACATACCGAAACGTTTTCAGACATTAGAGCCAGAGTAATTCAGCATGAGTATGACCATATAGAAGGCGTACTTTTTACGGATAAACTCAGTCCTCTAAAGAAAAAAATCATCAAAGGAAAATTGACTAAAATTACTTCAGGAGATATTCATGTAGGATATAAAATGAGATTTCCTAAGTAACAAAAACTTCAAGTTCGAGACTTATTGAATCACCAAAAAATCTTGAACACAACTCTATTGAACTTAAAAAAATAAAAATAAAATGCAGTTAGAAAAAATAATTTCGATTTCTGGGAAACCAGGTTTGTTTACCCTAGTAACGCAATTAAGATCAGGTTTTATCGTAGAAGATATTTCTACAGGAAAAAAAGCAAGCATTTCTAATACTTCTCAAGTAAGTTTATTAGACAATATTGCGATTTATACTTTTGACCAAGAAGTTCCACTTTTTGAAGTAATGAAAAACATTGCTGAAAAATTTGACTATAAAGAAGCCATTAATCACAAATCTTCTGAAAATGAATTAAAATCTTTCATGTCTTCAGTTTTACCAAACTATGACGTAGATAGAGTTTACGGTTCAGATATCAAAAAATTGGTACAATGGTATAACTTATTACAAAAAGCAGGATATATTAAGCCAGAAGCTTTTGTAAAAGAAGAAGAACCAACAGTAGAAGACGCTGAAATAGTAGAAGAAAAGCCAGTAGAAAAGAAAGCAGCAGCTAAAAAAGCTACTCCAAAAGCGGAGAAACCAGCTGCCCCAAAAGCGAAAGCATCTTCATCTGCTAAAACTACCGTAAAATCTACTCAAAGAAAACAGGGATAACAATTTATATTTTCCCGCAGATTTCAAAGATTAAGACATTTTATTGGTGTTTTTCTAAGAAATCTGCGGGATTTTTTATGTTCAATCTTTACCTTTGCCTTAACCTTAAACTTATGGTATGAACTCCAAAGAACAAAAACTAGAAGCTTTCTCTAAATTACTCGATATCATGGACGATTTGCGAGAAAAATGTCCTTGGGATAAAAAGCAAGATTTGCAATCTTTGAGACATTTGACGCTAGAAGAAGTCTACGAACTTTCTGATGCTTTGCTCGAAGAAAATCTCGCCGAAATTAAGAAAGAATTGGGCGATGTTTTGTTGCATTTGGTTTTTTATGCTAAAATTGGTTCCGAAAAGAAGAGTTTTGATATTGCAGATGTGATTAATTCACTTAATGAGAAACTCATTTTCCGTCATCCTCACATTTATGGAAATGTAGAAGTGAAAGACGAAGAAGAAGTGAAACAAAATTGGGAAAAACTGAAGCTAAAAGAAGGAAACAAGTCTATTTTAGCAGGAGTTCCGAAAAGTTTGCCACCGATTATTAAAGCATATCGAATTCAGGAAAAAGTAAAAGGAATAGGTTTTGAATTTGCTTCTGCCGAAGATGCTTGGAAAAAAGTAGATGAAGAACTTGCCGAATTTCACGCCGAAACCAATCCCGAAAAAAAGGAACAAGAATTGGGAGATGTTTTCTTTTCGCTGATTAATTATGCTAGAATTTCTGGGCTTAATGCGGATTCTGCTTTGGAACGCACCAATATTAAATTCATCAAACGTTTCCAAACGCTAGAAAAATTGGCTTTAGAAAAGAATCTTAACCTTGCAGAAATGCCTTTAGAAGAAATGGATATCCTTTGGGAAGAAGCCAAGAAAACGGTTTAATTATTTCGCATAAGATTCTACGCTGGTAATCAAATACCAAATGAGAATCAAGGTGAAAACAATCAATATAATGGTTGAAAGCCCGATTAAAAAAGAATTATTTTTAAATGTATCTTCATTAATCTGTTTTTCAGTTTTTTTATAACGGAAGTATCCAAAAATTGAAATTATAAGTCCAAAAACGACCAGTAAAATCCCAATTTCTGCTGAATAACCTTTGCTATGAATGATGTTTTGGTTTCCAAATATCAGTGAAAATTGTTTCAAAAAAAGAGAGAATTTTACCACTACAAAACCGAACGCCATTACTCCAATTCCCGTTCTTGACCATGCTAAAAAAGTTCTTTCATTAGCAAGATGGTCATTAAGGTTTTTAGGTTTATCGGGTTGCATAACCAATTTTTCTTGACAAGTTAGCTATTATTTTTTGATTGAAAATAAATTGGCAGAATATTTCTTCTGCCAATTCTACATTTTTATTTCAAAATCTCTACTTCAATTACTGAGTTGTTAAAGATTTTTTGGAAAGCTTTAGTATAATCAGATTTTTCTGCTTTGTAAGGATTTTCTAAAAATTTCTGAGGATTTACAGCAAATAATGGATAAGCTGTACTCTGCACTTGAATTTGGATTTTGTGACCTTTTTTGAAAGTGTGCAATACATCTTGAAGGTTAAAAACCACTTCTGTTTCTTGATTAGGAACCAATGCTTCTGGTTTTTCAAAAGAATTTCTAAATCTCGCAGGCATAATTTCGCTTCTTCCCATTTGGTGATAATTTCCGTAGATAACGCCTGGTTTTTCTTTCATTCCTTTTTCGTCTGCAGGATAAATATCAATCAGTTTCACGAAGAAATCTGCATCTGTTCCTGTAGTCGCTATTTTTAATTTTACTTTAATTTCTCCAGCCAAAGTAAGGTCTTCTACAAGGATTTCTGTGGTGAAAGAAGCTACATCTGGTCTATTTTCTGCAAATCTTTGGTCTTCACTCATGTAATTTCTAGGCGTAAAACCATTGAAGTCTTTCAAATTGGTACTGCTCGGAACTGGTTTGTTTGGGTCAGAGAAATATTCTGTGAAAGAAGCAGAACTTGGAGATTCTGTGCTAAATTGTCCGTTTTCTCTTAAATAAAAAGCAGTTTTTTGAGCATTTTTCGGTGGCCATTCTGCAAATTGTTTCCATTCTTTTTTCCCAGTATCAAACATATAGGCTTCAGGAAGTTCAGTTGCAGATTTAGTATTCTTTAAATGATGATTAAAGAACGGAGTTTCTATATTTTTTTGATAAAAAGTAGCAATGCTATCCCCGAAATATACTTCATTATGAAAATGTTTTCCCATTTCATAAGACCAACCACCATGAGAAAATGGTCCCATTACAATAGAGTTTTTAGCTTTAGGATTATTTTTTTCGATGGTTTTATAAATGTGAAGCGGACCTCTCAAATCTTCTGCATCAAACCAACCGCCAACTGTCATTACCGCGTGTTTTATGTTTTTGAGATGAGGTAAAAGGTCTCTTTTTTTCCAGAAATCATCATAATTAGGATGGTCTACAATTTCATTGATGAAAAAATTATCTCTTCCGTAATATTTGTCAATGCCATCTTTTAGCGTTCCCATTTCATTGAAGAAAAGTGAACCATCTTCAGATTTTGCACCTAATTTTTTGCTTTGTTCTGTGTACCAAGCAGAATTTTCTGGCTTAGTTTTTTGTACTCCAAATACAGGGAAAGTTCTAAAATATCCCATCATAAAAGCACCATTGTGATGAAAATCGTCAAACCAGAAATCTGAAATAGGAGCTTGAGGAGAAGAAGCTTTCAAAGCAGGGTGATTTGCTAAAGTACCTACTGCAGCATAAAAACCAGGATAAGAAGTTCCGTATTGACCTACATTTCCGTTATTGTTTTCAATATTTTTGATGAGCCAATCAATCGTGTCATAAGTATCGGTACTTTCGTCTACGTCTTTCTTTGTTTTATGGTCTACTTGAGGCGTCATGTTGGTAAATGTACCTTCGCTCATGTATCTTCCGCGAACGTCTTGATAGACGAAAATATATTTATCGTTTTGTAAAAATTTATTCGGACCAAGGCTTCTTTTATACTGATCTTCACCATAAGGCGCTACAGAATAGCAGGTTCTCTGCATTAAAAAAGGATATTTGTTTTTAGCGGTAATATCTTTCGGAATGTAGATGGAGGTGAATAATTTTACACCATCTCTCATGGTGATGTACACTTCTTTTTTGGTGTAATTGTCTTTTACAAAAGTATTTTGAGCAGAAAGCCAAACAATACTAAAAATTGCTAAAAGCGCAAGTATTTTCTTCATAAGTCAAATAAATTTTAACAAAAATAATAATTAATCGTTATTATGATTGTTAAAACTGAATTTTATTTTAGAAAGATGAATTCTTTAACCTCAAAAAATGAAAAATAGTAAGAAAAACTAGATTTTTTCCCAAATTAAGAAGTCTTTCTGTAATTCCAAACAGCCCAAGAGTTAAAGAAAACTGCCATTCCTAAAATGGAGATAAACTGAGGAATTAAATCTTTGAATCCAGAATTTTTGAGCATAATTAATCGTATCACTTCTATTAAATACGTAAGCGGATTAAGAAGCGTCAATTTTTGAGACCATTCTGGCATGCTTTCAATGGGCGTGTATAAACCGCTCATCATTATAAAAATCATCATGAAGAAAAATATGGTAAACATCGCTTGTTGCTGCGTTTCACTATAGGTTGAAATCAATAAACCAAATCCTAAAATGGCTAAAAGATAAACTCCCACAAAGAAATAAAGTAGTGGTAAACTTCCGTAAATTTCTATCCCATAGACAAATCTGGAAACCAAAAGTCCCATGGTAAAAGCTACATTTGCCAAAATCCAAAAGGGAATAAGTTTCCCGAGGATGAAAGTAGATTTTTTGATGGGTGAAACATTAATTTGTTCAATTGTGCCAATTTCTTTCTCAGAGACAATGTTTAGCGCCGAAAGCATTCCGCCAACTAGCGTCACAAGAAATGCCAAAATACCTGGAACCAGAGCCAATCTGTAGTTGTAAAATCTATTGAACCAAAGGGTAGCATTTACTTCTAGACCTGCATTTTTTTGAAATTCAACCAATTTTGGTGAGAGTTTCGTTTGGATATTTTGGTTATAATCTTGTAAAATTTGTGCTAGATAACTTCCTCCCAATCCTGCTTTAGTGCCGTTTATTGCATTAATAGCAACCAATACTTTTTGTTGATTTTCCCTCACTAAATTTTGTTCAAATTTTGGTGGAATTTCTAGAATAATATCTGATTTTTCGCTTTCTATGGTTTCAAAAGCTTTTTGGTAGTCTTCACCGTAATATTGCAATTTGAAATAGTTACTTGCGGTTATTTTTTGAATTAATTCCCTTGAAAAACTAGAGTGGTCATGGTCTACAACAGATAGATTGATGTTTTTTATCTCATAACTTGCAGCTAAAGGCAAGATGATGAGCTGCATCATCGGTGCAACAAAAATAATTGCCAATATAGATTTGTTCCGAAAAATTTGTCGGAATTCTTTACGAAGTAAGAAGAGTAGCTGTTTCATAATTTTTCAATTTTGAGATGCATGTGAATCATCATTCCAATCTTATTTTAAATTTTTTCACAGCAATCGTGAAAAAAACCATCATCATTCCTGTTAAAATTAAAAGGGATTTCCAGATTACGGCGAGTCCGGTTCCTTTGATCATAATATTTTTAATCATGATATAATACCATTTTGCAGGGATAATATTAGACATCACTTGTAATGGAATGGGCATATTTTCGATAGGAAACATAAATCCGCTCAGCATGAGTGTAGGAAGCATGGTTCCCATCATCGAAAAAAGCATAGCTTGTTGTTGAGTTTTTGAAAAAATAGAAATTAAAATCCCGATAAGTAAATTGGTGATGATGAAAATAGTGCTCACAAAAAACAGCAAAATGATGCTTCCTTTTATGGGTAAATCCAGTAAAAAATAACTTAAAAGTAGAATTACTCCAAGAATTCCCATCGCTAAAATAAAGTAAGGGATTGCTTTAGAAATAATGATAAATTGAGGTTTCATAGGCGAAACCAATAGAATTTCCATTGTTCCTGTTTCTTTTTCTTTTACGATGGCAATTGCAGTCATCATCACGCAAACAATCAATAAAACGAGTGCAACAACTCCCGGAACGAAATTAGGTGCTCCTTTAAGTTGAGGATTATAGAGCATTCTAATTTCTGGAGAAACAGAAAACGTTAGCAGTGTTTCTTTTTGTTGACTTTGATAGAAATCCAGGACTATATTTTGGAAATAATTCGCGATTTGATTTCCGAGGTTTACATCTGTTCCGTCAACTAAAATCTGCAATTTTGCTTTTTTTTCTTGAGTTAAATTTTCTGAGAAATCAGAAGGAATAACGAGAAGTAGCTTTGTTTTTCCGTCTTTAAAAGCGTTTTCAAAGTCTTTGTTAGAAGTCAGATTTTTTTCAAAGTCAAAATATTGATTTTTATGAATTTTAGAAACCAATTGTGCTGAAATGATGCTTTTATCTTGATCAAAAACAGCTACTTTGGTGTTTTTAATCTCCGTAGAAAGCGCAAAACCGAACAGCAATACTTGTATAATTGGCATTGCAAGAAGAATGAATAAAGTTCTTCTATCACGCAGAAGGTGATAAAATTCTTTTCGGATAAATGGGAATAACTGTTTCATTTTAATCAGCACTTCTTTTTGCGCCTCTGGCTAATTGATAAAATACTTCGTCCATGGTTCTGGCTTGAAAACTTTTTTTCAAATTTTCAGGAGAGTCAATTGCTGCAATTTTTCCGTCAACCATGATGGAAACTCGGTTGCAATATTCGGCTTCGTCCATATAATGTGTAGTGACAAAAATGGTAATTCCTTGTTCTGAAGCATCATAAATTAAGTCCCAAAATTGTCTTCTGGTAATAGGGTCTACACCACCAGTTGGTTCGTCTAGAAAAACAATTTCTGGCTGATGAAAAATGGCGACTGAAAATGCCAGTTTCTGTTTCCAACCCAGCGGAAGTTCGGAAACCATCTTGTTTTTTTCTTGTTCTAAACCTAATTTCTCAATGAGTTCTTTGCTTTTTTGTTTGATTTCCTTCATACTTAAACCATAGATTCCGCCAAAGAATTCCAAATTTTCTAAAATGGATAAGTTTTCATACAAAGAAAACTTTTGACTCATGTAGCCTATGTTTTTTTTGATTTGTTCAGCGTTTTTGTAGACATCAAATCCAGCAACTATCGCTTTACCAGAAGTGGGTGTAGAAAGTCCGCAAAACATGCGCATTGCGGTGGTTTTTCCAGCTCCATTTGCGCCTAGAAATCCGAAGATCTCTCCCTTTTTTACTTCAAAGGAAATATGGTCTACCGCAGTGAAATCTCCAAATGTTTTAGTGATTTGTTCGGCTTGTATGGCGATTTCTTTATTCATGATTTGAGAGTAAAAGAATAAAACTATCTTCTATGGTAGCTTCTATTCTGTTGATTTCAATTTTGTTAAATCTTTTTTCTTGTAAAAATTTCTCAAGAGTTTCCTTTTTAAAATCTTTTTCTTTTTTAATCACCACGTGTACAAATTCGCCAAAGGCATAAGTGTTTTTAGTGGTTTCGTATTCTTTAAGGATTTTGATGAGTGCAGGAATATTTTCGGTTTTTACTTCGTATAAATCTTCAGGATAGCTATTACAAATGTTTTGTGGAGTGTCAATTTTTAAAATTTTTCCGTTTTGCATGAGAGCAACTTTGTCACAGAGTGTGGCTTCATCCATGTAAGGAGTAGCTACCACGATGGTGATGCCTTGTTGTTTTAAGCGTTTCAGCATCTCCCAAAATTCTTTTCTCGAAACTGGGTCAACTCCTGTTGTAGGTTCATCTAGAAATAAAACTTTTGGCTTATGAATCAGAGCGCAAGAAAGGGCTAATTTCTGCTTCATTCCGCCAGAAAGTTTTCCTGCTTTTCGGTCTTTAAATGGTTCAATCTGCTGATAAATATCTTTGATTAAATCGTAATTTTCTTGTATGCTTGTATTGAAAACACTAGCGAAAAATTCTAGATTTTCTTCTACAGTTAAATCTTGATACAGAGAAAATTTTCCTGGCATATAACCAAGAATTTGACGAATTTTTTTGTAGTCTTCAACCACATCAAGTCCTTCAATTTCTGCAGAACCAGAATCTGGATGTAGAAGAGTAGTCAGCATTCGGAAAATAGAGGTTTTGCCACTTCCATCGGGACCAATTAACCCGAAAATTTCTCCATTTTCTACCGAAAAGGAAATATTATCTACCGCCAGAATTTTTTGTTTTTTTTCGCCGTAAGATTTTGATATGTATTCTACTTTAATCATTGTTTTTAACGCAAAGTGCGCAAAGATTTTTTTTTACAACTCTGAAAATATTTTTTAAGTTCGCAAAGAATCATCAAAGATGATTAGCAAAGTCCACAAATTTTTTAAATTCACTATTCATAATTAAAGTTTCACTTCTCCGTACATTCCAATTTTTAGAAAGCCATCATTTTTAACATGTATTTTGGTAGCGTATACTAGATTGGCTCTCTCATCTTTGGTTTGAATGGTTTTGGGAGTGAATTCAGATTTTTGTGAAATCCAGTAGATTTTTCCGTTCATTTCTTTGGTTTCGCCATTTCCTGCGTCAACTAAAATTTTTACATTTTGTCTGACTTTTACTTTTGCCAATTGGTCTCCTGTAATGTAAGCTCTCAGTATCATTTCATCTAAATTCGCCATTTTATAAATTGGTTTTCCGATGGTGGCAAACTCACCTTTATTCATGTATTTGGTAAGTACAATTCCTTTGATGGGTGAAGAAATAACATTATGTTTTAGCTGTTCATCTATTTGCAAAACTTTCTTCTCGGTAGGATTTTTTTCACTTAAAATAGCTCTATTCTGGATTTTCACTTGTTCTAGAGTAGAAGAAATCTGTTGTTTTAAAATTTCTGATTGTGATTTTGCAGTTGCTATTTGTTTTTGAATTACCACAACATTTCCGTTTAAATCATCTAATTGCTTGCGCGTTGCAGCATCTGATTTTACGAGATTGGCGGTTCTGTTTCTTTCTCTCACTGCATTGTTTAATTGCTCTTGAAGCACAGTAATTTGAGAATTTTGTGTAGCTAACTGAGATTGCAGAACTGCAATTTGAGGTGCTGCATCATTGGTTTTTTGTTCGATGGCATTGATAGAAGCCAAAACCTGTTCTTTTTGTAATTCTACGCCTTTTCCGTCAATAAGACCTATGTTTTGATTGGCTTTTAATGCATCTCCTTCATTGATATTGAGTTCGAGGATTTTACCTGTAGCTTCCGCTGTAACGATGATTTCATCTGCTTCGAAAGTTCCAGAAGCATCATAATCTTGGTCTGCTCTTTTGCAAGAGAAAATGGTCAAAACTAGTAGAGGAAGAATATATTTTTTCATTTTTTATTTTTTGTAAAGTTGTAGAATCGTGAAGTTGTTAAGAAGTTTAATTTTCCCTTTCCATTTTCAATTATTTAGTTGAGCTTTCAAATTATATTGTGTCAATAAATATTGAATTTCGTGGGTAATTTTTGTGAGAATTGCTTGTTCTTCGGCGGTTACTTCTCGCAGATAATCATTGGTATTGATAACGCCATTTTCTAATTGGGCAAGACTTGCTGTTTTGATGTTTTTTCTTAGTTCAATCAGTTCATTGTCTTTGTCAATTAAATTTTGAATCTTTTCAAGGTCATTTCTTTGTTGGATTTCAATAAAATTTTGGTTAAACAAGAAGTTTTCTCTTTGGATTTCGATATCTTGTGACTGATTTTCTAACAAAGCCAAATCGTTTTTCTGAGTGTAAAATCCAGAAATCGGGATATTAAGTCTAATTCCACCAATATAGAAAAGGTCAAACTCATTTTTCAGCATATTAAAACCCGGTTTTCCGTATCCTCCTGTGAAAAAAGCTCCTAGTTTTGGAGTGTTTTTAGTATTGATGATTTTCCTTTGTGTTTCGAGGAGTTGTTTCTGTGTATCAAAAAGTTTTAGTTCTGAACGGTTATTATTCTTCGTTAATAGAATTTTTTCAGGAGTTTCTAATTGAGTATTTTCGTCGATATTTTTCTTGATGAAGTAAGAAAGCATTTGCACGAAATTTTGCTTTATGGCTTGAAGTTCAATTTCTTTTTGTTCAATTTTTACCAATTCTGCTTTTAAAACATCTAAATTACTTCTGAAAATAACCCCATTTTTCAATTGAGCTTCTGCTTTTTTGATGCCTTCTTTGATGTCGAGTTTTGTGAATTGTAGTTGAGTCCATTGTTTATTGGTTTGAAGAATCCCAAAATAGAGTTGATTAATTCTCTCTTTCAGTTTGTCTAATTCCACTTCAGTTTGTATGGTTTGAACTTCGGATTGGATTTTTGCTAAATTTTTCTGATTTCTAATATTTCCGCCATCGTAAATGGTTTGAGAAACGTCTGCATAAACTTTGTATTGGTCTTTGCTGAGTGGTTCTACATTCACGTTTGGCAATTTCACGGGAAATTGAGTCACATCATTTTGGTAAGTTGCTTGCGCAGTAATATTGACTTGAGGAAGCCAGACTTTTAGGGCATTTTCTGTCGTGTATTGCTCTGCTTTTTTAATCAATTCTTTTTTTTTGATTAAAGGATAATTTTCTCGTGACCATTGGTAACATTGTTCAAGGGTAATGGTTTCTTGGGCATTGATGAGCCCTATGAATAAGAGGAAAATGTATTTAAGTTTTTCCATCGTGTTAAAGATTTTCAGTTTTTATTTCTAAAAGTTGTTTCATCCAGATTGGAACGAGTTTTCTTCTTTCGCTAATGAATTGGTGGTATTCTGTTTCATTAGTCAGTTCAAAAGCGTTAAAAACGGGTTTAGCTACAAAAGGAAAAATAGTCATCGCTAAGAAATTGACTAAATAATGCAATGGATTGATTTCTGGTCTTTTTTCTTTGATTTGTTTGATGATGACAGAATTTTCAAAAATTTTATTTACAGGAATAATCTTTGTGATGTTAGAATTTTTTTTCTGAATTTCACTGATTACAAAAAGAGGAAGATTAGGATTTCTAGACAAAATTTCGAAATATTTTTCTGAAGCCAAGTCTATTTTTTCTTCTAAAGATGTTTTCTCGTTGCTTAGAATAGGGAAAATCTTCCCGAAGAGTAGCACTACTTTTATCTTCATCACTTGTTCAAAAAGTTTTTCTTTACTTCTGAAATAGTAATTGAGTAGTGCCAGATTTATTCCTGCTTTTTCGGCAATATCTCTGGTTCTGGTTCCTGCAAATCCCTTTTCGGTAAAGACTTCTGAAGCTGCTTCTAGAATTTTTTCTTCGGTAGATTGTTCTTTTTCATTCATCTGTTTTTCACTTTTCATAAAACAAATGTACAATTAAATATTTGATTTAAACAAATTATTTAATCATATGATTAAAATTTATTTTGAGTTTTGGCGCGAGCGAAGCGAGCGTCAATTGTTTTCAAAGAAAAACGCAACTCATTGCTGAATTGCGTTGCATTTATTTATATTCTTTCCACCACTTAGGATAAATTTTTTCATCATCTTGCCAAAAAACTTTTTCACCAATTTTTGGAGTGATGACTCTCAATTTTTCGGTATTGAGTTCATGAAGTTTCTCCATAGGTTCATACCAAGAGTGAAGTGCTAGTTTGAATTTAGAATTATGAACTGCAATCATTCTGTCGGCATTTAAATCTTTCATTGCTTGTAATTGCTCACCTGGAAGCATGTGAATGTATTTCCAAGCAGCGTTATATTGTCCAGTTTCTAGGATTGCCAAGTCAAGTTTTCCGTATTTTTCTCCAATTTTTTTGAAGTGATTGTCATAACCAGAATCTCCGCCGATATAAATTTTAGAATTTGGTGTTTCCAAAACAAAACTTGCCCAAATTGCTTGGTCTCTTTTGAATCCTCTACCAGAAAAATGTCTAGCTGGTTCTGCATTAATTTTATATCCATTTCCTAAGTTAGAACTTTCGAACCAATCTAATTCTACAATTTTTGAAGGTTCAAAATCCCAAGATTCCAAATGCGCACCAGTTCCTAAACCTGTGATGATTTGTTTTACTTTCGGACGAAGTTTTGTAACGGTTTCGTAATCTAAATGATCCCAATGATCGTGGGTAATCACCAAATAATCTAATTCTGGAATGTCTTCTGTGGTGTAAATGTCTGTTCCGTCAAAGGCTTTGTTGGTGAATTTTAGCGGAGAAACGCTACCGCTGAAAACAGGATCAACTAATATTTTTTTACCATCAATTTGTAGAAAATAGGAGGAATGCCCCATCCAAATGTAGAAGTTTTCGGTTGGGTTAAGGTTTTTTAAATCGGTTTTAGTGAAATGGAATTTCTTTTTGGGAGTGGCGTTTTCTACTTTTGAGAAAAAGAAATTATAGAGAACTTTTGGCATTGAGGTATCTTCTGCCAATTGTGGAGTAGGATTGAGGTTTTGGAATTTTCCGTTTTTGTAATGAGGTGATTTTAGAATTCTTTCTAATCTTTTTCCAGAAGGTAACTCTCCAAATTGTTTGCCTTGCATAAAAAGATATGTTCCTATTGCAATAGCTGCAATGAGTATGGTAAATGTAATTATCATTTTTTTTAAGAATTTCATATAAATATTGATACGCTAGAGTTTTTTATTTACTTTAATATTAATAAAATAAAAACAAAAACACAACCCATTTCTGAATTGTGTTTATTTTATGATTAAGTCTTGCTAATTAAAGTCCGAATTGTACTTTGAAAAGGTCTGGATAAATACCTATTGCAAGAATTGCTACAATGATGAAAACTGCAATAATATTATACGTAATGCTTACTTTTTCTGAACTTTTAAATGTAGTTTCTGTATGGAAAAACATTGAAATAATCAGTTTTAAATAATAAGCGATACTTAGTGCAGAACCTAATACAGCAATCAAAACTAGGAAAGCAGCTCCATTCATCGCTTGAGCAAAAATGTTAAATTTCGCTACGAATCCTGCTGTTAATGGAATTCCTGCCATTGATAATAATGAAACCGCAGTAACAACCGCTAATAAAGGTTCAGATTTTGCTAATCCTTTGAATGCTTCAAAAGAAGTTTCTCTTTTCAGTTTTTCTACCCAAATTAAAGTCATAAATACTCCAACTGTAGATAGTGAATATGCGAATAGATAAAATGCTAAATTATATACAGATAAGCTGTTTGCTCCAAAGAAAATTAAACCTAAATAACCTGCATGAGAAACAGATGAATAAGCCAACATTCTCTTAGCATTGGTTTGTGCTAATCCCATTGCATTGGCTAATAAAAGTGTCATGATGACTAAAACGCCTAGAATGTTAATCCATTCTTTAATGCTTCCTGCAAAAGCAAGATTCATAACTTTGAAGAATGCAAAGAATGCAGCAATTTTTACTACAGAAGCCATGAATGTAGTAATCAATGATGGAGCACCTTGGTAAACATCTGGACTCCACATGTGGAAAGGAGCTAGAGAAACCTTAAATGCCATTGCTACCAACATTAACATGATTCCCATTACAAACATTAAATCTTTAGGATTTGCTACGCTGAAAGTATTGATTACATGAACGTCAAAACTACCTGTGCTTCCATAAATTAATGCAATCCCGAAAAGAAGGAATCCTGTAGCAAATGCTCCCATTAAGAAATACTTAATTGAAGCTTCGTTTGAGCGTAAATCAGTCTTGTTACTTCCAGCCATTACATATAGCGGAATAGATAAGATTTCGATTCCTAAGAATAGTGTTACTAAATTTGTAAAACTGAAAAGAATTACTGCTCCGATTAATGAAAACAACATTAACGAATATAATTCTGATTGGTGACTACGGTGATTGTTAAATGCAAAACTTCCTAAGAAGAAAATTAACAATGTAACCACTAACGAAATTTTGGTAAATAAAGCCGCATTCTCATTAAAATCAAACATAGATTTGTATTGATTAAAAAATGCTAACTCAGGAGAGAAGCTTACACAAAGTGCAACCAAAAGTCCCAAAATTCCGATATATCTTGCAAATTTTCCTTGATTATAAACACCAGAAAATAATGCTAATACTGCCGTAAGGAATAAAACTACTAAAACACTCATTATTTATAGATTTGAGATTTAAGATTTGAGATTTGAGATTCTCAAAAGACAAATTCTAAAATTTATTATTTTTTTAACCCTTAATAGAAGAGTAGATAAACTTCAACGAACTATTCACCATTTCTAAAACACTGCTTGGGAAAACTCCTAATACGATTACCACTACAGCTAAACTTGCCAATACTACAAATTCTACATTAGAAATGTCTTTTAAGGTATTTACTACTCTTTCATCACCAGTTCCAAACATGGCTTTTCCATACATTCTTAGCAGATAAACTGCGGCTAGAATAATAGTAAGACCTGCAAAAACGACTACCACTTTATCATAATCAAAAATAGATTTTAATAAAATAAATTCGCCGATGAATCCATTGGTTAATGGAACTCCCATAGAACCAAGTAATAAAATCATGAAAAGCGTAGCAAATTTAGGAGCCGCTTTAGCGTAACCTCCCATTTGTCTGATGTCTCTTGTTTTAAATTGTTTGATTAAAATATCAGCACAGTAGAATAAACCTACCACATTAATACCGTGTGCAAAAGTTTGAACCAAAGCTCCTTGTGCTCCTTCGAAAGTAAAATTTCCTTGAGCGGTAAGAATAGCAGAAGCAAAAATACCTGCCACCATTAATCCTACGTGTGAAAGAGATGAGTAAGCGATAATTTTCTTAATATCATGGTGTACAATCGCAATAAGCGCTCCGTAAACCACTCCAAGAATAGAAAGAATCATCACGACTTGTCCAGAAGTTCCTAGTAAAGCAGTTGGCGCAATTGGTAATAAATATCTTAAAACACCATAAATTGCCATTTTAAGCATGATCCCAGAAAGCAACATCGTTCCTTGAGTAGGAGAGAATGTATAAGTATCTGGTTGCCAATTGTGAAGTGGGAAAATTGGTAATTTTACAGCAAAAGCTAAGAAAATTAACCAGAAAACCACTACTTGTTGTACTTCGTTTAAGTTAGCATTGTATAAATCTGTCAGTTCAAAAGATGCAGCATGGTTGTAAACATAAATCAAACCAATGAACATAAATAATGAACCTACAAAAGTATATACGAAAAACTTAGTAGTAACTTTAATTCTTTTTTCTTCGTCTCCCCAAAGTCCAGCGATGAACCAAATTGGGATAAGCGTTACTTCCCAAAAAACGTAGAATAATAATCCGTCTAGAGCAGTGAAAACACCTACTAAACCAAACTGCATTAATAGGATTAACGCGTAGAAATTATTATTGTATTTTTTGTTTTCATTGAAAGAAGAAAGAATAATTAATGGAACTAAAATGTTTGTTAATAATAACAAAAGCATGCTCATTCCGTCTACACCGAAGTGTAATGTGCTTTTAATATATGATGACCACGGTTTGATAATCTCAAATTGCAATGGAGAGTCTACCGTAGGTACATTATTAAATTGTGATAGCATGTAGAATGTTAAAAACATCTGCACGAAAGCAATTCCTACTGCTAAATATTTGCTATTAGAGTTTCTAAACGCAAAAACTAATCCTGAACCAATTAAAGGTAAAAGTAACAGTGCTTCTAACATTTGCTATTGTAATAAAAAGTTAACAATTAAAATTAAACCGATTGCCAAAGACATAATGAGAACATAATTTTCTACATTACCATTTTGGAATTTTTTAAACGATCTTCCAGATTCTACTGCTCCGAAACCTACAAAATTGAAGAATCTATCCATCAGTTTATCAAACATTCTGGTGCCTTTTCCAAGACCTTCTACAGGTTTCACTACCGTAGCATTATAAAGTTCGTCTATTAATAATTTTTTAGCTGAAAGTCTTTCCCAGCCTTTATAATTTTCTTCTGGTTGAGCCATTTTGTTTTTAGTAACATAGATATTTCTTACGATGAAGAATACCGCTGCTACCATTACTAATGTAATCGCCAAAAGAATCATTTCAATATTAAATGGAACTTCTGCATGTTTCGCTCCATATACGTAAAGTGGTTCTAACCAATGTGCTAAATTTTGATATTCACCATGACCTATGAAATGTGGTAAATTAATGAAACCTCCAACCACTGATAGTACAGCTAATACTACTAATGGTAAAGTCATAGAGATGGGACTTTCGTGTAAATGATGTTTTTGTTCTTCTGTTCCTCTGAAATTTCCAAAGAAGGTTAAGAATAACAATCTAAACATATAAATTCCAGTTAATGCAGCACTGAACAATGTTAAGCCCCAAATTACTGGAGATTTTGCCCAGAGTGCAACTAAAATTTCGTCTTTAGAAATCATACCAGACAATGGCGGAATTCCAGCAATGGCTAATGTTCCGATTAAGAAAGTCCAATAGGTTACAGGAATTTTAGATTTTAAGCCTCCCATAAATCTCATATCTTGTTCTCCACTCATTGCGTGAATTACAGAACCAGCTCCTAAGAATAACAATGCTTTGAAAAAAGCGTGTGTCATTAAGTGGAACATAGCAGAAGTATAAGCTTCTACACCTAGTGCTATAAACATAAGTCCTAACTGAGAAACAGTAGAGTATGCTAACACTTTTTTGATATCATTTTGTCTTAAACCGATGAATGCTGCAAATAATGAAGTAGCAAGACCTATTACAAGAATAAAGTCTAAAGTACTCGGTGAAAGATGATATAAGAAATTAGAACGTACTACTAAATAAATACCAGCAGTAACCATGGTTGCCGCGTGAATTAACGCTGAAACCGGAGTAGGACCAGCCATCGCATCTGGTAGCCATGTAAATAAAGGAATCTGTGCAGATTTACCCATAGCTCCAATGAATAAACTAAGCGTGATAAACATAATCACTACTCCGTCAAATTCAAATTTTGAAGCGTTTTGTGCTACAGAAAGATAATCTAGTGCATTGGTTTGTGAAGCGATTAGGAAAATACCAATCAATAAACCAAGGTCACCAATTCTGTTCATAATGAAAGCTTTTCTTGCTGCTTTCCCATATTCTGTATTTTCGTACCAGAAACCAATCAGTAAGTAAGAACAAAGACCTACACCTTCCCAACCGATGAAAAGAATAAGGTAATTGCTTCCCATTACCAAAAGAAGCATGGAGAAAATAAATAAATTCAGATAAGTAAAAAACTTGTAGAAACCTTTGTCATGGCTCATGTAACCAATAGAGTACAAGTGAATCAAAGAACCAATTCCTGTTACAATCATCATCATCATTAATGATAATTGGTCTATTTGGAACCCGAAATTCACTTGAATTCCACCAATGGTGAACCATTCAAATGCTTTTACAATAAATGGTGTTCCGTCTGCAGGAAAACCTATAAAAATACTTATAGAAATTAGAAAAGCCACGAATACTACTAAGGTAGCTAATCCGCCAACCAAAGCTTTTGGTAAGCGCTTTCCGAATAATCCGTTGATTACAAATCCAATTAAAGGAAGTAAAACGATTGCGTATACTAAATTTTCCATCTGCATTATCCTTTTAATTTGTTAAAAATACTTACATCTACATTTCTGGTATTTCTATACATCATAGTGATAATCGCTAGACCTACCGCAACTTCTGCAGCAGCCACTACCATGATAAAGAATACCAAAATTTGTCCGTGTCCATCTCCTTTATAAGCAGAAAATGCAGCCAAAAGTAGATTTACAGAATTAAGCATTAATTCTACACATCCTAAAATGATGATGGCATTTTTACGAACGAGAACTCCTAAAACTCCTAAACAAAACAATGTAGTACTTAAAATAATGTACCAATTGAGCGGTATGTTTTGTAAAAATGAATTGACTTCCATAATTCTATAAATCTTTTTTACCAATTAATACTGCGCTTACAATACCTGCTAAAATCAGGATAGAAGCGAGTTCGAATGGTAATACATATTCGTTAAACAATAATTTTCCAAGGTTTTTAGTCAAACCGATGCTGCTATCAATATTATCAACAACATTCGATTGAGAAAGACCTTTATAAGCTCCTAACATTCCCACGAAAAGGATTCCGGCAGAAAAAATACCGATAAATTTCGTAAGGTTTTGTTTTTTGCTTTCGTCTTTAGCATTAAGATTAAGCATCATTAATACATAAAGGAATAACACCATGATGGCTCCTGTGTACACGATAATTTGTACAATTCCTAAGAACTGCGCATTCAGTAAAACATATAACGCAGCAATGCTAAAGAAAGTAACAACTAGTGATAAAATTGCATACAAAGGATTTCTTGCAAATACAAAGTAAACAGCACTTGCAACCGCTACTAAAGCGATAAAAAAGAATAAGAACTGTTCCATTTATTTAAGAGCTTTTTTTTGTGATTCTGTTTGTCTTTCAGAAATATCTATTCTGTTTTCCATGCTTTCTACCAAAAGATCTTTTCCGTAGATAAATGAGCCTCTGTTTTGTTCTGGTTTTACAATTCTATCGGTAAGATAAATTGCAGATTTAGGACAAGCTTCTTCGCATAATCCACAGAAGATACATCTTAGCATATTGATTTCATATACTTCGGCATATTTTTCTTCTCTGTAAAGATGTTTTTGCTCTTTGGTACGTTCTCCGGCAGTCATGGTAATGGCTTCAGCTGGACAAGCTACCGCACATAATCCACAAGCAGTACATCTTTCTCTGCCTTCATCATCACGCTTCAGAACGTGTAAGCCACGATAAATTTTAGAAAATTCTCTTTGCTCTTCAGGATAGCTTACCGTTGGTAGTTTCCCAGTAAGAGTCATTATCGCATGTTTTCCGGTAATTCCCATTCCTTTGATGATTGCAGGGAGATAAATTTTCTCTGCAAAAGTCATCTTTTTGTTAGAAGCTACCTTTGATCTATTGGTTAGTTTCATATAAATTATATTTGAGATGTGTGATTTGAGATGAGATTTTTCTTTACTCAAACTTTATCTTCAATTTTTAATTTTTTTATAATTTCAAATTTCAAATAATCAATTTCAAATGATTAAATCCATTGATAATGTTGGTTCAGAAGAACTAAAGCTCCAGTTACCAACAAGTTTACTAATGCAAGCGGAATTAATGATTTCCAGCCAAGGTGCATTAATTGGTCATATCTAAATCTTGGTAAAGTCCATCTAATCCACATAAAGGTAAGGATTACGGCAATGGTTTTTGCCAAGAATGCTAAAATACTTGCAATTCCAGCAGCGTTTTCTCCCCAGTTTTCACCAATCCATGCTAATCCTGGGAAATTGTAACTTCCTAAGAAAAGGGTAGTGATTAATGCTGAAGAAATAAATAAGTTTACATATTCACCGAATAAGAAAAGTCCTAGTTTCATCGCAGAATATTCTGTATGGAAACCTCCTACTAATTCTGTTTCACATTCTGGTAAATCAAAAGGAGCTCTATTGGTTTCTGCTAATGCTGCTACAAAGAAGATGATAAATGCTAATGGTTGGAAGAAGATATTCCATTTCATACCATACCATCCACTTTGAGATTCTGCAATTACCTTAAGGTCTAGAGAACTATTCATCATGATAATTGCCAATAGAGATAATCCCATTGCCAATTCGTAAGAAATCATTTGAGATGAAGCTCTAATTGCTCCGATTAATGAATATTTATTGTTAGAAGCCCAGCCTCCAATCATAATTCCGTAAACACCGATAGAAACCATTCCCATTAAGTAGAGAACACCTACATCTAGATTGGCTACTTGTAAATCAAAAGATTGTCCGCCAATATTCAGAGATTTTCCCCAAGGGATTACAGCTCCCGTAATGAGTGAAATAAACATTACTAAACCAGGCCCGAAGAAAAATAAGAATTTTTCTGCTTTTTCTGGGATAAAGTCTTCTTTGAAGAAGAATTTTCCACCGTCAGCTAATGGTTGAAGTAAACCGAATTTCCAGCTTCTGTTGGGACCAATTCTGTCTTGCATAATGGCAGCCACTTTTCTCTCTGCCCAAGTAGAGTAGGCTGCTACAGCCATAGAAAGGGCGAAAAGTGATACTACAAGTATTGTTTTGAAAAGTATTAAATCCATTTCTTTATGAGATTTTAGATTTTAGATTTTAGATTTTAGATTTTGAGAATCTTTAACCATTCATCTTTCTCCAAATTATTCTAAATTATCTTTTTTGCTAATTTCTTTAGCGTTTTCATATTCTAATTTTTCCACTTCAGCATCTTCTGGTTTCTGATAGTGGTTAAGAGAAATTACAGAATGTCTGCTGATGTGTCTTGGTCCTTCTATGTTCCAATGTTTTACATCTTTTTTCTCGAATCTACATTCGTTGCAGATAAATTCTTCTACTTCTCCGTATTGGTCTTTTCTAGCAGTTACTCTTACGATTTCGTCTCCTTTCATCCAAAGAACTGCTTTACCAGAACATTTAGAACAAGTACAAGTTGCGTCTACTGGTTTTGTAAACCAAACTCTGCTTGCAAATCTTGCCGTTCTATCTGTTAATGCTCCTACTGGACAAACGTCTATCACGTTTCCAATAAAATCATTATCTAAAGCTTTATTAAGATAAGTAGAGATTTCTGCATGCTCACCTCTGAAAAGAATTCCGTGTTCACGAGTATTCGTTAATTGATTAGCTACCAAAACGCATCTTGCACACAAGATACATCTGTTCATGTTTAGCTTAATGTTTGGTCCTAAATCATCAGCATCGTACGTATTTTTTTCAAAATCATTTCTGGTTTGCTGAAGGCCATGTTCGTAACCTAAATCTTGAAGGTGACATTCACCAGCTTGGTCACAAATAGGGCAATCTAGTGGATGATTGAGTAAAAGGAATTCTGTAACGGCTTTTCTTGCTTCTTGCGTTTTTTCAGAAGTAAGGTTTTTCACTTCCATTCCGTCCATTACTGTAGTTCTACAGCTTGCCACTAATTTTGGCATTGGACGAGGATCTGCTTCAGAGCCTTTAGAAACTTCTACTAAGCAAGTTCTGCATCTACCGCCACTGTTTTCTAATTTGCTGTAATAACACATTGCTGGAGGAACAGATTTTCCACCAATCTGGCGCGCAGCGTTTAGAATGGTAGTTCCTGGTTCTACTTCCGTAGTTTGTCCGTCAATGGTTACTTTAAATTTTTTAATTTCTTCGCTCATTTCTATGTATTATGAATTAAGCTTTAGCTTTATTAATGTCTAATATTATTGTTTTTCAACTACCGGAAGTGGATCTGCATAATGTGCAATTCCATAATTTCTGGTTAAGCATTCTGGATTATTGATATGCCATTCGAATTCATCTCTAAAATGACGAATTGCTGCTGCTACAGGCCAAGCTGCTGCATCTCCTAATGGACAAATGGTGTTTCCTTCAATTTTTCTCTGAATATCCCATAACAAGTCGATGTCTTTCATTTCGCCTTGTCCTGATTCTATTTTTTTCAGAATTTTATACATCCATCCTGTTCCTTCACGGCAAGGTGTACATTGTCCGCAACTTTCGTGGTTGTAGAAATGTGCTAAGGTCATGGTGTGTTTTACAACACATTGATCTTCATCTAAAACAATGAAACCACCAGAACCCATCATAGTTCCTGTAGCGAAACCACCATCAGAAAGAGATTCGTAGTTCATGTATCTTGGTTCACCTGCAGCTGTTTTAAGCAATAAATTTGCTGGAACAATTGGAACTGAAGAACCTCCAGGAATACAAGCTTTTAATTTTTTACCATTCGGAATTCCGCCACAATATTCATCAGAGTAGATAAATTCTTCTACGGTGATGGTCATATCTATTTCGTAAACTCCTGGTTTATTGATATTTCCGCAAGCAGAAATTAATTTAGTACCTGTAGAACGACCTACGCCAATTTTAGCGTATTCTGCTCCTGTAATATCTATAATTGGAACTACTGCAGTGATGGTTTCTACGTTATTTACCACAGTTGGAGATTGCCAAAGACCTTTTACCGCAGGGAAAGGAGGTTTTAATCTAGGATTTCCACGTTTTCCTTCTAGTGATTCTAGAAGTGCAGTTTCTTCTCCACAGATATAAGCACCAGCTCCTCTTTGAACATAAATTTCTAAATCGAAACCACTGCCTAAAATATTTTTACCAAGGAAACCTGCTTTTTTAGCCTCGTCAATCGCTTGTTCTAAAATATCTGGAATCCAGGCATATTCTCCTCTGATGTAGATGTAAGAAGTGTTAGAACCTAATGCATAAGATGCGATAATCATTCCTTCGATTAAAAGATGAGGAAGAAATTCCATCAAATATCTGTCTTTGAAAGTTCCAGGTTCTGATTCGTCTGCATTTACGACCAAATATCTAGGCACACCTTCTGGTTTTGCTAGGAAGCTCCATTTCATTCCTGTAGGGAAACCAGCACCACCACGACCTCTAAGACCAGAAGTTTTTACTTCTTCTACAATTTGGTCTGGGGTCATTTTCAATGCTTTTTCTACAGACTGGTAACCTCCATGTTCTCTGTAAGTATCAAAATATCTGATACCTTCTATGTGTGCGTTTTTAAGTAAAAGTTTTTTACTCATAACTGTTATTTATTAATCAAGAGCGATTTGTCCTTGTCTGCAAAGCTCAAGGATTTCGTCTACTTTTTCTTTAGTTAAATTTTCGTGATAGAATTTTCCAAGTTGCATCATTGGTGCGTAACCGCAAGCTCCAAGACATTCAGCAGGTTTTAGAGTAAATAAACCATCTGCAGTAGTTTCGCCAGCTTTGATGCCTAATTTTTCTTTGATATAATTTACGATTTCATCACTTCCTCTTAACATACAAGGTCCTGTAACGCAAACTTCTAAAACGTATTTTCCTACAGGTTGCATATTAAACATGGTGTAGAAAGTAGCTACTTCATACACTTCTATTGGAGTAATTTCTAAAACACTTGCTACATAATCCATCACAGGAACGTCTAACCAACCGCCAAATTCTTTCTGCGCTAAGTGAAGCACAGGAATTAGTGCAGATTTTTGTTTTCCTTCTGGATATCTTGCAATGATTTGTTTTACTTTTTCTAAAGTTTCTGGTTTAAAAGCAATTGTTTCGCTCACTTCTTTAAAATTTTAAATTTTAAATTCTGAATTTTAGATTTTAAATATCTTTAATTCAAATAATTAACTATGGATTTTTTAGATTAATAATTTTAAATTTATAATCTAAAATTGATCATCTTTTTATCCGTCTAATTCTCCAGCAATCACGTTCATGCTACTCATCGTAACGATTGCATCAGAGATTACGGCACCTTTAATCATTTCTGGATACGCTTGATAATAGATAAAACAAGGTCTTCTAAAGTGCAGTCTGTATGGAGTTCTACCGCCATCACTTACTAAATAGAAACCAAGTTCACCGTTTCCACCTTCTACAGAATGATAAACTTCACCAGCAGGAATATCAGTTTCTCCCATCACGATTTTGAAGTGATAGATTAATGCTTCCATATTATTGTACACTTCTGCTTTTTCTGGTAAGAAAAATTCTGGTACATCTGCATGGAAATCTCCTTCTGGAAGATTGTTATAAGCTTGGTTAATGATTTTCAAACTTTCCCAAATTTCCTGTTGACGAACCATGAATCTATCATAAGTATCTCCAGCAGTACCAATTGGGATATTGAAATCAAAATCTTGGTATGATGAATAAGGACTTGCTACTCTCACGTCATAATCTACACCAGCAGCTCTTAAGTTAGGACCTACAAAACTGTAATTTAATGCACGTTCTGCACTAATAGGACCAGCACCGATGGTTCTGTCCATGAAGATTCTGTTTCTTTCTATTAAATTTGAGAATTCTTGGAATCTTGCAGGGAAAGTTTTTAAGAAATCTTTTAATAATTCGTGGAATTTAGGAGTGAAATCTCTGTCGAAACCACCAATTCTACCCATGTTTGTAGTCATTCTAGCGCCACAAACTTGTTCGTAAATATCATAAATTTTTTCTCTGTCTTGGAAAACGTAGGTGAAACCAGTTAAAGCTCCTGTGTCTACAGCAATAACGGAGTTACAAACCAAGTGGTCTGCAATACGAGCCAATTCCATCATGATAACACGCATGTAATCTACTCTTTTTGGGATTTCAATCCCTAGAAGTTTTTCTACTGTCATGTGCCAACCAATGTTATTGATAGGAGATGAACAATAGTTTAAACGGTCTGTAAGAGTGGTAATTTGACTGTAATTTCTGCGTTCTGCGATTTTTTCAAAAGCTCTGTGAATATAACCTACGGTTTGTTCAGAATGAAGAATTCTTTCGCCATCCATAGTTAACACATTTTGGAAAATTCCGTGTGTAGCAGGGTGAGTAGGACCGAGGTTCAGTGTATATAATTGACCATCTACTTGCTCTTGAGCATCGTATTGGTTAAGTATATTGGATAATTGATTGTCTTTCATAATAATTTAGATTTCAGAATTTTTATCTACCGAACATAGAGTCGTCTTTGTCAGTTCTTGTTCCATCTTCTAGTGCATATTCTTTTAGAAGAGGGTGATACCCTAGTTCTTCCATGTTTAGAATAACTCTTAAATCTGGGTGACCTTTAAACGTAATTCCGTAGAAATCATATGTTTCTCTTTCCATCCAATTGGCTCCTGAATACAAGTCTGTAATAGAATCTACCTCGGCGTTATCTTTTGGGAAAAAGCTTTTGATTCTTATTCTAAAATTTTCTTGTAAATTATGAAGGTGATAGATTACTCCAAGTTCCTTCTCCTTATGGTCTGGATAATGAATACCACAAATATCTGTAAGGAACATAAAATTAAGAGAAGACTCTTTAAGGTGATGAATCACTTTTTTAAGCTCTTCTTTTTTTACTTCTACAGTAAGAAATCCATAAGGTTCAGACGAAGAAATGACTGCTTCTGGAAATTCTCTATTGATGGCTTCTAAAACAAATTCGCTTGTCATATTATTAATTTGAAAATTTGAAATCGAGGTAAATTACATCGCCTTCAAAAATTTGTTTCTATTATTGTTTCAAATTTATTTTTGATAAACGCAAGACTTGAAATTCAAATCTTTACATTTTCAAATTACTTAATTCCGTAGCTTTCTAATAAAGCTTTGTATTCTGGTAAGTCTCTTCTTCTTAAGCTTTCGTTTTCTGCCAAAGCTTGTACTTGCATGTAGCCTTCTAGAATTTGTTCTGGTCTTGGTGGGCATCCTGGAACATATACATCTACAGGAATAATTTTATCAATTCCTTGTAAAACAGAATAAGTGTCAAAAATACCACCACTACTTGCACAAGCACCTACAGCAACTACCCATCTTGGTTCTGCCATCTGTGTATAAACTTGTTTAAGAACTGGAGCTAATTTTTTAGAAATAGTACCACAAACCAGTAGGATATCTGCTTGTCTTGGCGAGAAACTCATTCTCTCTGCCCCGAATCTAGATAAATCATAGTTAGGAGCCATAGTTGCCATAAATTCGATACCACAACAAGAAGTAGCAAATGGTAATGGCCAAAGCGAAAACTTACGCGCCATACCAATAATATCGCTTAATTTTCCTGCGAAAAAACCTTCACCTTCAATTCCTGGAGGCGCAGGTGCATTAGTATTGATTACAGGTTTATTATCTGACATTTTTAATTTTTTTAAAGTTTTTTTGAAAAATCTTACTCTAATGTGAAAAACACTTTAGCGGTATAAATTTACTTATTCCAATCTAAAGCTCCACGTTTTAGTACATAGAAAAATCCTATGAAGAAGATTGCTATAAACGTAGTTACAGCAAGGAATCCTTCAAATCCTAATTCTTTAAAATTTACAGCGTAAGGATAGAAAAAAACAATTTCTATGTCGAATAAAACGAATAAAATAGCGGTAAGAAAATATTTTACAGAAAACGGAGTTCTTGCATTTCCTTCTACTTCAATTCCACACTCGAAAGTGTCATCTTTAGTAGCTCCAGAAGTGTGTCTTTTAGGACCCCAATTGTGTGATGCGTATAAAGTAAATAACACAAAACCTAAACCTACTGCCGCCTGAATAAGAACAGGGATATAATTATCAGGTAAATTCATCTCTATTAAGTATTTCTAACTGGCAAATTTACGAAATATAAATAGAAAAGAGAAGTATTTTTTATGACTTTTGTTGATAAAAAAGGGTTTTTCGCAATTTAGAATTAATAAAAATAACTATTTATTTTTAAGATTTTTTAAAACCTTAAAAGCAATGAATGCAATGTACCCAAAAAGAAAACTCGCAAACAAAATATTAATGATAGCGTTAGTTTTTTCATCTTTTACTTGGAAAAACTGATTGTACATCACGTACATGATGATAATGCCAATGTAATAATAAAGTTGAGTTTTCATTTTTAAATTTTTAAAATTCTAAAGTGTAAGTTCTTCGCCTCTTGTGGTTTACAGGATTATAATCTTGCCAAAGTAACTGGATGTTTTTGTTCTCTTCTAATTCTGGATTGGTCTCTAAAAATTTCACCCCTTTTTTCTTAAAAGTTTTCCAGATTTCTTTGAAAATAATCGCCGTAACTCCTCTTCTTTGGTATTCTGGATGAATCCCAATCAAATAAAAGTTAGCTCTTTCGTTTTTTCTTCCAGCGTTTAGTAAATGATACCATCCAAAAGGTAATAAACTTCCATTGGCTTTTTGTAAAGCTCTAGAATATGAAGGCATGGTAATCGCAAAGGAAATCAACTTGTCATCCTTGTCAGTTATGCAGATAATGTAATCTTTGTCAATAAAACCGAAGTATTTTTCTTTGTAATGCTGAATTTGCTCGTCGGTAATAGGGGTGTAAGTCGAAAGATTTTTGTATGTTTCGTCTAGTAACTTAAACATCGGTTCTACTAAAGGAAGAATTTCTTCTTTAGAATTGAATTTTATAGTTTTTAGTTGATATTTTTCTGCGATGAGTTGGCTAAATTTTTCAACTTTATCTGGTAAAACATCCGGGAACATAATTTCGAATTCTACCCATTCTTTTTCTTTCACCAATCCTAATTTTTCTAAATGTTTTGGATAATAGCTGAAATTGTAAATTCCAATCATCGTTGCCAATCTGTCAAACCCGAAAGTGAGCATTCCTGCCTTGTCTAGATTGGTAAAACCCATCGGTCCTTCTATTTTTTTGATGTTTTTTTCTTTAGCATAAGCTATAGCAGTATCAATGAGAGCTTTAGAAACGGCTTCATCATCTATAAAATCTAACCACCCAAATCTTACTTTTTCTATGCCGAGTTCTTGTGCTTCTTTGTGATTAATCATCACGGCAATTCTTCCTACGATTTCATGATCTCTGTAAGCCAAAAATTGCTTGGCTTCAGAATAGGCAAGAGCGGGGTTTTCTTCTTTGTTCCAAATGCTTTTCTCATCTTTGATTAAAGATGGCACATAATTTTGATTATTTTTGTACAGATTCATCGGAAATTTGATAAAATCTGATAATTGTTTTTCGGTAGTAACTTGAATGATTTTTACTTCAGACATGTTGATAAAAAATTAGAAAAACAAAGATAGCGTAAAAGATGACAATGCCCAAGTTTGGCACAGTTTTTACTTCAAAAAGGGTAAATAAAAATAAAAAAGAAAATAAAAATATGACAGGTTATTATTTAATTTTAGGAGCGTTAATGCTCGTGAGTTGGTTAGTTTCGGCCAGATTGAAGTCGAAATTCGAACATTATTCTAAACTTCATCTCAGAAATGGAATGTCTGGGAAAGAAATTGCCGAAAAAATGCTTCGTGATAATGGAATTCATGATGTGCAAGTGATTTCGGTTCCTGGTCAATTAACGGATCATTATAATCCAGCAAATAAAACAGTAAATTTATCAGAAGGAGTTTACATGCAAAGAAATGCAGCTGCAGCAGCGGTTGCCGCTCACGAATGTGGTCACGCTGTGCAACATGCAGTTGGTTACTCTATGTTGCAACTTCGTTCTAAACTGGTTCCGCTAGTAAATATTAGTTCTACGCTTTCTCAGTTTGTAATTTTTGCAGGGATTTCGGTAATGATTGCTTCCAGAAGCATTCAGAATCCTCAAGGAAACACTACGGTTTTGGCGATTGGTGTTTTCCTTTTTGCGGTAACTACACTTTTTGCGTTCATTACTTTACCAGTAGAGTATGATGCGAGTAAAAGAGCGCTAGCTTGGTTAGAAAATTCAGGAACATTAGGCAGAGAAGAACATTCTGCAGCTGAAGATTCTCTAAAATGGGCAGCTAGAACTTATGTAGTGGCAGCGCTAGGCTCATTAGCACAATTGCTTTATTGGGCATCTATGCTTTTCGGAGGAAGAAGAGAGTAATCTTATTCTAAAAACTTAAAATTTACATATTGAATCTCGGACAAAAGTTCCGAGATTTTTTCTTTTTCTGACAAATTGAGCTTTGCGGTAATTGTACAGTCTTCTTGCGCATCAAAATTCAAGACTTTCGCATCAAATTTATTGAGAAGAGAAAAAATGATGTTTTGTTGAGGGAATTTAAAATGAATTTCTAGTTCGGTTTCTAGTTCTTTGGTGATGATTTCGGCATGTTCCAAAGTATATTTGGTGCTTTCTTTATAGGTTTTTACCAAACCAGAAACGCCTAATTTGGTTCCACCATAATAACGAACGATGACTACTAAAATATTGGTAAGATTGTGAGCGAGAAGTTGATTGTAAATAGGTAGACCAGCACTTCCAGAAGGTTCGCCGTCATCATTTGCGCGGTAATTTTCACCATTAATTCCTATTCTGAATGCATAACAATGATGTGTAGCTTTAGGATGTTCTTCTTTTAAGCTTTCTAAAGCAATTTTGAGTTCCTTTTCGTTATTGACAGGAAATGCAAAACCGATAAATTTGCTCCCTTTTTCTTTGAGCAAAATATCTCGTACTTCAGATTTTATGGTGGTGTAATTGTATTGCATAAAAAAACACCTCAAAAGTATGAGATGTTTTTTGTTTTATAAAATTTAATTTTAGTTTTTAATCAATTTTAATGTTTCTGTGCTGGTTTTTAGTAAATAAATTCCAGTATTAAGGCTAGAAACATCAAAGTTGTTTTGTCCTTTTTTAAGGTTAAACTTCTTAACTAATTTTCCTTGAGAATCATAAAGTTCAGCATCTTGACTGAGAGGAGAAAGTATATCAAGAGAATTTTTTACCGGATTAGAAGTCAGTAAAAGTTTATTTTTTGATAATTCTTCTGTGCTCAGATTGGTGCTTTGTACTGCTCCGGTAAGTGTTCCGTTTCCTGAAGTGAGATTCCCTCCACAATTTCCTTCTGTAACAGCGGTGTTTTCTGTCCAAACGCCTAATGTTAAATTTGGTGGATTAGGTATAGAAGCAGAAGTATTATGATAAATGAGATATGGATTAATAAAATCTCCATTTCCAGTATCCGCTAAAAATTCCCATCTGTTATCATTGTTGTTCCAAGAAATTTGGAATTCGCAAGTTCCTACACCGCTACAATCTTGTGCGCCATCAATTGGAGTGGTTTGGTAAACATTTCGTCCGTTAACATCTGTGCTCGTTTTAGTGAAAACAAAAGTTTGATTGTCAAATAAATTAACACATCCCGAAAATGTAATCGTTTGTGAATAAGCAAAAGATGTAAATAAAAGAAAGATTAATAGTTTTTTCATGTCTCTGCTTTTTAATCTCTTGGTGGGAAAATACCTTCTGTTGCAATGTAATATCCAATTGATAAATATGGTTGCATATTATTTACTGGAGTTCCGTTTCCTGTATTTCCAACCATTGAAGGATTCATGATGGTGTTTGCTGCGGCATTAGAATATTCTTTGTCTAATGTTTTAGTATCTGCTAGTAAATTTCCGGTTGGAGAATTTTGATTTCCTTCTGTACTTACCGCATTTACACTATGATTATGAGGAGGTAGATTAGATATAGATAAGGTGTTGGTTTCTGTACCACCCATTTCTCCTAAGGTTTTTGGGGTTAAGCCGGGCCCATTTCCTGGTCCTACTACAATTCTGCCTCTTAAATCTGGTAGAGCAAAAGTGGTAACGCCATTCCCTCCATAAGTAGTTCCTATCAGTGCGAATAATGCTGTGTATTGTGCAATGGGCAATAGTCTGCCGTCACATGGCATCCAGCCTCTTGGTGCAAAGTTGAATGCATAAATAGAAATTTGCCCGATATAAGGCTCCGCTTGTGCTTTCACAGTAGTTGTACTGCTGAAAAATACAATTACAAAAAATAATAGAATTTTTTTCATGTGTAAAAAAGTTTTTTGGTTACTACACAAATTTAACTTAAATATAGTTATGTTTATGAAAAAAAATGTTAATATTTTATAATTATATTTTTTTGTTTTATTCTATTTGTAATAATAAGTATAATTATTTTGAGAATAAATTATTATTTTAATAAATGATTAGCGGTTAAATAAATTTGAAATAAAAGTTATGTATTTCGAAAAATTACCAATTTATTATCTCTAAAAAGCTTTTCTTCAGTCGATTTTCCATTAAATTTCGGAGCTTTTGTACCATTTTCTAATAGGAAATTTTCATTTTTTATTATGATGGTTTCGTCCCAAAGATTTTGGTCAATAAAAGTTTGTAAAGTTCTGCTTCCTCCTTCTACTAAAACCGATTGAATTTGGTTTTCGTAAAGTTTCTGCATTAATTCTTCCGTGAAATTTTCTTTAGAAATTTTGATGAATTTTACATTTCCTTTTTCTACCTCTTTTTCTTGATTGAAAACTAGAGTTTGCGCTTCATCATTATAAATTTTAAAATTTCTGGGAACTTTTAAATCAAAATCAATCAAAATTCTCACAGGATTTTTACCTTCTACTAGTCGAGTAGTTAAGCTAGGATTGTCATTCAAAGCTGTTTGAGTTCCCACCAAAATAGCATGCTCCTCGCTTCTGATTTGATGTACAAATTGAGAAGCTAATTCGTTGGATATTTTTGTAGGTTTAAAGTTTTGGTCAATAAAACCGTCTTTGCTTTCAGCCCATTTTAGAATCAGATAAGGACGTTTTTTCTCATGGAAAGTGAAAAATCTTTTGTTTAAATCTCTGCAGTCTTCTTCCAAAATTCCAGAAATGGTTTCTATTCTTGCATCCATAAGAATTTTTTTGCCTTTTCCGTTTACTTTATCATGGCTGTCCATGGCACCAATCACTACTTTCTTAAAACCAATTTCTTTTAATTTCAATGAACAAGGCGGTGTTTTCCCGAAATGCGCACAAGGTTCTAGGGAAACATAAATGGTAGATTCTGGTAAAAGTTCTGGATTTTGTACAGAATTGATGGCGTTTATTTCTGCATGAGGTTCACCCGCTTTTTGGTGAAAACCTTCGCCGATGATGACATCGTTATGAACAATTACTGCACCAACTAAAGGATTTGGATAGGTTTTTCCAGTCGCTTTTTTGGCAAGTTCTATACAGCGTTTTATGTAAGTTTCGTGATTCATTTTATTTGAAAAAAAAATCCGAAAAAAAAATCCGGAATTAGTTTGTTTTTAGAGTTACAGAAGGAATGGTCATGGTGATGATTCCTTCTAAAAGTTTATTTCTTTTTTTGCCGATTGTTTTTTCAAAACCTTTAGCATCGCCAGTAGATTTTTCTTTGTAGGCAATAATCATAAAAGTATTTTCTTCGCCTAACAGAATGTTTCTAAATCTATAAATGTTATAATCTGCCAATTCTTGTTCTGGAGCTTCCGCTTTTTTATCTTTTGGAACATTGGTGGTAATAAAATCTACTACGAATTCGGTTCCATTAGGATTTTCGGTAACATTGTAAGTGCAATACTTATCAGTTTCTGCTCTTCGGTCGAGTTCTTCTGTTTTTTGATAAGTAGCTTCTTTAGCGTCAATATTTTTATTGAAAAAATAAATGGTAATTACCGCAGAAGCATCTTCTATTCTTTCGTCTTCTAAAATGTATTCTTGTACAAATTGAACTTTAGATTTTTGCTGAGCAGAAGCCAATACATATTTACTTTCGTTAAAAGTAAGTTCTGGCACACCAATTAAGTCTTCGGCGTTTTGTGAATAAAAAATCCCCGAAAATAGTAAAAGTACAACTATCGAAAACAGTTTACGCATCATGTTATTCTCCCGAAATAATGTGGTGAAGGCTTTGTTTTAACATTTCTAACTGAGCTTTTTTGTCATCAATCTTATCAAAAGTATCTTTCAATAAAGGATTATCACGAGATACTTTGCCAAAGAAGCCTAAGTTGTTTTCTAATTTTACAATTTCTGCTTCTAAATCAGCTACTTGATTTTTGATTTTTCTAGCTTTATCAGTTAATTGAGATTCAGTAAGACCTTCTTCTTTCAAATCAAATTCATTGATTTTGTTCAGTCTTAATTTCTCTCTCATCGTTTTATTAAACTCTGTATTGATAGCCATTTTATCTCTTGGTACTTTTCCGATGTTGTTCCAAGCAGTTTTAATGTTTTCAATTTTTTCTACGCTTCCTTCTTCGTCGCCAATTTCTTTTAATTCATCTAAAAGTGCACGTTTTTGTCTGTAATTTTCTTTCCAGTCGTCTGTTACAGCATTGTTTTTAGTTCTGTAATTATTGAAAAACGTGTTGCAAGCTTCACGGAAATCATCCCAAACTTTATTGGTCATACTTCTAGGAACGTGACCTATTTTTTTCCAGTCTTCTTGTAATTTTTTGAACAATGGAACTGCAATTTCCCAATCTTCAGAATTCATATTATCCTGAGCGGTTTGTATGAGCTTCAGTTTTTCTTCTAAATTGGTGTGCTGAGAGTTTTTAAGCCCTTTGTAGAATTCATTTTTCTTTGCGTTGAAAGCTCTAAGCGCTAATTTGAATTCGTTCCAGTTTTGGTTAGAAATTTTTCTAGGAACGCTTCCTAATTTTAAGAAATCTGCTCTTAGACTTTCTACGGTGTTGATGGCGTTTTGCCAATAGTTATGATTCGGAGCTTTATCAGGAGAAGTCAGTTTTTTAATCGTTTCGATGATTTGATTTTTCTTCTCAAGATTTGCTTGTTGTTCACCTTCGATTACAGCTAATAATTCTGATTTTCTTTCGTGAATTTTGTTCGAAATTTCTTTGAATTCTTCCCAAGTTTTATCACGGAATTCTTCAGCAACTGGTTCTGCTTCTTCTTTCCAAAGTTTGTGTAAAAACTGTAATTCGTTTAATGCTTTTTGTACTACAGGTTCGTTTTGTAATTCTTTGGCTCTGGCAATAATATGCTGTCTTTTTTCTAGATTATGTGCATATTCTTGCTCTCTGTATTCTTTATTTAAGTCTAACATTTGATAGAAATTATTCAAATGGTAGAAATAATTATTGTTAAGATTTTTGAATTCTGATTTTGCTACTTGTCCAGCGTTGCTCCATTCTTCTTTAATTTCTCTGATGGCTCGGAAAAGATTGGTGTTTGGTTCAGAATGCGTGTAAAGATTTTTTAATTTTTCTATGATTGAGATTCTCTTTTCGAGATTGTCTTTTTGCTCAGATTCTTGTTTTCTGTGGAAAACATCATATTTTTCTTTGAAAATATTGCTCAGTGCAGAAACTTTTGATTGAAGAGGATGTTCATAATGTGCATCTGCTTCTTTTTGGTCTTCACTTTCTAGGTTTATTTTGTGAAGAAGCATTTCTTTTACTGCATTAAATTTTTTATGATTAGCTCCTGCATCTTCTGCATTAATCAGTGCTTCTAACTTGGTCATTAATTCTCCCGAAGTCATTTTTTCATGTTCGTGGTGTTCTACCATATCATGAGTTTCTTCTTCATGAACTTCTGAATCATGGCTTTCTTGAGGAGCAACAGATTGATTAGCAGTTTCTTCGTTTGGATTTACAATGTTCTCTTGAGCTTCAGAATTAGGGTTATCTGTAATCATAGCAAATTAATTTTAAAAGTAATATGCTTTTTCAAACACTTTTTTTGAATGTTTGAACGCATTTCGGCACTAAATTAAGGGTTTTTTATGAAATATGCAATTTTTTTGAAAGCGATAATTGTGCTCACTTTCAAAAAATACATCAGTCTAAATCTGTGATGGCTCAGAAGTGTTTACAGTTCTTCATTCCAAATTTCCCAAGCTTTTTCGGCTTGTTGTTCTAGCATGAAATAACCGTTAATGGTTTTTGCGCCTTTTTCGGCAGCATTTTTTAGAAATTTAGAAAGAGTAGGGTTGTAAATTAAATCGATAACGAGATGATTTTCAGTTATGTTTTCAAATGGGAAGTGAAGCGTTTCTTCAACATTAGGAAAAGTTCCAACTGGTGTACATTGTATGATAATGAGGTTTTCTAGAACTTGATTTTCAGTAAGATTCTGATAATTAATTTCTGTAGTTCTAGAAACGGTAATAAACGGAATATTATTTTTTTTTAATACAAATTGAACGGCTTTTGCAGCACCACCATTTCCTAAAACGATGGCAGATTTTTGGTGTGGCTTCTTGTGCAGAAGAAGTGTTTTTTCAAATCCAAATGCATCAGTATTGAAACCTTTTGTTTTTCCGTTTTTGATGGAAATACAGTTGATGGCGCCAATTTCTTGGGCTTCTTCGCTCAGTTCGTCTAGATAAGGAATAATTTGTTCTTTGTATGGAATGGTCACATTAAGTCCTACAAGATTTTCGGTCTGAAAAATTTCAGGAATATTCTGAAGATTTTCTATGTCAAATACTTCATAGGAATGGTTTTTCAAGAAAAGTTTTTGAAATTTCTGTTCGAAATATTTTTTTGAAAACGAGTAGGAAATATTTCTTCCTACCAAACCTAATTTTACTGATTTTTCCATAGTTCAAAGGTAATAAAAAAGGCTGGAAATTTTTCCAGCCTTGCAATGATTTGTATCAAGTTTATTCTATGATTAACTTTTGGCTTTGATTATCGTAGGTGATAATGTAGTTGCCTTTTGGTAAGTTTTTAAGAGTAAGTTTATTGGTTTTAGCAAAAGGTTTTACGGCTTCGTAAACTAATTTCCCGTTCATGTCATACACTTTTACATTTTCCACTCCTTGAATGTTTCCTTTAAAGAAAACCTCTTTGTTTTGAACAGGATTTGGATAAATGCTGATTTCTGAATTTATATTTTCATTAGGCATCATTCTCGCAGTTCCTGTTGGGTTTACAGTGCCAATATTAGAGCAAGTATCTACAGTGTAAGAAGTCCACTCAGAAGCCAAATAAGTAGTTCTAGGTTTAGAAACGTTTCTTCTCAATGTTACATCTAATGCAAAATTCGCTGATGAACCAGAAGTTCCGATAATGTCAATCAAAACATTATTTTTGAATAAACCTACTGTATCATTTCCATTAAAATCTAAATTTGTAGTTTTTAAATTGATGGTTCCGCCACAAGTAAGTGCGTAAGAACTATGAGCCACTACATAAGTGGTATTGTTGGCCAAAGTTCCAGATAATGTAGTAACTGCAGTCCAAGATGTAGAACCGTTTACTTGTTTTTTGATAGAATAAGCAGATAATGCGATTGAAGAACCCGTTCTATTGCTTATTTCAATGGCTTTGTTATTACTGCTTCCTTCTAAATATTCTGAAAAATATAACTCTGTAAAAGTTGCAGCGGCTGTAGTAGTTAAAGATAAAGCGGTAGAACTTGCAGAAGAATTCCCAGCAGCATCATAAGCTTGAACAGTAATAGAATAAGTAGTTCCAGCTGTTAAACCAGTTAAGCCATAAGATGTAGAAGTAGAAGTTCCAACTTGAGTTCCGTTTCTAAAAATTTTGTAACCTGTAACGCCAACATTATCAGTAGAAGCCGTCCAAGAAACTGTAGCCGAAGTTTGGGTAATGCTACTTGAAGTTAATCCAGAAGGTATAGATGGTGCTGTAGTATCAGCTGTATTGTTTGTAGTAGTTAAAGATAAAGCGGTAGAACTTGCAGAAGAATTTCCTGCCGCGTCATAAGCTTGAACGGTTATTGAATAAGTAGTTCCAGCTGTTAAACCAGTTAAGCTATAAGATGTAGAAGTAGAAGTTCCAACTTGAGTTCCGTTTCTAAAAATTTTGTAACCTGTTACACCAACATTATCAGTAGAAGCCGTCCAAGAAATTGTAGCCGAAGTGGTGGTGATAGAACTAGATGTTAAATTAGTAGGAATTGTAGGAGCAGTAGTGTCTGTAGAAGTTCCACCCCAGATTAAACCTACATATTCAGGTTTATCAATAAAAGGATTTCTGTTTCCTTGAAAAGTGTAAGATGCATTATTTCTATTAATTTCTGCTTGAGAAACTGGGTCTAAATTATGCCAAGCTAAAAGTACGTCTCTTTCCCAAGTTTGTAAACCTGGATAGGTAGATGTTCCTAGCATATTACCAGTACTGAACCCAGAAAGTTTAGATTCATATCTTGTTACAAAGTAGAAAATCATTCTCGCGATATCTCCTTTAAATTCGTCAATTGGTTCGAAAACAGTTCCTGTGTAACCTGCAGAAACAGAATTTCCTAGTTTTCCTCCATTTCTAGAAGTGAAAGTTGCAGTTCCAACTTTACCGAAAGGATAATTGCTTCTCATTCCGTTTACTTTTCCATCTGTAGCTCTAATAAAATTAATGTCTGAAACCATAGGAGAAGCCTGATTAAATAAACTCTGAGGAATTACGTGTTCTCTGTTATAACAATCTCCTTCTACTGAATAAGTTCCACATTGGTCTGTAGTGACAATGAACTTGTAAGGGTCTGTTCCAGATGGATTTTCTGAATACATGTCTAAAATGCTTCCATCATTTTCGTAGTTTTTGTCAATGTCCGTAGTTTTGTAAGCAGTCCATAATCCTGCATATCCCTTGTCTACATGCCCATTGGTAATGATTGTTGATAGTTTAGTCTTGAGTGCGGCTCCCGATAAACCTGCTGCACTGTCATAATATCCAGTTGGAATTTGAGAAAATAGAGAGGTGCTTATTAAGCAAAGCACCATGAATAGGTAATTTTTTGTCTTCATATGACTTTGATTTTTAGTCTTTCTAAGTTAATCAATTTTCTATTAACATAAATTAGCATTTGCTTAATTTTTCTCATTTATTTTTAAAAATTACGTAACACTTTGATTTTCTTTAAGAAATAATATATAATAGAAAGTGTTTATGGATTGCATAAAAAAGCCAAAGCAATTGCTTTGGCTTGTAGAAGAAGTTTTCTTTATTGTAAGATGACTTTATGAGAGTTTGTATCTGTTTTAATAAGGTAAATTCCTTTTGGTAGTTCACTTACTTTTATGGAGTTATTCTTAATAAAAGGTTGATTTACTTTTTTGATAAGTTTTCCATCAGTTGAATATATTTCTAAAAATTTTATGTTTTTTAGATTTGTCCCACTAAAGAAAATTTCTCCATTTTTTACAGGGTTTGGATAGATTGTAAATTCTTTGTCTATGTTTTGATAAGTGCTCAGTGTAGATGAAGGGTTTACTATTCCCAGATTATCACAATTAGGTGTGGTAGAAGTAATTGTATAAGAATCCCACTCCGCAATATTAAAAGTAGTAGATGGGGTATTTATTTTTTTTCTTAAATCTACATCTATAGCGAAGTTAGCAGTATTATTTAATGTTCCTAATATATCTATCAGTGTACCAGATTTAAATAGTCCAATGGGGTCATTGCCATTAAAATCTAGAGGAGCATTTGCGGATTGTGCTGTAAAGGTGCAAGATAAAGCTGTAGAAGCGTTTTTGAGGACTAGTGTAGAGTTTGGATTTAAATTCCCTGAAAGGACTAGCTCATTTGTCCAGCTACCTGCACCATTTGCTTGTTTTTTTATGGAGTAATTAGAAAGAGCAACCACTGAAGAGGTAGGATTGGTGATTTCTAAAACTTTATTATTGCTTAAACCTTCATAATATTCAGAAATATATAATTCATTTCCAGGTGTAGTTCCGCCACCTCCAGATGTTGCAGTAGTGGTTCCAGAAACAGTATTACTTGCAGTGGAAGTGTTTCCAGCAGCATCTTTGGCAATAATATAAAAATTATAAGTAGTAGACGAGGTTAAGCCTGAAATTGTAGCAGATGTTCCAACTACAGAAGTCTTAAGTACGCTGTTCATATAGACATCATACCCAGAAACGCCAATGTTATCTGTTGAAGCAGTCCAACTTAATGCAATAGAACTAGAAGTTACTGTGCCTAATGTTAAATTACTAGGTGAACTAGGCGCTTGAGAATCTGCAACGGGTGTTCCCCAAACTGAATTTACATATTCTGGATGGTCTATGTAAGGGTTTCTGTTTCCTTGAAATGTATATGAAGCATTATTTCTATTGATTTCTTCTTGAGAAACAGGGTCTGCATTATGCCAAGAGAGTAAAACGGCTAATTCCCAATCTGTAAGTCCAGGGAAAGTATTGGTTCCAAGGATATCTCCAGAAGTAAATGTAGATAGTTTAGACTCATATCTAGTTACAAAATAAAAAATCATTCTTGCTACATCTCCTTTGAATGCGTCAATAGGTTCAAATACAGTTCCTGAATAGTTAGGAGAAACAGAATTACCAAGTTTAGAGCCATTTTCAGAGGTGTAACTTGCGGTTCCTACTTTACCAAAAGGGTAGTTGCTTCTCATTCCATTTACCTTTCCATCTGTAGCTCTAATGAAATGGATGTCCGATACCATCGGTGTATCACCGTTACCATTATTATCTACATCAAATAAACTTTGAGGAACGATATGTTCTCTGTTATAGCAATCTCCTTCTACTGAATAAGTGCCACATTGGTCTGTAGTAACGAGGAATTTATAAGGGTCTGTTCCGGTGGGATTTTCAGAATAAATATCTAAAATACTGCCATCATTTTCAAAAGTTTGATCAATATCTGTAGTTTTGTAGGCTGTCCAAAGTCCAGAATATCCTTTGTCAATATGTCCACTCGTAATAATTTGTGAAAGTTTAGTTTTCAGTGCGGCTCCAGTTAATCCTGCTGCAGTGTCATAGTAGCCATTAGGAACCTGTGCCTTAATCATAGAGAATAAGACAAGGAATAGTAAATTTAGCTTCTTCATTTTAAGAAATTTTTAGGGGGGTGTAAAATTACTATTTATTAGATATATTTTTATATGAATTTTGTTAGTTATATAAAAAAGAGCCTAAATTTAAATTTAGGCTCTCATTATTTTTTAATTATTGAAATTACTCAACCAAGAATTTGAAAGAATTATTATCAAATTTTAATAGATACATTCCTTTAGTAGTATTTTTAAGTGAAATGAAATTTTTATTGCTAAAAGGCTTTTCAATTACTTGAACTAAAATTCCATTTACGTTATAAATTTCTACTCTTTTAATTTTTTCAATATTTTTTCCTGTTACATAAAGGGTATTATTTTTAACAGGATTAGGGTAGATGTTAAATGCTTGAATGTTATTTTCAGCAGTTGCTAAGTTAGTGTAGCAAGTCCAAGAAAGATCATCAAAGGCAACTCTACCTCTAGAACCAGAACCCGTTGCACTGTTATCTGTAATGCTGATGGTAGTATTTCCGGCAATATTAATATTAGGAATTGTAGTGGTGGTAACTGTAGATGAATAAGGAATGGTTCCAATCATATCTCCATTAATATAAAGATTGAATGTTCCAGGGTTTCCAGCAAATTTCATTTGTGTAGTAACGGTTAAACTAGAAATCCCTCCAGAAATGGTAGATGAACTAAGGCTTCCGTCTTCAATAGTAATGGCTTTACCATTGATTGTCTGATCTGTTCTAGAATCTACTGCAGTCCATGTGATTCCATTATTTGTCCAAGTATTAGTGGTGTAGGAAGACGAAGCGGCGGGAATGCTTTCAAAATTTTCAGTGCCGCAAGAAGTTGGAGGAGTCTCGCCACCACTTGATGCGGTAGTAGTTCCATTTACACTATTACTTTGTGTAGATAAATTTCCTGCTGCATCTCTAGCAATTACATAAAAAGCATAAGTAGTAGTAGGAGCTAATCCACTTATTACAGCAGATGTAGAAGTTACTGTTGTTACATAATTTCCGTTTACATAAATTTCATACGCAGAAATACCTACATTATCGCTAGATGCTGTCCAAGAAAGAGAAACGGTACTAGAAGTAGAACCAGTAACAGATAAATTAGTAGGTTGAGATGGAGCTTCAGTATCAACTGAAGGAGTAGAACCGCCCCAAACTAAATTTACGAAACTAGGATTGTCAATATATGGATTTCTATTTCCTTGATAGGTGTAAGCTGCATTATTTCTATCAATTTCTCTTTGAGAAACTGGGTCAGCCGCATTCCAAGCTAATAATACTTGTAATTCCCAGTTTTGTAAACCTGGATAAGCAGAACCGCCTAACATATTTCCTGTAGAGAATGAAGAAAGTTTAGATTCATATCTTGTTACGAAATAAAATACCATTCTCGCAATATCTCCTTTAAAAGCATCTATTGGTTCGAAAACTACACCGCTATAACCAACAGTAGTATTTTTACCCAATTTAGAGCCGTTTTGAGAAGTAAAAGTAGGAGATGTAACTACGCCAAAAGGATTATTACTTCTCATTCCGTTTACTTTTCCATCAGTAGGAGGGATGTGGTGAATGTCTGAAACCATAGGAGAAGCAGAACCAAAGAAACTCTGAGGAACTAAGTGTTCTCTATTATAACAATCACCTTCTGTGCTATAGCTACCACATTTTTTTACACCATGTTGGTAAACATAAGGGTCTGCTCCAGAAGGATTTTCTGAATACATATCTAATACAGAACCATCGTTTTCGTAGTATTTATCTTTATCAGTGTTTGGGTAGCCATTGTATAAATTGTCATAAGATTTTGCTTGGTGACCACTTGTTATAATTTGGCTTAATTTTGTTTTAAGAGCAGCGCCAGTTAAACCAGCCGTTCCGTCATAGTAACCAGTAGGGATTTGAGCAAAGATATTTGCTACAGAAAATAGTAGTCCTACAATAAGTAAAGTTTTAATCTTCATAATGTTAAAGTAATAAAAAGGGACACAAAGTTAACATAATTATCAATAGGATAATTAATTATTTTCAATAATGTTCTCTTTATTAATTTTTGAGAAGATCCAAGAAACAGAAATTCCAAAGAAAAGTCCTATTAAAGCCACATAGAAATAATTAGGCCAGAAAATTTTTACAGGAAAAGGTAATGTTTCAGTAGCTTTGAAAATGCCAGTTTGTATTTGGACAACACAAATAATCGTCCCCAAAATCAAACCAGAGATTACCCCAAACAGTACAATAAGTAAACCAGTGTTGAAATAAGTCTTTCTTAAATCACTAATTGTAAAACCTAAAGAAATCAATGATTTAGCTTGGTCTTTTTTATCCAATTGAAGAATAATAATAGCACCAGCAAGGTTAAACGTAGTAATAAAAATCACCAAAGCAAAGATGAGGTAAATCATCAGTTTTTCGGTGTTAATCATTTTCCAGAAGGCAGCGTTTTCTTCTGCTTTTGTTTTTATGGTGACTTGATTGCCGAGTTTATTTTGTAAATCTTCTTTTACAGCGTCTGCTTTTTCAGGATTTTTTAGTTTTATGGCAATCTCGTAAGCTGAATTTTTAGGCAAGTTCAGTAACTCCGAGGTCAGTTCCAGCGGAGCGATAATATAATTGTTCAACTGGTCATTTCCAGGGAAAATTCCAGTAACATAAATATCTCTTTTGTTGAAAATATCTTCTTCTTTATTGATGATTCCTTTGCCAGGTTTTGGCATAAAAAGAGTCGCTACATTTACATCATTAGCTACGGGAATTGCCAATCTGTTGTTCAGTTGAGCTTCCATAATCACTTCATTCATAAATTTAAATGAAGGATAACTTCCGTAGAAAATATTTTTGTCAATAGGGTTTACTTTTACATAAGCAGAGTCTACGCCTCTTATGTAAGCAATTTCTCCTGTGTTTTTGTAATCGATATAGACTTTTTCTTCAATCATTTTAGAGAAATGACTGATTTCATTTTCAGATTTCAGGGTAGAAGTTACTTTTTGAATATTGGGAATAACTTTTCCTTGAGTGCTTTTCAGGGTAAGATCAGCATGAAGGTTAGAAATAAAATCTTTGTTGAGGTCTTCCAATCCAGAAAAAACCGAAATAATAATAAACATAGCGGCTACCGCAACCATCATAGCAAAAGCAGCCAATCCTGTAATAAAACTTACAGCTTGGCTTCCTTTTTTAGCAATGAGATATCTTCTCGCGATATAAAAAGCGGTATTTCCTTTGGCCATTTTTTATAAAATAGGATTGTCTCCTAGACCTTTTAGTTCTTTTTCTATACGTTCTACATCATCTAATGTAGTGTCTAAATAGAAATTAAGTTCAGGAATAATTCGCACTTGTTTTGCCATTTTCTGACCAATAAAATTTCTGTAGAAAGACTTATTTTCGTCTATCTCCTTCATAATTGGCGTTCTAAATTCTTGCGGAAAGATGCTCAAATAAATTTTAGCAATGCTTAAATCTGCCGTTACCTTTACATCAGAAACGGTGATTAGAAAATTTTGTTTGCTCTCTGAAGCGAGTTTTCTAAAAAGTTCAGCAAAATCTTCTTGAATAATCTGTGCTACTTTTCTTTGTCTGTTACTTTCATTCATGTTGCAAATTTAGTATTTTTGTTTGAGATTTTGGGCGTGTCCTTTTCTTTTTGCCAATCGCAAGGTCTTGACCATAAAAAGAAAAGGTCGGTATTCGTCTCCCACTTTTTTCTAAATTTTTTATCAAAACCTATGCCTTTGTAATAAAAATTTAGAAAAAGAGTTCCGCCTACTCCCTCACGCAAACTAAGATTTTAATAGAAATTAAGTAAAAAATTACCACATCATCATGAAAATAGAACACTTAGGAATCGCCATTAAAAGTTTAGAAACATCAGACAATCTTTTTGCAAAACTTCTTGGGAAAAGCAACTATAAACAAGAATCCGTAGAAAGAGAAGGTGTAACTACCTCTTTTTATCAATTAGGAGAAAGCAAAATAGAACTTTTGGAAGCAACCAATCCAGAAAGTCCTATTGCGAAGTTTATCGACAAAAAAGGAGAAGGAATTCACCATATTGCTTTCGGAGTAGAAGATATTAGAGCTGAAATAGAAAGATTAAAAGCAGAAGGTTTTGTTTTTATTTCCGAAGAGCCAAAAGATGGCGCAGACAATAAGTTGGTGGTTTTCTTACATCCTAAGTCTACAAATGGGGTTTTGGTAGAATTGTGCCAAGAAAAACCTTAATTTTTTTTTGAATTTTCCGAAAAAATCTTACATTTGCACACCCAATTGAAATAAAGATATTTTATCATAAATATTTGGCCTTGTAACTCAGTTGGTTAGAGTAGCTGACTCATAATCAGCAAGTCCTTGGTTCGAGCCCAAGCTGGGCCACAAAATCCTCAGAATTTCTGAGGATTTTGTTTTTTTATCAATTGAGTTGTCTTTTTACCAATTATTAATACCGTTTTCTAGTATTTTGAAATAATTTTCTTGGTCGAATGTATATAAATCTGGTGCTTTATGGGCGCCTCCTTTTCTTTTTTCATCTAATTTTTTAAGAATTCCTATATTTTTAATTTTTCTGTAAAAATTTCCACGATTCAAGGTTCTTCCAAGAATGGCTTCATACAATTTTTGAAGCTCTGAAAGTGTGAATTTTTCGGGTAACAAATTCAATCCTATGGGTTTATAAGAAATTTGTTCTCTGAGTATGTTGAGTGCTTTTTCTATGATTTTTTTGTGATCCATCGTGATATTCTGACTTTCTAATTCATCTAGAATAATCCAGTCGCAAGATTCACTTAATTCATCACCAATTGGTGAAACATCTTTATGATTTACCAATGCATAATAACCCACAGAAATAAATCTTTTTTTGTGCCACAAATCATCAGGGAAATCTTTGAAGGTTTCTTCGCTTCTATTCAATTCACTGAAAACCGCAAATTCTTGAAGAAAAATTTTATCCAATTGAGTTCTTTCTCGCAAAATTCTAATGGCGGCAGATTCTAAATTTTCTTCTTTTTTCAAATAACCGCCAGGTAAAAACCATTGTTGGTTAAACTTCATTTTCAGAAGTAAAACTTTCAGTTGATCTCCGTTAAAGCCAAATATTACTGTATCCACAGAAATATGCGGAACATACATTTCATAAGCTTTCTTAGAATTATTGATGATGATTTCTTTAAAATCCATAGTTCGTTTCTCTCTACAAATGTAATATTAAATCATAAAATAAATCAAATTAAAATTTTTCAATTTTTTCTTTGAAGGTTCAGAAAATCAATGTAATATTGTAATGCTTCTAATTGAAGCAATGAAAATATAAAACTTTATTCCAATGAAAATATTAAAAACCATTACAGTAGCTCTAATTCTGAGTTTCGCTGTAGTTAATGCACAAGAGAGTTTAGATTTTTCTGGTAAAAAAGAACTCGTTTCGCCAGAAGTTAAAGGCAGTAGTATCACTTTTCGGTTAAAAGCTCCCGAAGCAAAATCTGTAAAATTGATGGGAAATTGGCTTCCGCCAAAAGGTTGGGAACATGGAACAGTTGATTTACAAAAAAAGGAAGGCGGAGTTTGGGAAATTACTCAAGATAATCTTCAACCAGATTTATACACCTATTCATTTATTGTAGATGGCGCAAAAGTAGATGATCCTAATAATGTGTATTTGGTGAGAGACATTGCTAATGTGATGAATATGGTTTATATAGACGGACCAAAATCTGAAAATTATAAAGTTCAAAATGTACCACACGGAACAGTTTCTAAAAGATGGTATCCTTCAAAAGGATTGAAAACTGATAGAAGAATCACCATTTATACACCAGCTGGTTACGAAAATTCTAAAGAAAAATTGCCCGTTTTATATCTTTTACACGGAGTTGGCGGTGACGAAGAAGCTTGGATGACACTTGGTAGAGCTTCTCAAATTTTAGATAATCTCATTGCGCAAGGAAAAGCGAAACCTATGATTCTGGTAATGACTAACGGACATACCAGCAATGCAGCAGCTCCCGGAGAAAGTGCCAAAGGTTTTTATAAACCGGTAATGATGACTCCAGATGTTTTCAATGCAGATATGGAAACTTATTTTAAAGAAATTATAGATTTTACAGAAAGTAATTACAGAGTAAAAACTGATGTCAACAGTAGAGCTATTGCAGGTTTATCGATGGGCGGTTTTCATTCGCTTTATATTTCTGCTAATTATCCTAAAACTTTTGGTTATGTAGGTTTATTTTCTCCCGCTGTAATGCCTCCTCAAAATGCTACTTCTGAGATTTATAAAAATTTAGACGAAAAGTTAAAAGCACAATTCAGTAATCAATTCAAACTTTATTGGATAGGAATTGGTAAAGATGATTTCTTGTATAAAAATATGGCGGATTTCAGACAAAAATTAGACGGAATGAACTTCAAATATCAATATGTAGAATCTGCAGGTGGACATACTTGGAGCAATTGGAGAACTTACCTTAATGATTTTCTGCCATTATTATTCAAATAAAAATTTAATCAAATTCTTATGAAAAATTCTAAAATTTTTGCGCTGCTTTTGGCTTCAATGCTAAGTTCATCTATCAACGCTCAAAATACCATCGCCAATAATGGAAAAACTTTTATTGATTTAAATAAAAACGGAAAATTAGACCTTTGGGAAGACATCAGATTGTCTGTTGACAAAAGAATTGATGCCATTATCAAACAAATGACTAATGAAGAAAAAGCATCACTTCTTATCGGAATCGGAATGCCTGGTTTTACAGAAAATTTTCAAACGGTAGGAAATTCTGTAAAAAATAAAGTTCCTGGTGCAGCTGGTGGAACGTTTGCTTTAGAGAGATTTGGGATTCCTTCTGTAATTGTTGCAGATGGACCAGCTGGACTTAGAATTAATGCAACCAGAGAAAATGATAATAAAACCTATTACGCAACCGCATTTCCTGTGGGAACTTCTCTGGCTTCTTCTTGGAATACTGATTTGATAAAACAAGTGGGAAAAGCTATGGGAAATGAAGTGAAAGAATATGGTGTAGATGTACTTTTGGCTCCTGCTCTTAACATTCACAGAAATCCTTTGTGTGGAAGAAATTTCGAATATTATTCAGAAGATCCTTTAATTTCTGGAAAAATTGCAGCAGCTTATGTAAACGGAATTCAAGAAAATGGCGTAGGAACTTCTATCAAACATTTCGCTGCTAATAATCAAGAAACCAATAGATTAACCATTGATGAGCAAGTTTCTGAACGTGCAATGAGAGAAATTTATCTCAAAAATTTCGAAATTGCGGTCAAAGAATCACAACCTTGGACGGTGATGTCTTCTTACAATAAAATTAATGGCGTTTATACTTCGGCGAGTAAAGATTTATTGACGACAATTTTACGTGATGAATGGGGATACAAAGGTTTGGTAATGACAGATTGGTTCGGTGGTTTTGAAGGATTCGAAGCGATTATGAAAAAACAAAGCAGCGATGTAGTAGCACAGATGAATGCAGGAAATGATTTGCTAATGCCCGGACTTTCCATTCAGAAAAAAGAATTAGTAGATGCTTTAAATTCAGGGAAATTATCTCAAGAAATAGCCAATAAAAATGTGAAAAGAATTCTGGAATTGGCGTTTAAATCTCCAGTTTTTACAGATTATAAATATTCAAATCAGCCGAATTTAACTCAAAATTCTCAAGTAGCAAGAAATGCCGCTTCTGAAGGAATGGTTTTGCTGAAAAATGACAATAATGCGTTGCCTTTTTCTTCAAAAAATGAGTTGGTTTCAGTTTTTGGAGTTACTTCTTACGATTTTATTACGGGAGGAACTGGTAGTGGAAGTGTAAACAATAAACATACAGTTTCGCTTCTAGAAGGTTTGAATAATGCAGGTTTTAAAATAGACCAAGAATTGGCCAATTTATATGTTCCTTTTGCCGAAAAAGAAGCTTTAGCCGAAAAAGAAAGACGCAAATCTCAAGGAATTTTGGCTTTACCACAACGTTTGCCAGAAATGGAAATGACGGATGATTTTATCAATAAACAAGCAGAAAATTCTGCGATTGCGTTTTTAACTTTAGGTAGAAATTCTGGTGAAGGTGGAGATAGGGTTGTGGATAATGATTTTAATCTTGGAAAAGACGAAATTTCTTTAATTGATAAAGTTTCTAAAGCTTTTCACGAAAAAGGCAAAAAAGTGGTGATGATTCTGAATATTGGAGGAGTAATAGAAACTGCTTCTTGGAAAGATAAAGTAGATGCTATTCTTTTGGCGTGGCAACCCGGACAAGAAGGTGGAAATTCCGTAGCAGATGTTTTGGCAGGAAAAGTAAATCCTTCTGGTAAATTAACGATGACTTTCCCAATGAAATATGAAGATACACCTTCTGCTAAAAATTGGCTCGGAACTCCTGCTGAAAATCCAAAAACAGTGACTTATGAAGAAGGAATTTATTTGGGTTATCGTTATTTCAATACATTTAAGGTAAAACCTTCTTATGAATTTGGCTTTGGGAAATCTTACACAGATTTTTCATATTCTGATTTGAAATTAAGCAATTCAACTTTTAAAAATAATTTGAAATTAACCGTTAAAATCACCAATACTGGAAAAGTTTCAGGTAAAGAAATTGTAGAATTGTACCTTTCTGCTCCTCAAAAATTGGTAGATAAACCGAATGCAGAATTGAAAGCTTTTGCCAAAACAAAAGAGTTAAAACCTGGCGAAAGTCAAATTGTTACAATAGAATTAAAGCCAGAAGATTTGGCTTCATTCGTTACAGCGCAATCTTCTTGGATTGCCGAAGCTGGAACATATAAAATTTCTATTGGCGCATCTTCTTTGGATGTAAAACAAAGTGCAGAATTTCATTTGAACAAAGATATAATTGTTAAAAAAGTACAACCTGTTTTTAAGGCAGAAAAAGAGTTTTCAGATTTAAAATCTAAAAACTGATTTTAACTTTTCATATAATATAGTTTTGACCTCATTTATTGAGGTCTTTTTTTTAGAATTTTTAATATAATGTAATAAAATTTGTTACAATTAAAAATTTTTATATCTTTGCATCAGAAATGAACAATACTCGATTTTCCACAGCGCTTCATATTATGACTATTCTTGGTAGTAAACCAGAAGAATGGCATACTTCTGATTGGTTAGCTGGGAGCATCAATGTAAATCCTGTAATCGTAAGAAAAGAAATTTCTGTACTGAGAGAAGTAGGTTTGGTTGAAAGCAAAAAAGGGAAAGAAGGTGGCACTAGATTAGGGAAAAACCTCAACCAAATTACAATTGCCGAAATTTACAATGCCGTAAAAAACTCAGAGGTTTTAGGTAAAAAAAATCAACATCCTAATCCGAAATGTGAAGTGGGGAAGGTGATTAATCAGCATTTGGATCTTCTTTTTTCTGAAACAGATGAGGTAGTGATGAATTTCTTAAAAGAAAAATCTTTGAAAAATTTTATAGAACAATTCAAATAAAATTTTTTAAGCATAAATGTAACAATTATTATTACAATTTAAATTATATAAAAATGAAAAAAGTCGCAATCATTGGTGCAACAGGTTTTGTAGGCACTCAAGTAGTAAAAGAATTAGCAAATAGAGGATATTTTGTAAATGCATTGGCTAGAAATACTTCTAAAATCGAAGAGTCAGAAAATGTAAAAGCAGTAACTGCAGATATTTATAATACAACTGAATTGTCAGAAATCCTAAAAGGAAATGACGCGGTGATTAGCGCATTCAATCCGGGTTGGACGAATCCTAATATTTTCGAAGATTTCTTAAAAGGAGCGACTAGCATAGAAAAAGCGGTAGAAGAATCTGGTGTAAAAAGATTTATTACCGTTGGTGGAGCAGGAAGTTTATACATCTCCGAAAACCTTCAATTAATAGATACACCAGAATTTCCAGCGGAGATTAAACCTGGTGCAGAAGCAGCCAGACAATATTTAGAAATGATTAAAAAGAATGAGAAGCTAGATTGGACTTTCTTTTCTCCAGCCATAGAAATGCATCAAGGAACGGCAGGTGTAAGAAAAGGAACCTATAGAACTGCGTTAGAAAATCCTGTTTTTGATGAAAATGGAAGAAGTGTTCTTTCTGTAGAAGATGTAGCCGTAGCTTTGGTAGACGAATTAGAAAATAATCAGTTTGTGAAACAAAGATTTACAGCGGCTTATTAATCCATTAATATTTGAAACTGACTCTAATGAGTCAGTTTTTTATTGGTATTCGTCTCTTATTTCTTTACTTTTTGCAAAGCAAACTGGCGAAGAATTTTCATTGATAATGATTTCCTTCTTTTCCTTGGAATTCTTTTTTGTAGACTTCTGTTTGTCTTTTTTAGGAACTTTGTCTTTTTTCATGACCCAAAATTTTCACTAAAGTTAAATAAAAAAAGCATCCAATCAAGTGGATGCTTTCTTCAAATTTTATATTTCGATTTTTATAAATTCAGAAATAATTTAGGGTTTACTGGTGTGTTGTTTTTATGAACTTCGTAATGCAAATGTGGACCGGTGCTTCTTCCTGAATTGCCAGATTGTGCGATTACTTCTCCTGCTTTTACACTTTGGTTGGCTTTTACATTAATTTTAGAAAGGTGAGCGTAAAGCGTTGCTAAACCATTGCCATGACTGATGATTACACAGCTTCCGTAACCACTTTTTTGACCTGCAAAAATCACTTTTCCAGTAGCAGTACACATTACATCGCTACCATAACTTACGCCATAATCTATTCCTTTGTGGAATTGCATTTGGTCTTTTTCAGCAGGAGCAGCGTTTTTTGATGCTACGTTAACGTTGCTTTTGTTGATTACATTTCCAGCGCTGTCTTTTTCTATTTTTTCAGATGAAATAGCAAGAGGTCTTGCAGAAGCGAGTAGGATTTTCTTAGACGGAATAGGATTTTTTCTCATCCCAAAATTAGAAGAAAGAAAACCGTTATTTATTGGGTGACCAACTGGAACTTGCTGTAAACGTTTTTCTAATTCTACAAGATATTCAGAATATCTAGAACTCTGATTGGACAGATAAACCGAACTAGATAAGCTGTCTCTAGATAGTGCTTCTATACTTAGATTAGAGGCGTTTTTTGCCTTTAAATAATTGTTGATTGTTCTTACTGTATTGTCTACAGCGGCTAAATCATTTTTTAATTTAAAGAAATCTAAGCTGTCTTTTTGGGTGTTGATTTTTACTAAATTGACTTGATAGTTTTTGTCATCTTTTTCTGAATATAATTTTGCAATAACAAAACTTTGCAGAAGGATAACGAAAAGAAGTGCGCCCATGAATAGCTGAACATTCTTCTTTTTTATAAAAAATTTCTTCATTACTTTTTTCTCAGTTTTTCAATTTTTAGCGACGCCAAAATTAATTAAAATATTTTAAATCAATGTTTTTGCTCATCCAAAAACGATGAATTATGATAAAAATTATGCCAAAGTATTGTTAATAAAAGTATAAAATTGTTAAAAATAATGGTTTATTATTGCTTTTATTATACTTGAAACTCAGTAGGTAGAGTCAATCGGTGAAATCTATTTTTGTTAATATGATTTTTTTAAGGTTTAGCTTCTCACTATAATTTGTATCTTTGTTTTTCTACCAAATTTTTTAAAATGGCTAAAAAGAAAGGCAAAGAATTGCCAACTGTGGGGGTTGTGGGAAGCGGCAGTTTCGCGACGGCAATTGTAAAAATGCTATTAGAAAATGCGAAATTGGTGCATTGGTGCGTAAGGAATGAGTTTGTAAAAGGAGCTCTAGAATTACGTGGGCATAATCCTAACTACCTTACTTCGGTTACTTTTGATGTAAAAAAATTAAAACTCACAACGGATGTCAATGAATTGGTTTCTGAGTGTGATATCGTAGTTTTGGCAACTCCTTCTATCTATCTTGCAGATGCAATAGAAAAAATGAATTGCGATTACGAAGGAAAATTATTCGTTTCTGCAATCAAAGGGATTGTTCCTAAACATAATGATGTGGTAGCGCATTATTTAAGAGATGTTTTTAAAATTGGTTTCAGAAGTCAAGCGGTAATTGCAGGACCTTGTCACGCAGAAGAAGTGGCGATGGAAAGATTGTCTTATCTTACGATTGCAGCAGCAGAAAAAGAACATATTGATGCGCTTAGAGAACTTTTTACTTCGGATTATATCAAGGTAAGTTGTTCTAAAGATATTCTAGGCAATGAATACAGTGCTATTCTTAAAAATATTTATGCTATTGCGGCAGGAATTGCAAGTGGATTAGGTTATGGTGATAACTTTAATGCCGTTTTAGTTTCTAATGCGATTAGAGAAATGGAACTGTTTTTAGATGCGGTTTATCCAGAACATAGAGAAGTTAATGATAGTGCATATTTAGGAGATTTATTGGTAACGGCTTATTCGCTTTTTTCTAGAAATAGAAACTTAGGAAATCTTATCGGTAAAGGATACACTGTGAAATCTGCGGTACAATCTATGAGCATGGTTGCAGAAGGGTATTACGCCACTCGCGGAATTTACGAAATTGCTTACGAAAAGAAATTGAAAACGCCAATCATCAATACTGTTTTCAGTATTTTATATGAAGGAAAAGATGCTGAAAAACAATTTAAAAAATTAACGGAAAAATTAACGTAAAATTAATGGTGCTAAAGCCTTATCGCTTTTTTCAAAATTCATTAACTTTACCACACTTTCTAATTTTCATACAATGACAACTAAATACGAACAAATTTCTAGTTCACTTTTTATCAAAAATCGTAAAAAGTTTGTAGAAAAAATGCAGCCTAATTCTTTGGCTATTTTTAATTCTAATGACATCTATCCAGTAAGTTCAGACTCTACAATGCCTTTTGCGCAACACAGAGATATTTTTTATCTGAGCGGAGTAGACCAAGAAGAAAGCATTTTGTTGATTTTTCCTGATGCCTACAATGAAGAACACCGCGAAATTCTTTTCTTAAGAGAAACCAATGAACATATTGCAATTTGGGAAGGCGAAAAATTAACCAAAGAAAAAGCAATAGAAGTTTCTGGAGTGAAAACAGTACTTTGGTTATCAGATTTTGATAGAATTTTCTATAATTTGATGAACGAAGCCGAGAATATTTATCTAAATAGAAACGAACATTACAGAGCAGTTTTAGAAGTGCAAACTCGTGAAGACAGATTTATTGAAAGAGTAAAAAGAGAGTTTCCGCTTCATGAAATTTTAAGAAGTAATCCTATTCTTCAACATTTGAGAAGCATCAAAGAGCCAGAAGAAATAGAATTATTACAAAAAGCGTGTAATATCACCGAAAAAGGAGTGAGAAGATTGCTTTCTTTCGTGAAACCTGGAGTTTGGGAATACGAAATTGAAGCAGAACTCATGCACGAATTTTTGAGAAATAGAAGTAAAGGTTTTGCATATACACCAATTATTGCAAGTGGCGAAAACGCAAATGTATTGCATTATATTGCTAATAATATGCAATGTAAAGATGGAGATGTAATTTTACTAGATGTAGGTGCAGAATATGCTAATTATTCATCTGACCTTACCAGAATGATTCCTGTGAATGGTAAATTTACAGCGAGACAAAAAGAGATTTATAATGCAGTTTTAGACATGAAAAACTTTGCGACTTCTCTTTTAGTTCCTGGAAATAATTGGTATGATTATCATAAAGAATGTGGGGAGTTTTACACATCTAAATTCTTAGAATTAGGACTTCTAGATAAAGCTGATGTTCAGAACCAAGATAAAAATTGGCCAGCTTACAAAAAATACATGATGCACGGAACGTCTCACCATTTAGGTCTTGATACCCATGATTACGGAATTCTAAAAGATAAATTTGTGGAAAATATGGTGTTTACTGTAGAACCGGGAATTTATCTTCCTGCAGAAGGTTTCGGTGTGAGAATAGAAGATGATATGGTCATTCAGAATTCTGGACCTGCTTTTAATCTGATGAAAAACATTCCAATTGAAGTAGAAGAAATAGAAGAATTAATGAATTCTTAAAATATTGAAAATAAAAAAAATCCTTATGAAAATAAGGATTTTTTGTTTCATCATTTGTGTTCGATTTCCCTCAAAGGTTTAGATTTCATTTGTGTTTTTAGGAGGAAAAATATTTTTTAATAGATACAATATTTATGCCAAAAATCCGTTATTAATAGTTATACTCAATCTAAAATTAAAATATTTTTGACGCTATCAATAAATTCTTCTGATAGATAATTGAGTTACAGGACCTTCTCCAGTACTCCCGGCACTTAGTTTTTTTATGGTAATTGTTCCACCATTCGTTTTTGCTCTTACTGAATAGGTTTTATTAGCGGTTAATTTCACAGAAGTGTATAGGGTGTAAGATTGAAGTCTTAGTGCACTATAGTTTGGGTCTGTAATTGCGGCAGAGTAGTAATCATTGGTTGCAGTTACCCAAGTATTGGCACTGTCATCCCAAATTCCAAAAACTGGATTATTATTAGTGGTATTGTTCACTTGTAAATTAAAAAATACTGAATAATATCCTGTTTCATTGGTTTGAAATGTTCCATTCTGAAATCCAAAAAGTCCTATTTCCTGTAAATTATCTAATATTTCTACATTTAGATTACTGATTACAGTAGGGGTAATTGAGGTGAACGATTGATCGTTATTCATCTGAATTTCAAATTCTTGAGCGACCATAACTTTGTTTCCGTCAGAAATAAGAGTTCCTGTTTGTGTAGGGATAGTAGGGAATACTTTTCCTTTGTCTGTTGTTTTTAAAACTCCATTTTCCGCCCACACTAATAAATCTAAACTTACATAAGGTTGAGTATTTGCTAAATTTCTAACACGCATCGTTCCATTTACATCTAATTCGTGAGTAGGTTCACTGGTGTTAATGCCCAATTTACTTTGAGCATTAACTTGAAGTGTAGTTAAAATTAAAATATGTAATAAATTTTTCATGGTTATTTGATTCTTATAATTCTTAACATAGATGGAGAATTTTCTGTATTCACAAGGTTGGTATTTCCCAGAACAGTTACGGTATTGGTAGTAGAGCCAGTTACTCCCGCAATAAATCGCATGGAATAAGTATTTCCTTCTGTCATGTTAATGGCGGTCATAAGTTTAGCCGTTTTAATAGCATTGGTTGTATTGATTGCCATGTTAGTATCATTAATTCTTGCAATCCAACGATTGGCGATGTCATCCCAAATTCCCACTACATTATTAGCAGAATAATTAGAAGTGTTAACAGAAGTTGTTTGATAACATAAGATGACCATATAAACCCCTGAAACTGGACAAGTAAAAACACCATTAGAATATGCATTGTAATTATCTACCAATTCTTTGTTCAAAACATTTAAAATTACTGGATTTCCTACACCATTTGTGGTTTGGTTTGCTGTGGCTTGAACTACTACTTCTGGTGCAATGTCTAGCTTATTATTGATAACGGACATTACTGTTCCAATTTTCGAAACCTGAGGTAAGTTTAAATCATTAAATTTTACCGTTTTCAGTTTATTATTGGTGTCAGATAGAACAAAATTGTCTGAAAGACTAAAAGAACTCGCGGTCTCTAAACTTCTCACTCTTAGATCTCCTTTAACGTCTAAAGCAACGTTAGGGTTTTGGTTGTTAACTCCTACGTATTGGGATTTTCCAAAATTAAAAATGGATAGAAATAATAATATTACAATCTTTTTCATGAGAGTTATTTTAAACGTCTTAACATTACAGATGATACCATTCCGCTGCCTGAAGAATCAATCGCATCTTTTTTTATGGTAAAAGATTCGGTAGAAGAAGCAGAAAATGCTGCAAAAGCATAATTGATTCCTTTGACTAAATCTACACCACTATACATGAAATAATTCTGAGTTTTGTTTCCAGTACTTCCTCCAGAAGCTGTAAAACTGTCATTTACTCCGCAAATCCAAGTGTTATTGGTGAGATTTCTAACGCCAATAAATGGATTGGTAAGAGCAGTATTGGCGCTAATTTGTAAACTAATGAGAATTACATAAGTGCCATTTTCTTTGACTTGAAAACTTCCATTATTGTATAAGCTCATGTTATCAAAAACTTCAGCATTTAAGTTGGTGATAATCTGTGGAGTTGTAGAGTTGATGGTTTGATCTGCCGATAAATCCGAATAAAATTCCTGAGCTACAATAAATTCTGAACCCGTAGAAATAATCGTTCCAGCGTTTTCTGTAACTAGTGGAGAAATTTTATTTTTCGGAACTGCTTTTAATGTTCCATCAGATGTAGATAAGACCACTAGTCCTGTAGAAGAGAGGTCCGAAAGATTGCTGGTAAGTTTGCTACCAGCAACATCTCCATTTATATCCAAATTTTGCGTGGGCGTACTTGTGTTCACACCTACGTTTCCGGTGTAACCTTGAGATAATGCCAAAAAAGATATAAATGAAAATAAAAAAGCACTGTTTTTTCTTTTCATCATTTGTGTTTGTTTTGGAATAACAAAAAACAAACCAATGAGAAGAAAAAAAACTTAAGTTTACTTTAAGTTTATTTTATTATGTTAAGTGTTTTTGTAACTAATTGTTTTTAAAGAAGTTAATTAAATCCATGTAATTTTTTTGATTCACGCCATGTCCGTTCATGTATTCTCTGAAAGTGAAAAATGCGCCCAATTCATACAAGAAATCTGCTGCTTTTCTTCCCCATTCTAATGGAATTACGGCGTCTTCGGTTCCGTGAGAAATAAAAAATCTAAGATGCTGAATCTCTTTTTTGCCTTTAATATTTTTAAGGATTTTTGGTTCTGGATAAGCGCTCAAACAAGCCACTTTGTTGAAAAATTCAGGATAAGTAAGCGTCATAGCATACGTAAGAATTCCGCCTTGCGAAAATCCCATCATATTGGTTTTTCCTTCTAACTGATAATGATGTTTTAGGTTGTCAATAGATTTCATAATCGCTTTCATAGAATCTACCGCCTGTTCTACATCTATAAATTTTTCAGCATCGTTAAAATCAATGTCATACCAAGAAAAACCATTATAATCGGTCATTTTTGGAGCTCTATAACTCACGATAATCCAATCTTCTGGTAAATCATGACGAAAAGAAAATAAATCTTCTTCATTACTTCCATAACCATGAATCATCACCAAAAGTTGAGAATTTGGCGTAATATTTTCGGGTTCTCTTACGATAAATTGTAAATCCATATTGCAAAGATAATTTTTTAAATTTTGATAAGGAGCAAGGCGTTTTGTAAATTCTTTCAAACGCAGTCCAGCTTTCCGCTGCAATCTTTTTTTTCTTTAAAAAAAGGATTTTCGCTTTAATCTGGGCTATAAATTGGCTTCCGTTTCTTTTCACTTTACCAATATTTTGCCAAATAAAAAAAACTGACACAAGGTCAGTTTTTGGTTCTTGGCTCTCGATTCTTGGCTCTCTAATCTCATGTCTAGAGAATCCCCACTTTCACCATACAAGCTTTCATCTTTTGATAAGTTCTTTCAATATCGTGGTCTAAACCAATTGAAAATCTAATTAAACCATCAGAAAGTCCCATGGAAATTCTTTCTTCTTCAGGAATTTCAGATGAGGTAGAACTTCCGCTACAAGAGAATAATGTTTTGTAAAAACCTAAACTTACAGCAAGGTAACCCAAGTTTTCCTGTTGCATCATTTCCATTAATTCATTGGCTTTGTCTACGGTTCCAGCATCCAAGGTTAATAAACCACCAAAACCATATTCTTGGTGCATCATAGATTTCATAAGTTCATGATTTCTGTGAGATTTTAAACCAGGATAATTTATTTTCAGACCATCTTTTTCAAATTTTTCAGCGAGATACTTTGCGTTTTCGCTGTGTTTTTTCATTCTGATGTGCAAAGTTCTTAAGTTTTTCAAAATACTTGCCGAACGAAAACTGTCCATAGTTGGACCGAGAAGCATGCAACTTCCGTTATTTACATTTTTAGTATCGTCTATAAATTGTTGAGAAGCGCAATAAACGCCGCCAACTGTATCGCTGCTTCCGTTGATGAATTTCGTTAAACTGTGAATCACAATATCTGCACCTAATTGAATAGGCGAAATCTGCAACGGAGAAAACGTGTTGTCTACAATTAATTTTAAATTATGTTTTTTACAAATTTCAGATAGTTTTCTTAGGTCTGCTACTTCCAATAAAGGATTGCTCACGCTTTCGCAATAAATCACCTTCGTATTAGTTTTGATGGCTTTTTCTATCGCTTCAAAATTATTAATGTCTACAAAGCTTGTCTCAATGTTAAAAGGAGGCAGGAAGTTTTTTAAGAATGCGTAAGTTCCACCATAAATAGTTCTAGCTGAAACAATGTGGTCGCCACTTTTGCAAATTTGAAGTAGGGTAGAAGTAATTGCACCCATTCCAGATGCAGTAACATTCGCCGCTTCTGTTCCTTCCATTTTTGCTAACGCTTGAGCTAAATATAAATTCATCGGAGATGAATGTCTGGAATACAAATAGCAACCTTCTGCATTGCCTTCGAAAGTATCGAACATGGTTTTTGCAGATAAAAAAGTATAAGTTGAACTGTCAGAAATTGAAGGATTTACACCGCCAAATTCCCCGAAATATTGTAAGTCTTGAATTGCATTTGCTGCATCGAAATTTTCCATTTTTTATTTATTTAGAATGATGATTTTAATTATGTCATTCTGAACGAAATAAAATGTAGTGAAGAATCTTTTTTAGTGGATTCTTTATTTTGCTTCGCTTCATTCAGAATGACATAAATTTGAACATTTTCCAACTTTTTTACAATGATTATTTTTAATTATAGAAAATAAATCTGCTAAGTTTTAAATTAATAGAAAAATTTCTGATTATATTTGATTTTTGTAAACTTTTGCCAAAAAATAATCTATGGAACTCGACTCAATTGATAAAAAATTGCTCTATTTTCTTCAGGAAGATAGCAAACAAACGACTAAAGAATTGTCTCACAAGTTAGATTTGTCTGTGACAGCAGTTTATGAGCGCATCAAAAAATTAGAAAAGCAAGGTGTCATTTCTAAATATGTGGCGCTGATTGATAAACATAAAGTGGAGAAAAACTTCATTGTGCTCTGTCATGTGAAATTAACACAACACAAAAAAGAATACGTGTTACAGTTTGAAAAAGAAATTATGACTTTGCCAGAAGTAACGGAATGTTTCCACGTGAGTGGCGATTACGATTATATCTTAAAAATCTGTGTAAAAAACATGGAAGAATACCGAGATTTTATGGTTAAAAAACTCACAACTTTACAACATATCGGCTCTACACACAGTTCTTTTATGATTGCCGAAGTGAAAAATACAACTACGATTGAGGTTTAGTTTTTTTGAAAATTAGAATTGAAAGAATAAATCCGATTAAACTTCCTAAAAAAATGTAAATTGAGAAATTAATTTCTTCTAAATTAATTCCTAGAATAAAATCATTTGATTGAAACAAAAGTGATAGATTTAAATTTCTTAATTCAATTAAAAAACCAAACAAAGAAGATCCGATAATGAAAATTAACGACATTATTTTATTGGTTACAAACTTCCAAGAAAGCATAATTAATATTGGAACCATTGCCAATGAAAGTCCAAAATAAATTGGTTCAAAAATTTGAGAAGATAGTTTTGTAGAACTAAGTTGAACTTTGTTATATTTTGAAATTATTAAGCCTAATAAATCTGAATAAAAGTATGCCCCTATAAATAATAAAAGCAGAGAAAGTAGAATAAAATAAATTTTTTTCACAGTTATAATTTTTCTCAAATTTAATAAAAAAAACACGCAAATCTGCGTGTTTTTATTTTGTAAATTTTAGATTTCTCTTTTTGGAGTGGCCATCACTCGGTTCATTTTAATCCAACCTAATTTTTCTAAAAGCAACATAATCATGTACGTAACATCTATTTCGTGCCATCTCACTCCTCCGAAATTAGCTCTTCCCCCGAATTTATGATGATTGTTGTGATAACCTTCACCAAGCATTAGCCAATCAAAACGGAATAAATTTTTAGAAGTGTCATTCACTTTGAAATTTACATAACCGTAAATGTGACCAAACCAATTGATGATCATTCCGTGAATTGGAGCCATTAAAATAGCCACAGGTAATAATAGCCAATGCCACCAATATTCTGCAAAAATAATAAAGAAGACAGTGTAAAAAGCTCCCCAACCAATTCTAGAATACCATGAACTGGCAAACTTATCGAACGATTTCCATTGCGGAACGTTTTTCGTGAATTTTTCTTCAATGGCAATTTTTTGTTTGTTGATTTGTTGATAAACATTTTTCGTTCTCCACATCATTGCCAGTGGATTTGGGTCGTATTTTGGAGAGTGCGGGTCTTTTTCTGTATCGGCAAAAGCATGATGCATTCTGTGCATTACACCATATCCATACGCTGAAAGATAATTAGAACCTTGGGTAATCCAAGTAAGAATAAAACACAGTTTTTCACCAAATTTAGACATGGTGTAAGTTTGATGCGCTGCGTAACGATGTAAGAAAAAAGTTTGAAAAAATAGTCCTGAATACCAAAGGACGATGATGAAAATAATAATAACCATTAATAAGAATTTATAAAGAGGCAAATGTAGACATTTGAAAAATGAATGATAACAAAAAACACGCTCTAGAGCGTGTTTTTATAATTTATTTAACTATGTATAGCGTTGTAAATTTTATTCTAGATGGCTTTTACAATAAAATATTGTTTTTTACCTTTTTGAAGCAATAAGAATTTACCATCTATTAAATCTTTTTCAGCAGCTACGAAATCGTCTTTTACTTTTTCTTTGTTTACAGAAATAGCATTTCCTTGCAATTCTCTTCTCGCTTCGCCTTTAGATTTTAGGAAACCAGATTTTTCTGATAATAAATCAATAATGTTACTTCCTAAAACGTCTGATTTTGCTACTTCAGCTTGCGGAACTCCATCAAAAATTTGTAAGAATAATTCTTCATCTAAACTCACCAAATCTTCTGCAGTACTTCTCCCGAAAAGAATTTCAGAGGCTTTCAAAGCTTTTTCGTATTCTGCTTTTCCATGAACCCAAATCGTAACTTCTTCAGCTAATTTTTTCTGCAATTTTCTTTCGTGTGGAGCAGTTTGGTGCTCTTCAACCAAAGATTTTATTTCTTCTTTTGGTAAAAAAGTATAGTATTTAATGAATCTTTCAGCATCCACATCAGAAGAATTCAACCAGAATTGGTAAAATTTATACGGAGAAGTTCTTTTGGCATCTAACCAATAATTTTCTCCCGCTTCAGATTTCCCAAATTTAGAACCGTCAGCTTTAGTGATTAATGGAACGGTTAATGCAAAGGCTTCACCTTGCGCTTTTCTACGGATTAATTCTGTACCTGTGGTAATATTTCCCCATTGGTCAGAACCTCCCATTTGTAGTTTTACTCCGTTATTTTTGTATAAATGTAAGAAGTCGTAACCTTGTAATAATTGGTAGGTAAACTCTGTAAAACTCATTCCGTCAACTCCAGCTTCACCAGAGAAACGTTTTTTCACAGAATCTTTCGCCATCATATAATTTACGGTAAGGTGTTTCCCAATATCACGCACGAAATCCAGAAATGTAAAGGTTTTCATCCAATCATAATTGTTCACCAATTCTGCTTTATTGGGTTCGTTTCCTTCAAAATTTAGAAATCTCGAAAGTTGTCCTTTTATGCACTCTACATAATGATTAAGCGTAGCTTCGTCTAGTAAATTTCTCTCCGAAGATTTACCAGAAGGGTCGCCAATCATGCCTGTTGCACCACCAACCAGAGCAATCGGTTTGTGACCGTGCTGTTGAAAATGTGCCAAAACTTTTATCGGAATTAAACTCCCAATATGAAGTGAATCTGCGGTAGGATCAAAACCAATATAAGCAGTAGTCATTTCCTTATTCAGTTGTTCATCCGTTCCTGGCATCATATCAGCGTACAAACCGCGCCATTTTAGTTCTTCAATAAAAGCGTTCATTTTCTTAAAAATTTTGAATGGCAAAGATAAGAAAAAAGAGCCAAGTAAAAAGTAAAAAGAGTCAATAGAAAAAGCAATTCTATTCACTTTTCTTATAGTTTGTTTATTCAAACCTTCAAGGATTTTAAATCCTTGAAGGTTTAATTACTTTGAAAACAATCGCCGCTCGTGAAGTTTATATTGAGCTTATCGAAATGCTCGCTCTAAAATTTATATTTTATAATTCCCAACCACCTTCACACCAATCTATTACTTCGTCGTTTTTTGTGACTATGTAATAAACTATTCCAGCTGAAAGATCAATTTTATTTAAATGAATTAGTGTAAGGTAATAATCATTATCAATTTCAATAGAAGGAGAGATTTCTAGAAAATATTTAGGAGTAAAAATTGTATTTATTTTCACTAATAATTTTCCTGAGGGTCTTTTTTTGTAATTAAGTTCTTTTTTGAATTTTATATTTTTTGGTGTTGTAAGTTTTGTATCTATAGATTTTTCAATGTTTGCAGAATTTTCGATTTTCTTCAAATCAAAAGTGTTAATTTTAAAATTATTATTGTTGGCTAACCTTCCATCATATTTGCAATAATAGTAATCGCTTACAATATTTTTTATAACTGATTCGTCATAACTTTCATTTTGATTCACTTTTCCATCAAAATAAACTTTACAGTTTTCAATTTTTGGCAATAATTCTTTAGCAAAAAAATTTAAACTTAATTGTTCGTTTTGTGAAAAAAGTAAATTGGTGATAAATAATAGAAAAAATGCATAAAGGTTTTTCATTTCATAGTTATTGGTTATTCAAATTTACAAAACTTTGTTACTTAAATTCAATTTCCATAGACAAAACCTAAGCTTTCAATTTAAGAATTTGAAATTATGAATCTTGAATTTTCCTTATCTTTGCACAGCAATGGAAAAACCAGAACTTCTACAACTGATCTTTTTGGCCAAAGAGAAGAATCAGAAAGCGCAAACGAAACTGATTAATCAATTTTGGACAGACGTTTTTTCTTTCGTGATGAAAAAAGTTCATGATGAAAACGCAGCAGATGAATTGACGGTTTCTGTTTTTTCTAAAGTATTGGCAAAATTAGATTTGTATGATGAGAATTTCCAGTTTAAAACTTGGGTTCTTACCATCGCTCAAAATACAGTAATAGATTATTGGCGCAAAAAAAATCGTGAAACCGAAGAAACTATGGATGGTTTTCAGGATTTTAAAAACCAATTCGAAAAATCTCCTGAAGAAATTATGATTTCTGTTCAGGAAGAGAAAAAAATCATTGATGCAGTTGCCAAAATGGATCACAATTATCAAAAAATTATCCATTTGAGATTTTTTGAAGAAAAAAGCATCAAAGAAATTGCAGAAGAACTCAATCTTTCTGTTGCCAATACCAAAGTAAGAATTATGAGAGCCAAAAAAGTTTTGGCAGAATTGTTAAACGAAAACGAGTAAAAAGTCTTAAGTTTTTTAACTTTGAACTCGGAATTTTTAATATAAATATGGATACAACTACCAATAAACCAAAATGGATTCGTGTAAAACTTCCTACAGGAAAAAATTACAGAGAATTAAGAACATTGGTTGATAAATATAAACTGAACACCATTTGTCAAAGTGGTTCTTGTCCGAACATGGGAGAATGTTGGGGAGAAGGAACCGCCACTTTTATGATTTTAGGAAATATTTGCACCAGAAGTTGCGGATTTTGTGGCGTAAAAACAGGTAAACCTCTTGATGTAAACTGGGACGAGCCCGAAAAAGTAGCACGCTCTATTAAATTAATGAAAATAAAACACGCCGTTCTTACTTCTGTTGATAGAGACGATTTGAAAGATATGGGTTCTATTATTTGGGCAGAAACGGTGAATGCAGTTCGTAGAATTTCTCCTGGAACTACTATGGAAACATTGATTCCAGATTTTCAAGGAATTCATAAACATATCGATAGATTGGTAGAAGTAGCGCCAGAAGTGATTTCTCATAATATGGAAACCGTAAAAAGATTAACCAGAGAAGTAAGAATTCAAGCGAAATACGAACGTTCTTTAGAAGTGTTAAGATATTTAAAAGAAGCCGGACAAAACCGAACCAAAACTGGAATAATGTTGGGGTTGGGCGAAACCAAAGAAGAAGTTTTTGAAACCATTCAGGATGTGAGAAATGCGAATGTAGATGTAATTACGATTGGGCAATATCTTCAGCCAACCAAAAAACACTTACCTGTAAAACGTTTTGTAGAGCTAGAAGAATTCGAAGAATACAGAATTTTTGCTGAAAACTTAGGTTTCCGTCATGTAGAAAGTTCGCCTTTGGTGAGAAGTTCTTATCATGCAGAAAAACATATTCACTAAGAATAGAAAAGTATAATATTTTTAAATAATCGTTATCAATTTTTTTGATAGCGATTTTTTTTGAAAAAGATTTTCATTTTATAGCTTCGTAAAAAAAATATTATGAAAAGATTTAGTTATAGTTTATTTTTATTTTTCGTATTTGGTTTTGTTTTTTCTCAATCAAAAATTGTGGTTAAAGAAACTACTTATTCATCAGAAGGAAAAAATTTTAAATCTTATGTAGCTTATGACGCCTCTAAAAAAGGAAAATTACCTGTGGTAATGATTGTTCCAGAATGGTGGGGCGTAAATGATTATGCAAAATACAGAGCCCAAAAAATTGCAGAATTAGGTTATTTTGCAATGGTTGTAGATATGTACGGCGATGGAAAATCTGTAGAAATGCCTCAAGAAGCTCAAGAATTGGCAACTCCTTTATATCAGAATGCAGTTTTAGCAAAACAAAATTTTGATGCGGCAACAACTCATGTTAAAACGTTCAAAAATGCCAATTCTGGTAAAGTGGCAGCAATTGGATACTGTTTTGGTGGAGCAATGGTACTGAATATGGCGAGACAAAACCCAGAATTGGAAGGCGTAGTAAGTTTTCACGGGAATTTAATGACTGGAGTAAAACCAAACAATAACAATGTAAAAATTTTAGTTTGCAACGGTGCTGCAGATAATTTTGTTCCTGAAAAAGAAATTGAGGAATTCAAAAAAGAGATGACGGAAAATAAGTTTGATTATCAATTCATTAATTATCCTAATGCAGTTCACGCTTTTACCAATCCTAATTCTACTTCGGTTGGCAAAAAGTTTAACATGAATATTGCTTATAACAAGTCTGCAGATGTAAAATCTTGGCAGGAAATGAAAACCTTTTTAGCAAAAATTTTCAAATAAAATTGGCGGATTTTATTCCGCTTTTTTTATGAAAATAAACTAAATTTATCCTTCAAAAATCGATTAATGAAAAACGCGGTCCTTATTACGATAGGAAACGAGGTTCTGTCTGGAACTACAGTAGATACCAATTCTAATTTTATTGCAAAAGAATTATCAAAAATTGGGATTTCTGTTTCGCAGATTTTTACCATTTCAGATGAAATAGAAATTATTAAAAATACATTACAAAACGCCTTTCAATTGACTGATTTGGTGATTACAACAGGCGGACTTGGCCCGACTAAAGATGATAAAACCAAGAAAGCTTTTTGTGAATTTTTCAATGATGAAATCGTTTATGACGAAGAAACTTTTCAGCATCTGAAAACCAGATTAGAACGCATTGGAAGGTTAGAAATCATCGAAAGAAACAGAGAACAAGCCATGATTCTTTCAAAAGCTAAAGTTTTCCAAAATCACAACGGAACTGCACCGAGTTTGATGGTAGAAGATAACGGCAAAATAGCGATTTGTCTTCCTGGTGTTCCTTATGAAGTTAAACCTCTAGTGAAAGACCAAATTATTCCTTATCTGCAAAAAGAATTTGAGTCTAATTTTTTGAAAATTAGAACCGTTTCTGTGGTGAATTATCCAGAAAGTTTATTGTCTGATGCTTTGGAAGAATGGGAACTGAATTTGCCTGAAAATTTTTCACTTTCGTATTTGCCAATCGCCAATCGAGTGAAGTTGAAATTAACGGCTTCAGGAAAGGATTTAGAAGTTTTAGAAAATCAATTAGAAGAAGAAATTTCTAAAGTTAGACCATTGCTAAAATCGCATATTATTTCTGAAAATGGCGACAAAATAGAAGAAATTTTACACGATTTTTTAATTTCTAGAAACTTGACGATTTCTACCGCCGAAAGTTGTACTGGTGGAGAATTATCACACTTAATTACAAGTGTTTCTGGAAGTTCTAATTACTTTTTAGGGGGAATTTGCACTTATCAAACGCAGAAAAAAACGGAGATTTTAGGTGTTTCTGAAGATTTAATCAAAGAGAAAACGGTAGTTTCAGCAGAAGTTGCGCAAGCGATGAGTTTGGGTTGTCAGCAATTATTTAAAACAGATATTGCACTTTCTACCACTGGAGTTGCAGGACCTAATTCAGATGAGTTCAATTCAGAAATCGGAACGGTTTTTTATTCGATTAGAGTAAAAGATTTTGAAAAAACGTGCAGATTGTATCTTCCTCATTTAGAGCGCAAAGATTTTATGAATTTTGTTTCGCAGAAAGTTTTGCAAGATTTAATTCAGATTTTAATTCAAGAAAATCTTTAAAATTCGCCTTTCTCATGTAATAAAATGGCGCAAACAGTTGTTATATCTTTAAAATAATGTAGAATGAAATCGCCATGATGAAAAAAAATCAAACATCAATGAATGTTCAGCGATTGCATAAGACCTTTAAAAAACAATAAATATCTATTTATGAAAAAAATAATTTTTGGCTTCCTTGTAGTTTTATCTCAGGTAGCTTATTCGCAAACTTCCAAAAATTTTGGAGATTTCAGCGCAGTAAAGGTTTATGATAGAATTAATGTAACCCTTGTAAAATCCAGCGAAAATAAAATTCAGGTAAAAGGAGATGATACAGATGTAGAAATAGTCAATAAAAATGGGGAACTCAAAATCAGAATGATTCCTACTAAGCTTATGCAAGGCGACAAATCTGAAGTGACTGTTTTCTATGAAGATATAAATGAAATTCAAGCCAGTCAAGGTTCTAAAATCACTTCTGATGGAACTATTGATAGCAAAATGCTCAGCATTACTTCCAACGAAGGTTCTACGCTAAATTTACAAGTAGATGTGAATTTATTAAATTCTAAAGCCAATTCTGGTGGAATCATTAATGTGTCTGGAACTGCAGAAATTCAAGATATTTTGGTGAATTCTGGCGCACAATTTTACGGAAGAGATTTAGACTCAGAAACCGTTACCATCACTGCAAATGCAGGTGGATTTGCAGAAGTAAATGCTTCTAAAATTCTTAATGCCACAACTAGAGCAGGCGGAAATATAGACGTCTATGGTTCTCCCAAAGACAGAAATACCAAAAATGTTTTAGGCGGAAAGATCACTTTCAAATAAAAAAATCGAAGCCAGAGTTTTAAACTTTGGCTTTTTTGATTTTAAAACGTAACAATTTCTTATAAATTTGTACTTATTCATCATTAATTAATCATACAGAAATGAAAAAAATATCAATCGCTGTGTTGGCTTTTTCAGGAATGCTCATTTTAGATTCTTGTGGCACTCAGAAACAAGCAACTACAGAACCTACACCTGCTCCAATCGAAGAATTAAAACCAGCAGAACTTCCAGAAAACGGAATTGCCATTGAACTGATGGACAAATCTGTTCGTCCGCAAGACGATTTTTACAACTATGTAAACGGAACTTGGATGAAGACTGCTCAGATTCCTGCGGATAAAGCAAGCTGGGGAAGTTTCAATGAATTAAGAGAGAAAACAGACTTAAATTCTCTTAAAATTTTAGACAATTTATTGAAAGAAACTTATGCTAAAGGAACTGAAGGTCAAAAAATTCAGGATATTTACGCTACTTATATGGATATGGATAAGCGTAATGCAGACGGAATTGCTCCTATTAAAGGTGATTTAGCGAAAATTGACGCCATTAAAACGATGGCAGATTTACAAAAATATTTAGTAGAAGCTACCAAAACTGGAGATAATCCATTTTATGGATGGGGAGTTTATGCAGACCTTAAAAATTCTACGGATAATGCAGTTTACATGGGAGATGTAAACCTTGGTTTAGGAAGAGATTATTATCAAAAAGATAATGAAGAAAACACCAAAACCATCGGTCAATACAAAGATTATTTAACCAAATTATATACGGTTTTAGGTTATAAAAATCCTGAAGTTGCTGCTCAAAAAGTAGTTGACTTTGAGAAAACTGCCGCTCAAACTTTAATCCCTAATGAAAAAATTAGAGATTCTAATCTTCAATACAATCCTAAGACATTATCAGAGTTAAAATCTTTAGTGAAAAATGTAGATTTACCATCTTATCTTAAAAACGCTGGCGTAAATACAGACAGAGTAATCATCGGTGAATTGGAGTATTATAAAAATTTAGATAAATTTTTGAATGCTAAAAATTTACCATTCATCAAAGATTTCTTAAAAGTGAAATTATTGAACGGAAGCGCTTCTGTTTTAGACCAAAAATTAGACGATTTACAGTTTGATTTCTACGGAAGAACTTTGAGTGGACAAAAAGAACAACGCGCGATGAACAAACGTGCACTTTCTACCATTAATGGTGTTCTTGGTGAAGCTTTCGGGAAATTATATGTAGATAAATATTTTACTGCCGAAGCAAAAGCAGAAATGGTAACTTTAATTGATTATCTTAAAAAATCTTACGTTCAGCATATTTCTAATCTTTCTTGGATGAGTGATGAAACCAAAACGAAAGCTTTAGATAAATTATCAAAATTCACGGTAAAAGTAGGTTATCCAGATGAGTGGAAAGACTATTCTAAATTACAAGTACTTTCTAAAAATGAAGGTGGAACATTATACGGAAATCTTAAAAACGTAGCAGATTGGGCTTATCAAAAAGAATTAGATAAAGTAGGCAAGAAAGTCGACAAAAAAGAGTGGGGAATGACTCCTCAAACGGTAAATGCTTACTACAACCCAGTAAATAACGAAATCGTTTTTCCAGCTGCTATTTTACAAGCGCCTTTCTTTGATTTCAAAGCTGATCCTGCCGTGAATTTTGGAGGAATCGGAGCAGTAATTGGTCACGAAATTTCTCACGGATTTGATGATTCTGGAGCAATGTTCGATGGAGACGGAAACCTTAAAAATTGGTGGACTGATGCTGATAAAAAGAACTTCGAAGAAGCGACTAAAAAATTAGCAGAACAATACAGCAAATATGAGCCAGTAAAAGGAACTTTCGTAAATGGTTTATTTACCAATGGCGAAAATATTGCAGATTTAGGTGGAGTTGCTATTGCTTATGACGCACTACAAATGTACCTTAAAGACAAAGGAAATCCAGGATTAATCAGTGGTTACAACCAAGATCAAAGATTTTTCTTAAGTTGGGGAACCATCTGGAGAACTAAATCTACAGAAAAATACATGATTAATCAGGTGAAAACAGATCCGCATTCACCAGGTTTATACAGAGCTTTTGGTCCGTTGGTAAATGTAGAAGCATTCTACAACGCTTTCGAAGTGAAAGAAGGCGACCAACATTATAAAAAACCAGAAGAAAGAATCAAAATCTGGTAAGAAACCAAATTTTTCTCAACATAAAAACCTCAAAACCACAGAAAATTCTGTGGTTTTTTATTATTTATGAAGTCTATTGAAACAAATTCAAATTTTTATCAACTAATCATAATAAAACTGATGATTTTATTAAATTTGAACAATTAATAATGAACTATATATGTAATCGCCGTGCTGAAAAATACAAACATCAAAGAATGTTCAGCGATTGCATATGACCTTTAAAAAAATAATAAATAACTTCATATGAAAAAGGTACCTTTTCTAGTGATGGCTGCAGCTGCTGTGCTTACAGTAAGTTCATGTGCATCACAAAAACAATTACCAGAAAACGGAATTGCTCTTCAATTTATGGATACTTCAGTTCGTCCACAAGATGATTTCTTCACTTATGTAAACGGAAATTGGGTAAAAACAGTAGAAATTCCTTCGGACAAAGCAAGTTGGGGAAGTTTTAATGAACTTCGTGAGAAAACAGACGAAAACTCTTTAGCCATTTTGAATAATATTTTGACGGAGAAATATGCAGAAGGAACTGAAGGCAAAAAAATTCAAGATTTGTACTCTTCTTTCATGAATTGGGACAAGAGAAATGCAGACGGAATTAACCCTATTAAAGCAGATTTAGCGAAAATTGATGCTATTAAAACGGTAGCAGATTTACAAAAATATTTGGTAGAAGCTACTCCAAATGGTGATAATATTTTCTATATGTGGAGAGTAGGAGCAGACCTTAAAGCGTCTAATGACAATGCAATTTATCTTGGCGGTCCAGCTTTAGGTTTAGGAAAAGATTACTATCAAAAAGAAAACGAAGCCAATACCAAAACTCTTGCAGAATATACCAAGTATGTTTCGAGCATGTTGACAGTTTTGGGGTATCAAAATGCAAATGAAACTGCAGCTAAAATTGTAGACTTAGAAAAGAGATTGGCCAAAACTTTATTAACCAACGAAGAAGGAAGAGATGCCAATAAGCGTTACAATCCTAAAACTGTTTCAGAACTTTCTAGTTTGGTTAAAAATGTAGATTTAGCAGGATATTTAAATCAAGTTGGCGTAAAAACCGATAGAGTAATTCTTGGTGAACTAGGATATTTTAAAAACTTTGATGCTTTCGTAAACGAAGCGAATCTTCCTCTGTTAAAAGATTACATGAAATACCACATGCTTTCTGGAAACGCAGGTGTTTTAGACAAAAAACTAGACGATATGCGTTTTGATTTTTATGGAAAATTCCTTCAAGGTCAAAAAGAACAACGTGCCATGAACAAGCGTGGACTGGAAGTAGTAAATGGTATTTTGGGTGAAGCTTTCGGTAAATTATATGTAGAAAAATATTTCCCAGCAGAAGCAAAAGAAGAAATGGTAACCATGGTAGATTATCTTAAAAAAGCATACCATGACCATATCTCAAACCTTGATTGGATGAGTGATGATACTAAAGTGAAAGCATTGGATAAATTATCAAAATTCAAAGTGAAAATCGCTTATCCGGATCAGTGGGAAGATTATTCTAAATTAACGGTAAGTCCAGATTCATATTTCCAAAACAGACAAAACATCACGACTTGGAATTATGAGAAAAATTTAGAAAAAATTGGTAAAAAAGTAGATAAAACAAAATGGGGAATGACTCCTCAAACCGTAAACGCATATTACAGTGCTTCTAATAACGAAATCGTTTTCCCTGCTGGAATTTTACAAGCGCCTTTCTTTGATTTCAAAGCAGATCCTGCAGTAAATTTCGGAGGAATTGGAGCGGTAATCGGTCACGAAATTTCTCACGGATTTGACGATGGTGGTTCTAGATTTGACGGAGATGGAAACCTAAACAATTGGTGGACAGACGAAGACAGAAAGAAATTTGAAGCAGCTACCGCTAAGTTAGATGCTCAATATTCTGCATACGAACCAGTAAAAGGAAGTTTCGTAAACGGTAAATTTACCATGGGAGAAAATATTGCAGATTTAGGTGGTGTAAATATCGCTTTTGATGCACTTCAAATGTATCTTAAAGACAAAGGAAATCCAGGCAAAATCAGTGGATTTGACCAAAATCAAAGATTTTTCTTAAGTTGGGCAACTGTTTGGAGAACCAAAGGAACGGAGAAATTCTACATCAACCAAGTGAAAACAGATTCGCATTCTCCAGGAATGTACAGAGCATTTGGTCCGCTAGTAAACACAGAAGCTTGGTATAAAGCATTTGGCGTAAAAGAAGGCGACAAACATTACAAAAAACCAGAAGACAGAATTAAAATCTGGTAAAAGTATAAAGTAGGGATTGAGAAGCTTCATCCTGCTTTCGCTACTCGCTTTTTTCTGCGGCGGCGAAGCCGCCGCAGAAAAAGAGCTCAAACATACCGCTCAATCAGGGCTATAAAACCACCGAATTTTCGGTGGTTTTTTTATTCTGACGAAAAAAATTATATTTGAAATATTAAAAATGCAATTCTCTCATGAAAAATCTTGAAAATCTTCAAACGTATTTGCCTTTAGGATATTTATATTTAGTCATTCTTGGAATTATTAAAGAGAGTATTCATTTTTTTCAATTGGGGATTAATATTTTGAAATATTCCACCTTGATGGATGTTCTTTTGAGTCCCATTGCAGATTTGATGTCTCATCCATTGATTTTTGTATTATTCATCGTGTTTATTGGAAGCTATTACGGTTTTCTAAAGTATGTTTACAATTCAAAAAATGAAAAATTATTCCAAAATTTCATGGGTAAAAATAAGCGCAAAGAAGATTTTACCATCCATGATTTTTACCAAAAAGTAGCGAGTATTATGATTTTTACAATGGCTTCCTTTTTTGTGGGAATAGGTTTTGCAGAAGGTAGATTCGAAGCAAATAATGCCATGGAAGGTGATTTAAAATATAATTATAAACTCAATTATAACTCTGGAGAATCAGAAGTAGTTCACTTAGTCGATAACAATAGTGTCTATTATTTTTATTTTTCAAAAGGGAATAAAAACATAAAAATTGCACCAGTTGGAACGGTCAAAAATCTAGAAATCATAAAAAATAAAAGATTAGAATAATCAGAAACCACCGAATTTTCGGTGGTTTTTTGTTCCCCTCTTTTAGAGGGGTGGCAAAATTTGACAAAATTTTGACGGGGTGTTGCTTCATATTTTTATAAATTTACAACTATGAAATTTACAGTAGAAAAAAATATCGTTTTAGAAAATCCTGCAACCAAATCTTTTTTGGCTGATGCTTTTATTCCAGAAAAAGAAGGGAAATTACCACTCGTGATTTTTGCTCATGGTTACAAAGGTTATAAAGATTGGGGCGCTTGGAATTTGATGGCGGAAAAGTTTGCTAAAAACGGATTTTATTTCGTAAAATTTAATTTCTCGCACAATGGAACTTCATTGGAGCATCCAAGTGATTTTGCAGATTTAGAAAGTTTCGCACAAAATAATTATTCTAAGGAATTGAGCGATTTAAATTTCGTAATAGAGCATTTTAGCAAAAATAATCGAGTAGATGCGGAACATATTACCTTAATCGGGCATTCTAGAGGTGGCGGAATTTCCATTATTTCTGCCTCTGAAAATTCTAAAATCAAAAACCTCATCACATTAGCAAGTGTAGACTCGCTGAAAAGATTTCCTATTGGAGAAAAATTAGAAGAATGGAAAAATCAAGGTGTTTATTACAATTACAACAGCCGAACAAAGCAACAAATGCCTCATGATATTCAGTTTTTAGAAGATTATTTAGCAAACGAAGATAGATTTTCTGTGGAAAAAGCTGTTAAAAATTTTAAAGGAAATTTCTTAATTATTCACGGTTCAGAAGATGAAGCAGTTCCGTATTCTGCTGCCAAAAATTTACATTCTTGGGCAGTAAATTCAGAATTAATCCTGGTTGAGAAAGGCAATCATACTTTTGGTGCCAAAGAACCTTGGTTAGATTTTAAATTGCCCACTTTGCTGAATACAGTGGTGAATGATTGTATCAAGTTTTTGAAATAAAAAACTTCGCCAAAGTTTTAAACTTTGGCGAAGTTAGAGTCAATTAATTTTTTAAAATGGCATTTTTTTCAATGTCTTTAATTATTTTCTTCAAATTCTTTTTAGATAAAGTCTCTGAAGTATAATGAAAACTTGGCCCTTTTGTTTTTTCTTCGCGAGTTTGTAAAGAACTTGCTTTTTGCAAATAAATCTTTTTCATTTTTTTGATGTCATAAACTTCTATGATTGCAAAAGCTTCATTACTTGCATATCTTGTTTGTTCAGTAGGCTCTATTAATGAAAGATTATTCCTCACTTTTTTAGTATAAATGTTTACTAAATAATCAAAATCTGTAGTGTTTTTGAGTTGTTCAATTTCTTCTATTTCAGGAGAAAAAGATATTTTACCAGCTATTAAATTTTCGCTTCTTGCCTTTTCTAAAGTGTATGCGTTTCCTTTTGATAATTCATTGAATTTTTCAAAAATTTTCTTATTCAGTTCATCTCTATCATAAGAATTTAAATCTGTATAGATATTATTGATGAGCCATTTTTTATTTTGTTCAAAAACTAAATTTCTGCTATATCCATTATAATCTTGTTTAATATTTACAATACAACTTTGTAATAATAAAATCGTAAGTAGTGCTATTATTTTTTTCATAATTTTTATTGAGTTAAAACTTTCCAAGCTTTCTCTATTTTGCCTTCTAAAAGCAGTTTTTGCGCTTCTAGATGTAAATTTTCATCTGCGGAGAAATTTCCTTCAGGTAGTTGTTCTACATTCGCCAACATTCCTAAATCATTTCCTGTGAAAATTTTAGAATTTTTAATTTCTGAAGGCAATTGATCAAAGCCAATTCCTTTGGTAACCAATGGTTTTGGAACTTCGAACAGTGTTTCTGCAGTTGTTCTTCCGTACCAATTTCCGCCCAATCTAGAAACCAAATCTAGTTTTTTCTGATCTAGGTTTCCTTCGTCATTTAAAAACTCTTCTCTAATATGAATTTTTAAAACTTCACAAATGACTAAATTTCCAGCACCACCTTCGTTTCCAAGAGGTTTTACCTCGATGATTTTGCATTCAAAATTCACAGGTGATTCTGCAATGAGTGGTGGTTTTACCAATTCTGCTGGTTTTTTAGTTAATCCAGATTTAATAAATTCATCTACACCCGTTTCATATTCTGTAGATGAAAGAGAAACTTGTTGCACCATTTCAAAATTCACATTTCCAATCACCACTTCTGGAACTTCTATCACATTATGAAGCGTGTCTTTTGTAGAATTATCTCGAACTCTTCTCGCAGGAGAAAAAATCAGAATCGGTGGATTAGAACTGAATAAATTAAAAAAACTAAACGGCGAAAGATTCACATTTCCGTTTTTGTCTATGGTAGAAGCCAGTGCAATAGGTCTCGGAGCAACAGCCGTTTGCAAAATCATTTGCACTTGCATTGGTGATAATTCTGATGGACTGATTGTTTTCATTTTATATTAAAGCGATGAAAGTTATAAATGTTATACAAGTTATGAAAGTTTTTACTTTTTATTGATTAATGATTTTTTGAGATTAGTCAGCATTATTCTAATGAAAATTATTTGTTTTTTTATTTCATCATTTAAAGTGATATATTTTAATTTTTCAGCAATTTCTAATTGAGTTTCAAGCTCTGAAAGTGAGCCTTGAGAAATACTAAGAAATCTAAAGAATTCTTGATTTGATTCTCTACCAGCTCCTTCTGCAATATTAGAAGGAATAGAAATGGCTGCTCTTTTTATTTGATTAGTAAGTATAAATTTTTCTTCATCTGGAAATTGTTTTAAAAGTTTATAGATTTCTACAACAAAATCCATGGATTCTTGCCAAACTTTTAAGTCTTTATGTGAATTTATTTTTGACATATATTATTCTAAAATCTATACTTTTTAACTTTTATAACGATATCACTTTCATAACTTACTTAGCTGGCAAAACTTTTCCTCTCACTTCTCCGAAACCTACTCTTATTCCGTTTTTTTCAGAGAAACCTCTCATAATGATGGTATCGTGGTCATTTATAAATTTTCTTTCAGTTCCATCTGAAAGTTTTAGCGGGTTTTGTCCGCGCCAAGTCAATTCTAGCATTGAACCAAAACTATTCGGTTCACTTCCAGAAATCGTTCCTGAAGCATATAAATCGCCAACTTCTACATTGCAACCATTGATGGTATGGTGCGCCAACTGTTGAGCCATATTCCAGTACATGTATTTGTAGTTGCTTGTGCATATTAGGTTTTCTTCGCCGTTTTCTGGTTGCAAATACACTTCTAAGTTAATGTCGAAATTTTTATCTCCTTCAAATTTCAGATAATCTAAAACTTCTGGTTCTTGTTTTGGTGATGCAGTTCTAAAGGGTTCTAATGCTTCTAAAGTCACTACCCAAGGTGAAATAGACGAACAGAAATTTTTTCCTAAAAATGGACCAAGAGGAACATATTCCCAACTCTGAATGTCTCTAGCGCTCCAATCGTTGAAAATCACCATTCCGAAAATCGCATCTTCAGCTTCTTGGGTAGAAATGCTTTCGCCAATTTCTGTATTTTTATTCAATACAAAAGCCATTTCTAACTCAAAATCTAATTGTTTTGAAGCACCGAAAATCGGTTTTTCTGCATCAGCAGGTTTCATTTGACCTTTTGGTCTGTGAAAATTAATTCCCGAAACCACGATAGAAGAAGCACGACCGTGATAACCTACTGGTAAATGTTTCCAGTTCGGGAGCAAAGCATTTGCAGGGTCACGAAACATTTTTCCCACATTGGTAGCGTGTTCTATACTGCTGTAAAAATCAGTGTAATTCTGTACGTGAAGTGGCATCATCATTTGTACTTTATCTAAATCATAGAAACATTCTTCTATGGTTTTTTCGTCATGAGACAGCGATGAACCTTCTAATAAAAGTTCCTGAATTTTTAAACGAACAGCATTGGTTACCGGTTTTCCGAGTTCTATAAATTCATTGAGCGTGTAAGCTTCGAAAACGTTTTCATTTAACCCTTCTATTTCGTCAAAAAATCCGTAATCGTATAAAGTAGCGAGGTCTATCACCAAATCGCCAATTCTGGTACAACAAGCGATGTATTCTCTGTTAAAAACCGCTACACCAAAAGGAATATTATGAATAGAAAAATCTGAATTTTGTGGATAATTTATAAAAGATTTCATGTCTTAAAATTTGTTTTAAAGATATAAAAAAGCCCGAAAACAAAAGAATTTCGGGCAATATTTCATTGTTTTTTTATTTTACCAAAGCAGTGTCAATCCACTTTTCATTGTTGTTCATATTGATTAAGAAAAGGATACCGTCTCTTTCTTGAATCATGAAGTTGTACGTAAGCGGAATGCCAATTTTTTGACCTTCTAAAACGTCTGCTCTTACAGAAATGTAATTGTTATTTCTAATGAAATCTCCAGAATACAATTTGGTTGTTTTGCTCTGAGCAGAAGTATCGTTGATGAGCTCTATAATGTTGATGTTTTTATCTGCTAAAAAACTTACAACGTATTTGTATACCAAAGTTCCTTTATTCTGAATGAGGACAAAGGTTTTGCCTTCTAAGTTTACATTCAGTACTCTTTTTTCTACCTCTCTTTCACGTAAAAGGCGGTCTAATTTTGCATTAATGTCTTCGTAGTCTCTAGTATTCGTTTTTTGAGCGAATGAAAAAGCGAATAAAAAGATGTTGAAAAATAAAAATATTTTTTTCATGATTTATAGGTTGCCTCTTCTGGCTTGTTCTCTTTCTAAGGCTTCAAATAATGCTTTGAAATTACCAGCTCCGAAGCTTTGCGCACCATGTCTTTCTATAATTTCGTAGAAAAGAGTAGGGCGGTCTTCTACAGGTTTTGTAAAAATTTGTAAAAGATAACCTTCTTCGTCACAGTCGATTAGAATTCCTAAGTCTTGAAGTTTTTTAATGTCTTCATCAATTGTTCCCACTCTTTCTGGAACCATTTCGTAGTAGGCTTCTGGTGGTGCTGAAAGGAATTCTACTCCTCTCGCTTTCAATTCTGTTACTGTTTTTATGATGTCTTTAGTCGCTACTGCAATGTGCTGAACTCCTTCTCCTTCGTAGAAATCTAGATATTCTTCTACCTGAGATTTTTTCTTCCCTTCTGCTGGTTCATTAATAGGGAATTTAGCAAATCCGTTTCCGTTGCTCATTACTTTTGACATGAGTGCAGAATATTCGGTGTTAATTTGCTTATCGTCAAAACTTAAAATATTTACAAATCCCATTACTTCTTCATACCATTTTACTACAGGAATCATTCTGTCCCAACCTACATTCCCTACGCAATGGTCTACATAAAGCAATCCACAATCTGTAGGATTATAATCAGATTCCCATTTTTCGTATCCTGGCATAAATGGCCCGTCGTAATTTTTTCTTTCGATGAACATGTGAACGGTTTCGCCATAGGTATAAATTCCTGCCATTTTTACTTCCCCGAATTCATCTTTTAGCGTTTTTGGCTCCATGTAAGGTTTTGCCCCACGATTTGTGGTTTCTTCGAATGCTTTGTAGGCATCATCCACCCAAAGTGCAAGAATTTTTACTCCATCACCATGTTTTTTTTGGTGTTCACAAATTGGTGAATCTGAAGATAAACCTGAGGTAAGTACCAATCTTATTTTTCCTTGTTGCACTACATAAGAAGCTCTATCTCTTACGCCAGTTTCTGGCCCTGCATAAGCTACGCTCTGAAAACCGAAAGCTGTTTTATAATAATGGGCTGCTTGTTTAGCGTTTCCTACATAAAATTCTATATAATCTGTTCCATTTATTGGAAGAAAATTCTCTGCCTGCGCTATTTTTTCGGCAAAAGTAAGTGTGCTCATTTTTCTCTTTTTATTTGGAGTTTGTTATGTGCCAAATTACAAATATTGTGTGATGCGCACAAAAAAAATCAACAAAACCTATCTTTTTGATAGGTTTTATGATTTTACAATGCGTGTGATTTAAATCGTTCGAAGCAGAATTTGTCTAGCATTTCTCTGTCATCAGGATGGGCAATGTCTATAAGAAGTTTTGCGCGTTGTCTCATGTTTTTTCCATACAGATAAGCAACTCCATATTCTGTTACTACATAGTGAATATGACCTCTGGTTGTTACTACACCAGCTCCTTCTTTTAAGTAAGGAACAATTCTAGGAACTCCTTTTTTGGTTCTAGAAGTAAGGGCAATAATAGGTTTTCCACCTTCAGAAAGTGCAGCTCCACGAATAAAATCCATTTGTCCGCCAATTCCTGAATATTGATAAGTGCCAATAGAATCTGCACACACTTGACCTGTTAAATCTACTTCTATAGCAGAATTGATGGCTACTAATTTTTTGTTTCTTCTAATAATGGATGGATTGTTTACATGAGTTACATCCATAAACTGGAAGGAAGGATTATTGTCGATAAAATCGTATAATTTCTTTGTTCCAAAACAAAATGCAGTAATGGTTTTGTTGAGGTGTGTTCCTTTATATTTATTATTTACTACGTCATTCGCAACTAAATCGATGATTCCATCACTAATCATTTCGGTGTGTACACCTAAATCCTTGTGATTATGTAGTGAACTTAGAACCGCATCTGGAATGGTACCAATTCCCATTTGTAGCGTAGATTTATCTTCTACCATTTCGGCAATATATTTTCCGATGGTTCTTTCATCATCAGAAACTTTCGCAGCGTAATCTACCGTTAATAAATCGGTTTCATGCCAAACCATTTTATCAATTCTTTTTACATGAAGCATAGAATCTCCTAGCGTTCTTGGCATTTTAGGATTTACTTGGGCAATCACATATTTTGCAGAATCTACGGCACTTCTCGCTACGTCTACAGAAGTTCCCAGGGAACAATAACCATGCTGATCTGGTGGTGAAACCTGAATAATGGCTACATCTAACGGAAGAATATTATTTTTAAATAAAATAGGAATTTCACTCAAAAAAACGGGAACAAAATCTCCTCTGTCACTGTTTACCGCTTCTCTTACTGGTGCCGAAACAAAAAGAGAGTTGATGTAAAAACTGTCTCTATATTCTGGTTTTGCGATTTCTACTTCACCTTGAACGGTGATGGAAACCACTTCTACATCTCTTAATCTATGGGCTTGTTTTGCTAATTCCGAAATCAAATAATTAGGAGTACAAGCACTCCCGTGAAAAAATATTCTTTGGTTGCTCTGGACAAGTGATAAGGCTTCTTCTGCCGTGACGTAATTATACATAATATAATCGTTTTTATGTTTCTAAACTTTTCAATTTTCTCTGTTTCCCAAAGTTACATTTTTATGAAGAATATAAAAGATGAGATTTATCAAATAAAGTTCTGATTTTTTGATAATATTGACCTGTTTTTGTGCTAAAGTGCATAAAAATAGGAATTTTTAACCCATAAAATTTTTAAATGTTTATTCGGGTTTTTACTCTTGACTTCTGTCGTGTAAATAATTTTCTTCGGTGTCTAACCAGCTGGTAGCGTAAGATTTATCTTCCACTTTCATCGCTTCTTCTGTAATTTTAAGTGGTCTGAAAGGATCTATCATTACCGCATATTCTTCGGTGAATTTTTTGCCAATGCTTCTTTCCATTGCACCAGGATGAGGTCCGTGAACAATTCCGCCAGGATGAAGCGTAAAATCCATTAAGTCAATGTAATTTCGGCTCATAAAATCTCCTTCAGTGTAGAAAAGAACCTCGTCTGAATCTATATTCGAGTGGTTATAAGGTGCAGGAATGGCTTGAGGATGATAATCGTACATTCTCGCCACAAAAGAACAAATCACAAAATTATGCGCTTCAAAATTCTGATGAATGGGTGGTGGTAAATGTACTCTTCCAGTAATCGGTTCAAAATTTTTGATATTGAATTTATAAGGGTAGAAATAACCGTCCCAACCTACCACATCAAAAGGATGTGTAGCGTAAATAAAATCCCAAATCAGGTTTTCTTTTTTTACTTTGATGAGAAATTCTCCTTTTTCGTCTTTGGGTTCTACAAAAGTGGGAGCGATAATATCTCTTTCGCAAAAAGGCGAATGTTCCAGCAATTGCCCGAACTCATTTCTGTATCTTTTTGGCGTATAAATCGGGGAGTGTGCTTCTAAAAAGAAGAATACATTTTCTGTAGTTTCTAACTCTACTTGATAAATCGTTCCTCTTGGAATGACAAGATAATCTCCTTTTTCGAAGTCTAAATTCCCTACAAAGGTTTTCAGCGTGCCTTTTCCTTCATGTACGAAAAGCAGTTCATCACATTCTGCATTTTTATAAAAATAATCAGTAGATTTTTTTGGCTTTGCCAAGCCCATTTTTAAATCGTTGTTTAACAACAAAACTTTTCTACTTTCTAAATAATCATTTTCGGGAGTGACTTGTACACCTTTAAACATTCTTGGAGTGATGTTTCGGTCTATTGCAATTTTTGGAGTTATATCTTTTGGCGTTCCAATAGATTTAATCTGCGTAGGTCTGTGAATATGATACAATAACGAAGAGATTCCGTGAAAACCTTCAGTCCCAAAAAGCTGTTCGTAATAGAAATTCCCTTCCTCGGATTTAAAAATGGTATGCCTTTTTTGCGGAATTTTTCCTAATGTGGTGTATCTCATTTCTACTGGTGTTCTGATTTTTCCAAATATAATAAAATTTAGAAATCTCACTCCATAAAAAACTCCCGATGGATTTCGGGAGGATAAATGGTATTAGTTCAGGCGAAAAATTTAAGTGTTGATATAGTGGGTAAGATTTTCGATGACGTCTTTTTGGTGCAATAAAACTTCGTCTAGAAGGTCTTTTACAGAAATGAGACCGATGAGCGTTTCATTTTCTACCACAGGCAAATATCTCACATTGAGTTGAGTCATGATTTCCATACATTTTTCGATGGGGTCATTTTTAGAAAGTTTTGGGAGGTCTGTTCTCATAATTTCTCTTACTGGAAGTTGCTTAGAACTTTTGTTGAGGAGAACAACTTGGCGTGCGTAATTTCTCTCCGAAAGAATGCCGAGATATCGTGTTCCTTCCATTACAATAACAGAGCCTATGTTTTTGTCTGCCATTAATTTTAAAGCTTCGAAAACGGTTTTTTCAGGTTCGATGATGGCGAGTTCTCTTGATTTTCTATCAAGAATGTGTTTTATAGTTCTCATATTCATGTGGTTTTAGTGTGTTTCTAAAATTAATAAAATATTTTGAATATGAAATAGTTAGCGAAAAAAAATCTAAAATTTTTGAGAAAAATATCAGTTTTCGGTCCAAGAAATTCCGCCAAGATTTCCGCTACTCATCATTAGGAAAGCAGCATTTGATTTTTCTAGATTTTGCCAAAAATTTTTCAAATCATTCGCATTGGTAAAAACCTGTAAATTTTCCTTCCCGAAAGATTCTTTAATCAATTCAGGAGAAATGGGAGTCATGTTTTTAATTTTCAAAGCTTCCAAATCATAGAAAACCACCGCTTCATCGAGTTTGGCTAAAGTATTTTTGTATTGAGGCAAAAACGCTGGATTGAGAGAAGAGTAGGTGTGGAGTTCTAGAACGCCAACTTTCTTCATGGCAGGAAATTGTTCTGCAAAGGCTTCTACAGATGCTTTCACTTTGCTCGGAGCGTGAGCAAAATCTCTGTACAAAATCACATCATCATTTCTTTTTACCTTTTCTAAACGTTTTGATGCTCCAGAGAAACTCATCATGGCTTCATAGAAATCTTCGTCTAAAATGCCCAATTGATTGCAAATAAGCCTTGCTCCTTCTGTATTCAGTAAATTGTGCTTTCCGAAAATTTTAAGCGGAATTTGCCCCATTTCTGTCTCTACGGAAGTTTTTCCGTTTTGGGTTTCGTAGTTGGGCGTTTTGTAAGGCATTTTTCTGAAATAATTCTCCGCTTCGTCTACCAGTTTTACTAAGTTTTCATCTTCTTCATTGTACACTAGAATTCCACCAGAAGTAATATTTTTAATGAAATTTCTGAAAGCTTCTACATATTCTTCTTCCGTTTTAAAAACATTGATATGATCCCAAGAAATCCCAGAAACCAAAGCGATATTAGGATGATAATGCAAGAATTTCGGACGAGAATCTATCGGGGAAGAAAGATATTCATCTCCTTCCAAGATGATGAAATCATTTTCTGAAGAAAGTTTTACCATGCAATCAAAACCTTCTAATGGCGCTCCTACCATAAAATCTGTGTCGAAATGATGATATTGCAACGCATGAAGAACCATAGAAGTAATGGTAGTTTTCCCGTGAGAACCTGCAATCACCACTCTGGTTTTTTCTTTGCTCTGCTCGTATAGAAATTCTGGATAAGAATAGATTTTGATGCCCAATTCTTGAGCTTTCAAGAGTTCTGGATTCTCTTTTTTGGCGTGCATTCCTAAAATGACTGCATCTAAATTTTCAGAAATTTTCTCAGGAAACCAACCTAAATTTTCAGGAAGGAGTCCGTTTTTTTGCAATTGAGAAAGAGAAGGTTCAAAAATAGCATCATCTGAACCTGTGATTTGGTAACCTTTATTTTTGAGCGCTATGGCAAGATTGTGCATCGCAGCACCGCCAATTGCAATGAAATGAATGTTCATTTTTTTAATGGAAAATTGAAAATGGAGAATGAAAAATGAAAAAAATAAATTTTCTAACTTCTCATTTTGCCTTATTATTGAGGATTTTCGTCTTTTTTCTCTTGTTTTTTGCGCTCCTGATATTCTTTGTCATAATCGTGAAGTACGTTATGTTCAGGAGTTTGCTCGATGGCGTGCATAATTTTGTTAAGAATATCTTCCGCCTTTTCGTTGTCGTAGTCTATATCTAGTGGCGCTTTAAATTGCATGGTAGGTTCTACACCTGTCACTTTTACTCTCAATCCTTTTTTGTCAAAAGCTCTACGGAAACCATTAATTTTAATAGGAATAACGATAGAACGTTGTTGCTGAACGAGTTTAGCTGTTCCTTTTCTACCTTGTGCAAAAGCAGAAGTAGTTCCTTGCGGAAAAGAAATCACCCAACCATTATCTAGCGCTTTCAGAATATTTTCTACTTCTCTTAAATCTACCATTCTGTTTACATTTTTTCCTTCGGCGCGCCAAGTTCTTTTTACGGTAACAGCTCCTGCCAATTTAAAAATTCTTGCCAAAATCCCTTTATTCATGGTTTCTTCTGCGGCTACGTAGTAGAAATCTACTTTTGGATTTAGCAGGTAAACAGGATTTTTGATGGTGTTCATATATCCATTATTTACGGCACAGAAAACGTGGTACATTGCTGCTACATCAGCAAAATACGTTTGGTGATTAGATACGAACAATACATTGGTTTTCGGGAGGTTTACCAAATGCTCGGTTCCTGTAATTTTCAGTTTGTTGAACCCATTAAATCTTCTGTAGGAAATCATTCCCAAGATGAAGATGATAAATCTCTTTAAAAAGTAAATATTCCCGAAAGAATCTGTAAAAATGCTTTTCTTCGCCATTTTCAAGCAGCTTGAAGCCAAATTTTATTAAACACAAATGATAAAAACGCTATTGTCTAGTATTGATAAAATAGACAGCGGACTTTGCAAATTTAAACATTTTTTAGCAACTCGTTCAATTCACTCAAAATCATAGAAGTGGCGCCCCAAATTTTATGGTTTTGGAAATCAAAATAAGGAACTTTATATCCATTGGTTCGTGGCAATTCCATGGTTAAAGGTGGTTTTGGCAAATCTCGTATCACAGAAAGTGGAACTTCTAAAATTTCTTGCACTTCGGTTTGTTGGTGATTAAAATCTGGCCAAGATTCGGTGTAAGACAGAAAAGCATACACAAAAAAATTACTTGGTGGGATATAAATAGGAGAGAGTTCTCTCACAATTTTGATTTGTGAAGTGGTAACGCCTATTTCTTCCCAGGTTTCACGGATGGCGGTTTCTGCAAAGTCTGCATCGGTGTCATCTTTTTTACCACCAGGAAGCGAAATCTGCCCAGAATGTCTGTCATTCTCATTGTGCGTTCTGTGGATGAGCGGAAAGTGCCATTCTCCGTTTTTGGGATAGAGTAAAATATTGACGGCGGCGTATTTAGGATTTTTGGCCAAAATTTCTTCTTGCGTGAGCAGAGAACGATAAGGTGGCGCATAGATTTTTTGCGCATCAAAACCGCCCAACTCTGCATCTTGCAACTGCTGTAATAGTATTTCTAAAGAATTTTGCATTGCTCAAAAATAGGGAATTTTTAGCAGAGCTTGTTTTAAAGGATTGTTAAATGTTGATAAGATTTTCTCGAATCAAGTTAGGGTCTGAGTTGAGTTTCCTTTTACATTTGTTCGTGGTTTGTTCGTGATTTTGGGTACTTTTCCGAGGCTGATTCGAAGGAAACACGAAGAAACCACGAACAAACCCCAAACTTGACTGCTCTTTTACCCGAAGTAGAGTAGAAGTTCTTTTATAGAAAAACCTCTGCGAAAGCAGAGGTTTTTGGGTTTTTTATTGAAAGTCACGGATTATAAATCTGGGAGATTGGGTAGTAGCGAAACCATTATTTGGCAAAGTAACCACTTTTAAATTCATAACTTTCTGCAACACATTCAAATGTATTATCCTTAAAGAAAAATATAAAATGCTTCAAAGGTTTATTGTCTCTGTTAGGCAAAAGAATCAAGTTGTTTTTTGGAAAATCATTTTGCCAATCAGACTCAAGCTCATAAAATTCTCCCCATGGTAAATCAGATTCTTTATAGCGATATTGTTCTCTAAAATAACCTTCTTCATTCATACCATTTAGGGAAAACTTGTGAACTCTATTGAAAGTTAAAATTCCTTTTTCATCTTCTTGAAAACTGTCATAAACAAAATAATTAAGAAAAAATTCAAGTGTTACTGTAGTATGTTCAACAGTAATTTTAATTTCTGGCGCATTAGGTTCAGCATTCCAGTCAATATTTAGTTGTTTATATTTCATTATGGTTTTCTGAGTTATTAGCGCTAACACTCAAATAGACGAAGTGTAAAAAATTTATAATCCGCTATGCAAAGTCTCCTGACTTTGCGTCAGTCAATTCACTAATACTTCTCTGTTTCCAAAATTTATTTGCTACTTTTTATCATTGCTCAAAGTTGCAAACTTTGCGCAGCGGGTAAGTGAGACTCACGGATTATAAATCCGCGAGATCGGGTGATCCGGTTGTTACCAATCTTCTGATTTTATTTTATATTTACTAAAGTCAAAAAGATTGGAAAATGTATAATCGTATATTTTTGCATCAGAATTTAAAAAGCCTTTTCGAAATTGAGACTTTTTTAAGGCATAATAAGATAGAGGTTGGACAGCGTTTGCAGACATAATAGTAATATCCCCACCAGACAAATTATTAGTTGTTTTTAGATTTATTCCATTTAATGAAGCTCTATATTTTCCTTCTTTGAAATCAATAATAAATTGTCCCGAAATAGTTGTATTCTGAACATAAAAAGAAGTAGTCAAACCAGAGTTTCCTGCCCCTTTGTAATCAGCGGTTATATTTTCTATTTCACCAGTAACTGAATTCTCTAAAAAATGTAAATTTTTGAAAATACCATTTGATTTTAAAATGCTTTCAACTTCTTGTCTAGTCATTTTAGTTTCAAAAACTTTTTGCCATTCAATTTGATTGTTTTGAGTAGATAAATTATAATTGTCTTGTGCAAAACTGAATTGAGATATAAAAGAAAAAATTAGGATTAAATATTTCATTTCTATTAGTTAATGTTTATTAGTTTATAACAAATTTAATTAAAATAAATGATAAAAAATCACCGATTAAAAATCCGCGAGATCGGGTGTTCGGGTTTTCGTTCATTTGTTTATTCGTTTAAAAGCCTTGAAAGTATTAATGAAAAAATATCTGTGTTGGTTGAAAATCTAATTAATGGATTACGCCCCGCATCTTTAGATATTTCTACGCCGTCTGAATAAGGTGTAAATGAAAGAATTTTTTGCAACTTAATATTTGAGTTTTTAGATTGTCCGATTAAAATAATTCTTTTGTTAGTCAAATACATAGACCCATAATCAATTTGTTTCCATTGTTCACTTGTAATTCTTTGAGGTTTAATTGTACCAACTCTATACCTTACGCCCTTCATTATTTTAATACTTGCTGTCGTTCCACTATAATTTATTCGTTGAGTAACAGTTCTCATTTCATACCATTCGCATTTAGTTTGAAAATAACATTTTTCGTTTTTCTCTAGTGAAAGTGGAACATTAATTTCTGGGATTTCACCGTTTTCGATTACCCAATAAAGTTTATATCTATCTAACTTGGATTTAATCTTATCATCAATTTGAAGTTTAATGTTTAGGTTTTTACTAATTAACTCAAGTTGCTCTTCTTCTTGCGGTGAAAGTCTTTCATCCGAAACAGCTTTGTTAAAAAAATCTTGTACAAATTGTCCTCTTACTTGTTCAGATATTTTGTTGGCAATGTCGTCAGAAAGTTTTAAATCATTTTGTAGTTTAATTAAAAAGTCTTCTTCAGATTTGTCAATTATTCCATCTGAAACAATATCTTTCATACTTTTATTATAAATAGCACCAGCAATTTTATTATGTATTTCGTTTATATCTTTCTCGGTCAAGGATAAAATATCTTTTAAGTGCTTTAATTCTTGTAGTTCAGTTTCAGAAAGAACTTTGTCAGTCAAACAATATTTTAAATAGTCTGTGTATAGTTCAGTAAGTGCGCTATTACATTTCTTTAATACATTTGCACCATATCTTGTCACAATTTCTGAAATGTCACTTTGAGTTACTTTCATTAATTGTTTTTTAGCTAAAACATTATTCACTTCTAATACAAAATTCTGTGGTAATTTTTTCTTCAATAGTTTTTGGAAGAATGTAGGTCTTTCCAAATCTTTAAAATTATAAATTTTATTCATATTGTTTTAAGTTTAAGAAATGTTGGTTTTGTAATTCCAAATCACTCAAATTGACAAAATTTAATTGTAAAAACCTTATAATTGATTGTAAAGATTTAGTTGAATTTGTTATTTAAGTTTCTTGCTTATTAGTTTCTAACAAATATAAACAAAAAAATCGCTGCATTTCTGCAACGATTTTATAATTTTTAGAAATTTTCTTCCTCTCTAACTCTCCTCAAGGAGAGAACCGAAAATTTCATATTACTCATTAATTCGAGTAGCTTATGAGTTCTTTTTTGTCTGCATCGTAGAGTCTGTACTCCAGATATTTAAAAGAATCTCTTGGGATAATGGTTACCCATTTTTTGTACTTGATAAACCATTTCATTTGTTGGCTCATCAATCCTTTTGTAAGATATGCTTCTACAAACGGATGCGTGTGTAGGTATAATTTGCCCTTGTTTTTGGTAAAGAAATCTTTGATGGTTTCTTCCATGCGTTCTACCACAAAAATAGGAGCCAAGATTTCGCCGTCTTTGTTCGGGTTTTCTTCTTTGGTGTCTATTTGTTTTTCTGGTCTTACACGTTGTCTGGTGATTTGTATCAAACCAAATTTACTAGGCGGTAGGATTTTGTGCTTTGCTTTGTCGCGTTTCATTTCTTCGCGCAAGTGTTCGTAGAGGTCTTTTCTGTGGTCAGGATTTGGCATGTCTATAAAATCTACCACAATAATTCCGCCCATATCTCGCAGTCTGAGTTGTCTTGCAATTTCTGTAGCAGCCATTTTGTTCACGTTTAGGGCGTGTTCTTTATTGGCAGTGCCAGAAGAAATGTTGTTCCCCGAGTTCACGTCTACTACGTGCAGTGCTTCTGTGTGTTCTATCACGAGGTAAGCACCTTTAGAACTTGGGATGTTTACGTGTTTTCCAAAAGATTGTTTCAGCTGTTTTTCTACATTGTAATATTCCAGAAGTGGAATGTGAGAATCATAAAATTGTACAATGTTTTTTCGTTCTGGAGCAATAACTTCAAGATAATTTTTCATATCGTTTACCATTTGTTCATCGTCACAAATGATAGAAACGAAATCCTGATTGAAATTGTCTCTCAAAATAGCCGAAGCTTTGTCTTCTTCACTAAGAACTTTGGCAGGGGTTTTATTTTTTTGGATATTTTTGAAGCAAACATTCCATTTATCAACCAATTGGTTCATGTCATTATGGAGTTCTGCTACTTTTTTTCCTTCTGCTACTGTTCTGATGATTACACCGAAACCTTCAGGCTTTATGCTTTCGATAAGCGTTTTGAGCCTTGCTTTTTCTTCGGTGCTTTTAACTTTTTTAGAGATAGAAACCTTATTATCAAAAGGGATGAGTACTAGAAATCTACCAGTTAATGAAATCTGGGTAGAAATTCTGGGACCTTTTGTAGAAATAGGTTCCTTGGTAATTTGCAATAAAACTTCGTCTTGAGCAGCCATTACTTTGTCTACAGTGCCGTGCTTGTCTATTTCTGGCTGAATTTGGAAGTTTTTAAGCGAAGAAGTTTGTTGTCTTTTGGATACCGTATCCTGTAAAAACTTGCGATAGGTAAGATACTGCGGACCGAGATCCTGATAATGCAAAAAAGCATCTTTCTCGTAACCTATATTTACGAAAGCAGCATTGAGATTGGGAGCTAATTTTTTAATTTTTCCCACAAAAATATCGCCTACTACAAAATCTGTATTCTGCTGTATCTCGTGGAGCTCGAATAATCTACCGTCTTCAATAAGGGCAATTTTAGAAGCATCATCTTCATAAGAGATTATTAATTCTTTCTTCATTTTCTAAAATTTCTTTTTAAAGTTTTTAATTAAAACAAAAATATAGTTAGTGCTCATTATAAAGATAAAAACACCAACTATATTATATTGTATCTAAACAGAAAAGATTATTTTTTCTTATGTCTGTTTGCTCTTCTTCTTTTCTTTCTTTTGTGGGTAGCCACCTTGTGTCTTTTTCTTTTCTTTCCGCTTGGCATAGTTAGAAATTTTTAAAAGTTAATATTTGAATTTTTTTTGAACCTAAATTATAAATTATTTTACAGCAACCTTAGTTTTAACTTTTTCTACGAAAGTTTTAGAAGGTTTAAAAGCTGGGATGTTGTGAGCAGGAATGTTGATAGCTGTATTTTTAGAAATATTTCTACCTGTTTTTGCCGCTCTGGTTTTGATTACAAAAGAACCGAAACCTCTTAAATATACGTTATCTCCATTATACATAGAAGTTCTGATCTCCTGCATAAAAGCTTCGATAACTTTTTGTGTATCATTTTTTTCTATTCCTAATTTGCTTGAGATGGTGTTTACCAATTCTGCCTTTGTCATTTCCTTTTTTGTTTTTATTTTTGGTGTGCAAATATAAAAAATATTTTTTGAAAAAGAAGAACAAATATACTGATTTTCTAAACATTGGTTTAAAACTCTTGAAATGGTATGATTTGAATGCGAGAGATTTACCTTGGCGAAAAACGAAGAATCCTTATCACATTTGGGTCTGCGAAATCGTTTTACAGCAGACTAGAGTAGAGCAAGGCAAGAATCATTACCTGAATTTTGTAGAAAGATTTCCTAAGTTAGAATCATTATCCAGTGCAGAAATAGACGAAGTTTTACTCTATTGGAAAGGTTTAGGTTATTATTCACGAGCGATTAATCTTCACAAAGCAGCACAACAAGTGATGGAAGATTTCGGAGGAGCGTTTCCAGACTCCTTTTCTGAAATTTTAAAACTAAAAGGCGTGGGAAAATATACTGCAGCTGCGGTTTCTAGCATTTGTTTTGATGAAAAAGTTCCTGCCATTGATGGGAATTTCTACCGAGTGCTAAGTAGAGTTTTTGCCGATGATTTTGATGTTTCCTCGCCGAAAGCATATGCATATTTCTATGAATTGGCTTTACTCATTATGCCTGAAGAAAATCCGGGAAACTTTAACCAAGCGATTATGGATTTGGGTTCAGAAATTTGTAAACCTAAAAATCCACAATGTGAAATTTGTCCCATTCAGGAAAATTGTCTGGCCTACGAAACGGGAAAAGTGCTGGATTTTCCTGTGAAATCTAAAAAAGTAAAAGCGGTAGATTTAAAACTACACTATTATTATATAATGTATGAAGATAAATTCCTCATCAAACAGCGAGATGATTCCTTTATTTGGAAAAAATTATATGATTTCCCGGAAAGTATTTCTCAGGAATTGGAAGATTTTGTAGTGGAGGAAAAAACGGTGTATCATAAACTTACACACAAGAATCTTGAAATCAGTATTTCTAAAGTGATTTTGCAGGATAAAAAAGTTTTTGAAAACTACGCTCAGAAGCAACAATTGCAGATTACAGATTACGAAAATTCTCATCAGAAGTCTTTTCCGAAACCTTTAGAAAATTATTTGAAGAAAACGTTTGAAAATTAAATCTTTAAACTTGATTTTCGAGAAAATTCTTCCACAAAAAATTCTTACTTTTGCAGAATGTTTAAAAAATTAGCAGTCATTTTGTTAGCGTTTTCTGCATTGGCTTGTAGTGAAGAAGCAAAACCTAAACCCAAAGGTGAATTGCGTCTAGAATATCCACGGCCTCATTATCAAGCATTTACTAATCCATGTGCTTATACTTTTGAATATTCAGATTTTGCAGCAATAGCAGATGCTAAACAAGCATGTTGGTATAATTTGCGTTATCCCAAAATGAAAGCCAATGTTTTCATTACGTATTTTCCGGTGAAAAATGATTTTGATGCGCACGTAAAAGAAGTAGAAAAAATGGTGTACGGACATACCATTAAAGCTTCAGCTATCGAAACCAAGTCCTTTTCTTATCCAGAGAAAAAAGTGTATGGAAATGTGTATGAATTAAAAGGAGAAAGTGCTTCTAATATTCAGATTTTTATCACAGATAGCACCAGACATTTTGTCACCGCTAATTTATATTTTAATACAAGACCAAAACCAGATTCACTCGCACCAGCAGTAGATTATATTAAAAAAGATTTGCTACACATGATTGATACTTTCCAGTGGAAGTAGTTTGAGTGGGAGAGTTGGAGAGAAAAAATAATATATAAAAAACAATAAATAATATCTACATATGAAATTATTAGCAGTAGGAACTGTAGCATTTGATGCCATAGAAACGCCTTTTGGTAAAACTGATAAAATTTTAGGAGGAGCAGCGACTTACATAGGTTTAGCCGCTTCTGTAATGAAAACAGACGTGAGTTTGGTTTCTGTAATTGGTGGAGATTTTCCACAGCATTACTTGGATATGATGACTTCTAAAGGAATCAATATCGATGGAGTAGAAATGATTAAGGACGGGAAAACATTTTTCTGGAGTGGGAAATATCATAACGACCTTAATTCTAGAGATACTTTAGCTACAGAACTGAATGTTCTAGAAAATTTCGACCCGAAAATTCCAGAATCTGCAAAAGATGCCGAAGTTTTACTTTTAGGAAATCTGCATCCTGCTGTGCAATTAGCCGTGTTAGATAGAATGGAAAAACGTCCACAATTGGTAATTTTAGATACCATGAATTTCTGGATGGATCTTACTTGGGATTTATTATTGGAAGTAATTGCTAAAACAGACGTTATTACCATTAATGATGAAGAAGCACGTCAGCTTTCAGGAGAATATTCTCTGGTAAAAGCAGCGCAAAAAATCCACGATATGGGACCAGAATTCGTGATTATCAAAAAAGGAGAACACGGAGCATTGTTATTTAATGATGGTAAAATCTTCGCAATTCCAGCATTGCCATTAGAAGAAGTTTTTGATCCAACTGGAGCTGGAGATACATTCGCAGGTGGTTTTGCAGCGTATTTGACTAAAAAACAAGAATTTGCTTTCGAAGAAATGAAATCTGCATTAATTGTAGGTTCTGCAATGGCAAGTTTCACGGTAGAAAAATTCGGAACGCAACGTTTAGAAGAAGTTACCGAAGCCGAAATGATTGGCAGAATAAAACAATTTAAAGAACTTACCACTTTCGAAGTGAAACTTTAAAAACGTTTTGAAAACGCAGATTACCATGAATTTTCAACTTTTATTAAACGCAAAGTTTATAAAATTGAAATAAAATATCAAGAGAGCAAAGTTAGATTCGCTAGCGAATTGATAAAGCGAACGCTTAAAACGAATTTATTCGTATTCTTTGCTCACTAAAATTGTTCATAGGATTAATAAAATCTTTGCGTTGCATAAAATTTAGATTGCAAAATAATTTTAAGAAATAATTAACTCCCTTTTAAATTTTATTTGAAAGGGATTTTTTTTAGCTTTGAGGCTGTAAATTTTTGGAAAGATGAACGTTAGGATTTCCAAAAGCAAATGAAAATTGAAGAAAACATGAAAAAAACGTTAAGTTTAGTCCTCTTTTTAGCTTTTGTAAGCTATCAATCACAGTATCTTATTATAGGAAAAGACAGTATTTCTGTAGATAAATTCAAAACCGAAAATAAATATGGTTTAGAAAATTCTGGCATAGAAAATACCGTGAAAACGTATGTAGATTTTAAGTTGCTCCAGAATTTTGCTCTAGAAAAAAGAGCAGACACTTTAGGCTATTTCAAAAAAACAATGGCTGAAAAAGAGCAACAACTTAGAGAAGAGAGCTTTTATCCTAAAGAAATCATGCAGTCTTCGCTTCAGCAGTATTTTTCATCCAACTTGATTGAGAAGAAAATTCAGGTTTTCTATGTAGAAAAAACAGCTGACGATAAAAATGATTACAACCAAATTTACAATGACGTAAAATCTGGTAAAATTACCTTAGAAAAAGCGATTATAGATTACACCAAACAGAAACCAGAGCCATTTTTTGTAAAATCTGGCAATGTAGATGTAGAACTGAATAGGCAACTAGAACTTTTGCAGCCTGGTCAGTTTACACAATTGGTGAATAGCGCTACAGTTGCGGCTTTTGCGAAGTTGGTAGACAGAAGACCATCATTAGGTTATATTATTTTTGGAATGATTTCTTATCCTAAAAATGAGGAATCAGAAAAAATAAAATCTCAAATTTTTGAAGCGCTGAAATCTGGAAAAAAATTCGAGGAAGTAGCACAATTATACGGTTCTACAGAAGCTGAGAAGAAAAATGCAGGTGTAGTTATGGGTTCTCCGGTTTTGCCAGACGTAGTTTATGAAGCCTTCAAAAATAAAAAACAAGGAGAATACACCGAACCTATTTTAATTGGCGAAAAATATTTTGTGTTCAATTTGTATTCGGTGGTTCCTTATCAAAGTTCAGAAAAATACAATCCTATGTTCATTAGAGACATGATGGACTCGCCTTTTGCAGATGTAGCGTATAATAAATTGATAGAATCTTTGGTTAAATCTACAGATTACAAAGAATTCCCAGATTTCAAAAAAATTAAGAAATCATATCAGGATTATTTGGCTTTTAAAAATGATAAAGCAGTTCTGTATCAATTCAATAAAGATGTTTTCACTTTTGGTGATTTGAAAACGCTGTTGTCAGAAAATTTTAAAAATGCAGATAAATTAACGAAAGAACAATGGTCTGCTTTCCTAGATTCTAAAAGGGGAAATGATGTTTTTGCCGTTTATTCTAGAGATTTTGTCAAAAAGCCAGAAATTAAAGAACAATTGTTAAAAACTCAACAAAACTTATTGGCAGATTTTCTTTTTAGCGAGTGGATTGAAAAGGAACTCACCAACAAGCCAGAATTATTGGATGATTATTTTCAAAAAAATCAACAAAAATATATTTGGGAAAAAAGAGCTGATGCAAGAGTGGCTATTTTAACCGATTCAAGCATAGAAAAAGATATTACCAAAGAAATTAAAGACGCTAAAAATTGGGACGCTCTCAATAAAAAATATTACGGAAAACTGAATGATAAGCAGCAATTGATGGTGCATTTCGAAAAAGGTGAAATGTCTGAAAATGCAGAAGTTTTCCAAGTGAATAAAGTTCCTTTCGAAAAAGGAATTCAAAAAGTGAAATTGGGAGAGAGATTACTCATCATCGCTATTGATGGAATTTTACCGAGTTCACCGATGACCAAAGAAGAAGCCATGGAAGAATTAAGAGCAGATGTAAGAGAAGATATTTTAGCAAAAACGATTGCAGAACAACGCCAGAAAACAAAAATTGTAATAGAACCAAGTTTTAATGCTGAACTTGAGAAGAATTTTAAGAAATAATTATAATAAAAATTATAGGAAATCTCGCAGAGAATCATAATTTTGCAAATCAGTTAAAAATTTAACAATGATTAAAAACATGAAATATTTATTTGCATTGAGTTTTTTGGTAACCCTCATTTCTTTTAATGCAAATGCACAAGTGAAAAAAGGAGATTTAGTAGATGGAATTTCTGCAGTGGTAGGAGACGAAATCGTATTAGAATCTGATATTTTAGAACAACAAAACTACGCTATTCAACAAGGTGCTGCACAAACCAATAAGTGCGAATTTATGGAGCAGATTTTGAGCAATAAACTTTTAATTTACAAAGCGAAAAAAGATACTCTTATTCAAGACAGAACAGCTGCAATTAGAGCACAAGCTGGGGATAAATACAATCAGATTTTATCTCAGTTTCCGTCAGAAAGAGCGATGCTAGATTCTTATAAATTCCGTTCTTCTTACGAAATGAAAAACATTATTGAGAAAATGGATATTGATAACTACTATGCTCAATCTAAATATGCGCTAATTACCGATAAAGTAAACATCACTCCAAACGAAGTAACCGATTTTTACAATGCTTTCAAATACCAATTGCCGCAAGTAAAAGATGAGGTAGTGCTTTCTAAAATTGTAATGTTTCCTAAACTTACAGATGCGCACAAACAAGAAATCATTGATAAACTTAAAAAAATCAAACAAGATATCTTAAACGGAGAAACTTTCGAAAATAAAGCAAGAATCTATTCTGATGATCCAGGTTCAGCTGCAAATGGTGGTTTGTATACCAACATTGGAAGAGGAAAAATGGTGAAGATTTTCGAAGCTACTGCGCTTAATCTTCAAGAAGGAGAAATTTCTGATCCTGTAGAATCTGAATTTGGTTTCCATATCATTCAATTGGTGAAAAAGTCTGGTAAATTGTACGATGCAAGACATATTCTTTTAAAAGCAGAACCAAATGCTGAAGAAATTGCCACTGCAAAAGCAGAAATGGAACAAATTAGAAAAGATATCCTTGAAGGAAAAACTACTTTTAAAGATGCTGCTTACAAACATTCTGATGATAAAAACACCAAGTTTAATGCAGGGGTAATTCCAGCGGAAGATGGTTCAGACAGACAAGAAAAAATTAATCTTCCAGCAACTGTTGCTTATCAAATTGCAGGGGTGAATAAAGGAGATTTAACAGAAGTTTTCATGGATGAACTCAATCAGAAAAAAGCGGTAGTATTAATGAAAGTAAATGACATTATTCCAGAACATTCTCTAGACATTGCTACAGATTTTGAAAGAATTAAAAGTTTTGCTCTTGATAAAAAGAAAAGAGAAAATTTAGAAAAATGGGTAAAAGAAAATCTAGCAGATACTTTTATCTCATTAGACAACCGTTACAAAGATTGCCAGTTTAAAACCGACTGGAACAAAGCAGCAATCGTAAAATAATTTTAAAAATTTACCACTAAACAAATCCCGAAACTTTTCGGGATTTTTTTATTCCCCTCTTTTAGAGGGGTGTCAAAATCTTTGATTTTGACGGGGTGTTTTAAAATGATTATCTTTAAACAAAAAAATTCATGAACAGAGTTACTCAACTTTTTAATATTAAATATCCCATCATTCAAGGAGGAATGATTTGGCATTCTGGCTATAAATTGGCTGCTGCGGTTTCTAATGCTGGTGGATTGGGTTTAATTGGCGCAGGAAGCATGTATCCAGATGTTTTGAGAGAGCATATTCAGAAATGTAAACTCGCTACGGATAAACCTTTTGGGGTAAATGTTCCGATGTTGTATCCTAATATTGAAGAGATTATTCAGATAATTTTAGAAGAAAAAGTTCCTATTGTTTTTACATCGGCTGGAAATCCGAAAACGTATACTGAAATTCTAAAAAAAGAAGGCAGAAAAGTTGCGCATGTAGTATCTTCTGTGAAATTTGCAAAAAAATGCCAAGAAGCAGGAGTAGATGTAGTTGTAGCTGAAGGTTTTGAAGCGGGTGGACATAACGGAAGAGAAGAAACTACTACACTTTCTCTGATTCCTAATGTTCGAAGAAATATAGAAATTCCACTGATTGCAGCTGGTGGAATTGCGGTAGGAAGCCAAATGAAAGCAGCGATGATTTTGGGAGCTGATGGAGTTCAAATTGGTTCTAGATTTGCCGCAACCGTAGAAGCAAGCGCTAATGAAAATTGGAAGCAAAAAATTGTAGAAACTCAGGAAGGAGATACGCAATTGACTTTAAAAGAATTGGCGCCAGTTCGTCTCGTAAAGAATAAATTTTTCTATGAACTGGAAGAAATTTACAAAGAAGGAAAAGATATTGAAGCTTTACAGGAAAAACTCGGGAAGCGAAGAGCAAAACGTGGAATGTTCGAAGGAGATTTAGAAGAAGGCGAGTTAGAAATTGGGCAATCTTCTGCTTTAATCGATGAAATTCTAAAGGTAGAACAAGTTTTTCAAAAATTATTGAAAGAGTTTGAGGAGGCGGATTTTTCTAAATTTTAAAAATTTTGATAGAAATAAAAAAAAACGCTTTCAGGGTTTTAAACCCTAAAAGCGTTCGTCAAAACAAAAACAGCGCTCCCAATTTGGGAGCGCTGTTTGTACAAAAAAATATGAAAACTCTGATTTATTATTTTTTATAATGCTCTAATGCAGCATGTAATTGCATAAAACCACCGCCGTTATAGATATTCTCTAAGCCATTTTGAGCTAGAAATTGGCAAGCTTGTCCGCTTCTACCTCCACTTCTACAGAAAATGATTTTAGGGCCTTTCATTTCCTTGATTTCGTCTAGTCTTAAAGGAACAGTTGCTAAAGGTATATTTACAGCGCCTTCTATTGCGCCGTCCATCTGTAATTCTTCTGGTTGTCTTACGTCGATTAAGTGATATTCACCTGAATTTAAAATTTCTTCAAAAGTCATTTTTTATTTTTTTAATTATTATTCATTCATTTTTACAGGGCAAAAATAGAAAAAAACTTAACTTCGCACTGTAATTTATGTTACAGACTAAAAATTATACCAAAATCATTGAATAAAATCGCAAAGTCGATAGAAGAATTTATAAAAATAAAATCTTTTTAAGTCACTAGAAAATCATTGATTTTCCCAAATAAAACAAACGAAGTTTGTTAAAACTTTGCGTCTTAAAAACGTAAAAATAAAAAAAAATATATTTGCGCCTTTGCGTTAAAAATTAATGAATTATTCTCAACTGATTAAGCAAAAAGCCGAAAAATTCGGGTTTCAATCTTGTGGAATTTCTAAAGCAGAATTTCTAGAAGAAGAAGCGCCGCGTCTTGAAGCATGGCTTAATAAAGGCTATCACGGCGAAATGAAATATATGGAAAATCATTTCGACAAAAGGTTGAATCCTACACTTTTGGTAGATGGCGCAAAATCTGTCATTTCGCTTTCTTATAATTATTTTCCTAAAGTAAAAATAGATGAAATCAATAATTTCAAAATTTCAAAATATGCTTATGGAGAAGATTATCATGAAGTCATTAAAGATATTTTAAAAAATATGGTGGCGGAACTTCAGGAAGAAATTGGTGAGTTTGGTTTCAGGGTTTTTGTAGATTCAGCTCCTGTTCTAGAAAAAGCATGGGCTAGAAAATCTGGTTTAGGTTGGGTAGGAAAAAATGCGAATCTGATTACCAAAAAGCATGGTTCTTTCTATTTTTTAGCCGAAATTATTTGTGATTTAGAGCTAGTGTATGATTTGGCGGTTACAGATCATTGCGGAAGTTGTAGAGCATGTATAGATGCTTGTCCTACTCAAGCCATTGTTTCAGATAGAATTGTAGATGGCAGCAAGTGTATTTCTTATGCTACGATTGAATTGAAAAACGAAATTCCAGATTATTTTAACGGAAAAATGGATGATTGGATTTTTGGTTGCGATGTTTGCCAAGATGTTTGTCCGTGGAACCGATTTTCAGCGCCTACTTTACAAGAGAAATTTGCACCTAATTTCCAGAAATTGAATTTTAGAAAAAACGAATGGAAGGAACTTACTCAAGAACTCTTTTCTGAAATTTTTAAAAAATCTGCGGTCAAAAGAACTAAGTTTTCTGGATTGATGCGTAATATTAACTTATTGAATGATCATTCTTTGTAAGTTTTGTAAAATTAGAATTGATATTTTACAAAGCTTTTTCGGAGCATTTACAATTTTAATTTTTCGCTTACCTTTATCTTCGAGAAAAAAATATCATGAAGAAATTCTTTAAAATTTTATTGAAAACCGTTGTTTCTATTGTTGGATTGGTGGCTTTGTATTTACTGTGTGCTTATTTATTACCTTTTATAGAAGTTCCAGCGGAAAAAACCAATGAACCCAAAAATGTAGAAGTATATATTTTGACCAATGGAGTTCATACGGATTTGGTTTTCCCAGTGAAATCAAAAGAAATAGACTGGAGTCAGAAATTTCCTTACGAAGATACGGTTGCCAAAGATTCTACTTTGAGATACATCGCGATTGGTTGGGGAGATAAAGGATTTTATCTGGATACGCCAACTTGGGCAGATTTAAAATTTTCTACGGCTTTCAAAGCAGCTTTTTGGTTGGGGAATAGTGCAATTCATACTACTTTTTATAAAGAAATGAAACTAGGAGAGGATTGTAAGAAATTAGAGATGACTTCGGCACAATATCAAAGGTTGATTAAGTTCATTGATGATGCTATGGATAAAAATGCCGAAGGAAATTACATCAATATCAAAACGAAAGCGGTTTACGGTAAAAATGATTCCTTTTATGAAGCAAAAGGCAGTTATAGTTTCTTATTTACCTGCAATACTTGGACAAATGAAGCTCTGAAAATTTCGGGGCAAAAAGCTGCATTTTGGACGGCTTCTGATAAAGGAATATTTCAGCATTATCAGCATTAAATCCAATATTTTAGAATCGTCTATAAAAGAAAATTGATTTTATGAAGAGAGCGTATCTCAATCAAAAAATCAATTTTTATAATTTTTCTGAATTCTTTTCGGTGGAAATTTAATTCTTACTTTAAATTTTTTCTGTGGTGTTTGTTTTTTGTGCATAATGAAAATGATTTGTATATTCTAAAATTAGCAAATAAATCATTTTCATGCATTTATGTTAAGAAAAATTAATATTTAGGGTTTCACTTTCAGACTTACCGCTAAGTTTAAGTCGTCTTTTACACTTACCATTCCGCCAAATTTCTTAGGAGGAACAATGTCAAACTCGCTAAAACGAAGGGTTTTATTTCCTACTAAAGCAGAATCCTTTAAAATGAGGTCTAAAGAATATTTTTTGATTTTATTCATCATTTTTACTTGTACAAAAGCTTTGTAAGTGTTGTGATCTTTTTTGTCTAAAGATAAAAAAGTGATGTTTAGAAAAGGATATTTTTCTGCGTGAATAATATCTCTAAAATCATTCGTCATGATTCTGTTTCTACAATCGAAATCTTTTACGATTAGATTGATAGAAGTTTCTGCAAATTTGTTATCACTAGAATGGTTAAGTGATAGTGGAACAAGCTGATGGAAACTGTTATTTACACATTTAAAAGTATTGATATTGGTAGTGCCATTAATGCTTACGTAAGAAGTTTTTTCTTGTGCTGATACGTTGAGAGATAATAACAAAACCGCTGTTTTAAGCACTGTAGATAGCGTTTTCATTTTTATAATTTTTAAGTTGTTTTTATACTATAAAATTACGAAAAAATACAGTTGAAAATTTTTGATTTTTATCATTAAAAAAGGGGCAATAGATGCCCCTTTCTTTCTTCAATATTTCGATTTTAGATTATTAGAATCCAATTGTAGCTTCGAAAACTACACCGTTGAATTTACCTCCGTAAAGTGCTGAAGTTGTACCCCAAGCTGCACTCTTATCGTAAGTTTGGTTTACGTATTCTAATTTAGCCATAATGTTTTTAGTCATGAACCAACCACCAGCTAAGTTGAAACGATCGATTTTTCTTTCAGCAGCACCGTCATAATCTTTACCACTTACAGTGTTATATTTAGTACCTACATAGAATTGTTCTTTTCCACCGAATCTGTAAAGTAATTCAGCTGCAATTTGGTTGTAAGAACCATCAGAATCTCTCTTAGTAGTAGCGTTTAAAATTTTGTTACCAGAAACATGTTCGTAAGTACCGAAGAATTCTAAACCTTGATATTTAACGAATGGGTTAATTTGGAAAGCAGTTAATTCTTGGAAACCAGGGTTAAATCTACCAGTTGAAGGGTTAGAAGTTCCCATTGCATCAGTTGTAGTTAATAATACATAATAGTATCTAGAACCAGCTCTGTCATCACCAAATAATTTACCGTTAGTATTTAAACCGTTAGTTTTGATTACTGAACCAGAAAGTCTGAATCTTAAATCTTCGCTAAGTTGTTTGTCATAAGCAAGTTTTGCATAGATAGAAGGAGCGTTATCACTTGTTCCTTTTACTGCAGATTGGTTTAATTTACCGTTAGATAAACCTACCATACCCATGAATCCATTAGAGTAGTAGTAAACTTCACCGAAAGCTTGAGTGGTGAAAGAGTCCATAATGTTATTTTCTACGAATGGGTTGTTGATAGCTTCAGCGTTATCAGTTCTTCTGAAGTGAGAATCACCGTAGTTTAATTCATCCATACCTACTTTGATTCTTGTATTTTTCATAAGACCACTTAAGAATCCTTGAGAAATGAAATCTAAGTTATCAATTTGAATGTAACCACCTTTTACCCATGCTTCGTTATGGTGTCTTGCAGAAAGATAAGTTCTTAAGTGCATTTTAACCCCCTTAGCTAAATAAGCATTAATGTCTAAGTTAGCAGTTGGTAAGTTGAAGTCAGATCCCATAGTTACAAGAGGAGCAGCAGTAGTTCCTTTTGTGCTGTGGTCTAGAGATTGGAATTGTAATGCGAAATCACCACCAATGCTTACTTTTACTCCATTGTATTCAGGAGCTTCTACTTTAGGGTCTTCGAATACGTTTCTTGTAGTTTTTTCAGGTGCAAGATAATCTCTCATATCAGATTCTTGCGCATAGAAAGCTGTGCTTGTTAATACAGTTGAAAGAACAGCGGCTTTAATCCATAAAGTTTTCATACTTTTTTTATTTAATTGTTATTCATATTTATTATTAGTTCGCTACGATATTTACATTTACTGTAACAGCGTCACCTGTAGTTACACCTAAGAAACCTGGAGTTTCCATACCGTATTCAGACATTTTTAAGCTTTCAGACCCAGTAATTTTATAAGAATTACCATTTTTTTCTACGTTTACAGTAATGTTAACGTTTCTAGTAACACCTGCGATTGTTAATTTACCAGCTACGTTGCTTTTTCCTACAGGTAAAGAAGCAGCAGTGAAAGTAATGTTAGGATTAGCATCTGCTTTTAAAGCTTTGTAAGCTTTGTTGTCCATCATTTTACCTTTTTCACTTTTTAGGTTTTTACTAGCCATTACAAATTTTACATTAGTAATAGCATTACCATTTACAGTACCAGTGAATACTGCAGATGTAGAAGTCATTGTCCAATCGTGCATTGGAGAAGTTCCGTTTACCGCAACTTTAAAAGATTTTCCAGTAACGCTTTGTGCATAAAATACAGCTACTGCTAAAAGGGAAAGTAAGATAAAAACGCGATTAATTGTTTTAGCTAAATTTTTCATATTTTTATTTTTTTAAAATTTTATTATGAATTATTGAATTTTAACAATACAAAGATATGCTTATATTTTAAATAATTCCTAAAATTTTCTAAAATATTTACATGATATTTGTCAATTGGCTGATATTCTTATGAAATTCATAATAAAATTAGCTCTAAAACTGATTGTTGTCATGCTATTAAGGATTGATGAATGTTAAATTTATAAAGAAACTAAAGGACCCTTAAGGATTATTTGAAAATTACCAATAAATAATGAATTATTGCCAAAAAAAAAGAGAACTCTGTTAAAGAGTTCTCTTTTTGTACCCAGTGCCGGAATCGAACCGGCACATCTTTCGATACTAGAGTTTGAGTCTAGCGCGTCTACCAATTCCGCCAACTGGGCATTAAAAATTGGTGGTGCAAATATAAAATAATTTTAATGTAAAAAAAGAAAATTTTAAGAAAATATTTTCTTAAAACTCTATTTCTAGTCCATCATATGCAGGATGAACATTCTCTGGCGTCATCGCTTCTATCTCGTGATGGAAGCCAAATCTATTACTGATATGAGTAAGGTATGTAGTTTTGGGTTGTAGTTTTTCTACCAATTCTAGAATTTCGGGTAATATATAATGTGCAACATGCGGTTCATCTTTTCTTAAACAGTTAATAATAAGAATGTCTAAATTTTTCAATTTTTCTTGCTCTTCTTCAGAAATGAAACTGGCATCTGTAATATAAGCGAGGTTTTTGAACTTGTAACCTAAAATCGGAAGTTTATAATGTATAACTTGAATAGGAGTGATTTCTGTGTTCTCTATAATAAATGGTTCATTTCCTATTTCTGTGATTTCAAAACTCGGAGCGCCAGGATATTTGTCTTCTGTAAAAGCATACGGAAACCTATTTTGAATCTCTTTTCCTACTCTTGGCAAACAATAAATAGAAATATCTTTTCTTTTTTGGAAAATAATAGGGCGTAAATCATCCAATCCTATAACATGGTCATTATGTTCATGTGTAATTAATAAGGCGTCTACATTGCTTTCTTGGTTGGTGAGCATTTGTTGACGAAAATCTGGACCACAATCAATGAGAATCTTTTTCCCTTCATCATCCGTAATCATGACAGATGACCTTAGTCTTTTGTCTTTAGGATTAGTAGATAAACAAACAGGATGAGTAGATCCAATCACGGGAATGCCTTGTGAAGTGCCAGTTCCTAGAAATTTCAACTTCATTTTTGGGTTTTTGTGAGATTTTGGTAAATTTACGCAAAATTTTATTCATGTCTGTAATTAAGCAATATCTTACTCCCAAGCAAAAGGCTTTAGCCATCAATTTAGACCCTAATATATATGGTACTTTTGCAGAAATTGGTGCGGGACAAGAGACGGTTCGTCATTTCTTTAGAGCGGGAGCTGCTTCTCAAACGATTGCAAAAGCAATGTCTGCTTATGATAAGGATTACAGTGATGCTATTTATGGTAAAGAAGATAAAAATAGATATGTAACCCAAAATAGACTGAAAAAAATGCTTCGTCATGAAGTAGGTCTTATCCAAGAGCGTTTAGATAACGAAGAAAATGCTCATCGTAAATTTTTCTCTTTTGCAAATACAGTAACTACCATTAATTATCAAAAAACCTTTTTAGGTCACGGTTGGGTAGGAATTATGTTTCAGGCGCAACCTGGTCAAGAGTACAGCGAAATTGTATTGCATGTAAAATTTAAAGAAAATGATGCTACGCTTCAGCAAGAAACGCTGGGAAATCTTGGGGTAAACTTGGTTTATGGAGCTTTTCATTTGTATGACAATCCTAGAAGATTAATCAAAAGTTTGTATGATGATATTTCGGTGGATAAAATTGAAATAGACATGATTGATTTTCAAGGACCTGCTTTTCCTTATGTAGATAATCGATTGATGAGTCTTCAGTTGATTAAAAATTCTATGACGGAAGCGGTAATCTTCAATTCTGAAGGGAAAAACATGCTTCCAGCAGATTTATTGTATAGAAAAGATGTTTTTGCGGTAAGAGGAAGTTTCAGACCCGTAACTTTGGTGAATGTAGATATGTTCGAAAACGGTCTAAAAATGTTCCTCAATGAAACAGAAGGAAAACCAGAAGATACGGTTATTCTTTTCGAAATTACCGTTTCTAATCTCAAAGCTTCCGGAAATTTAGACGAAAGAGATTTCTTAGATAGAGTAGATGTTTTGGCGAAATTGGGTTATACCGTGATGATTTCTAATTTCTCAGAATATTATAGATTAGTAGATTATTTCACTTCTTATAATGTAAGGTATACCGGAATTGCGATGGGTGTAAATAATTTATTGATGGTTTTTGATGAAGACTATTACAAACATCTTTCTGGTGGAATCTTAGAAGCATTCGGTAAGTTCTTCAAAAAAGATATGAGAGTATATCTGTATCCTTATAAAGATCCTAAAACACACGAATTGCTCACATCAGAAAACTTAAAAGTGAATGACAATCTTAAAGAATTGTATAAATATTTTAAACATAACAGAAGAATTGTAGATATTAAGGATTATAATCCAGAGCATTCTGAAATTTATTCTAGAGAAATTTTGCAGAAAATTTCGAATAGTGAATCAGGCTGGGAAGAGCAATTGCCAGATGGAGTAGCAGCAATGATTAAAGAAAGAGGAATGTTCGGTTACAAAGAAGATATTACATTCGAAGAATATTAAAAATTTAAAAATTATGGAAATTAAAAAAAGACTTTCATCTATTATTGAAAGCCCAAGTCACAATACCACCGAAAAATTAGAAAAAATCTGTCATCTTCTAGACCAAGAGTTTGATTATTTTAATTGGACTGGTTTTTATTTTAAAAACGGCGATAAAGAAGAATTGGTTTTAGGACCTTATGTTGGTGCAGCTACAGATCATACTGTAATTCCTTTTGGAAAGGGAATTTGTGGACAAGTTGCTGTGTCAAACGAAACTTTTGTAGTGCCAGATGTTTGGGAACAAGATAATTATTTGGCTTGTTCGCTAGAAACCAAAGCAGAAATTGTAGTTCCTATTATTAAAGATGGTGTAAATATTGGTCAAATAGATATAGATTCTCACAAAAAAGACCCTTTTACAGACGAAGATAGAGAATTGCTAGAATGGTTGTGTGCGGAATTGGCAAAGATTTTATAAAATTCTATAAATAGAAAATTATTCAGAAGCAGGAGTAGTCATATTCCTGCTTCTTAGTTCAGTAATCATATTTTTGATGACATTTGCAGTGCCTATTTTTATAGAATTTTCTGCACTGCCGAGTAATCTGCCGCTTCCTTTATAAGTGTCATAAGAGTTTTCTATCACCAATTGTCCGTCATTATTGTACATTTTCATGCTGATGATGACTTGATTAGAAAAAACGTATTTCCCAAGACCAACTTTAAAATATTTTACTTTCGGAACGATGGCTATTTCAGCACCGTTATTTAGGCAAGATTCTTTAATCATATTCACATCTACGCTGTCATATTTAATATTAGCATTATTGATGTGCATGATTTTATAGTTGCCGTAATTTTTCAATTCATCAGAAACGGCACTGTAAATCACATTGTGGGTGGGTTCTTTTATTTCTTCGAAATTAGGATAAACTTCTGGGTCGAAATAGACAATTCTATCTACGTGTTTTAGCTTAATAGAATGGTTAAGCTTCACCAAGGTGCTTCCTAAATTTTTGCAACTTATGATGATAAGACTTGCCGCTAAACCACAGAATAGAATTTTTTTCATATCAAAAAGATGAGGCAAATTTACGCAGAATTTCAGTAAGTTATTTATAAAATTTAAGAATTTGTTAACATTATTACGAGAATGTCTTTAGAATCTAAGAATAAATTTCTCGGTTTAAAAATAAAGTTGTACTTTTGCACCTCGTTACATAATAATCATTAAATAATATTGGCATGTACTTAACATCAGAAAAAAAATCAGAAATCTTCGCTAAACACGGAGGAAACGCTGCAAACACAGGTTCTGCAGAAGGACAAATCGCTTTATTCACATTTAGAATTAACCATTTGTCTGGTCACTTAAAGAAAAACCACAAAGATTATGCTACTGAGAAATCTCTAGTTAAATTAGTAGGTAAAAGAAAAAGATTGTTAGATTATCTTAAGAAAACTGAAATTTCTCGTTATAGAGCAATTATTGCTGAACTAGGAATCAGAAAATAATCAGATACAAGAAAAACAAAAAAAGCAACTCAATTTTGAGTTGCTTTTTTTGTTAATTAGAGTAAATTTACGCTCTACCTCTAGTAAATAAATTGATAATAGCAAGTAAAACTATTGAACCTACTGCTCCTGTAAGAATCTGACCAATGAATGCAGTCCCTAATACAGTTCCTAAAAGCCAATAGCCAATTGCACCTCCAATGATACCTACAATTATGTTTCCCACTAAGCCAAGGCTTCCACCTTTAAAAATTTGTGCTCCAAGCCATCCTGCTATAGCTCCAATAATTAATGTCCATAAAATTCCCATAATGTTTTGTTTTTAGTGTTAATATTATGGCAAATGTATAGTATTATTTTCCTCAAAAAATTATTTATAATAATGATATAAACAATTCTTGAAATTCTAAAAATCTAACTAATTTTAATGAAATTTTCTATTTCAATGTATATGGCAATGAACTCAATATTTCAAAACCTTTTAAAACCTAATCAAACAAAATTCCGTATCTTTGCCATCGAAAATTTAAAAAGTTTAAATAAATAACGCAATCAATACGGATTGCACAAGACAGTAAATTTTATGAATGCTCCAGAAGCAATTATTGAAAAATTTCAATTGAAAGACGGGAGAGAAGTCTCCATTGAAACAGGAAGATTAGCAAAACAAGCTAATGGTTCTGTAGTAGTAAAATGTGGCGGAACGATGCTCCTTGCAACAGTTGTAGCCAACAAAGACGCAAATCCAGGGGTAGATTTCTTGCCTCTTACAGTAGATTACAGAGAAAAATTCTACGCAGGTGGTAAAATCCCAGGAAATTTCTTTAGAAGAGAAACCAAACCTTCTGATGATGAGGTTCTTACCATGAGATTAGTAGACAGAGTACTTCGTCCGCTTTTCCCAGAAGATTTCCACGCAGAAGTTCAGGTAATGATTTCCCTAATTTCTTACGACAAAGAAGTAATGCCAGAAGCTTTAGCTGGTTTAGCCGCTTCAGCTGCTATTGCGATTACAGATATTCCTTTTAACGGGCCAATGTCTGAAGTAAGAGTAGTAAGAATTGATGGGCAACTTTCTATCAACCCAAGTATCGAAAATCTTAAAAAAGCAGATTTAGATATTATGGTAGGTGCTACCAAAGATTCTATCGTAATGGTAGAAGGTGAAATGAAAGAAATTTCTGAAGCAGAAATGCTAGAAGCGATTAAATACGCTCACGAAGAAATTAAAGTTCAAATTGAAGCACAAGAAAGATTAGCAGCGAGAATTCCTGCATCTCAAACCAAAAGAGAATACAGCCACGAAACACACAACGAAGAAATTCGTGAAAAAGTTTGGGCAGAATGTTATGATAAAGTTTACAACGTAGCAAAAACTCCTTCTGCAAAAGAAGAAAGACACGAAAAATTTGCTGCAGTTTTAGAAGAATTCCTTTCTCAATATTCAGAAGAAGAAAGAGCAGACGTAGAACCATTTGCTAAAATTTACTACCACGATGTAGAAAAAGAAGCAATGCGTCAAATGATTCTAAACGAAGGAATCAGATTAGATGGTAGAGATCCTAAAACGATTCGTCCGATTTGGTCAGAAATCGATTATTTACCAGGAGCTCACGGTTCTGCAATCTTTACCAGGGGTGAAACGCAATCTCTTACAGCGGTAACTTTAGGTTCAGTAAAAGATGCCAACATGGTAGATTCTGTTGCTATCAATTATGACGAAAAATTCTTCCTACACTATAATTTCCCACCATTTTCAACAGGTGAAGCAAGACCTCTAAGAGGAACTTCAAGAAGAGAAGTTGGTCACGGAAACTTAGCTCAAAGAGCTTTAGCAGGAATGATTCCTCACGAAAATCCTTATACCATCAGAGTAGTTTCAGATATTTTAGAATCTAACGGTTCTTCTTCTATGGCTACAGTTTGTGCAGGAACTCTTGCATTAATGGATGCTGGTGTACAAATTACAAAACCAGTTTCTGGTATTGCAATGGGATTAATTACTGACCCGAAATCTGGTAAATTCACTGTACTTTCTGATATTTTAGGAGACGAAGATCACTTGGGTGATATGGACTTCAAAGTAACAGGTTCTGCAGACGGAATTACCGCTTGTCAAATGGATATCAAAATCCAAGGTTTAACCATGGATATTATGGAAACCGCATTGAATCAAGCAAGAGAAGGTAGATTACATATTCTAGGAGAAATCCTTAAAACCATCGATAAACCAAGAGCAGATGTGAAACCTCACGCTCCGAAAATGGAAATTTTAGAAATTTCTAAAGATTTCATCGGTGCGGTAATTGGACCTGGTGGTAAAATTATCCAACAGCTTCAGAAAGATACAGATACTGTAATCTCTATTGAAGAAATGGGCGAAATTGGTAGAATTGAAATCTCTGGAACTGACCGTGAGAAAATCAATGCTGCAATTGCTAGAATTAATGAAATTACTTTCGTGCCAGTTGTAGGTACTGTTTATAAAGGTAAAGTAGTAAAAGTAATGGATTTCGGTGCTTTCGTAGCGATTGCAAAAGGAACCGAAGGTTTACTACACATCTCAGAAATCGAATGGAAGAGATTAGATAAAGTTCCGTATGCAGAAGGTGATGAAGTAGAAGTGAAATTTATGGGTTATGATGATCGTAAGAAAATGAGACTTTCTAGAAAAGTGCTTTTACCAAGACCTCCAAGACCAGAACAAAAGCCTAAAACTGAAGGAGACGCTCCAAAACCAGAAGGAGAACAACCAACAGAACAAGCATAAAAATAGAAACTCCACTCGAAAGAGTGGAGTTTTTTTTAATCAGTAATTTTTGTGTCTATAAATTCATAAGTATCAGTATTCATTTCAACACCTACAGACTTAGATTTATATTTTATTTGTTTTTCATTTAGTACAGTATAATAATATTGATCGGTTAGTCCTGATTCGTCATGAAACTCATGGTAAATGTTTTTTTCAACCCACCAGTTTCCTGTTTCTTTCCATTTACTAGTCTGACCATTTTGAATAACAGTGAAAGTCAGTATAAAAGTTCCGTCAGCATTTTTTTCCATTATCCATGATTTTTTTGTGTCTGCATATTGCTGGTCTGTTTCACTTCCTACTGATTTACCTACGAGTCTTGTGTCTATTTTTCTTCCATTATTTAATTTTACTAGATAAGATGAAGAAGAGCAAGAAACGAATAAGAGACTTAGTAGTACGACTGTAAGATAATTTAGAGTTTTCATAAAATGAATTTTTCACTAAATTAGGAATAATTTTTTATAAAAAACTACTCACAAAAGATGCTTTATCTCACGTCTCCTTCACGCTATAATATTCTAAAAGTCTATGGAGAAATTTTTTAAATCGTAGTTTTATAGTTCTCATATTTTTACTTTTTAGATGTTCAAAAATAGGGGTATCCTTTTTGTGATTCAATTACACTTTTGTGTGATTTTTTGAGGAATTTTTTAGAAAAATCTAAAAAAGTTTTTCGGAGTGTATTCATAGATTGTCATTTTTATTTAGATTATATTGATATTATTTAGTTAAATCTCTCAAAACATAAAAAATATTCTCATTTTTTGGTGGCTGATAAATCTCAAGCGTAAAATTTTCATGGTTTAGTCAAATTCTTGTATTTTTGAGAATAAACAAAATAAAAAATATGAGCTTTCCTACAGACTTAGAAATAGCGCAATTGGCAGAAATTAAACATATTAGAGAAATTGCAGACAAAATCGGTATAGACCGAGAAGATTTAGAGTATTACGGGAAATACAAAGCGAAAATCCCTTTAAAATACATCAACGAAGAAAATATTAAGAAATCTAAACTGATTTTGGTTTCAGCGATTAATCCAACTCCAGCTGGTGAAGGTAAAACCACTGTTTCTGTAGGTTTGTGTGACGGATTGAACAAAATCGGTAAAAAAGCCATCGCAGTTTTGCGTGAGCCAAGTTTAGGTCCGGTTTTCGGGATAAAAGGTGGAGCAGCAGGTGGTGGTTATGCACAAGTTATTCCTATGGTAGATATTAATCTGCATTTTACAGGAGATTTTTCGGCGGTAGAAAAAGCCAATAATTTACTTTCTGCACTCATTGATAATAATCTTCAAGATAAAAAAAGAAGCCTCAATATAGACCCTAGAACCATCGTTTGGAAACGTGTAATGGATATGAATGATAGAAGTCTTCGTCATATAGTAGTAGGTTTGGGCGGTTCTAATAATGGAATTACGCGTGAAGAAGGTTTCAATATTACACCAGCATCAGAAGTGATGGCAATTCTTTGTCTTTCTAAAGATTTCGAGGATTTAAAAAACAGATTAGGAAATATTTTTGTAGGCTATACTTTTGATAAAAAACCAATTTACGCCAGAGATTTAAATGCTCAAGGAGCGATGGCGATTTTATTAAAAGACGCCATTCGTCCGAATTTAGTACAAACTTTAGAAGGAAATCCTGCGATTCTTCATGGTGGCCCTTTCGCGAATATTGCGCAAGGAACCAATACGATTATCGCTACTAAAATGGGACTTTCTTTAGCAGATTTTGTGGTAACAGAAGCAGGTTTCGGAGCAGATTTGGGAGCAGAAAAATTCATGCACATCAAAGGATATTATGGAAATTTAAAACCAGATGCTTATGTTTTGGTGGCTACCATCAGAGCTTTAAGATATCATGGTGGTGCTAAAAAAGGCGAATACGAAAAACCAAATCTTGCAGCAGTAGAAAAAGGCATTGAAAACCTTAAAAAACATATTGAAAACGGTTTTAAATGGCAATTAAAACCAATTATAGCGATTAATCATTTTGCTACAGATTCAGAAGAAGAAATCAATTTTGTAAAAGCAGAATGCGAAAAATTAGGAGTGAAAGCCATTCTCGCAGATGAATTTACGATGGGAGGAGAAGGCATGAAAGCACTTGCAGAAGAAGTGGCGAGTTGTGCTTTTAATTGCGGTAATAATTTTAAACCTTTATATAGTGTAGAAGATTCTGTGGAGCACAAAATCGAAACCATTGCCAAAGAAGTTTATGGTGCTGACAGCGCTGTATTTTCTCAGAAAGCTAAAAACCAATTAAAATCCATTTATGAACTTGGACTGGATAAGTTACCGATTTGTATGGCAAAAACTCAAAAATCTTTATCGGATGATGAGAAAAAAATAGGAAGACCAACTGGATTTAAAGTGACGGTTCGTGAATTTGAATTTGCAGCAGGAGCAGGATTCATTATCCCAATTTTAGGAGATATGATGAGAATGCCTGGTTTACCAAGTACACCAGCTGCAGAAGGAATGAATATAGACAAAGATGGTGTCATTACTGGGTTAAGTTAATCTTTAGACCATATAAAATAACAAACCGACTTTTTATAAAGTCGGTTTTTTTGTGAAATTCTGTAAATATTTATGGAAATTCTATAAAATATTTTCAATGAATTTGTAGAATCTTTGTAACAACAAAAAACACCAATCACAAAATATAAAAACAAAATTATGAAAAACGTAAGATCAAAAATATTCACTGCGATTTTAGCTTATGTAGCTCCGATTGCTATTAATTATATTATGAATAGATTTTTGAACAAGAAATCTAAACCGCAAGTAAAATCTACGCTATAACACTATAGTTTCAACATAAATCAGTTTTCTCAATTATTTAATTTTTTAGCTCTCGAGATGTTATTTTAACTTTCGGGAGCTTTTTAGTGATAAAACTCAGAAGTTTATTATTTGAATATTTCAGATAAAAACTGTAACTTTATGAAATGAAAGATAATAACTTATAAAATGTAGACGGCTTTCTTTAAAGCCTCAATTTTATAACTATTTTCATAATTTTTAAGTTTTTATGTTAGACTTCGCTTGAGCCATTCAAGCGAAGTTTTTTATTGATAGAAGAAATTAAATATAGAAATTGAAATTTCTTAACATACATCAATGACTTCGTATCAGAAATAAGACTACTTTTGTCTCATTAAAAAATATAAAGATTATGATTAAAAAAATTGCATTATCATTAGTACTAGTATCAGGACTAGCTTTTGGACAAGCTAAAAAAGTGGTTTCTTCAGACGTTCACTGGTGGGGTTATAAAATCGCTAAAACTGAAGCTTCTTCTCACGATGGAACTGTAAACGTGAAAAACGGAACTGTAGTTTTAAAGAAAAACGCTCTAGTTGGTGGTACTTTTGTATTAGATATGACTTCTATTAACGCTACTGATTTACAAGGTGAATATCAACAAAAATTAAACGGTCACCTTAAAAATGGCGACTTCTTCGAAGTTGATAAATATCCTACCGCTACTTTCAAAATCACTTCTGTGAAAAAAGGAGCTAATGGTAAAAGCATCGTTACAGGAAATCTTACAGCTAAAGGAAAAACAAACGCAGTTTCTTTCCCAGCTAAAATTTCAGTTAAAAACGGTGTAGTAACTTTAGAATCTGATAAATTTACTATCGACAGACAAAAATGGGACATAGCTTATAAATCTACTATGCAAGATGTAGTAGTAAAAGACGATATAGATTTGGTTGTTAAACTAACAGCGAAATAGTTTTTTTCAATTGTGTTTTTAGAGAATCCTAAAGAAAATTTCTTTAGGATTTTTTGTTTTTAATCTGTAAATTTATACAGAATTACTAAGCTAATAATCGCATGAAATTATATGTCATCAGTGGATTGGGAGCAGATGGAAGTATTTTTGAATACATTCAGTTTCCTAAAAAATTTACCGAAATTATCTACATCGATTGGTTAATTCCTAATTACAATGAAAGTTTTGAAAACTATGTCAATAGAATGGCTGAAAAAGTAGATGTGAGCGAAAAATTCTGTCTATTGGGTTATTCTTTTGGAGGAATTATGGTACAGGAAATTCATAAGCTGAAACCTGCCGAAAAAGTAGTGATTCTGGGAAGTATAAAGTCTGATAAAGAAATGTCTATCACCTTTCATTTGGCAAAAAGTTCTAGAATTTTTGCGAAACTTCCCGAAAGTTATTTCTCCGAAAAAACCATAAAATCTTATGCCTTTTTCCGAAAATTATTTGACCCCAATAATCCTAAACTTTGGCAATATTTCAAGGTTCAAAATGCTACTTATCTGAAATGGAGCATCAATAAAATCTTAGAATGGAAACATGAAGAAGATAAAAACGTTATCCAAATTTTAGCAGATAAAGACATTGTTTTTCCAGTAAAAAATTCTAAGCCCAATTATGTCATAAAAGGCGGAACACACCTTTTTCCAGTGACTAAAGCCAAAGAAGTTTCTAAAATTTTAGAAGAAGTTTTCAGCGAGTGATTATTTTTGGTTTTTCTGAGTTTTTTGTTTCTCCTTTTCCAATTTTTTAAAATAACCTCTGAAGAAAATATTATGCTTCAGCGCTTCCAGATTTTGGTTCAGTAAAACACTTGCCTGGTTCAAATTATTCATTGTAGAATCTATGTTTTTAACCAAATTGGCATCGTTAGAAAGGTAATTGATGGCGCCTTTTCCGTTTTTAGCATTGCTGATGGTTTCATTTAGATTTTCTACGGTTTGATTGATATTTTGAGAAGATTCATCGAGATGAGTAAGAGCTCTTCGCATTTTATTAGCCACAGCAGAATCTTTAAGCACTGCAACAATGTTTTCTTTATCATTAATTCCTGCAAGAATTTTATTCACTTCATTAATCGTTTTAGTCGTTTCGTAGCTGGTTTTCTTAATGTTGACAATGCTGTTTTTAAGGTCAGAAACTCCATATTTCACATCTTGACTTAGCGTTTTGTCATTCAGCAACATACTTAGTGTTCCTGTTCCGTTATTGATTTTTTCAGAAACTTCTAGAATATTAGCCGTTATTTGTTCAGCATTGTTATTGGTTTTGTTAAGGGTTTTGAGCAAATCTTCTGTGGTGAGTCTTTCTTCGGCTTTTAGAATGTCTCCAGATTTTGCAAGTGCCGCTTTTTCAGAATTTGGTGTGATATTGACAATCATATTTCCTACCAAACCATCAGAAGCAATACTTGCCACTGCATTTTTTTTGATGAATTGCATCGCACTTTTGTCGATATTCATTTCTACATTGATGAGCGTATCGTTGATGATTTCTATTTTCTTAACATAGCCCACATTAATTCCAGAAAAACGGACATTGTTCCCTTCTTGCAAGCCATTTACATTTTCGAAATGCGCTTTTAAGGTTTCGGTTTTACCAAAAAATTGTTGTCTGTTTCCAATAAAATAAACAGCCATAATGAAAATGATGGTTCCGAGGATAACAAATATTCCGAGTCTTAATTTTTGAGCAACTGATTTTTCCATGTTTTTAAAAAACTTATTTAAAAAATGCTTTTACTTTTGGGTCTTGTGAAGTTGAAAGTTCGGCAAATGTTCCTTCTGCATAATTTTTTCCGTCAATCAGTAAAATCATTCTATTAGCAATAACTCTAGCACAGTCTACATCATGGGTAATGATGATAGATGAGGTTTTATATTTTTCTTGCACTGATTTCATGAGCAAGATAATTTCTTTTGAAGTAATCGGGTCTAAACCAGTGGTGGGTTCATCATAAATGATGATTTTGGGTTTCAGAATAAGCGTTCTGGCAAGAGCAACTCTTCTTTTCATACCGCCAGAAAGTTCATTCGGCATTAAATCAATTACATTTTTGAGTCCCACATTTTGTAGCGCTTCTTCTACCAAAGGCAAAGTATTTTTTACATTTCCCAATTTAGAAATATGTCTTCTGAGCGGAAATTCTAGATTTTCTCTCACCGTCATAGAATCATAAAGCGCACTTCCCTGAAATAAAAATCCAATGTCTGCTCTTATTTCATCTAAATCTTTCAGAGAAAGATGCTCTAATTTTTGGCTCATAATTTCTATACTGCCACTGTCAGGAATTTCTAAACCAATCAGGCATTTTATCATCACCGATTTTCCAGAACCAGATTTTCCCATTATCACTAGATTTTCTCCTTGATAAAGATTAAGGTTAAATCCGTCCAAAACTACATTGTCTCCATATTTTTTATAGAGATTTTCAATTTTGATAATCGGTTCATGTGCAGCATTAGGATTCATCTTATTCTATAAAAATATTGGTAATCAATACAGCGATAAAATCGATAACAAACAATAACATAGAGGAGTAAACCACCGCAGAATTGGCGGCAATTCCTACACCTCGTGTTCCTGATTTACATTGGTATCCTTTGAAACAACCTACCATTCCTATGGCAAAACCAAAGAAAAAAGTCTTGATGGTTGCAGGAAGCAAATCACTAAATTCTATATTGTCAAAAACTTGATTAAAATATTGTAAAAAAGAAACATCACCTTTCAGATTTTCTACCAAATAAGAACCGAAAATCGCGATGAAATCACTGTAAAAAACCAAAATTGGTAACATAGCAGTCGTCGCAAGAATTCTAGTCACCACCAAATATTTAAAAGGATTGGTTCCCGAAACTTCCATAGCGTCTATTTGTTCGGTTACGCGCATAGAACCTATTTCTGCACCTATTCCAGAGCCTATTTTTCCTGCACAAATCAGCCCAGTAATAATCGGCCCAATTTCTCTAATAATGGAAATGCTTACCATGGAAGGCATCCAAGAAACAGCTCCAAATTCCATTAAAGTAGGACGGGTTTGTAAAGTGAACACCAAACCGATGATAAATCCCGTAACAGAAACTAGAAAAAGTGAGCGGTTACCAATGCTGTAACATTGTTTCAGAAATTCTTGAAATTCATAAGGTTTTTTATAAAATTCTTTTAAAAATCTTATGCTGAAATAGCTCATTTCGCCTATCTCTACGATGAAGTTTTTTAAAGATTGTACTATTTGATAAAAAACTTTCATAATAAACATTTAAGCTTCTATCAAATTTACTGAAATTTCTTGATTTATCCTTAAAATTCCTGTTAATTATTTAATAACAAACAAAAACCGCGGTCATTTTTTATGACAGCGGAAAACTTTTTATTTTGCGACTTGTTTTTTTGGTGATTATTTTTTTCTTTTAAAATCTTCGTCTTTTATTACCATTTTATAAGCGAGCCATAATCCGAAAACCGAAGCAATGATGAAGAAAAACATCGCTATCGAAATTCCAAAAATTTGAAAATTAGGAACTCTCATCAATAGAGACGAACCAATGATTAATGCAGCAATAATAAGTGCGATGGAAATTCTATTGGCTACTTTTTGGAAGGCATCGGTAAATCGTTCTTCGTCTATCGCATCTATTTTGAGCTCAAACTGATTCTGAGCTAAGTTTTCGGTGATTTTATTGAGTCTTTCCGGAAGATTTTCGGCTAATTTTTTGGTTTCTATCAATTGAGCAAAGAAATTTTCAGGTTTGGCTTCGTGAGCCATTTTTTTGACCATCATTTTCTCCAAAATCTGCTTCATACTTTCAGCCAAATCATATTGTGGAGCGAGAACCGCTACAATTTGGTCTAAATTCAATAATATTTTCCCAAGAATGTTCAGTTCTACCGCAATTCTGATTCCTTTTTCTGCGGCAATTTTATTCATTCTGATGAGCATTTTTCCCGTTTGCATTTCCGCGGCATTTCTGTTCTGAGAATCCAGTACAATTCGGTTAATTTCTTTTTTGAAACCAATAATATCCGCGTTTCTATCATCTTGACTGATTTCTAGAAGCACTTTAGAAACTTCTTCACCATTGTATTTGCTAATAGCGATGAGCAATTTCAAGATTTGTTCCTGCAAATTAGGACTGAATTTCGCCACCATTCCTAAATCCATTAAGGCAATTTTTCGGTCTTTGGTCAGGTGTACATTTCCAGGATGCGGATCTGCATGTGCAAAACCATCAAAAATAATTTGTTGAAGATAAGCTTCTACCAATTCATCAATGAGCACCGAAAAATCGGTTTCCGTTTTTTGAATTCCATGAACATAAGTGATTTTTTGACCGTCCACGAAATCCATAGTCAGAATTTTAGAAGTAGAGTAGTCTAAAACAGGTTGAGGAATCACAATATGCTCAAATTTTTCTAGATTTTTGCCCAGAGCAATCAGATTTTGAGCTTCTCTGTTGTAATCCAATTCGTGAATGAGAATATGTCTCATCTCGTCTAGAACATCGTCTATTCCGTATTTTTTGGCGGTTTTAGAATGTTTTACAGCAAGGTCTGATAATTCTTTCAGCGTGTCTAAATCTTCGATGAAATTTTTACGAATTCCAGGTCTTTGAATTTTCACCGCGACTTCTTTTCCAGAGCGCAAAACTGCTTTGTGAACTTGCCCAATACTTGCCGAAGCCAAAGGTTGGGTTTCAAAACTCAAAAAAGCTTTGGAGATTTTCGTTCCTAATTCTTCTTCCACTATTTTTTGGATTTCAGAATACGGAATTTCCTCTACATCATCTTGTAGAGAAGCCAATGCCAATAAATAAGGTTCTGGCAATAGATCTGGTCTTGTAGAAAGAGTTTGCCCGATTTTTACATAAGTCGGCCCCATATTTTTAAGGTCTTCTACCAATTCTTCTGGCGAAGTGTAACGATTAGACTCTTCAGAAAGTTCTTGGTCTTCTGCCAATTCATCAAGCGCTTTGTCTGAAGCAGCCGATAAAATATCGCTGTTTCTATATTTGAGTACCAAAGAAATGAATTTCTGGTATTTTTTTAGATTTTCGGGAATGATATTCATAGGAAATAGGTTGTTTTTTCAAGAGCAAATTAATTGAGAATAAGTGGCTTATCTGTTACAAAATTTGAAGGGGTATTTTCAAAATTTTAAGGATGAAAAATTTTTTATGGTTTGCCTAATAATTTTATCTTTGTAAAAATCATTTATCAATAATCAATATGGAGAGTATTTCGGTTTTTGAAATCATAAAAGTAGGAATTGGGCCGTCTTCGTCTCATACGATGGGACCTTGGAATGCAGCGGAAATGTTTCTGAGCGAAATCAGAAGAAATCATCAGATTTCAGAGGTGGCAGAAGTGTATGTAGAGTTTTTTGGCTCGCTTGCCAAAACAGGAATTGGTCACGGAACAGATATTGCCGGAATGCTGGGTTTAAGCGGAGAAAATTTTAAAAAAATAGATACCGATAAAATAAATGTTAAAATAGCCGAAATCAAAAATTCGGGGAAATTGATTTTAGGAGCTAAAAAAGAAATTCCTTTTATTTATGGAAAACATTTGGTGCTCAATATGCAAAAATCTTTAGATTTTCACCCCAATGGAATGATTTTCAAAGCGGTTTTTAACAACGGCGAAATTTTAGAAAAAGACTACTATTCTGTTGGTGGCGGTTTTGTGGCGACTCAAGAAGATAATTCTATAGAAAGTCACTGTATCAGAACACCTTACCCTTGTCATAAAGGCGAAGATATTTCAAAATATTGTGAAAAATTAGGAGTACAGAGACTTTCTGATTTGGTGTACATCAATGAAGAAGCTTGGAGAACGAAAGAAGAAACGAGAAGTGAAGCACTTTACATTTGGCAACAAATTAAAGAATGCATTTACAAAGGCGTTAACAAAGAAGGCGTTTTACCGGGTGGACTTAATGTAACGAGAAGAGCTGCAGATTTTAATCGAAAATTATTAGGCGAAGACGTTATTTACAAAAATATAAACGAATGGTTTGCTGCGGTAAAAAATTCTCCTAAAGATTTCAATCAAATTACCCGTTGGATTTCGTGTTTTGCTTTAGCAGTAAACGAAGAAAATGCCAGTTTTGGTAGAATTATTACAGCACCTACGAATGGAGCAAGTGGAGTAATTCCTGCGGTACTCATGTATTCTCAGACTTTTACAGAATTCAATTCTGAAGAAGATATCATCAGATTTATTTTAGTAGCGGGCGAAATCGGTACGCTTTTCAAGAAAAATGCAACCATTTCTGCAGCAATGGGAGGTTGCCAAGCAGAAATCGGCGTTTCTTCAGCGATGGCTGCAGCTGCGTTAACAGAAATTTCGGGCGGAACTCCAGCTCAAGTAATGATGGCGGCAGAAATTGCGATGGAACATCACCTTGGTCTTACTTGCGACCCAATTGGTGGATTGGTGCAGATTCCATGTATTGAGAGAAATTCTATGGGCGCCATGAAAGCAATTACCGCTTGTCATATCGCGCTAGAAAGCGATCCTTCTAAAGCCAGAGTTTCTCTGGATGATGTCATTAAATCCATGTGGGAAACTGCGCTAGACATGAATTCTAAGTACAAGGAAACTTCTGAAGGTGGTTTAGCAGTTGCCGTGAACGTGGCAGAATGTTAATGAAATTTTGAGGAAGATAACCTCCATTTATTTTCTAAAAATTCTTAACTTGTGCCGTTGAATTTTTATCAATGGCTACCATTATCAAACCCAATATTGCTCCAGAATTGCTCTCACAACTCGACACGAAATTCGAGGAAGAGAAGCAAGTTATCGTGCACTGTGGTTTTCAGAATAATTATTTGATTGGAAATCTCGTAAGAATTTGGCGCACCACTTTCTTGGTGGATAAATTTACGGGGCACCGAAGCCAACTTTTATTCTGGGAAAATATCTCGATGTTTCCTTATTGGACGGAAGTTCCACCTGTGAAAGAATATTGGTTTACCTTAATTTTTTCTGGATTGCCTAAAGATTGCAAACTCTTTGATTTTGTAGAAGAAATTCCGCAAGAAGGAGGTTTTCTGGTGACTGATATTGATAGAAATGAAAGCGATGTTTATACTATAAAATTAATTTAAATGAAGAAGATTTACCTACTTTTACTTTTAGTTTCAAGTTTTGCCTTTGGTCAAGGTCTTAAAAATAAAACCGACAAAAAACAATTTCCTGCAGAAATTCTAGAAATAGAAACCTTCCAAAAAGAACTCAATCGAGAATACAAAACAGAGGAAGAAACACCTTTGCGTGGCTCTAATTTCAAGAAATTCAAGTCTCATCCCTTTTTTCTTATTGATTTAAACTATCGTGTAAAAGCGAAATTGGTAAAAACCGAGAACGCGGTTCCTTTTGAAATTCCTACTTCGTCTGGAAGAACCAAAAAATACAGAGAATTCGGGAAAGCATATTTCACACTGAATGGAGTAGAACAAGTGTTAACGGTTTATCAAAGTTTAGCTTTGTTAGATGACCCAGAATATCAGGATTATTTATTCTTGCCTTTCAAAGATGAAACCAACGGAAAAGATACTTATGGTGGTGGAAGATATTTGGACTTAAGAATTCCTCAAAATGATGAATTGATTATTGATTTCAATAAAGCGTATCATCCGTTTTGTGCTTATAACGCTACCGATTACAGTTGCCCAATTGTTCCTCAGAATAACTGGTTGCAATTACCAATCGAAGCAGGTGTGAAATACCAAGATATTTGGTTTGAGCATTAGTTTCTAGATGTGAGATACTAGATACAAGACATGAGATTTGAGCATCTCAAAAGGTTGCATAAACTAAAAATTCAAAATTTATTTTCCTCTATTCAAAGAAAACAAATTTTGAATTTTTTTATCTAAAATCTAAAATCTAGTATCTAGTATCTCAAATCTAGAATCTATTTTACCACCGCATTAATTTTATCCCAAAGTGCGGCATCAAAACCAGACAATGCGAAATTAGGATTCTGCGGATCCGAAGCATCACCCATTCTGATGACCACCATATTTTTACTCGGAATTACATAAATTCTTTGATCTTCGGCGCCCATTGCTGCATACATATCTGCAGGAGCATTAGGAACTAAAGCAGTAGGATAAACCGTTTGCGAACCTGGAATCATATATTTGGATTTTCCATTGAGCCACCAAAGATAACCGTAAGAAGGATTAATATTTTGAGAAGTAGAAATGGCTTCGTTCAGATAAGTTTCATTGATGATTTGTTCGTTTTTCCATTTTCCTTTGTTCAGGAAAAGCAGTCCAAATCTCGCCATACTTCTGGTATTACTATGATAAATGGTGAAAATAGTCCCGAAATTCCAGAAACCATCCATCCCGATTTTATTTTTCAGTTTAGCATTAAAATAATTCTCAAAAGTTTGGTTGCTCGAAGCGACCACTATATCTATTAATTTCTGAAAAACATTGCTGTAAGACCATCTCGTTCCTGCATCTGCCAAATACGTGAGGTTAGATTTTATCACCCAATTGCTTTCGTCATTTAAGCCCGAAGTCATAGTAAGTAAATGTCTCGGCGTGATGAGGTTTTCTTTTTCCAGAGGTTCGCTTGTCCAGCCGTTTCCTAAATATTGAGAAACTTTATTGTTGATGTTCAGTAAACCTTCTTGTTGAGCAATTCCTGTAGTGGTAGAAACCAGTGTTTTTCCAGCGCTGTTCCATGGCCAAGTTGCAGTAGCATTGTGTCCGTTGAAATATTCTTCCATTACAATTCTACCGTTTACGAGAATCATAAAAGATTTAGAATGTTTTTCTGCTAAAAAATCTTTAAGCGGTTGCACTGCGCTTTGGTTCCAACCGAGACTGGCGATAGATTTGGTTTCCCAATTGTTGTCTGTATTATTAGGGAAATACATGGTTTCTGTGGGAGTTGGCGTAGGTTCATCTTCACTACTGCTACAACTCAAAAACGGGAGTAACACTAAAAGAGGTAGAAATTTCAAAATTTTCATAAGCTGGTTTTAGCTCTTTGATGGGATTTTTTGGGGAAGGTTAAAAGTTTGAAAACACAATTTTTTACACGTAGTTTGTCATTCTGAAAGAATCTAAACAATGGAAGAGATTTTATGTTTTAGATTAATACTCCGAAGTCGGAGACTTTGGAGAGCAAGGTAGTGCTAGTTAAAAATTTTAAGGAACAAGTCTTTAACTTTATCAAATGCAAAAATGAACGCAAGTACGGCTAAAAAAAGTGAAACTAATTGTAATATATAATTTGTTCTATAGCTATTTAGTTCTTCGATATTTTTAAAGACATCATTAATATCATTAGTTTTTTCATTTAGCATTTTGATTCGTTCAGCAAAGTCTTTAGTAAAATAGTTAAGTAAGTTAATATCTTCTTTTATTCTATTTTCTTTAGAATAATTATATTTTGTTATGTCTGAATAGCTAGAGAAAAATATTATGGTTCTGCTGTTAAATTCATTTTTAAATCTTTTAGTCGTTAAGTTTAGTTTGGTAATCTGTTTCTTTAAGGAGATATATTTATTGTTATTATGAAAAATAAATAAATACTTGAAAATATTCCATTTGTTTGAGTTTTCGAAAAAATCATACATGCTTCTTTTGATTAAATTAAGTTTTTTGAATTCAAGATTTAATATAGCATTAAATACACATGAAAAAGATAAACTTTCAATTAAAAAAGCACTTTCTAAACAGTCATAGTCTATATGGTCTTTACTGTTGGGCTTTTGTTCTATTTTTCCATGCCCCTTTTCTTTAATGATATAAATTTTGTTTGAACAATTTTCTAAATATATATCTAATAACTCATCCTCACTTGTGAATTGTTTTATTTCTACAAAGTTTATTAAGGAATGTAATTGTTTATCCTCTTTGACTTTTTTAAATTCTTCAATTTCATAATGTTCAATGCTAGGTAACTCAAAATCATTTCTTAAAGGATAGAATATACCATTCAAGTGTTTCGTGAAATTTTGATTAACTTGATATTTCAAATCATATATTAAATTATCAATATTTCTTTTAGTTAAGCTTTCAACAAATGTACCGTGGCTATTAAATACTCTATATTTTATTATATTTTTAAGTGAATTGTAATGTCTAACAATTAAAGTAGTATCATTATGATTTTTAATTTGCGTTATTATGTCATGAAATTTTGAACTAGGCTTAATTTTAAAATGCAAAATAAAATATGACTCATATGTTTTTATAAAATCAATATCCAAACGATCTATAAGATCTGTTTTTTTAGAATTACTTTTTTTATAATTTATAGATATTAATTTTCCACTAGAAAAAGTCTCTAAACTAATTTTTATGTCAGAAAGTTTTTTTATCAAATCTTCTTTATATCTAATATCATTTGAAAAACTAGAGTGTTTTGAGGAAAATTTTGAAATTAATTTAGCTTTAAAATCATCAAATTTATCAATTTCAATTACTTCGAAGAAACTTATGAATGAAAGATTTATTTTTTTAAAATTTAAATCACTATGATGTTTAGAATCTTCTATATATAAGTTATTATACAGTTTTGGTTGTTTTTTATCTGTATATTTATAATATTGGTCAATAAAGCTTAGTTTTTTATTTAGAAAAAGAATATTTGAAATAAATAAAAAGATACATTGCTTAAATCGAATATTAAGATTAACTATCTTTTCGGATATATTTTTATATTTTTTATCGTAGTAAAAATAATTGTTTTTTTTCACTTTCAGTTTTTTAAGATGCTGTTACAAAGCATTAACGCTAACACACAAATATATACAATTCTCTAATTTATAAGTTTTATTTATTCAACTAAATTAAAAAATAAACTCCACACTATATTACGGAAAAACATGAAATGCTAAAAATCATCAAAATATTTCTAAACACCCCGTCATTCCTATTCTCGGAATGCCACCCCTCTGAAAGAGGGGGAACCACACTAAGAACATTACTTTATCATTTACCACAACATTTGTCATTCTGAAAGAATCTCTACATATGGTTGCGTTAAATTTAGATTGACTTTGTCGAACCACTTCGTTAGGTTTCCTTCGGAAATCAAAGATTAGACGCAGTCAATGACAAAGTGTACGGATAATTTTATTATTTGCAATTACACACAAAAAAAAATCGCCACATCATTGTAACGATTTTGTAATTTATATTTAGAATTTTCACATCCTTTAGGATAAGAGGAAATGAAAATTTTCTAAACCTTCGCCAAAAACTCCTCAAAAATAGGAGAGATAGAAACGGTTCCGTCTGGTTGAATTTTATCCAATTTTACCATTTCTATTTGGTTGATAGAACTTGCGTCAAAAGGTTTCTGTACACGCACATAATTTTCGGTGAAGCCAAACATTTTTCCGTCTTTTTCTTCGTGTTCCCAAAGTACAGGCAAGGTTTTCCCTAATTGTGTTTGGTAAAATGCCATTTTCTTTTTCTCAGAAAGAATTCGTAGCATTTTGTTGCGTTTTTTACGTTCAGAAATCGGCACAATTCCTTCCATTTCTACGGCTTCGGTATTTTCTCTTTCAGAATATGTGAAAACGTGTAAATACGTAATCGGCAGTTGATTGATGAAATTATAGGTATCTAAAAATTTCTCTTCGGTTTCTCCCGGAAATCCTACAATTACATCTACGCCAATCGCAGCATCGGGCATTACTTCTCTAATTTTAGAAACTCTATCGCTGTACAATTTGGTGAGGTATCTTCGCTTCATTTTTTTGAGCAAATCATCGCTTCCACTTTGCAACGGAATATGGAAATGCGGTACAAAACTCTTGCTTTCAGCCACCAAATCTATGGTTTCGTCTTTCAGTAAATTCGGTTCTATGGAAGAAATTCTAATTCTTTCAATTCCTTCTACTTTATTGAGTTCTTTCACCAAATCTAGGAAAGTATGTTCGTGTTTTTTATTGCCAAATTCGCCTTTTCCGTAATCGCCAATGTTTACACCCGTTAAAACAATTTCTTTGATGTCTTTTTCGGCAATTTCTTTGGCATTTTTCACTACGTTTTCTACGGTGTCACTTCTAGAAATTCCTCTAGCTAAAGGAATCGTGCAATAGGTACATTTATAATCGCAACCGTCTTGAACTTTCAAAAAAGCTCTGGTTCTATCGCCAATAGAATAACTTCCGATGAAAAAGTCGGTTTCTTCTATTTCGCAAGAGTGAACTTGAGCGTGATGTTCCGTTTTTTCTAAATCTTCCAGATAACTCAGAATGTTGAATTTTTCTTTGGCGCCCAAAACCAAATCTACGCCTTCAATGGCAGAAATTTCTTCGGGTTTTAACTGAGCATAACAACCTACAATCACCACCAAACCATCAGGATTGGCTTTCATCGCACGTTTTACATGAAGTTTACATTCCTTGTCTGCATTATCAGTTACAGAACAGGTATTGATGATATAAACATTCGCAGCATCGTCAAAACTTACTTTTTGGTAACCTGCACCAGTCAATTGTCTGGCAATAGTAGAGGTTTCTGCAAAGTTCAGTTTGCAACCCAGCGTGTGAAAAGCAGCGGTTTTTGTAGTGAAATTTTCCATAATAAATTGGGTGCAAATTTACGGAAAAATTTTATTTTAAAAGTCAGCGTCTTTTCCGAGTTTTATGGCAATCAAAGTCGAGTTTAATTCGAGTTTTGTTCGGAAAAAGTACCCGTTTTCCGAAGCTGATTCGAGCTTGATTCGAACATGATTCGAACAAAAGTGGTTTTTTGGTCAAATTTTTCGATGCAATGAGGCTTTAAAACATAAAAAATCCACAAATGGTAGACTTGTGGATTTTTGGAAAGATAGTTTGAGTTTATATGGTTTTGTGTTTTGTTTTTATAGTTGATAAATTTTTTCAAAAGCTTCTTCTGGTAAATTCCAAGTGCATGATGGTGCTTTCTCATTAAGAACCGCCCATTTCTTATGTTCTAAGTCGAAAATTCTAACTCCACTTAGGTTCAGTTGGTTGGTTTTGTAAATATGTAAACTTACCGATAGTGTAGGTTTGTTGTTCACAATACTGTGAATTCCGCCCATTTCTTCGGCGAAAGAAATGCCTTCTATCGCTACACCAGCGCCTTCATATTCTATAAAATCTTTGGTTTCTTTGTAATACACTTCGGTTAATTCACCTTTGAGGACTTTTATTTTTCCCTCGTAGTTTTTGTGGTCATGAATCGCTGTTTTATTTTCAGCGCCCCATAACATGAGAATTGCTACTGCATTTTCATTGTTAAAAACAGGGAATCTTTTATACGTTTTGGCAGGAATATCTAGTTCGTTGATTTTGAAAACTTGGTTGTAGTCTTCGAAACGGAATTCGAATAGGTTTTCTACAACGGTATTAAAGTCTGCCGAGACATTTTTTAAGTCTTCTAAAGTTTGGGCTAGGGGTTTAGTCATTGTTCTTTCCATAATTTTTACAAGCATGATTTTCAGTTGGTAAAATTATTAAAAACTGTGTTTTGAGACATCGATTTTGAGATGATTTACATCATGCAAGATTGTTGATTTTATAAAAGAATTTATGATTTTTATCAAAGTTTCTATTCTTAACATACATTCCGCTTCAGTTTTCTAAAAAAATAATACCTTTGCACCTGATTTTAAAGAAACGAGAAAAATGGATTTTAGAAATTATCAGATGCCTTATAGCATCAACCCGAATTACAGCAAGAAAGTTGCGTATTTTTCGATGGAATTTGCCATTGATCAAGCATTGAAAATATACAGTGGAGGTTTAGGATTTTTGGCAGGTTCTCACATGAGAAGTGTTTATAATCTGAAACAAGACACCATCGGAATCGGTATTTTGTGGAAATTTGGTTATTATGACCAAGCTAGAAACCACGATCAAACACTTAATCCAGTTTGGACTAAGAAAATGTACAGCTTCTTGGAAGATACAGGAATTAAATTCCAAATTGACATTCACGATGCACCAGTTTGGGTAAAAGTAATGTACCTGAACCCAGAAACGTTTAAAACTGCACCTATCTTTTTACTTTCTACAGATGTGCCAGAAAATGACCACGTTTCTAAAACCATCTGCCACAGATTATACGATGCGAATGAATCTACAAAATTGGCACAATACATCCTTCTAGGAAAAGGAGGAGCTAAATTATTAGACGAGTTAAACCTAGAAAGAGAAGTTTATCACTTAAACGAAGCGCACGGTTTACCAGCAGCATTCTATTTGTTAAAAAAATTCGGTGGAGATTTAGAAAAAGTAAAAGAAAGATTGGTTTTCACCACTCACACTCCAGAAGAAGCAGGAAACGAAAAACACAATGTACACCTTTGTCACCAAATGTCTTATTTCTCTGGATTAAGTTTAGAAGAAGTAAAGAAACTAGAAGGACAAGATAACGACCAATTTAATCACTCATTGTGTGCTTTGAGAATGGCAAGAATTGCGAATGGAGTTTCTCAGTTGCATGGTGTAGTTTCTAACGAAATGTGGGGTAAATATCCAGGAATTTGCGAAATTAAAGCCATTACCAATGCACAAGATTTCAAATATTGGGCAGATAAACCGCTTTATAACGCTAGAGAAGAAAGAGAAGACGAAGAATTCGATTTCAGAAAAAAATATCTTAAAAAGAGAACTTTCAGAATTGTAGCAGACCAATGTGGTAAATTGTTTGATTCTAAAGTATTCACCATGGTTTGGGCAAGAAGATTTGCAGGATATAAAAGAGCAGATTTATTGTTACAAGACAAAGAAAGATTCAGAAAATTATTGGAAAACAAAAAATATCCAGTGCAAATTATCTTTGCAGGAAAACCTTATCCAGTAGATTATGCAGCGATTTCTACTTTCAATAACTTAGTTGAAGAAAGTAAAAATCATAAAAATATGGCGGTTCTTACAGGTTATGAATTGTCATTAAGTAAATCTCTAAAACAAGGTTCTGATGTTTGGTTAAACAACCCAAGAGTTCCTAGAGAAGCTTCTGGTACTTCTGGTATGACGGCTTCTATGAACGCTTCTGTAAACCTTTCTACAGATGATGGTTGGATTCCAGAATTTGCAAAAAATGGGGTGAACTCTTTTGTAGTTCCACAAGCAGATTATTCAAATATGAGCGTTTTCGATGTAGACAATTATGATATGAACCAATTGTATGACATCTTAGAAAACCAAATCTTACCAATGTACTACGAAAGACCAGATGAATGGAGACAAGTAGTGAAAAATGCAATGGATGATGTAAAAGAGCAGTTCAATTCTGATAGAATGGCTGATGAATATTACAAAATTATGTATAATAATTAATCCATATATTAATATTTTTACGTCTGGGGCGCTTCCTTTGGAAGCGCCCCAGATTTTTATAGAATGGTGATTTCGTCTATGAAAATAAAGGCTTCTCCATCAAAAGGAAAACCTTGATGCCAACTTGGTAATTTTCCGAAATTTCTGGCAATAATTTTTACATATTTAGCTTTGGTTTTGGCAAAATGTAATTCTAAATTTTTGGTCTGCACGTTGTAATCTTGCGCATCAATTGGATTCGCTACTTCTCCTAATTTTTTGAAATTTACATTATCCTCAGAAATATAGAATTCTACTTTGGTAGGCATTAGAATCCAAGCTCTGGTATCTTGTAAAAAGTCGGCAGAAATTGTAGAAATTTCTTTAGATTCCTTTAAATCAATAATCGCTTCAAAATCTTGCGATTGGTAACCATGCCAATCACCTTTTCGCCAATTGGCATCACCAGAAATTCCGTCAATTAAACCTTCGTTTCCACCTGCAAAATATTGTGGATTGGCTTTAGAATTAATTTCGATGGAGTAGTTGTTCGGTTTTTTGTAGAATTTTGCGGTTACGATTCCACTTTTTTCACCTTTGCTATTTTCTGCAAAAGTTGTAATGGTAGAAGTTTCGGTAAGTGTTAATTCTTCTTTGTATTCTTTAAAATCGCTTCCGTTGATAGCATAGTAGATTTTATTTTTTTGATAAGATTCAATGCTGATATTTTGTTGTTTTTCAAAAAATCTTTTCTCTGAATGAATCACAGGAACGATAACAATTTCTTTGAGTTTTCTAGGTTCTGGAACTGGAGTTTTAGAAAGCCAATTGATGATATCATTTTGATTATTAAAAAATTCAGATTTGCCATTTTCTAAATTGATTTTCACTTTTTTGAAAAAAGGCGTTACTGTTTGCCAATTGGTAGAACCCGGCGTCACTTTATACAAACCCATCGAACTGAGAACGTACCAAGCGCTCATTTGTCCACAATCTTCATTACCAATTAAACCATCTGGAGCATTTTTGTAGAAATTTTCTAAAATATAATGCACTTTTTCTTTGGTTTTTTCTGGTTTTCCAACAAAATTATAGAGATATGCAACATGATGACTCGGTTCGTTTCCTTGTGCATATTGCCCGATTAAACCTGTTACGTCAACTTGTTCTCTGCCAGTAGTTTTAGACTCCTCGGAAAACATTTGGTCGAGTTTTTTTTCAAATGCTTCTTTGCCGCCATAAAACTCAATCATTCCATAAACATCTTGAGGAACAAAAAACGTGTAATGCCAAGCATTTCCCTCAGTGAAATTATTGTTGATTTCTTTTGCATCAAAAGGTTCGAACCAACCACCATTTTTCTTTGGACGAATGAATTTTTTATCAAAATCAAATAAATTTTTCCAACTTTGAGAGCGTTTCATGAAGGTTTTATAATCTTCGGTTTTTCCTAAAAATTGCGCCATTTGTGCGATGCACCAATCGTCATAAGCATATTCTACGGTTTTAGAAACACTTTCGTGTTCGTCATCAATGGTTAACATACCATTTTCACGATAAGTTTTCATGCCGTAATCATCAAAATTATTGGCTGAATTTTTTGCGGCTTCAAATGCTTTTCCGTAATCAAAACCCTTTACACCATTCATCATGGCATCTGCAATTACAGAAACGCTGTGGTAACCAATCATGCAATACGTTTCATTGCTTGCAAGTTCCCAAATCGGCAATCTTTTTCCTTGTTCATATTGTAAAATAAAGGTATTGATGAAATCTGCGGTTCGTTTTTTATCAATCAAAGTCATCAAAGGATGATACGTTCTGAAAGTATCCCAAAGCGAAAAAACCGTGTAATAATCATGATTGGTTGTGTGAATTTGGTTATCTCTTCCTCGGTATTTTCCGTCTACATCGTTTGCAATATTCGGTTGGGTGAAAACGTGATACAATGCGGTGTAAAAAACAGAAAGTTTATCTTTATCAGAAGAAGTGATTTCAATTTTGGAGAGTTCTTTGTTCCAAGAATGTTCTGCATTTTTTTTGATTTTTTCAAAATCCCAAGATTTTCCTTCGGCTTGCATATTTTTTTTTGCACCTTCAAAACCTGTCAAGGAAAGAGAAACTTTTACCAAGATTTTTTCGCCTTTTTTGACTTGATTGGAGAAAGCAAGTTTCAATTTTTTTCCACTAAAACTACTATTTGCTCTGTTCACATTGTCCACATCAAATGCAGAAACGCCTAACGGTTTAGAAAATTTAATTTTGGCAAAAATGTATTGATTTTCTGCCCAAGCTTTGCTTCTTCGGTAAACTTCTATCGTTTTTTCGTCAATGACTTTTACTTCGCCTTCCAACAATTCATCTCGGTGATTTAAATCTAAAATGATATTCGCAAGTCCAGAATTATTGAAAGTATATTCGTGATAACCCACTCTTGTTGTAGTCGTCAATCTTGCTTTAATATTGAATTTATCCAATAAAACTTCGTAGTAACCTGCACTTGCTTTTTCGTTTTGGTGAGAAAATTTTGAAGAATAATCTTTGTTGTCTAAACTTGGTGTTCCCATAGTTGGCATCAACAGAATATCGCCATAATCAGAAACGCCAGTTCCGTTAAGATGAGTGTGCGAAAATCCGTAAATCACAGAATCTGAATAATGATAACCACTACAACCGTCCCAACTTCCATCAATTCTTGTATCGGGCGAAAGTTGAACCATCCCAAAAGGAACCGTAGCTCCCGGAAAAGTATGACCATGACCGCCAGTTCCGATAAAAGGATTCACATATTGAGCAAAATTTTTCTGCGCCAATACAAGTGAAAAACTCAAAACAAACAAAATGAACGAAACTTTAGAAAGTTTAGACATAAAACAGTATTTTTAATTTTTTAAAAATAATAAAAATCGCCATGAATTTTCTAAAAAGTTTTTTGATTCTTTTTTCAGTCGCTTTATGCACTCCGAAATTTTTTGCACAAGAAAAATTACCGCTCATTCCTTATCCGCAGAATGTAGATTTGATAGAAGGGAATTTTAAAATTCCGAAAAGCATTAAATATCAGTCAGACTTTTCAAAAAATGAGGAGGAAAATATAGACTTTGCGTTTAAAATTTTTAACCAAACCAATATTGTTTTCAAAAAGAATCCAAGCAAAAAAAGTCAAATTATTTTTTCTGTTTTGCCACCTAATTTAGAAGATGGAGTTTGGGCAAAAGATTTTTATGCGGTAATTATTATGCCTAATCAAATACAAATTCAATCAAATACAAATAAAGGAAGATTTTACGCCATCAATACATTATTTCAACTGTTTAATTTCTATGAAACTAAAGGCGAAATTCCTTGTATGGAAATCACAGATTCTCCAAAATTTCAATGGCGAGGAATGCACCTTGATGTAGCCAGACATTTCTTCACAGTAGATGAAGTGAAAAAATACATTGATTATCTCGCGATGTATAAATTCAACACTTTTCATTGGCATCTTACAGACGATCAAGGTTGGAGAATTGAAATAAAAAAATATCCAAAACTCACAGAAATTGGAGCATGGAGAAACGGTTCTATGGTTGGGAAATACAGCGATAATACATTTGATGATAAAAGATACGGCGGATTTTACACGCAAGAACAAATAAAAGAAGTGGTAAAATATGCGGCAGAAAGACATATTACGGTGGTTCCAGAAATAGAAATGCCAGGACATGCTGTTGCAGCAATCGCTTCTTATCCAGAATTGGGTTGTACTGGGAAACAAATTGAGGTAGAGAAAAAATGGGGCGTTTTCGAAGATGTTTTTTGTCCAAAACCTGAAACTTTCACTTTTTTAGAAAATGTTTTGGCAGAAGTAATGCCCCTTTTTCCATCAGAATATATTCACATTGGTGGAGATGAATGTCCAAAAGAAAATTGGAAAAAATGTGTTCATTGTCAAAATTTAATCAAAGAAAAAGGCTTAAAAGATGAACATGAATTACAAAGTTATTTCATTCAGAAAATTGAAAAATTTGTCAATGCTCATGGAAAGAAAATCATCGGTTGGGACGAGATTTTAGAAGGTGGATTGGCTCCCAATGCAGCGGTGATGTCTTGGCGTGGAACCGAAGGTGGAATTGCAGCGGCTCAACAAAAACATTTCGTGGTGATGTCTCCCGGAGAATTTTGTTATTTTGATCATTATCAAAATAATCCAGCAACAGAACCTCTTGCAATTGGCGGCTATACTTCGGCGGAAAAAGTCTATTCTTTTAACCCAATTCCTGAAAAATTACAAGATAATGAACAAAAATATATTTTGGGAGCTCAAGCCAATCTTTGGAGCGAATATATTTTAGATTTCAAGCAAGTAGAATACATGATTTTCCCAAGAATGATGGCGCTTTCTGAAGTTTTGTGGGGAACGAATAATGATTTCAATGATTTCAAAAAAAGATTTGAAAAAAATTCCGAAATTTTAGATAAAATGAAAGTGAATTACAACAAAGAATCCATTAATCAACCAAAAGAAAATCCTTATAAATAAGATGTCAACAAGAAGAAAATTTTTAAAAATATCTGCTTTAGCTTCTATAGGAAGTGTTTTTTATTCATTTAAAAAATCTGAAAATCTTCCTGAAATTTCACCTAAAAAAATCAGAAAACCTGTCGTTTTATCTACTTGGAATTTCGGTTTGAAAGCCAATGAAGAAGCGTGGAAAGTTCTTTCTCAAGGAGGAAAAGCTTTGGATGCTGTAGAAAAGGGCGTGAGATTGGTTGAAGACGACCCGAATGAAAGAAGTGTAGGTTACGGAGGAAGACCAGACAGAGACGGTAGAGTTACGCTAGACGCTTGTATTATGGATGAAAAAGCGAATATTGGTTCGGTGGCGTCTTTAGAACATATCAAAAATCCAATTTCTGTAGCCAGAGCTGTGATGGAAAAAACGCCTCACGTCATGTTAGTTGGCGATGGAGCATTGCAATTTGCGATTTCTCAAGGTTTTGAAAAAATAAATTTACTCACACCAGAATCCGAAAAAGAATGGAAAGATTGGCTCAAAACATCAGAATATAAACCAGTCGTAAATATAGAAAACCATGATACGATTGGTATGATAGCATTAGACGAACACGGAAATCTTTCTGGAGCGTGTACTACTTCTGGAATGGCGTTTAAAATGCATGGCAGAGTTGGAGATTCTCCAATAATTGGAGCCGGACTTTTTGTAGATAATGAAGTGGGCGCTGCTACAGCAACTGGTCATGGTGAAGAAGTGATTAGAACTTGCGGTTCGCATTTGGTGGTAGAATTAATGCGACAAGGAAAATCTCCTCAACAAGCGTGTGAAGAAGCAGTGAAGAGAATTTATAAGAATTTTGTGAATCAAAACCGAAATGTGAAAGATACTCAGATTGGTTTTATTGCCATCAATAAATTTGGTGAAACGGGAGCGTTTTGTTTGCAAAAAGGGTTCAATTACGCTGTTCACACTCAAGAAAGTAATGTTTTAATTGATGCCAAAAGTTTAATTTAAAATTGATTAAACGCAAAGGTTTTTTTAACATCTAAAACTTTTTAAGCAAGCAAAGTTTTATTCGCAAGCGAATTGAAAGAGCTTGAAAATATTTTTTTATATTTAAGATGAGAATCTATGCAGGAGCTTAATGAAATCAACTTGTTGATAAGAACTTTGCTCACTTAACATTTAAATAAATTTCGTAAGACTTTGCGTTTAAAAAATAAAAAACTAATAATACCAATGACAGAAAATGAAATTTCCTATAAAATAATTGGCGCAGCATTAGAAGTGCACAAAAACCTCGGAGTTGGACTATTAGAAAGTGCTTATGAAACTGCACTTGTGTATGAACTTCAAAAATTAGGTTTAAAGGTAAAGCAACAATACGCACTTGCTCTTAATTATAAAGAAATTGAAATAGACAATGCTTATAGAATTGATATTTTAGTTGAAGAAAAAGTGATTGTAGAAGTGAAATCAGTATTAGAATTACATCCTATTCATTTTGCGCAAACCAATACTTATTTGAAATTTACAGGTTTAAAATTGGGATTATTAATCAATTTTAAAACTCAGTTATTAAAAGATGGAATTCACCGAATTGTAAACAAATTGTAAAATGTTAGAAATAGCTTGTTTTAATAAAGAATCTGCTGTTATCGCTACGAAAGCTGGTGCAGATAGAATAGAGTTCTGTGCAGATTTTCATTTGGGCGGAATCACTCCTGATTTAGAAGATTTCAAAAATTTAAAAAAGGAAATAGATGTACCTATTTACGTGATGATTCGTCCGAGAGGTGGAAATTTTTTCTATTCAGATGAAGGTTTTAGTTTGATGAAACACCAATTGCAAAATTTTTATAACGCTGGAGCAGATGGTTTTGTTTTTGGAATTTTAGACCAAAATGATGAGGTAAACGAAGAGCAATGCAAGGAACTTATCCAGTTTGCAAAAGGAAAACCTTGTACTTTTCATCGTGCTTTTGATAGAACAGAAAATCTAGAAAAATCATTAGAAATGCTTATCAATTCTGGTTTTTCTACCGTTTTGACTTCTGGTGGAAAATTTAATGTAGAAGAAGGCAAAGAAATGCTCCAAAAATTAGTGGAAATTTCAGCGGGAAGAATAGACATTTTATGCGGTGGAGGTTTGCGTTCTTCTAACCTTGTTGAGATTAAAAATTTCACTCATGCGAAGAGCTTTCATTCGTCTGCAATTTTGGAAGGTGAGGTTGCAGATTTTCACGAAATAACAAGACTAAAATCATGTTTTTAGCGCGTTTTCTATGAGGTTTAAATTGCTGAAAAGCCGTACTTTTAGGGGAATTTTTTTCAAAGCAATTTTATTAAAATTAAACAACACATTATTTAAAATTTTCACACTATGAAATTTCCGCTTTATTTACCACAAATCGAAAATCCAGCAAACAATAACCTTTCAATTCTAGCAGCAGATGTAGGTGGAACCAAAACTAATATTGCACAATTTGTTTCGCAAAATGGCAAAATGGTTCTTCAGTTAGAAGAAACCTATACCACGAATCATCATAATTCTTTGACCGAAATTATTCTTGATTTTATCAAAAAAAATAATTTTGAGAAGCCAGACAGAATTTCTATTGGTGCTGCAGGTCCTGTAGTAAACGGAACTTGTCACACCACCAATATAAAATTTAAAATAGATGTAACAGAACTCAGTAGAGACCTACAAATAGATAAAGTCTATCTAATTAATGATTTAGAAGCCACGGCTTTTGGAATGACAGAGATGGATGATGAATTTATGGTGACCATGAGAAACGGAAATCCTTCTATTGGTGGTCATATTGCTATTTTGGCTCCAGGAACAGGTTTAGGTGAAGCTTGTCTTTTCTGGGACGGAAAATATTTAAGACCAATGCCTTCTGAAGGTGGTCACAGTGAGTTTGCGCCGAGAACAGATGTAGAATTTGAATTGGTGAAATTTTTGCAAAAAACCTATGGCGAAATTATCGTTTGGGAAAGATTGGTTTCTGGACCAGCTATTTACAAAATCTACGAATTTTTGAGAGATGTAAAAGGCTACGAAGAACAGGCTTGGCTTACCCAGAAATTAGCAGAAGCTAAAGATAAGTCTGCCGTAATCAGTGAAACTGCAATGTCTGGATTATGTACCACTTGCGTTTTGGCAATGGAAATGCTGGTTGATTTTATGGCGAGAAGAGCCAATAATATGGTGCTGAATTATAAAGCAACGGGAGGGTTAATTTTAGCAGGTGGTATTCCGCCAAGAATTTATAACTTTATCAACAAAGATAAAATAGAAGAAAGCTTCTTAAAATGTGACGAAATGGAACCGCTTTTAGCTGGAATTCCTATTTATTTAAACCTAAATAGCAAAACAGCATTATATGGAGCGGCATATTATGGAGCTTTTTCTGAATAATAACATTTAGAAAAATTTAAAAATTAAGGAATGAAGAAATTGTTTTTAACATTAGGTTTCTTGGGAATGATGCATTTTGGTTTTGCTCAAGAAATTACTCTAGAAAAAATCTATTCGGGTTACTACCGTGGCAAAAACATTGCGGGAATCGCTTCTCTTAAAAATGGAGAAAACTATGCCGTAATCGAAAGAGGCGGTATTGCAAAATATTCTTACAAAACCACTGAAAAAGTGGGCAATATTGTAGACGGAAGTTTTGAGAGTTATATTTTTTCTGATGATGAATCAAAAATTCTTTTGCAAAAAGAATCTGAGCCTATTTATAGACATTCATTTTTAGGGAAATTTGATGTTAAAGACCTTACTTCAGGAAAAATAATCAGTCTGAACAACGGAAATTTTGTTCAAGAGCCTAAATTTTCACCTAATGGAAAATTAGTAGCTTTTATTTCAGACAATAATTTATTTTATCAAGATTTAGAATCTGGAAAAATCACTCAAATTACCAATGATGGTAAGAAAAATTCAGTGATTAATGGATTGGGAGATTGGGTGTATGAAGAAGAATTCGGGCATGCAGATTTCTATCAATGGAACAAAGGAAGTGACGCCATCATTTTTGTAAGATTTGATGAATCGCAAGTTCCAGAGATGAACATGCAGATGTATAATAAATCGCTTTATCCTACAGATTACCGTTTTAAATATCCAAAAGCTGGAGAGAAAAACTCAGATGTTTCTGCACATTTATATCAAGTCAATTCTGGTAAAACCATCCATTTAGATTTGGCAGGTTTCGAGAATTATTACATTCCACAAGTTTTTAGTACGGCTAAAAATGATGAGGTAGCGATTGCAACTTCCAACAGACATCAGAATAAAGTAGAAATTTTAAAAATTAATACTGCTTCTGGAACCGTTTCTAAATTATTAACCGAAACAGACCAAGCTTGGATTGACACCGATAATCTTACGTTAGAATTTTTAGAAGACAATTCATTTTTATGGGCTTCGGAGAGAAGTGGTTTCAGACATTTGTATTGGTATGATGCGAAAGGAAAACTGAACAAACAAGTAACGAAAGGAAACTGGGAAATCACTGATTATTATGGTTTTAACCCAAAAACGAAAGAAGTTTTCTTACAAACAACCGAGAAAGGAAGCATCAATAAAGTAGTTTCTAAATTTAATATTTCATCAGGGAAATCTGTATTGCTTTCTCAAGCGGAAGGAAATAACAGAGCAGATTTTTCTAAAAATTTCCAATATTTTATTGAGACTAATTCTACTGCTAAAAAACCATTCACTTATACTTTAAAAGATGGAAACGGGAAATTTGTGAAAGAATTGCAAAATAATGATGCGCTTTTAAGCAAATTAAATGCAGATAATTTGGTAACCAAAGAATTTATGATGATTCCGAATGAAGCAGGAGACCAAATGAATGCTTACATCATGAAACCGAAGGATTTTGACCCAAATAAAAAATATCCACTTTTCATGTTCCAATATTCAGGACCGGGTTCTCAGCAAGTTTCTAATTCTTGGGATGGTGGAAACGGACTTTGGTTCAATCATTTGGTGCAGAAAGGATATATCGTAGTTTGTGTAGATGGTCGTGGAACAGGTTATAGAGGAACAAAATACAAAAAAGTAACCTATAAAAATCTAGGAAAATACGAAATAGAAGACCAAATTGCTGCTGCAAAATGGTTAGGAAATCAATCTTATATTGACAAGTCTAGAATTGGTATTTTCGGATGGAGTTATGGTGGTTATATGGCAAGCTTAGCCATGACAAAAGGTGCAGATGTTTTCAAAGCAGGAATTGCGGTAGCACCAGTTACCAATTGGAGATATTATGACAGCATTTACACCGAAAGATTTTTACAAACTCCACAAGAAAATCCTGAAGGTTACGACCAAAATTCACCTACAACTTTTGCGAAATTACTAAAAGGCAAATTCCTTTTGATTCACGGAACAGCTGATGACAACGTACATTTCCAGAATTCTATGGAATTTTCTGAAGCATTAATTCAAAACAATAAACAGTTTGAATTTATGGCATATCCAGATAAAAATCACGGAATTTACGGCGGACAAACCAGACCTCAATTGTATAAAAAAATGACTGATTTTATTTTAGAGAATTTGTAAAATAGTCAGAAACTCAATATTAAGCGGGCTTTAGTCCGCTTTTTTTATTTTCAGAGAAAGCGGTTTTTAATCTCAACTTATTTTTTGCATTCAATATAAAAACTTATTTTTGGGAAAAATAAATTTTTATGAACAATAAACATCCAAAAGGTTTACCGTATTTGTTCTTCACAGAAATGTGGGAAAGATTCGGCTACTATTTAATTTTAGGAATTTTTGTATTATATCTTATTGAGCCAGAAGGAATGAGAGGAGGATTAGGTCTTCCTGATAAAATGGCAGATGATATCTTCGGGACTTATATTGCTCTTACTTATCTTACTCCATTTATCGGTGGTTTCTTGGCAGATAGAGTTCTAGGATACGTGAAATCTATTTATTTGGGTGGTATTTTGATGGCTGCAGGTTACATTGGGATGGGCGTTTTCAAAGATTTACCACTTTTTTATACTTCTTTAGGATTAATTATTGTGGGGAATGGTTTCTTTAAGCCTACTATTTCTACACTTTTAGGAAATCTTTATTCAGACGAAAAATACAAAGCCAATAAAGATTCTGGTTATAACATTTTCTACATGGGAATTAACATCGGTGCTTTCATTTGTAACATTATTGCTGCGTTTATGCGTAATAAATTCGGTTGGGGAGAAGCATTTATCACTGCAGGAATCGGGATGTTGGTAGGTTTAGTGGTTTTTACCGTAGGAATGAAACATTACAGACAAGCAGCAGAAATGAAGCCAGTACAAGAAGGAGATACCAAACTTTCTGAAATTTTGGTTAAAGTATTCTTACCTGCAATTATTGCTGGAGCAATCGGTTGGTTCTTACCAGGAGAAATTTTCGGAAGTGACAGTACAGATGCGTTTATTTTTGCCTGTATTCCTGTTATTTATTTTTATGTTTCTCTTTATTTCAAAGCGAATCAGAAAGAAAAACCTGCGATTGGAGCATTGTTATCCATCTTTTTAATTTCGATGTTTTTCTGGGCAGTTTTCAAGCAAAACGGAACAGCTTTAACTCGTTGGGCAAACTATTATACCGATAGAAGTGTTCCTTCAAGTGTAGAAAAACCTTTGGAAGATATTTATATGGTTGACGGAAAAGATTTCAAAGATAAGGAAGTTTCTGTGTATGATGACCAATATCAAACCCAAAAAGATGAAGAAGGAAAAACCTTAAAAACTCAAGGAAAAGATATCTATTTCAGAAATATTAAACCTGAACAAAAAGCACAATTAGAGCAAAATCCTTCCCAAAAAGTGTTCTTATACAATACAGAATTATTCCAATCCATTAATCCGTTTTGGGTAATTGCGTTAACGCCAGTAATTGTAGGTTTCTGGGCCATGCTCAGAAGAAAAGGAAAAGAACCTTTAACGCCAACAAAAATTGTTTTGGGATTATTTATCTCAGCACTTTCTTGTTTGGTGATGGTTCTTGCAGTTTATGCGGGTGACAATGGAGCCGTAAAAGTTTCACCGTGGTGGTTAGTTGCAAGTTATGGAGTTATTACGGTAGGGGAATTATGTTTATCACCGATGGGACTTTCTTTCGTGTCAAAACTTTCGCCAGCGAGAATCACCGCATTAATGATGGGTGGTTTCTTTTTGGCGAATTCTGTAGGGAATAAGCTCTCAGGAATTTTGGCAAGTACTTGGTACAGCTATGACAATAAGATGAATTATTTCTTGGTGAATTTTGCGTTACTCATTTTTGCGACTTTACTAGGAGCAGCTATGCTAAAGCGTTTGAATAAAATTATGAAAGACCAAGGTCATTAATTAAGAAGATATAAGTCAGTACTTTTAGTGCTGACTTTTTTATTGACTAAACCAAAAAAAAACTATATTTGCTAGTCTTAACAAAAAATTAACAATAAAAATATGGATACAGCACAACAAAAAGGACATCCTAAAGGACTATACCTTTTATTCATGACTGAAATGTGGGAACGTTTCTCTTACTACGGTATGAGAGCAATTTTTATCTTATACATGACGAAAATGCTTCTTATGCCAGATTCTGATGCTTCTAATATCTACGGAAGTTATACAGGTTTGGTATACTTAACACCACTTTTGGGAGGTTATCTTTCTGATAGATTTTTAGGAAACAGAAGAAGTATAGAAATTGGAGGTATATTAATGGCTCTTGGTCAGTTTGCGATGTTTTTTAGTGCTTCGGCTTCAGGTGGTGCTGCTATTTCATTAATGTGGGTAGGTCTTACTTTACTCATCATTGGAAACGGTTTTTTCAAACCAAATATTTCTACAATGGTAGGTCAGTTGTATCCAAAAGGAGACAGAAGAGTAGATGCTGCATTTACCATTTTCTACATGGGAATTAACTTAGGAGCGTTCTTCTCACCATTAATCTGCGGAACTTTAGCCGAAAAAATAGATTTTAAATGGGGCTTTTTAGCAGCTGGAATCGGGATGATTATCGGTTTAATCACTTTCGTAGCTCAAAAAAATAAACTTTTAGTTGATGCAGACAATAATCCCATTGGTTTGCCTACACAGAAATTTGGTGTAAAACAAATAGGAATTGTAATCGCTTCTACCGCTTTGATTTTCTTCTTAATGAATTTCAAAACGATGTTCAATAGCGAATTAGATATTATTGGATATTTAATTTACGGAGCGATGATTGCAATGCCACTCATTATTTTAACAGATAAATCCCTCACAAAAGACGAAAGAGACAGAATTATGGTGATCTTCATTCTGGCATTTTTCGTAATTTTCTTCTGGGGAGCATTCGAACAGGCAGGAGCTTCGCTTACTATTTTTGCAGACAGACAAACAGATAGAACTTTATTCGGTTGGGAAATGCCAGCTTCTTATTTCCAATCAGTAAATCCTTTAGCAATTATCCTTTTAGCACCATTATTTTCTTCACTTTGGTTAAGATTAGGAAACAGAGGATTAGAACCTACTTCTCCTAAAAAAATGGCGATTGGTTTATCTTTAGTAGCTCTTGGTTATGTGGTAATTGCATTTGCAGTTTATGGTTTAGGAGCAATGGATAAAGTATCTATGTTCTGGTTAATCGGTCTTTACGTGATTCACACGATGGGAGAGCTTTGTTTGTCACCAATTGGATTATCAATGGTTTCTAAACTTTCACCCGCTAGATTTTCATCACTATTGATGGGAACTTGGTTCCTAGCAAACGCAGCAGCGAATAAATTTGCAGGAACACTTTCAGCATTAATTCCTGGAGGTGGAGAAGCTGGAGAAGGCGCTGCTACTACTTCTTTCTTAGGTTTCCAAATTGCTAATTTATTTGATTTCTTCTTAGTATTCATCGTAATGTGTGGAGTTGCAGCAGCAGTTCTATTTGTGATGAGTAGATGGTTAGAAAAGAAAATGCACGGCGTAAATTAAAATTATCATAAAACTCACTAAAACCTCTGCAATGTCAGAGGTTTTTTTTATTTTCGTTACATAAATTTTTACAATGGAATTAACTCTCGAACAAATTCAAGATTTTAAAGGCAAATATCCTCGCCAGATTTGGTCACTCTTTTTCTCTGAAATGTGGGAACGTTTCTGCTTCTACGGAATGCGCGGAATGCTTGTGTTATTCATGATTTCTCAACTCAATTTCGGAGACGAACAAGCCAATTTACAATACGGAGCTACTCAAGCTTTCGTATATGCTTTTACTTTCGTAGGCGGACTTTTTGCAGATAAAATCCTTGGTTTTAGAAAATCTTTATTTTGGGGAGGTTTACTGATGATTGTTGGGAGTATTATTTTATCTATAGATCCACATCAGTTTTTCTTTTTAGGAATTGCTTTTACGGTAATTGGAACAGGTTTTTTTAAACCCAATATTTCTACTATGGTAGGGAAACTCTACAAAGCGGGAGATTCTAGAACAGATGCAGGTTTCTCATTGTTTTATGCAGGAATCAACTTAGGCGCTTTATTAGGTGGTTATTTCTGTATCGCTATTGGTAAAGGTGAAATGTTTTCTAGTTTTATTCCAGAAGATAAAAGATGGAACGTAGCTTTCAGTTTGGCAGCTATTGTTATGGTAGTAAGTTTGGTAAATTTTATCTTTACTCAAAGAAGATTAGGACCAATTGGTTTACAGCCTCAAACATTAAATACCGACGGAACTTTTTCACCTATGGCAAAATGGAAAGAATATGGAGTTTATGTCCTTTCTTTGGTTTTTGTACCAATAATTATGACGATGGTTTCTATAACTGAATACACAGATTTGTTTATGTATATAGTAGGTCCATTGACGCTCATTTATCTATTCTATGAAATGACAAAGGTTACACCTGCCGAAAGAAAAAAATTGTGGGCAGCTTTGGTTTTCATTATTTTCTCTATACTTTTCTGGGGGATTTATGAACAAAGTGGCGGTTCTTTGAGCATTTTTGCTGCGAATAATCTAAACAAAGACTTACTAGGATTAGACCCGAATGGAGTTAACAATTCTGGAGGAGCATTTTTCATTATTTTCTTAGCTCCAATTATTGGTTTATTATGGATTTGGCTAAGTGAAAGAAAATTGGAACCGAATACTTTAATCAAATTCGGTTTAGGATTTATCTTTTTAGGATTAGGATATTATGTGCTTTTTGCGACTAAATTTTTCGCGAATCTTCAAGGGATAACTTCTCTGAATATTTTCACAATTGCTTTATTGGTCATTACTTTTGGCGAATTATGCTTATCGCCAATTGGTTTGTCTATTATGACGAAACTTTCTACTGAAAAGTTACAAGGAATGATGATGGGAATGTGGTTTTTGGCTTCAGCTTACGGACAATATGTTGCAGGAATTATTGGCGCAAACATGGCTTCAGCAAAGGAAGGTGCAACCAACTATGAAAAACTGATTACTTACACAGAAGGATATAAAGATTTAGGAATCTATGCTTTAATAGCTGGTTTGGTACTGATTTTGATATCTCCTTTTGTGAAAAAATTAATGCAAGAGGTTCATTAACCACATAAAAACTACTGTATGAAAACTACTTTATCGATGTTATTTCTTTGGGTGTTCAGTTTTTCCTTTTCACAAGTGAATTGGATGACGATGGAACAAGCGTTAACTGCTCAAAAAACCAATCCAAAAAAGATTCTCATCGATTTTTATGCAGATTGGTGTGGACCGTGTAAATTGATGGATAAACAAACCTATTCACATCCTATTATTTCGAAATACATCAATGGGAATTTTTACGCTGTAAAATTCAACGCAGAAGGCAATCAGACGGTTAATTTTTACGATAGAGTTTTTACCAATCCTGATTTTGCTACCAAGGCAAAAAGCAAAAATGCAATGCACCAGTTCGCGAAGTTTATGAATGTGAGTGGCTATCCAGCTTTGGTATTTTTAGACGAAAATGCTCAACCGATTACCAATTTGATGGGATTTTTCTCTGCCAAAGAATTAGAACCTTATATCACACTATTTTCTAAAGACGAATATAAAAACATCAAAACCCGTGAACAATGGGAAAACTACCAGAAGAAGTTTAAATCTAAGATTAAAGAGTGATTCGAGTTATGATTTTTGAAAAATATTTGCGATGAATGAAATAATGAAGCAATCTACAGGATTTATCAATATTTTTATCAATAGGAACGGACTTTAGTCCGTTTTAGAAATCATAAAAATCAATTTGGCTTTAGCCAAAACATAATAAAAAAGACTTTCATTATTGAAGGTCTTTCTTTTTTAGTTTTGAACAAATTTCCTTAATTTCACATCGTAAAACTCACAGTTCACTGCGAAGCAAATTCACCATTGACATTAGACACTTCCATAGAATTTTTAAAAGGAATTGGTACAGAACGTGCCAAGTTGATTGCTAATGTCTTAGATATTAGAACGGTGGAAGATTTTCTGCATTTTTTTCCGATAAGATATTTGGATAAATCGAAAGTCTATAAAATTGCAGACATCAAGGAAGATAATTTAGAAATTCAACTGAAAGGCAGAATCACAGAATTGCAGGAAATTACTTATGCTAAAGGGAAAAAACGACTTTCGGGGAAGTTTACAGACGGAACAGGAACACTGGATTTAGTTTGGTTTCAGTATTCTAATTGGATGAAAGAACAGATTCCCGTAAACCGAGAAATCTATATTTTTGGGAGAGTTCAGGAGTTTAACCACAGTTTTTCTATGCCGCATCCAGAAATTGAATTAGAAGATAAAAAATCGGCAGAAGAAAGACTCAGACCTATTTATCCAAGTTCAGAAAAATTGACGAAACGTGGACTAAACCAGAAATTTTTTCAAACGGTTCAAGCCAACATCATTTCGCAGATTCCTCAGTTAATCGAAGAAAATTTGCCAGTTTCCCTCATGAAATCTCTGAAACTCATGAGTCGTCAACAAGCGTATCTTAACATCCATTTTCCACAAAATGCAGATTTTGCCAAACATGCTGACAGAAGATTGAAATTTGAAGAAGCGTTCTTTTTTCAGTTGGGTTACGGTCTCAAAAAAAATTACAACAAAAGTTTTACGATTGGGAATCCTTTTCCGATAGTAGGCGAAAATTTCAATAATTTTTACGAAAATTTCCTTCCTTTTGAATTGACCAATGCTCAAAAAAGAGTGCTGAAAGAAATCAGAAATGATTTGAAAAAGCCTATCCAAATGAACCGATTATTGCAAGGAGATGTAGGTTCTGGTAAAACGATGGTAGCACTTTTGGCGATGCTTTTGGCGATGGATAATGGTTTCCAAAGTTGTATGATGGCGCCTACAGAAATTTTAGCAACTCAACATTTTAATTCGATTGCAGATTTATTGAAGGAAACGGATGTCAAAGTAAGATTACTCACAGGTTCTACCAAAACTGCCGAAAGAAAAATCATTCACGAAGAATTATTAAACGGTGAACTTTCGATTTTAGTAGGAACTCACGCGGTTTTAGAAGATATTGTTCGGTTCAAAAATTTAGGATTGGCCATCATTGACGAGCAACATAGATTTGGAGTAGCACAACGTGCAAAACTTTGGGCTAAAAATAAAATTGCACCTCATATTTTGGTAATGACGGCAACTCCGATTCCCAGAACTCTAGCGATGAGTTATTACTCCGATTTGGATGTTTCGGTAATTGATGAAATGCCTGTTGGTAGAAAACCCATTATCACAGCTCACCGAAGAGAAAAAGATAGAAATTCTGTTTATGGTTTTGCCAAAGAAGAAATTGCCAAAGGCAGACAAGTGTATTTTTTATATCCATTAATTGAAGAATCTGAAACGCTGGATTATAAAAATTTAATGGAAGGTTTTGAGCATATTTCAGAAATTTTTCCGCTTCCAGATTATAATACCACCATGCTTCACGGGAAAATGAAACCCGATGAAAAAGATGCAGCCATGAATTATTTTGCCAAAGGAAAAGCAGATATTATGGTCGCAACTACCGTAATAGAAGTAGGCGTAAATGTTCCAAATGCTTCAGTAATGGTCATAGAAAGTGCCGAAAGATTTGGACTTTCACAGTTGCACCAGCTTCGTGGTAGAGTAGGAAGAGGAGCAGAACAAAGCTATTGTATTCTGATGACGGGCGATAAACTTTCCGCAGAATCCAGAAAACGCATCAAAACCATGTGCGAAACCAATGACGGTTTTAAAATTTCTGAAGTCGACATGCAATTGCGCGGTCCTGGAGATATTCTGGGAACTCAACAAAGCGGAATGGTAGATTTTAAACGCCTTGATTTGGTAAATGATGGTAATATCATAAAAGCAGCAAAAGAAACTGTAGAACACTTACTAAAAATAGACGGAAATCTACAACTTCCAGAGCATCAAAATCTTAGAAATTACTACGTTAAGCAGTACAAAGGCAAAAATAAATGGGGTAAAATCTCTTAATTTTTTAACCAAAACTTAATAAAAATACCGATGAAATTTTCATCGGTATTTTCTATTATTTTTTAAAATTAATCATCATCTTCATCATAATCATGATGTTCTCTTTTTACGTGATGATGTTTAGAATGTTCTTCATGTTCATAATATTCACGCTCATCATTACTGTTTTCGGTGTAATATTGTGAGTTTTGTGCATAACTCTGGATAGAATTACTTTCTGTATTCACAGTAGTATTAGTCTCAGTTTGTCTACTGCTAGAAGCCAAACTGGTTCCATCTACATTGCTTCTGTTTTTAGTCAATTTCACAATGAGATTCATTGGTGATTTTTCAGAATTTTTGTCAGGGTAGAGCAGCGATTCCCATTCATCTTCTTCCTCATTTTCTCTTTCATTACCTCTTTCATTTACAGGTAAACCGAAAGCAAGGTAGAATAAAATCATCGGTACGCCTAACCAAATTATAGAGAAGATTTTATGAAAAGCATTTGTTTTTGAAGCATCTGCTTGTACGTTTTTGTATCCTGTGAAGATAGAACCCAAAGTTCCTGTTTTTCTGTGAAAAATAGTGTCCGCAAATATTCCTGCTAAATGTGCAAATACAAGAATTAAGAATAGTTTTGCACCAATTTCGTGGCCTTCTTCTACCATTTCTTCAGTAAAAGTAAATCCTAAAAAATGTGCAGATTCTGTAGCCCATAAATAACCTGTAAATGCTGTGAAAATTCCTAAAAACATCATAGAAAACATCACTAAAGATGCTAAAGGATTATGACCTACATACGTTTGATTTTTAGAGAAATAATTTTTAATGAAATCTATTTGTTTAGAAATTCCCATTGGGAAATCTTCAAAATTAGAATATTTTGGTCCAATAATTCCGTAAAGAATTCTGAAAAATAAAATGCCTCCAACTAATGCTCCAAAAGCATAGTGGTAATTCATTTGCCATTCGTTTTCGCCAGTGATATAGGCTACGGTGAATCCTATGGCTAAAAGCCAGTGCGAGATTCTAGTCGTTAAAGACCATATTTTTGTTTTCATTTTTTTTTAATTTTAATGTAATAAGAATGTAAGATTTATCTTTTTTCATTAGAAAAAAGATAAAGTTGATGTAAATCAAAGAATTACAATAAAATTTCTGGAGGTTGAAAAATAGAGTAATGAAACTCAGAAATGAAGTCGTTTTTATAAATGAAAAAGTTCTTATTTTCTGTAAATAAGTGCTTAGGAGTTTCGATTTTTAAAACATTAAGTGATTCTACTACAAAAACGATGGTAGAAAATTGAGTGAAATCTATTTGTTTGAAAGGAAGTTTCTGATCTTGAGCATAATCATTATCCATAACATTTCCACTGAAATAGTGATGGTTAAGAAAATTAACCAATGAGAATTCACCATTTTCTATTCTGTGTTTTACAATATGCTCTACCAAAGTAGGCAATTTGAAAACTTGTCTAAACTCTTGAAAAGAAAATAGATAAACAGAAATGAATAATATGGAAATAAATTTTTTCAACTCAATATTTTAGATATAAAAATTAGGCTAAAGTTAAATTTCATTAAAAATAAAACAATTCAATTTCACTTTAGCCATTAATTTTATGATTATCCTATCACAGAAACGCCAATTAATTTACCGATTCCGAAAGTGATTGCTGCTGCTAATAATCCGAAAATAACTTGTCTGAAACCTGAATACCAAATGCTTTTTCCTGTGAAAAGAGTAATGGCAGAACCTATTAAAAATAAACCAACCGAACTCGAGATAGCACTCGCAATAATTGCTGGAGTTCCTCCTAAAAAGAAAAACGGGAAAAGTGGTAAAATTGCTCCAATTGCAAATAATACGAATGAAGAAATTGCGGCTTCCATGGCAGAACCTTTCAGTTCTTCGGAGTTGATTCCTAATTCTTCTTTTACCAAAAATTGATGTGCAGAATCTTTGTCATTCATGAGTTCTGTTGCCATTTGTGCTGCTTGTTCCGCTGGAATTCCTTTCGCTCTGTAAATCAATTCTATTTCTTTTAATTCTCCTTCAGGGTTTACTTCTAATTCATCCATTTCCAAAGACATCTGGTTTTCGTATAATTCTTTGGAACTCTGTACCGAAATCCATTCTCCTAATGCCATAGACAATGAACCTGCTAAAAGCCCAGCTAAACCTGCGAGCAGTACTTCTTTTTGTCCGCTACTTGCTCCTGCAACTCCCATAATTAATGAAAAGTTGGAAATTAAACCGTCATTTCCTCCTAAAACAGCTGCTCTAAGTGCGTTTCCGCCAACAGAACGATGTCTTTTTTCAAAACGAGAAAGTGCATTTCCGCCGATTTTAGGATTATTTTGAAGAATATTTTCTAAAATTTTCACGTGTGCGGTATCCGAAATAGATGCTTGAGTTTTTGTATTAACTCTGGCTTTTCCAATAGAGCTTGATAGTGATTTTTCGGTATCCATTAAAACCCCTAAAACATAATCATATCCTAGAATTCCTCCAATTTTTTTAAGAATTTTTGCTCTTGTAGAAGGTTTCGGCATGTCTTTTTCAGTCAGTCCTACTTTCTGTAAAAATGCTACTGCTTGAGATTTTTCGATGGCAGACATTTGTGAAAAAATCTCTTTTACGTTTTGGTCTTCTTCTTTCTCTGCTAATAAACCGTACAGAAAAGAAGCGTCTACTTCGGTTTGGATGTTTTTTAAGTTCATTTTGTGATGGTTATTTAAAGGTTATAGCAAATGTAAGATTATGTGCTGATAAACCTTCACTTCTTTTATAAAAACTATATCTGAAATCTACACTTTTAAAAATCTTAGATTCTAAAGGTAAATAATGAAGATTTAACCCAATATTTTGGCTATTAAAACTAGATAAATCATAGTCTGAAGAATAATATTTTTCGCCAGGATTGTGTTGTCCGTAAGGTTTAAAATAATCATTGCTGGTCTGATGATGATATCTGTAAAAAGGACTTAATGAAACAAATGGCGAAACTTTTATCGGGATTTCTAATTGTGCAGTATGTGCTTTGATTCCCCAATCATCAAAGAAATAACGATAATAGGTTCTGAAAATAAATGTTTCGCCCAAGAAATAATTGAGTCTCATTCCTAATGGAATTTTCATTCTTTGCATAGGCAATTTTTCGCTGGAAACCGTATTATTGGTAAAATAAACTCTGTTATAAGGAATAGAAAGTAAACCATCTTGAAATGCAAAATCTGCCAACAATGAAACTTGTAATCTTGGATTGATAATTTGAGAATAGGCAAAATTTACACTATAAGAATTTTTATTCCAAAGTTTGTAATTATCATCGCCTCCTTCATGTTCGTCTTCGTCATCGTCAGCTTTTTTGTTGTTTACTCCTGTATTAACAGGTCTAAGTTCTACTGGTAAAATTTCTAGTCTTTGGTCAAAAAATGCCATTGCTTTTACACTGAACTCAGCATTATTATCTTGAGACGCTTTTACAAAAGAAAGTTCACCACCAATGGATTGATAGTCAAATTCTCGGGAAAAGTATGCTCCAATTCCATAAGTAGTATTTCGTTCTAAATTTTTAGCAAAATAATTAATAGAAGGATAAATTCTCCAACCTACAAATTTAGAAGAAGCACCAGTAACTCCGCTAGTTCCACTAGAAGCAGCAGTTTTGGCACTTATTTTTCCAGAATATATATTGGTAGGGGAACCATCTGGAACATTATTAATTAATTTGGTAGAAGCAGAAGTGTGATGGTCTACTGCTACAGCAACGTCTAGTCTATGTTCATATTTTTGACTGTTTTTAAGTAATCTTACCTGTATAGAATTAGAAATATTGGTCAAAGCTTCATCACCTTTTCCTCCACCAATGGAAGAGTGTTCACCTTCTTGAGTGTAATATCCTGATACAAAGTTAATTTCGTCAATTTTCAGTTTTCTCGCTTCGTAAAGTGAGTCTTTTTCTTGTGCTTTTGATTTTCCAAAGAAACCAAAAGTGATGGCTAGTAAAAGTACGGATACTATGCTTTTTTTCATCGTTAATGATTGTATAGATTCGTAATTTACTTAGTTGCAACCGCAACCGCCACCGTTTTTTCCACCATCTGCACCAGAAGCTGCTTCTCTGTATAAAAGAAAATTATTTTCTGTTTTTGCAGATTTTTTGGTAGAAAGTTGCATTTCACTATCGTTCACATAGTTTTTTTCGTATTCTTTTACAGAAACGCAGTTTTGCACCATTATCGAGACGAAGAATAGTGCAAAAAATACTTTAATAGAGTTCATTTTTATATGATTTTGATGTTTTCTGAGTAATAAATATTGTTATCATCATCTATGATGATGCATTCTATATCTTTCATTTGATTAATCAAAGAAAGTCCAGCTTTTATGCCCATAATCGAAATAGGTGTTGCGAAAGCATCAGAAATTTCTGCGTTTGGACTAATTACTGTTACGCTTTTAATTCCATGAATAGGAAATCCTGTTTTTGGGTCTATGGTATGCGAATATTTTTTGCCATCAATCATCACGAATTTTTCATAATTTCCAGATGTTGCGATGGCTAAATCTGTTACTTCAAGCGTAGAAAATGGCATTCCTGAAAAATCAGGATGCGCAATTCCTATGGTCCAATATTTTCCGTTTTCGGGGATTCCCCAACAAGATAAATCTCCTGAAGCATTGATGATTCCTGCTTTTACGCCAAGACTTTTTAGTAGATTTTTGGCTTTTTCTGCAGCATAGCCTTTTCCAATGCCTCCAAAACCAATTCTCATTCCCTTGTTTTTCAGGAAAACGGTTTTGTGCTCTGCATTGAGTTCTATATTTCTGTAATCAATTAAAGCGATGCTTTTTTGAGCCAAATCTTCATCTGGAAGCGAAGTCATTTCGGTATCAAAATTCCAAAAACGTTTATCAATAGAGCCGTAAGTAATATCAAAAGCTCCCTGAGTAATTTCAGAAATTTTCTTAGACCTTGCGATAATCGAAAAAGTTTCATCACTCACTTTTACAGGTTTTATTCCTGCATTTTCATTGATGAGATTGGTTTCGCTGGTAGATTGATAAGTAGAGAGTAATGCTTCTATTCTAGAAATTTCTTCTACCGCTTTTTTTAGAAAAAAATCTGCTTCTGCATCTGTTTTGGCTTCTACAGTAATTTCAAACCGATTTCCCATCAAAAGTTGGGTCAGTTTTTTTTGCATATTATTTACCAGTAGATTGATTAATTTCTTGAATCATCGTATTTACAGTCGCATTATCAAAACCTTCCCAAGTTTTTAGAATTTTGCCATTAGCATTCAATAAGACCATTTTAGGAAAAACGCCTTGTTTATTGTAAATGTCTGCTAATTCTTTGTTTCTTGTTATGATGTCGGCACTTAATTTCCCTTTTTTTCTAGGGAAATCTGCTTCTACATAGACTAGTTTTTTAGAAATATACTCTTGGAAAACAGGGTCATCAATCACTTTTTTTTGCAGCTTAATACATGGAATGCACCAGTCTGAGCCCGAAAATTTGAGTAGAATACTTTTGTTTTCCTGTTGAGCAGCGTCTTTAATTTGTTGAAACTTGCTAAATTTTTCTTGTGAAAAAACGAATAGGCTGAAGAGTAGTAATATACTGAATATTACCTTTTTAGTTCTCATTTATTTAAATTTTTAATTGTAACGTTGTAAATTGTGTAATTATTATAAAAATGTTTTAGAAAATATTTATTCTTCTACATTTTTAAGTCCCATCAATAGATAATATGCTCCTTTCGTTACAAATTTCTTGTTTTTAGCCTTTTCGTCAAGGTTCAAAATTTCTGTTCTACCATTTTCCGAATTTCCTATGGTTACAGGAAACATTTTATAGGTTTTTGGTTGAATTTCTTCAAAAATATATTGTTTGCCTTCCCAAGTAACTACTGCATCATCTGGAACAGTATTGCCTGTTTCAGTTTGGGTTTCTACTTCTGCATTCATGTAAGTTCCAGGAATTAAACTCTTATCATATTCTATAAAATGACAATGAATAATCACAGATTTGTCTGGCTGAAAATCTCTACCGATTAAAATAACATTAGCGGCGTATTTTTTATCAGGATTTTGATTGGTATAGGCAAAAACTCTTTGGTTCAAAGCAATTTTATTTAAATCTTTTTCAAAAACCTTCAGTGCAAGATGAATATCTCCCGTATTTACTACATCAAAAAGTCTTTCTGTAGGCGAAACATATTGTCCCATTTTCACATTTACACTAGAAATATAACCAGAAACTGGTGATGTAACGGCTACACTTCTTTTGATATTTCCAGCGTTCAAGTTATTTGGATTTATTCCAAGAGCTCTCAGTTTTTCGGCCATTCCTCTCATCAAAATATTTTGATTTTGAGCTTCAGTTTGGGCGAGTTGCATCGCTTTATCTGATGCGGCTTTGCTTTGATTTAATTCACTTTGTCTAGCATAATCTTTTTGTGCGTAACCTAAATTAGATTTTGCCAAAAGATAATCTTGCTGCAACTGAACAATCTGTGGATCTTCTAAAACAGCCAAAGTTTCGCCTTTGTCTACATGCATTCCTGGCATATGACGAATAAAACGCACATAGCCACCACTTGGTGCAGAAACGCTTGCTAAATTCTGTGGCGGAACATCTATCGTTCCATTTAATATAATTTTTGCTGAAATATCTTCGTATCCTAAATTTCCTGTTTCTATACCTGCATTTTTGATTTGGTTAGCGTTTAGTGTAATTTGGTTTTCAGCGGCTACTACTTCAAATTCTTCTTTGGCAGTTTCTTCTTTTTTGCCACAAGAAAAGAGTAGAAGCGTTATCGTTATAATTGAAATTATTTTTTTCATTTTTGATTCATTTTTTGCTTAAAAAAATTAAAATTTTCATTTGATTAAGGATTATTCTCCTCCAATCATTTTAGAAACAATTCTTTTTTTGTTGGTCAATTCGGCAATGGTAATTCCTACAAAATGAAGGACGATGAATCCTGGCATCCAATAAATGGCTAGTTTGTGAATTTCTTCGGCTTTTTCTAAAATATCTTCTCCTGCTAATTCAAATTTTAGCATCATACCTGTTGCAGCTTCTACCGCCACTAAAAAGTAGAAAATAAAATAAATAGTTCCTTGGAATTTTTCTTTTCCAGAAGCCGTTTTAGAAAAAGGATTAGGGAATTTAATGCCTTTTACCAGCATATAAATTATCCTTAAAACAAAAGCAAAAACGAGTACATAAGCAAAGTTAACGTGCCACTCAAACATTGGATTGATAATGGATTTTGCAATAGCACGAACGCTTTCTTCTGGTAATGCTAAACCTTTAGCGGTAAGTTCGTTATTGATAGCAGCAGAAATGGTTTTTCTGCCCATCCAATACATTCTTAAAAATCCAGTGGCTAATAATACTAACATTGAAATTGCGATAACCCAATGTATAATTCTATGTGTTGCGGTAAATTTTTTCATCTTTTAATTAATTTTCGCTTTTCAGCGCGTTTATTTCTATAATAATGTCATTGAGTTCTTTTAATCGATCCGTGTATTTGTTTTCAATTTCAAATGCTTGATTCACTAAAAGAGTCCATTCTAAATAATTGATTTCTCCGTTATAATATTGGTTATTGGCGGTTTTTAAGATGCTTTCGCTGTTTGCCAAACCTGTTTTTTGATAGTAAGAAATCTCGTTCGTTAGTTTTTGATAAAGATTAAAGTTCTGTGTGTATTGATTTTTCAGTTTTAATGAACCCAGCTGATAATTATTTTCAGCGATTTGTTGGTTGATTTTCTGAGCTTCAATCACTGATTTCTGAGCTGAATTAAAAACAGGTAAACCTATTCCGACCATTCCAGAGTGAAATCTTGCCGAACGCTCATAGAATTTATCATCTGCACCAGTTCCGTACATTGACATATTGTTGTATCCAATGTTAAAACTAGGAGTAAGCTTAGATTTTTCAGCCAAAAGTTTAGCGTTTTGAATGTTTTTTTCTTGCTCTAACTGTTTTAAAATAAGTGGATTTCCTGAGAAATTTTCGCCAAGATTGTTAATATCTAAAACAGTGTATTTTTCTTTATCATTTTGATAAAAAGTTCCATCATTGATGAGGAAATTAAATTTCTGCAAAGCAATTTCTCTGTCTTTTTCGAGTGCATTGAGTTGTAATTCTGCTTGACTTCTCAAGTTTTCGGCAGTCGCTTTTTCTAGAAGATTGCTTTCTCCTTTTTTCAGTCTGAGTTCTGCTCTTTTGTAGTACTGAGAAAAGATGCTGTCTGCTTTTTTGAGCAGTTTTTTCTTCTCGTCTAGATATTTTAACTCGTTGTAAATCAAAGAAATTTCTTTTTTTATTAGCCACTTATGAACATCCAATTGTAGCGTAGAATTTTTATATTCTTCTGCTAAAACTTTCTTCTGACTGTTGTAAAATTTTGGCAATCTAATCGTTTGAGAAACCGAAAATTTATTGTCAACATAAGCTGAATTCATTTGCCCGATTTCTCCTGAAATCATCAATGGGTCAATAACGGTAGCAGAACGTTGCATTTTTTCTTGGTATTGTACCTTTAATGTTCCGTCTTTGATGGCTAAGTTATTGTTCAGGGCTTTATTGATAGCACTTTCTAGTGAAATAGGAGTTTGTGAAAATCCCATTCCAAAAATTAGAAAAGTGAATATTTTTAAAAATTTATCTTTCATTTTAAATTAATTTTAACGCAAAGAGCGCGAAGATTTTTTTTAATATGTTATAGAATAGTTTAAGAACGCAAAGGATCATCTAAATTTATTAATTTTCATCCTTCATCTTTCATCTTTCATTATAACTGATAACCATCTTCGTCATCACTCATTTCATGTAAATTTCTACGTGTATCTTGGAAGTGTTTTTCGAACCAAATGTACATTACAGGTAATAGATAAAGAGTAAGGTAAGTGGCTAATAATAAACCACCAATTACAACTGTAGCGAGAGGTCTCTGCACTTCTGCACCTTCACCTGTAGAAATTGCCATTGGCAAAAATCCTAAAGATGCAACAAATGCAGTCATTAAAACGGGTCTTAATCTCGTTCTACCACCTATGATTACTGCAGTTTTTAAATCTGGTTGTATTGTTTTTTGGCGGTTAAATTCCGAAATAAGAACGATACCATTTAAAACCGCAACCCCAAATAATGCGATGAAACCTACTCCAGCAGAAATACTAAAATTCATATCTCTTAACCAGAGTGAGAGGATTCCTCCAATCGCAGAAAGCGGAATGGCAGAGAAGATGAGCAATCCGTATTTTACGGAATTAAACGCAAAATACAGCATCAATAAAATTAATAACAAACTCACCGGAACGGCTATTGCTAAACGTGATTTTGCTTGTTGAAGATTTTCAAAAGTACCACCATATTTTATGGAATAACCAGCAGGAAGTTTCAATTGTTTTTCTACATTTTGTTGTAAATCTTCTACCGTAGACTGTATATCTCGGTTTCTAACATTGAAGCCAACGATGATTCTTCGCTGAGCATTTTCACGCTGAATTTGGTTAATACTTTCTTTTAATTCTACATTGGCAACTGTACTGAGTGGAATTTCAATTCCAGAAGGAGTAGAAATGAGTAAGTTGTTTACATCATCTACATTTTTTCTTTGGGTTCCGTCTAAACGAACCACCAAATCAAATTTCTTTTCTCCTTCGAATACAGAGCCTGTAGCTTGTCCTGCAAAAGCAGTATTCACGATATTATTTACATCACTTACGTTTAGCCCAAACTGTGACATGGCTTCACGTTTGTAAGTAATTACAATCTGTGGCATTCCTGAAACGGGCTCTACATAAATGTTTTGTGCGCCTTCAATTTTTTTAGAAATCTGACCTAATTTTTCAGCATAAACTTTTAAGGTGTCAAGATTTTCTCCAAAAATTTTACAAACTACGTCTTGTCTTGCTCCTGTCATTAATTCGTTAAATCTCATTGCAACAGGATATTGGAAAGAGTAAGTCACGCCAATCATATTTTTCTTCAATTCGGCGGACATTTTTTCTGAAAGTTCATCATAAGTTTTTGCAGAAGTCCATTCAGCACGAGGTTTTAAGATAATCATCATGTCACTCGCGTCAATTGGCATAGGATCGGTTGGGATTTCGGAGCTTCCTGTTTTCCCTACAATTTTTTCAATTTCCGGGAATTTTTTCATTAAAATCTGTGATGACTTTTGAACAGCATCTGTAGAAGTTTTCAGATTACTGCCTGGTAAAACTCTGGTGTCTACTGCAAAATCTCCTTCAGGAAGACTAGGAATAAATTCTCCGCCTAATCTGGTCATTATAAAGACTGCAAAGAAAAATACACCAACAATTCCGAAGAATATTAAATTAGGAATTTTTAAAACTCTTTCTAATGATTTATCGTAGTTTTTCTCAATTTTTTCAATCATTTTATCCGAAATGGTCTTCTTATTGTCAATTTTTTTAGACAAAACAAGAGAGCTCATCATTGGGATATAGGTCAAAGAAAGAATAAATGCTCCCAATAATGCAAAAATTACGGTTTGCGCCATCGGAATAAACATTTTGCCTTCTACGCCTTCTAAAGTGAGAATTGGTAAGTAAACGATAAGGATAATGATTTGTCCAAACACCGCCGAATTCATCATTTTGCTGGAAGAAGTATAGACTTCGTCATCCATCATGGTTTGAGAAATGCTTTGATTTTGATAGATTTTCAAGTGTTGTAATCTATGCAAAACTGCTTCTACAATAATGACGGCACCATCTACAATTAATCCGAAATCTAATGCGCCTAGACTCATTAAATTCCCTGAAACTCCAAAAATATTCATCATAATGATGGCAAAAAGCATGGAGAGCGGAATGACAGAAGCGACCAAAAATCCAGCACGCAGATTTCCGAGGAATAATACCAATACGAAAACTACAATTAGTGCACCTTCTAAAAGGTTTTTCTCAACTGTTCCGATCGCATTATTTACCATTTTGGTTCGGTCTAAGAATGCATCGATTTTTACGCCTTCTGGTAATGTTTTTTGGATTTCTTCTATTCTTGTTTTTACTTTTTTAATGACTTCGTTTGAGTTTTCTCCTTTCATCATCATCACCACAGCTCCTGCAACTTCTTCTTCTCCGTTGTAAGTCATTGCGCCGTATCTGATGGCTTTTCCGTATTGTACGGTTCCAATATTTTTAATCAAAATTGGAGTTCCGTCTTCTAAATTTTTTACTACAGTATTCTCAATATCTGTAATTTTTCCCATTAATCCTTCTGTTCTGATGAAAAGAACACTCGGACCTTTTTCTATATAAGCGCCACCAGTATTTTGATTGTTTTTTTGTAATGCATCAAAAACTTCGGTCATGGTTACACCCATAGATTTCAGTTGAGATGGATTTACGGCAACTTCATATTGCTTTAAATCTCCACCAAAACTCGCTACATCTGCAACTCCTTCTGTTCCCAATAATTGTCTACGAACAATCCAATCTTGAATGGTTCTGAGTTGCATCGCATTGTAACGGTGTTCATAACCTTTTTTCGGGCGAACAACATATTGATAAATTTCTCCTAAACCTGTAGAAATTGGAGCCATAGAAGGCGTTCCCAAACTGGTAGGAATGTCTTTAGAAACTTGCTGAAGCCTTTCTGCAACTTGTTGACGTGCCCAATGTAAATCTACTTCATCTTTAAAAACAATAGTGATTACAGAAAGCCCGAAACGCGAAAAACTACGCATTTGTTTAATTCCTGCAATGTTATTATTGGCTTGTTCTAGTGGAAAAGTGATGAATCTTTCTACATCTGGTGCTCCCAAACTTGGGGAAACGGTAATAATCTGTACCTGATTGTCTGTAATATCGGGTACCGCATCGATAGGTAATTTTCTTACCTCAAATATTCCATAAATGATTAATCCAAGCGTGAATAAAGCAATAATCAGTTTATTCTTGATGGAAAATTCTATGATTTTGTTAAGCATTTTAATTTAATTTATAGAGTGAAACGTCTCAAAACCAAATAGTAATGAGTTTTCTATACCAATAAATTAAATCAGCTCTGGCGGTTGAAAAAATGAAAGTAAATGTGGATTGATAAAACTTTCAGTGTAATGAAAGTTCTGGTTTTTTTCTTCAAAAAACTTTTTAGTTTGAGTTAAATTCAGCTCAAAAGATTTTGGTAAATCTTGGATTGCAAAGCTAACGGAAGAAATTTCATGGGCTTTAAAAGGCAGTTTCATGTCTTTTTCATAGTCACTGTCTTTTTGGCTACCACTTAAATAATGAAGCGCGATAAACCCAATAATACTGATGTTTTTATTTTCAGATTTATGTTCCTGATAATGTTCGATTAATGCAGGGATTTTCAATACTTCTTTTACCTCTGTAAAACTAAAGAGGTAAATTGTTAAGAGAAATATTGAAAAATGTCTTTTCATCTAAATATTTCACAAAGTTAGTGAAAAAATTAATAGAGAATGTCTATGACATGTTAAAGATATAATAATTTATGCATTCCATTCCATCAAGTAATCATCCATTACGAAGCCATTTCCAATGTCAAAAACGCCTTCTTCATAGACTTTGAAGCCTTGAGAAAGATAAAAATGATAAGATGGATTTTGCTTATTTACGGCAAGGATAATTCTTTGGTCGCCAACTTCTTGAATTTGATTTTTTAGAAATTGAATGGCTTCTTTTCCGAGACCTTTTCCTTTTCCTTCTTCGGTAATGTAGATTCTATGCAGTTTAGTAGTGTTGAGTTCATAATGATTTTCGAAGCCCATAATTCCATAGAAATTTTCTGCATCACCCAAAAGATAATAATGATAATTGGGATTATTAAATTGACGGGTGATTTCTTCTTCCGAATACATTAAATCCAGCATAAAATCTATTTGTTCATGAGAAATAATTCCCGGATAGTGACTTCGCCAAGATTTTTGCGCTAAATCTTGAATTAAAGGAATGTCTTTTATGGTGGCTTTTGTGATCATTTTTTGAGTTCAGTAAAAAGTTGTTCTAATTCTTGATGCGGAATAGAAGTGTATTCGTTTTGATGAACTAATTTTTTGGCAAAATTGATTCTGTCATTCGTAATAGGATGTGTAGAAAGGATTTTAGGAATTTCTAGGCCTTCCTTTTCCTTTAAAATCGAAAAAAGTTCTTCTAAACCTTTAGGATTGATTTTATTTTTTCTTAGAATCTGATAACTTCCAGCATCAGAAGATTCTTCAAAATCTCTAGAATAAGATAGATTGTTCAATTGATTGGCATTATCTGCAATAGTAGACATAATTCCGTTTACATCGCCAGTTACAGCAGAAACAATGATGTAGCCAGAAATAGCTCTGGAAAGAATTTTGATACTGTGTCTTTCTTTCACGTGAGTAGCTTCGTGACCAAGAAGTGCAGCTAACTGCTCATAATTAGAGATTTTATCTAAAATTCCTGAATGCACCAAGATGGTTCCGTTTGGCAAAGCATAAGCGTTGACTTCGCTGTCATTCACTACTTTGAAAGTCAGTTTTCTGGAAGTTTCAAAATCGATATTTGAAGCAAATTCTTGGAGGATTCTTGATTTTTTTTGGTCAATTACAAGAATACTTTCCATCTGGTTGTATTGAGAATCTCCTATTTTATTGTCAAATTCTACAGGCGTGATTTCGGTAACACGTTCACTCATCCAAGGAATTACAAAAACATAAAATAAAGCAATCGCAGCAACTACGGTAACAGTGGCAATTGCATAGAATTTAAATCCTAAATCTAGAATGTTTTGATACCAAGAAATGTTTCGAGATTTTTTAGCAGATTGGTAAATAAGATTGATAACATAAGGATTGTCTATTCTCAAACTCTCTGCATGATTCTCTTTTCTAGTAATGTAGAGTGTATCGCTATTTTTTTCAAAAGAAACCTCCTCGAAATTCCAATTGAGTTTTCGATTATTATAAAAAAAGGAAATTTTTTTTTCGGGCCATATTTCTAACTCTACATCATAGGGTTTAGAAGTATGGCCGTCAAAATATTTACCATATGCTTTAGTAAAACTCATTTAGATGACTCCGCTTAAATCCATTACATCTAATGCTTCGTCTCCGAAAGCGTTTTTGTATTCTGCTTCAGTCTGTTGAATCGCGTCTAAATCGATATCGCCATAAATCTGAAGTTTAGAAAACAATGTAGTTAACGTTCTCACTTCTGCAAAAGCATAACCTAAACCTAATGTGAAAACAATAATAATTAAATTGATAATTAATAATTCAAAAATATCTCCTGCACTAAGGTGAGATTTGAATTTAACCTTTTTATCGTTGTGATGAAGACTTAAATGGTCAAAATAAAAGTTAATGATGTCTCTTTGGAACCAAAAACTGTAAATTCCTAGCGTAATATAGGTTAAAATTACTCCTTTAAGATTAAGGAAAAAATAATCATCACCATTTGCTTGATGTTTAAATGATGCGCTCCCAAATTTTACATTGCTCAAAGTATAATTTCTAAGGTGAATCGTCATCCAAGAGCTATAAATCCCAAAGGTAAGTATGGTCAAAAATAAATCTCTGAAATACATTTTTACCAAAGTGCTTCTGTCTCCTCTGTATCCAAATCTTATTCCTCTCCATGAAGTTCTAGACATTCTATATCTGTAAAATCCGTGAATAGCAAAAGGAATAATTCCTAAAATAAAAGCATAGAATAAAAGAAGAATTATCGCAGAAAGTGCCGCGTTTTGCGATTGTGCAGCAAATAAAAATGCTAAATACAAGAATAAAAACATTCCAAATACTTTAATAAAACCTATGAACATTTCTTTTCCTGTTCCAGAAAATTGAAATCTGTCATTTTCTAGGTAAGTGTTCGCGTACAAATATTTAAGGGTTCTTTCTTTTGCCCAAGGATAATATAATCCCAAAGTAATAACGGTCAATAGCCAGTTGATAACAACTACGCCAAAAAATTCGCTTCCTTTTCCTCTGAAAGAAGAAGAGTAGTTTCTCATGTCAGTTTTCTCCATAAAAGTTTTCTTAGTTTATATAGTTATGATTGTTTTTTTTATAAAAGTTGAGACGCGAAAAAATCGCGCCTCAATATAGTAAAAAATTGTTTTTCTGATTAAATTTTTGCCATTTCTGCTTTTATTTTGGCTTGTAAACCTTCAGAAGCAGCAACTAGAGGCAATCTTAAGTAGTTTTTGATGATTCCTTTCTCTGCTAAAACGGTTTTAATTCCGCAAGGATTTCCTTCAGCAAAAATAAGTCTGGTGATTTCTACCAATTTGTTATGAATTTCATAAGCTTCTTTTACTTTTCCTTCGAAAGCAAGTTGTACCATTGTAGAAAATTCCTTAGGATAACCTTGTCCAATTACAGAAATTACACCGTCTCCACCTGCTAAAGTTACCGGAAGCGTATATTCATCATCTCCAGAAACTAAAGAGAAATTTGCAGGTTTTTTTCTTAAAATATCAAAATATTGTAAGATGTTTGGTGCAGCTTCTTTAATCATAAAAAGATTAGGGAATTCATTCGCTAAACGCAATGTGGTAGAAGCCTCTATGTTTTGACCAGTTCTTCCCGGAACGTTGTAAATAATAATTTGTTTTCCTGTAGAAGCTAGCATTTTATAATGCTGATAAAGTCCTTCTTGGTTGGGTTTGTTATAGTAAGGAGATACCGATAAAACCGCATCGAAATCCGTTAAATCTGCTTCTTCAATTTGTTTTTTAACTTCTAGAGTATTGTTTCCACCGATTCCTAAAACCAATGGCAAACGTTTATTATTAATCTTTATAACGTGTTTTATAACTTCTTGTTTTTCTGCTGCAGAAAGAGTAGCAGCTTCTGCTGTGGTTCCTAGAACTACTAAATAATTGGTGCCATTTTCGATGTTGTATTCTACTAATCTCGTTAGCGAATCAAAATCTACTGATAAATCTTCGTTGAAAGGTGTTACTAATGCTACACCTACTCCTTTTAAGTTACTCATTGTTAAATTGTGTTATAAAAATTAATTTGTTCAAAATTAGTGAAAAATTTTTTTTCAGGAGCAAGAAGTTTAGTAATTCTCATCACTTTTGGTCCCGCTTTTCGCTGCAATCTTTTAAAATTTTTTTACTCAGGTTTCATAAAATGAAAAAACCTGAAAATTTTAAAAGGATTTCCGCTTCAAAACGAGGCACGAGTTTCGCCGATTCCTTTAAAAATATAAAAAAAACAAAGAGGCAATCGGGGCTATTTTTTACGCAAATTTCTTCGGTTCACACCCGCCAAAAAATCTATTCATAATAACACAGAATCAATTATATTTGCATTACAATTTTTATAAAATCATGAAAAATAAAATTTGGTTGTTGGCCATCGTTGCGCTTACTGCTTCTGCATGCAGAACTCCGCTTCAAGTGGCTCAAGTTCAACCGCAGAAAAATACTTCTATCACTTCTGAAATTGCAGAAAATCAGAATTTTGTATCCGTTATCGCTCCATATAAAGCAGAGTTGGAGAAAAAAATGAATTCTAAAATTTCTTACACTTCTGTAGACCTTAATAAATCGGGAGACAATTCTAATTTAGGGAACCTTTTGGCAGATTTCACTTATGAAGGAGCAGAAGAATGGGGCGAAAAAAATAATATTGACATAGACGCTGCGGTAATTAACATTGGCGGAATTCGTTCTACGATTGGTGCAGGAGATATTTTGACCAAACATGTTTTCGAAGTAATGCCTTTTGAAAATGAAGTGGTAATTGTAAAAATGAAAGGGAGTGATTTAAGAGGTTTATTTCAATATTATCTAGAAACACAGAAAAATAACCCTGTTTCTCATCTTTATATCGAAACAGAAAACGGTAAAATTAGTCAAGCTTTAATCGATGGGAAAAATGTAGAAGATAATAAGGTGTATTACATCGCTACATCTGATTATCTTGCTCTGGGTGGTGATAATATGAAGTTTTTCAGCAAAGGAGAATTGATTTCTACAGGAATTAAATTAAGAGATTTATTTTTAGAATATTTCAAGAAAAATCCAGAAGTAAAAGCTAATAAAGACATTCGTTTAAATTTTAAAGGGAAAAACTAATGAACAGAAAAGAATTTTTAAAAACAGTAGGAGGCGGAACATTAGCACTTTCTTTAGCGCCTAATTTAGTTTTTGCCAGTCAAAAAAGTATTCTAGATAAAAATGCGGCTTATAAATTGACCGTTTTACATACCAATGACCAACACAGTAGAATAGAACCTTTTGATTCTAGTTATTCTAGAAATCCTAATCAGGGAGGTTTTGCAAGACGTGCTACCTTAATTCAGCAGATTAGAAGTCAAGAAAAAAATGTTCTGTTATTAGATGCAGGAGATATTTTTCAAGGAACACCGTATTTTAATTTTTATGGAGGCGAACTAGAATTTAAATTAATGTCTATGATGGGTTATGATGCTGCAACTATGGGAAATCATGATTTCGATAATGGTTTAGAAGGTTTCTTGAAGGCTTTACCGAATGCTAAATTCCCTTTTATCACTTCTAATTATGATTTCAGCAATACCATTCTTGATGGAAAAACCGAAAAATATAAAATCTTCAAAAAAGATGGAATTAAAGTTGGTCTTTTCGGAGTGGGAATAGAGTTAGATGGATTGGTGGGCAAGAAACAATACCAGGAAACTAAATATTTGAATCCAGTAGAAATCGCACAGCATTATGCAGATTTTCTGAGAAAAGAAAAAGGTTGTGATTTGGTAATTTGTCTATCACACATTGGTTATGATTATAGAGATGATGCGGATAAAATTTCTGATAAAAAATTAGCAGCTCAGACAGATAATATTGATTTAATTTTAGGAGGTCATACTCATACTTTTTTACCAGAACCACAATCTTTTACCAATAAAAGTGGCAAAAACGTTTTGGTGAATCAAGTAGGTTGGGCTGGATTGCTTTTAGGAAGAATAGATTTTTATTTTGACAAAAATAAGAGTTTACAAAATATTTCATGGAATAATCAAGTTATAGATGATAGCATTTTAGGTTAAAAATTGATGATGAAAAAAAATATATTAGTCTTTTTACTGCTCTTTTTGTATTTTTCAGTGTTTTCGCAAAACACCAATAGTAAGTGGAGCGATTTGTTCTCTTACAATAATGTTTTGGCTTTCAAAGAAAAAGACGGTAAAATCATTGCAGCAACCGAAAATGGAGTTTTTTATTACAACACCATTTCAGGTGAAATTACCAAACTTTCTAAAGCCAATGGTTTGCATGAAGTGAAAATTTCGGCTTTTGACTATGACGCTGCTACCAATACAGCAATTATAGGTTATAAATCTGGTAATCTAGATGTGGTAACTGCAGATGGTGTAACGTATGTGGTAGATATTCCGCTTTCTCAAAGTTACACAGGAAGTAAAACGATTAATAATATTTCTATCAATGGAGACAAAGCCGTGATTTCTGTAGGTTATGGCGTTTCTATTTTTAACATCACCAAAAAAGAATTTGGGGATACTTGTTTCTTTTTTAATGGTACTTCTTACGAAAAAGTTTTAGAAGCCACCATAAAAGACAATACGGTTTATGCGATTACAGGAACCAGTCTTAAATATCATCCTATAGACGTAACTTTTTCGGTGTACAGCAATTGGAATTCCGCAGCAGGAAATTATACACAAATAGATTCTAAAGCAACTTTGGTATTATCTAATAACAATACGGCGTATTATGGTAATGTGGGAAGTTTAAGTTCAATTCCGCAAAGTTTTACCAAAATTAAAGACATTAAAGTTACCGATTCCCAAATTATTGTTGCAGACCAAACCAAAGTATACGCGTATACACTTACAGGAACTTTGCAAAAAACAATAGATATCGCAGAAGAAGTTAATACGGCTTTTGTTGTAAACAATCAAATTTATACAGGAACTAAACTTTCAGGAATTTATGATGAGTCTAAAAACTCCTATAAACCAGATGGTCCATATTCTAACATTTCGTACAAGATTAGCCTTTTAGATAATCAACTATGGGTTTCTACGGGAGGAAGAGATGGTTATAATACTCCGTTTTATACAGGTTTAGGGTATTATCATTTTGATGGGAATAAATGGAATTATCCTAATTATTTCAAAAGTTCTACTTTCGTTTGGAATATTTTAGATGTAGTTCCTAATCCTTCTAAACCATCCGAAGTTTTCTTTGCCAATTATTCATTTAGAGCAGGAGAAAAAGGGATTTATAAAATGGATAACAATGTTTTTGTAAAAGCATATAACCAAACAGATGCTAATAACTTTTATAACAGACCTGCTGGTTGTGTTTTTGATGAAAGTAGTCAACTTTTTTGTTCCGTTGGACTTTTGCAAAATCAGAAATATACAGAAGGTGTCTATGTTTATGATAAATCTACCGATCAGTTTGTTATTAATTCATTAATTTCTGCGGGTAGTATGCAGAAGCCACTTGTAAAAGAAGGAAAATTATTTATTCCGTCTCCTTATTATAATCCGGGAGGTTTGATTATTTCTGATTATAAAAATACACCGCTTAGTTTTTCAGATGATAAAACCATACTGATTAATTCCAAAAATGGATTGGCAGCTTCTGGAAGTGTTTCAGCAGCGATAGATAAAAATGATGACATTTGGATAGGAACTAGACTAGGTCTTAGAATTTTACCAAACGCTTCTAATGCAATTAATAATACTGATAATAAAGCAGAGCCTATTGTTATTACTCAAAACGGAATTCCCGAAGAACTTTTTAAAGATTTGGTGATTCTTCAGGTAGAAGTAGATTCAGGGAATCAAAAATGGGTTTCTGTAGAAGGTGGAGGCGTGTTTTACCTCAGTTCTAATGGAGAAAATACCATTTCTCATTTTACAAAAGTAAATTCACCATTACCAAGTGATGTAGTGACAGATATAAAAGTTGACCCTAAAACAGGAAAGGTTTATTTTGTAACCTTTGATGGAATTGTGGTCTATCAAGGAGATGTAATCAATGTTTCTAGCGATTTTTCTGAGATAAAAGTTTATCCAAATCCAGTCGTTACAAGTCAATACAGAGGAAATGTAAAAATTACGGGACTTGCTGAAAAAACCAATATTAGAATTACAGATGCAGCAGGAAACGTAGTGCATCAAGCAGTAGCAAGAGGAGGTTATTACGAATGGAATCTCAATAATCAAAAAGGTATTAGAGTAGCCTCGGGAATTTATTTTGTCTTAATGACCAATGAAGATGGAACCGATAAAGCTACCGCGAAAATTGCAGTGGTGAATTAATGGATAAAAACACAGGATTTTTACTCTCATACATTAAATATGGAGATTATGATGCTATTCTGCATTGTTATACATTAGAAAGCGGTTTTCAGTCGTTTTTCATGAGAGGAATATATTCTGCTAAAAACAAAAAGAAAGCCTTTCTTTCGCCGCTTAATGAACTGGGAATTACCTTTTCAAGTCATCACGGCAACCTTCCAACGATTAAAAAGGTAGAACTGAATGAGAAGTTACCAGATGAGGTAAATGTTCATCAGAACGCGGTGATTTTTTTTCTTTCGGATTTTCTCAATCAAATTTTGAAGAACGAAAGTCAGAACGTTGCTCTTTATCAAGAAATTAAATTTTTCAAACAGAAAATTTTAGAGAAAAAGATGCATGCGCATTACTTTTTTCTGATTAGGATGCTTCAGTTTTTTGGTATTTCTCCATTGGTGTCCGAAGAAAAATTTTTAAATATTGAAAAGGGAGTTTTCCAAGAAGAAATTACTCAAAAAGAAGTAGATGAAGAACTGTCTTTTCTTTGGAAGAAAATTTTAAACCAAGAAATAGATGAAGATTTTATAATTGAAAAAAAATACAGAAAATCTTTATTAGATTCTATTTTACAATACTATAAAATGCATTTTCCAGAATTTTATTCACCTAAATCTTTACCTGTAATTTTAGAAGTTTTTGAATAAAAAAAACCGCCTAATTAGGCGGTTATATTTTTTAGTCTTCTGCTGATGTTCTTGTTTCAGTTTTATATACTTGAAAATTGAAAACAAATGTTCTATTTCTGAAACTAAAAGATGAAAATGCAAAATGTTCATCTCTTGCATAAGCTGCTCTAGATGGCACTATAATAACACCTTGTAAATTATAATTAGCATCATCTGCAATTTCACAGCTTTGGAAATTTTTAATGGCTTCTTGAAAACCTTCCATTTCGTAGAATGATCTGGTTTTCGTAGTGTTATTATCGGTGTTATACTTGTTTAACACACTTGTTCTTACATGATAATAAGCAGGGTCTATTTCTGGTGTTCCACTACTAATAATAGTTGTTCTAAAAGGATATTTGGAGTCAAATTTCACTACATTATCACTGCCTTTTACAGCTACATAAGTTTGTGTATTGTGCATGATTCTAATTTTATCAGTCGCAGCGATTGCTTTTCCATTATTAGGAGTGTATCTGCTGATATAAATTACTCCAGAATTAAGTTTTACGGGATTGTAATCAGATAGAGGTTTTTCATTATCATCTGTGGTAGAAGTACTGCTAAATGCTACGATATTTCCTCTAGAATCAAAATAGTTGTCTTTTAAAAATTTTTGAATGGCCTCATCATCATATGTATTCTGAGTTTCTATACTCACTTCTTCTGTAGTGCTGTTATTGTCATCATCATTATTACATGATGTGATAGCTAGAGAAGCTAAAGCAAGAAACAAAAATATTTTTTTCATAAGTTTTTTATCCTTTAGATTTGTTTAATTAAATTGCTCGATATTTTCAATAACTGCAAAAGTATAAATAAATTATGAGAATTGATAAATTTTTATGGAGTATTAGGTTTTACAAAACAAGAAATATAGCAGCCGAAGAAATTAAGAAAAATAGAGTTTCTATAGGAGAAAATAGCGTAAAATCTTCCAAAGAAGTAAAAGAAGGAGATATTATCAAGATAAGAAAAAATCAAATCGACTATAAAATTAAGGTTTTACAAATTCCCAAAAGTAGAATAGGAGCCAAATTAGTTGCCCTTCATGTAGCAGACATGACCGAGAAAGAGCAATATGAATTGCTGAAACTCAGAAAAATGTCTCAAGATTATTACCGTACCAAAGGAGAAGGAAGGCCAACCAAAAAAGACAGAAGAGACATGGATGATTTCTTAGAAACAGACCATGATGAAACTTCCATGACAGAAGATGATTGGGATTCTTTCTTTAAGGATGTAGCTGAAGAATAGTAGTAATTTCTTCTACTATTTCTTCTGGCGTTTTACGGTCGGTATCTACAACGTATTGTGCTTTATTGTAAAAAATATTTCTCTCAAAAAGGTGTTTGGCGATAAATTCTGGTAAATTTTCGTCACTTATTCTCGCAATAAGAGGCCTTTTTTCTTTTTGTTTAGATAATCTTTGAACCAGTGTGCCAATATTTGCTCTCAGATAAATGGTGATAGAGTTATTATTAAGGATTTCCATGTTATTGTAGTAAACTGGAGTACCACCACCTAGACTGATGATGCAATTTTCTTGGGTTGCAAGTAGCTCTTCCAAAGTTTCTTTTTCTGACTTTCTAAAGTAGATTTCACCCTTTTTTTCAAAAATTTCGGGTATAGTCATGTTTTTTTTCTTAGAAATTTCTTTGTCGAGGTCAAAAATTTTAAAATTTATTTTTTCTCCCAATATTTTGGAAATGTGAGATTTACCGCTTCCCATGTAGCCTACAAGTGAAATAATCATAATTTTATTTTGCACAAAGTTCTTAAAAAATTTTGAGAATTTAAAAAAAGGCGTATCTTTGCACCACTTTTTAACAGAGATGTTAAGGAGACCTGGTAGCTCAGCTGGTAGAGCAATACACTTTTAATGTATGGGTCCTGGGTTCGAATCCCAGCCAGGTCACAACAAAATTCCGTATACCCTTTACGGATTTTTTTTGCCTACGTGGTGAAATTGGTAGACACGCCATCTTGAGGGGGTGGTTTCCTAAGGATGTGCTGGTTCGAGTCCAGTCGTAGGCACGAAGAGCAAAAAATAAAAACTTAGAAATTTTTATAAATTTCAAAGACCTGGTAGCTCAGCTGGTAGAGCAATACACTTTTAATGTATGGGTCCTGGGTTCGAATCCCAGCCAGGTCACAATTTACGAAAGTAAATTTTTTTCATATTAATATTTTGTGATTTGGTGTTTAAAAGCCTTCAAGGTAACTTGAAGGCTTTTTATTTGTTTTCATCCTAAATGCATATTGTCTATTAATCTTACCGTGTCTGCATACGCTACTATAAATGCTCTGTATTTTTTATCTTCATCGATAGCATGTGCTTCTTTAAGCGTTTCTTCATCTGCAATGACAAAATATTCTAATTCGAAATTAGAATTTCTAAAAATATCAGTCACCCTTTGTTTAATTTCTTCCAGAGAAATCACTTTAAACCATTCTTTTACTTTTGTAAGTGTTTTGTAGATGATTGTTGCTTCTTTTCTTTGGGTTTCTGTAAGTCTTACATTTCTAGAACTCATGGCAAGTCCATCTTCTTCTCTTAAAGTCGGAACTCCATGAATTTTTACGGGTAGTTTTGTTTTTTCTACCATTTTTTTGATAATGGCTAATTGCTGGTAATCTTTTTCGCCAAAGTAAGCATTGTGTGGCTGTACTTGTCTGAAAAGTTCTTCTACGATGGTTCCTACTCCGTCAAAATGACCTGGTCTGTATTTGCCTTCCATTTCGTTTTCTAAACCACCAAAATTATATTTTTTACTGTTCAGTCCATCTGGATACATTTCTTCTACATTGGGAACGTAGACTGCATCTACACCTGCTTTTTCTAAAAGTTCTAAGTCTTTTTCTAAGGTTTTCGGGTATTTTTGAAAATCATCTGGATTATTAAATTGGGTAGGGTTTACAAAAATGGAAGAAATAACCTCGTCGTTTTCTTTTTTAGCAGCTTTGTAAAGAGAAAGGTGACCTTGGTGAAGTGCGCCCATTGTTGGGGCAAATCCTATCTTTTTACCCATTTCTCTCTGTCTTTCAACATAATCAATCAGTGTTTTTTTGCTTTTCAGAACTTTCATAAAAATTGTATTTAGGGTAAAGTTATAAAAAATTGTTAATTAAAAGAAATTCGGTTATTTTTTTGTATTTTTGCATAATTAACCGTCTTTGTATAGAGAAGAAAAAAATATTATGCCGAATCAAAAGATTTTATACGTCACCACAGAGATGTTTCCATATCAGGAAGATAGTAATATGGCGATGATGGTGAACAAGATGGCACTGAAGATGCACCAAGAAGGCAATGACGTAAGAGTTTTTATGCCGAGATTTGGATTTATCAGCGAGAGAAAATTTCAGTTGCATGAAGTGATTAGATTATCTGGAATGAATATCATTATCAATGATTTAGACCAGCCTTTAATCATAAAAGTTGCTTCTTTGCCAGGAGAAAGATTGCAGGTTTATTTCATAGATAATGAAGAATATTTCAAGAGAAAACAATATTATCAGGATGAAGATAATCAACCGTTTGATGATAATGATGAACGAGCAATTTTCTTTGCAAGAGGTGTAATTGAAACCATTAAAAAACTAAATTGGGTTCCAGATATTATCCATTTTAATGGATGGATGGCGTCATTTATCCCGATTTACCTTAAAAATTACTATAAGACAGATTCTTATTTTAACGATACTCAACTTGTGCTTTCTGTGTACAATGAAAAAGATTTATCTCTAGGTGACAATATTACTGAAAAATTAAAGTTTGATAATATTGAAAACCTTAAAGCATTAGAAGAACCTACCATCCAAAGTTTTGTAATAGAAAGTATGAATTTGGTAGATACTATTGTAAAAGGAGATGAATTTTTAGAAGAAAAATTAGACAAGGCCTTTGAAGAATCTAAAACACCTAAAAACGAATATGTAGACGGCGGTTCTATAAGCGAAATTTACTAATCACAAATCACATATAATTACTTAAATGATAAAAGAAATTCAGAATATCTTTAGGCTATTTTTTATTTTATTTTCGGGAGCTGCTATTACAGTAGCTTGTGAATCAGAGCCAGACGAATTAGGAATGCAATTTTTCCAAAACGGTACAGCTCAAGGAACAGAAGCAAGTTTCGATGTAGTAGCCTACAATGTTTATAATAATGACATAGTAGAAGCAGATAATAATAGATTGTCTGAGGCTACATTAGGTGCTTTTGACGAGTCTAACTTCGGAATGCAAAAGTCATCATATGTCACTCAGGTGAGATTATCTTCTTATGATCCAGATTTTGGTGCAAATGCTGTAGTAGATTCAGTAGTTTTACAAATGAAACCGTTTTATCAAACCGCAACCGATTCTGTGGTGACTAAAACTTATGATGATTACATACACCCAGATAATATTCCAGCAAAAAAAGTTGTAACCAGTTATCCAATCAAAAAATATGGTAAAGCGAAAAGAAATTTTACCATCAACGTACATGAAGTAACTGATTTCTTATATTCTACAGAAACCAATTTTTATTCTAACCAACAAGTAAACACTGGAGCTTTATTAGGAACCAAATCATTTGATGGATATCTTAGAGCCATAAAAATTACCAAAGACTCTGATAATTCTGAATTATTCAGTAGAGATGCCGGTTTAAGAATTGCTTTAGATAAAGACTTTTTTCAATCTAAAATTATTAATAAAAAAGGCTCATTTGAACTAAAAGACGTTGCAAGTTTTATTAGATATTTTAGAGGTTTGAAATTTTCAGTTGCAGAAGATGATGGATATATTTTTAATTTCAATCCAAATGAGTTGTCTGTGATTATTTATTATAAATATGATAAAACTGAAAATAACACTACCTCTAGGACGGATGGATCCTATACCTTAGATTTAGGTTCTGCAAATGTTCATTTTAATCAAATACAATATAGCCGTAGCAATACTTTCTTAAATTACGTTTCAAGCACACCTAATACCAATGGTGACACTAAACTTTTCCTCCAAGGAATGGGCGGTCCAGGTGCTGAAATAGTAATTCCAGATGCTGCCATTGCTCAGCTTAAAAACTTATATAAGAACGAAAAAATAGGATTACTTTCTGCTAAAATTAGATTGTATTCAGATCTTGCATTGTGGAATAATTCTTATGCAAAACCAGATACTTTTGCTACTTTGATTAAAACGATTGGAACAGACAATAGTACAACATTTTCGTTTTTCCCAGATAAAGATATTTTTGCTTATTCTGGAGTTTATAAAATGGTAAAAGCCGTAGATTTAGATAAAAATCCTGCTTATTATGAAATAAGCATTACTCAACTTGTTAAAAATATTATAGAAAAAGAAGAAGCTAATAAGCCTATATCTATAAATATAGGAAGTTTCCAAACTTCTAGTTCTACAGGAGCTCTTTTAGGAACAGATTATACTACTAAAGCTTATACTCCAAATAGAATTGTTTTAGTAGGATCTGATGCTAATAATGCTCAGTATAAAGCTCAATTAAAAGTAATTTACTCAAAAAAATAATATAACTATGTGCGGAATTGTAGGTTATACAGGTTTTCAAGATGCTTATGATATTGTTATCAACGGCTTGAGAAGATTAGAATATAGAGGTTATGACAGTGCAGGAATTGTACTTGAAGATAAAAATAATAATTTTGAGGTTAAGAAAACTAAAGGAAAAGTTTCTGATTTAGTTGACATTTCAGAAAACTTAAAAGGAACTTCTCATATTGGGATGGGACATACAAGATGGGCAACTCACGGAGTTCCAAGCGATAGAAATTCTCACCCACATGTTTCTAACGATGGTAAAATAGCATTGGTACATAATGGTATTATAGAAAATTATGATACGATTAAGACGATGCTTATTGGCAAAGGTTTTACTTTTTTATCTGAAACTGATACAGAAGTTCTAGTTAATCTTATTCAATATATTTTAGATACTCAAAATGTAGATTTTCCACAAGCAGTAAGATATGCGTTAAACGAAGTTTATGGAGCGTATGCAATTACAGTAATGCACAAGGATTATCCAGGAGTTTTAGTAGTAGGAAGATTAGGTTCGCCATTGGCAATTGGTTTAGGAGATAAAGAATATTTTATCGCTTCAGATGCTTCACCGTTTGTGGAATTTACTAAAGAAGCGGTTTATCTAGAAGATGGACATATGGCTACTATTTCATTAGAAAATGGTGTAGATATTAGAAGCATCAAAGAAAATGAAAAGATAGAACCTGCTATCCAAGAACTTAAATTATCATTAGAACAAATAGAAAAAGGAGGTTATGAACATTTCATGTTAAAAGAAATTTTCGAGCAGCCAAAATCTATTCAAGATACATTAAGAGGTAGATTGCTTGTAAACGAAGGCATTATAAAAATGGCTGGAATTTGGGATCACCTTGATAGAATTAATAAAGCTGAAAGAATCATCATCATTGCATGTGGTACTTCTTGGCATGCTGGTTTAATCGGGGAATATCTCATCGAAGAATTTGCAAGAATTCCTGTAGAAGTAGAATATGCTTCAGAATTTAGATACAGAAATCCTATCATTACCGAAAAAGATATCGTAGTAGCCATTTCTCAATCAGGAGAAACTGCAGACTCTATGGCAGCGATTAAATTGGCTAAAGAAAAAGGAGCATTTATCTATGGAATTTGTAATGTGGTAGATTCATCAATTGCAAGATTCTCAGATGCTGGTTCTTATACTCATGCTGGTCCAGAAATTGGAGTGGCTTCTACCAAAGCATTTACGGCTCAATTAACTATTTTATCACTTATCGCCCTTAAATTAGGTAAGCATAATGGTAATCTAAGTAATGCAGAGTTCATGAGACTCATCACGGAGTTAGACAATATTCCTAAAAAAGTAGAGGAGGTTCTAAAATCTACACATGATTATGTGAAAGAAATTGCGCATGATTTTGTGAATTCTACCAATTTTTTATACTTAGGTAGAGGATTTAATTTCCCTGCAGCATTAGAAGGAGCACTTAAGTTGAAAGAGATTTCTTATATCCATGCAGAAGGTTATCCTGCAGCAGAAATGAAACACGGTCCTATCGCTTTAATAGACGAAAATATGCCAATTGTAATCATTGCTCCTAAAAAAGGTCATTATGATAAAATTGTAAGTAACGTTCAAGAAATTAAAGCAAGAAAAGGTAAGGTAATCGCTGTAGTAAATTACGGAGATGAGCAAGTTGCTTCTATGGCAGATTATGTAATAGAAATTCCGGAAACTTCAGAATGTTTCTCGCCAATAGTAGCATCTATTCCGTTGCAATTATTAGCTTACTACATTGCGGTTTACAGAGGTGCGAATGTAGACCAACCAAGAAATCTTGCGAAATCTGTAACAGTAGAATAAATTTTTAATCAGATACAAAATATTTTACTTTAATTTTCGTTTAAAAAAAATCTTAAAGATTTGTTAAAAAAAAAATTAATTATATATTTACCGCTTTAAACTATAATAGTATAATGAAAAGAATGTTTCTTTTGATGCTTGCAGCATCTTTTGTGGTTTCATGTTCTAAAGGTGGAGGAAGAGCAAGCTCTGGAAAACCAGACTCTAGAGGAGAATTGGTGCCAAAAGAAAGTAAAAAATCTTTTGAGGCTCAAAGACCTTACGGTATGGTGGCCATTCCTGGTGGTTCTTTCGTAATGGGGCAGGCTGATGCAGACTTTACCGCAACACCAGAAAAAGCTCCTCTGAAAACCGTTACCGTTTCTTCATTTTTTATGGACGAAACAGAGGTAACCAATTCAGAATACAGACTCTTCGTAAACTATGTAAGAGACTCTATTGCAAGAACATTATTAGCAGAAGCTGCAGGTGATGATACCAATGAAGATGGAATAGGGAGATATGCTTTTTTAGCTAAAAAAGCGGGTGATGATGCAAACGCATATCAAAAATATTTAGAAGCTCAAGGTGATAGAGATGGGTACAATGATTCTAGAAAATTAGATTGGAGAGTGCCATTATACTGGAAAACTGGTCAATATCCTGACGAAAAATATGCAGAAGTAATGGAATCTCTTTACTTACCACCAGCTAAAAGAATTAATAACGAAAGATTATTAGATACCCAAAAATTAAAATATTCTTACGAGTGGGAAGATATAGCAACTGCGGTAAAAGATAAAACAAGAAGTGCAAGTTATCTTAAAAAAGAAAGCATTGCTGTTTATCCAGATACCACAGTTTGGGTTAAAGATTTCAACTATGCGTATAACGAACCTTTATTTGATAGATATTTTTGGCATAGAGCTTATAAAGACTATCCAGTAGTAGGAGTAACTTGGGATCAAGCAAGAGCTTTTTGTGATTATAAAACGAAAGCAAAAAGAGACTACGTGAAATCTGGTAAAAAAAGAGGAGACAATCCTATGAAATTTAGACTTCCAACAGAAGCAGAATGGGAATACGCAGCAAGAGGTGGTCTAGAAAATGCAACTTATCCTTGGGGTGGACCTTATCTTACAGATGATAGAGGTTGTTATTTAGCAAACTTTAAACCGAAAAGAGGTAATTATATAGAAGATGAAAAGAAAGGAACTTATCCATATACAGCTCCAGTAAAAAGATTCCATAGAAATGGTTTTGGTCTATATGACATGGCTGGAAACGTTGCAGAATGGACGGAGTCTCCTTACAGCAACTCTACGTATCAATTCTCGTCAACTTTAAATCCTTACTTATCAAACCAAGCCTACAGAGAACTTAAAAAATCTGTAAGAGGAGGTTCTTGGAAAGATGTAGGTTACTTATTAATGACAGGCTATAGAGACTGGGAAAGAAAAGATTCTGCAAGAAGTTATATTGGTTTTAGAACTATTCAAGACGTTCCTGCAGGAACAGCTAGATTGAGAAGATCAAGCAAATAAAAAGTAAAAATTAAATTATCAAAAACTATTAAAAAATCAAAGGTATGATTGGGAATCCGTTTAAAACTAAAGACACAACTTTAAATTTTATTTATTCAGCAGGTGCTGCTGTTGTAATTTTGGGAGCATTATTTAAGTTAAATCACTGGAATATTGGGCCATTAACTGGTACTTGGATTCTAGCAATCGGGTTAGGGGTAGAAGCTTTAATTTTCTTAATCTTCGCATTTGATGCACCAAAAGAAGAAGCTTCATATGCTTGGGAAAATGTTTATCCAGAATTATTAGATGCAGACGCACAGCCAAAAGCTAGAAAAGTAGCTGCGGTAGAAACTTCTGACTTAGACGTTACCTTGTCAAATAAATTAGATAAAATGTTAGCTGATGCTAAACTAGATGTAGAATTATTCGAAAGACTAAAAACAGGAATTGATAAATTTTCAACTTCTGTAGAACAAATTAATTCTACTGTAGATGTATCACAAGCTACTACTAAATATAATGATCAATTAACTTTAGCTGCTAGTCACCTAGAAAGTATGAATGCATTGTATTCACTACAATTAGAGCATGGTAAAGCACAAAGCGAAATGAGTAAAAAGTATGTAGAAGATATCCAAAAATCTGCAGACCAATCTCAGAAATTTAATGATGAATTAGCAGGTCTTACATCTAATTTAAATAATCTTAATAGAGTTTACGGAGGTATGCTTTCTGCAATGAAAGCTTAATTTTCTTTCAATATTTTAATCAATAAAAATTTAAAAAAAAGAATTAAAATGGCAAAAGGAAAACAAACACCTCGTCAGAAAATGATTAACCTGATGTATCTGGTTTTCATTGCGATGCTTGCAATGCAGATAGATCAAGAAATCATCAGATCATACCAAGATACTAATCAATCTCTTACTGATTCTAGAGGATCAGCAGAAGAGAAAAATAAAATCTTTGAAATCACTTTAAAGGCTAAAGCTGATAATTCACCTGAAACCTTTGGGTTGGCAAGTCAGCAATACCAAGGAATGAAGTCAAAAGCTGATGAGTTAGTAGATTTTATTGAAAATATAAAAGGACAATTAAAAACAGAAGCAGGATTTGATGCTAACAAAAATGTAGAAGATAATTTTTCTTCTTTAAACAATACAGATGCTGTAACTAAAAAGTTCTTTAAAGGTGGAGATGCAGAATTACCAACTAAAAATTCTGAGGATTTAAAGTCTAAAATGGCTGCGCTTCAAAGCTACATCATTCAAAATTTTGGAAACAATAAAGATTTAGTTTCTGTAGTAGAGAGAGCTAAAAAAAGACTATCAACTGATGATGCACCTTATAAAAAACAAGGTAAAAACTGGATACAATACAAATTTTATAATCAGCCTTTAATTGCTGCACTTTCTAATTTAGAGGTAATTCAGTCAGAAGCTAGAAACTTACAGTCAGACGCTCTTTCTCTAATGTTAAGAGAAAAAGTAGATGCAGATATCAAGTTTGATGCTTTCGAAGCGGTAGTTGCTGCTCCAGATGTAATTATTCAAGGAGAACCAGCTGAAGCGAAAGTATTTATTGGGACTTATGACAGTAATTTACCAGGATTTGGTGTTGCTGGTGCAGACAGAACAGAAAACGGAATTGGTTATAAATCATTAGTTTCTTCTACTCCAGGAGAATATACTTTCAATGGTATTGTTTCATTTAATGATGCTAATGGTAAAAAATTAGAATACAAATTCTCTCATCCATATAGAGTAGTTCCTGGTGCTAAAGAAGTAGCATTCGAAAGTGGAGCTTTATTATCTGCTGATAAAATGAACGTTTTATACCGTGGTGTTCAGAATCCAATTTCTGGTTCTATCCTTGGTGCTGATAATAGCCAAACTACACTTACCGCAACTGGTGGAACAGTTACTAAAAAAGGTGGAGGTTCTTGGGTAATTACTCCAGGTTCAGGTAATTCTACTACATTAACCATTTCAGGAAAAGGGCCTAAAGGTCAAGTTATTTCTCAGAAATTTGAGTTTAGAATTAAAAATGTTCCAGCTCCTCAAGGACAAATTAGAGGTGAAAACGAGGTTACAATGCCAGCAACTTCTATTGCTAATCAAACAGTTGGTGCTGCCATTCCAGATTTCGATTTCCCTGTAGCATTTGAAGTAACAGGTTTCAAATTTAAGGTTCCAGGAAAAGCTGCGATGTTTGTAAATGGTAACTCATTAAGTTCTGTAGCAGGTCTTACTAAGAACCTAAGATCAGGAGATATTTGTTACATTGCAGGTATTCAAGCAACTGCAACTGGTTTAGGAGGTCAAACTCTGAAAAAAATCAGTCCTATTGTAATAAATGTTCAATAATTTAGTTATTAAGAATATACATATCATATCATTAAAATGAAAAAGATTTTAATTTTACTATTAGCATTAAGTGTTTTTTCTGTAGACGCGCAGACAAAGAAAAGAACTACGAAGAAGAGAACTGCTAAAAAAACTACAGTTGCTAAACAAGAAACTCCAGCTCCCGCAGTTGAAGCAGTTCCTGTTACTCCTAATGTTAATACTGAAGTTACAGCTACAGCACAACCAGAAGCTGATTTAGAGCCTATTAACTCACTATCTATATTAAATGCTAAATCTCCTGCAGCTTTCAGAGTATACAGAGAGATTGGCACTGTTAAAAAAGGTGATTCAGTTATTTCTGCTAGAAATAAACCTATTAGCTATGGTTATATAGATGAAAAGGATGTGCTAAGAAGTATGGTTGTTTGGGAAATTATTGATATGAATGAAAAAATCAATCAACCTTTTTATCATAATGCTGATGGAATTGTTTCTCAAAATAAATCTTTATATCAATTGTTGATTGACAACATCATGAGTGGTGATATTAAAGAAGTGTATGATGATGAAATGTTCATGACCAAGCTTGCTCCTGAAGCAATTAAGCAAAGGTTATCAGTAACTAAAGAATCTGACTGGTTAATTGATAAAAGAAATGCTGGAGAAAAACTTACTCCAGAAGATATCAAAGCTGGAACAGACGTTATTGAAACTAAAACTGAAAGCGTAAAACTTCTTAAAGTTAAAGGAATGTGGTACGTAGACAGAAGAGATGGTCAAATGAAATACAGACTTCTAGGTATTGCTGCGATGGGACCAGATCCTACCATGATGGCAGAAAAAACTGCAGATGGTGTTTCTTTAGGTAACAAAGATGAATTAATTGATCTTTTCTGGGTGTATTATCCAGATGCTAGAGAAGTTCTTGCAAACTCAGTAGTTTTCAATAGTAAAAACTTATCTTCAGATTTAACTTATGATGATATTCTTAATGCTAGAAGATTTTCTTCAATTATTTATAAATCAGACAATGGTTTAGGAACAGGAATCATTAAAGACTATATTCCTAATGATGCTGAAGAACAATTAGAAGAATCTGACAGAATTAAAAATCAAATTCTAGAAATGGAAAATGATATGTGGAATTATTAATCCAAATATCCTCATATAAACAAAAACCTAAGTATCTTTGCTTAGGTTTTTTTATTGACAATTTATGACGAAATCCGTAGAATATATTATCGTAGGAGATGGTTATGCAGCAATGTTTTTAGCGCATCAATTCATTAAAAATAACAAATCATTTTTACTTTTTACCGAAGGCAAAAAAAGTGCATCAATGGTTTCTGCAGGAATGATAAATCCTGCAGTTCTTAAACGTTTTACCACGTTTTGGTTGGCGCAAAAACAAATCGATTCTCTTAAAAATACCATGACCGAAATAAAACAATATACAGGTCAAAATTACTTGATAGAAAAACCTATTCTAAGAGTTTTTCATGAAGAAAAAGAGAAAGAACTTTGGCTGAAAAAATCAGATGACGAAAATTTGAAACCTTTTCTTTCCAAAGATTTTGTAAAACTTAATTCTGTCAAAAATCCATTTGAATGTGGAGTGGTGAATCAATCGGCTCGGTTAGATGTAAGTGGTTTTTTCACAGATATGATGAACTTTTTAGAAAGTCAAAATTATCTTATCAAAGAAAAATTTGATTATCAGTTATTGAAACCAAATGATTCTACCTACAAAGATATTTCGTTTAAAAAAATAATCTTTGCCGAAGGAATGGCAGTTAAAGAAAACCCATTTTTTGCTGAAATTCCAGTACATCAGAATAAAGGTCATCATTTAGAAGTTCAACTTTCTGTGCCTTTAGAAGATGGGTTTACGATTAAAAAGAAGCATTTTATTTTCCCACTAAACAATGGGAATTATTATTACGGCGGAACGTATGATCGTGAACAAATCCATCATAAAATTGACGATGCTGCGGTAGAAAAACTTACCAATGCTTTAGCAGCGTTTTATCCTCATGATTTCGAAGTAAAAGAGGTGAAATTCGGATTTAGACCTACGGTTAAAGATAGAAGACCGATTATAGGAAATCATCCAGAATTTGGTAATTTATATGTGTTTAATGGATTGGGAGCAAGAGGAATTCTCAATGGAAGTTATTTCTCCATTAACCTTTATCATCATTTAGAAAACGGCGAAGAAATTCATCCAGAAGTAGATTTAAAAAGATTTCAATAAAAAAATCCGCAATAGTTTGCGGATTTTTTGCAGAAAGGAAGGGATTCGAACCCTCGATACAGTTACCCGTATACTACCTTTCCAGGGTAGCTCCTTCAACCACTCGGACACCTTTCTTTTTCAGATGGCAAAGGTAGAATTTATTCTTCAATTTCCGAAATTTCTCCACGCAGATTTTTCTTAAAATTTTCAGCAAAATCACCTGAGTAATTTGGATTATCAATTAAATGCATAGCTTTTGCCAAAGCACTTTCGGCAGTGATGTCATGACCGCTTATTGCGCCAATCTTTTTGAAAATGTTACTGTTATTGTATTTTCCGATGCTTATTCCACCAGAAACACATTGAGAAATCACCACGATTTCAGTTCCGTTATTTCTGATTTTTTGAAGCACTTCTTCCGTTTTTTTATTGCTGAAAATCGTTCCAGAACCGAAAACTTGAAGAATTAAAACCTTGATTTTAGGAATTTGAGGCAAACTTTCTAAATTGATTCCAGGGAAAATTCTCCACAAAAGAATGCTGTCATTCAAATGTAAATCCACCGAATAATCTTCTTGATAAGGCGTTCTATACAGCATGGCTTCTTCCACCTTCAAGTGAACACCAGATTCTCCTAAAATTGGGTAATTTGGACTGATAAATGCATCGAAATTCTCAGCAGAATATTTTAAACAACGGTTTCCTCTCAATAATTTATATTCGAAATAGAGCGCCACTTCTTGTACCACAGCTTCATCATTTTGATATAAACTCGCGTAATAAAGACTCGTGAGTAAATTTTCTTTGGCATCAGTTCTTAAATCCCCGATTGGCAATTGCGAACCCGTCAAAATCACAGGTTTTCTTAAATTTTTAAGCATGAAACTCAGTGCAGAAGCCGTATAAGCCATGGTATCTGTTCCATGAAGAATCAAAAATCCATCAAAATTTTGGTAATTTTTTTCAATTAATTGCGCGATTTCCTTCCATTCTTTTGGTCCAACATCTGATGAATCCAATGGTTCTGAAAACTGATGAACGCTTACCTCGCATTCCAGCAGATTCATCTCTGGGATTTTATTGAAAATATGATTGAAATCAAAAGCGCGAAGACTATTGGTTTCATAATCTTTCTCCATTCCGATAGTTCCGCCTGTGTATATGATGAGGACTTTTCTTTTCATGTAAAATTTTCTTTTTTGTAGAATTTTTCAGACTTTAAAGTTAAAAATTTAAAGTTAATTTCTAAAATATTTTGCAATTTTGCCAAATGATTCCTAAAAACAGACTTCAAGAAACTTTTGATTATCTAAAACAATTTCTTACTGATGAAAGATTGAGTAAAATAGAGCATTTTTCTCAGGAGAGTTCAGATTTTGTGCTTCCGGTGATGGAAGATGTGTATCAGTTCCGTAATGCAGCAGCGATTGTAAGAAGTGTGGAAGCTTGCGGTTTTCATCACGTAGTTGCTTTGGAAGAAGAAAATGTTTTCAACCCAAATTTGAAGGTGACGAAAGGTGCAGAAACTTGGGTAAAAGTAGAAAAAATGCCTAATAATTTAGATTCTTTGAAGGAAATCAAAAACAGAGGTTATAAAATTTTGGCGGTTTCTCCAGAAAATAACGCAACCATGTTGCCTGATTACGAAGTGAAAGAACCGATTGCCCTGGTTTTTGGGACAGAATTAGAAGGTGTTTCTGATGAAATTTTAGAGTTTGCAGACGAAACTTTGGCCATTCCCATGTATGGTTTTACCAAAAGTTTTAACGTTTCTGTTGCCGCTGCAATTTGTATGTACGAATTGAAGCAAAAACTCATGAAATCTGGAATTGATTATAAATTGTCCGAAGAAAAATTACTAGAAATGAAAATCAGATGGACAGTAAATTCTATTAGAAGTGGCGAAAAACTTTTGGAAAGATTTTTGATAGAACGCAGATGATATAGATTTAGCAGATAAACACAGATTTATTTTCAGTGAAAATCAGTTTAATCTGTGTTATCAGTGTTCAAATATAAATTATAGATTCACTTTTCCGAATAGAAAAATTTTCTATTCACTTATTGACTTAAAATAATTCCACGCAGCTACGAAAATCCCTGCGGTTTCTGTTCTTAATCTTTGGTGTCCCAGTGAAACGGCTTTAATGCCTTTTTTGGCTAACATTTTAATTTCTTTTTCAGAAAAATCACCTTCTGGACCAATAAGGAAAGTAGGATTGGTCAATTCTGGAATTTCACTGAGGTTGATGCGTTCAAAAGCAACATCGCAATGCGCCACAAAAGTCATTTCCGGATTTACATTTTTAATAAAATCTGAAAGTTTTGTAACATCATTAATTTTTGGAAAGAAGAATCTTAAACTTTGTTTAGAGGCTGCAACAGCTTGTTTTCTGAGTTTTTCGATGTTCAGGTTTTTACGTTCTGTTTTTTCAGTATTTAGAATAGTAATCTCAGAAATACCCATTTCTGTTGCTTTTTCAACAAAAAATTCAATTCTGTCGATGTTTTTGGTAGGTGCAATTGCAATATGTAATTGTCTGGTAAGATTCGGAAAATATTCTTGAACTTCCGTAACGTTCAGACTGACTTTTTTCCCTTCAAAAACGAGGTTTCCTTTGGCGAGATTTCCTTTTCCGTCTGTCACGAAAATTTCTTCGCCTTCTTTCATACGAAGAACTTTCACGATGTGCTGTTGCTCTTCGTCATTAATTTTTACATCTGGAATAATTTCGCCAAAGAAAAGTTTCATTTTTTTATTTTTTGAACAGTGAAATGATTTTTTTGCCAATTGTAATCAAAATTACCATCAATAAACCGCCAATAATTCCAGCGGCAAATTCATTGACAATAGCAGGTGTAGGTAAATCTTCAACCAAATGATGTAAATATTCTACATTGTGTAGGAAAATTCCTCCAGCAACTAAAATTAAAGCAATAGTACCCACTACTCCTAAAATTTTAATTACCCAAGGCAACATATTGATGAGCAATTGACCAATATTAAATAAAATTCCGCCTTCTTTTTTAGATTTTTTTTGCAGTTTATATCCAGCATCGTCCATTCTTACAATTAAAGCTACAATTCCATAAACCCCAACTGTAGCGATGATTGAAACGACAGTAACGGTTAGAATTTGGTTAAGAAGCGGTTGGTCTAATACAGAACCTAAAGCAATAATTACAATTTCTAAGGACAAAATAAAATCAGTAGTGATAGCAGATTTTACTTTTGCTTTTTCTGCAGCGATAGGATCATCCATCACATCTAAAGCTTCTTCGTGTTCTGTTTTGTGGTCATTTTTATGAAAGAAAAATTCTATAATTTTTTCGGCACCTTCATAAGCCAGATATAAACCACCAATCACCAAAATGATTTTGATGGCTGCAGGAAATAACCAGTTTAACCCAAAAATAATGGGTAAAATAATCAATTTGTTAAGGAATGAACCTTTGGTAATTGCCCAAAGTACAGGTAATTCTCTAGAAGAAAGGAAGCCTGTCGCTTTTTCGGCGTTTACAGCCAAGTCGTCTCCTAAAATTCCCGCGGTTTTTTTGGTTGCCAGTTTACTAGCAACTGCTACATCGTCCATCAATGCAGCGATATCATCTAAAATTGCAAAAAAGCCTGAAGCCATAAGTGCTTAGTTATAAGTTAAAAGTTATGAGTTTGTTTAAAAATTTAAAATTACGATATATTATTATTTTTCATCACCCAACATCATTACATATCGTATCTTGCAGTTGCGCTGGTTCTTAAATCTGTAAATTCTCCACGTTCGAATTTCAGTTTTGCTACCATGGCAATCATTGCTGCATTGTCTGTAGTGTATTCAAATTTCGGTATGTAAACGTTCCATCCTAATTTTTCTGCATTTTTCTGCATGGCTTCTCTCAAACCAGAATTAGCAGAAACACCACCAGCAATCGCTACTTCTTTAACATCGTAATCTTTGGCAGCTTTTTCTAATTTTTTCATCAATACATCGATGATGGTTTTCTGAACAGAAGCGCAAAGATTTTCTACATTTTCTTGAATGAAATTCGGATTTTCTTTCAGTTGTTTTTGAAGAAAATATAAAACCGAAGTTTTAATTCCGCTGAATGAATAATCGTAGTTTTCAAGTTTAGGTTTTCCAAAAATAAAAGCATCAGGATTTCCTAATTTAGCGAGTTTATCGATAATTGGACCTGCAGGATAATCTAATCCCATGATTTTTCCGATTTTGTCAAAAGCTTCACCAGCAGCATCATCTATGGTTTTTCCAATGATTTCCATATCAAAATAATCTTTCACCAAAACAATCATGGTGTGTCCTCCAGAAACGGTAAGACATAGAAATGGAAATTTAGGTGGCATCGGATTTGCATCTTCGATAAAGTGACAAAGAATATGCGCCTGAAGATGGTTAACTTCAATCAATGGGACATCTAAACTCATCGCCAAAGATTTGGCAAAAGACGTTCCTACAAGCAGAGAGCCTAAAAGTCCAGGTCCACGAGTAAATCCTATGGCAGAAATATCTTTTTGTTGTATATTTGCTTTAGTGAAGGATTTTTCCACTACAGGAATAATGTTTTGTTGGTGGGCTCTAGAAGCCAATTCTGGAACTACGCCACCATATTCTTGGTGTACCGTTTGATTCGCTGCTATATTAGAAAGGATTTTATTTCCGTTAATAATGGCAGCAGAAGTATCATCACAAGAAGATTCTATTCCTAAAATAATTGGTTCATTCATAATTAATGGCAAATTTAGAAAATAATAACTCCGAAAACAACAAACCAATTTCAGAAAAAGTTGGTGAAAAAATAACTGATGTTGCAGAAGGCGTAAAACACACTATAGAACATCCTGTAGAAGCGGCCAAAGAAACTGTAGCTCAGGCTGTAGAAGATGTACAAAAGTTTTCTTGGTGGGCCAAATTGTTCCTTTGGTTTGCCGCAATTGCGTCTTTTTTATTTCTTACCTTTTTAATTATTATCAATCTTCCTGCAACTAAGGATTATGCAGCTAGTAGAGCTTTAGGATTTTTGGAAGATGATTTTGGAGTGAAAATTTCCAAAGAAAAAGTAGAAGTGAACATTCTGGGAGATGTTATTATTCATGGTCTTAGAATAAAAGACGACAGAAATAATGATTTAATCTTTGCCAAGCAATTTAGAGCAGATTCTGACTGGTTATCAATCTTGAAAATTGGAAAATCTAGACAACTTGATTTCTCTACGTTGACGCTTTCTGAGGCAGATGTAAAAGTGGTGACTTATAAAGGTGATTCTATTGATAATTTTAACAGATTTATTACCAAATTTGATAGGGGGAAACCAAGTGATCCTAAAAAACCACCTTTCAAACTCAATTCTAGAGTAGTTATTTTAAATTCTAAAATTTCTATCATCAATCAAAATCATGAAGGTGACGAAGGAAAATGGTTGCAAGCAGAAAATGTAAATCTTATTGCACCACATCTTAATATTTCTGGACCAGATATTTCTGCTAGAATTAATAATCTTAGTTTTAAGACCAAAAGATGGGGGAAAGTACACACTTTAGATACTTTTTCTACAGATTTTTCGATGTCTAAAGAATTTTTGAGTTTAAAGGATTTAACACTTTATACCGATCATTCGCTTTTACAAGGTGACCTTACTTTTCATTTAGATAAAGAAACCAAGTGGCAAGATTTCAATAATAAAGTGAATTGGGAAATGAAAATGAAGCGCGGAAGTGCAGTTTCAGGTTATGATATTTCCTATTTTGCAACAAAATGGGACAATTATACTGCTATCAATCTTTCGGGAGAGATGAATGGATCGCTGAATAATTTTAGACTCAATGATTTCCTTTTAACGGGTGAAAATGTAAATATTTACACACCAAATACTAAGTTTAGAAATTTATTGAAAGGGAATTTCAATATCGTAACCAATAATATTTCTACCAATTTTACTTATCCTGCGCTTCGAGCGATGGTTCCGAGTTTTGTAGCCAATAAAATGAAGAATTTCGCAGATCCTTTCGGAAGAATTCAGTACAAAGGTGCGGTAGATGTTACGCCAAAAAGAGTAATTGCCAAAGGAAATGCCATTACAACTATTGGTAGAGCCAATGCAGATATTGTTTTGTCTGATATTGACCAACAAAATCCTCGATATGTTGGTGTTTTAGATGTGAAAGATTTCAATACTTCTGCCATTACTAAAAGCAGTGCGGTAGGTTTAATTTCGGGAAGATTTGATGTAGATGGAAGAGGTTTTGATGTCAATACGTTGACTTTAAGAACTAAATCTAATATTTCTAAAATTGATATCACAGGAAAAACCATTAACAATCTATATCTAGATGGAACGCTTGATAAAAAACAATATAACGGAATTATCACCATCAATGATGAAGAAGCAAAAGGAAAAATAACTGGAAAAATAGATTTTTCTACGCCAAGACTTTTTGCTGATATCAAAGGAAATATCGATTATCTTAATTTAAGTTATTTCGGAGTTCAAGGTAACGGAAAATCAGTTTTTAGTGGAAATGTTGATGGGAAATTAGCATTCAAGGATTTGAATGATATGAATCTTGATGCTCAACTCAACAATGTGATTTTCTATGCAGGTGACCAAAAAATAGACGTTCCGAATGGTAGTGTAAAAGCCTACTTCGAAAACGGAAATAGAATTGTAGATGCAGATATTCCGAATGTGGTAAAAGGAAACATTTCTGGAAAATATAATTTGGGAGATTTAGGAAAAATGTTCCAAAATGGTTTTGATAAAATTTTGGTTGGAAATCCACAAAGAAGATTGTACAAAGGTCAACAGTTTACTTATAATTTTGATGTGAGTCAAAAACTAGTAAATTATTTTGAACCGAATTTAAAAATTCCAGAAGGTGCGAAAATTGACGGTTCGTATAACGGAAATACCAATGATTTAGTGCTGAATCTTAATTCGACTTCTCTAAAATATATTTTGACTATAAAACAAGAAATTTCTCAAGCAGATAGGCTTTTGGCACAGGCAAATCCAGAATATAAACTAGACGAAAATAAGGTGACCAAAGATTCTGCGATGATTAATAATGTAATCATCAGAATCAATACGGCAAATCCTTCTGAACAAATTTTCGCCAATATTGGTAGAATAGAATACAGCAAAAATGTATTGAGAGACGTTACGCTTACTGGTAGAAACGAAAATAATACCTTGCTTCATTTGGCTGCGAATTTCAAACTGGGGACATTAGAAGATGAAGAAAAGGAGACCTTGAAATCTTATGCTATTAACATCAACCAAGGAGTAGATGCAAATGGTGATTACGTAATAAGATTCGAGCCTACAGAACTGAAGCTGAACAATTTTACTTGGAATGTAGACACCTCTCCAGAACTCAATCATAGCATTACTTATCGTAAAAAAACGGGAGATTTTCTCATTAAAAATCTACGATTGTATTCTGAAGAAAGCGAATTGTTTGTAAAGGAAGCGACTTATAAAGATGCCAAAGATTTCACCGCTGATATAGATGTAAAAAATGTAGAAATTTCTAAAATTATAGACTTATTACCGAGCCAAAAAGGAAATCTTGACCTAAAAGGAATTGCCAATGGAAACATACAGTTGAAAATGAGCAAAACCAGCTTCGAACCTTTGGTTGATTTAGAAGTTAAAGATATTTTCTTAAGCGGAAAACAATTGGGAGATATGGTAATTTCTGCGAAAAATAGTGCTCAACCTAATATTTTTGACATTAATGCAAAAATCCTTTCTTCTGAATTTTTAGGAAAAAATCAATTAGAAGTTACGGGAACTATAGATAATAATACCACTTCTCCTACATTAAATTTAACCGCAGATTTGCAAGAATTTAATCTTGGGTTTGTGCAGGCATTTGTGACCAATATTTTCTCTAATTTCCGTGGAAAAGCAACTGGAATTGTAGCGATTAACGGTCCTATGAATGATATAAATTACGGCGGAGATATTGCTTTAAAGGATTTTGGACTGAAAGTTAATTTTAACGGAGTAGATTATACTTTTGCAGATGCTACCGTATTGTTGCAAAATGGAAACATCTTAGTTACTGAACCTGTGAAAATTAGGGACGGAAGAAATAATTCTTCGGGAACGCTTTCATTGGCGCAGATTAATTTGAGTAATCTTTCTAATATTGGAGCCAACGTCTTAATTACTTCGGATAATTTAATGCTTTTAGATACTAAACAGATCGATTTTGATTTATTCTGGGGTAAAATTTATGGAAAAGGTGATTTGTATGTTGGTTTTGACAATGGAAAACTCAGTATTACTGCGGGTAAAGATACACCAACAGATTCAGAGCCTTTCCAAATTTTGAATAACAGTATTTTCACTCTTAATAGTAATACCACCTCTTCTGTAGATGAGTTTAAAATGCTCAGATTCTTAAAAGAAGACAAAACAGGTGTGGTAAGTATTGATGAAGGAACGAAAAAAGGGGTAAATATGGATATTAACCTTCTTTTGAGTGTTGACAAAGGTTCTACCGTAAGTGTTTTGGTGGGAGATGATATCGGAGATATTGTGGTAAGAGGAGATTCAGATAAATTAAAATTTGTCATGAAACCTAACGGAAGAATTTCTCTTGATGGAACATATTCTGTGGAAAACGGAACGTATATTTCTAAAGCAATTCTAGAAAAAACTTTCCAAATTGATAGATTTAGCAGCATTTCTTGGGATGGAGATCCATTTAATCCAGCATTGAATATCACTGCAAATTATTACAGAACAGTTTCTAATGCTACAGAATATTTAGGCGTAGGTAATTTGCCGCCGATTAATGTAATGCTTCAAACGAAAATTACCCAAAATCTTAGAAATCCTAAAATTGAGTTTGATGTTCAAGCTCCAGATGTTTCTTCACAAGTAAAAGAAGCTTTGACGGTAAGAATGAGCAATAACGACGAAAAAACGTTGCAATTTGGTTCTGTATTGCTTCTTAATAATTTCAATACTTCTAATACAGGTGGATTTGGAAATATCAATATTGGGAATGTAGGTTCTGATCTGGGTTATAATTTGGTTTTAAAACAATTGGGCAACGTAATCAATACGATTAGTGAGCAATTCCAAATTGACTTGAATTACATCAAAGGAGACCAAGCTTCTAATACAGCAGATAGAGCCAATATTGGCGGAAATTTTATTCTTTCGCCAAGAGTAACCTTGAAAACTGGTTTTGGAATTCCTGTTGCGAAAACTGAAAATACCTACGGAAATTATCTTTCTGGAGAAGGAATTATAGAATATGATGTGTCTAAGAAAAATGATGGTTCGTTAATCCTTAGAGCTTATTCTAAGCCTTCTAACTTAGGTTTAGGAACTACGCTAAATTCTACAGCCAACCAAACTTATGGAGCCGGTGTAGTGTATAGTAAAAGCTTTAATAATCTTTTCAAAAAGAAAAATAAAGTGAAAGATTCCTTAAAGAATTCTAATAAAAATAAACCCGAAACCATTAAAATTGATTCTGCTAAGTAAGAGATTTTTAGAAATTTTCTGATAAAAATCAATGTTTTTTTGTCAAAATAATATTTTATCATTTCAATTAAATTTCATAAATTTGCAAAAAAAGATAGCAATTTTTATAAATTTAATAATCTAAAAATACTGGTATGAATTATCAATTAGATGAAATAGACAAAAAAATCTTAGATTTTTTAGTAGAAAATACAAGAATGCCTTTCACTGAAATCGCTAAACAGATGGATGTGTCTGCAGGTACTATTCACGTAAGAGTAAAGAAAATGGAAGATGCAGGAATTATCCTAGGTTCTTCTTTAAATATAGATTATGGTAAATTAGATTATCATTTTACTGCATTCATTGGAATTTTATTAACCAAATCTAACAGAACTCAAGAAGTTCTTAAAGAATTAGCGTCTATTCCAAATGTGGTAGAAGCAAGCGTAATTTCTGGTAAGTATAACATCTTCTGCAAGGTAAGAGCTAAAAATACTGAAGACGCTAAAAGAATCATTTATCAAATAGATGACATTCAAGATGTTATGAGAACTGAATCTATGATTTCTATGGAAGAGTTTCTAAGTGATAAAAATAGATTAATTAATGCTATTTCTGTTTAATAATTTATTATTTTCGCAAAGTATAAAGCTTTTGAATTTTCAAAGGCTTTTTTTATAAATTTATTAAGAATGGAAGACAATTATTTTGACAAAAATCCTCAAAAAACCACTTTTTTTTATGTTGCCATTTTCTTTATGGTAGCATTATCTTTTTTAGGAATAGGAGTAGATCTTACCGAGTATTCTCAGAAAACAGACATTAATATTCCAGTTTGGTACTTTTATTTGATTTTCACAATAGATATTATCGGACTTTTATCAATTGTGGGCATTTATTTTTATAGAAAAATAGGAGTAATCTTATTTCCAGTAGCAATTCTGTTTCATTTTTACTTGCATGAGTTTTATCTTTCTACCATGCTATATTCAGATTTGTTTACGCTGTTTTCTTATGTGGCATTAGGTTTATTAGCAATCATTCCAAAATGGAATTTTTTCAAATAAGATAAAAAAATCCGAATAAATTGCTTAACTTTGATGTCGTAATGATGATTAAAATGATTAAAAATGTTTTCTAAAGCTTGCGAATACGCTATAAAATCGGTAATTTATATAGCACAAGAAGCTCTTGCTGGTAAAAAAACCAATGTAAAACAAATCGCTGAAGCTACAAATGCTCCAGAAGCTTTTGTTGCAAAAATTCTACAACCTCTTTCTAAGAAGGGGATATTGACGTCTAATAAAGGAAAACAAGGTGGTTTTTCGGTAGAATTAGACAAGATTGATAAGATTAAACTCATAGAAATTGTACTCGCTACAGATGGTCCAGATATTTTAACGAGATGTGCATTTGGTTTAGAAAAATGTACTTCTGAGAAACCTTGTCCTTTTCATGATAAATTCAAAGGAATAAGGGAAGAATTAAGAGATTCGCTCAGTGAAATATCAGTCTATGATATGGCGCTTAAAACAGAACAAGGTATTGCCTTCTTAAAGAACTAGAGATAGTTCTCTTTTTATTTCTTAAATTTAATTCGGATAAATTTGTCCTATTAAAATATTTTTGTATTTTTGTCTTGTCAAAAAAGAAAAAAATATGGAAATAAAAGACAAAACAATAGGCGGAATTGTAGCCGAAGATTTTAGAACAGCAGCTGTATTTAAAAAATACGGAATCGATTTTTGTTGCAAAGGAAATAGAAGTATAGAAGAAGTTTGTGCAGTGAAAAAGAAAAATCCAGAAGATATTTATGCAGATTTAGAAAGAGTAACGCAAAATGCAACTCAGAACATCGATTTTAAAGCTTGGGATTTAGATTTATTATCAGATTATATCGAGAAAACGCATCATCGTTATGTAGAAGAAAAAACCATTTACTTGCTTCAGTTTTTAGATAAATTAAGAAGAGTAAAAGGCGATAGATATCCAGAGTTAATAGAGGTTCACGAATTGTTTAAACAATCTGCCGAAGATTTAGGGGCTCACATGAAAAAAGAAGAATTGGTATTATTCCCATTCATTAGAAACATGGTAGAAGCAAAAAGAAGAGGAGTAGAATTACCAAAACCACATTTTGGCGCAGTAGAAAATCCAATTGAGATGATGAAACACGAACACGAAAATGAAGGAGATCGTTTCGAAAAAATAGCCCAACTTTTAAATCAATATACACCACCTTCAGATGCTTGTAACACGCATCAGGTTACTTATAAAATGCTTCAGGAATTCGAAGAAAATTTACATACTCATATCCATTTAGAGAATAATATTCTGTTTCCAAAAGCAATTGAGTTGCAAAAAGAATTGCAAAATTAAATTCACTTTAATTGTTTTTTCAAAAAATAACCCTAGAAAAACTTCTAGGGTTATTTTATATGGTATGATAAGTTAAATTATCTTGCTAAAACTCTTTTTACCGCTTTTACTACAGCTTCTGCATCTATTTCGTATTTGTGCATTAATTCAGCTGGAGTTCCACTTTCTCCGAAAGTATCATTTACAGCAACAAATTCTTGTGGAGTTGGTCTTTTTCTAGATAACATTCCTGCTACAGATTCACCTAAACCACCTAAGTAATTGTGCTCTTCTGCAGTAACAATTTTACCCGTTTTTTCTACAGATTTTAGAATGATTTCTTCGTCTAAAGGTTTGATGGTGTGAATATTAATCACTTCACAAGAAATTCCTTCTTTTTCTAATTCTTCAGCAGCTAGAAGAGACTCCCAAACTAAATGTCCAGTTGCTACAATCGTAACATCTTTTCCTTCTTGAAGTAAAATTCCTTTACCAATTTCGAAAGGCATATCTTCTGGAATGAAAACAGGAACTACAGGTCTACCAAATCTTAAATAAACTGGACCTTCATATTCTGCTGCAGCTAGAGTAGCTTGTTTGGTTTGGTTATAATCACAAGGATTAATTACAACCATTCCTGGTAACATTTTCATTTGACCGATGTCTTCTAAAACTTGGTGAGTTGCACCATCTTCTCCTAAAGTTAAACCAGCATGAGAAGCAGCGATTTTCACATTTTTATTAGAGTAAGCGATAGATTGACGAACTTGGTCTAAAACTCTAGAAGTAGCAAAGTTAGCAAATGTTCCTGCGAAAGGAATTTTACCAGCAGTAGCTAAACCAGCAGCAATACCCATCATATTTGCTTCTGCAATACCTGTTTGTACAAATCTTTCTGGAGCTTTTTCTATGAATTTCTCCATTTTTAGAGAACCGATTAAGTCTGCACAAAGTGCTACTACATTTGGATTTTTGTCTGCTAATTCAGCTAAACCTGCTCCAAAACCGCTTCTTGTATCTTTTTTTTCTGTGTATGTAAATTTCATGTGTATTAAATTTAGAAGAATTAATAATCTGCTTCGGTTTCTACATAAAGTTGAGAAAGTGCACTTTCTAACTGAGCATCATTCGGAGCTTTTCCGTGCCAAGAGTGAGATCCCATCATAAAATCTACACCTTGTCCCATTTCTGTATGAAGAATGATGGCCACTGGTTTTCCGTTTCCTGTTTTAGATTTTGCATGTTCTAAAACTGCTATTACCGCTTCTAAATCGTTGCCGTTTTTCTCTTCTAAAACTTCCCAACCGAAAGCTCTTAATTTAGCATTTAAATCTCCTAGAGATAATACATCATCTGTATCACCATCGATTTGTCTTCCGTTATAATCTATTGTAGAAATTAAGTTGTCTACTTTTTTAGCAGCAGCAAACATTAATGCTTCCCAGATTTGTCCTTCTTGTAATTCTCCATCTCCATGAAGTGTGTACACTAAAGATGAATCTCCATCTAATTTTTTAGCTAAAGCTACTCCTATTCCTACAGATAAACCTTGACCAAGAGAACCAGAACTCATTCTGATGCCTTCTAAATGTTCGTGTGTAGTTGGGTGACCTTGCAATCTAGAATTTAATTTTCTAAAAGTAGAAAGTTCAGAAATTGGGAAAAAACCGTTTCTTGCTAATGTAGAATAGAAAACGGGAGAAATGTGACCGTTAGAAAGGTAGAAATGATCTTCTCCTTTTCCTTCCATAGAGAAAGGGAGTTTGTAGTTCATTACTTTACCATAAAGTGCTGTGAAATATTCTGTACAGCCAAGACTTCCACCTGGGTGTCCTGAATTTACGGCGTGAACCATTCTTAAAATGTCTCTTCTGATCTGTGTTGCCTGAGCTTTTAACTCTTCAATAGATTTACTCATGATTTATAAAATAAGTTTTGCAAATTTACTAAATTTAAGGGGCATGTAAGAATTAAAAATGAAAAGATTTCTCACTTTTTGAAATAAAAAAATTCGGCAATGATTTACCGAATTTTTTAAAATTTATTTCTTTCTGATGAACCAAAGTCCTAAAAAGGTGATGATACCGTTTAGAATAATCAATTCTACTCCAATTTTATAGTCAGTGAAATTACTTACCACAAAATTAATTAGATACGTGAAAATTGGTGCGAATATGGTTACTGATAGAATTGCATATTTTTTAGAAATCGTGTGCTTCGTAAAAATACCGAAAGCAAATAATCCTAAAAGTGGACCATAAGTATAACCCGCTACTTCCATGATGAGGTAAACAATAGATTTATCATCAATCCATTTGAAAATCATAATGAGAAGGAAGAATACTACAGTGAAAATTAGGTGAATTTTCATTCTCAATGTTTTCTTTTGTTTTTCTGTTCTGGTAGTATCTTCGTTTAAGTTTAATAAATCTACACAGTAAGAACTTGTAACTGCGGTTAAAGCACCATCAGCAGAAGGGAAAAGAGCAGAAGTAAGCCCGATAATGAAAATAACAGAAATAAACATAGGAAAATAACCTTGCAAAGAAAGTGCTGGGAATAAATCGTCTCCCATAATATTGTTAATATTTCCCGCAGCGTCTTTAAACCCAAAAATATTGGTAATATTTTCTTTACCATTGACTACATCTACCAATTGCGAGTATTCTGCGCCATTTTGCATCGCAAAAAGATACAGTAAACCTCCTAAAAACAAAAATGCCAAGTTTACTAGCAACAGTGTTCCAGCAAAAGTGAGCATGTTCTTTTTAGAATTCTTAAGGTTATCTACAGAAATGTTTTTTTGCATCATTTCTTGGTCTAGACCTGTCATGGCAATGGTAATAAACATTCCGCCTAGAATTGTTTTTAAGAAAAATGTTTTAGAATTGATATCAGTATTAATGAAATGGGTGTAGTCTTTATCCGCCAAAATTTGGAAAGCTTCAGGAGTAGAAAGATTAAGATTTGATAAAATATAAATAATACAGGCAACTAGGCTGATAATCATAAATGAAGTTTGCAATGTATCTGTAATAACAATGGTCTTTACACCACCTTCATAGGTGTAGAGCAGTACCATTAAAAGTATTACTGCTGCAGTAACCCAAAAAGGTACACCAAGATTTTCTAATAAAAATAATTGCAAAACATTAACCACTAAATATAATCTTGCAGTGGCACCAATAGCTCTAGAAATGATGAAAAATAAAGAACCAATTTTATGTGCTTCTACATTAAATCTTTTTCCTAGATAGGTGTAGATAGAAGTAAGATTCATCTTGTAATAAAGAGGAAGTAAAATAGCTGCAACAATAAAATATCCGATGAAAAAGCCAATCACCATCATGTAATATTCAAATCCGCCAAAAGGATAATTACCAGCAGTCATTTTACCTACGGTTCCCGGTACAGAAATAAAAGTTACACCGCTTAAACTGGTGCCAATCATTCCAAAAGCAACGAGCCACCATTTACTTTTTTTGTTCCCAATGAAAAAAGATTGATTGTCTGAATTTCTACTGGTGAAATAAGAAATTACGAGAAGTCCTACAAAATATACAAATACAAAAATTAGCAACACCTTTGCTGAATCCATTCTTATAAAATTTAAGTTGAGCAAATATAGTTTTTTTAGCGTTTTCAGAAAGTTATTTCAGGGAAAGATTTTAAGATTTCATATTATCACCATCTCTGAAATGGAGTCTTCTAAAGACAAAGCCTGATAAAATAGTGAGAATTCCCATCACCAAAAAAGTATATCGAAAAGCATTGTGAATATTTCCTTTGATAAGTTGCGTATCGCCTTCAAAAAGTTTTAAAATGATTAAACCAAATGCAATTCCAAATCCTATAGCAATTTGTTGATTTACAGAAATTAAAGAATTTCCACTGCTGGTGTGACTGTCTCGCAAATCCGAAATGGAAATAGTATTCATAGAGGTAAATTGGATAGAATTAAAAAATCCTAAAACCAAAATTAAAGGTATAAACCAATAAATAGATGTGTTAATTCCCGGGATTGCCATTAAACAAATGAGTGTTCCTATGAGAAAAGTGTTGAACATCAATGTTTTTCTGTAGCCAAAACGATTCAGGATTTTAATAACGGCAGATTTTCCAAACATCGCTGTAATCGCCATCGGTGCTACAATCCAGCCAGAAACTACTGCAGATTGTCCGTAAGCAATTTGAATCATCAAAGGAATTAATAACGGAATAGAACTAATGCCTAATCTCGTCGCTAAATTTCCTAAAAATCCCACTCTGAAGGTTCTTACCATGAATAATTCTAAAGGAAAAATAGGATTTTCTTCTTTTTTGGCGTGTCTGTAATAGAGATAAATAAAAATAAAACCCATTAAAAATACCAATAGAACAGGAGTTATATTTTTAGCGTTTCCCATCCATTCTAGAGAAATGGAAAGCAACAAAGACGCTGCTGCAAAAAATAGAAAACCTTTAAAATCAAAATCTATGATTTTTGAAAAGTAATTTGGCATATATCTTACACTCAGCACAATTCCTAAAATTCCAATTGGTAGATTTATTAAAAATATCCAATGCCAAGAAAGATAATCTACCATATAACCTCCAATTAATGGACCGAGAACTGGGCCAATTAAAGCAGGGATAATAGCAAAATTCATCGCTTTCAGTAATTCACTTTTGTCAAAAGTTTTGATAAGTGCTAATTTACCAACTGGTGTCATTAAACTTCCTCCAACTCCTTGTATTACCCTCGCAATCACCAAAAAAGTTAAGTTTGGGGAAAGTGAACACAAAAGAGAACCTAAACTGAATAGGATTAAAGAAATAATAAATACTTTTTTCGTCCCGAATTTATCTGCCAAAAAACCACTAACAGGCATAAATAAAGCTAATGTCAAAACATAACTGATAATGGCATTTTGCATATTGAGCGGTGACTCGTTCAAATCTTTTGCAATAGAAGGAAGAGAAGTGTTGAGAATAGTAGAATCTAACATCTGCATGAAAATAGCAGTAGCTAATATTAATGGAAGAATTTTTTTGGTGGTTTCTATATTTTCAATCTGTGGTTTCATTACATCAAATTTACAAAAAATAAAACCTGCAAATTTGCAGGTTTTGATAGTTTATACTAATGGTTCTTGTTGGCTTAAACAATGAAAACTGCCTAATCCCCAAATAATTTCTGTGGAATCTATACCTACCACTTTTCTTTCTGGGAAACATTTTTGGATAATTTCTAAAGCTATTTCGTCTTTGCTACATCTGTAAGTTGGCACAATAACGTGCTTGTTCGAGATGTAAAAATTAGCATAAGAAGCTGGCAATCTTTGGTCTTCCCAAATTACAGGATCTGGCATTGGCAATTCAATAATATTTAAAGGAGAGCCGTCTAAAAGTTTCATTTCTTGCAATTCTCTGAGGTTGGTTTGCAAGATTTCGTAGTTTTCGTCTTCAGGATTATCTTCTACAACGGTTAAAACAGTTTTTTCATTCACAAAACGAACGGTGTCATCAATATGTCCATCAGTGTCATCACCAATAATTCCGTCACTTACCCAAAGAACTTGCTCTTGTCCGTAATAATTTTTAAGATATTCTTCAATTTCTTCTTTTGAAAGATGAGGATTTCTATTTTTATTCAAAAGACAAGATTTTGAAGTCAAAATAGTGCCTTTCCCGTTAAATTCTACGCTTCCACCTTCCATTACGATTCCGGGATAAAAAACAGGAATGTCAAATTCCTTTCCGATTTTTGTAGGAATTACATCATCTAAATCAAACGGAGGATATTTATTTCCCCAAGCATTATAACCCCAATCTACGATTGCTTTTTCTAGTTCTTCACCATTTTTATTAATCAAAAAAGCGGGACCGTGATCTCTGCACCATGCATCGTTGGTTTCGTGGAAATAAAATTCTATATTTTCGAGATTTGCACCAGTTTGCATAATGCAATCCATGGCAAATTTTCTCATTTCTTCGTCTTTTACATTGATTCTCACGAATTCGTCTTCGGAAAGAATTTTGATAAATTGACAGTAATAAGGATAAATTTCTTCTAATTTACCTGGCCAAGATTCTTCTTTGTGAGGCCAAGAAAGCCAAGTAGCTTCGTGTTCTTCCCATTCTGCTGGGAAAACGTAGCCTTGTGATTTCGGGGTTTTTGTTAGATCAATCATTAGTCTTCGTCAATAAATCTTTTAACAATAGGTTGATAAGAATCTATTCTTCTGTCTCTCAAGAAAGGCCAGTGTTTACGGAAATAATCGGTTTGAGATAAATCTAATTCAGTAACTGCCACTTCTTCTTGGTCGTGAGATGCGAGATACAATAATTTACCTTGTGCATTAGCAACGAAACTTCCGCCCCAGAATTTCATAGCGCCATCTTGCTCAAAGCCAACTCGGTTTACAGAAACTACAGGAACTCCATTTGCAACAGCATGACTTCTTTGTATGGTTTGCCAAGCGTTGTATTGGTCTTGGTTGGTTTCTTCGTCTTGGTCTGTTGCCCAACCAATTGCGGTAGGGTAAAATAAAATATCAGCACCCATCAATGCAGTGATTCTAGAAGCTTCTGGATACCACTGATCCCAGCAAATTAAAACACCAATTTTTGCAAATTTGGTTTGAAAAACTTTATAACCTAAATCTCCTGGCGTGAAATAGAATTTTTCGTAAAAAGCAGGATCATCTGGAATGTGCATTTTTCTGTATTTTCCAAGATAAGTTCCGTCTGCATCTAAAATTGCAGTGGTGTTGTGGTACAAACCTTGCGCTCTTTTTTCGAAAAGGGAAGCAATAATTACCACGCCTAATTCTTTGGCAACTTCACTCAAAGCATTGGTAGAAGGTCCAGGAATGGCTTCTGCTAAATCAAAATTGTCATAATCTTCTACATCACAAAAATAAAGTGACGTGAAAAGTTCTTGTAAACAAACAATTTGAGCACCTTTTGCAGCAGCTTCTCTTACTTTTTCGATGGCTTTTTGCAGATTTTCGTTTTTATCTTTTACACAGGTCATTTGCACTGTGCCTACTTTTACTTTTGACATTTTTTTGGAATTTTTAAATTTCTATTTTGATACAAATTCTATGCAAAAATATGATTTTTTTAATGCTTAATCAAATTGTAGTTTTTAGTCTTACAAATTACAAAAAAGCCTGCCCTAATTTAGAACAGACTTCTCTTCATATCAAATTTTGAATAACAATTTCTAATAAGAATCTTCATGAACGGAAATCACGGCTCTTCCGCTCGGATCATTCATTTTTTTGAAAGCTTCGTCCCATTCCAGTGCAATTGGCGTAGAACAAGCTACCGATGGTACAGATGGAACAGTTAAAGCAGCGGTTTCACTTGGGAAATGCTCTTCAAAAATCGTTCTGTATCTGTATTCTTCTTTATTTTGTGGGGTGTTTTGAGGAAAACGGAATTTTGCATTTGCCATCATTTCATCAGTCACTACTTTTTCGGCAACTTCCTTTAAAGAGTCAATCCAGCTATAACCAACTCCGTCAGAAAACTGTTCTTTTTGTCTCCAAGCAATTGATTCTGGTAACAAATCTTCAAAAGCTTTTCTCAATAACCATTTTTCAATTTTGGGTTCGTGAGCAGTAACCATTTTATCTGCAGGATTTACGGTCATGGCAATATCCATAAATTCTTTGTCCAAGAAAGGAACTCTTCCTTCAATTCCCCAACTCATTAATGCTTTGTTGGCTCTCAAACAATCATATAAGTGTAATTTTCCTAATTTTCTTACCGTTTCATCATGGAATTCTTTAGCGTTTGGAGCTTTGTGGAAATATAAATATCCGCCAAAAAGTTCATCGCTTCCTTCACCAGAAAGTACCATTTTAATTCCCATAGATTTAATCACTCTCGCCATTAAATACATTGGTGTAGAAGCACGAACTGTAGTTACATCATACGTTTCGAGGTGATAAATAACATCACGTACCGCATCTAAACCTTCTTGAACGGTAAAGTGAATTTCGTGGTGTACAGAACCGATGTGTTCTGCTGCTTTCTGAGCCGCTAATAAATCTGGCGAACCTTCTAGACCAACCGCAAAACTGTGTAATCTAGGATACCAAGCTTCTTGTTCGTCTCCACTTTCGATGCGTTTTTTTGCATATTTTGCAGCAATTGCCGAAATAATAGAAGAATCAAGTCCGCCAGAAAGTAAAACTCCATAAGGAACGTCACTCATCATTTGTCTGTGTACCGCATCTTCTAAGCCTTTTCTAATGGCCGCAATGCTGGTTTCTTTGTCTTTTACATTTTCAAAATCTTCCCAATCTCTTTTGTACCACTGTTGAAGTTCTTGTCCGTCTTTGCTGTAAACAAAATGCCCTGGTAAAAAAGTTTCAATTTTATTACAAATGCCTTCTAAAGCTTTCAGTTCAGAAGCTACATAATAGTTTCCGTGTTTGTCCCAACCTTGATAAAGCGGACAAATTCCCATGTGATCTCTTGCAATTAAATAAATATCGTTTTCGATATCATAAAGCGAAAATGCAAAAATACCGTTGAGTTTTTCGATGAAATCTTTGCCGTATTTTCTATAAAGTGCCAATATAACTTCACAATCAGACTGAGTAAGGAATTCATAATCAGGGAATTCTTTTCTGAGTTCTTGATGGTTGTAGATTTCGCCATTCACAGCAAGAACTACTTTCCCGTCTTTGGTAAATAAAGGTTGTTTCCCCGAAGTTGGGTCTACAATTGCTAATCTTTCGTGAGAAAAAACAGTTTTTTCTGATTGGAAAATTCCGCTCCAATCTGGACCGCGGTGTCTAATTTTTTTAGACATTTCTAATATCTGAGGACGCAGAGCGTCTGTTTTTTGTTTCGCATCAAACAAGCATACAATTCCGCACATATCTTATATAAATATTTTAAAAGTTGATTAAATGTTTACATTTCGTATGCAAAAATAGATTTAAAGTTTATAAATAAAAATAAAATATTAAAATTGATTAATAATTTTAACTAATTAATTTTATTTTAGAAATATTTTAATTTAAACGCTTGTTTTGAAACAAGGATGCGAATTTTTTTAAGTTGGAGAAAAATCATTGTATATAAATTTAGAAAAATAAGTTTTTATTTTATCTTTGAAAAAAATAATCCATGAAAAAAAACTATTATCTTTTGAACGTTTTCTCAAATTTATTTATTCTATTTATTTTAATTTCTAATTTTTGTTTTTCGCAAATCAATGCACCTCTTAATACTAGGTTGTTTCAACCAACTCAATCGCAAGGTTTTTACAATCAGACTTTCATAAAACATTTGAATTCTTTAAAGAATGAAACTTTTTTTTCTTTTGTAGCTGATGGTAGTTCTAGTTATTATAATATTAATTATACTGGGGTTGATTATAGTAGAATTATAACAAGATTAGGGGAAGATGGAATCCCAAAGTGGATTGCTAAATTTGATGGAGATAGAAATGATTCTAATTTTACTAGGCTAAATATTTCTCAAGATTTTGCGTGTGTTGATAAAGATGATAATTTCTTAATATTTTGTGATACAAAACAACTAACCTCAAACTTTACAGATTCCTCTGGAAAAGTATTTAATTTTCAAGGTGGTTTATCTAATTTGAAAATTTTATTAAAAATTGATAAAAATGGAAAATTGATTTGGCATAAGGAAATTGTGGGAAGTCAAGGAGCAAGTGTTATAACTGATAGAAATGGTGATGTGTATATTTTGGGCTTAAATGGTTCTTCAATTGATGACATATCTCTTGGGAGTATTTACATTGTAAAATTAAATAGCTTAACTGGAAATATCATTTATACCAAATCTTATAATAATATTGGTGCCTATCAATTTATTCCTGTATTTGATTCTCAAAATAATTTATATGTTTTTACGGAACCGATTAATAATTTAGGAACTGATTATAATTTTGATGGAGTAATAATTCCTACTAACACAAATCAAATGGATAATTTAATGCTGAAGTTCGACACAAATGGAAATGTTATTTGGGGTAAAAATTTTCATCCTACAAATAGTCTATTTTCTTATAGTTGGATAAATGATGCCATTTTTGATGGGACAGATATTATTGTTTCAGGAAACTTTTGGGCAGATAAAAATAATAATTTTCTTGGTCTGGATGGAACAAGTTTAGTGAAATACTATTCCAATTCTATCTATGCTGGATTAATTGCTAAAATTGATATTAGTGGAAATATAAAATGGCAAAAATATATTGAAGATCCAACTGCATTAAATACAACATACACAAATATTGATTTAGATGAATTAGGAAATATTTATGGCTACTTTAATTTTAAGGATAAAATTTTCTTTAATAATAATGAATACCAATTTGATTCAGCCAAAGGAAATAAAGTCTTATCGAAATTTGATAATAATGGTAATGTAATTTATTTTAATTCTGCAGATTTAGGAATTAATCAAGGTTATAATTCGGTTATTGATGTTATAGGAAATGATAAAATAAACTGCTCCAGTTTTACAGTGCAAAATTATTTTCAAGATTATCCTCTTACAAATAGCGCTCCAAATAAACTTTACATCGCCACTTTTGGTAATTTAGATTCTAAATATTTATCACCTCAGAAGAACTATTTGTCATTGTCTAATTTGTCAATATCTAATAATCCCAATAATGATAATAAATTCTCTTTTGACTTGATTAATAATGTAAATTGGACGGTAGAGAGTGATCAATCATGGCTCAATTTAGGCTTTCAAAAGTTAAGTCAAAGAACAAATTCTTCAACATTAATCAACGGAACAGGAGATTCTAAAATCACCATGACAGCAGAAGCCAATAACACAGGTTTAAGCAGAACAGCGAATGTTTTGGTAGCTGGTGATTCTGGCGTTTCATCAAGTACAATTATTGTTACGCAGACTGGAACTTTGGGAACTCAAGAGTCTAAAACTTTTGTCATAACATTGTATCCTAATCCAACTTCAGAAGTTCTAAGTATTCAATCTCAAGAAAAAATTTCGAAAGCAGAAATTTATGATTTTACAGGAAAATTACTTTTAGAGATGACTGTAATTGATAAAAAAATTAATGTCAATGCTTTATCAAAAGGAACTTATTTTATAAAATTGTACACTGAAAAAGGAATTGTAAATTCTAAGTTTATTAAGAATTAATTCTAATCTTTCATAAACGAAAAGCCATTTCAAATAGTTGAAATGGCTTTTTATTATATGTTTTTCAAGTTTTAAACTCTTTCAATCAGCGCCATATAAAATCCGTCAAAACCTTTACTTGGCATTACTTTTTCTTCTTTCACCAATTTAAAATCAGAATTATTTTTCAAGAAGTTTTGAACCTGTTCATTGTTTTCACTTGGCAAGATAGAACAAGTGGCGTAAACCATTTTTCCACCTTTTTTAATGATTTTAGAATAATCTTGAAGAATGGTTTCTTGCTCTTTTCTAATTCTATCGATGAAATCTTGGTCAATTTTCCATTTAGAATCTGGGTTTCTTTTTAAAACGCCTAAACCAGAACATGGCGCGTCTATCAAAAGTCTGTCTGCCTTTTCGTGTAATCTTTTGATGACTTTATTATCTGTAATTTCTCTGGTTTCTATATTGTGAGCTCCCGCTCTTTTTGCTCTACGTTTCAGTTCGGCTAATTTCCAACCGTGAATATCCATAGCAATAATTTGCCCTTTGTTTTCCATTAAAGCAGCAAGGTGAAGCGTTTTTCCGCCAGCTCCAGCACAAGCATCTACTACACGCATTCCGGGTTTTACGTCTAGAAATTCTCCAATTTTTTGCGAACCAGCATCTTGTACTTCAAAAAGACCATCTTTAAAAGCCGAAGTTAAGAACACATTTTTCTTTTCTTCCAACTGTACTGCATTTTCGAAGCCCGGAACTTGAAAACTTTCTACATTTTCGTGTTTTAGTTCTTCGATTAAGTGTTTTGTTGAGGTTTTCAAAGAATTGGCACGCAAAATAGTTGGCGCTTGTTCATTGAGCGCAATCATTTCTTTTTCCCAGTTTTCACCAAGTTCTTTTTCTAAAGTTTCTACCAACCAATCTGGGATAGAATGTTCAAAAGCTTTAGTAGGAACGGTTCCTTTCTTCAATTTGGTAAGAATATCCGCAACTTTTATTCCTTGAAACTCTTCGAATTTTTTATATTCTGTTTCGCTCCAAAGCAAATAGGCTAGAATAAGTCTATAAATGTTATTAGGTTTTGCGCCTTCTCCAATGTAATATTCTAGGCGTTTTTTCCAACGGATAATGTTGTAGAAAATTTCAGAAACTACTTTTCTGTCATCGCTTCCCCATTTTTTATGAGCTTTCAAAAGTCTTTCTATAACTTTATCTGCGTATTTATTTTTTTCGAAAAAAGTTTCTTGTAGTGCATCGTGAATACCGATGAGTAGATTTCTGTGAATAAGTTGCATACGAATATTAAATTATGAATTTTAGATTTTAAACCTAAAATTTTTGCAAAAATACGGAATTATTTGATGATTTCAATTTTGGATATTTTTTACTTTTAGCATTGATTGGTTTCTGATTTTTCATTCTAGGCTTTAAAAAATGTTTTTTTTATGTTAATAAATAGTAATATAGAAGAAAAAAATCAATAAAAGAGTGTTTTTGTTATGTTTAAAAAATTATATTTGCCGAAAATCAAAATAAATGAAAAAACTACTATTAGGAACATTATTTTTACTGAGTTTAATTATGAATGCTCAGGAAAATGACACGCAAAGAAGGAACATTATCAAAACCAATGTTACTGCTTTTGCTTTTAAGAATTTTCAATTGAATTATGAAAGAGTTTTTACCAAAACATTTTCACTTTCTGTAAGTTATGGAATGATACCAGAAGGTAAATTGCCATTTTCTTCACTTTTACCCAATGATAGTGAGGTGAATTTAGAAGAAGTAGAACTCGGTGGAAGCAATGCTACTTTAGAAACCAGATTTTATTTAGGAAAAAAAGGTTATGGTCATGGTTTTTATTTAGCTCCTTATTATAGATATTCTACCTTCAAAGTTTCAAATTTTACAGAAACCATCGATATGGAAACCAATGGAGTAGTGTATGATAACGTAGACGTTACTTTCAAAGGAAATTCTACAGCTCACAGTGCAGGTTTATTAATCGGTGCGCAATGGTTTTTAGGCAAAAAAGATAATTTCGTTTTAGATGCATGGTTTTTAGGTGCTCATTATGGAACATCAACCGGAAATTTAGATGGTATTACAGATAGACCATTAACTTCAGTTGAGCAACAGCAAGTTCAAGATGAATTAGACAACTTAGATATTCCAGTGGTAAAATACAAAGCTACTGTAAATGCAAATGGTGCTAATCTAAAAGTAGACGGACCTTGGGCTGGTTTAAGAGCAGGGATTTCTTTAGGTTACAGATTTTAAAGTATCTTTGCAAAAAATTAAAAAATGAGTGAATTAATGCCTTGCCCAAAATGTGGCAGCGAATTTACCTACGAACAAGACAATCTTTTGGTTTGCAGCCAATGTTTCCATGAGTTTGATCCTGCAGAAGTAGGTGCAGAAGATAAAATTTTCGATAGCAACGGAAATGAATTGCAAAATGGTGATTCTGTGGTAGTCATTAAAGATTTACCAGTAAAAGGAGCACCAAAACCTGTAAAAGCAGGAACTAAGGTGAAAAACATTAGATTAAGACCAGGTTCTGACCACAATATCGATTGTAAAATAGATGGTTTCGGAGCAATGGCATTAAAGTCTGAATTCGTGAAGAAAGCTTAATATTTTAAAAAGCGAAGATGAAAATCAGAGATTTTCATTACTGCAATAAATTTTAAAAAATGAAACGCAAGGATTTAATCTTTGCGTTTTTTATGCATAAAAAAAAGGAAAGATTTGGCAGGGTTCTTTTCTAAGACTTTGATTGTTCGCACGAAACGAATCTAATTTCAGTCCATCAAGGCAGAAAGAGAATTAACCAAAAATTTCCTTACGTTTTTCAGGGAAGACAAAATTAATAAATTTTCTACAAATGGGTAAAAAAATTTTGTGAACTTGCTGATTAATGAAGTTCTAAAATTTTGAAATGATTGTGAATAGCTGAATTTTCTAAATATTGATTTTAATTTTCACATTTCCCTCCAATTTGTTTTCTGAATACATAACAAGCGGAATATTATGAACTAAAATCTTGTTCCAATAATGGTTTCCCGCAAATCTGCTTTCTACAATTTGAGCATCTAAACCATTTTCGGTGAGTTTTACTTGATGCGGGAAGAAATAATTTTTAGAAACGTTGAGTATAGATTTTTCTTCTTCGGAAATGGTGTTTACTTCGCCTAGAAGTTTTGCTACATAAGAATTATAAGGATTTCTGAAAGTTTCTTCAGCGTTGTCATTTTGAATCAATCTTCCTTCTTGTAGCACAATAATTTGGTCTGTCCAAGGAAGAATTTCTTGAATTTCGTGAGTAGAAATCATCACAGAAAGTTCATGTTCTTTAGCATAGTTAAACAAACGTTCTCTCAATTCCATTTTTCTGGAATAATCCAAATTACTGAAAGGTTCGTCTAATAAAAGCAGTTTTGGCATTACAGAAAGCGCTCTCGCAATCGCAACTCGCTGTTGCTGACCACCACTTAAATTTTTTGGCAAAACATGAGCGTAATCTTCTAGTCCAACTACTTGTAAAAGCTCCTGAATTTTTTGCTTTTTCTCTGAAAGATTGGTGTTAGAAATAAATTTCCCTATGTTTTCGGCCACAGTAAGATAAGGCATTAAATCATAATTTTGAGAAACCAACTTCATGCCGAGTTCTCCTGGGACAATGTTTCCTTTCGGTCCGAAAAGTCTTTCGTCTTCCAAATAAATTTCGCCGCTTTGCCAATCAAACAAACCGTAAATAATATTAAGAAGAGTAGATTTTCCACAGCCAGATTCGCCAGCCAAAGCAATAATTTTACCTTTTTCTACAGAAAGATTGATATTTCTGAAAAGTAAAGTTCCGGGTTTGTAACTGAAATATAAGTTTCTAACATTCAAAAGCATATACAAAAATAAGCATAATAAAAGAATTTTTGAAAATTTGAAGAGAAATTTCTTACTTTAGCAGAAGTAAAATGATAAAAAACAGTTAAAAATGAAAAAGAATTTATATAGAGTTTTGGGGATTTTAGCACTCTCTTTTTTAGTGATTTCTTGTGGTAAAGATAAACCTGTAACCAACGAAGCCAATGAAGTTTTAACCGAAACTGATGGTGTGCTCTACAAAGTAGACACCATGAACAGTAGAATAGAGTGGAAAGGTTATAAAGTGCTAAAGTCGGATCAAACCACACATTTTGGAGAGATAAAATTTGAAAGTGGAGATGTTACCGTAAAAGATGGTAAACTGCAATCAGGGAAATTCGTGGCAGATATTACCACACTAGAAAATATAGATTTAAAAGATGACCAAGAAATGAAAGCCAAATTGGAAGGTCATCTGAAAAGTGGAGATTTCTTCGAGGTAGAAAAATTTCCTACCGCTTCTTATGAAATTACCAAAGTAACTGAAAATACAGCTGGAGATTACAACACGCTTTTAGAAGGAAATCTTACGATTAAAGGCATTACAAAACCAGTTCAGTTTAAAGCAAATGTAACGGTAGCAGACGGAAATGTAAGCATTGCAAGTGAACCAACAGATATTAACAGAGAAGATTTCGGGTTGAAATTTGAGCTTCCTCTAGAAAATGGTTTGCTGAACAAAGAAATTAATCTTCAGATTTTGGTAAAAGCTTTAGAAAGCAAGTAATTTTCAAGAGCCAAGTAAAAATAACCAAGTGAAAAAAATAGGAACTCTCAGTTTTGTGAGTTCTTTTTTTATGACTTAAGTTCTGGATTATTCTGTGCTGGTTTTTGTGGTTAAAAATTAAAATCCGTATTTTTGCAATTCTATAAAGCAAACCAATGTTAGATAAGATAGATGAGTTATTGAAAGAAGTGCAAGGTTTTACTTCTACTAACAAAGACGAAATTGAACAATTTCGTATCAAATTCAATGGGAAAAAAGGAATTTTAAATGATTTTTTCGAAAAATTTAAAGAAGTTCCGAATGAACAGAAAAAAGAATTTGGTCAAAAAATCAATACACTCAAGCAAGCCGTGAATACTAAGTTAGAAGAACTGAAAGAAGCTACTTCTAGCCAATTTATTTTAGAAAAAGAAGACCTTACGAAACCTGCTTTTCCGTTGGAATTAGGTTCTCGTCATCCTATTAATTTAGTGAAAGGCAGAATTATTGAGATTTTTAAATCTATTGGTTTTGCAGTTTCTGATGGACCAGAAATAGAAGATGATTGGCACAATTTTACTGCGCTTAATTTACCAGAATATCATCCTGCAAGAGATATGCAAGATACATTCTTCATTGAGCAAAATCCAGATGTTTTATTAAGAACGCATACTTCTTCGGTGCAGATTCGTCACATGGAAGAAAATCAGCCACCAATTAGAATTCTTTCTCCGGGAAGAGTTTTCAGAAACGAAGCTATTTCTTCTCGTTCACACTGTATTTTCCACCAAATAGAAGGTTTATATATTGATGAAAACGTGAGTTTTGCAGATTTGAAACAAACTTTACAGTTTTTCACAACAGAACTTTTCGGAAAATCAAAAATCAGAATGAGACCTTCTTATTTCCCTTTTACAGAGCCAAGTGCAGAAGTAGATGTTTATTGGGGATTGAATTCTGAAACCGATTACAGAATTACCAAAGGAACCGGTTGGTTAGAAATTATGGGTTGCGGAATGGTAGATCCAGCCGTTCTTAAAAATGTAAATATCGATGCGGATAAATACTCTGGTTATGCATTCGGAATGGGAATTGAGAGAATCGTAATGTTGCTTTATCAATTGGGAGACATCAGAATGTTCTTCGAAAATGATAAGAGAATGCTAGAGCAATTCGGGCATTTATAAATTAGAATTTATTATTGAAATTTTCAGAAATGATAAAAAGAAAGCGTTCAAAATTTTTTGAACGCTTTTTTTATTTTTAAGATTTTTTGAACCAATTTTTTGCTCTGTTGTAATCTAAGAAATAAGTAATTCTGAGCGAAAGATTGTTAATCATAGGTTCATTAAACAATCGGTCAAAATTATCTCTCATGCTTAATCTCGCTACATCTAAGAAATTTTGAGCTTGATTTCTGTACAGTAAAGTCAGTTGAGAACCTGGCGCAAACCACCAACTGTAACGTAAATCCAGATTCCATGAATTGAAGGTTCCATCTTTGTTTTCTGCGAAAGTAGTGTCAGGATTGAGTTCTCCATTATCTTTTAACGTGTAAAATTGTCTGTAAGCAACTTCTGAAAAATAATGACGGAAAGTAAGATTAATCGCCATTTTTTCATTAAAAGTATATTGAGAGGAAACACTATTTTCTACAGAATTTCTTAATCTTCGACCAATGAAAATATTCGTGGCGTCTTTTCCTACAAATCCAGTTTCATTATTGAAATTAGCATAATTTAAAGTGTGGAAAATAGAGAAATGGTCATTAAATCGATATCGGGTATTGATTTCTGACATATACGTAATTCTCTTGTCTTCATTGTATTTATAAAATTCTACATAACCACCGATTTTGAATTTTTTTCTTTCATCTGTATTGGCAAAAACCCATGGATTATACATTGCCGGAATGAAAAGATATTTTCCGAAGGTTCTCGGTTCGTAAATGTCATTGGTTCCAAGTGGTTTTACCATTAATCCTCCTCCGAAATTGAAAAACTTTTTATTGGTGATTTGTAAATTTTGGTGAATCACGAAATCTGCAAATAAATCAGTTTCTAACCTTCTGTTGTTGTTTACTCTAAGACTGTAATTCAATTGATTGATATTGCCTTTTGGTTGCAAATAACGGTAATTGTAATTCGCGCTATAATTCACATAATTGGTCTGTCCAGTAAATCCAAGGTCGTTAATATCATAATTTTTATCTCTCAAGAAAACTTCTGCGCCGAATTGATGACCTTTAATAATTTGATTAAAACCAGCATTTCCTTCGAAACCGAATTTTTGTTTTTGATTTTCGAAAACCCAACTTCCCTCTGTAGAACCGAAAACATTAAATGTATTTTTCTTATTGGTTAAATCTAGGAAAAGCCCAGTTGCATTAGCATCTCTGAAATCTCCGCTTCTCATCACACTTGTATTGATGAGGGAAACCGAAGAATTTTCACGAAATCTTTGGTCTAAAACAAAGACATTGTAATTCGCCAAAGGTTCTGTTACTTCTTTTCTGATTTCGCCAGTGTTGATATTTCTGATGGAAGCTTCCGTTTTTTCGGTAATGGCATTGAAAAATCCAATTCCTAAGCCTTTTTTGGTTCTTCCAGAAATTTTAGTAGCGTTAAAAAGTTTTACTTTTTCTGGATTTTCTGCAAATTCTTCATCGGCTGCAAGTTGAGGAAACTTACTTGGGAAACCACCAATTCTTCTGGAATAAAACATATTTCCTTTGTTGAAAAGCTCTGTTCCTTCATTGAAAAACGAACGCTGTTCGCTGAACTGTTGTTCAAATGGTCCCAAATTTAAAACGGTAGCATCAAAATTGGTTTGTCCAAAATCTGGAATCAAAGTCGTGTCAAGTGTAAAAGCGTCGTTAATTCCATATTTCACATCCATTCCACCGTTGACGTTGGTAGTGGTTTTTCCGTCATAATAATTTACATAACTCGAAAAATAAGGAAGGAATGACAATCTGGTAGGTGTTTGAATATTTTCTACACCGTTTAGAATACCGTCATACAATAAGAAACTACCTTTTTGATTATTCACATGATTCCATGTATAAGCGGTTCGCAATCTATTGATTTGTCTGAAAAAATTAATTCCCCACTGTTGTTTTTCGCTTTTAGGAAATCTCATCTCGAAATAAGGAATTTTCATTTCTACAGACCAACCGTTTTCTAAAATTTTCACGCCAGAATACCAAATTCCGTTCCATGAAAAATCTTCGCCATTTTGATTGGTGATTTTACTGTCTGCTTGTACACCTGCTGCAGTTACAAATAGCTCTAAACTCTGCTGTTTATCATTATATCCATTAATAAAAAGTACGAAGAAATCATCATTTCCTATATTGTCTCTTTCGGTGAGTTCTTTCCCGATTTTAGAAGGTTCTTTATCATACATCATCGCAGAAACATAAATCCCGGTATCGTCATAAGCGACTTTTACTTCTGTTTTGAAATCAGGATTTTCAGCTTTGCCATTATTAGGTCTTAGCTCTATAAAATCATTGGCAATAGGTGTGTTTTTCCAAATTTCATCATCTAAAATTCCATCAATCTTTGGCGCTTTTTCTACTCTTACCGCGTTAATGGTTTTCCGGGTAATGTTTTCGGTTTTTTCTTCTTGTGCCGAGGAAAAACCGACAAAAAGAAAAGTGAATAAGATGATGATTTGAACTTTCATGTATTTTTTATTTAAAGAAATTAGTTGCAAAAAATTTTCATTTGTTTCAATTAGAACAACTAATCTTTTAGTTTTATTACATTAAGTACAAAAAAAATCCGACAATTTTTGTCGGATTTTATATTTCAAGAAATTTATTTAGAAAAATTCAAAGGATATTTTACGTTGGTATATCCGTCTAAACTTGCTTTGAGAGAGCCTACTAAAAGTTCTGCTCTAATTTCTACGGGAACGTGGTTTTCGTCATTAGTAACCCACATCGTAACACCTTCTTGAGATTTGAAAATTCTCCCACTCATAACGTAAGGTTTTATTTTGAGACAAGAAATATTACCAAATTTGGTCGTTTTATTTTCTGCGGCCACCACTTTTAGCATAAAAGGATAGGATTCGTCATCAATCCAAACATTCATTTTAATATTACTCCCAACTTTAAATTTAGATTTGTCCATGCTTCTAAGGTTGTAAAAAGAAGAAAGCATATCTTGAATTCCTCTCATGGTTTTAAAATTTTTAGAAGTTTGGTCCAGTTTATTGGTTAGGGTAAGTGATTGATTGTCATGGTTAAATTCGGTTTCGTAATGTCTTCTGTAACCACCTTCCGAAACGTTTCTTACATAATAACTTGGCAATCCAGTAGCAATATTGATGTAACTTTCATACACATCATCCACTTTGAAGAAAGCTCTTACCGCACCAGTACTTCTCCCAACGCCTGTTACTCTATAGTGTGGTTTTCCTTTATAAGTAATTTGGTTGGTGGTAAGAGTTGCGGTTCCTGCATTTAAGAAACCATAATGTAATCTATAAGAGAGTTTTTCACCACTTTTAATATTGTCAATTTGTGAAAAAACAGTGATTGAAATTAATAAAAATATAAAATTGGATATTTTTTTCATGATCGATTTTTAAATATTTATTCCTTCGCAAATTCTTTGCCAAAATTTTAAAGCGGCAATTTTACGCATAATCAGTATTGACAAATGTCATAAAAGTTACATAGGCCAAACCACAAAATTTGCTATATTTGCAAAAAATGAAAAGTTTTTATTCGTAATTCAAATTTACAATAAAAAATATATAAATGATAAATACAGATTTATTGATTATCGGAGCCGGACCAACCGGTCTTTTTGCTGTTTTTGAGGCAGGTTTACTTAAAATTAAATGTCACATCATAGATGCATTACCACAACCAGGTGGGCAATTGGCAGAACTTTATCCTAAGAAACCAATTTTTGATATTCCTGGCTATCCATCAGTGTTAGCAGGGGAATTGGTAGATAATTTAATGGAACAAATTAAACAGTTTGAGCCTGGATTTACTTTGGCAGAAACTGCAACTACTCTTAATAAATTAGAAGATGGAACGTTCGAAGTGATTACCAATAAAGGTACAGTTCACCGTGCAAAAGCTGTGGCAATTGCTGGTGGTTTAGGAACTTTCGAACCTAGGAAACCTTTGATTGACAATATTGCAGACTACGAAGAAAAAGGAGTAGAATATTTTGTGAAAAATCCTGAACATTTCAGAGATAAAAATATTGTAATTGCTGGTGGCGGTGATTCTGCACTAGACTGGAGTATTTTCTTGTCTAATGTGGCAAAATCTGTTACGCTTATTCACCGTAGAAATGAGTTTAGAGGTGCTCTTGACTCTGTAGAAAAGGTGCAAGAACTTAAAAATGCAGGTAAAATTAACTTAATTACGCCAGCAGAAGTAATTGGTCTAAAAGGTGATGGTCACATAGAAGCCATTACCGTAGATAAAGAAGGTGAAGTTTACGATTTAGCAACCGATTATTTTATTCCGCTTTTTGGACTAACTCCTAAATTAGGTGATATTGCGAATTGGGGATTAGAAATTGAGAAAAATGCGATTGTGGTAAATAACGCTTTGGATTATCAAACCAATATTGAAGGCGTTTATGCAATTGGCGACGTGAATACTTATCCAGGAAAATTAAAACTAATTTTATGTGGTTTCCACGAAGCAACTTTGATGTGTCAAAGTGTCTACAATAGAATGAATCCTGGCAGAAAATATGTCTTGAAATATACCACTGTAAGTGGAGTAGATGGTTTTGATGGAACCAGAAAAGAAGCTGAAAAAGCAGTAGTAAAGAAGATAGATTAAGAGCCAAGTGAAAAGATTCAAGTAAAAAACTTGAATCTTGAATTTTAAATTTTGAATTAATGGCATTAGACGTAAACATAAAAATTACAGATAGAAACGGAGTTACTCATGAGGTGGCAGCGCCTACAGATATGGCGATGAACTTGATGGAAATCGTGAAACTCTATGAATTAGCAGAAGAAGGAACTATTGGTGTTTGTGGAGGAATGGCAATGTGCGCATCTTGTCAATGTTATGTAAAAAGTGATACTCCGCTTCCTGAAAAATCTGATGAAGAAGAAGCAATGCTTTCTGAAGCATACAATGTAAAAGAAAATTCTAGATTAGGTTGTCAAATTCACATCACCGAAAATTTAGAAGGTCTGGAAGTAGAGTTGGCACCTTATGAATAAGGAAATTGAAAAAATAAAGTAGAGACAAGTTATGACTTGTTCATCAAAAACAAAAAGACGCAACCGAGTTGCGTCTTTCTGTTTTCAAAAATTAAATTATCTTTGAGTTTTAAGAACTTAATTATGAAAAAGTATTTTATTCTCATTATTATTTTTAGTTGTTTTTCAAAATCTTTTTCTCAAAAATTTGAAAAATTAACTCCTGAAAGTTTAGTTAATCAGCAGTTAGTTGCCTATAATGCTAGAGATATAGATGCTTTTTTATCTCCGTATTCCGATGATGTGGAACTTTATGCTTTTCCTGATAAATTAATAGGAAAAGGTAAAGATTTGATGCGAAAACAGTATAGTGAAATGTTTAAAAATGTCACGAATCTACATTGCGAAATAAAAAACAGAACTATTCTAGGGAATACTATAATTGATCATGAAGTAGTAACAGGTTTTGGTTCGCAGAAATTAGAAGCCATCGCAATTTATGAAGTTAAAAATGATAAGATTATCAAAGTTTACTTTATACAATAAAAAAACTCTCAATATTGAGAGTTTTTTTATTTCTAATTCTTCACAGGAATATTTTTCAAGATTTCTTGTAAATATTTCCAGAATTTTTGTGCTGAAGGAATATTTGCTCTTTCGTCTGGAGAATGCGCTCCTCTAATCGTAGGTCCGAAACTTACCATTTCCATTTTAGGATAATTCGCTCCAATAATTCCGCATTCTAAACCAGCATGACAAGCAACAACGTGAGGTTTTGCCCCGAAGTCTTTTTCATAAATTTCTGTCATAATTTTAATGATTTCTGCACCTGGTTTTGGTTTCCAACCTGGATATGAACCCGAAAACTCAACTTGCATTCCTGCCAGTTCAAAAACAGATTTCAGTTGTTCGGCAACAGCCATTTTGGTAGATTCTACCGAAGAACGAGTTAAGTTTAAGATTTTTAAACCACCGTTTTTCAGTTCTACTCTTGCAATATTATTAGATGCTTCTACTAAATCTTCAACGTCTGGAGATATTCTGTAAACACCATTGTGAGAAGATTTTAAAGCTAAAATAATTTTTTTAGAGTCTTCCACAGAAAGTCCGTTCTCTGTATTTTCAACGGCAGCGAAATTGATTTCTAAATCTTTTTCAACCGAAGCAAATTCTTCTAAAATATCAGATTTAAGAGTTTCTAATTTTTGTACATATTCAGAAGCATTGTTTACAGCAACCAAAGCGTGAGCTTCTCTAGGAATAGCGTTTCTCAATCCACCTCCGTCAATAGAAATCAATTGAATTTCGTTTGAAATGCCTGTATAAAGTAATCTTCCCAGAATTACGTTAGAGTTGCCAAAACCTTTATGAATATCCATTCCAGAGTGACCTCCTTGTAAACCTTTGATTTCAATTTTCACAAAATTAGATGAAGTGGAAGTCAGAGTATAGTTGGCAGAAGCAGTTACATCGATACCACCAGCACAACCTATATCTATTTCGTCATCTTCTTCTGTATCTAGATTTAATAAAATTTCGCCTGTTAATTGACAAGGTTTTAAACCAAGCGCACCCGTCATTCCCGTTTCTTCATCTATGGTAAAAAGCGCTTCAATCGCAGGATGAGCAATATCTGTACTTTCTAAAATACTCATAATGGCAGCAACGCCAAGTCCATTGTCTGCGCCTAAAGTGGTTCCTTTTGCTTTTACCCAATCTCCATCTACATACATTTCGATTCCTTGTGTATCAAAATCGAAATCTACATTATTATTTTTCTGACAAACCATGTCCAGGTGAGATTGTAAAACCACGGTTTGACGGTTTTCCATTCCTGCGGTTGCTGGTTTTTTGATGATGACGTTTCCAACTTCGTCTACAGAAGTGGGTAAACCAAGATTTTCGCCAAAATTTTTAATAAAAGCGATAACTCTTTCTTCCTTTTTAGAAGGACGTGGAACGGCATTAAGCGCCGCAAAGTTTTTCCAAATATTTTGAGGTTCTAAATGTGTGATAGACATATAAAATGATTTCTTACAAAGATAATGAATCGTGAAAATGTAAACATAAAAAAACCTGCAAAATGCAGGCTTTTCTTTTATTTTTTAGCAAGTAAATCTACTTGTTCGTAAATTTTTTTCTTGTATTGTTCTAATTCTTCGCCGTATTTTTCTAAAAATAATCGAGCGCTCATTCCATAAACTGCTTTGTTAATGGTGGTAAAGTCTTTTTCGTTTTGCTTCATTAGCGTTTGATAATCTTCTGAAGAAAGTTCTGCTTTCTTTGATTTAATGTATTTTCTGATGTCAAAATAATATTTGCTGATTTCTAAATCTGCTTCATTGTTTTTAAACGAAGCATCATTCATGGTAAAATAGCTTTGATTATTATCGCTGTCTCTTTTTACATTGTTAGAAGAAGAATTTTGTTGCGCAAAAGAAAGTACAGAAACGAACATTGCGGAAAGTAATACTAGCTTTTTCATAATTTTTTTGGATTTTATCAAAGATAATAAATATTTTTTGATTTGATGTTAACCTTTTGCTCTTTCTAATAAAACCATCATCATTAGGCTTAAAACTACCAGAGTTTCATCTTCATCTGCAATATTATTAATTTGGTCTAACTGAAATTTTCTACCGAAAAATGAAGGCATTTTCTTCAAACGGTAAATTTCCTTCCCGTTATTATCATGAACGATATAAGTAGGATTGAAAAAATAACCTGTAAAAATTCCCAAAATTGGAATTTCGGTAAAGAATCCGTCTATAATTTTCACCCAAGCATTTTCTTCCTGAACTTTATATTTTTGGTTGTCAAAAGCATCCATTACAAAATAAGTAGCCTTCCAAATAGAGCGCATTCCTTTTCTGGCGATTTTTCCTAAATTCTTTCCAGTGTGGTCTGTTATCACATAACTTGCGTTAAAATCTATCCATTGATTGGCTCTTATTCTGAAATTTTCCTGCGTTCTGCTTTCGTTATTGTAAACAACTACATCTTCTTTGAGTTTGAATAATTTTTGACGAACATAAGCCAAAGAATTTCCGTTTTTGTCAGAAATATTGAAATCACTCGCCAATGTAGAAATTTTGAATTTTAAAAATAGCGGATACTGAAGATTCTGCATAGAAATATATTTTGGATAAAGATAATTTTAAATTTTCAAATTTTCAGATTTTCAAATTAAAAAGTACATTTGTATAATGAATTTTCCCAGTAAAGTTTTAGAAAAAGCCGTAGAAGAAATTTCTAGTTTGCCCGGAATTGGTAAAAAATCTGCATTGAGACTTGCTTTGCATTTGCTTCGCGTTCCAGAATCTCAAGGAATGGCACTAGGTAAAGCCATTCAGAAATTGGTAACGGACATTAAATATTGTCAGGAATGTCATAATTTTTCAGATGAAGATATTTGCGAAATTTGTAGTAATCATAAGAGAAATCATGAGGTTTTGTGCATTGTAGAAGATGTAAGAGATGTAATGGCGATAGAAAATACCGCAAAATTTAATGGAAAATATTTGGTTTTGGGTGGTAAAATTTCTCCTATGGAAGGAATTGGGCCACATAAATTGAATATTTCTTCGATTGAAAGAAAACTGAATGAAGGAAAGGTAAAAGAATTGATTTTTGCACTTTCTGCAACCATGGAAGGAGATACTACAGCGTATTATTTATACAAAAAATTCAAAGAATTTCCAGTAACTTTTTCTACCATTGCTCGTGGAATTTCCGTGGGTGATGAATTGGAATATGCAGATGAAATCTCTTTGGGAAGAAGTATTGTGAACCGTTTGCCTTACAACGAAAAAATGTAATTTTTATAAAAATTTCACTGCATGATTTCTGTAATTATTCCTCTTTACAACGCCGAAAATACCATTCTAGCTGCACTAGATTCGGTGAAAAATCAAGAAGGGAATTTTGATTTCGAAATTATGGTAATCAATGACGGTTCTACCGATAAAAGTGAAATTTTAGTTAGAAATTTTCAAAAAGATAATCCCGACCTAAAAATTGAGTTAATTAATCAAAAAAATGGTGGTGTTTCTGTTGCAAGAAATACAGGCATGAAAAATTCTAAAGGAAATTATATCGCTTTTTTGGATGCAGATGATGTTTGGTTACCCCAAAAAACAGAAAGGCAGTTAAAATTTTTAATCAATGAAAATGATAAAATAGACTTTATAACTTCTTTAAGAAATGGTGAAAAAATTTGGTTTCCTTATTCTATCAGTAAAAATAATCTTGCCAAAATAACACTTTGTAAACTGCTTCTTAGAATTGAAGGACAAACTTCTACGGCTATTTTCAAAAAGAAAATTATTGAAAATACGGGGTTTTTCGATGAAAATCAAAAATATTCTGAAGATGCTAATTACTGGATGAGAATTTCTAAAAACAATAATATGTATATATTAGCAGAAGATTTGGTTTTTACTGGAGCGGGAAAAAAATCTTATGGTGAATCTGGTCTTTCTGCCAATTTACAGGAAATGGAAAAAGGCATACAAAAAAATATTAAAGAAATGTATGTTACAAAAAGAATTAATTTTATGCAATATTTTTTCTTTCTACTATTTTCAAAGCTGAAATATGTGGTTAGAATTTTTAAAAATAAATTATGATTGATAAATTTTTTTGGGCAATAAGAGCGGTTTTATATAAACCATTTTTCGGGAAGTTTGCTTTACCTTCTTATCTTGGTAAGCCTACTTTTCTTATGGGTACCAAAAGAATTTTTATTGATAAAAAAGTAAGAATTTTCCCTCATATTAGAATGGAAACTCATCAAAATGGGAGTATACACATTCATGAAGATGTTATTATTTCTCAAAATGTTCATATCACTTCTGCAGGAAATTTAGAAATAGGTAAAAAATCTTTAATTCTGGCAAATGTTTTTATTACCAATATTGATCATGATTACCAAGAAATAGATAAACATGTAGTAAAACAAAAATATCTGGTAAAAGATACTATAATTGGCGACAATGCTTATATAGGAATGGGAGCTGCAATTATGGCGGGAACTAAACTCGGGAAACAATGTATAGTAGGTGCAAATTCTGTAGTGAGAGGTGAGTTTCCTGATTATTGTGTAATAGTAGGAGCTCCTGCTAAATTGGTGAAAAAATATAATCCTGATACTAAAATTTGGGAGAAAGTATAATAATATGAAGAAGATTTTAATAACAGGAGGTGCTGGTTTTATTGGGAGTAATCTTTCTTTGGCTTTGGTGAAGAAAGGTTATAAAGTTACGGTATTAGACAATCTTTCTCCGCAAATACATGGCGAAAATCCTGAAATAAATTCCTCGCTTTTTAAAAATATTTCTGGGAAAGTAAATTTTATAAATGGAGACGTTACTAATAGCATTGATTGGAAAAAATCTATTGAAAATCAAGATATTATCATTTATTTAGCCGCAGAAACAGGAACCGGACAATCTATGTATGAAATAGAAAAATATACAGAAGTAAATGTTCTAGGAACTGCTAAAATGCTAGATATTTTAGTCAATGAAAAACATCAGGTAAAAAAAGTAATTATTGCTTCTTCACGAGCAATTTATGGTGAAGGAAAATATTTTAATGAAAATTTGGGCATTGTTTTTCCAAAATCTAGAAAAATGGAAGACATGGAAAAAGGTGATTTCGAAGTAAAAAGTGAAACTGGAGAAATTCTACACCCCATCGCAACAGACGAAAATGCAAAGCTCTCTCCTATTTCTGTGTATGCCATTACCAAACAAGTACAAGAACAAATGGTGATGACAGTTTGTACGACTGTGAACATTAAGCCTGTTTCTTTAAGATTTCAAAATGTTTATGGAGAAGGTCAATCGCTCAAAAATCCTTACACTGGCATTCTTTCTATATTTTCTACACAAATTTTAAACGAAAAAAGCATCAATATTTTTGAAGACGGAACAGAATCTAGAGATTTTATTCATATAGATGATGCAGTAGAAGCCATTATAAAATCTATAGAAACTGATGAAGCTAATGGAGAAATCTTCAATATAGGAACTGGCATTTCTACATCAGTTTTAGAAGTGGCAGAAACTTTGAAAAATTTATATCAAAAAGATGTTGAGATTCATGTTTCTGGTCAGTTTAGATTAGGCGACATTAGACATAATTTTGCAGATATTTCTAAAGCAAAAAAAATATTAAAATTTGAGCCAAAAATATCATTTCAAGATGGAATTAAAAGGTTTTCGGATTGGGTTATTCAACAAAATATTTCAGAAATTAACCTCGAAAAATCCTTCGATGAGATGAAAAGTAAAGGTTTATTAAAATGATTGATTTAAGAAATACCAATATCCTTTTTCTTTCCGTAAGCTTTTTTCAGTACGAAATTGCTATTGTAAAAAGACTTCGGGAATTGGGAGCTTGTGTAGATTTTTATGACGAGAGACCTTCTAATTCTAACCTTTCAAAAGGCATTATTCGGTTTGATAAAAAATGGTATCAGTATCAAATAGATTCTTACTATCAGAAAATAATTTCGGAGATAAAAAATAAAAAATACCATTATTTTTTATTGATAAAAGGAGAAGCAATTCCTAGTTATTTTATTGAAAAAGTAAAAGAGCTTAATCCCGAAATCACTTGCATTTACTATAATTTTGATTCTCTAGAAGAATATCCCAATTTAGTTTCTCATCTTCCTTATTTTGATAAAAATTTTACATTTGATAGAAAAGATGCACAGAAATATAACCTACATTTCAGACCTCTCTTTTATTTAGATGAATATCAAAATAAAAAATCAAATAATGAGAATTTGAAATATGATATTTCTTTCATTGGTAGCGCTCATACTGATAGATATTTGATAGGTGAAAAAGTGAGAAAGTTGGCAGAAAATTTGAAATTTCAAAGCTATTTTTACTATTATGCAATGGGCAAAATTTCCTTTAAACTCAAAAGAATTTTTGATAAAAATTTACAATATTTTGATACTCAAAAAATCAGTTATCAAAAATTAAATCACAAACAAATCATTAAAATTTACCAACAGTCAAAAGCTATTTTAGATATCAATAAGCCTTTCCAAAATGGTCTTACTATTAGAACTTTTGAAGTTTTAGCATTAGGAAAAAAATTGATTACCACCAATACAGACATTGTAAATTATCCTTTTTATAATCCTCAAAATATTTTGGTTATCAATAGAGAAAACATAAAACTTCCCGAAGAATTTTTTAGTTCAAAATTTCAAGAAATAGACAAAGAAACTCTTTCTATGATGTCTTTAGATTCATTTATAGAATGTCTGTTTATTAAAAATCAAGACGAATATTGGCAATAAAAAAGCGATTCAGAATTTCTGAATCGCTTTTTTAATATCGTAAATAATAAATTATTTCGTAGCAGTTGGTTTTTGAACCGGAGCTTGTGGAGCTGATTGAGCAGGAGCTTTAGCTTCTTTTTTCTCTGGAGCATTTACGTCTTTAATTTGTACGCTTGGTTTTGCAGTAAGCACTACGCTTAAGAAAATCAATGAAACAATGATAATCGCTAATACCCAAGTTGCTTTTTCCATAAAATCATTCGTTCTCTGTACGCCGAATTGTGCAGAAGAACCGCCAAACGTAGCAGATAAACCTCCACCTTTTGGGTTTTGTGCCATTACAATAATAACTAATAAAACACAAGCTATGATGATTAACACCATGAAAAGACTAAATATAGTACTCATCTTATATTAAAATTTTTGAGTTGCAAATGTAGTGATTATTTTTATAAAATTTGTAAAATATTATAAATTAATTTGTTGGTAAAGGTGCGCCAACTGGAATATCACATCTGTGACCGGGTTGTCCGTGTACAGGATTCATTCCAGCTGCTACACTTGTAGAAGAGGTATTGTTTTGTGGTACAGCAATAGGAGTAGTTGTACTCGTTTGAATATCAGTGGATTTTACCGTTATAGCTTCTGCTTTTTTAGAATTTAATGGAGCGCCAACTGGGATGTCACATCTATGATTTGGTTGTCCGTGTGGTGGATTCATTCCCGGTGCAGTTTGTTGTGCCTGGTTGACTGAATTGGTGGCAATAGGCACAGAGTTGTTCATCGTGATAGGTGCAGAATTCTGTGCACTTGTAACATTTGATGAATCAGAAGCACTTTTTTGCTCATAAGAAGCCAATTCAGGAGAAAGGGTTTCAGGAGTTTCATTTTTTTTCTGACAAGAAAGTAAACCAAGCGCTATAATGACTAAAGATATTTTTTTCATATTTTTATTTAAATCAAGACGTTAATATTAATTGGATAACTTTTAGTGGTAAATCTAAGTAAAATTTAGATTTATATTTTAGAAATTCTATTGGAAGTAGTGTTGATTGTTTAACTCCGACTTTTATAAAACCTATTTTATCTGCAGTTTTTTTATTTTCGATAAAATTCAATAGTTTTTAGTAGTTTGTTTCCAGTAATATTTAATTCTGTAATTTCAATATCAAAAAATTTGTTTTTTTTAGTTACAATATTCAAATATTCGCTGTATGTTTTTCCAGAACTCAACCTTTCCACATTAATATCCTTAACTTCATCCCAACTAATGAATTTGCTTTCAAGGTTTATTCCTCTTGAGTTAATCAATATTTTTGTTTCAGTGTCAGAAAGTTTTCGAAGATAATATATTAAGTTTAGTGTGCCAATTATAACCAGAAAAATTGAAATTTTAATATTATTTTTTCCAAAGTATGAATAGAATGCAATTCCGAATATTATTATGACAATAATAAAATCAAAACCAATTGAAAATTTTGAAATTCCAATTTTGACTTCTTTATTTTTATTTAAGTTTTCCACTTTGTTTTGGTAAAATTGCAGTAACACTCAAATATACGTAAGTTATTTATATTTACAAGTTATTCTTAAAATCCATATGTCGAGGATTTCTATTCCATGACCATTACTTTAATCAATTCCTCATTCTATTAAAATAATTTCCAACTCCCATCTTCCAAACTCCATCTTCCAACTCCCAACAAATTTTCATAAATTCGCAGCAGAAAAATTTGCAGTAAAATATGGATTATTTGAAAGGATTAAACGAGCCTCAGTATGAAGCAGTTACCACTTTGCACGGACCATTGATGGTTTTGGCAGGAGCAGGTTCTGGTAAAACGAGAGTTCTTACGATGAGAATTGCACATTTAATTACCAACGGAATTGATCCTTTTAATATTTTGGCGCTTACTTTTACCAACAAAGCCGCCAAAGAAATGAAACTGCGTATTGCTAAAGTAGTAGGAGAAGGAAATGCCAAATCTCTTTGGATGGGTACTTTCCACTCGGTTTTTGCTAGAATTCTGAGAAGCGAAGCGCATTATCTCGGTTTTCCTTCTAATTTTACCATTTATGACACGCAAGATTCTTTCAATGTTCTCAAAAAAGTCTTGAAAGACCTTAATATTGACCAAGAATTATACAAACCTAAAAAAGTTCAAGCTAGAATTTCTAGCTATAAGAACAATCTCATCACTGTTCATGCATATAAAAATAATCCAGAATTAATCGAAGCAGACGAACGTTCAAACATGAAATACATTGGCAAAATCTACGAGAAATATGTAGAGCAATGTTTCAGAAATGGAGCGATGGATTTCGATGATTTACTCTTGAGAACCAATGAATTATTGACGAGATTTCCAGAAGTTTTAGCCAAATATCAAGATAGATTCAGATATATTTTAGTAGATGAGTACCAAGATACCAACCATTCTCAATATTTAATTGTAAAAGCACTTTCTTCAAAATTTGAAAATATTTGTGTGGTAGGAGATGATGCGCAATCTATTTATTCTTTCCGTGGTGCGAATATTTACAATATCCTGAACTTCAAGAAAGATTATCCAGATGCCAAAACGGTTTCTTTGGAGCAAAACTACCGTTCTACGCAGAATATCGTGAACGCTGCGAATGTGGTCATTGCCAGAAACAAAGAACAGTTCAAGAAAAATGTATTCAGTGATAATGAAGTGGGCGATAAAATAAAGGTTTTCAGAGCGCTTTCAGATGCAGATGAAGCCAATTTTGTGGCGAATAACATTTGGGAACAGCACAATGCAAACCAAAGAAAATTTACAGATTTTGCCATTTTATATAGAACCAATTCACAAACCAGAGCTTTCGAAGATGCACTGAGACGTAAAAATATTCCGTACAGAGTTTATGGCGGTTTAAGTTTTTACCAAAGAAAAGAAATCAAGGATTTGGTAGCGTATTTAAGACTTTTGGTGAATGAAAATGACAGCGAAGCTTTGCTTAGAGTCATTAATTATCCTACTCGTGGAATTGGAGAAACCACTCAGAATAAATTGATTGTTTTTGCAGATTCACAAAATGTGAGTTTGGCAAACGTTTTAGATAATTTAGGAATTTATGCACCACATTTAGGTTTTAACAATGGCGTGATTTCTAAATTGGCAGATTTTTGGAGCATGATTAAAGCTTTCCAAGTGATGCTGAAAACCGAAAATGTGTATACTGTTGCAATGGAAGTTGCCCAAAGAAGTGGTTTAATCAAGTTTTTGAAAGACGACCAAACTCCTGAAGGAATTTCCAGAGTAGAAAACGTGCAAGAACTCATGAACTCTATGCAAGGTTTCATAGAGGAGCAACAACAGTTAGAAGACGGAGACCCAAGTTTATCTAATTTCCTCGAAAATATTGCGCTTTCTACCGACCAAGACAAGAAATCTGAAAACGAAGACCAGGTTTCTTTGATGACGATTCACTTGTCAAAAGGATTGGAGTTTCCAGTAGTTCATTTGGTAGGTTTAGAAGAAAATTTGTTCCCAAGTTTTATGAGTTCTTCCACGCGTGAAGAATTGGAAGAAGAGCGAAGATTGTTCTACGTGGCTTTAACCAGAGCCGAAAAACAGGTATTCTTTTCTTATGCGGTTTCCAGATTTCAATGGGGTAAAATTACAGATGCAGAACCTTCCAGATTCTTAAGCGAAGTAGACGAAGAATATATAGAATTCTTAAATCCAGTTGTAGAAAGCAGATTTGTGAATAAATCAGGTTTAAGTTCTGATATTTTTGGCGATAATTCTTTTGAGCCGAGAACTTTCAAAAAAATTGAAAAGAAGAAACTTTCTTCTTCTGAACCTGAATCTTTGCCTTTACCTAAAAAATTAAAACCGGTTGCTTCGGCAAAAATCATCAACCCGAGCGGAAATTCTTCTCAAGATATTGAAGTAGGAGACCGAGTTCGTCATGATAGATTTGGAGTAGGAGAAGTAGTTTTTCTTGATGGAACTGACCCAGAAAACATTAAAGCTAAAGTGAAATTTGTAACAGAAGGAGAAAAAAATCTAATCCTGAAATTTGCAAAATTGACGAAACTATAAACGCAAAAACGTGCAAATAAGCGCGTTTTTTATTTTTAATCAAATTCAATTTCTACTATGAAAAAGTTATGGGCATTTTTATTTTTCATCTTTATTTCAATACAATTATTTGCGCAAAATAAAGATTATCAAACCATTACGAATATTCATTATTATAGTGAATCTATCAATAAATCAGATGTTTATATCAATGAACGTTGTGTTTTAGATATTTATATTCCTAAAAATGTGAAGAATTTTTCTACGGTTATTTGGTTTCATGGTGGTGGATTAACTGGCGGAAACAAAGAAATTCCTAAATATTTACAGGAGAAAGGAATTGCAATCATTGGCGTTAATTACAGACTTTCACCTCAGGTAAATGCAGCGAAAGCAATTGAAGATGCTGCGGCGGCAACTGCTTGGGTTTTTAAAAATATTAAAAATTATGGTGGTGATGAAAATTTAATTTTTATCTCAGGACATTCTGCGGGTGGTTATTTGGCGAGCATGGTTGCATTGAACAAAGATTACCTTGCAAAATATAATCTAGATGCGAATCGATTGGCAGGAATTATTCCTTTTAGCGGACATACTATTACGCATTTTACCATCAGAAAAGAAAAAGGTTTTCCAGAATATAAACCGCTAATTGATGAATTTGCGCCGCTGTATTTTGTAAGAGAAGATGCGCCACCTATGTTGTTAATTACTGGCGATAGAGAATTAGAATTATTCGGTAGATACGAAGAAAACGCTTACATGCAAAGAATGATGAAACTAGCTGGTCATCAACAAACTACATTATATGAATTGCAAGGTTTCGACCACAGCGGAATGGCAGAACCTGCATTTCCATTGCTTTTAAAAGAAATAAAAAGAATAGAAAAACTAAAAGAAGTAAAAGTGAAATAAATTTTTATTTCACCAATTCTTCAAATAATCGTTCAAAAGTTTTGTCCAAATCTTTAGATTTTCCAGGATGAGGTCTGGATGTTTGAATCACGGCACTTCTTACTGCAGTGAGCCAACGAAAACGTTCTGGAATATCTAGCAAAGCAATTGGACCGCCTTCTTTTTCGCCTTTGGCAACTTTTTGAAAGTTTTCCAGATTTTTAAAAACTTCTTCATAGTCTAATTTGCTGTGCATCAGTTGGAATTTGTCTTTACAGAGATAAAATTCTACTCTTATGTATTTCTCTTTCTTAGAAAACATCACCAATCCTATGTTGAAAAATTCTTCTCTTTCAACCTTCGGAACAAGTCTTATGACTGCGTATTCGTAAATTTTATCCTCTTGCATTTTTGGCTTCGTTTAAAAAGATTTCTGAATGTTCTAATCTGGTTTTCAAGAAATTAAAATAAATTTCTCGTATTTCTTCTGGTGATTCATCGGCGTCATTCCATTGCAACCAATCTTCAGGAATTAAATTCACAATCGCTTTGAAAACTTCATCATTTAAAACCGATTTTGCAAAAGTATCTGCTTCGTCTAATTTGCTGGCTTGAGGAAGCAAAACGTGGTCTTTTACATATTTAAAATGTGTTTTCGCAGCTGCATCAAAATTTTGCCAAGAGTGATGGAAGTAAAAAGAAGCCCCATTATCAATCACCCAAAGTTCTTTGTGCCACCAAAGCAAATTGGTATTCTTGAAAGTACGGTCAATATTGGTAATAAACGCATCGAGCCAAACAATTTTTGAAGCCAAAAGCGTATCTATTTTCATACTTGGATCGTATGCAATAGCTCCAGAAAGATAATGCAAACCTAAGTTTAAGCCTTCTGAAAATTTCAGTAAATCCTGAATTTCTTCATCGGCTTCGGTTCTCCCGAAATCTACATCCAGATTCGCAAAAACCAATTCTGGAATTTTCAAACCTAGAATTTCAGCGATTTTTCCGCCCAACAATTCAGAAATCAGCATTTTAACACCGTGGCCAGCGCCTCGGAATTTCAAAACGTATTTAAAATCATCATCCGCTTCTGCTAATGCAGGCAAACTTCCACCTTCACGAAGCGGAAGAATGTAACGCATTACCGTAACGTTCCTTAAATTCAAATCTTTCATTGTTTAGTTATTTACTTGAATTTTTTAGCAGAATATTTCCTATATCCTTGACAAATTTAATTAAATATAGTTCAGAATCAGATTTTGATAATGAACTTAATGGTTTATTTGGAGGATTAACAGATTGAAATTTGGATATTTCAGAAATTTCAAAATAACAATGTTCAACAACTATTGGCATTATTTTAACGCCTTTCTTTTCTGCGTTTTCTAAAATAGGTGGAATTTCTTTTTTTGTAATAAAATCTGAAGCTAAAAAATCTGTAGAAATAATAAGTATTGCTATATCAGCTTCATTTATTGCTTCTTTTATTTCTTTTTCCCAATCATCACCAGTTGTTAATCTTTCATCATCCCATAAATCAAAATCTAGATTTAAATGATTTTTTAGAACTCTTAAATGGGTTTGAATTCTATTTAACCAATGATTGTCTTGGTGAGAATAACTAATAAAAATTTTTGGTTCCAAATTTATATTTAATTCAAGTATATTATCATTTACTTCTTTAAGGATTTCTTTATGAGTTTCATTTAATTTTAATTTGCCTAAAGAATTTCCTTTTATTTTTGTTAAATCAAAATACGTTTTGTTTTGTATATTTATATTTTGAGAACTAAAACAGTATAGTGAAGCCAAGTTTGGGAGTGATTTTATTTTATCTGCTGGAAAATTAACAATATCTAGATTGTTTAACCAAAGTTTTTTTAATTCAGTTAGATTACCAATTTTTTCAGAAATACTTTTTATCTCATTTCTACTAATATCCAGTTCTTTTAATTTTTTTAATTCATAAAATTCTGATGGTAATTCTTTAATGAGATTATTTGATAAATATAAATTTGTTAGTAGTTTTAAATTAGATATTTGCCTTGGTAAAATTTTAATTTTATTATTGTTAAAGTTTAATATTTTTAAAAATTTCAAATTAAAAAAATTTGAATATAAACCAGAAATTTTATTGTTTGATAGATCAAGGGTGTTAAGAAGTTTTAAATTCTCAATTTCTTTTGGAATCTCTTTAATCTGATTATTTGATAAATTTAACTTTCTTAAATTTTTTAATTCAAAAATTTCTTTAGGAAATGCTTTTAAATTTTGATTTGATAAATCTAATTTAGTTATGTTTTTATTAGATAAATTTATTATCATTATTTCTTTTAATTTATTAGTTTTGTACTTCCTTTTGGAGGGAAGGGAGTTTAAATAACAAAATATGGCTAAACTGTTTTGTATGAAAATACAACCGAGTAGGAATGCAGGGTATACATATTTGCTACGGCATCCTCACTAAAATAGAAATTCCGAGCCGGTTTGTCCACTCGGGATTTCGTTTTTAATTACCAAATTTACTAAATAATCAATCACATTCAAACTAAAAATTAAAAACTTCCTTCTTCTAATTTCTACTCCAAAAAAAAATAACTTGGTTCTTTTTACTTGGCTCTTTTTATTACCTTTGTTTTATGACAAATTCTGACAAAAGACTTTTTCTCATCGATGCTTATGCGATGATTTTCCGCGGTTATTACGCCCTGATTAGAAATCCTAGATTAACATCTAAAGGTTTTGATACGTCTGCTATTTTTGGATTTACCAATTCATTAATTGAGTTGATTAGAAGAGAAAAACCTACACATTTGGCTGTGGTTTTTGATGTAGGAAAAGAAAATGTGAGAACCGCAGATTTTACAGAATACAAAGCCAACAGAAGTGACACTCCAGAAGCGATTAAAAACGCAGTTCCATACATTCACAGAATTTTAGAAGCCATGCATATTCCAATTTTGGGAGTAGAAGGTTATGAAGCAGATGATGTGATAGGAACCATTGCCAATAAAGCCGAAAAAGAAAATTACACCACGTTTATGGTAACGCCAGATAAGGATTTTGCGCAGTTGGTTACCGATAAAATTAAAATCTACAAACCGGGTTTAAAAGGTGGCGATGTAGAAATTTTAGGCGTGGAAGAAGTAAAAGCCAAATACGAAATTGAAGACCCAAAACAAGTCATCGATTTTCTAGCAATGATGGGAGATGCTGTGGATAATATTCCAGGATTAGAAGGAGTGGGCGAAAAAACTGCCATGAAATTTTTGAAAGAATTTGGCAGTATAGAAAATCTTTTGGCAAACACTTCTCAACTGAAAGGAAAACTGAAAGAAAAAGTAGAAAACTCTGCAGAAAGAGGGATTTTGTCTAAAAAATTGGCAACTATTATTTGTGATGTTCCCGTTGAATTTCACCAAGAGCAATACGATTTAGATATTCCAGATTTCGAAAAAGTTCGTGAGATTTTTGACGAAATAGAATTCAGAAGATTGTATGAAAATCTGTACAGAGCATTTCATCATGAGCAATCAGCAATCAGCAATCAGCAATCAGCGAATGAAAGTGATTCAAAACCAGTTTCGCAGAAAGCGGAAAGCGGAAAGCAGAATGCTCTACAATTAGACCTTTTTGCAGATTTCGAAGCGTTAGAACAATCCACTTCTACTACGCTCAATATCGAAACTACAGATAAAATTTATCAATATATCGATACCGAAAAAGCTCAGAAAATTTTAGTCAAAAATCTTTTGGCTCAAAAAGTAGTTTGTTTTGATACAGAAACCACTTCGCTTAATGAAATGGAAACCGAACTTATCGGGATGAGTTTCTGTTACAGAAAAGGATTGGCTTATTACATTCCGATTTCTGAAAACCAAGAAGAAGCAAATAAAACGTTAGAAATTTTCCGTCCGTTTTTTGAGAAAAAAGAAATTTTAAAAATCGCTCACAATCTTAAGTTCGATTATAAAGTTCTGAAACATTACTGTGTAGAAGTAGAAGGAGCGATTTTTGACACCATGATTGCCCATTATCTTCTAAATCCAGACGGAAGACACGGAATGGATTATCTTTCAGAGATTTACCTCAATTATAAACCTGTTTCTATTGAAAGTTTGATTGGCAAAAAGGGCAAGAACCAAGGAACTTTGCGTGATGTTTCGCTGGAAGAACAAACGAGTTACGCTGCGGAAGATGCAGATGTAACGTTTCAACTCTATGAAATTTTTGCGCCTCAACTGAAAAAAGAAGGAGTAGAAGATTTGTTTTACCACATCGAAATGCCATTAATGCGCGTTTTAGCTAAAATGGAATTTGCGGGAATTTCTTTAGACGAAAATTGGTTGATTCAAGAAAGCAAGGATTTAGAAAACGACTTGAAAAACCTTGAAACCAAAATTTTTGAACTCTGTGGCGAAGAATTTAACATGAATTCTCCGAAACAACTCGGTGAAATTTTATTCGAAAAGTTAAAATTAGACCCGAAAGCGAAAAAGACCAAAACTGGTCAATACGCTACTTCGGAAGATATTTTGCAGAAATTGGCTTCTAAACATGAAATTATACAATACATTTTAGAATACAGAACCTACCAAAAATTGAAGTCAACGTATGTAGATGCATTGCCGAATCAGATTGATAAAGACACGAAAAGAGTACATACCAATTTCTCGCAAACTACGGCTGCTACAGGAAGATTGGCTTCTCTAAACCCGAATTTACAGAACATTCCGATTAGAACTTTGCGTGGTCAACAAATTCGTGGAGCTTTCGTGGCAGATGAAGGAAACAAACTTATTTCTGCCGATTATTCTCAGATAGAATTGCGCTTGATTGCAGAAATTTCTGGCGAAGAAAATATGATTAAAGCCTTCCAAAATGGCGAAGATATTCACGCTTCTACTGCGGCAAAATTATTTAAAATCCCAATCGAAGAAGTGACCAAAACACAGCGTTCACAAGCTAAAACTGTTAATTTTGGGATTATTTATGGTCAAGGTGCTTTTGCTTTGGCAGAGCAAACTGGACTTTCACGAACGGAAGCAAAACAACTCATCGATTCTTACTACGAAACCTATCCGAAATTGAAAGAATTCATGGCAGAACAGGTTGCGAAAGCCAGAAAATTAGGATATGTAGAAACAATTTTGGGCAGAAAACGCCATTTGCAAGACATCAATTCTAATAATTTTGTGGTAAAAGGTCACGCCGAAAGAAATGCGGTAAATGCTCCGATTCAAGGTTCTGCTGCAGATATTATCAAATTGGCGATGATTAAAATTCAGGAAGTTCTGGAACAGGAACATCTGAAAACCAAAATGCTCTTGCAAGTGCATGACGAATTGGTTTTTGAAGCACCAGAAAACGAAGTGGAAACCGCTAAAAAACTGATTAAAGAAAATATGGAAAATGCCTACAAAACTGAAGTTCCTTTATTGGTGGAAGTTGGCGTGGGTGAAAATTGGTTGGAAGCGCATTGATTTTGAGTGGGAGAATGGTAGAGTTAGAGAATTAGAGAATTAGAGAGTGGTAGAGTTGGAGAGTTTGCTTTTCTAAAAAATCAAAATTTATTTTAAAAATTGTGCTTCTTAGAAGCAAAAGGTTTGTAGAAAAAATGTAGATTTTGAAAGGAAGTTCCGTAGGAACGATACATATTTGAGCGTTGGAATTCATTCCAAACTTTAAGAAAAAATTATACAAAACTGTGCTAAAATTTTAAATAGAAATAATAATAGAAATGAAATATTTTAAAAATTTTAACAATGAAAGTTGGTTGAAAATTAATACAAATGATGAAGTTAAAAGTCTTTTGATTTCAATAAAAAAGGGTAATCCTTATGGGCCTTTCGTTGATTATGAAATATCGGAATTAATATTTCTTCATTTTAAACCTAATTTAATAGGAGAATATAAAGATAGCCTTGAACATATTATTGAAGAAGCGGTATTCTACTTTAAAAAGGGTAATAAGAATGAAATCTTTAAATTAATCAAAGAAAAGATTACTTTTTAATAAACTAAATTGAATTTATAAACATCAAATCAATAATTATGAAAACAGTAGTTCTTTACGAAACCGCGCCAGATATAACTATGGAGAAAATGATGGAAGTTTTTCCTGCGCATCAAGAAAATGAAGACAAATTTGTAAATGCAGGAAAAATCTTGGGAATTGGTCCGTTTGCAATTCCGGGAGAAGGAGCGATGGCGATTTTCACCGACAGAGAATCAGCAGAAGAATTTGTAAAAGGTGATCCTTTTGTAACTACAGGTTTGGTTTCGAAAGTTACCATCAAAGAATGGCACGATGAATTGATGTAATCTATGAAGTTTCTCATTATAATTCCCGCTCACAACGAAGAAGAAAACATGCTTTTGTGTTTAGAATCTCTGAAAAATCAGACGTTTCAGGATTTTAAATGCGTCATTGTAAACGATGGTTCTACCGATAAAACCCAAGAAATTGTAGAAGATTTCATTAAAAGTGTCACGCTGAGCGGAGTCGAAGCGTTAAGTTTCAAAGTTTTAAATTTAGAAAAATCCGAACATCAACCCGGCGCAAAAGTCGTGAGAACTTTTAATAAAGGTTTAGAAACCGAAAATTTAGAAAATTTCGATGTGGTTTGTAAATTCGATGCTGATATTATTTTCCCTGAAAATTATTTAGAAAAAATCAACGAAGTTTACGAGAAAAATCCAAACGCAGGAATGGTTTCTGGGTTGGTTTACATTAAAAAAGGCTTCGACTCCGCTCAGCCTGACAAAAAAGATTTTACAACTTCACAACTTTACGATTTTACCCACCAAAATGAATGGACTTTCGAAAACTTATCTTCCAAAAATCATGTTCGTGGTCCTATAAAATCTTACCGAAAAGAAGTTTTCCAGAAAATGAATGGTTTGAGAGCGGTTCTTGGTTGGGATAATATAGATGTGATGCTTTGTAAAATGCACGGATTTGAAACAGTAACACTTCAAGAACTTTGGGTGAAACATCTTCGCCCAACTGCTTATAAATATAAATCTCAACAAGCCCAGAAATTGGGAGAATATTTTTATAATATTGGTCTTAATTTTCCTTTGGCTGCTATTTCTTCGGCAAAATCTTCTTTGAAGAATAAATCGATTTCTGAGTTTTTTATCACCATGAAATCTTTTTTGAAACAGAAAAATTCTAGAGTTTTAAGCCAAGAGGAAATCGCGTTTATCAGAAACTTGAGATGGAATGAAATGTTTAAAAAAATTATGAAATCATAAGATATGAAAAATATACAAATATTCTTTTTACTATTCTTCGGATTGTTTTCCGCACAAAAAAAAGCAGATTTAATTGTTTACAATGCTAAAATTTATACGGTAAATCAAAACTTTGAGATTGCTGAAGTCATGGCGATTTCCAAAGGAAAAATTGTAGCTATTGGAGGAAAAGAAATTCTAAAAAATTATTCTGCTACTCAAAAAATTGATGCTCAAGGAAAGCCCGTTTATCCAGGTTTTATAGATGCGCATTCTCATTTTACAGGTTATGCAACAGACCGTTGGAAAAGTGATTTGGTTGGAACTAAATCTTGGGAAGAAATTGTAGAAAAAATCAAAAAATACAGCGAAACAGCTCCTAAATTTTGGTTGTATGGAAGAGGTTGGGATCAAAATGATTGGGCAGTAAAAGAATATCCAACCAAAGAAAAACTAGATGAATTGTTTCCTAATCGTCCGGTTTATCTAAAAAGAGTTGACGGTCACGCTGCAATCGCTAATCAGAAAGCCTTGGATTTGGCTAAAATTACAACCGAAACTAAAGTTTTAGGAGGAGATATTGAACAGAAAAACGGAAAATTAACCGGAATTTTAGTTGATAATGCCATGGATTTGGTAGAAAAAGTGATTCCCGAGATTGAAGATGATTTGGCAATCAAATATTTCGGGGAGTTGCAAAAAGAATGCTTTGCTTTTGGTTTAACTTCTCTTCATGATTGTGGTATTTCTGAACATACTTTGTCACTTTTAGAAAAATCCCAACAGCAGAAAGTTTTAAAAATGAATGTTTTTGCGCTTTTAAGTGACAATCCTGATTATTACGAAAAATGGACTAAAAAAGGTCGCTACACGAACGGAAAAATCACAATTGGAGGTTTTAAAGTTTATGCAGACGGAGCTTTGGGAAGTAGAGGTGCGTGTTTGCTAAGTGATTATCATGATAAACCAAAATGGAGAGGTTTTCTATTGAGCGAAAAATCTCATTTTGAAAATTTAGCTAAAAAATTGGTTAAGAGTGATTTACAGATGTGTACTCACGCGATTGGTGATTCTGCGAATAGAGAAATTCTGAAAATTTATGGTGATGTTTTAAAAGGCAAAAACGATAAAAGATGGAGAATAGAACACGCACAAATTGTAAATCCTGCTGATTTTCAGTATTTTGGAGAGTATAATATCGTTCCGTCTGTTCAGCCAACTCACGCCACTTCTGACATGTATTGGGCGGAAGAAAGATTGGGAAGTGAACGCATTAAAACGGCGTATGCTTATCAAGATTTGTTGAAACAAAACGGTTGGGTTGCTTTGGGAACAGATTTTCCTGTGGAAGATATCAATCCATTTAAAACATTTTTGGCTTCAGTTGCTAGAAAAGATGCGCAGAATTATCCTGAAAATGGTTTTCAGAAAGAAAATGCTTTAACCAGAGAACAAGCATTGCGTGGAATGACGATTTGGGCAGCAAAATCGGTGTTTCAAGAGAAAGAAAGAGGAAGTTTGGAAGTGGGGAAAAATGCGGATTTTATTATTTTGAACCAAGATTTAATGAATATTGATGAGAAAGATATTTTGAAAACGAAAGTTTTAAAAACTTTCGTTGATGGAAAAATTGTTTTTATAGATTTGATTTATGATATAGAAAATTCTGCGCCAGGTTATCTTGATATTAAAAAACCAAAGATAATAGAAAATAAAAATCCGCAGATAAAATAAAATTAGAATTCTGAATTGAAAAAAATCGCATACATAGAACTCGATACTCACGCAGAAATTGCGCTGAATTTTATGGAATTAATGAATGATTCCAAAGCATTTTCTGTGGATTATTATTTCAGCGAGAAAATTCTGAGATTCTTCGGCTACACTCAGAATGATAAATTGCCTGAAAATATCAAAAAAGCAACTCCAGAAAATCTTATCCAACAACTATCAACCGACAACTATCAACTCATTATCATCGGAACAGTTCATCGCTATTTCAATGTTTTTGAGAAAATTGCAGAGAAATTCAATACTTCGATTATTTGTCATAATTTGAATTTCGTGAAAGCTTCAAACTTTGATTTGTTGAGTTCTGTTTTCAAAGAAGATTTTCAATATCGATTAAAATTATTATTGAAAGAAGGTTTGTTGAGGAAATCGAATGTTTACAAAAAAGCGAAAAATCTTTTGGTTTTAGATCAAACATTGAAGTGCAATGTCATTCTGAATGAAGCTCAGCATAATCAAATAAAAAGTGAAACTTTAAATGAAGATTACGAACGAAGTTCAGAAGAATCTTTTACATTCTTACCGATTTTTTACACCAAATTTTCTGAAAAACCTAAAAATGAAACTTATACTATTGTCATTCCAGGAGCGGTTTCGCAGAAAAGAAGAGATTATGAAAAGGTTTTGAATCAAATTAAAAGATTTACAAAAAACTCTCATTATCAATTCATTTTCCTAGGAAAAGCATCTGGAAAAGAGTTAGAAATGCTTCAAGATTTTGAACAATCAAAACCAGAAAATATTTCAATAAAATATTTCACAGAAAAGGTTCCACAAGATGTTTTTGATGATTATATGCAAAAAGCAGATGTTTTGTGGTGTCCGATTCAACAAGAAACGGAATTTTTCAGTCAAAAAGAAATTTACGGCTTTACCAAAATGAGTGGAAACATTGGCGATGCTGTTAAATTCGGCAAGTTGGCGGTTTTTCCAGAAAATTATCCTTCAAAATATTCTTTTATTATTCCAGAAAAAGGAAGTCTAGAAGATTTTCTATTTATCAAAAAAGATGTAGATTTTTCAGAATTTAGCAAAGAAAAAGTCTTACAAAAACTAGAAAAAACTATTTTTGCACTCTTATAATTCATTCATGAAATTCTATCAACTTCTCACAGAAGCGTCACAATATATCATTCCTCAGTTGTACAAACAGAGGTTTTTTAAGAAACAGAATCAACTTTCCCGTGAAAATATTATTTCCAGAAAAGTAGAGCCAGAATTGCTTTGGTTAACAGAATTTCTTCCGAAAGATGCAGTTTTTATTGATGTTGGCGCAAATGTGGGACATTTTATTTATCAATTAGAATATCATCTTTTTCCTCAAAATATTTATGCTTTTGAACCAAATAAATCTTTGAACAGAAGATTAAAAAGGTTATTTCCGAAAGTTAAATTGTTTTCGGTGGCTTTGTCAGACGAAAATACGGTTGCAGAATTTAAAATTCCAATTTTGAAAGGTGAAAAAGTAAATTCCAGAGGAACTTTGCAGACGGATTTCAGAGAAGAAAACGAAGAAAAAACCATTATTCAAAAGGTGAAAGTGGTAAAACTAGATGATTTTAACCCAATTCAAAAATTAGAAAAAGTAGATTTTATCAAAATAGATGTAGAAGGTAACGAGATGAAAACACTTTTGGGAGCGAAAGAAACGATTTTGAAATTTAAACCAACGGTAATGGTAGAAATGGAGCAGCGCCATCACCAAGAACCTGTTTGGAATATGATTTCAGAAGTGGAAAATTGGGGTTTCGAAGCGCATTATCTAGATAGAAATACTTTTGAATTGAAAAGACTGACAGAAGAGTTTATCAAATCTCAAAATGTTATCTTTGTAAAAGATTACGAAAATTACGTTAACAATATTATATTTATTCCTCAATCTTAACCTTTGCCTTAACCTGATTTATGAGCGTAGTAGCCAGACAAAGTTTTAAATATTCTATCATAGGATACCTAGGTTTTTTACTGGGAACTGTTTCTGCTATTTTCATATTTCCGTTTGATATGGTTTTCTACGGAAAACTGCGTTTCGTTTTATCGGCTACCTTAATGTTGGTTCCTTTTGTGGTTTTCGGGTTGAGTTATTCTAATGTTTACTTTTTTGGGAAAGCTAAAGAAGAAGGGAAACATCAAAATCTTTTTAGCCTTTCTTTAGTTGGTGTTGGGATTAATTTCTTGATTTTTTTACTCGGATTTTTCGCATTTTTCTATATTTTTTCCTCATTTCAGGAAGATTCTGAGTTGTGGGATATGAAGCGATTGATTTTTCCAATGGTTTTGGTGATGTCGCTTTCCGCAGTTTTTAACCGATATATTTCTAATTTCAAAAGAATCGTTGTTCCGAATATTTTTGAAAATATTTTCCCAAAATTAGCCAATCTTGGAGCGTTTTGTCTGTTCTTTTTCTTAGGAAATTCCGAAAAAATCTCTTATGCATTTTTCTTAGGCGTTTTTGTGCTGGGATTGATTGGTTATGTGTTGTATGCCAATAAATTAGAAAAATTAGCTCCAGATTTCAGTACAGATTTTGTCAAAAAAGATAAACTTTGGAAAGAAATCTTGAATTACAGTTTCTATGGATTTTTAGGGAATTTAGGGAGTTTTTTAGCGCTAAATATTTCCAATTATATGATTGGGGAAAAGCTTTCTTTCGAAGAAAACGGAATTTACAGCACGGTTTTTTCGGTGGTACAACTCATCAGCATTCCTTCAATGGGATTGTATAATATTTCTGCGCCCATTATTAGTAAACATTTTGCTGATGACACGATTAAAGACCTAGATTTTTATTATAAAAAAACCTCACTGAGTTTGTTTTTTCTAGGTTTGGTGCTATTTTCTTGTATCGCAGTTGGTTATCCTTACCTCACGGATTTTATGCCAAAATCTGGAAAATTATTACTGGAAGCGCAACCGTTGGTTTGGGTAATTGGTTTTGCACTGTTGTTCGAATTGGCAACAGGTTTTAACAGTCACATTATTTCCATGTCAAAATATTATCGATTTAATATTTACGTGATGTTGTTTTTGGCGGTTCTTACCACGAGTCTTAACTTCTATTTCATCAATAAAACCAGTTTAGGAATTCTGGGAATTTCTATTTCTTACGCCGTTTCATTGACGATTTTTAATTTGACCAAAATTGCGTTCAACTACTATCAATTCAAGGTTTCTCCTTTTACGATAGAGATGTTGTACAGCGTGATTTTAGCAACTTTAGCTATTTCTGTAGCCATTGTTTTACCTAATTTTTCAAATAGTTTTTTGAATTTGGTATATAAACCAGCTTTGGTTTTGATTATTTTCTTCGTGGGGAATCACTTTATGAGAATTTATCCTTTAGATAAGTTTTTAACCAAAGATTTTCTAAAGTCACTTTTTAAGTTTTAAAAAATCCCAAATCTAAAATCCCAAATCTAAAATCGTAAATATATAGGGCAATCTTTTTCTGCCTCTACTTTTGCCAAAGCAAGAAAAAGTCGGGCTATTCGTTACAATCTTTTATTTTTCCATTTGTCAAAGAAAAATAAAAGGATTTTCACTTCTATCCCTATTGCAGAAATATATACCTTTTAACCAAATTTACCCTCCAAAATTCCTAAAATTTCTGTAAATTTGCGACTTACAACAAGTTATGGAAAGCATACAAATTCACGACAAATCTTTCGTGCCTTACCTAAAGCACGACGAACTTCAAGAAATCGTAAAAAATCTTGCAGAAAAAGTTTACGAAGATTACAAAGATGAAACGCCTGTTTTTATCGGGGTTTTAAATGGTGTAATCATGTTTTTTTCTGATTTTCTAAAGTATTATCCGGGGAAATGCGAATTGGCATTTATCCAAATGTCTTCTTATTCAGGAACACAATCTACAGGGATTGTTTACAAGAAAATGGACTTGACTAAAGAAGTAGAAGGAAGACACATTATCTTAATGGAAGATATTGTAGATACAGGAAATACCATCGAAAGTTTATACAATTATTTCGAAAATACACAGAGACCAAAATCTCTAAAAGTGGCAACACTTTTACTTAAACCAGAAGTCTATAAAAAAGATTTCAAAATACATTATGTAGCCAAAGAAATTCCTAATAAATTCGTGTTGGGTTATGGATTAGATTATGATGAATTAGGAAGAAACTTACCAGATTTGTACCAATTAGAAGATGGTAGAATAAATCACTAATAGAAAACAACCCCCAAAATATTTGTTTAACATTTGAATTTGAAAATTTATAAAATATCAAATCTCAAATCTTAAATCTCAAATCTAAAAAATGATAAACATCGTTCTATTCGGTCCTCCAGGAAGTGGTAAAGGAACCCAAGCACAAAACCTAATTGAAAAATTTAACCTAAAGCAAATTTCCACAGGTGATTTGTTCCGTTTTAACATGAAAAATGATACGGAATTAGGAAAATTGGCTAAATATTATATTGACAAAGGAGAATTGGTTCCAGACCAAGTAACCATCAATATGTTAGTAGATGAGCTTAAAAAACCTACAGAAGCTAATGGTTTCATTTTCGATGGTTTTCCAAGAACTTCTTACCAAACTGAAGTTTTAGACCAAATTGTAAGAGAACAATTACATTCAGAAATTTCTGTATGTCTTTCACTTATTGTAGAAGACGAAATCTTAGTGCAAAGATTAGTAAAAAGAGGTGAAACTTCTGGCAGAGTAGATGATAGTGAAGAAGGAATCATCAGACACAGAATAGAAGAATATTATGCTAAAACTGCTGAAGTAGCAGAACTGTATAAACAACAAGGCAAATATGTAGAAATTAATGGAGTAGGAGAAATCTCGGAAATTTCTGAAAAACTTTTTGCCGAAGTAGAAAAAATAAAATAGATTTTTAGGTAATAGGATTTAGGAAATAGCATTGAAATTTCAAAAAAACTAAATCCTAAATCCTAAACCCTAAATTCTTATAAAACATGAGCAATTTTGTAGATTACGTAAAAATACATTGTAAATCAGGTCACGGTGGTGCTGGTTCTGCGCACCTTCGTAGAGAAAAATACATTCCCAAAGGTGGACCTGATGGAGGCGATGGAGGAAGAGGAGGACATGTTATTATGAGAGGAAATGCTCAGGAATGGACATTGCTTCCGCTTCGTTATACACGTCATGTAAAGGCAGAACGCGGCGAAAATGGTGGCAAAAACCAATTGACTGGAGCTTATGGAGCAGATGTTTACATTAATGTTCCTATTGGTACCATTGCCAAAAATGAAGAAGGTGAGATTATTGGAGAAATCATGGAAGATGGACAAGAAATAATCATCATGAAAGGAGGAATGGGAGGTCTTGGAAATGAGCATTTCAAATCTTCTACCAATCAAACTCCAAGATATGCACAACCAGGAATGCCTGGCGAAGAAGGTTATGTGGTTTTCGAACTGAAAATATTGGCAGATGTAGGTTTAGTTGGTTTCCCGAATGCAGGTAAATCTACACTTTTAGCTGCTGTTTCTGCTGCAAAACCAAAAATCGCAGATTATGCCTTTACTACTTTAACTCCCAATTTAGGAATTGTAGAATACAGAAATTTCAAGTCTTTTGTAATGGCAGATATTCCCGGAATTATTGAAGGAGCTGCAGAAGGAAAAGGTCTTGGTCACAGATTTTTAAGACATATTGAGCGAAACTCTATCTTGCTTTTTATGATTCCTTCTGATTCTGAAGATCATTACAAAGAATATCAAATTCTACACAAAGAATTAGAAGAATATAATCCAGAATTGATAGATAAAGACATTATCGTTTCTATTTCTAAATCAGATTTGCTAGATGATGAATTGAAAAAAGAAATCTCCGCAGAGTTTCCAGAAAAACTGAAACCGCTTTTCTTTTCAGGTGTTACGCAAGAAGGTTTGGTAGAACTGAAAGATGTTATTTGGAAGAAATTACACGGGTAAAAAATAATATAAACATGAAAAAATTAATAACCACAATTACCATTTTACTTTTTACAATTTCTTTTGCTCAAATTTCTTATGGTGTAAAAGGTGGATACTTATTATCTGGATTGAAAATCGGAGACCAACAAATTGAAAACAAATCTTATTTTTATATTGGTGGTTTTGTAGAAAAAAGAGTTAATGAAAAATTCTCATTGCAAGGTGAAATCCTTTACACAGAACCTGGAGGTAAACAAAATTATGAATTATATAGAATTGTAGGGGATCAAGTTATTGTAGAAGGAACGGAAACTGCTACTTTCAAATTTCCTCAAATTCAAGTTCCACTAATTGCAAAATATTATATTGTGGAGAAATTTTCTTTAGGTTTAGGTTTAAATTTTGGAATTAACTTAAATCCTACCATTGAAAATTATTATCTCTTTCCAAACCCAATAGAATCAAGTGTTGCACAAGAAGATATAAAAACATTAAATCTTTTTCCGTTGTTAAATGTCGAGTATCAATTGTCAAAAAATTTTTTTGTTGATGCAAGATATAATTCTAATTTTTTTAAAGTCAATAGTTCTAGTTTAGATAAAAAAATTGCAATGGCTCAAATAGGTTTAGGATATAAATTCTAAAAAATAAAGCGTTCATTTTTGAGCGCTTTTTTTCATTTATTTCTAAAAGACTATCTTTGTCCCATTATTCGCGGCATTCTTTAGCCAAAGTAGAAAATGCTTTTTCAAATTTCTGTAAATATTTCACAGATTTTTTGAGCAAAAAATGTTGAAGTAAAATACTTCGCCCGCACACATTTTTAAAATTTAAACATTTGTTATTTACAGATTTACAATTGATTAAGCCCATCCTTGATGCGCTTACCCAAGAAGGTTATGAAAAACCAACACCTATTCAATCACAAGCGATTCCACATTTATTAGAAGGCAAAGACTTACTAGGAACTGCTCAAACAGGAACAGGAAAAACTGCAGCATTTGCCATTCCTATTTTGCAAAATCTTTATCATAAAAACACCAAAAACCATCAAATTAAGGCTTTAATTCTTACGCCAACCAGAGAATTAGCGATTCAAATTGAAGAAAGTTTCAAAGCTTACGGAAGACATTTGCCGCTGAAAACTTTGGTGATTTTTGGAGGCGTAAAACAAGGTGCTCAAGAACAAGCTCTGAAAAAAGGGGTTGATATTTTGGTAGCCACTCCAGGAAGATTGCTCGATTTTATCAATCAAGGTATTATTTCGCTTAAAAATTTAGAAATTTTTGTTTTGGACGAAGCAGATAGAATGCTTGATATGGGTTTTGTTCACGATGTGAAAAGAGTGGTAAAATTACTTCCACAAAAAAGACAAACTTTGTTTTTCTCAGCGACTTTTCCTAAAGAAATTCAGGAATTGGCGAATTCTATGCTTCATAAGCCTGTAAAAGTAGAAGTTGCTCCTGTTTCTTCAACTGCTGACACGATTAATCAATCGATTTATTTTGTGGAAAAAGACGATAAATTAGATTTGTTGACACACATTCTTCAAGACGAAAAGTTAGACCAAGTATTGATTTTTGCCAGAACAAAACACGGTTCTGATAAAATCGCCAGAAAACTCCATAAAAGCAATATTTCTGCTGAAGCGATTCATGGAAATAAATCTCAAAACGCTAGACAAACCGCTTTAAGTAATTTCAAAAATAAGAAAACGAGAGTTTTGGTAGCCACTGACATTGCTGCAAGAGGAATTGACATTGACGACTTAAAATACGTGATTAATTTCGAGCTTTCAGACGTTTCTGAAACTTACGTTCACCGAATTGGTAGAACGGGAAGAGCAGGAGCAGAAGGAACTTCTATTTCGTTTGTTGACGGATTAGATTTGGTGAATTTAAGAAACACTGAGAAACTCATTGGAAAGAAAATTCCTGTTGTAAAAGATCATCCTTTTCATCCTGAAAAATTAGTTGAACAAAAAAGAGATTCTAACAATAAACCTTTTGTTCCTAAACTAAAACCTCAGAAAAAAGAAGACATCAATTTTAAAAAACCGAAAAAGAAGGTTTTTTATAGAAAAAAATAGAATTTTTAACTTTAAAAGATGAAGACCGCAATGATATCATTGCGGTCTTTTTTATTTTCCGAAAATACGATGTGCATTTTCGTTAGTGATTCTATCAATTTCTGCAAAATCTTTGTTGTAAATATTGACCAATTTTCCAACGACTAAATCCAAGTAAGAACTTTCATTTCTTTTTCCACGGTGCGGAACTGGCGCCAAATAAGGCGAATCTGTTTCCAGAACAATTTTTTCTAAAGGAATTTCATGTAAAAATTGGTCGATTTTACCATTTTTAAAGGTAACAACGCCACCAATTCCTAGTACAAAACCTAAATCTATCGCTCGATTTGCTTGTTCTAAATTTCCAGAAAAGCAATGGAAAATTCCTCGTAATTTCGGGTGTTTTTTACGTTCTAAGACCTCAAAAGTTTCATCAAAACTTTCTCTGGTATGAATCACAATCGGTAAATCTCTCTCAATCGCCCAATCAATTTGCTTTTCAAAAGCTTTTACCTGAATATCAAGCGTAGTTTTGTCCCAGTACAAATCAATTCCGATTTCGCCAATGGCAGGAAATGGTCTCTGATTCAAATAATTTTCTACGATGTCTAATTCTTTTTCCCAAGTTTCTGGCTTCACATAACAAGGATGCAATCCCATCATTGCATAAATCTGATTAGGAAAATTTTCTTCCAATTGAAGCATTTTTTCGTGGGATTCTGAATCTATGGCAGGTAGATAAAATTCGGTAATGCCTTTATTGATGGCACGTTTTATCATTTCTGTTCTGTCTTCATCAAATTCTTCTGAATATAAGTGTGTATGTGTGTCAATCATTTTTTACAAATTTATTTGTATTTTGTCATTCTGAACGAAATAAAATGGAGTGAAGAATCTGTTATCAATAGATTCTTCATTTCGCTTTGCTCCATTCAGAATGACAAAAATTACATTTATATTTTCATTTTCATCAATAAATCAGTCTGTACATCTTCGCCTAGAGTGAAATCATGTTTTCCGAAGATTTCAAAGCCATTTTTTTCGTAAAAACGAATGGCTCTGTGGTTTTCTTCCCAAACGCCAAGCCAAACATATTCTAAATTTTTTTCTTTCCCGATTTCTAGGGCTTTGTCAAAGAGAATTTGTCCGATTTTTTGGCCTAAAAATATTTTTAAAACATAAATTCTTTCAATTTCGAAATGGTTTTCTTCTAATTTTTCGGTTTGAGCGTCTTTGAAATTCAGTTTCAAGTAACCCAAAATTTCATCATTGTTTTCAGCGAAATAAAACTCAGAATTTGGATTTTCTAACTCAGATTTTAGCTTTTCAATGCTCAGATTTTCAAGGAGATATTTTTGCATGTCTTCTTCTGTATTCACTTCTTCAAAGGTTTCCTTGAAGGTTTGAATACTGAGATTTCTAAGCGCTTCTAAATCATCAATATTGATTTTTCTGATTTTCATATTTTAGGTTTTGGCTAAAGCCAAATGAAATTTGCTATTGTAAAAACGGGCTAAAGCCCGTTCCTATGGATTTTTTATTCTAATTTAAAAGTTGCAGATAAACTTGCTGAAAATCCTATTTTTCTGAAATTCAAATCAGCAGGTTCAAATTCTTCTTTTTGTTTTGGAGCGTTATATCCAAATGAAGTATTTAAAAAAGCATTAGAATTGAGATTTAAATTTATTTTTGAATCAGAAATAAAGATTGCATTACCAACCTTTTGTCCAATTGCGTTGGCGATGTTATTGGCATTTTTCTTTGCTTTAATAATTGCTCTTTTTTTAAGGTCTGCCAAAATTTTTTCCTCTTGAGAATGTTGAGTTTTAAGAAGTTGAATGTTAGAAATGTCTTCATTTTCAAGTTCTTGAATTACTTTCCCTGCTGTTAATCCATCAAAAACTAGTAAATCATAAGATTTAGTTTTCATTACATCGCTAGTTTTCAAAACATATTTTTTATAATTGCTTGCTAAGTTATTCATTAACAATTGTTTATTGGTGTCGATTCCTAAGTTTTTAAGTTTTTGAACCATGGAGTTTTCTAGTTCTTCAACAGATTTTTTATTTTTAGTGTCGTTTTCAGAAATAGTAATTTTAAGATAAATTCTATCTGGGATTACTAAAGTATCCGCTTCTGCAGAAGTTTCTAAATAAGGTTGGTCTATGAAATTTTTAGTTTGAGAAAATACAAACGAAACAATACATAAAGCGATGATGGACAATAAATTTTTCATAATAAATATTTATTTTAAAGATGGTTATTTTTTTATTTAAGTTGGAAGTTTTAGAAAATTTTATGCTTCACTTTCTGTTGTTGAAGCGCTATTTTTTCTTTTAATTTTTCTAAAAATTCCAAATGTTTTGGGGATTTTTCGTCATTTGGGCGGTGTTCTAAAGCTGCTTTTATTTTGTAGTTTTCAGTAATGAAATCTTTTACTTCTTCTGAAAAATAAGCATTCCCGAATTTTTCCCAAATGTATTGTATCGCTTGATTATTAGGATGAATTAAGTCTTCTTTGTAAAATCTGTAATCACGCAAATCGTCCATCATGATTTCGTAAATCGGTAAATAATGACAGTTTTCGAAATGGGAAAGGGTTTCATGAAGCACACAAATCAACTTGGATTTACTCAATTGATTTTCCGTCATTCCATCTTTGGTGTGACGAACTGGTGAAACTGTAAATAGAATTTGAACGTTATTTTCACAAATATCTTTTAGATTCTCTATGGTTTCTGTGATGGAAGTTTTCATTTCCTCATCTGTTAAAAGTCTTTTGTTGAAAAACTTTTGCGGAATTTTATGACAATTCGCCACCAATTGATTTTTAGGCAAAAATTCATATATAAATGAAGTGCCGTAGGTGATAAATACCCAATTGGTTTTTTGTAGAAATTGATTTCCCGTTTCTATGTTTTGATTGATTCTTTCTAGGGTTTTATGTGCATAAAAACTATTGAAAGAAGTGTGGTGATTTAGAGAAATGTACTCTTGATTATAAAGAATTAAATCTTCTTCTTTATATTTTTTGCAATCGTGTAGATTTTTGATGGCGATATTCAACGAAAATGGGTTAAAAATCGTTCCAAAAGGATTGCAAAGTGTTTGCATTTGTCCGTTTTTGAGCAATTGAGACATTTCTGCAGCAAAGCAAGAACCGACAGAAAAAATGCTGTCGGTTAAAAGGATTTTCTTTTCAGAAATAGGAATATTGACTTCTGTTCTGAATTTCATTTTAAGAGTTTCTTCTCAATAAATAATTGGCCAATTCCATGAAAGGTTTTTTCTTTTCTTCTGGTGCGTCAATTTGTTTTAAAAAATCGTGACCTATTTCGTTGTGCTTTTGAATCAGTCTAAGCACTTTTTCGTCTACTTTATTTCTTCTGAAAATTTTCTCTACGCTGTAGATTTTGTCTACATTTTCAGTTTTTTTAGAATACCAGAAATCGAGTTCTTTTTTCTCTGCTTCATTGGCATGTTCCATCGCAAGGAGATAAAGCACGGTTTTTTTGTTTTCATAAATATCTCCGGCGTGTTTTTTACCGAATTGTTCTACATTTCCGAAAACATCTAAATAATCATCCATAATTTGGAAGGCAATACCAATGTGTTTTCCGAAATTATAAAGAAGTTCTGCATCTTCTTTTTTGGCACCAGCAATGAGTGCTCCAATTTGGAATGAAGCGGCACTTAGAACTCCTGTTTTGTTGGTAATCATTTCTATGTAATCATCATAGGTTACGTTTTCCATCGTTTCGAAGTTCACATCCATTTGTTGACCTTCACAAAGAACAGCGCCTGTTTCAGAGAAAATTTTAATACATTCTTTGAAAAGTTCTGGTTCTAAATCTTCAAAAAATTGGTAAGCTTTTATCAGTAATGCATCCCCGGAAAGTATACCGATATTAATTCCATGTAATGTATGTATGGTAGGTTTTCCTCTTCTGAGTGGTGCTTCATCCATAATATCATCATGAATGAGTGTAAAATTATGGAAAAACTCTATGGCAAGAGCTGGTTTCATTGCTTTTTCTATGTCTCCACCAAAAAGTTCATTAGCCATAAGTACCATGATAGGTCTTAATCTTTTTCCGCCATGAGAAATGATGTAATTCATGGGTTCGTAAAGTTCGATTGGCTTATTTTTGAAGGAGTGTTTTTCAATTGCTTTGGCAACTATTTCTTGATATCTGTCTATGAATTCCATACATGTTAATTTTTACAAAAATACAATTCTTAAGGTTTAAAAAAAAGAAAAACTACTTGTAAAGACAAGTAGTTTCTATATTATTTAAAAAATATTATTTTTTTATAAAGCGATTACACCAAGATAGCATAATGCTGCAATAACTGCACTAATAGGAATAGTAATTACCCATGCCCAAAGTAAACTGATGGTAACTCCCCATCTTACTGCAGACACTCTTTTGGTAAGTCCTACACCAATAATAGAACCTGTAATGGTGTGTGTAGTAGATACAGGAATACCAAGGTGATCGGTAAGGAATAAGGTAATAGCACCAGCTGTTTCAGCACTTACACCTTCTAATGGAGTCACTTTAGTAATTCTAGTACCCATGGTTTTTACAATTTTCCAACCACCACTCATTGTTCCTAAACCGATGGCTAAGAATGATACGAATGGTACCCAAATGTAATCTGTGGTGAAGTGATTAAAACGATCAGCACTTTCCATAGTGGCATATACATCTGTACCACCAATCATATTTACGTGGTAATAAATAACAGCAGCACCTATGATTCCCATTACTTTTTGCGCGTCATTTAATCCGTGACCTAAACTGAAAAGTGCAGAAGAAAACAACTGCCATTTTTTAAACTGTTGATCAGCTTTGTGAGGATTAGATTTCTTAGAAAAATACACAATGATTAAAGTAATGATTACCGAAACAATCATCCCAATAATTGGTGCTAAGAAGATGAATAAAAAGATAGGAATTACCTTTTCATATTTAACCACATTCTGTGTAAAAAGCTCCGAAAAAGCAAGTTTCAATTTTTCAATAATGGTAAAATCTGGATGAGCTAGAGCTACTGCATTATAGTCTAAAACTAAAGCATGCATAAGAGCAGCACCTAAGAAACCACCGATAAGTGTGTGTGATGATGATGAGGGAATACCAAACCACCAGGTTAATAAATTCCAAGCGATAGCCGCAATCAATCCTGAAAAAATTACTTCTAAGGTAATGTAATTTTCATTTACTGTTTTGGCGATGGTATTACCGATTTTAAATTCTCCGATGACGTATGCTGCAAAGAAAAAAGCAACAAAATTCCAAAGTGCAGCCCATAATACTGCCTGAAACGGCGAAAGTACTTTAGTAGAAACTATGGTTGCAATAGAATTCGCGGCATCGTGGAAACCGTTAATAAAATCAAAAATTAATGCAAGTGCAATAATGATGATTAATAGTATGGGAAAATCCATTCTCTATAAATTTTTAAGGTTAATGAAAATAGATTTATGCGTATTTAATAACAATGCTTTCAATAGTATTGGCTACGTCTTCCGCTTTATCAGTTACGATTTCTAGATATTCTAAAACTGATTTTACTTTAATGATTTTGATAGGGTCATTGCTTTCAAAAACATCTACAATTCCTTGACTTAGTACATCATCTGCAATGTTTTCGTAAGAATTAATTTTGATGCAAGATTCTTTAACTTCTTTAGGATTAACAAACTCTTTTAAGTTTTTAATCGCATTTTGAATTTCTACACAAGATTTGTAAATCAATAAAGAAAGCTCTGAATATTGTTTTACTTCTGGGCTCTTGTATAAATAGATGTATTTAGCTGAAGCAAATAAATAATCTGCGATGTCATCTAAACCAGCTGCAAGATAATTAATATCTTCTCTGTCAAAAGGAGTGATGAAGTTTTCACCTAATTGCACAAAAATTTCGTGAGTAAGGTCATCCATTTGATGCTCGTAATCACTCATTTTTTTTAACAAAGTATCATCATTGATGTCAAAATCTGTAATTCCTTCGTGAAATTCTTTTGACATGTCTATCAATTTTTCTGCTACTTGTTCAAACAATACAAAGAAAATTTTGTCTTTTGGTTGAAATGCTCTGAAAATGTTTCCAATTCCCATTGTTTTATATTTAATTATAATTTGTTGCAAATTTCTGAAAAAAATGTGGTGCGATGGTTATAGTTTTGTTAAGTTTTATTAACATTAACTTAATCTGCTACGTTGTAAGGTTCGTGTTCCCCGAGTTTAGCTCTGTCTAAGGTAAAATTAAATGACAAATACAAGAAATGTAAGCTTCTAAGGTTAGGATTAAGTTCTCTTTGCCACATATAGCCTAGATTGGTAGAAACGCTTGAATTAAATACATATCCTACACCTCCGAAAATTCTATTTCTCTTAAATAAATCTCCATTTGGACCAATGAAAAGCTCGTCAAAAGCATTCACAAAAATGGTTTTTGGAGCCATTTTATCACTGTTTAGAGGTAGTGTTAATGCAGTTCTAAATCTGTATCTTTCGTCATTGGTATTTACGTCTGTAATTGCGTTATGAAAGAAACGTTTTTCGAGACGTATTCTATTGTCAATCTTTAATTTATCTACATTAATGGAGTAAGTGTGTTGTAACCAAATTCTGAATTCTTCATTGGCAATTCTGCTTTCTTTGTAGGTCGCATATCTTCCTAAACCTACGAAAAATTGGTTGCTTTTATTAAGATTATAACCTATTCCTCCTTTGATTTCGTAATAATCGGGTTTGCTAAAATCTTCTATCGAACGTTCTTGTAATTCTAAGTAAGCATTCCATTTTGGACTATGTTTGTAATTGAGTGAAACTACAGCAAAACCAGAAAGATGTTCTGAATTATTGGTTTGAGATTTTGCGAAAAGAGCAAAAGTAAAAATGAAGATAATGCAAAATTTGCGTATCATTAGAATGCTTTTTTTGAGTGGTGCGAAACTAATCATAATAAAGAAAATTAATGTTACGGTAATGTTAAATTAACATATAAAATAAATGTTTACCATAACTTTAAAAAGTTTATCTCTATACAAATGTACACAAAATAAAAAAACGCTACCGAAAAAGTAGCGTTTTTATGTTATGTAAGAAAAAATTAGTTGGCCACTTCGGCGCGCATATCTTTTCCTTTGAATTTCTGTGTTTGTAAACCTTTTAGAACTTCGTCTTTAAAAGATTTTTCAACTTCGAAGAATGAGAATTTTTCTAGAATTTCTATATCACCGATGTCTGCACGTTTTTTAGATTTAGCCGTAGCTTTATTGATGATTTCTAGCATGTCCATTTTCTTTAGATTATCTCTTTTGCCAAGGTTAAAGAAAAATCTGGTCATGTTTTCGTTTCTGCGTTTTGGTTTTCCACCTCTTTCTCTTCCTCCGTCTCTGTCCGAACGTCTTTCGCTTCTATCTCCTCTGTCTCTTCCTCTTCCTCTATCACGGTCACGATCTCTTCTGCTGCCTCTGTCATCTCTGTCATTAGATAATTTTTGGTCTGCCAAATCTTGTTTATCTTTATAGAAAAGTGCTAAATCTCTTAGCTGAAGTTGAAGCAACTGGTGAACCAATTCTTCTTTAGAGAATGCAGATAAATCAGGGATAAGGCTGTCGTCAAAAGTGAAAAGTTCTTCGTGTTCTGTAAACAGTTTTTCGAAAACACCTTCTACTTGTGCTTTGATGATTTCTTCACCTGTTGGAATTTTCTTCTCTACAATTTCAATTTTTGTAGAAAGTTTGATTTGTTTTAGTTTTCTAGATTCTTCAGGTTTAATTAAAGACATAGAAATACCATCTTTACCAGCTCTACCTGTTCTACCACTTCTGTGTACGAAAACTTCTGGATCATCTGGAAGCGAGTAGTGAATAACGTGCGTAAGAGAATTTACATCTAAACCTCTAGCTGCTACGTCTGTTGCAACCAAAATATCAATGTTTTTCAAACGGAATTTTTTCATTACCGTATCTCTCTGTGCTTGAGATAAATCACCGTGAAGTGCATCTGCTGCATAAGCATTTTGCATCAAGAAATCTGCAACTTCCTGAGTTTCCATTCTTGTTCTACAGAAAATAATAGAATATTGATTAGGATTAGCATCCAATAATCTTTTTAGAGCTTCTTTCTTTTGTCTGTAACCTACCACATAATATTCGTGCTTAATGTTTTTCTTAACTTCGTTAATAGAACCTACAGAAATTCTGTGTGGATTGGTCAAATAATTTTTGGTAATACGTTCTACCTCTTTGCTCATCGTAGCAGAGAAAAGTAACGTTTGTTTTTCAGAAGGAGTTTCGTTTAAAATAGTTTCCAAATCATCTTTGAAACCCATAGAAAGCATTTCATCAGCTTCGTCTAAAACGAGCCAATGGATTTCTGAAAAATCTAAAGCTTTTCTACCAATTAAATCAATTACACGTCCTGGAGTTCCTACAATAATCTGTGGTTTCTCACGAAGTGAACGAATTTGGTCTGTAATACTGCTTCCTCCATAAACTGCGGTAGTTTTTAGGTTAGGAAGGTACTTTGTATAGTTTTTAATGTCTTTGGTAATCTGAAGGCAAAGTTCACGAGTAGGGCAAAGCACTAATAACTGGATTTTACGACTTGCGTCGTCTATCATATCCAGAATCGGAAGCGAAAATGCTGCTGTTTTGCCTGTTCCTGTTGCCGCAAGTGCGATGAGATCGCGAGTATCCGAAAGGATAAAAGGAATAGTCTGTTTCTGGATTTCTGTCGGCTGTTCGTAGCCGAGTTCGCCAATTGCCTTCAATAAATCAGGACTTAAATTGGATTCCGTAAATAAATTCATTTAAAGATCGTCTATAATAATTAAGCGGCAAAGATAGTGATTTTATTTTTAATAAAAAAAATAGGGTTTTGTTGGGGATTTTTTAATGTGCTTTGAATGTTGGGTGATGGATGATGGAAGAGGAAGAGTGTTGATAGAAATTAAAATTTTTGCTCTTTAAGAGCAAAAGGTTTGTAGAAAAATGATTTGTTGTTAAATTGAGCTCCGTAGGAGCGAAAGGTTTCTGAGAAATTCATTAATTTTGAAAAAAAACTATATGACAGAGAATTTCAATAAATATGAAAAATATTTTATTTATTTAATATTAATAATTTTAGCTTACGGATATATTTGTAGATGGTTTGATATTTATTTTTTTTGGGAATCTAAAATCATTGCTTGGCCAATTTTGCTAATGATTTTATTTTTCTCATCACTTAAAGTTTTTATTAAAGAAAGAGAAATTCTAAGTAGTTCTTTTCTCTATATTATTATATGTTTGTATGGGTTTTATCAAATGTATGACGAATTTAATTTGAATGAAGAAGTTTTGAATAAGTCTAAAAACTTTATTTTGAATAATAAAACAATTGAAAGTGAAATTGGTAAAATAGAAAGTATAGATTTCCCAGTCAATAATAGAAATTTGAGTGGAAATGATTATAGTGTTAAGTTTGTAGTGAAAGGAGAAAAGAAATATGCTGATATAATTCTTAACTCATATTATCAAGATAGAAATCTAAAAAATATTGATAATTTGAAAATTGTAAGTTTTGAAATAAATGATAATTATAACAGTGCTGAATAAAAATACATATAATTATGCAATCATCCACCCTTCAATTTCTTAGAAATTTAGAAAAGAATAACAACAGAGATTGGTTTAATGAAAATAAAACGCTTTATCAAGAAGCGCAACAAGATGTGATTTCTTTTGTGGAAAAATTAATTGAAGAAATGGCGGATTTTGATGAAGAAATGGAAAAACTAGAGGCTAAAAAATCTGTTTTTAGAATTTATAGAGATACAAGGTTTTCTAAAGATAAAACACCTTATAAAACCAATTTCGGAGCTGGTTTAGGAATGGGTAAAGGCAATAAAATTTCAGGATATTATTTGCATATAGAACCCGGAAAATCTTTTTTGGCAGGTGGTGTTTATAAGCCAGAACCATCGGTTTTAAAGACGATAAGACAAGAAATTTCTGCTTTTGGTGATGAGTTTAAAGCGATTTTAGAACAAGATGAGTTTAGAAATTATTTCCGAGGATTAAGTGTAGAAGATAAGTTGAAAAAAGTGCCTCAAGGTTTTGAAAAAGACGATAAAATGGCTGAATATTTGAAACTCAAGCATTTTATCGTAACACATCCTGTATCTGATGAACAATTGCTCAGCGAAAATGCGGTTAAAGATTTCGCTAAAAGTTTCAAAGCCATGAAACCGCTTAATGATTTTTTACAAACGCCTTTTATGTAAAGAAAAAGTCAGAGTTTATAAGCTCTGACTTTTTTTTATTTTGATAACTCATCTATTGTTTTCTGAATTTCTGGATCTTCTGGAGAAATCGCATAATATTTTGCAATTCCAGATTTTTGATTGACAATTAAGTATCTCGGAATCCAGTTGAGGTCTATGTAATTATTAAAATCATTTTTCCATCCTACATGAAACCAATAATTTTCTTTTTGAGTCATTTCATGTTTTTCTAATCCTTTCTTCCAAGCTTCTTCGTTTCGGTCTAGAGAAAGGAAAATAAACTTCACATTCGGATTTTTATCTTCTAATTCCTTAGCTTTTGGCATTGCTTTTAGACAATCTCTGCACCAACTTGCCCATAAATCGAGTACCACAATTTTTCCTTTATTTTGGTCTAAAATTTTAGAAATGCTGATGGTTTTACCATTAATATCGGTTACTTTTTGAGCCAAAGCTTCTTTAGAAAATTTGGTTTTCAAAACTTTTGGAACTTGTTGCGAGACTCCCCAACCAAAAATAAGAAGCGCAAACAATAGGATAAACTTTTTCATATTTTTTAAAAACAGAATTTTAATTATAACTTTTCATACAAAACTATGCCAAATTCTGAATCTATGGAAACTTTTCCGTTAGTAACTTTTCCGGTTTTTCCGCTATAAGCGTCTCTTAACCTTGTTCCGTTCTCGAAAATTCCTGCAACAGAAATTTCTTTTACGCCAGGATTTAAATCTAAACCTACTAAAACTTTATCGTCTTTGTAAGTTCTGGTAAACCAATACGGAGAATTAGAAACCATCTGATGTTTTCCAGCGCCTACTGCTGCGTGATTTCTACGGAACTGACCTAGTTTTTGCCAGTGCGTTAATACTTTTTGGGTTTCAGGATTGTTTTTCACCTCGTCCCAATTCATATTGCTTCTTAGGTTGGCATCGCCAATTGCACCTTCCACGATTAATTTTCTAGCGGTTTCGTCGCCGTAATAAACTTGCGAAATTCCTGGAGCGAGTAGAAGTTTTGTTCCCGCTTCGTAATTTCTTTTTCTTTCTTTGTCAAAAGGTCCGCCATCATCGTGAGAAGAAATGTAGTTCATTACGGTATTTCCAGAAAGGTCTGCGTGCAAAATTTGATCATAATTGCTGAAGATTTCTTCATAAGATTTATTGGCATCTCCTTTAAAATCGAAATTAATTAAAGAATTCAATCCGTTTTGGTAATAATTGACTTTTTTATCTCCAAAATCATACAATCTTTTCTGAGAAATTCCGTAACCATAAAGTTCTCCAATGGTGAAGAATGGTGAGTTGTCTAGGATTTTTTTAGGATTATTGAGTTTGTATTCGGCAAAAGCTAAGTCGCAAACTTTTTTGAAATCTTTCCAAACGTCTTCATTGGTGTGTTTCAGAGTGTCTATTCTGTAACCATCGATTCCATATTTTACGATATAATCAGAAAGCCATTTCATAATGTAATATTTAGGCGCTCTCGGAAATCCAGTTTTCACGAAAAATACATTAAGTTCAGACATTTCTTTTTCGTAACGGCCTTCTTTTCGCCATTTTTGTTCTAACATTGGCGGAAGTCCTACATTTTCATCACTTTCTGTAAGTACATCTGGTAAATTTTTAACCAAAGTACAAGCGGTGGTCATTTCATAAGAATTGTAAGTACATTGTGGTTCTGTTCTTACCCATTTGTTAGGATATTCTGGGTCTGCATAAGTAACAGGACCAGTGTGATTAATCACGGCGTCTAATACGATTCTTATTCCGTTTTGGTGCGCTTTTTCTACCAATTCTTTTAAATCTTCTTCAGTTCCAAAGTTTGGGTCAAGAGCGGTCCAATCTTTAGTCCAATATCCATGAAAAGCATAAGTAAGACCTGTTCCTTCGTCTGTAGCTCCGTGAATTTGTTCTACAATTGGAGTAAGCCAAATCGCGTTAATTCCTAATTTATTGAAATAACCTTCGTCTATTTTTTGAATAACACCTCTTATATCACCACCTTCGAAACCTCTTAAAACGGCTGCTTTTTCGGTTCTATTGAAATTAACATCGTTGTCAGGATTTCCATTGTTGAACCTGTCAGTTACTGCGAAATATACATTGGCTCCTTTCCAATCAAACGATGATGGAGTTGTGGTATTTTGTGATGCGCAACTTGCTAAAAAAGCGAATGCGGAAGCTAAAACTATTTTTTTCATAAAGAATCTTATTATTTGTAATGAAAGCAATTTTAGGGCTAAATTTCTTTAACTCAAAAAATGGCGGCATAAATTTAAGGAATATTCACGGAAAGCGGCTATCAAAAGGAATGAAATTTTTCAGGTTGTAAATTCGTGAAAACTTAATTTGGCGATACGGTTTTTTACAATTACCTTTGTAAAAATCTAATAAAAAATTCTAAAAATTTATGTCAACTTACGTTGTTGTTGGTCTTCAATTTGGAGATGAAGGTAAAGGAAAAATTACCGATGTTCTTTCAGCTAAATCAGATTATGTAGTTCGTTTTCAAGGCGGTGACAATGCTGGTCACACTGTTTATGTAGGCGAAGATAAGTTTGTGCTACACTTGCTTCCTTCTGGAGTTTTACAGTGCAAGGGGAAATGTATTATTGCGAATGGAGTAGTGGTAAATCCTAAAGCTTTTTTACGAGAAATAGGACAATTAGAAGCCAAAGGTTATAAAACTGACCATGTCTTCATTAGTAGAAGAGCGCATGTAATTATGCCTTATCATATCATGCTGGATACTTACAGAGAAGAGGAATTGGGTGGAACGCAAATTGGAACTACCAAGAAAGGAATCGGACCTTGTTATGAAGACAAAATTGCAAGAGTAGGAATCAGAATGATTGACCTCTTGAATCCAGAAGTCTTGAAAGAAAAAATTGAAAAGAATCTTAAAATTAAAAACAATCTTTTCGAAAAATATTTTGGAAAACCAGCCATGAGTTTTGACGAAATTTACAATGAATTTTTAGAAATTGGAAAGCAACTTCAAGACAGAATTGTAGATACAGAATTAGAATTAAACGAAGCGATTCGTGATAATAAAAATATCCTTTTCGAAGGAGCGCAAGCATTGATGCTTGATATAGACTTCGGTACTTATCCTTACGTAACTTCTTCTTCGCCTTCTACAGGTGGAGTTTGTACAGGAGCAGGAGTTCCGCCAACTTCTTTACAGAATTTAATTGGGGTTTCCAAAGCGTATACTACTAGAGTTGGTCATGGTCCTTTTCCTACGGAATTAGACAATGATTTAGGAGAACACATCAGAAAAGTTGGTCATGAATACGGAGCAACTACAGGAAGGCCAAGAAGAACTGGTTGGTTAGACTTAGTAGCGCTTAAACACGCTTGTATGATTAATGGTATCAATAATTTGGTGATTACTAAACTAGATGTTCTTACAGGAATTGATACGTTGAAAATCGCTACTCACTATAAAACAGAAGACGGAAAAATTATTGATTATTTCACTTCTTCTACTACAAAATTATACGATTACGAAGCAATTTATACCGATTTGCCAGGTTGGACAGAAGATATTACCACGGCTAGAACTTTTGATGAATTGCCAGAAAACGCTAAGAAATACATTGGTTTTATCGAGGAATATCTAGGAATTAATGTATACTTGGTTTCAGTAGGTCCAGAAAGAAGTCAAAATATTATAAGAAAAGAATTATTCTAATCGTAATTTATATAAAATATTGAAAATCACGCTTTTGGCGTGATTTTTTATTTTGAAATTGTGTTATTTTCATTGGAAACAAATAAAATATTGAATTTTAAATAATTTTTTGGCAAGGTAATTGAATTACTCTAATTACTTTTTGCAAAAAGATAAAAAATTAATAATCGTGTTTGAAATTTGTTTAACCTAAAAAATCACACAATGAGCAAGAATTTCTTTACTTATGACCCGCATCAAGCGCTGAACGAAGTTGTTTTCGAGAAGAGAAACAAAGAATATGGAGCGTATGCTCTACGAAACGAAGCTAATGTCGTTCTAAAAAAGGCTTTATTTATAGGAGTTGGATTATTTGGTCTTTTAGCAATGACGCCATTACTTATTAATACACTTAAGCCTAAAGCCGCAAAAACAACTATTTATGTTCCTGTCAATCTAAAAAATGTAGATAGACCAGACGATAGAATAGAAAAACCAGAACCTAGAGTTATTCCTCCGAAAGCTCCTGTTCAGGTAAAAACGCAGAGTTTAACTCCGCCTACTCCAACTAGAGACGCTGTAAAAGAGGAAACCATTAATCAAAAAGTAGATGATGCCGTAATTTCTACGACTACAACTCCGGGAGTTGCCGTTACCAATCCTAATCAACATGTAACTGCTGGAACAGAAAACGGAAAAGAAATTGTAAAAGAAACTACTAAACCTAATCCAAATGACATCATAAGAGATGTAGATGTAGAAGCAGATTTCATCGGTGGAGTAAATGCTTTTAGAACAAAAGTTTTACAAAATTTTGATTCTAGTGTTGTTGAAAATGAAACAGATGAAGTGGTTAAAGCAGTGGTGACTTTCGTGGTAGAAAGAGACGGAACCATTTCTAATATTAAAGTTTCTGGAGAAAATACAGATTTTAATAAAGAAGCAGAAAAAACAATAAAAGGAATTAAAGGAAAATGGAATCCTGCGAAATTTCAAGGCGAAAACGTTCGTTCTTATTTTAGATTTCCTATTTCTATGCAGTTCGAATAATCATTTAGAATATTTAATTTCTACATTGTCTTATCGATAGCAATTCATTTAATTATCCACATTTTCTAAAAATTGTGGATAATTTTTTTGTGCTTTAACCCATTAATTCACAATAGTTTAATATTTTTGACAGTTATTAACATTCAACCGAATGACTATTTATTGTATTTTTGGAAACTAATTCATTTTTATGGGAAAAATTATTGGAGTTGCCAATCAGAAAGGAGGCGTAGGTAAAACCACTACTGCAGTGAATTTAGCAGCTGCGCTTGGCGTTTTAGAGAAAAAAGTTTTATTAATTGATGCAGATCCACAGGCTAATGCTACCTCTGGTTTAGGAATAGAAGAAGTAAATTTTTCTACCTATAATTTATTGGAGCACAGTGCAGATGTGAAAGATTGTATCCAGAAAACTTCATCTCCAAATCTAGACCTTGTACCTTCTCATATTGATTTGGTAGCAGCGGAAATTGAGTTAGTAGACCGTGATAAGAGAGAATATATGCTCAAAAAAGCATTAGAAGAGGTGAAATCTGAGTATGACTACATCATCATCGATTGTGCTCCAAGTTTAGGTCTTATTACGGTAAATGCACTTACTGCTGCAGATTCTGTAATCATCCCAATTCAGTGTGAATATTTCGCCTTGGAAGGTTTAGGTAAATTATTGAACACCGTGAAAAATGTTCAGAAAATTCACAATTATGATTTAGACATCGAAGGTTTATTACTTACCATGTACGATTCTAGATTAAGACTTTCTAACCAAGTGGTAGAAGAAGTGAATACGCATTTCCCAGAAATGGTTTTCGAAACGGTAATTTCTAGAAATGTAAGACTTTCTGAAGCGCCAAGTTTCGGAGAAAGCATCTTGATGTACGATGCCGAAAGCAAAGGTGCAATTCAATACATTCAATTGGCAGAAGAAGTACTTCTGAAAAACGAAAAATTACAAAAAGCATAACATTTTTAGAATTGAGAAGAAATTTTGTTTGTTCTCATGACTAATGACTTATCATACAATATGAAAGACAAAAAAAGAGCAATGGGACGTGGTTTGGGTGCTATTTTAAGTGCCGAAAGCAAAAGTAACATTAATTCTGCAACAGATACAGGAGCCGAAAAATTAGTAGGAAACATGGTAGAAGTAGCATTAGAAGATATTTATCCTAATGCAACTCAGCCTAGAACTTATTTTGATGAAACTGCCCTTAATGAATTGGCTCAATCGATAAAAAATCTTGGAGTAATTCAGCCTATCACTTTAAGAAAAGATGGTGATAAATTTGAAATTATCTCTGGGGAAAGACGTTACAGAGCTTCTAAAATTGCGGGTCTTACTTCTATTCCTGCTTACATAAGATTGGTAAATGACCAAGAATTGCTAGAAATGGCTTTGGTAGAAAATATCCAGCGTGAAGATTTAGATGCCATAGAAGTAGCACTTACTTATCAAAGATTATTAGAAGAAATAGGTCTTACTCAAGAAAATTTAAGTTCTAGAGTAGGAAAAGAAAGAAGTACGATTACGAATTCTATTCGTTTGTTGAGGTTAAGTCCTGAAATTCAAAATGCAATCAGAAGCGGCGAGATTTCTGCAGGCCATGGTAGAGCAATCATCAGTGTAGAAGATTCCGAACTTCAACAAGAACTTTTCAAAAGAATCATCAAAGAAGGATTAAACGTAAGACAAGCCGAAAAAGCAGCTTCGGAACTTAAAAATCCTAAAAAATCTATCCAAAAAACTGAAAAAGAACTTCCTAATCATTTAAGAAAAGTAGAAAAATCATTAGCTGATGTTTTAGAAGTTGGGGTAGAAATAAAATCTTCAGGCAAAGGAAAAAAAGGGAAAATCATCCTTGATTTCAATAACGAAGATGAACTGAACAAAATCCTTTCACACTTTAATTAATGAGAGCAGTTTACTCCATCATATTATTGTTGTTCTTTGGGTTGTTTTTTTCTCAAGAAATTAAACCTTTCGACACCATCAAAACCGAAAAACAGGTAGTTGAGGAAATAGAAAAAGCCAACGTGAGCACCATTCAAAAATACAATCCTACAAAAGCAGGGTTGTATTCTGCTGTTTTTCCGGGGCTTGGTCAATATTACAACAAGAAATATTGGAAAATCCCAATTGTTTGGGGAGCTGTAGGAACTGGAGTAGGGATTATTGTGTATAATGATAAGCAATATCGCCGTTATAGAACTGCGTTTTTAGCAGAGTTAAATGGTCAACCTCACGAGTTTGATGATTTACCTTATGTAGACGCTACGGTTCTAGGAAATACACAAGACAGAGCCAAAAGACAAAGAGATTACGCCATCGCCATTACCGGAGTTTTATACATTTTAAATATTGTAGATGCGGTAGTAGATGCACACTTATACGACCAAAAGAAAGACCCAGATTTAGCCATTAAACCTACCATTATTTACGATGATTTAGGCGTAGCAAATGGTAAAGCTGGATTGTCTTTGAGTTTTAGATTTTAAAAATTAAAAAAATGAAAATAGCATTAGTAGGTTACGGGAAAATGGGCAAAATCATTGATGAAATTGCCACAAAAAGAGGACATGAAGTTGTAGCAAGATTAAATGAAACGCCTACCAAAGAAAATCTGAACAATCCAGATGTAGTGATAGAATTTTCGCAGCCAGAAGTAGCTTTTAGCAATATAAAGACCTGTTTAGAAAATAAAATTCCAGTAGTTTGTGGAACTACAGGTTGGCTAGAACAAAAACCAGCCATCGAAAAAATAGCTTTAGAAAATGGAACAGGATTCTTATATGGTTCTAATTTTAGTTTAGGAGTGAATCTTTTCTTTGCTTTAAATGAAAATTTAGCGAAACTGATGCAGAAATTCAGTGATGATTATACTTGTCAGCTCGAAGAAATTCACCACGTTCACAAAAAAGATGCACCAAGTGGAACTGCAATTTCTATTGCAGAAGGAATTTTCAAGCATTCTGACTATAATTCTTGGAAATTAGATGAAACTGAAGGGAAATCTCTAGGAATTGAGGCAATTAGAGAAGGAGAAGTTCCAGGAACACACAGCGTTTATTATCGTTCGGAAGTAGATGAAATCGAAATAAAACATACTGCTTTCAATAGAAATGGTTTTGCATTAGGTGCAGTAATTGCTGCAGAATGGTTGCCGGGAAAAGTAGGGAATTTTGGAATGAAAGAAGTTTTAGGACTTTAATCTGAGTTTAAACCTTGAGCCATAATGTAACAAATCACGAATTACATTACTAATTACACATCACATATTAATTATAGAAAATGGATTACATCTTACAATATTCTATTTTTATACTGATTTTATCAGTTTTACTAGGACTTTCGTCTTTTAAATTATATCAAAAAATGGGTTACAAAGGCTGGGAAGCTTTTGTTCCTTTTTATAATTACTACATCATTCAGAAAGAAGTAGGGGAGCCAAAATGGTGGATTATCTTGGCTTATTTGCCAATTGTAGGACCTATTATGATGACTGTTTTCCATTTGTTTTTGATGAAGAAATTTGGAAGAACTTCAGCGTTAGAACAAATTCTTACAGCGTTGCTTCCTTTTATTTATTTGGCGTATTCGTCTTATTTTCAGTTGAATAAAGTAGATAGATTTGCAGTTGATGATCCGAAAGCTAAAAAGGAATCTTTCTTAGGTTCGATTACTTTTGCAGTGGTTTTTGCTACGATTATTCACGCTTTTGTTACCCAACCATTTGCTATTCCTACAGGTTCTATGGAAAGAACTTTATTGGTAGGAGATTTCTTATTCGTAAACAAATGGAGTTATGGTTACAGAATGCCAATGAGACCAGTTGCTTTGCCATTTTTGCAGGGAACCATTATGGATACCCAGAAAGATGGAAATCCTAAAAACGACCCAAAATCTTATGTAGATGCTATTAAATTACCATATTTTAGAATTGGTGAATTCAAAAAACCAAAGAAAAATGATATTGTAGTTTTCAATTATCCTGGAGATTCCGTGCACACTGCGATAGATAGAAAAGATCCTTATGTAAAACGTTGTGTAGCGGTAGGTGGTGATGTGGTAGAAATGAGAGCTGGGAATTTATACATCAATGGCAAACCAGAAGTTCAAATGGCAGATGCTGAAGTTCAGCGTTCATATACTATTTATACACGTTCAGAAATAGACATCGATTATTTATGGAAAAATCTTGCCTATTTACCGATTACAGATGAAGGTGAAACCAAAGACGGATTGCATTATTATCAGTTTCAAGGGCTAACTAAAGATTTGTTGGCTCAAATTAAAGCCATTCCAGAATTTGTAAAAGCTGAAGAAGTTTTAGGCGAAAAAGGAAAAGGAGCAATTTCTTACTATCCAGTTTTAGACGAAAACGGTCAATATGTAAACGATGGAACAGGTCACGCTTTGATGTCTAAAAAAGTAGATATTTCTCAATCGATTTTCCCAATTAATAAACCTTGGAACCAAGATTGGTACGGACCGCTCACTATTCCTAAAAAAGGAGATGTGATTACAATTAATCAAGAAAATTTACCAGAATATAAAAAACTGATCACAGAATTTGAAGGGAATATTTTAGAATTCAAAGGGGGTAAATTCTATATCAATGGTGCTCAAACCGATAAATATACCGTAAAACAAGACTATTATTTTATGATGGGAGATAACAGAGACGCTTCTCTGGATGCTCGTTTCTTCGGTTTTGTTCCAGAGACGCATATTGTAGGAAGCCCGATGTTTACTTGGCTTAGTTTACAAGGAACTTTTGACGAAGGTCCTAAAAAAGTAAGATGGGAACGTATGTTTAAAGCAACAAACACTGGCGAAAAAGAAAAAACGTCTTATTGGTGGGTTGCAGCTGCAATTTTAATCTTATTCTTCGGTTGGGAATTTTTTGTAAAACTTTTCAAAGGGAAAAATAAAGAAGAAGAGTAGAATTTTATAGAAATTTGAAATATTGACATACCCTTTTTGCGTTCAAAACGCAGAAAGGGTTTTTTGATATAATCACATTTATTTTTTTAACTTTGGACACTCAATTTTAGAATGAAAATGAAAACGGTATTACCTATATTTTATTTGCCACCAGTTTCTTGGTTTGCAGAATTTTTAAAAGACGAAAACGAAATTCTTCTAGAGCAACATGAGAATTTCCCGAAACAAACCTACAGAAGCAGATGCAATATTTACGGTGCAAATGGTAAATTGGCGCTCATTTTGCCAATTCATCATAACGGAAAACGTGCGATGAAAGATTTAGAGCTTTCTTATGCCGAAGATTGGCAAAAACTCCACTGGAAATCTATTAAAATCGCTTACCAAAGTTCGCCATATTTCGAGTATTATGAAGATAAGTTGAAGCAGATTTTCTCGGTACAGCCTACTTCTCTTATTGAATTTAATCTCAATGCTTTGAAAATCATTCTTCAAATTTTAAAAATTGAAAAAGAATATTCTCTCACAACGGAATTCGAAAAAACACCAGATGCAGTAGATTTAAGAGAGCGTTTTTCTGCCAAAAAAGAGTCAGAGTATAGTTTGCCAGAATATTACCAAACGTTTAGTGATAAATTAGGATTTATCAAAGATTTATCAATACTAGACGTGGTTTGTAACATTGGCCCAGAATCTGCTACGTATATTAAAAAAGTAACTCAATCCATACAAAATATATCATAATGAAAAGAATAATCATTGCAGCTGCATTTTTAGCAGGATTTAACTTTGGTTTTTCGCAAGAAGCCAAAACTGATGATAAAGATTTGATGACTTGGTATCACAAAGATTTTTCTACAACAAATGTTTACGGAGTCAATACAAAAAACGCATATAAATTTTTTGAATCAAAAGGTCTAAAACCTAAAACGGTAGTGGTAGGGGTAATAGACAGTGGGATAGAAGTAGACCATCCTGGTTTAATAAAAAATATGTGGAAAAACGTAAACGAAGTTCCTAATAATGGTAAAGATGATGATGGGAACGGTTATATAGATGATGTTTACGGCTGGAACTTTATCGGAGGTAAAGATGGAGATGTAGATGTTGACAATTTAGAAATAACGAGAGTTGTAAAACAATACAAACCTGTTTTTGAAGGGGCGAGTTCAGAAGTGAATAAAGCCAATCAAGCAAAAATGCCTACAGAATTTGAGATGTATCTTCGTGCAAAGGATATGTACAATAAAAAAAGTGTAGAAGCTAAACAGCAGTTTCAGTTTTATTCAGAATTTGCAAAAGTGATTCCTAGTGTAGCGGCTACTTTAAAAGGGAAAACGCTGACTAAAGAAAATTTAGATGCTATAAAACCAACTACACAAGAAGAAGCGAGAAATCTTTCGATTTTAAGTCAAGTAGTAAATGATCCTACTATGGTTGGGAAATCTCAAGCAGAAGTAGAAGAATTTTTAAATAAAGAAATTAAAGGAGCTTTAGAATATTTCGAACCTCAAGCTACCAAACAATATAACTTAGATTTTGATCCTAGAGCAATTGTAGGAGATAATTATCAAGACAAAAAAGAGAAATTCTACGGAAATAACCATTACGAAGGTCCAGATGCACAACACGGAACTCACGTTGCGGGAATTATCGCAGGTTATCCTCAAGGAAATGAAGTGCAATACGGAGTTGCTTATAAAGTGGCAAAAATTATGACGGTAAGAGCGGTTCCAAACGGTGATGAGCGTGATAAAGACGTGGCTAACTCTATTCGTTATGCGGTAGACAATGGTGCTAAAGTCATTAATATGAGCTTCGGGAAAGCGGTTTCTCCTGAAAAAGAATTGGTGTGGGAAGCCTTTCAATATGCTAAAGATAAAGGCGTACTATTGGTAAAAGCGGCTGGAAATGAGAATGAAGATATTCAAGAAAACCCTTATTTCCCAACAAACTTTAAATCTACTAAAGACGAAAAACCTTTCATCAATAATATGATTGTAGTAGGTGCAAGTACCAATAATAATGAATTTTTAAGAGCAGGATTCTCTAATTTTAATCAAAAAATGGTGAATGTTTTTGCGCCTGGTGACAAAATTTATTCTACCGTTCCAGATGGTAAATATGAATATTTACAAGGAACTTCTATGGCTTCGCCTGTTGTAGCGGGAGCTTCTGCAGTTTTATTGGCTTATATGCCTAATTTGAAACCAGAACAAGTAATAGAATCTCTAGTAAAATCGGTGAATAAGTCTGAGGTTAATGCAATGTTGCCTACCAATACCAACAATAGATTTGATTTGATTTCAGAATCTGGAGGTGTGATAGATTTATACAAAGCGGCACAATACGCTTACACACATTTCTACAAAGCGGCTCCTGCAAAGCCAGTGAAAAAAGCTGTAGTGAAAAAGAAAAAAGTAGTTAGAAAAAAATAATTCATCATACTAATTAATTGAAAGGCTGTATAATACAGCCTTTTTTATTTGTTGAATTTTAAGAAAAGTTTATAAGATTATCATATTGGCACAATTTTTACAATTAACTTCATAACTTTACATTCATAAATAACAACCAAATTTAAGTAAAAGATGAAAAAAGTACTATTGACTCTAGCTTTCGGCTCATTATTTGCCGTTTCTTGCTCTTCTGTGAAAAAAGCAGAAAGTGCTCAAACTTCTAGAGCAGAATTTTTAAAAATGAAAGGTGATTGGGAAATTACCAGTGTAAATTATGATAAAGGATATCAAATAAAGCCTTTTGACGAAGGAGCAGATGCTCAGTGTTTTGTAGGAAGTCATTGGAGACTTATCCCGAATAATTATTCTGGAGCGTATACCATAAAAGGTGGTGGAAACTGTCCTACAGTAACTCAACCTATTAAATTTGAAGTAACCAGAGATAATGAATTTAAATTCAAGAAATTAGTAGCAGATACTAAAGCTAAAAATGTAACGGCTGGTTATATTTTACAAATCGAAAAACAAGACACAGACAACTTTACCTTAGTTCAAAGCGTTCCTTTTGAAGGAAATGTAATTAAAGTATACTACAATTTTGTAAGAACAGGAATGGAACAAAAATAACTTTTTAAAATTAAAAAAAATTATGAAACTTATCAATAAATCAAGCGTAGCAGCATTATTTTTATCATCAGCAATGGTGTTAACCAGCTGCGAAGCAATTCAGAATGCTAATAATACTCAAAAAGGTGCCGTAATTGGTACTGCAGCAGGTGCTGTTTTAGGCGCTGTAATCGGGAATAATGTTGGAAAAGGCGGTAACGCTCCTCAAGGTGCCGTTTTAGGCGGTGTAGTTGGTGGAGTAGTTGGTGGAGTAATCGGTAATAAAATGGATAAACAAGCCAAAGAAATAAAAGAAGCTTTACCAGGAGCAGAAGTGGTGAGAGTAAATGAAGGAATTAAAGTAACATTATCAGAAAATACGGTAAACTTTGACTTTGATTCATCTAATCTTACTTCAGTTGCTAAAACCAACCTCAATAAACTAGCAGAAGTTCTTAAAAACAATCCTGATACCAATATCAATATTTACGGACATACTGATTCTAGAGGAACAGATGAATACAATCAGAGCTTATCTGAAAGAAGAGCAAATGCAGTAGTGAATTATTTAGTTTCTCTTGGTGTTGCAAAATCTAGATTGTTTGCAATGGGAGTTGGTGAAAAAGAGCCAATAGCAGACAACAGTACAGATGCTGGTAGAGCTAAAAACCGTAGAGTCGAATTTGCCATTACTGCTAATGAAGAAATGATTAAAGATGCTCAACAAGAAGCCAAATAACATACATAAATCATAATCCACTTAAATCGCCTTGTTTACAAGGCGATTTTTTATTTTTTTATTCTTAAATTTGTATAGTATAATAACTTTTGATGAAAAAATTTTTAAAACTTTTACGTGTAGAACAATGGGTGAAAAACCTTTTTGTTTTTACACCACTTTTCTTTTCGGGGAATGTTACACATGTGGATTTAACGCTAAAAAGTATTTTCGCTTTTTTAGTTTTTTCATTTACAGCTAGTTCTATTTATATATTAAACGATTATACAGACATAGAATCAGACAAAAAACATCCTGAGAAATGTAATAGACCTTTAGCAAGTGGTGCCATTTCTAAAACCGCTGCTAAAATTATTTTTGTACTTCTAATTTTATCTGTTGTTTTATTGGTTTTCTTTGGTGGAGATTATTTTCATAAAAATTTCACCAAATTTTCTATCATCATTGCCTCTTATTTCTTCATGAATATTGCTTATACTTTTAAGCTAAAACATGTTGCCATAATAGATGTTTGCATTATTGCGTTAGGATTTGTGCTCAGAGTTTTAGCGGGAGGTTATGCTACAGGAATTGTTGTTTCACAATGGGCTATTTTATTAACCTTTGTTTTGGCATTGGTTTTAGCGATTGGTAAAAGAAGAGGAGAGTTAATAAACGCCGAAATTTCTGGGAAAACCAGAAAAGCTCTCGATGGCTATAACGTACAATTTGCAGATATTGCCCTTTCTATTTCGGTAACATTGGCTATTGTTTGTTACTTAATGTTTACCTTAACTCCAGAAGTTCAAGAAAGATTCGGGGTAAGGGTTTTTTATACCGTTTTGTTTGTTGTTTTTGCTTTTTTAAGGTATTTACAACAAACTTTGGTGTATAATAAAACCGAATCTCCTACTAAAATTGTCTACAAAGACAGATATATACAAATAACCATTCTCATTTGGTTAATAGCATTTTTGTTATTAATATATTTAAAAAAATGAAACCAAATTTCGTAAAAAATGTTTCTACTTGGGGTAATCATCCCATAGTAAACAAACTGTTCAAAGCCGAAGAAGACTACAGTAAAATCAGAGAATTTGTAAAACAAAATAACGAAGTTATTGCGTATGGAAATGGCAGATGCTATGGAGATGCAGCCTTGGCTGAAGCCATGCTTTCTACAAAGAAATTAAATAAATTCATCAGTTTTGACCGTTTAAATGGCATTTTAGAGTGCGAATCTGGAGTTTTGCTTTCTGAAATTTTAGAAATTACAGTACCTCAAGGTTACTTTTTGGCCATTACACCAGGAACTAAGTTTATTACGCTTGGCGGAGCAATTGCATCAAATATTCATGGTAAAAATCATCACGCAGAAGGAGCATTTTCTGAATGTGTAATTGAGTTTAAAATGATGGTAGAAGATGGAGAAATCATTACCTGTTCTAGGGAAGAAAATGCAGAGAAATTTTGGGCTACTTTTGGAGCAATGGGACTTACCGGAATTATTCTTTCTGCAAAAATTAAACTCAAAAATATAGAATCGGCTTATATTCGTCAAGAATCAATAAAAGCTGAAAATCTAGACGAAATTTTCCAACTTTTCGAAGAATCAGAAGACTGGACTTATACCGTAGCTTGGATAGATTGCTTGCAAAAAGGTAAAAACATCGGAAGAAGTATTCTAATGAGAGGTGAGTTTGCGCTTAGAGCAGAGTTGCCCCAAAAATGGCAAGAAAATCCATTGAGATTAAAGAAAAAATTCAGTCCTACCATTCCGTTTTATTTTCCAAGTTTTGTATTGAATAGTTTTTCTGTAAGAGCTTTTAACTTTTTATATTTCAATAAACAAAGACAGAAAGTAGTTAAAAATTTCATAGACTACGAAACTTTTTTCTATCCTCTTGATGCGATTAATGACTGGAATAAAATCTATGGAAAAGGTGGTTTTATTCAATATCAAATGGTGATTCCAAAGGAAAAAGGAAAAGAAGGCATGAAAAAAATCCTAGAAACCATTGGTAGAAGTGGTCAAGGCTCGTTTTTAGCAGTTCTTAAACTTTTTGGCAAAGGAAATCCAGAAGCGTATAATTCTTTCCCTTTTGAAGGTTATACCCTCGCTTTAGATTTTAAAATCAATAGAGAATTAAGACAATTGGTAGATAATTTAGATAAAATTGTAGAAGAATTTGGCGGTAGAATTTACTTGACCAAAGACAGCATGAGTAAACCTTCACTCACCAATTATCTGAAAAATGTAGACAATTCTAAATTTGTTTCGCTGCAAAGCAAAAGAATAAAAAGAGGTTCTTAATAAAAAACTAAATCATTCATAACTAATTCATTACATATGATTATTCTTGGTTCCACATCAGAAGTTGCACAAGCATTTGTAGAAAAAGCATTAACTGCTGGTGAAAAATTTCCTAAAATTTATCTGGTTACTTCTAGCCGAGAAACCACAGAACGTTTTGCGCAACATATCGATGTGAAATTTCTACAGCCATCAGAAATCATAGAATTGGATTTGACTCAAGAAGTCAATTATTCTGTTTTTGAAAATGTAGACTCAGATTTGCTTTTCTGTGCCACTGGTTATTTAGGTTTGGGAACCGAAGATGGTTTGTATGATGATAAAAACACTGAGAAAATCATTGACATTAATTATGCAAAATTGGTTCCTGTAATCAATTATTTTGCTAAAAAAATGGAAAGCAAAAGAAGTGGAAACATCATCGCGCTTTCCTCTGTAGCTGGAGATAGAGGAAGACAAAGCAATTTTATCTACGGAAGCGCAAAAGCAGCTTTTAACGCTTATTTAAGTGGATTGAGAAATTATCTTTTTTCTAAAAAAGTTCATGTGATGACGGTAAAACCAGGTTTTATGGAAACCAAAATGACCGAAGGTTTACCACTCAATCCAAAACTTACTGCAACACCAAAACAAGCGGCAGAATGCATTTATAAAGCTTATAAAAAGCAAAAAAATATCGTTTATGTTTTGCCAATTTGGAGATTAATCATGCTCATCATCATTCATATTCCTGAGTTTATTTTTAAGAAATTGAAACTGTAATTGAAACAAAAAATATTGTATAAATCAAATCCAATTTCTATTATGAATGTATTTTTCGTAATAGGAATTATTTTTTGTGGTTTAATGATAAAAATTGCTTTAAATTCATTTATTTCTCAAAATAATGGAGTTTTTAAAATTTCCAACACAGTAGAATTTTATTCTTTTTTAGCAATAATTATTGGTTTTTTGGTTATTATTTTGGGTGCATTATTTTATTTACTCAAAATTCAAATTTTAACATTAACTAATGAACATTTAGTTTTATCATATCTTTTTTTTCCATATAAAATAAAAATAAAGTTTGATGATATAAAACAAATTAGACAAATTTCAAAAGAGGTTAAAACTTCTGGAACTCTTTTTTCAGAAGGAACTCATATTACAAATTCGTTTAAAACGTATATAGATTTAGAAAACGGAAAGTCTATTAAAACTTATGCCTTGAATAAATATGAATATCAAGAGGTTTTAAAATTAATAAGAAAACTAAAAACAGGCGAAGGTAAACTAGAAGATTGTAAATTACCAAGAATTCTATATTTTATTGAAAATATTTCTGCATTTTTGTTTTTAATATTAGCTTTAGTTTTGATTACAGGATTATCAAACGCTCTGTTCTTTAACAACTAAATTTATTAAATTCGCCAGTGAATACTTGATGCTTCATAAGAATTTAATGTATTCTTAATGGTTTAATAACAATTTAATGAAAAAACTATATCTATTTGATTTTGATGGAACACTTACATACAAAGACACCATGTTTTTGTACTTGCATTTTTATAATGAAAAAAAATATTTCTGGAATTTTCTGAAACACATTCCGCTTTTTGTTTTGGTGAAATTACATTTGGCGAATGCAGAAAAAGTGAAAAAAAGTTTCATCAGTTCTATTCTAAAAGGCGAAAGAGAAGAAAAAATCAATAGAGTTTCTCAAGAGTTTCTCGATAAATTTTATCCGAAAATCATCAGAGATAATGCCTTGGAATTTATACAAAACATTGATAAAGAAAACACAGAAAGTTACTTAATAACCGCTTCTCTTGATATTTGGGTGAAACCTTTTGCCGAAAAAATGGGAATGAAATTTTTGGCAACAGAAGCCCGTTTCGAAAACGGAATTTTCACTGGGCATTTCAAAACCCGAAATAATAATGGCAAAGAAAAAGTAAACCGAATTAAAAAAGAAATAGAAGGCAAAAAGTACGATAAAATCATCGCTTTTGGGGATACTTCTGGAGATTTACCTATGCTTTCTCTCGCGCACGAATCTCATTACAGATTTTTTCATTAATTTCGTCGCGTTAAATTCTAAAATTGAGAAATTAAGATTTTCTATCTTAATGCTCACAAATATTTCCTAAAAATGACACAGATATATTTAGATAATGCGGCTACTACACCACTTTTAGAGGAAGTGATTGATGCGATGGTGGTGGTCATGAAAAACAATTTCGGGAATCCTTCTTCTACACATACCCTTGGTCAAGAAGCCAAAACGATTCTAGAAGAAACCCGTAGAAAAATAGCTAATGCACTGCATGTTTCCCCAGCAGAAATTATCTACACCTCTTGCGGAACTGAAACCAATAATTTAATTCTGAAATCTGCGGTAGAAGATTTAAAAATCGAAAGAATCATTACCACAGAATTAGAACATAAATGTGTAGCAGAATCTGTAGAAAATCTCAAAAATTCTAAAAATGTAGAAGTGATTTACCTTAATGTCAATGAAAAAGGAGATGTAGATATAGAGCAATTACAGCAGCTTTTGAAGTCTTCAGATAAAAAGACTTTGGTAAGTTTAATGCACGCCAATAATGAAATTGGCAATCTTTTAGACCTTGACAAAGTTGCAAATATTTGTAAAGAGAATGGAGCGTATTTTCATTCGGATACGGTGCAAACGATGGCACATTTACCTTTGGATTTTTCTAAAACTTTGGTAGATTTTGCGAGTTGTAGTGCGCACAAATTCCATGGACCAAAAGGTGCAGGTTTTGCTTTCATCAGAAAATCTACGCACTTAAAAGCTCAAATTCATGGAGGAACTCAAGAGAGAAATGTAAGAGCTGGAACAGAAAACGTGGTAGGGATTGCGGGACTAGGGAAAGCATTTGAAATTGCAACGGATAATTTAGAAAAATTCTCTTCTCATATTCAAGAAATCAAGGATTACGCCATCCAAAGACTTTCAGAAAAAATTCCCGGAATTCTTTTTAATGGAAGAAGTGCAGAAAGGGATAAGAGTCTTTATACGGTTTTAAGTGTTTCTTTGCCTTCACAAAATCCGTTGATTGGGTTACAATTGGACATGAAAGGAATTGCAGTTTCACAAGGAAGTGCATGTAGTTCAGGAGCAGCAAAACCATCATCTGTACTTTCTAAAATTTTAAGTGAAGAAACTCAGCAAAACACCACTCCGCTTAGAATATCTTTTTCTCATAAAACCACAAAAGAAGAAATAGATGCTTTAGTTAATGCATTGGTGGAAATCTTGCGATTATAGAAAAAGATAATGGTTCGCATAGACAATACTTTTAAAAATTTGGCAAGAATATTGTAAATTTGTAACCTGAAATCAATAAATAATTAGAAACAAATATTAAAGAATTATGGCAGTAGAATTAACAGACAGCAACTTTCAAGAATTGGTATTAAATTCAGATAAACCAGTATTAGTAGATTTTTGGGCAGCTTGGTGTGGACCATGTAGAATGCTTGGGCCAATCATTGAAGAACTTCATGATGATTTCCAAGGAAAAGCGATTGTAGGAAAAGTAGATGTAGATAATAATCAACAAGTATCTATGGATTACGGAATCAGAAATATCCCTACTGTTTTGATTTTTAAGAACGGAGAAGTAGTAGATAAATTCGTAGGAGTAGCTCCTAAAGCGGCTATTGCAGAGAAATTAAATGCATACTTGTAAAAATAATATAGTTGAAAATGAATGCTTTCCGTTTTGGAGAGCATTTTTTTTATAAAAATATTTGCAGTATTCAAGAAAAGTTGTAATTTTGCCATCACGAAAAAAGAGCAATGTTCTTTAATTAAAAGATCCGGTAGTTCAGTTGGTTAGAATGCCGCCCTGTCACGGCGGAGGTCGCGGGTTCGAGTCCCGTCCGGATCGCAAGCAGAAATGGAAAATCTAATGAAACCCTTTAAATGAAAATTTAAAGGGTTTTTGTTTTTTTAAGACTTATATTTTTTTTAATCTAAGTGATTACAATACTAAAATCAGACTAGAAAAATTTAATTTTGATCATGACCACTAAACTATTTTTATCTATAGCTTCTTTATTTACATCAATTTCAATTTTAAAAGCTCAAGAAACGGCTACTGTAGAGGTGAAAAATCCTCCTGTAATTATAGAAACTGTTTTTGGAGACAAAGCTTTAGGATTTCAAACTAATTTTCAGAAAAAATTGACAACTGCTCCTAAATTTGGAATATTTGCAGTAAGTGATATCATTGGAACTTGGGATAAAGACGATACTGACGGTTTTATGGTTCAAGGGAACATCACCTATGAATTGATGAAAAATTTCAACGTAATGGGCGGTTTTCACATGGCTACAGGTGTAGATATCAGACCAGCAGTAGGAGTGATTTATTCTAAAGGCTCTCCAGATTATGTAATTGTATTTAATCCGCGTTACTATATAGATGATAATGGAGAAATGGAGGCTTTTTTAATGGGAGAGTATAAACCAAAACTTTCAGAAAATTGGAGATTTTATTCTAAAATTCAGGCGATGTATGCTGCAATTACCAATGAAGGTAATCCTCACACGAGAAGCTATCTTAGATTAAGAGCTGGCGTTAATTACAACGAGATTTCTTTTGGTTTAGCCAGTAATTTTGAATATTTTGGACCACAAAAGTTTAACCAAAATAATTTTGGACTTTTCGTATCAACTGCATTATTCTAAAAAAGTTTTCTCAGTTTATCTTTTAAGAAGAAATAAGTTGATAATTTTATAAAAATTTTAAAATGAAACTGGTTCACATCAAAGAAATTGTAGTAAGTGACGAGCATTTAGACCAAAATAATCATGTGAATAATGTTCAGTATGTACATTGGGTAGAAGAAATGGCAAAAGAACATTGGGATATTTTAAAAAATAGTACGCCTTATTCAGATGATTTTTGGGTGCTTTCTGACCATCATATCCAGTATAAGAAGCAGGTTTTTAAAGGTGAAGTGCTTACACTGAAAACATATCCTGAAAAACCAGAAGGAATAAGACAGCCTAGAAAAGTAGAGTTTTACAGAGGTGAAGAATTGGTGGTAGATTCTAGAACGCTTTGGATTCTGATGGATAGTCAGAATTTAAAAATTAAAAGAGTTCAAGATGATTGGTTAGAAAAAATATAGAAATTTCTAAACGCTCATTTCTTATCTATACTCACTTCCTTGAATGATGTTTCTTTTCTCCAACTCCGCATCAATGTAATTTTGAATTTGAGACTTTTTTAAGCCCCATTTTGGTGCGATGAGCATATCAACATCAGATAAAGCAAAAAGTCGCTGTATAACGATGTCTGGCCTTAATTTTGGCAGGATTTCACAAAGAATGTCAGTGTATTCTTCCAAAGTGAAGAGCGGGAAAGGTTCTCTTTTGTATTTCACGCCCATAATAGAACCTTTTACGATGTGTAAGTGATGAAACTTCACAAAATTAATTTTCTCAAACTTGTTGATTTCATCTCCATATTTTACAATCATTTCTCGAGTTTCGCCAGGTAATCCCAAAATGGTGTGAACGCAAACATCTAACGAAGAATTTTCTAAAAGTTTCATAGCAGAAATGAAATCTTCATGAGTACAACCACGATTAAGATTTTGCAAAGTTTCATTGTAAATAGATTCTATTCCCAGTTCTATATCTACTTCTAACCCTTTGTTTTTGTAACTTTCTAGAAGTGTTATAATCTCTGCATCTAAACAATCGGGGCGTGTTCCTACGGATAGACCTACAATGTTTTCTGAATTTATTTTCAATGCTTCATCGTACATTAATTTGAGTTCATCAACTGGCGCATAAGTATTAGAATTAGGCTGGAAATAAATGATAAATTTTTCTGCTTTATAATTTTGAGTAGCGTTTTCCATGCCATGTAAAACCTGTTCACGAATAGAATCTAGATTTCTAGAAGCAGGAGTAAAAGAATCTGTATTACAATAGGTACAACCGCCATAACCTTTGGAGCCATCTCTATTCGGACAAGTAAAACCACCGTCTACAATGACTTTGTACACGCGCTTTCCGTGATATTTTTCTCTGAGGTAGGCACTGTAATAATTATAGTTTTTTTCTCCGTAAGCAAGCGTTTTGATAGACATTTTAAAATGAAATTAATGCTAGGTTTTTCTGTCATTTAAGAATGGAATTTTCTGCAAAATTTTTGAGTTGTTCCATTTCGGTTTTTGCTTTTTTCTGCCCGATTTTTGTGGCCAAAAAAGTAAGCAATAATAAAACCAATGCAAAGATAGAAAGATAAATTGCCCAAGGAAAATCTTGGCTATTAATTTGTTTCGTTACAAACCAAATGGTGATAAAAACCATGAAAATAATAGAGAAAATGAAGTAAAGGAACATAAAAAAAGTCCAAACGGCTGCACTTGGTCCAAAAATTCCTCTGATAAAGGTTTTTTCATCTTCGTTTTCTACTCTGAGTGAAAGATAAGGTTTCCAAAATTCATTATGAGCGGTTTTTACCCAAATAGAAGCCACTTCTTTATTGATATTTCCTTGGATTTCAGTATTTTTTTGAAGTTCTCTTTTTAAATTCAATTCAAAATCCTCTTTACTCAAATCAGTTTCTAATTTGAATCGAGGTCTGGTTCTGATGGTATTGAGTTTTTTATCCATTAATTTTCTTGATAAGGAATAGGGTCTTTTAGCACAAATTCTTTGATTAAAGTTACAGAATTTCTGATTAATTTAATTTTTATCACTCTATTTTCTTCTGTAATAAAAGCTTCGTTGATTTCTTGTAGCGTCATGTCAGAAGTCTTTTTACCATTGATTTCTAGAAGTTTGTCTCCTTTTTTGATATCTGCTAAAAATCCTGGTGAGTTTTCTCTAACTCCAGCTACAGAATATTCTGGTTTTAATACAAATTTGTATTGAAATTCACTCGCGTCTTGAATTCTTATTGTGGTTCCTCTGTCGTTATTTGTAGATTCTGGAAGTTTTGGAAGTTCAACTTTTACCAAATCTTTTTCCCATTTCATGCCATCATGTTTGATATCTAAACCGCTCATGTTAAATCTGAAAGGTTCTTTGATGGATTTGGTTTTTTTGATGAAAAATAAGCCATTTTTATAGTCGAAACCAATAGTAAATCTTTTTAAAACATCTGCGCCGATAGAACCAATTCTTTCTTTTACGAAATTCATAGATTTTACCGATTCTTCGCTCGGCATTGCTACGATAGGTTCATTTAGAATATTATTTCCAAGTTTCAGCGCGTGGATTCTACTGCGTTTTCCATAGATGTCTCCATTAAATCCTCTTCCGAGAAAATCATCTATATTAGGTCTATTATAGTTGAAATTTGGAATTCTATTTGGGAAAAGCCACATTGCATCACTATTTCCTAAGTCAATGAGCATTTTTGCGGGGAAAAACTCCTTGGTTTGCTGTACTTCGGCAATGTGATACGGTTTTTGGGATTCTACACTTATAGGTAGTTTCTCAAATTTTCTGAAAGTTTTCTCAGAATAATATTTTCTATTGTAAACTGTAATAATATGCCTTTCGAAATCTATTTTTAAAGGATTATTTTTAAAAAAATGATAACCGATAATGCCATTTACGGGGATTCCTACGTGAGAAGAGAAGTTGAAGTCTTCGTCTAAGATGATGTAAATTTCGTGACTGAAATCCACTAAAGTTTTATTGACTTCTACTTTGTTTTTAGTAGATTTTATGCCTTCTATATAATTGCTTCCGCCAAGTCCTGTAAATCTTATTTTTTCAACATTTTCGAAGATAACTTCTTTATTTTCTAAGCTAAAAAGTAAAGTTTCGGAAACGCCAGTGTCTAACAAAAAAGTAAGGTCTACATTATTGACTTTTAAATCCAGAAAAACTAAATTATTGATTTGCCGAAAAGGAATGTTTACCTTTTTCTTATCCTCTAATATCTGAAAGCCATCTTGAGCATTGATGGATAAAGAAAAAATCAGAAAAAGAAAAGATAAGATTTTCATAGTCTGAAATTACAAAGAATATTTTAATAAAATTCAAAATATTTTGCAGATACATAAAAAAACTCCTCAGAATTTCTGAGGAGTTGTAGTATAAATTAATTTTCAGTCTTCCATCTTCCGATTTCTAACTTTCAACTTTTTAGTATCTGTAATATTCTGGTTTGAAAGGACCTTCTACTTCTACACCAATATATTTAGCTTGTTCTGGAGAAAGTGTTTCTAACTCTACACCCAATTTTTTAAGGTGAAGTGCTGCTACTTTTTCATCTAAATGTTTTGGTAACATGTACACTTTGTTTTCGTAAGCTTCAGAATTTGTCCAAAGTTCAATTTGAGCTAGAGTTTGGTTGGTAAATGAGTTAGACATTACAAAACTTGGGTGACCAGTTGCACAACCAAGGTTTACCAATCTTCCTTCTGCTAAAATGATGATTTCTTTACCATCTACATTGTAAATATCTACTTGTGGTTTTACTTCAGTTTTGGTATTACCATAGTTTTCGTTTAACCAAGCCATATCAATTTCGTTATCAAAGTGACCAATATTACAAACGATGGTCTTATCTTTCATTTTTTTGAAATGTTCAGCTCTAACAATATTAAAGTTACCTGTAGTAGTGATTACAATATCAGCATTTTCGATTACAGTGTCTAGTTTTTTCACTTCGTAACCTTCCATAGCAGCTTGTAAAGCACAGATTGGGTCAATTTCTGTAACAGTAACGATAGAACCAGCTCCTCTAAATGAAGCAGCAGTACCTTTACCTACATCTCCAAAACCACAAACTACCACTCTTTTACCAGCTAGCATTACGTCTGTCGCTCTTCTGATTGCATCTACAGCAGATTCTCTACAACCGTATTTGTTGTCGAATTTAGATTTAGTAACAGAATCGTTTACGTTTATTGCAGGCATTACTAGAGTTCCGTTTGCCATTCTTTCGTATAGTCTGTGAACACCAGTAGTTGTTTCTTCAGAAAGACCTTTGATTCCAGCAGTTAATTCTGGGAATTTGTCAAAAACCATATTGGTTAAGTCGCCACCATCATCTAAAATCATGTTTAATGGTTTTCTGTCTTCTCCAAAGAAAATGGTTTGTTCGATACACCAATCGAATTCTTCTGCATTCATTCCTTTCCATGCGTAAACTGGGATTCCAGCAGCAGCAATAGCAGCAGCAGCGTGATCTTGAGTAGAGAAAATATTACAAGAAGACCAAGTTACTTCTGCACCAAGGTGAACCAAAGTTTCGATGAGAACAGCAGTTTGAATAGTCATGTGAAGACAACCTGCAATTCTAGCGCCTTTCAATGGTTGAGAAGGACCATATTCTTCTCTTAACGCCATTAAACCTGGCATTTCTGCTTCAGCCAATTGAATTTCTTTGCGTCCCCATTCTGCTAGGGAAATATCCTTAACTTTGTAAGGTAAATATTGAGTTTTAGTTTCCATTAATTGAAAAAATTTTTGCAAAAATACAATATATTTTTTTAAAAAATTTGAAATAATTACAGTTAAAATCTATCATAATCATCCATTAAAAACTCCACTACAGAAAAATCCATAGCAGAGTTTCGGTTGATAGAAAAAACAATATATTATTTCCAACCTCCGCCTAAACTTTTATAAATTTCGACTACAGAGGTGAGTTGGTTTTTCTGTGCTTCTACAAGTTCCATTTTAGCATCTAGTAAATCTCTATTATTCATCAATACTTCTAGATAGTCTGCTCTAGAATTTTTGAAAAGAAGTTGAGCAATGTCTATAGATTTTTCTAATGCTTTACTTTCTTGGTTTTTTAATTCATAGTATTGATTAAGGTTTTTGATTTTTGACATTTTGGTAGAAACCTCTAGGTAAGCGTTCAGTATGGTTTTATCATATTCATACAATGCTTCTAGTTGTTTAGCATTGGCATACTGAAAATTGGCTTTAATTGCAGATTTATTAATCAGTGGTCCTGCTAATTCACCAGCAAGGTGATAGGCTACTGATTCTGGAAATTTCACCAAATAATTTGGTTTAAAAGCTTCCAAACCTAGCGAAGCTGATATTCCCAAAGAAGGGTAGAACTCTTTACGAGCCACTTCTACATCTAATTTTGAAGCGGTAAGTTCATATTCTGCTTGTCTAATGTCTGGTCGATTTTCTAGCAATTGAGAAGGAATCCCTGTAAAAATTTGTTCAGGAAGTGGTGGCATCATATTTTCGGTAGAACGTTCAATATTTTGCGGAAATCTTCCCGTTAAAGCATTAATTATGTTTTCTTTTTCGGTAATGTCTTGTTTGATGACATATTCTTCGGCTTTTGATTTTGCTAATTCTGCCTCAAATTTTTTCACCGCTAGTTCGGTAGTTGCCGCTGCTTCTTTTTGAATTTTTGCTATTTCTAGAGCCTTTTCATTAATTTGAATATATTGATGAATAATATCTAACTGGCGGTCAAGAGCAATAAGTTCATAGTAATTGTTTGCAATTTCTGCAATTAAATTGGAGAGAATGAAATTTTTCCCTTCTACAGTAGATAGATAATGAGCTACAGCAGCATCTTTTTCGTCTCTCAATTTTTTCCAGATGTCTATTTCCCAACTTGCATTTAATCCGCCTTCATAATTAAATAATGGGTCTGGAATAGGGTGGTCTCCTTCCATATTGGTGCTTGCGTCACCAGCGCCTTCACTGGTGTATCTTCCTGCTTTTTTTACGCCAATAGAGCCACCTGCATTTACAAAAGGAGAGAGTTTCCCTTTTTGATAAAGAACATTGCTTTTGGCCATTTCTATTTCTTGATATGTTTTCATCAGTTCTTGGTTATTAACAAGAGCTGTTTCTATCAATTTTTGAAGATTTACGTCGGTGAAAAATTCTTTCCAAGGAGTATTTCCTATGTTCTTCGTTTCATCATTACTAGATTGAGCGAAATTTTTAGGGAGATTTTCTTTTGTTTCATCTTTAATCACGGTAGGCATAGGTGCTTTACAACCTATTAATAATATGGTGAAAAAAGAAAGGCTTATGTTTTTATAAAATCGGTTCATTATTGTCAATTTCTTCGGTTAAAGGATTTTCGTCTTCGTGTTCTGCCATTCTGAGTTTATCTGAAATCACTCCGAAAAGGTAATATAAACCAGGAATAATGATAAGTCCAAAAACGGTTCCTATCAGCATTCCTCCAGCAGCGGCTGTTCCTATGGTTCTATTTCCTATAGCTCCTGGTCCAGTTGCTATGGCTAGCGGAATAAGCCCAGCAATAAATGCAAATGAAGTCATCAAAATAGGTCTGAAACGTAAAGTAGCGGCTTGGATAGCTGCTTTGGCAATTTCTTCTCCAGCAGCTCTTCTTTGTACAGCAAATTCTACAATTAGTACTGCGTTTTTCCCCAATAAACCTATGAGCATAATCATGGCAATCTGTGCATAAATATTATTTTCTAAACCAAATAATTCTAAGCACAAAAACGCTCCGAAAATCCCAATTGGTAAGGATAAAATAATAGGTAATGGTAAAACAAAGCTTTCGTATTGTGCGGATAATATGAGGTATACAAATCCTAAACAAACTAAGAAAATATAAACGGCTTCATTTCCTCGGCTTACTTCATCTTTAGAAATACCTGCCCAATCAATGTCAAAACCTCTAGGTAAAGTTTTTTCGGCCACTTCTTTTATGGCATTAATCGCTTCACCACTACTGTATCCTTCAGCGGGATTACCACTTACCTCAGAAGAATTGTAAAGATTATGACGTGTAATTTCAGACATTCCATATACTTTTTCTAAGTGCATAAAATCTGAATAAGGAACCATTTGGTCTTTGTCATTTTTAGTGTACAATTTGAGTAAATCTTGCGGCAATGCACGATATTGTGGCCCAGCTTGAACAATCACCTTGTAAGGTCTGTCAAATCTTATAAAACCTGTTTCGTAATTAGATCCAATAAGTGTAGAGAGATTATCCATGGCTTTTCCTACACTTACTCCTTTTTGTTCTGCCATATCATTATCTACTCTCATCATATATTGAGGGAAACTTGCGGAATAAAAAGAAAAGGCATTACCAAGTTCTGGTCTTTTTTTAAGATCTTCTACGAATTGTTTGCTCACTTCTTCCATTTTATGATAATCACCACTGCCAGCTTTATCTAATAAACGAAGTTCAAAACCTCCTGCTGCTCCATAACCTGGGATAGAAGGTGGTTGAAAAAACTCAATATTAGCTCCTGGAATTTCTTTGGCAATCTCTTCTAACTGTTCTATGATTTCTGTAGCAGAATGTTTTCTATCACTCCAATTTTTAAGATTAATTAAACAAGTCCCGGTATTAGAACCTGTTCCTTCGGTAAGGATTTCGTACCCAGCTAATGAAGAAACCGACTGTACACCTTCTATCTTTTCCGTTTTTTTCTGCAGGTCTAAAGCAATTTTATGAGTTCTCTCTAAGGTAGAGCCTGGCGGAGTTTGTACTATGGCGTAAATCATTCCTTGGTCTTCTCCAGGGATGAATCCAGAAGGAACTTTGTTACTCAAGAAAAATGTTCCCAAACAAAAAATCAATAATATCGGAAGAGTAAACATTTTCTTAGTCACAAATTTTTGAAGTAATCCTTCGTATTTATTTGCACCTCTGTTGAAGAAGTTATTAAATCGATCTAGAAAATTATTGACAGGTGTTTTCTTTCTTTTTTTTCCGTGATTATTTTTGAGAATTAAAGCACATAGAGCAGGGGTTAAAGTAAGAGCAACTAACCCAGATAGAATAATGGCAGAAACCATAGTAATGGAAAATTGTCTATAAAAAACACCTACAGGTCCAGACATAAAAGCAATAGGGATAAATACAGATGCCATTACCAAAGTGATGGCAATGATTGCTCCGCTTATTTCGTGCATAGCTTCTTCAGTAGCTTTTAAAGGAGAGAGATTTTTTTCTTCCATCTTGGCATGTACTGCTTCTATTACTACTATGGCGTCGTCTACTACTACCCCAATTGCCATCACTAATGCAAATAATGAAATAAGATTTAAGGTAATCCCAAATGCAGACATTACCGCGAAAGCTCCAATTAATGAAACGGGTACGGCAAGTGTAGGAATAATGGTGGAGCGTAAATCTCCTAAGAATAAAAATACAACAATTGATACCAGAATAAACGCCTCGAAAAGAGTATGAACTACTTTTTCCATAGAAGCATCTAAAAATCTAGAAACATCATAACTTATTTCATAATGCATCCCTTTTGGGAAATCTTTTTTTTCTAATTTGGCCAAAAGTTCTTTTACATCTTTAATTACTTGACTCGCATTAGAGCCATAAGATTGCTTAATGGTAATTGCAGCAGAAGGTTTCCCGTTTAAGGTAGAGTAGATGTCGTACATCATGCTTCCAAATTCTACATCTGCTATGTCTTTTAACCTTACAAATTCTCCATTAGAATTCGCTTTTATAATAATGTTTTTGTATTCTTCTTCTTTGGTAAATCTACCCGGATATTTGATGACATATTCAAAACTTTGTGAGACTTTACCAGAACTTTCGCCAGTTCTTCCCGGAGAAGCTTCTAAACTTTGTTCGTTTAAGGCTTCCATTACTTCGTCAGCAGAGATGTTGTAAGCAGTCATTCTATCTGGCTTTAACCAAATTCTCATGGCGTACTGTCGGTCTCCTAAAATATCAGCAAAACCTACACCATCTATTCTTTTGAGTTCTGGAAGAATATTGATGTCAGCATAGTTGAACAAGAATTTTTGGTCTGCTTTCTTGTCATTACTATAAAGGTTTACATACATCAACATGTTGGGTTCTTCTCTGGTGATTTTCACCCCTTCTCTTACTACGATTGGCGGAAGTTTATTAACTGCAGACGAAACTCTGTTCTGTACATTTACTGCAGCAATATTAGGGTCTGTTCCTAGGTTAAAAACCAATTGTATAGAGCCTTCTCCGTCATTTCCAGCATCAGAAGTCATGTATTTTAAACCGGGAATTCCATTCAGAGATTGTTCTAATGGAATGATTACAGATTTTACCATTAATTCATTATTAGAACCAGGATATTCTACCGTAATATTTACTTTGGGCGGTGAGATAGATGGAAACTGCGTCACTGGCAATTCTATGAGAGCAAGCGCACCAAGAAACACTACAATCAATGAAATGACTATAGAGAGAACGGGTCTTCTTATATATTTATTAAACATAATTTTTCAAAGGATTTAAGAAATTAATTCGCTTTTATTTTTAAAGATTTAAAAACTTCTTGTGGGTTTACAAATTTTATTTGTACTTGTTGATTGTCTTTTACTTTTTGTACGCCTTCTAGCAAGAATTTTTCATTTTCTTGAAGTCCGCTTGAAACTACGTAAATGTCTGGTAGTTCATGAGCAATCGTTATTTCTCTAGACTTTATTTTCCCGTTTTGGTCTACTACAAAGACATATGTTTTGTCTTGAATTTCGTAAGTTGCTTTTTGTGGAATCTCTAGAACATTCTCAAGAGGCAAAGACATTTTTATTTTTCCTGTTTCTCCATTTCTCAGTAATTGATTAGGGTTAGGGAACTTAGCACGGAAAGCTATATTTCCTGTTTCACTATCGAATTCACCTTCTATGTTTTGAATAAATCCCTTTTCTGGGAAAAGTTCACCGTTTGCCATGACCAGATTCACTCCTTTGTCACCTCTTTCAGCAGCATGCATTTGATAGTTAAGATACTCTGGTTCAGAGAGGTTGAAATAAGCGTAAATGCCAGAATTGTCTGATAATGAAGTAAGTAAATCTCCTTCATCTACCAAACTTCCTAATTTTAAAGGAATTCTATTGATAATTCCCGAAAATGGAGCTCTAATAGTGGTAAAAGATAATTTGGTTTGTGCCAGTCTTAATTCTGCTCTTGCTGCATCTAGTTTTGCTTTTGCCATTCTTTGTTCGTTTCTAGAAACTACATTATTTACCGATAGTTTAGTTGCATTTTCTAGTTCTATTATAGATTGGTCTACTTCGGCTTTTGCTTTCATCACTTCTGCCTGTAGAATTTGAGGCATAATTTGAAACATGGGTTGGCCTGCATGGACATATTGACCTTCATCTACGTATATTTTTTGTAGAAATCCTTTTTCCTGAGCACGAATTTCAATGTTTTTAGCAGATTGAATTTTGGCTACATATTCTTTAGTAATATCTGTATTTGTTTTTAAAGGAATAGTAGCTGGATAAATGGAATTTTCTACTTTTTCTTCTTTTTTTTCTGAACAGCTTAATGCCAGAAATAATACCATTAGACTTGCTAATGATGTGATTTTTTTGATCATCATATGATTTGAAAATTTATGAAATTTAAAATGATAAAATGCACATAGTCAATGATTAATGACTTGTGTGTAAAGAATTTTTCTCTTAAAGAAGAGAAATTTTAAGAAGGGAAAAATGGAGAAATCAAATTCGCAGATTACGAACCAGAATGTAAATTTTAGATTGTAGAGTGAGTAAGATTTTGTTTCTTAATTCTATTTTCTTCCAAATAAAATCATTTGGAATATTAAAATTAAGATGATAAAGATTATCCGTTAGAGAAAAATCAGAGAAACTTCCAGTATGTGAAAGTTCTTCTTCATCTAGTTCAAAAATTACATTATCTAAATCTTGTAATTCATCTGAAATGCTAATGAAATTATTGTCTGCTGAATGTTTTTCTATGTTTTTGTGTGAAGAAATTTTCTCAGCAGAAAAAGTTTTAGGAGATACATGAAGTTTTCCTCCTACTAATAAAAGCAGGAGAATATTGGTAATAAAAAATTTAGTCCAAGTCTTCACGTAGTATTTTTTCAAGGGACAAAATTACTATTATATTGAATAGTTAAATCATGATTAACAAAAATTAACATTCTTAAACTTTTAAATTAAACGTTTTAAAAAATTATAGAATTGAAATTATTTAGTAATTTTACCGTAAAATAAATATATGCCTTTCTATCATGATTATTCTGATGAAAATGCTGTAATTCTTTATTGGAAGTATAGTGATGACGACGAATTTAACGCAGAAGAACTCATAGAACCCGAAAATCTGGAAAATGCCAAAGATTATCATCCAAAAAAGTTATTAGAACATTTGATGGTAAGAAAAATGCTCAAAATGCTACTTCCAGAGCACAAAATTCTCTATAAAACCATCGGCGAACCTTATCTCTGGCCAGATTCCGCACATATTTCTATCACGCATTCTTTTCCATTTGCTTCTTTAGCGGTTTCTAAAAATAGAGTAGGAATAGATTTAGAAAAAGTAAGTTCTAAAATTCTAAGAATCAAGGATAAATTTCTACACGAATCAGAACATATTTGGACTCAGAACAGAGAAAATGAAGTAGATTTATTGACCATTATTTGGGTCATCAAAGAAAGTCTTTACAAAGTTCACTTGTCTAAATATTGGTCGTTAAAAAAACATTATCAGGTATTTCCTTTTGATATCAATAACCTTTCTGAAATAAAATGCAGAGTTTTTGATGATTTTTTCAGTCATGATTTCACTGCAAAAGTCTTTAAAATAGAAGATTTTTACTTTGCCATTGTAGAAGAAAACCGCGATTTAGAAGATTAATCAGTTACTTTTTCTGCAATTTTTCTTTGGTCACGAGCTTGATTATAAATCAGTTCCAGTAATTCTCTGATGTTTTTGAGCTCAGTAAGATGAGAAATATTTTTAGGATCTCGTCTGTCGTAGAATTCATTTTCGGTGATTTCTTCTTTTCTTTTTTCTAAAAGTTCATTCACCAAATCTTCAGGCGTAAGTTTACTTTCTGCAAAATCATCTTTTTTAATTTCTTGTCTTTGTAAAATCGCTATAGTGCGTGAAAGTTCAGCATTAATCTTATTTTTCCAATTTTCGAAGTCTATTTCACGATAAACCGTATTTTTTTGTGCGTACTGAGAAAGAGATGCACTGTAAGCGGTAAAGAGGTGAGAAGTGGTCACAAATTGGTGAACGTTTTCTAGATTTTTCTGTTGATCTTTTGGGTCAGAAAGCATTTTCTGAAAATTATCAGAAAGATTGGCCAAACTTACCACAGCGTGTTTTCGGCTGATTTTATAGTCTTGAATAGGAATGTTTTTTTGCTGAAGAATCTCAATGATAGTGTTCAAATATTTATGATTGGCAAGGATGTAATTCAGCATAAAAGTTCTATTTTTCTGATGTTCCCAAACGGGTAAAACCAAGTAAGAAACCAGAAATACAATGACTCCAGCAATTACAGTATCAATCAACCTTTCCATAAAAAGTTTTGAGAAATCACCGGGTTTTAAAAAGTTGAACATCAAGAAAATATAAATCGTCATAAAGAAAACAGACCATGCATATTTATCTTTGAGTAAACTGAAAGTGAGCACCAAACAGATTAAGAAAATCACAAATTGTGTAGGAGGATTGGTGATGAAATAAATAATAAACAATCCAGCTGCAGCACCACCAATTGTTCCGTATAATCTGAGGATGTTTCGATGTTTGGTAATGCTGTAGGCAGGTCTCATAATCGCCAAAATGGTAATGAGAATCCAGAAAGTCTTTTGAATATGAAATATTTCAATTTTAGAAATGGCGTAACCTACTAATAATGCGGTAGTAATTCTTACAGCGTGTCTGAAATGATTGGATTTGATAGAGAAATTTTCTAGGAAAACTTTTGAGTTAAGTTTTTCATCTTTTTGTACAAATTTTTCTAAATCTAAGCCTGTAGAAAGGCTTTTTGCCAATTTGATATCTTGAGATTTTAAAAGATATATTTTTTGAGTTTCTTCTGAAATGGCAGAAATTCTGTGCATAATTTGTCTCAAAATCATGAAATCTTCTAGCGTTTGAGCGTTCAGGTGTTGATTTCTAAGTTGGTAATATTCTTCGTGTAAGGCATGAAGTTCTGTAGAAATATCAGTAATTGGAGCGGTTTTTAATCCTCCTTGAATAGAAATCCCGATGTGAACCAATTCATTCGATAATAAATTGAGGTAATTGTGGATTTTTTCTAAAATATTTTTATTGCCAAAAGTATTTTGCAGTTTTCGGTAGTCGTTGGTTGAAGTCAATAAAATTTCGTAAAGGTCAAGTGAATTGAGGAAAAGCTGCATCAATAATCTACTGGTAGAAGTAGATTCTCTTACGATTTGTCGGGTTTTGAAAACCACTTCTCTTGTCGCTTCTTGGTGTTCTTTGATTCTGACTTGCAATGCAAAAATTTGCTTGTACAAAACATCGAAATCTGGCTTAGAATGGTAAAAATGAGCTTTTAATTTCAAATAATTACCGAGTTCTATGTAATTTTCGCCAATCATTTGTTCTGCCAGTTTATAAGGTTTGATTACCGTTACCAGCATGAAAACCAAGATGAACCAAATTCCACCTAAAGTAAAAACCAATGCATTATAAAACGCAGAATGACCACCAGGAGCGCCATCTATAAAAATGGCTAAAACGACTAATGTGAGGGAACCTACTGCTGCTAAACGTTGTCCATAAACGCCTAACATGGTAAAAAACATCCCGAAAATGATTATTTCTAAAAAAATAAGCGGTGGGAAATCTTTCAGCAGTCCCGCAATCAGCGATACAAAGAAGTAAAATCCAGAGGCAACAATCAGTGCGTTTCTTCTTCGGTGAAAAGGACCTGTAGAATCCGTAAGCGCTAGGAAAAGGGTTCCGAGTGGAAATAAGAAAAATTCTTTCAGCAAACCTAAATACGCCAAAATAATACTCGGGATTACAACGGCTAAAGCAATTCTGGTTCCTGAGTAAATATATTGACTGGTAATAAATTTTTTAAGTTCCGAAGCATAATTCATTTTGCAAAGATAGTAATTGTGAAATAGAGTGGGAGAGTTATAGAATGATAGAGTTCTAGAGAGAGTTTTAGAATTGTAGAATTGTAAAGTGGGAGAATTCTAAAAATGAGGTACTTTTTACAATAGAAAATCTTTACATAAAAACGCCGAAAATTAATTTTCGGCGTTTTGTATTTTATAAATATTTTAGATTTATTCTTCTACAACTTCTGCATCTGGTGCATTTTTCTTTACAGATTCTATTCCGTTATCTCTTGCTGCTTCAGATTCGTAAAGTTCGCTCGTTCCAATGATTTGCCCATTTCCAGCCTTTATGTTGAACATTGGTTTTCCATTGGAACTTACTTTTCGCTCATATTTAGAATCATCAGAAGCGTTTTTCTTTACAGATTCAATACCTTTTAGACACGCTTCTTTGGTAGTGTAAACTTCGCTGGATAAAATTACTTGTCCGTTTCCAGCTTTTAAGTCAAATTTAAAACCAGTTGCAGTGGTTTTTATTACAAATTTTCCCATAATGTTTTGAAATTTAGTTAATTTCAAAGTTATAGAAAAATAAAAAAATCTCAATACAAAATTGAGATTTTTTAAAAATATTTAATAAGTTTATTTATTTAGTTGAAATTTTTCTTTTATACTTGATTAAAAATTAAAATTAATTTTAATTTTAATAATCTTCGTTGTTATAAGATTCTTCGCCAATGTTCCAAGTAAGTCCGAATCTTAAAGTATTATCAAGAGCGGTATTTACTTTAGAAGTATTGATGAGGTAAGATAAATCTAGACCAAAAGAGTTGTAATTAAGACCTACACCTACAGTTGCGTATTGTCTTGCTCCTTGAATTTCGCTCTCTCTAAAATAACCCGTTCTCACAGAAAAAGCATTGTCATAAGAATATTCTAAAGAGCCACTGTACATAATACTTTCTTTATTGCTGAAAGATTTACCAATTCCTTCGATTACACCTACATTTGGAACGTTTCCTGTTTCATCTGGACCAGGAACGAGTAATTTAGAAGCTTCTAGAGTTAAACCTACTTTGTTGACTTCGTCTAAAAACAAATCATAACCAGCTCCTAATCTGAAAGTGGTAGGTAAATATGAACGTGAATTTTCGTCACCAGTGTAATCTAATCTTGGACCTAAATTTTGAATTGCCCAACCAGCTCTTACTCTTCCTTCATAATCACCAAAACTGGTGTGTTTATAAGTTTGTAAATATCCAGAAACGTCTACTGCGAATGAATTTCCTGGTTTAAGTGTGCTTTCAGAACCAATTCCACCAGATAAATCAGAACGGATATATCTTCCTGTTACAGCCATAGAGTAGGTGTCTGATAATTTTAAAGCATAAGCTACATCTATTGCAAATTCATTAGGTTTTGCGGTTCCTTCATTTACCACTTCGCTTCCTACTAATCTGGTAAGATCTACAGAACCCATATTGAAATAATAAATACTTGCAGAAAGAGATGAACGGTCTTCTTCTCCTAACATGGTATTAAAGCCTAGATATAGTAAAAATACATCGTTGGTGAGTTTTCCCATCCATGGAGTATAACTTACGGCAGCAGAAGAGGTATTTCTACTAAATGGGAACTTAGAAGCGTTCCAAAATTGTGAAAAAGCATCTGCGCTTGTTGCCACACCTTGATCTCCTAAACCTCCAGCTCTAGCATCTGGAGAAATCCTTAAAAAAGGAGCTCCTGTAAGCACAGGATAAGTATTTTGTGCCATCGCCAAACTTCCGATTCCAATACTTAGTCCTAAAAAGAGTTTTTTTGTTAATTTCATATTTGTTTTTTCTATTTTAAAATCACTAATTTTTCTACTAAAGAGGCAGTTCCTTTACATTTTTCTTGATTTTGACTCTTTACTAAAACTTTGTAAATGTAAGTTCCTTTACCAACTGGAGCGCCAAAATCATCATTTCCGTCCCATTCTATAGCAGTTCTGTGTGTTCTATATCCTTCTAAAAATGGAGTAGAAGTCACTGTGGTACTGAATGTTCGTACTAATTTTCCAGTGATGGTATAGACTTGAACATTTACATCTAAAACATCATCACAATTGTGTTCAAACTGTATATAAGTTTTATTGGTAAAAGGATTCGGCCAATTTAGTAATTTTTTAACAACTAAATTTTCGGCTTCTGGGTCTCTTACTACAAAGTTTAACGTTTGAGTAGTCGAATTATTGTTAATGTCCCAAACTTTAAAGGTCAATTGGTGATTTCCAGGTTTTAAATTTTGGAAAGGATAGAGTACAGAGCCTTTCTGATAGTCTAAGAAAGAAGCGTTAATACAGCCATTTCCTGTTCCCGGAGTATAAAAATCGTTCAGAACAGTGGTATTGATAACTTCGCCGTCAAGAATTACAGTGATGTCATGACCAATTCCCGAACCTGTAGAGTTAATTCCTGTATTATCTGTTACACAAGCCAAAAGATTTGGATTAGAGTCTGTAATTCCTCCATCTACAAAATTGGTGTTGTTTAAGTACAATTGAACCTTTGGAACTTCATTATCATTAATTCCGTTTGGATTAATATCTCCAACTTTTTGTGTTTTGTTATTGAAAACATCAAAAACATTGTTATCTGCATAAGCCAATATTCTACCGTCTCCCACAGTATAATTAATGTCTTTTGGCATATAGAATTCTACGGTGAAAGTTCCATTGGTAACCGTTCCAGAAGCTTTCACAATCGGGCTTCCTTCTTCGAAATAATTAAGAACTGGAGTTAAATTTCCATCATTGTTGAGGGTTTTCTTGGCTAATTTTTTATCAAAAATATTGATGACTACTTTACCATTAAAAGTATTGTCAATCGCTCCTGATTGATTATTAACATGCCCCGTAATTTTTACAAAATCTAGCGCTCTTAGTTGACCAACAACTGGTGAATCTATATTGTCTATGCTGATAAGATTTTTCGGTCTGCTGAGTTTAAGAGCGGGATCACCAAGAAGATTTACTTTCAAGTGGTTTGAATCTGTTCCGTATTCAGTTTTTGCTGCGATGAAAGCATCTCCTACTGATAAAAAGTCATTGTTGTATAGTTTAAAGAGATTTCGGGTAAAAGTTTCTGTAAATAATCTTCCATAAACTGTAGCAATTGCTCTAGAAGAAGTAATCATAGAATTTGCTCCACCTTGTGGTAATTTCATCAATTGTTCTCCTGCAGATGAAGTATTATGGTCATCCCAAAGTGTAAATTCACAAGTAATGGTACTGATGAAAGGAAATCTGCTGTAAGCATTATTGTAATTATTAAAAGCTGCAATTTCTTGAGTGGTCAAAACTCTTTCTTGCGCCCAACCGTTAATTCCTCCATGTCCGAAATAATACAGATATAAACTGTTGCTCATCGCATTGGTAATGGCTTGGTTTACTTGTGGAAATCTTTGTCCACCTGCTGTACTTTGACCAGGAAAAGCATCTAAGTATAATTTTTTGATATTATATTCTGGTTTGTCTGTATTTCCTTCAAAATTATTGGCTAAAACCAAGTTCATCACATCATGGAAAGTTCCTTTGAGATAAGGATTCGTACTGGTGTCTACACGACTGTCTTGGTCATCATCTACCACGAAATTCATTTTTAGTCTCCAATCTCCAAAAGGCGAAGATTGTCCCGGAACTGCATTGTAATAAGAAAGCGTTTTATCAACTAAATTTTTTGCTTCAGCAATATTTTCTGCAGGAAGTCTTCCTACTGGAATATCTGGTAAAATAGCATAAATATAAGTCGTGTTTTGTGGAGTAGTCATCCCGAAATAATCATCGGTCACAAATGAAGCTTCGTAGTTTTCACTATAATCACTTTGATAACTTGGGATATAATTTTTATTATTGGTGGTAATATTTCTATAATCAAATGTAGTATCTCCTAAGATAAGTACATATTTTAGTGTTCCAGCTGGAGTGTTTAGTTTGGTAATAAAATCTCTAATTGCCGTTAAATCTTGTCCGCCAGAAGAAAATTCATTGTAAATTTTCTTTACATCGGCTATTTCTACTTGATAATTTTTTTGAGTTCTGTAGTAGTTGGCAATTCTTTCGGCTTGTGGAGTAAAATCACGAGTGGTAACAATGAGGTAGTCTACATTTTTTAAACCTGATAAGTCTTGATTGTCCACTTTTTCAACAAAAAGAGGCTCAAAAGACGCAGAATTTTTAAAAGCTACAAATTCATTGTTAAAATATGGGGAAGTTGTAGTGTATCCGAATGAAAATTGCGCTCCTGAAGTTTTATTGACTATTTTTTTAGCGTTTGTAATGTCTGAAATATCCCAAATTTGCTCTACGTTTGTCGCGTTTTCTACCGTAAATCCGAAAGTCTCTCCAGAACCTGTAGGAATTTCAAAAACTCTGAAATTCATTTGTGCATCATTGTATACAAGGTCTTGTTTGTATTGAACTTCGGCATAATCCAGATAATAAGCAACCAAAGGATTAGAAGATTCTAAAGTATAATCTATTTTAAGTGTAGTTCCGCTTAAATTTGACGCAGAAGTTTCCCAAGGAATTTCTTTGATTTTAATTTCTGGGGAATTGCTTACTGTAAAACTGCTACTGTTTTGTCCGTTGATGCTGAAGATAATTTTGTCATTGGCAGCATTCTTCACATAAACCGAAGATTTTATTTTTACAGTATCCGTAGGTTTAATAGCGGTTTTGGTAGTAAAAGAAACCGATTTATTGGCGTTAAAAGCATCTCCCACCCAAAGTCTACCAATATTCAAGAAATTGGTTTTTTCTTCATTGATAAATTGATAGTCGTCATAACGCGTGTAAACTTTGGAAGATGGCGCAATATCTGAAAGGGTTACTCTTTTCCCTTCTCCTTTGTCAAAATTAATGAAGTAATAAGAGAAATTTTCATAGATATTTACACTGTTATCGCTAATGTGAGTGAGTCTGGTTTCGTTACGTTTGTAACCACTTCCGTTATTTACATTGTAAAGATTATAACCATGTGGACCTTGAGCGTAGAAAAGTGCATAGTCATTTTCGTCCCATTTTCCATCTTCTTCACCGATAACTTGTATCGCATTTTCTTGTAAAGCAGCATATCTGAAATCCTGATTGAATTCTGGCAGCATTAATCCACCATTTCCATAAATTCTGAAATTTTTAGGATTAATGCTCGATGGGTTGATGCCGTTATCTCTAAGGAATTTTGTTGTGATTTTGAAAATTCCAGACTTGTCGACTTTAATTTTATAGAAATTTCCAGATTTTAAAGGATTTTCGGTAGTGCCAATTAAATCAGAAGTTCTAGAAGTTCTTTGGTTATTAACCGTTTTTTTTACCAGTTCAAAAGAGGTTAATCTATAAAGAGTATTTTTATCTTTTTTAATGGTGGCAATCACTACATTGGTGAGAAATTGTCCGTTGATGGTTTGTTTTTGACTATTAGAGTATGCAATTTCTTTAGTGGAAACATTATCCGAAAGTAAACCAAATACTTCTTTAGCTGGAATTTTTTCCCAAATTAAGTTTTTAATGTCATATTGAGAAGATTCCTTTTCTTTTTTAGAAAAAGTGAGATATGGAACTCCATTAATAATAGAATAATTTTCGTTTTTAAAAAATGGAAGATTGTATTGGAAGGTTCCATAATCCATTATTTTGTTTCCTTCCCATTCTATAGCAGTTTTTTGACCAAATAAATGGCCAGTAAAAATTACAAAAAGAAGTAGTAATAAATTTTTTTTCATAGTCTAAAATTGCGCTACAAAATAAACGAAAAAAACAAAATTTTCATATCAAACAATAAAATAAATTTTAATACGTTAAAAAAAACATAAAAAATCTTACTTTTGATGTTTGATTAATAAAATAAATTATTTTTCTTTGTAGCTCGAAATTATCTAAAATCAATTATGAAAAAACTAAAGTTTATTTCATTGCTTGCACTAGGCGCAACATTGCTTCTAACCAGCTGTGGTGGAGGCGGTAACGTAAAAAGTGGAGGCGGAACCAAAAAATTTACCAGCAAAACAGGTTGGAAACCTAATGACACGAAAGGTTGGTTCTTTACTGGTAAAAAACAAAAACCAAAAGGATGGCCAGGAATGGTCTATGTAGACGGAGGTACTTTTACCATGGGGTTGGTAAAAGACGATGTAATGCATGATTGGAACAATACCCCAAGAAGAATGCAGGTAAGTGCGTTTTTCATCGGTGAAACAGAAATCACTAACTATGAATATAGAGAATATGTAACTTGGCTTAAGTTTGTATTCCCACCATCTGATCAAAGTTTTAAAAATATTTATACAGGTGCTTTACCAGATACATTAGTTTGGAATAACAAATTATCTAGAAACGATTATGCGGAAACTTATTTCCGTGCTCCAGAATACGATTACTATCCTGTAGTAGGAGTTTCTTGGCAGCAAGCTTCTAGATATTGTGATTGGTTAACGGATAGAACCAATGAAAAAGAGTTAATGAACCAAGGACTTATTGATAAAAGTTATTATACCAATGATGGTAATAATCAAGGTCCGAATGCATTTAACTTAGACAAGTACAAAGCAAATGATCCAGAATTAGAAGCTTATTTGAACAAACAAAGACAGCAACAAAAATCTGGTATCAAAACTTCTAACGCGAGAATTCAAGCAGCAAACAGAAACGCAACCGCTGGTTTAGTAACTAAATTCCGTCTTCCTACAGAAGTAGAATGGGAATATGCAGCGCTTGGTTTACAAAAAAATAGAGAGTACAACAATTACCTAGGAAAAGAACCTGAAATTGAAAAATTAAGAGGTAAAAAAGGTAAAAACAGAGGAATGTACCTAGAAAACTTTAAGCAAGGTAGAGGTGACTATTCTGGTGTTGGTGGTTGGAATAATGACGGTTCTCCTACAACTGCAGACGTGAGACAATATCCTTCTAATGATTTAGGAATTTATGGAATGTACGGTAACGTAGCAGAATGGACCGCAGACGTTTACAGACCTATCATAGATGAAGAAGCGAGTGATTTCAATTATTACAGAGGAAATATGCCACAGCAAACTGTAAAAAATGCTGATGGAACTTATAAAAAAGTAGATCCTAAAGATATGAAGTTCGAAAGATTAGCTGACGGTAGAGAAATCTACAAAGGCTTACCTGGAACTTATGAAAGAAGAACTGTAGAAGATCAAAGAAATTATAGAGATGGTGATTTCATGTCTTCATTAGAAGCTGGTTATGGTAAAGAAGTAGACAGTTCTATGGCAGAATACAATATGTATAATTCTCCTAAAACTCAATTCATCGTAGATGATAAAGGTAGAGTAATATTGCAAAGAGATAACAAACCTAGAACAACTAAAGTTTCTAATACGGTAAGAGTTGTAAAAGGTGGTTCTTGGATGGATACTGCATATTGGTTAGACCCAGGTCAAAGAAGATTCAAAGAAGAATCAAAGTCTTTCGGATGGATTGGTTTCCGTGTAGCACAAGATGCTAGAGATACCAATAATAAGAGAACGAAGAGATAAAATTTCTTTTAAATAATTTAAAATCCTTTCCTTTTTTGGAAAGGATTTTTTTATTTTTACCACATGAATATTACAGATTTTTATGCGCTTTATTTACAAGCCAATAAAGTAACCATAGACAGTAGAAAAATTGAAAAAAACGATATATTTTTCGCTTTTTCTGGTGAGAATTTCAATGCGGCTACTTTAGCTGAAACAGCTATGGATAATGGTGCTCTTGCCGTAATTGTAGAAGATAAAAATTTTGAAAATACGGCTAAAAATATTTTTTATGTTAACTCTACATTAGAATTTTTACAGGATTTAGCAAAACATCACAGAGCACAGTTGAGCATTCCTATTATAGCTCTAACAGGAAGTAATGGGAAAACTACGACCAAGGAAATCATTCATGCTGTTCTTTCGCAGAAATATAATACCCAATATACTTTTGGGAATCTCAATAATCATATTGGTGTTCCTTTAACCATTCTTTCCATAAAACCAGAGCACGAAATGGCGGTGGTAGAAATGGGTGCTAATCATCAAAAAGAAATAGAGTTTTTATGCACAATTGCTCAACCTAATTTTGGGTATATTACTAATTTCGGGAAGGCACATTTAGAAGGTTTCGGTGGAGTAGAAGGTGTAATCAAAGGAAAATCTGAATTGTATGATTACCTCAAATCGAATAATCAATTTGTGGTAGTGAATGAAAATGATCCTATTCAAGTTGAAAAAACAGATGGATATGATTTGGTGATTCCTTTCGGAAGAAGAGATTCTGAGTTTTATTTCGAGAAATTTACAGAGAATAATTGCGTAGGAATTATTTATAATGAGGTAGAAGCACTTTCTAAACTTACAGGAGATTACAATTTTACTAATCTTTGTGCGGCTACCAGTTTAGGTTTGTATTTCGGGATTGATTTTAATTTAATCAAAAAAGCCATTGAAGAATACACACCAACCAACATGCGTTCGCAAATTGTAAAAAAAGGAGATAAAACCTTGGTTTTAGATACTTACAATGCGAATCCTAGTTCTATGAAAGTTTCATTAGAAAATTTCAATGATTTTATTGGAACTAAGACCATCATCATTGGAGATATGCTAGAATTGGGCGAAGAAAGCGCAACAGAACATTCTCAAATTTTAGAATTGGCGAAATCACTCAGTTTTGATGAAATCATTACAGTTGGTCCACATTTTAAAGAAGTAAATGTTTCTGGAGTGGCCTTTTTAACTACTCAAGATTTAATCCATTATTTAACCGAAAATGAAATTCATTCGCAGAATATATTGCTGAAAGCTTCACGAGGAATCGCGCTAGAAAAAGCTTTGGAATTCATTAAATAAAAAGAAAAGGTGGAATTTTAATTTCCACCTTTTTTATATTGCAAAAACCTCGCTCAAAATCAGTTTGATGTTTTTAAAAGTATTGGGCAAAACTTCGTCGTTAATTTCGGTTTGCGTTTTCCATTCTACTTTTGTAATTCCTTCTTCAGTTTGAGGAATCGGTTCTTTTTGACCTACATAAGTCATTTTAAACCAATGCGTGGCTTTTAGAATTCTTTCCTCTTTTCCTTGTTTTTTTTCTTTGTAAATATGGAAAGTAGTATTTACAAATTCTTCTAAAATAAGCTCTGTAAGTCCAGTTTCTTCCTCTAATTCTCTTAGCGCAGCATTTTCAAGAGATTCTTCTGGCTCTATTTTACCTTTCGGTAAATCCCATCTTCCTAATCTGTGAATGAAAAGGATTTTATTTTCTTGGTTGAAAACAATTCCACCTGCTGCTTCCACAACTCGTAACATACCCGTCAGTTCTTCCCAAATTTGCTCTAAATTTTCACCGTAAATATTAATTTCGGAGGTAGAAGTATTTTCCAGCAAATCTATGGCGATTTCCAAGGTGGTGGTTTCTTCATAAGGCAAGTTCTTCTCAATGGGAATTGGAGATTTACTGATGCTTAATCTTTTTTCATTGACAAAAACTTTATACATTTGTAATTATATTAATTTTTACAAAAATATTAAAAAAATGAATTTAGAAGGAAGAAAAATTATAGTAAATAAATCTTCGGAGCAACTTTTTCAAATGCTTAAAAATCCTGAAGATTACAAACACTTAATGCCAGATAGTTTAACCAGTTTCGAACATAGAGAAGATGGCTTTAAATTTGGTTTAAAAGGAATGCCAGAAGTTGCCCTTAAAATTGCTGAATTGGTAGAAGGTCAAAAAGTAGTTTTGAAATCTGCAAGTTCTTCATTAGATTTTTCACTTACAGGAAACATCTCTCCAGTAAACGAAAACCAAACAGAAGTTCAGTTATTATTCGATGGAAATTTTAATCCATTTATCAAAATGATGGTAGAAAAACCATTACAAAACTTCTTAAATGCACTTACAGACAAGTTAGAGCAATTATAATAACGTTTATAAGATAATTAAAAGGTTTTAGATTTCTTCTGAAACCTTTTTTTATACCAATATTCCGCTGCAATGATTCTCTGAACTTCCCGTTGCTGAACAAAGCACATTTACTTCATTTCTGAGTCTTAAAACGCCCATAAAAGCAAAAATAAGCGCTTCTTTGAAGTTGATTATATTTTCGTCAGGAACAATCAATTCTGTCTGAGATTTTTCTCTAATTTTTTCTAATAAATAAGTATTGAAAGTTCCGCCACCAGTTACTAAAACAGTTTTGAGTTGATTGTCATTAAAAACTTTGGCAATTTGTTCGGCAATATGTTCGGTAAAAGTAGCGATGATGTTTTCTGGAGTTTCGTCTTTTAACAAAGGAAAAATCTCAGAATTTACAAATTCTACTCCTAAAGATTTTGGAGCTGATTTTTGATAAAAGGTTAAAGCGTTCAATTGCTCTAAAATTTTGAAATTAATAGCGCCATTTCTAGCAAAATCACCGTTTTTATCATAGTTTTTGCCTAATTTTTCTGCAAAATAATTCAAAACCACATTCACTGGCGAAATATCAAAAGCAATTCTTTGATGGTTTTTCTGTAAAGAAATATTAGAAAATCCGCCCAAATTGAGACAAGCATCATATTGCGAAAATAAAAGTTCATCACCGATGGGAACTAATGGAGCACCATTTCCGCCCATTAAAACATCTTGACTTCTAAAATCGTAGATTACGGGCTTTTTGGTTGTTAATTTTATGGCTCTTCCATCGCCGATTTGCAAGGTGAATTTTCGTTGTGGTTGATGAAAAACGGTATGACCGTGAGAAGCAATAAAATCTAAATCAACAATATTATTTTTCGAAATAAATTCTTGTGTTTTTTCGCCGAGATAGAAGCCATATTCTTTGTCTAACGCTAATAAATCTTCAGCCGAAAGTAGAATAGCATTTTGCAGACGATTTTTCCATTCTGGAGAGTAAGGAATGGTTTCGGTTTTTAGAATTTCAAATTCCCAATTGGTAATATTTTGGAATTTTGCATAGCAAATGTCTAAACCATCAAGGCTGGTTCCAGACATTAGACCAATGGCGAAATATGTTTTCATGAATTAGAATTAATAAACCACAAAAGATACAAAAGATTTCTAAGGAAAATTTATTCAAAAGTAAAAAAAGTAAATCAAAATCCTAAATCTCTACCTCTACCTCTACCTTTACCTCAACCTTTACCTCAATCTCAATTTCCAGAATTTGGCATTTTCTTCACATTGAAGTCTCCAGAATTGTTGTAGAAGGTATATTCAGAGAAATCATCTTTTGCATTCATTCCGTTTGCCGCTACGAAAATTGAACCGTCTTTATCTGTAATGAATACGGTGTCTTTAGTGTACATTCTTTGTTTTGCTTTGTCCCAATAAATAGACTGCATGGCAAAAGTTTGTCCTTCGTTATTGATGACTTTTACATTTCCTCTGGCTTCGTAGAATTGTTTTTTGTCAATCATTTTGGCATATTTTGCCCAAAGTTTTCCTGGAGTTTTGGGTTTTTTAGAATCATAAAATTCTAAATATAGTCCTTTTCTTACCACTACATAAGGAGTGTCTACAAATTCATATTCTTCTAGCAATGGTGCTTTGAAACGCACTTTTACCATCCCAGAATCTTTTTTTACAATGTCTGCATTGTAGATGATTCTAGAAGCGAAATTGGTGCTTTTTTTATCGTTTACTTTAGCCAAATCTTCTTCGCAAGAAGTCAAAGCAAAAAATATAGCCAAACCTGAAAAGGTGACTATATTTTTAAATAATATTCTTGAGAATTTTTTCTGCATTTTTATAGATTTAACTATAAAATTTATGAATAAGTGTATTGTTCGGTTTATTCGTAAACTCTTTTCTGGAACCATTTATCAGCAAAATTAATTCCAACTTTTACGTTGAAGAAATTCTGTTGGATAAGATTGTTTTCTAATGTTCCTCTTCTACCAAATTCTAATCCTAAATCTATCCCGCTCATTCTTACCGCATTTGATTTTTCGAAAGGTAAAGTAACTCCAGCAGTGATTCCGTATTGGTTAATATTGGTTCCGTTTACATTTAGATTTCCTTTTTCATAAAAAGCACCATATCTGTAAACTACACGGTTAAAATAGCTTCTGAAGTCATTATAATTTGGTAAATACCAACCACCTGCAGAAATTCTATATGAATCTTGGTAAGTGAAAGGCTGTCCTAAAAACATTGTAGTAGAACCTTTTTTGTAATCGATTTGAGCAGAAGCGAACCATTTTGCATCATGACCATAGCCAATCCCTAAAGAAGCTTCTGTAGGAATAAGATTTTTGTCTTCGCTGGTTTTCTTTTCTATTTCGGTAACGTTTAATTTTTGGTCTAGATAATAGTAATAAGTACTGTTTAAGAACTGAGTTTTTACATTACCAGTGGTTCCAAATGTATAAGTTGCACCTAAAGTAAGTTTTTTATCGTTTTTAAATTTTTTCTGATAGGTAGAACCTAGCGTAAAGTTGAAAGTTTTGATTTTATTAGATGTTTCAAAACCATTAATCAGTTCAGCATTAGAATAAGCCAGTTCTTCTACATCTGATAATTTTCCGAAGTAGAAATTACTTCTTAAACCTACTGCAAATTCTTTGTTGACTTGATAACCAAAAGCTGCTTGAATAGTACTAAGTGTTCCTTCACCATAAAAATGGTTAGCTTTTGCTGTTTTGTCTGCTAAAGAATCTACGGTAATAATATCATATCTTTTAGAACTATACGGTTGATATCCTAATCCAAATTTCAATTTTTTAGAAATGGGGAAAGCTATAGAAATATTAGAAAGATAATTAGAATGTTTATTAGCGCTTAATCCATTAAAATCTGATTTTAAAGATTGGTTCTCATTGGTCATTTGAACCCTGAAAGAAGTAAGCTCTAGATTGGTGTTTGCAGCTGGGTTTTTAAAATTAAAACTGTTGTTGAAATCCCAAATGTAAGCAGTGTTTATGCCGCCCATTGAATTGGTTTCTACTGAGTTATCATATTTTACTTCGCCGATACCAAATGCTGCATAAGGAGAATTACCTAAACTTTGCGCTTCTACACTTAAACCAACAGCAATGAAAGGTAAAAGAAAAATTCTTTTTATCATTATCTTTTTTAATTAATGCGCAAATATCTTAATTATTACTGAAACGTGAAAGTTAATAAGCGTTAAATTTCATAGGATTAAAGACGAATTTATCAGAAAATTCATTGAATTTAACTCAAAATTGAAAAAACTTGTACTATCTGTCTTTTCACTTTCCACCAAATTCTTATCTTTGAAACTATGAATTGGGAAGAAATTGTAGGACAAAAAAAAGTTATAGAAACGCTTAAAGATGCCATAGATAAAGAAAGAGTAGGGCATGCTCAGTTATTTATTGGCGAAGAAGGTTTCGGCGTTTTACCATTGGCTCTGGCTTATGCCAAAGAAATTCTCAAAAGAGAAAATGAACATGCTGCTTCTAAAGTAGAGCATCTCAATCATTTAGATTTGCATTTTAGTTTCCCAGTTTTTACAGAAAAAAGCAATTCTCTGAGTCAAAGATTGTTTGAGGATTATAGAACCATGATTTTAGAAAATCCTTACGCTTCCATCAATGATTGGAATGAAGTTTTAGATGCTCAAAACAAGCAATTGTTTATTTCTGCAGATGAAGTAGATGCGTTAAACCAAAAATTTGCGCTAAAAAGTTTCGAAGGTGGAACTAAAATTCTCATTGTTTGGCGAGCCGATAAAATGAATGTGACAGCAGCCAATAAATTTTTAAAATTTCTAGAAGAGCCACCAAAAAAGACCATTATTTTGCTTCTTGCAGAAAAAATAGACACCATTTTACCTACTATTTTATCAAGATGTCAAGCGATAGAAGTGCCTAGAATAGATGATGAAAGCTTAGAACAAGGAATCAGAGATCAATTTGATGTTTCCGAAGCAAAAATAAAAGAAGTCATTCATCAAGCGCAAGGAAATTACAATACCGCGCTACAATTGCTTCAAAATGATTCTGCGAATGAAGAATTTGAAGAACTTTTTATCGATTGGGTGAGAAATGCTTTCATGGCGAAAAAGAAACCAGAAGTTTTGAGAAATATCGTTTTGTGGGGAAGAAATATCGCTTCTTGGAATAGAGAAAAACAGAAAAATTTCTTAGATTTTTGTTCTGAAATGTTCAGATTGGCATTATTGCAAAATTATGATGCAGAACATTTGGTTTACAAACGTTTATCTAAAAACGGATTCAATTGGGAAGCGTTTACCAATTTTATTCACGGCGCTAATATTGTAGATATTTTGGAAGAAATCTCTGATGCTGATTTGCATCTTTACAGAAATGCAAATGCCAAAATTGTTTGGACGGATTTAGGCATAAAATTAACCAGATATATTCACCGAAGTGCATAAAAAAATCCCGAAATTTTCGGGATTTTATTTTTTCTAAGCTGCTTTTTCTTTTTTAGCAGCACAACAAGATTTTTTGTCTTTGTTGGCTTCAGCTTTACAGTCTTTTTTGTCTTTAGAAGCGCACTCTTTCTTTTCTTTTGCGCTACATTCTTTTTTATCTTTTGCTGCGCAACAAGATTTTTTCGGTGTTTCTTGAGCCATTCCTAATGTAAATACTGATATGGCTAATACTGCGATGATTCTTTTCATATTGTTTAATATTTAGTTCATCAAAAGTAATAAAAATTATATTATCTAACATTTTACATTGATAAAATAAATCAATCAATCGTTTGATTGATTTCTAAATTTACTTACATTTGCGCCTTCAAAAATCAAAATAATGGAACATTCTACGGATAAAAAAATTCTCTATGTTGCAGAAAAACTATTTGCAGAAAAGGGTTTTGACGCTACTTCTACTAGAGATATTGCAAAATCTGCTGGAGTAAATGTCTCGATGATTTCTTATTATTTCGGGTCAAAAGAAAAACTTTTCGAAGAAATTTTTAAAGTGAGAATGAAGGAAGGACAATCTTTTGCCTATGAAATTTTAGAAAATCCGCAGCTCAATGAATGGGAAAAACTCATTAAAATTATAGGAAATTATATCAATCGTGTGAAGACTTTGCCAGAATTTTATTCTATTCTTCAATCGGTTTATAATATCAATAATAGTGGAAACGAACAGATTTTAAGTTTTCTACGAACTTCTAAAATTGGTTATATCAAAATTTACCAAAGAATTCTAGAAGAAGGCTGTGAAAGTGGTGTTTTTACCAAAAAGCCCGATTTGTTTTTTCTCCATTCTGTGATTGTAGGGACAGTTTTTTATTCTAAACAAGGCATGAATTTGTATAGAGAACTTTCTGGAAATCAATCAGATGAATATTATAATATTTATTACGACAATCTTACCCAAAATTTAACCATATTATTAAAAGACCTTTTAGGTTATGAACAAAAAAATTAGAAACATCTTTGGGATTTTACTTTTTAGCATGAGTATTTCCCAGATTTCGAGCCAAGAAACGAGAGCGATTTCTCTGAATGAAGCGGTAAAACTCGGAATCGAAAATAGCAAAAATCTAAAAATAGATGCTGCTAAAATAGAAGAAAGTACAGCGCAATTGCTGGAAGCAAAGAACAATAAGCTTCCTAGCCTGAAATTGGGAGCTACTTATTTACATCTTTTCAGCCCAAATGTTAATCTTAAAACAGAAAATGCAGGTGCGGCGAATAGTTTGAAAATTAATGATGTTATGTACGCTTCTGCCAATCTTTCTTATCCCATTTATGCAGGTGGAAGAATAAAATACGGAATTCAGTCTGCTGAATATTTGGTAGAAGCTTCTAAATTATCTGCAGAAAATGACAAGGAAGCCATTGCTTTTAACATTTCTCAGGCTTACAATAATTTGTTCAAAGCATCTCAAATCATCAAAGTTTTAGAAGAAAATCTTTCGGCTTCACAGAAAAGAGACGAAACATTTTTGAAATTAGAAAATAACGGTTTGATGGCAAGAAATGACCGATTGAAAGCTCAGTTGCAAACGTCTAATATTGAACTTCAGCTTTTAGATGCGCAAAACAATTACAGCATTGCCAATATTAATATGGATTTGCTTTTAGGTTTGCCCGAAACTACCATTTTAAAAGTAGATGAAGATTACATCAATGAAATTTCTGAAAATCAGCCTGTTTCTTATTACTTAAGTCAAGCTTTGCAAAACAGAAAAGATTTACAAGCACTCGATTATCAGAGAAAAGCAGCAAATTTAGGAACCAAAGCTGCAAAAGCTGAAAATTTACCAAGTTTGGCAATTACAAGTGGTTATGTAGCAGCAGATATTCCAGGATTTGTAACCATTACTAACGCGATTAATATAGGATTAGGTGTTTCTTATAACTTAGACAATCTTTGGAAGAAAAATTCTTCTTTGCTAAAATCTCAATCCAGAGAAAAACAATTAGAAGCCAATAACGAACTTCTGAATGACCATATAAAACTAGAAATCAACAAGGATTTCCAGAATTCTAATTTGGCCAAAAAGAAAATAGAAGTTTATGAGCGCGCATTAGAACAAGCGACAGAAAATTACAGAATTACCAAAAATAAATATGATAATGGCTTAGCAAATATTACCGATTTGCTAGAAGCAGATGCAGCTTTGGTAGGTGCTAAAGTAAATGTAATTAATTCTAGAGCAGATGCTGCATTAGCATACAAAAAACTATTACAAACCTCAGGAATTCTTAATCAATAATCAAACTCTAATTTAGATATAAACATTATTATAAAATGGAAAATCAAACAAAAAATAAAAAAAATCCAGTTTTTGGGATTATTTTAACCATCGTTATTGTGGTAGGTGCTATTTATGGTTACAAAAAATGGTCTTACAGCAACGCTCACGAAGAAACAGATGATGCGCAAATTGCATCTAATGTAAGCCCTGTGATTTCTAAAATTTCTGGTTATGTAGCAGAAGTAAGGGTAAAAGACAATCAGTTTGTGAAAAAAGGAGATACCTTAATTATCCTTGAAAATAAAGACCAATTAATGACTTTACAACAAGCTGAAGCTGCGCTAGGAACTGCTAAAAGCAATCTAAATACCGCTCAAGCTGGTGCTGCAGCAGCGAATAAAAGCATCAGTACATCAAACGCAGCAGTGGCTACTGCAAATGCACAAATTGAAGCAGCGAAAGTAAACGTTTGGAAAACTACTCAAGATTTGAAACGTTATGAAAATCTAGTGAAAGACCATTCCATTACGCAGCAACAATATGACCAAGTTTTGGCAGCGAAACAAGCAGCAGACAAGCAATTGCAAATTTTGGTAGAACAGAGAAATCAAGCTGCTCAGCAAACAGGTTATGTGTCTTCTCAATCAGAAGCAACTTCTCAACAAATTGGCATAGCAAGTTCTATGATTAAACAAAGAGAAGTAGATGTGCAAAATGCTAAATTAAATCTTTCTTATACTGTAATTACTGCTAAACAAGATGGTTATGTTTCTAAAATTCCAGTACAGGTAGGTCAGTTTTTACAAGCAGGTGCACAGTTATTCAGCATTGTTTTAAATAATGACAAATGGATTGTGGCAAATTTTAAAGAAACACAATTAAACAAAATGGTAGAAGGTCAAAAAGTAGAAATTAAAATAGATGCTTTCCCAGATGATGAGTTCGAAGGAGTGGTAAGTTCTATTTCGCCAGCTACTGGTTCTACTTTTTCTCTACTTCCTCCAGATAATGCAAGTGGAAATTTCGTAAAAGTAGTTCAAAGAGTTCCTGTGAAAATCACTTTTAAGGATTTAAAGCCTGAAGTAGCCAAAAGACTAAGAGCTGGAATGAATGTTTTAGTAGACGTAGAAGTAAAATAGAAAAAGTAAATGAGAAAAGTTTAGAATGGAATAAATTCTAAACGACACTCAAAACTTGAAATAAAAATTTATGCAAGATTCATTAGTAGAATATGGTGCAAGACGAGTGATTATTACCATCACTGCCATTCTCTGTGCATTGCTAGAGATTGTAGACACTACCATAGTAAATGTAGCGCTGAACGAGATGAAAGGAAATCTGGGCGCTACACTTTCTGAGGTAGGTTGGGTAATTACCGCTTATGCGATTGGTAACGTCATCATAGTACCCATGACGAGTTGGCTTTCGCAACAATTCGGGAGAAGAAATTATTTTGCGGCTTCTATTGTGATATTTACGGTTTTCTCATTTTTATGTGGAAATGCGAGCAATATCTGGGAACTCGTTATTTTTAGATTATTACAAGGAATAGGAGGTGGTGCACTTTTGGTAACTTCTCAAACGATTATTACAGAGTCTTATCCCATTGAGAAAAGAAGTATGGCACAAGCTATTTATGGTTTGGGTGTTATTATTGGTCCTACATTAGGTCCGCCATTGGGAGGTTATATTGTAGATAATTTCAGTTGGCCTTATATTTTTTATATCAATATTCCTATTGGGATTGTAGCGACTTTGCTTACGCTTCAGTTTGTAAGAAGTCCTAAATATTCTGAGAAAAAATCTGCAAGTGATGTAGATTGGTTAGGGATATTTTTATTGGCAATAACAGTAGGTTCTTTACAATATATTTTAGAAAGAGGTCATGAAGACGATTGGTTCGAAAGCAAAGTAATTCTTTCCCTTACTTTGATTTCTTTCTTTGGACTCATCTTTTTTATCTGGCGAGAATTAACGTATAAATATCCGATTGTAGAACTTCGGGTGCTTAAAAATGGAAATCTGAGAATAGGAACGGTCATGTCATTCATTTTAGGCTTTGGTTTATACGGTTCTACTTTTATTATTCCGCTTTATACGCAGAGTATTTTAGGTTGGACAGCTTTACAATCAGGTGCTTTGATGATTCCAGCAGCATTAACCACCGCTTTTATGATGCCCATAATCGGTAGGTTATTAACAAGAGGAGCGAAACAACAAGTTTTAGTAGCTTTAGGATTGTTTATCTTTTTCATTTATAGTTTTTGGGGATATAAATTATTAACTCCAGATACTGGAAAAGACGCCTTCTTCTGGATGCTTATTGTGAGAGGAGCGGGTTTAGGATTGTTATTTATTCCTATTACATCACTTTCATTAAGTACATTAAAAGGAGCTCAAATTGGTCAAGGAGCCGCTTTTACAGGGATGATGAGACAGTTGGGAGGCTCTTTTGGAGTAGCTGCAATCACCACTTTTATTTCCAATCAAAATATGTTTTACAGAAGTGATTTGGTTTCGAAATTAGATGTCAATAGTTTGCAGGTTCAACAAAGAATTGCGGCATTAAAAGCTAATTTTATTGCCAAAGGAATGACGCCTGATCAAGCGCTCGCTTCGGCGTATAAAATTCTAGATTTTTCTGTCATGAAACAAGCTACGGTGCTTTCTTATATGGATGTCTTCCTCTATTTAGGAGTCATGTTCCTTATTTGTATTCCTTTTATTTTATTCATTAAAGAAAGAAAAGGTGGCAGAACAATAGACCCAAGTGAAGCTATGCACTAAAAATAAAAAAGACATCAAAATTTGATGTCTTTTTTTTACCATTTTTTTCTTCTTACATATATAAAGGTGATAATCACGATGAGTCCCATCAAACCTAATGTTGCAAAATAGCCATAAGGTTTTGTGATTTCTGGCATGTACTCGAAATTCATTCCGTAAACTCCCGCAATAAAAGTAATAGGCAAGAAATAAACCGAATAAATGGCGAGCATTTTCATTACCTGATTGGCTTTTTGGTCAGAGAGTGCCAGAAACATGCTCATTAAGTTATTGGTTTGCAAATGCAAATGGTCAAAATCACTGATGGCATCTTTATAACTGTCTTTCAAGTCCTTTATTTCTACAGAATCTAGAGGTAATTTTTCAAAAGAACTCACCCAATCAGAAGAAAGATTCAGCACTTTCAAATTCAATCCAACTTTTCTTTTGAATCGATAAAGCCTTTTCAGTTGAGAAGAATTAGAAACGTTTTTTAGAAAAACTTCGTTTTCCATTTTATCTAATTGGTCTAGAAGCACTTCGTTTTCATGTTCAAAGGAAATAAATATTTTTTGTCCTAAATGAAGTGCTAATTGATAAGGAGTTTTGAAATTTTCTGGGTGAATTGCTATTTCTTTCAAAAGGGATTTTATCGCATCGTTTTCTATTCTGTGAACAGTAAGAATGAGATTATCTTTCAAGAAAATTCCCAATTTGGTACTTACATCACTTATGGTATTGAGGATGAGCCTTTCGGTAGAAGTATTTAATCTGGTCAGGAAAAATTTTAGATTGCCATTGTCTTCAAATTTTGGCAAGTGATTGGGGTCTATACAGTCTTCTAACCAATAGTGATTGATATCATATTTTTTAGAAATTTCGGCAATGTCTTCTTGCTTCATTTCTAAGATATCTATCCATTCATATTCTATGGTTTTATGAAGTACACTTTCGGTCATAGTCTAGTTTCATTAATTTTATCAAATGTATAAATTTTTTATATACTTATAAAAATGCATGAGTATATAATTATTTATAAAACACTTTAATACATAATATTTATGACTCATGTTAATTATATGTTAAAAATAAAGTCTTACTTTTGTACCCCACAAATTTTAAAAACTTTATGATTAAGAGTGTAATAAAAGGATATGGTTATTATGTTCCTGAGAATGTGGTAACTAATGACGATTTGTCTAAGTTGATGACTACTAATGATGAGTGGATAACAGAAAGAACAGGCATCAAAGAACGCCGTCACAGAAAAAATAGAAATGACAGTGAAGAAACTACAGCGTTTTTAGCAAAAAAAGCAGCTGAAAAGGCTTTAGAAAAAGCAAATCTAACAGCTAAAGATTTAGATTTCATCGTTTTTGCTACTTTAAGTCCAGATTATTTCTTCCCAGGAAGTGGTGTAGTTTTACAAGAAATGCTAGGTTGTGATACTATTGGTGCATTAGATGTAAGAAACCAGTGTTCAGGATTTGTATATGCAACTAGTGTAGCAGATGCTTTTATCAAAACAGGTACTTATAAAAATGTATTGGTAGTTGGAGCAGAAGTTCACTCTTTTGGTTTAGATTTTACTGATGATGGTAGAGGTGTTTCTGTAATTTTCGGAGATGGAGCAGGAGCGATTATTCTTTCTGCGTCAGAAGATGAAAACGAAGAAGGTATTTTAGCAGTAAACATGCACTCAGAAGGAAAATATGCTGAAGAACTAGCAGTTAAATTCCCTGGAACCAAATTAGGATGGATGGATAGAGTTCTTTATGAACCAGAAGCTGTTGAAAGACAAGATATTTATCCAGTTATGAATGGTAACTTTGTATTTAAACATGCGGTTACCAGATTCCCAGAAACCATGATGGAAGCATTAACTAAAGCTGGAAAAACTCCAGAGGATTTAGATATGTTCATTCCACATCAAGCGAATTTGAGAATTGCTCAGTTTGTTCAACAAAGATTTGGTTTACCAGACGAAAAAATATTCAATAATATTCAAAAATACGGTAATACTACCGCAGCATCTATTCCTATCGCATTATGTGAGGCTTTAGACCAAGGAAAAATTAAAAAAGGAGATTTGGTTCTTCTTTCAGCTTTCGGAAGTGGTTTCACTTGGGGAAGCGTACTTTTCAGATATTAATTTGATTAATCTATGATAATTAAGACCTTTCAGTATTTTCTGAAAGGTTTTTTTTGTAACTAAAGTGACAAAATCGAAAAATAATTACCCTCTTTTTATTAATTTTATATGATATTTATCAAAATTGACAAATGTCAGCAAATAATAAAGGAATTTATTATAAGGTAGTTTGTAATTTTGTTCCAGAAATTATAAGAGAAAAATAACAAATTAATATATTATGGCTACAACAGCAAAAAATGAAAAGTATGTGTATTCCTTCGGTGGTGGTAAAGCCGATGGAAATGAGTCAATGAAGAATCTACTTGGTGGAAAAGGTGCTAACTTAGCAGAAATGGCAGGTCACAAAGATCTTAAACTACCTGTTCCTCCCGGTTTTACCATCACCACAGAAGTATGTACATATTTCTATGATAATAAAAGACAATATCCTTCTAACCTAGAAAAGCAAATAAAAGATGCACTTGCTCAAGTTGAAAAATTAATGGGCAAAAAATTCGGAGACGTTAAAAATCCTTTATTAATGTCTGTTCGTTCTGGTGCTAGAAAATCTATGCCAGGAATGATGGATACCGTTCTTAACATTGGTCTTAATGATGAAACTATCCAAGGTCTAATCGCAGAAAGCGGAGACGAAAGATTTGCTTACGATGCTTACAGAAGATTAGTAATGATGTATGCAGACGTAGTAATCGAAAAAGCAGGTGGTATGGAACCAGCGAAAGGTATTGGTATCCGTAAAATCATGGACGAAAGATTAGAAGAAGTTAAAAAAGAAAAAGGCGTAGAATTAGATACTGATCTTTCTGCTGATGATCTTAAAAAATTAGTAAAAGAATTTAAAGCTTTAACTAAAAAACACCTAAAACAAGACTTCCCTGAAACTCCATGGGATCAATTAATGGGTGGTGTAGGTGCTGTATTCGCTTCTTGGAACGGAAAACGTGCAATTGAGTACAGAAGAATCGAAAGAATTCCAGATGAATGGGGAACTGCTGTAAACGTACAAGCTATGGTATTCGGTAACATGGGTAATGATTCTTGTACAGGTGTAGCTTTCACTAGAAACCCAGGAAACGGTGAAAATAAATTTTATGGAGAATATTTAGTAAATGCTCAAGGAGAAGACGTAGTAGCGGGTATCAGAACTCCAGCTCCTATCAATCAATATTCTAAAAATGACCACAGTAAAAATTTAACTACTTTAGAGAAATTCATGCCAGAGCAATACAAAGAGCTTGATGAAATTCAACAAAGATTAGAAAAACACTACAAAGACATGCAAGATATAGAATTTACCATCGAAAAAGGTAAACTATACATGCTACAATGTAGAGTGGGTAAAAGAAATGGTGTATCTGCAGTAAAAATGGCTGCTGATATGTACAAAGAAGGAATGATTGATGCAGAAACTGCAATCCTTAGAGTAAATCCTAATCAGTTGGTAGAATTATTATTACCAATGTTCGACCCAGACATCGAAAAAACTCATAAAGTAATTGCTAAAGGTTTACCAGCTGGTCCTGGTGGTGCTGTAGGTAGAGTAGTATTCTCTTCAGAAGATGCTGTAGAATGGGCTTCTAAAGGAGAAAAAGTAATCTTAGTAAGAGAAGAAACTTCTCCAGAAGATGTAGATGGTATGCACAAATCTGAAGCAATTCTTACTACAAAAGGTGGTATGACTTCTCACGCAGCTTTAGTAGCTAGAGGTTGGGGTAAATGTTGTATCGTAGGATGTAGCGAAATCTCTATCCACGATAAAGAAAAATATTTTGTAACCAAAGACGGTAAAAAAATAAAAGAAGGAGATTGGGTATCTCTAAACGGTAGTAAAGGAACTGTTTACGAAGGTTCTTTACCATTAATTGATGTAGATTTAAATAAAAATCAATCTTACAAACAATTGATGACTTTAGTAGATAAATACAAAACAATGGGTGTAAGAACCAATGCTGATACACCTAAAGATGTAGAACAAGCAACTTATTTTGGAGCAGAAGGTGTTGGTCTTTTCAGAACTGAACACATGTTCTATGGTGAAGGTAGTGATAAACCATTATTCTTATTAAGAAAAATGATCATGAGTGACACCGAACAAGAACGTAAGTCAGCACTTAATGAATTATTCACTTTCGTGAAGAGAGACATTAAAGCTACATTAGAAGTAATGAAAGGAAATCCAGTAACCATCAGATTACTAGACCCACCATTACACGAATTCGTACCTCACGATAAAGCAAAATTACAAGAGCTTTCTAAAGAGTTAGGTGTAAGCATGAGCATCTTAAACAGAAGAATTCTTGCATTACACGAAAACAACCCAATGCTTGGTCACAGAGGTGTACGTTTAGGAGTTTCTTATCCAGAAATTACCGAAATGCAAGTAAGAGCAATCTTTGAAGCAGCAGGTGAATTACAAAAAGAAGGCGTAAAAGCATTCCCAGAAATTATGATTCCTGTAACTTGCGGTAGACACGAGCTTTCTCACCAAAAAGCAATCGTAGATAAAGTATACGATGAAACTTTAGAGAAATTAGGAGTTAAAAAAATTCCTTACATGTACGGAACCATGATTGAAATTCCTAGAGCAGCACTTAAAGCAGATTCTATGGCAATGGTAGCAGACTTCTTCAGTTTTGGTACTAATGACTTAACTCAAATGTCGTTTGGTTTCTCTAGAGATGATATCGGTGGATTCTTACCTAAATATCTAGACCTTAAATTATTACCTGGAGACCCATTCGTATCTATTGACCAATCTGGTGTAGGCGAATTAATCAAAATCGGGGTAGAAAGAGGTAGAAAAACAAAACCAAACTTAAAAGTAGGTATTTGTGGTGAGCACGGTGGTGATGCAGAATCAGTGAAATTCTGTCATTCTATCGGTATGAATTATGTAAGTTGTTCTCCATTTAGAGTTCCTATCGCTAGATTAGCTGCTGCACAAGCTGCAATCGAAGATAAAAAATATGTGAAAACTTCATAACAATATTTATAATTAACAATGATAGGCCGCGTAGAAAATTCTATGCGGCTTCTCTTTTTACTAAATTTAAGAAACATTTAACCTCCTAAAACTTTGTACTCTCGTTTACTTGCAGTAAATTAGTGTGTTTATTTAACATTCCTAAAAACGCTAAAATCACCATGACTTACCAAGTAGTGCCTCATTCTCTATTCTCTGAATTTGATATTCATCTTTTCTGTGAAGGAAAACACTTTAAACTCTACGAAAAAATGGGTTCTCATAAAGTACAAATAGACGGTAAAACAGGAATCTATTTTGCGGTTTGGGCTCCTAATGCTAAACAAGTTTCCGTAATTGGAGATTTCAATAATTGGGATTCTAGAGTTTCTGAACTCAAAATCCGTTGGGATGGTTCTGGGATTTGGGAAGGTTTTATAGAAGGGTTAGATTTTGGTGTGATTTATAAATATGGCATTCAAACATATAGCGGTGCTTATTTAGAAAAAGGCGATCCTTATGCTTTAAAATGGCAACAAACCATTCAAGCTGCTTCTATTGTAGATACTACTTTCTACGAATGGAAAGACCAAGAATGGATGAAAAATCGCCATCAAAAAAATTCTTTAGAATCTCCTATTTCGGTTTACGAAGTTCATTTGGCTTCTTGGATGAGAGGAACAGATGATCCTAATCGTTTTTTCACGTACAGAGAAATTGCAGAAAGACTCGTTCCTTATGTGAAGGAAATGAATTTTACACATGTAGAATTTATGCCTGTGATGGAATATCCTTTCGATCCGAGTTGGGGTTACCAAATTACAGGTTTCTACGCAGCGAGTTCTCGTTTTGGTACGCCACAAGATTTAATGTATTTAATAGAAGAATTGCACAAAAATGAAATTGGCGTAATTCTCGATTGGGTTCCTTCACACTTTCCAGGAGATGCGAATGGTTTGCATTTTTTTGATGGAAGTTTTCTCTATGAACACGAAGACCCAAGAAAAGGTTTCCACCCAGATTGGAAATCTCACATCTTTAACTATGGCAGAAACGAAGTAAAATCTTTCCTGATTTCAAATGCTTGTTTTTGGCTTGACAGATATCATGCAGATGGTTTACGTGTAGATGCAGTGCGTTCTATGCTTGAGTTAGATTATTCTAGAGCAGATGGAGAATGGGAGCCAAATAAATATGGAGACAATAGAAATCTTGAAGCGATTGATTTCATCAAAGAGATGAATACAATTGTGTACAGAGAATTTCCAGATATACAAACGATTGCAGAAGACAGCAGTGATTTTCCTAAAGTTACCAAACCTATTTATGATGATGGATTAGGTTTCGGAATGAAATGGATGATGGGTTGGATGCATGATACTCTTGATTATTTCGAAGAAGATCCTATTGCTAGAAAATATCATCATCACAAACTTACTTTCAGTACCATGTACATGAATAATGAAAACTACATGTTGCCATTATCTCATGACGAAGTAGTACACGGAAAAAGCAGTTTGATTTTTAAAATGCAAGGTGACGAATGGCAGAAACATGCCAATTTGAGAGCATTGTACACCTATATGTACACGCATCCAGGTAATAAATTGCTTTTCATGGGTGGTGAATTCGGGCAAACTCACGAGTGGGATTTTAGCCAAAGTTTAGATTGGCATCTTCTACAATATCCTATACATCAAGGATTGCAGAATTTTGTGAAAAATTTGAATACGGTTTTCAAATCCGAAAAAGCACTCTACGAAAATAATTTTATTCCATACGGTTTTGAATGGATTGAAGCCGATGATGCAGATAATTCTATCTATGTTTTTCTAAGAAAAGGAAAATCTGTAGATGAGGTGCTCATGTCTGTATTGAATCTTACTCCTAGAACTTTCGACTATAAAATTGGAATAGAAGAAGGAACAAAATGGAAAGTGATTCTCAATTCAGATGCTCCAGAATTTGGAGGAAGTGGAGTAGTTCCAGAAATCAAATGGTACGAAGAAACTCCTTGGAATAATAAACCCAATTCTATGATTGTTACTTTGCCACCGCTTTCAGGAATTATTTTAAAGCAAATAGAAAAAAAACTAATAAAAAGATAAAATGAAATTGAAAATGTATTTTGTGATGGCAGTTTTGTTTTTTACAAAAAATTATTCACAAAACAATAGTGAAAACTGTAAAGTCTTATTGCCTTCTATTTCTCAAGAATACAAAGGGAAATGTTTAAATGGATTAGCGAATGGAAAGGGAGAAGCAAAAGGAGAGGATAGTTTTGTGGGAAATTTTACAGATGGACTTCCTAATGGGAAAGGAAAGTATGTCTTTCAAAACGGAAGCTCTTTTGAAGGAACTTGGAATATGGGAAAAAAAGAAGGTGAGGGAAAATATACTTTTTTGATTTCAGGAAAAAAAATGGTGCAAAAAGGGTTTTGGCTAAATGATGAATATTTTGGAAACACAAACCCCGAAGAATATTTTGTAATTAAAAATAGGACCAGTGTTCCTTATTATTATTTTACAAGAACGGAAGATACTCAAAACAAGTTGAATTTTTCGGTTTTGAAATCAAATGTGAAATATGTACCTCTTAATTTTGTTTTAAAAACGAGTTCAGGAATAATTATTAATGGATTAAAAGAAGTAAATATCTCAGATTTTACATTGCCTTTTCATTGCGATATTGAGTATGTTATTATAAAAAATGGAAATACTATAACTTGCAGTTTTGCTTTTGATATCAATAAATCTGGAAATTATGTGCTTCAACTTACAAATGATTAAAAATAAATTTAAGAACTTATGAAAGTCTTCCATTTAAGCGTAGAATGTTTTCCGGTAGCTAAAGTAGGCGGATTAGCAGATGTAGTAGGTGCGCTTCCTAAATACCAAACTAAAATGGGAATTGATGCCAAAGTAGTAATGCCTTGGTATAATAAACCATTTGTAAACGAAAACGAATTCGAAGTAGTTTTTGATGGTTTTATTCATCAGATTCATCACATGTACCAAGTTTTGGTCATGAAAGAAAAACATAATGTTTTAGGATACGAATTGTATTTGGTGAAAATTCCAGGATTGTTAGATAGAGATCAAGTCTATGGTTATTTTGATGAAAGTCAACAATTTATCGCATTTCAGCATGCGGTTTTGCATTGGCTTTCTGCTATGGAAATTCGTCCAGATGTCTTACATTGTCATGATTATCATACCGGTTTAGTTCCGTTTATGGTAGAGTATTGTCAGGATTTTGGTTTTTTAAAAGGTGTAAAAACTGTAGGAACCATTCATAATGGGGAATATCAAGGAACGATGGATTGGCAAATGTCTAACTATATGCCACGTTTTGACGCTTGGAAATGGGGACTGCTCGATTGGAACGGAAGAATTAATCCTTTGGCGACTATGATTAAGTGTTGTCATGAATTTACTGCGGTTTCTCAAGGTTATATGCATGAATTGTTTGAAGATGCGCAAGGTTTGCAAGATTTAATTAGACAAGAACACAGAAAAGCACATGGAATAATCAATGGAATAGATACAGAAGTATGGAATCCTATGACGGATATAATGCTCAACGATCATTATTCTAGAGAGAACTTTGAAGAAGGAAAAGGAAAAAATAAAAAATGGCTTTGTGAAGAATATGGTTTGAATCCAGAACTTCCGCTTTTTGCTTTTATTGGAAGGTTTGCTGGCGAAAAAGGAGCAGATATGTTACCAGATATTGTAAGAAGAAGCATTTCTGAAACCGAAGGTGCTTTAAATATTCTCATTTTAGGTTCTGGAAATCCTCAAATAGAAAATACACTGAAACAACTTCAAGAGGAATTTCATGTGAATTTCGCGAAGGATTTAGGATATAAAGAAGCTTTGTCACACAAGATTTATGCAGGAGCAGATTTCTTATTGATGCCTTCTCGTGTAGAACCTTGCGGATTGAATCAAATGTATGCCATGAGATACGGAACTATCCCAATTGTACGTTATACAGGTGGGTTAAAAGATACCGTAACAGACATTTCTTCAGGAGGTTATGGTTTAAATTATACCTTCCCGGGAACTGATGATGCTGTACATGCCATCAAAAGAGCGCTGTATTTATATGATGATAAAGAAGAAATGCAAAATTTACGAAAAACAATAATGAATTTGGACTTTTCTTGGCAGAAATCTGCTGAAAATTATGTAAATTTATATCGTAAAAATTAAATAGAGTTTCTTTTAAGGAAGTCTATTTTCGCTTTTTATAAAATTTCAAAATAAAACTACAAAATATATGAAACCAAGTGTAATTTCTATTGTTTTAGGAGGAGGTAGAGGTAGTAGGCTATTTCCACTTACAGATAAGCGTTCTAAACCCGCAGTTCCCATTGCAGGAAAATACAGATTAGTAGATATTCCTATTTCTAATTGCCTTAATTCTGGCTTTAATAGAATTATGGTGCTTACTCAGTTTAACTCGGCGTCGCTTAATTCTCATATCAAAAATACTTTCCATTTTGATATTTTTAGCAAAGGTTTTGTAGATATTTTAGCGGCTGAACAAAGTACAGATAACGAAAATTGGTATCAAGGAACAGCAGATGCAGTAAGACAATCTATGCGTCATTTAGACAAATATGATTATGATTACATTCTCATTCTTTCTGGTGACCAATTATACCAGATGGATTTCAGAGAAATGATAGACTTCCATATCGAAAAAGGCGGAGATATCACCATTGCTACTATTCCTGTAAACAGTAAAGATGCTACAGGTTTTGGAATTTTAAAAGCCAATGACGAAAACCAAATCACCTCTTTCATAGAAAAACCATCTGCAGACGTTTTACCAGATTGGACTTCTGAGGTTTCTGATGATATGAAACAACAAGGTAGAGATTACCTTGCTTCTATGGGAATTTACGTGTTTAATAAAAAGGTCTTGAGAAAAATGTTTGAGGAAGACAAAGGTGATGACTTTGGCAAAGACCTCATTCCAAATGCAATCAATAACGGATATAATACGCTAAGTTACCAATACGAAGGTTATTGGACAGATATAGGAACCATCGGTTCTTTCTTCGAAGCGAATATGGATTTAACCAATGAATTGCCAAAATTCAATATGTTCAGCAATTCACCCATTTACACAAGACCTAGAATGTTACCACCTTCTAAAATCAATGGTTCTTTCGTAAATAAAGCCATTTTTGCGGACGGATGTATTATTATGGCAGACAAAATAGAGCATTCACTCATTGGAAACAGAACCAGAATAGAAAAAGGTAGTACCGTCATTCGTTCTTATATCATGGGAGCAGATTACTACCAAAATCCTGAAGACATGGCGGAAAATGATGCTAAAGGAATTCCAAACATTGGCGTTGGTAAATTCTGTTACATAGAAAATGCTATTTTAGATAAAAATTGTCATATTGGGAATAACGTAAGAATTATCGGTAGCAAACATCTACCAGATGGAGATTTCAAAACCCATTCTATAAAAGACGGAATAATCGTGGTAAAAAAAGATGCCATCATAAAAGATGGAACAGTGATACCATAGAGTTTTTTTTATTTTTAGGAAATCGGGCTTGTAATTTTTTTGCAAGCCCGATTTTTAATTCTAAATTTGCTCAACAAAAATTTAAACAAATGAAAAAAATCAAATTTTTATTTACCCTAATGGCTGTGTTCTTTATGAGCCAAGTTGTTTCTGCGCAAACCAGCGAATGGAAAGAAAAAACAGAATTTCATAAAGTGATGAGCCAAACATTTCATCCTGCTGAAGAAGGAAATTTTGCGCCGATTAAAAGCAGAATAGATGAAATGGAAACCAAAGCAGTTGCTTTCAAAAACTCAAAAATTCCAGCAGATTTTGGAAATAAAGATGCCATTAAGAAATCTTTGAAAAAGTTAGTGAAAGAAACGAAAGCTTTCAATAAAAAAATTAAGTCTGGAGCATCAGATGAAGCCCTTAAAAATGATTTTATGGCTCTTCATGATACATTTCACACGATTGTAGGTCTTTGCAAAGCAGAAGACGAGCACGAACATTAATCTATAATTATATATAATGAGTAATCTGCAAAAGATACAATTTGCTGGTTACTCATTATTTTTTAACCTATATTATGCGTTGGTATAAATTTGTAATTTATATAAGTATCTTTTTGTTTTCGGTGTATGCCGTTTCTATGCTTTTTGTAGAAGAAAGCAAAAGTTTTACCATTGAAAAAGAAATTAATTATCCTATTGATAAGGTTTTTCCTCAGTTCAATAATTTGCAGAATTTCACGCAATGGAATGAATTTTTTGTTTCAAAGGAAGATTACACTTTCGCATATTATACACCTTATGAAGGACAAGGTTCTTCTTTGAATTATCAAAGCAAGAAAAATGAATCTGATTATGGAGATTTTTTCATTCGTTATGAAAATCCTTTTTCTACGCTTAAATATCAATTGTTCGAAGGCAAAAACGTTAATCCATACAGTATTAATGTAAAATTTGTTCCACAAGGAAATAAAACCAAAGTCATTTGGTTTGTTCATACGCCTAGATTGCCATTTTTGAAACGTTCGTTTAATCTGCTTTCAGAAGATTTCGTTGCAGGAAATATAGAACAATCTATGGTAAATCTTTCTCAACTCTTGAGTGGAAAAGTAGACAAAGAAATTTTACTTTCCAAAATTAAATATGATACACTCATGGTCGAAAAACAAGACGGCCAATTGCTTTTGGGAATTAATGTTTCGAGTGTGAATAAAAAAGGAGATTTAATTAAAAATATAGAACTGAATCACAATAAAGTCATCAGTTTGGTAACCAAAGATTTAGGTAAAAAGGAAGATGAATTTGGAGTTCCCGTTTTGATTACAGAACCAGGAAGTTATAAAGACAAAGAGGTTTCTTATTTCTATGGAGTTCCCGTGAAAAAAAGAGAAGGACTTTCTGATAATAATTTCAATTTCCGCACTTTGAATGCTTCAGAAAACTATATTATGTATTACAAAGGGAGTTATGAAAATAGGATTAAAGTGATTGCTCAACTCTTGCAAAAAGCTCAAAAAGACAGCATGAGAAATGGTCAGTTGCAAGAAACTTTCATAGAAGCTCCTAATGCAAAAAAAGAAGTAACCATAAAAATTTCTTTGCCAGTCTACAGATAGTTCAAAATTCTCATTTTTAACTACTTTTTAACAAATTTTAATTTTATTTAACGATTTTTTAGATTGCATAGATTTTTATTATGTAAGCTATACCTTTTTACCATCTTTTTAAGTTCCTTAATTCGCATTTTTTTACTAATTTTGCCTAAACTATACTTCTAACAAAGAAAAAGGCGGAAAATGGACAGATTTTCATTTCTAAATGCAGCACATTCTCAATTTATTGAAGATTTATATCAGCAATATTTAAAGTACCCAGATTCTATAGAACCTTCGTGGAAATCATTTTTCCAAGGTTTTGATTTTGCACTAGCAAATTATAGCGATGATGAGGTTTCTATTACCCAATTGGCTTCTAATGTAGTGGCTACTGGGAATATTCCAGAAAACATTGAAAAAGAATTCAAGGTAATCAATTTAATTAATGATTACAGAAGACGTGGTCACTTGTTTACCAAGACCAATCCAGTACGTGAACGTAGAACGTATTCTCCAGATTTATCGATAGAGAATTTTGGTTTATCTGCAGCAGATTTACAAACCAAATTTAATTCTGCTACAGAAGCTGGACTAAATGGTGCAGCTACACTTCAAGAAATCATCAATCATCTAGAAAAAGGATATTGTGATTCTATCGGGGTAGAATATATGCACATTCAAAGTGTTGAAGAGAAAAAATTCATCAGAGAATGGATTAATGTGAATGAAAATCACCCAACTCTTTCTGCAGCTGAGAAAAAAGAGATTTTACACAAATTAAATCAAGCAGTAGCTTTCGAAAACTACTTACACACGAAATTCGTAGGTCAAAAACGTTTCTCTCTAGAAGGTGGGGAATCATTAATTCCTGCGCTAGACCAATTGATTTCTCGTTCTTCTCTTCATGGAGTAGATGAGGTAATTCTTGGGATGGCTCACAGAGGTAGATTAAATGTTTTAACCAATATTTTCCAGAAATCTTACAAGCAGATTTTCTCAGAATTCGAAGGAAAAGAATTTGAAGAAGATGTATTCTCTGGTGACGTAAAATATCACTTGGGTTCATCTAAAAAAATAACTACCGCTTCTGGTGAAGAAGTAAGAATTAACTTAGTTCCTAACCCATCTCACTTAGAAACCGTAGCTTCTTTGGTTGGCGGAATTTCTAGAGCTAAAATTGACCACACTTACCAAGGAAATGCTAAAAAAGTATTGCCAATTGTTATCCATGGTGATGCTGCAATCGCAGGACAAGGAATTGTGTACGAAGTAGCACAAATGATGACGCTAGAAGGTTACAAAACTGGCGGTACAGTTCACATTGTAGTGAATAATCAAGTTGGTTTTACTACCAATTATTTAGATGCTCGTTCTTCTATTTACTGTACAGATATTGCTAAAGTGACTGATTCTCCAGTAATGCATGTAAATGCAGACGATGTAGAAGCAGTAGTTCACGCTATTAGATTTGCAGCAGATTACAGAGCTCAGTTTGGTAAAGATGTATACATAGATTTATTAGGGTATAGAAAATATGGTCATAATGAAGGAGATGAACCAAGATTTACCCAACCTAGTTTGTATAAAACCATTTCTAAGCACCCTAATCCAAGAGAAATTTACAAGAAAAAACTCGTAGAAGAAGGGGTGGTTTCAGATGCTGTAATGTCTGAAATGGAAAAAGAATTTAAAAATTTATTAGACCAAAACTTTGATGAAGCTAAGGAAATCGAAAGAAATACCATGGCGATTTTCATGGAAGAGGATTGGAAAGATTATGCTTCCCTAGGAAAACTTCAGCAAGTTTTAGAAAATTATAATACTACTTATGATGTAGAAAAGCTAAGAGAATTAGCCGTTAAAATTTCTACATTACCAGCAGATAAAAAATTCATCAATAAAATTTCTAGATTATTCGAAGCCAGAGTAAAAATGGTAGAAAATAATGCGCTAGATTGGGCAATGGGTGAATTATTAGCGTATGGAACGCTTCTTACCGAAGGCAGCACCATTAGAATTTCTGGGGAAGACGTAGAAAGAGGTACTTTCTCTCATAGACATGCAGTGGTAAAAACAGAAGATAATGAAGAAGAATACGTTCCATTAAAACAAGTTTCTGATAACAAATTTGATATTTACAACTCTCACCTTTCAGAATACGGTGTGTTAGGTTTTGACTATGGTTATGCGATGGCTTCTCCTAATACTTTGACGATTTGGGAAGCGCAATTTGGAGATTTCGTAAATGGTGCTCAAATTATTATTGACCAATATTTAGTTGCAGCAGAAGAAAAATGGAAAATTCAGAACGGTTTGGTAATGCTTTTACCTCACGGTTTCGAAGGGCAAGGTGCAGAACACTCTTCAGCAAGATTAGAAAGATTCCTGAACTTATGTGCAAACGGAAACATCATTGTGGCGAATTGTACTACACCTGCCAATTATTTCCACTTGTTAAGACGCCAACAAAAATTCCCTTTCAGAAAACCTTTAGTGGTAATGACACCTAAATCATTACTTCGTCATCCAAGAGTAATTTCTACGGTTGAAGAATTAGCAAACGGAAGTTTCCAACCGGTAATTGATGATGCTACAGCTCAACCAGAAAAAGTAGAAAAATTAGTTTTCTGCTCTGGTAAATTGTACTATGAATTATTGGCGAAGAAAGAAGAATTAAATGATGATAAAGTTGCTTTGGTAAGAATTGAACAATTATATCCATTGAATCCAGAAATTATTCAAGGTATTTTCGATAAATATTCTAACAGAAAAGAATTTGTTTGGGCACAAGAAGAGCCAGAAAATATGGGAGCTTGGACGTATATGTTGCGTAATTTCCGTAACGAAAACATTCAGGTAATCGCTCCTGTTGCAAGCGGAACTCCAGCTCCTGGTACTCATAAAAAATTCGAGAAAAACCAAAAAGGAGTTATCAATAGAGTTTTCGGAATTACTGAAGAAAATGTAGATTTGGTAAGACCTATTACCACGGTAAATGACTAAATCATGAAAAAAATTATTTACATCTTATTATTGAGTTGGTCCATCGTTACTTTTGCGCAATCAAATGTAAAAGTAATAGAAAATCAGTTCTTAGATTATAATCAATTGATTGTAAAAAAAGATTTTTCTAAAGCATTAGACCAATATGCTCATGAAGGATTTCTAAAATTTGTGCCCAAAGAAACCATGGTGCTTATTTTTGATAAGATGTTTAATGATCCTAACATGAAATTTTCATTGGAAGTTCCTACCATTTTAAAAGTGGAAGAATATCCTCAGAAAATACAAAATGTATCTTATGCTAAAGTTTTTTACTCTCAAAAAATGAGTGTAGAATTAGCAGATGTGGTAAATGCAAAAGATGCCGAAGAAAAACAAAAGAATATCAATCTTTATTTAGGTGCTTTTAAATCACAATTTGGTGATGGAAATGTAGTTTTCAATGAAAAAAACAATCAATTTGATGTCATGTCATACAAAATGGCAGTTGCCAACTCTAATGAAGGTAAAAATTGGAAATTTACAGTAGCCGAAAAACAACAAGTAGAACTCTTAAAACAATTTCTTCCAGAAGAAATACTCACTGACTTAAAATAAAAAAATACATACAATGTCAATACTAGAAATGAAAGTTCCTTCTCCAGGAGAATCAATCACAGAAGTAGAAATAGCAACTTGGTTGGTAAAAGACGGAGATTATGTAGAAAAAGATCAAGCAATTGCTGAAGTAGATTCAGACAAAGCTACACTAGAGCTTCCAGCAGAACAAGCAGGGATCATTACCCTAAAAGCGGAAGAAGGAGAAGTAGTAAAAGTTGGTCAAGTCGTTTGTTTAATTGATATGAGCGGAGCTAAACCAGAAGGTACAGCTGCACCAGTTGCAGAAGCTCCAAAAGCGGAAGAAGCTCCAAAAGTAGAGGCTCCAAAACCTGCTGCTGCTCCAGCTGCTACTTATGCTACCAATTCGCCATCTCCAGCTGCTAAGAAAATTCTAGACGAAAAAGGAATTGATGCTGCTGCAGTTTCAGGAACTGGTAGAGACGGAAGAATTACCAAGGAAGATGCGCTTAATGCAACTCCTGGTGCTCCAGCAATGGGTGTTTCTTCGGGTAACAGAGCTCAAACCACTACTAAACTTTCAGTTTTAAGAAGGAAATTGGCGGCAAGATTGGTTTCTGTGAAAAACGAAACAGCAATGTTAACTACCTTCAATGAAGTTGACATGTCTGAAATTTTCAGAATCAGAAAACAATACAAAGAAGAATTCGCTGCAAAACACGGAGTAGGTCTTGGATTTATGTCTTTCTTTACCAAAGCGGTAACCAGAGCTTTACAGATGTATCCAGATGTAAACGCTATGATTGATGGAGATTACAAAATCAACAACGAATTCTGTGATATTTCTATCGCTGTTTCCGGTCCTAAAGGTTTAATGGTTCCTGTATTAAGAAATGCAGAAAACCTTACTTTAAGAGGAGTAGAAGCTAGCATTAAAGAACTAGCAACCAAAGTAAGAGACGGTAAAATCACCATCGAAGAAATGACAGGTGGTACATTTACCATTACCAATGGTGGTGTTTTCGGTTCTATGCTTTCTACACCTATTATCAATCCACCTCAATCTGCAATTTTAGGAATGCACAACATTATCGAAAGACCAGTTGCGGTAAATGGCAAAGTAGAAATCAGACCAATGATGTATTTGGCGGTTTCTTATGACCACAGAATTATTGATGGTAGAGAATCTGTAGGGTTCTTAGTTGCAGTAAAAGAAGCGCTAGACAATCCAGTAGAAATTCTAATGGGTGGCGACGAAAGAAAAGCGCTAGAACTTTAATTTCTTAGAAAATAAAGTCATAAATATTAACTATTTATGAAATAAATAATTCCCGCTGATTTTTCGGCGGGATTTTTGTTATCTTTATTTCATCATAAAATTTTAAAAATGTATTCTTCAATTACTCAAAACATCAAAGTTTCTGTAATCCCAGAATATGATGTGAAAAATTCTTTTCCTGCAGACAATCGTTTTGTTTTCAGATACAATATCGTCATAGAAAATCTAGGAAATGATGCAGTAAAACTCATGAAAAGAAGATGGCTGATTTATGATGTAAGTTTCGGATTTACAGAAGTAATGGGAGATGGCGTAATCGGTATGACTCCAGAATTACAACCTGGAGAATCTTTCAGTTACTTTTCTAATGTCATTTTACGTTCAGGAGTAGGAAACATGCAGGGAAACTACATTTTTAAAAATTTAGAAACTTTAGAAACTTTTGAGTCTGATATTCCTAAATTTAATTTGGTTTCAGAAGTTCTTTGCAATTAGTTTTAAAATAAAAATTCACGTAATGAAGTCGGAGCAGGTGTTCTGACTTTTTTATTTTATAAATTATAAAACTTTCAAATTCTTACTAAAAAGCGCTGGTAATTCATCATTTTCGGTAATCAAAAGCCTTTCAAAAGCCAATAAAGTAAGCTTCGCACATACTTCTGCATCTGCTCCCGCTCGGTGATGCGTAAATTGTATATCATGACAATTGGCGAGGTTTTTTAAACCATAACTTGTCAGATTTTTCCAAGATTTTTTCGCAATTTGTATGCTGCAGAGATATTCTGTTTTAGGCTTGAAAATTCCATAATAATCAAGACAACTGCGCAAAACTCCAGCATCAAAAGAAGCATTGTGAGCTATCATAAGATTTCCGTAGAGCAAATCTTCTATTTCGTACCAAATTTCGTCAAAAGTAGGAGCATGAGCCACGTCTTTTGGATAAATCCCATGAACATTGATGTTGTGTGGATTGAAATAAGGAAAACTCGGTGGTTTAATGAGCCAAGTTTTGGTTTCTACAATTTCAGAATTTTCTACCACGCAGATTCCCAATTCACACGCAGAGTTTCTCTCGTGAGTAGCCGTTTCGAAATCTAATGCAACAAAATTCATGAATGTTTTTTTTGAAATGATGTTAAAGAAAATGCTTAAAAATCAACCATTTACTTTGGTAATAGTCTTTAATTTGATGTTTGCTTCTTAATTTTAAACTTTCGGCAAACATTCCATAAAAACCAAAATGCGCTTTTAGTACTGCGATTAAGTGAGGAAATCCATCTTTCATCCCGAAATAAAATCCTGCAATTCCGTCTAAAACCAATCTTAATGGAATAATCCAAAAAAGACTAGATGTAGGCAAATTTTTAAGAAGCATGGTCAAATTATTTCTGAAATTAAGAAACGTTTTTTGTGGAGATTGCTTGTTAAGTGTTCCACCACCAACATGAAAAACAGTAGATTTTCCGCAATAATATATTTTTCTTCCAGCATTTTTGAGACGCCAGCATAAGTCTATTTCTTCTTGATGGGCAAAAAATCTTTCATCAAAACCGTTCATCTTCCAGAAATCTTCTCTTCTTATGAATAATGCACAACCAGTTGCCCAAAAAATCTCTGTTTCATCATCATATTGTCCCAAATCTTCTTCTATCGTTTCGAAAACTCTCCCTCTACAATACGGATAACCAAGATGATCAATCATTCCGCCAGCTGCACCTGCAAATTCAAAATATTTAGAATTTTTAAAGGCCCTAATTTTAGGCTGAACTGCAGCAATATCAGGATTTTTCTCAAAAAGTTCTAGAATAGGTGTAATCCAATTTTCGGTCACTTCTACATCAGAATTTAGCAAACAATAGATTTCTTCATTTATATGTTGTAAACCTTCGTTGTAACCACCAGCAAAGCCAGAATTTTTAGCATTGATGATGATTTTTACCGTTGGGAAATATTTTTCTACAAAAGCAACAGAATCATCTGTAGAAGCATTGTCTATTACATAAACCGTAGCTTCGTCAGAATATTCTAACACGTTTGGCAAGAATTTTTCTAACCATTTTTTTCCGTTCCAATTGAGTATAGCGATAGCAGTTTTCAAAATAAAATTTTCGTTAAATAGGGTAGTCTTTTCCTTGGTACATCATTTCATCAGTAAGACGGTTTTTATATTTCCATCTTTTATGTGTCCAAAGCCAGTTTTCAGGTTGTTTTTTGATGAGTTCTTCTAATAATTTCATGTATTTAATCACCAATTCTTCTCCTTCGAATTTTTCGTTTTCTGGAGTGATTTCTGAGAAGGTTAATTGATATTTTCCGCGTCTTACTTTGATGATTTCTGTAAAACAAAACATGAGATTTTCTTTATTGGGCAATCTGTTGTAACCAGTAAAAACGGGTGTTCTTTGATTTAAGAAGTTGATGCCAAGTTGGATTTTGGTTTTAAAAGGAGATTGATCTGCAGCGAAACCATAAAGAGAGTTTCCATCACTTTTTTCAGTGAAAAAATGTCTCATTACATTTTTGGTTTCTAATAATTTTACACCAAACTTCGCTCGAGATTCTATGATTTTTTGATCCCAAAAATCGCTTTCCAGTTTTTTATAAATACCATAAAAGTTTTCTTGAGGAACATTGTTTTGCAAAGCAATCGCCAATTCCCAGTTAAAGTTATGACCAGCCAATAAAATTACATTTTTCTTTTGTTCGTGTGCTTTTCTTAAAACATCCAGACCTTTGTAATCTACCAATTCAGAGATTTCTTTTTCAGAGATGGAAAAGATTTTAAGCATTTCTATCATAAAATCGCCAAAGTTTCTGAAAAACTTTTTGCTGATGTCATTCAGTTCTGTTTCAGTTTTTTCGGGGAAAGAATTTCTAAGATTTTCTAAAACCATTTTTTTTCGATACCCGATTACATAATAATTCAAGTAGAAAAATACATCCGAAAAACGGTAGAGTACTTTTAAGGGAAGCTTAGAAAAAAATAATAATATTTGGAATGATATTTGGTTCACGGTTCTAAATTAAGTTGCAAATTTACAAAATCATTACTTTAGTTGTTTATTTATTATATTTGAACCGAAATAAAAATAGAAAATACTAACTTCATCTTACAAAAATATGAACATTAAAAAATCAATATTGAAATTGGCTTTTGTAAGCCTTTTATTGCCAACAGTTTTTTCGGCACAAACTTCTACAATGACAGAAGCTGAAAAATTAGAAGCCAAGAAAAAAGCAGAAGCCGAAAAAGCATCTTATGCAAAACCTTATGACGAGGCAGAAAATGCAGAACAAAAAATTGCAGAATTGGTAAAAAAAGCCAAAAAAGAGAATAAAAACATCATGCTACAAGCAGGAGGAAACTGGTGTATTTGGTGTTTGAGATTTAATAATTTCGTGCAAACTACCCCAGAATTAAAGAATTTAGTAGACGAAAACTACATTTATTATCATCTCAATTATTCTCCGAAAAATAAAAACGAGAAGATTTTTGCACAATACGGAAATCCTGGTGAGAAATATGGCTATCCTGTTTTCATAGTTCTAGATAAAAATGGAAACCAAATTCATACACAAGAAAGCGGTTCGTTGGAAGAAGGAAAAGGCTACAGCTTAGATAAAGTAAAAGCATTCTTCGAAGCTTGGAAACCTAAAAAATAATAAAAAAGAGTTGAAATTTTCAACTCTTTTTTATGAAGAAAAACAATATTTTTGTTTTAAAAAAGTTACTACATAAACTAAACCCATGAAAAATATTCTTTTCCTCTTTTTGTTTATATTGTTTTCTTGTGAGACAAAATCTCAACAAAATTCTAAAGCCAATAATGATTTACCAAATTACAGAATTTCGCAAGTCAAAAACTACATAAAAGGAAAGAATTATAATCAGGATATAGCTATTTTTATCAATTTTAGAATTCCTTCTAATAGATTTAGATTTTTCATTTATGATCTTAAAAATAATAAGGTTTTAGATAAGGCCATTGTTTCTCATGGTTCTGGTTCAGTGATTAAAGGTTCTAAAGAACTTAAATTTAGCAACATAGAAAACTCTTATCAATCTTCTTTAGGTAAATATGCCATCATGAATTCTTATGTGGGAACTTTTGGTAAATCTTATCGTTTAAAAGGATTGGATAAAACCAATAGCAATGCTTTAAAAAGAGCAATCGTTTTGCATTCTTACCATTGTATACCAGATACGGAAACTCAGAATCCTGCATGTTTAAGTTTAGGTTGTCCTATGTTATCTCCTCAATTTTTTAAAATTACAGCAAATTATATTGACCGTTCTGAAAAGAAAATTTTACTGTACGCTTTTTATTAATAAAATCTGCTTAATCTGCCCAATCAGCCAGAAAATTCTTACAATAATTTTTTCAAAATGTTGAGTTTAGCATCAGAATAAGGAGGATATTTCAATTCTGGTTCCAAATAATTAGATTTTTTGAGAATTGCTTTTTGATGAGAAAATGCAATAAATCCAAATTTCCCATGATAATGCCCGATTCCAGAATTTCCTACACCTCCAAATGGAAGTCTGTCATTGCTCAAATGCATCAAAGTATCATTGATACAACCGCCACCAAAACTTAATTTTTCGGTGAAAAGTTGTTGTTCTTTAGCATCATTGCTGAATAAATAGGCAGAAAGCGGTTTTTCACCTTCCACTACGGTTTGTATGGCAGTTTCTAGATTTTTATACGTCAAAATCGGTAAAATCGGTCCGAAAATTTCTTCTTGCATTACTAAGTCCTCCCAGGTTACGTTGTCTAAAACAGTAGGAGAGATGTATCTTTTTTCACGGTTGGTTTCCCCTCCGAAAACCACTTTTTCACGGTCAATCATCTTTTCTAATCGGTCAAAATTCCTCTCGTTGATGATTTTACAATAATGGTCTACGTTATCAGTATAGTTTCTTTTTTTGATTTCTTCGATCAGAACTTTTAAAAATTTCGCTTTGATATTTTCTGCAACATAAAGATAATCAGGCGCTACGCAAGTTTGACCAGCATTGATGAATTTTCCCCAAACAATTCTTCTCGCTGCAATTTGTAAATCTGCTTTTTCGGTCACAAAAGCTGGAGATTTTCCGCCCAATTCTAAAGTAACTGGCGTTAAATGTTCTGCGGCAGCTTTGTAAACGATTTTTCCAACTCTTGGACTTCCCGTGAAAAATATTTTGTCAAATCTTAGTATTAAAATCGCTGTGGTTTCTTCTACACCACCTTCTACCACGTATAAAAATTGAGGGTCAAAATTTTCATTGATGAGTTTCGCCATCGCTTTCATTGTGTTTTCAGGAAGTTCGCTAGGTTTAATCATACAAGTGTTTCCAGCAGAAATTGCAGCTATTACAGGCGTTAAAGTCAATTGATAAGGATAATTCCACGCACCGATAACCAAACAATTTCCAAGCGGTTCAAATACAATCTTGCTGCTTCCCATTTGGTTCACAATATTGGTGAGAACATTTTTGGGCTTGGCAAAAGATTTTAAATTTTTTAAATAATAGTCGATGTCTTTATAAACAAAAGAAATTTCAGTGCCGAAAGTTTCAAATTCAGACTTCCCGAAATCTTGATAAATGGCATCATACAGTAATTTTTCATTGCTTTTGACTACTTTTTTCAGTTTTTGCAACTGTGCTTTTCTGAAATCTAAATCTTTGGTAGCGTGACTGTTAAAAAAAGTTTTCTGTTGTTGTAAAATATCGGTGTAATTCATTATTTTAGACATTGATTTTCACAAAGATAAAATAAACTGTAGATTTTTGATGCAACATTTTCTCAGTTTTCAAAAGACTTTATGCGAGAAATAATAGTTTTTAGAATTTTAAAGAAAACAAATGCTTTTCTGAAGTATCTTACCCTGTTGAATAAAAGAAAAATTAATTGATATGGATTTTAAAAATAAAAAAGTACTGATTACGGGTGGTTGCTCTGGAATTGGTAAAATCATGGCAAGAAAATCTCTGGAAAGAGGAGTCTCCAATTTGATTATTTGGGATATTAATGAAGAAGGACTAGCCAAAACCAAAGAAGAATTTGCAAAATTTGGGAAAGAAATTTCTACGTATAAAGTAGATGTCTCTAACTTAGATGAAATCAAAATCGCTGCACAAAGAGTAAGAACAGAAGTAGGAAAAGTAGATATTCTTATCAACAATGCTGGAATTGTAGTTGGGAAATATTTTCATGAACATACCCACGAACAAATTCAGAAATCGTTATTGATTAATGCAAACGCTTTAATGCACATCGCACTAGAATTTTTACCAGAAATGATGAAAGAAAACTCTGGAGCCATTTGTAACATCGCTTCTTCAGCAGGATTGATTTCTAATCCTAAAATGTCTGTTTATGCAGCTTCAAAATGGGCAGTAAACGGTTGGAGTGATTCTCTTCGTCTCGAAATGGAGCAGCTCGATAAAAACGTTTCTGTTACTACAATTATGCCTTTTTATATTAATACAGGAATGTTTGACGGAGTGAAATCTAAATTACTTCCGATTCTTGAACCAGAGCCAACTTCAGAAAGAATTATCAAAGCCATAGAAAAAGGAACCAAGATTTTGGCAATGCCACTTCCTTATTGGTTCATCCGTTTTTCACAAGGAATTTTACCGATTCCAGCCTTTGATTGGGTGATGAAAAATATCTTTGGAATTTATGATACCATGAAAGATTTTACAGGTAGAAAATAAATATGAAGTGCAGGAAATTTTTCCTGCGTTTTTTGTTGAAAGTTAATTAAATGTTAATTTTCTTTAAATAAATTGGTGCCAAAAGTATTATTATTGTATTTTTGAGCATCTAAAAAAAGTAAAAAAAGACCTTCGATGAATTCTTACAAAAATCCATTAGAAGAGCGCTATTCTAGTGAAGAAATGCTCTTCAATTTCTCACCTAATCAGAAATTTAGAACTTGGAGAAAACTGTGGATTGCGCTCGCAGAAATAGAAAAAGACCTCGGTTTAGACATTACCGATGAGCAAATTGCTCAGCTCAAAGAACATTCAGAAAACATAGATTTCGAAAAAGCAGCACATTACGAAAAGAAGTTTCGTCATGATGTGATGGCGCATGTTCATACCTACGGAGATGTTGCTCCATTAGCTAAACCAATCATTCATTTAGGTGCAACTTCGGCATTTGTAGGAGATAATACAGACCTTATTCAAATTAGAGACGGACTGCAAATTATCAGAAAACAATTGGTAAACGTCATCAAAAATCTTTCTGATTTTGCACTTCAATATAAAGATTTACCAACGCTTGGTTTCACACACTTTCAACCAGCACAGTTAACTACGGTTGGGAAACGTGCTACGCTTTGGTTGCAATCTTTACTTCTGGATTTAGAAGAATTAGAATTTTTCCTTGAAACCCTAAGATTTAGAGGGGTAAAAGGAACTACAGGAACTGCAGCAAGCTTTTTAGAGCTTTTTAACGGAGATTATTCTAAAGTGAAACACTTAGACAAAGAATTGTCCAAACGTTTTGGTTTTGAGAAAGTTTTCGGAGTTTCTGGTCAAACTTACGATAGAAAAATTGATGCAAAAGTTTTGGCTTTATTGTCAAATATTGCACAATCTGCTCATAAATTCACCAACGATTTAAGACTTTTACAGAATTTAAAAGAAATAGAAGAACCTTTTGAGAAAAATCAAATCGGTTCATCTGCGATGGCTTACAAACGTAATCCTATGCGTTCTGAAAGAATTTCTGCATTAGCAAAATATGTGATGTCATTGCAAAATTCATCTGCAATGGTAGCCGCTACACAATGGTTCGAAAGAACTTTAGATGATTCTGCGAATAAAAGATTAACGATTCCTCAAGCGTTTTTGGCTGTAGATGCTATTTTATTGATTTGGAATAACATTATGAATGGAATCGTGGTGTACGAAAACAGAATTCATAAACATATTATGGAAGAACTTCCTTTCATGGCGACAGAATACATCATAATGGAGGAAGTAAAAGCGGGTGGTGACCGACAGGAAATTCACGAAGTGATACGTGTTCATTCTATGGAAGCCTCGAAAAAGGTAAAAATAGAAGGCAAAGAAAACGACTTAATCGAAAGGATCATGAATGACGACTCCCTGAAATTAGACAAGTCGAAATTGAAAGAGGTTTTAGACCCTAAAAATTTCATCGGCTTCGCACCTATCCAAACCGAGGAATTTGTTCAGCAAGAAATTCAACCTGTTTTGGAAAAATACGCCGACTTAATTGGCTTAGAATCAGAACTAAAAGTATAAATTTGTGCAGCGTTGTCGCTGCACTTTTTGTTTGAAAAGTAATAAATCTAATATTTAAATCTGACATCTGATGTCTCATAAAAAAAGAATTTTCGTAGAAAAAAGAGGAATTTTCGATGTAGAAAGTCCTAAAGTTTTAAATGAAATTAAATCTATTTTGCCAAATATTCAATCGGTGAAAGTCTTTAATATCTATGATATTTTTGGCTTAGGCGAATTGGAATTTGAAAAAGTAGTCAACAATACTTTTGTAGATCCAGTGGTGGATATTTTGCATCATGATAATCCTGCAAAATCCATTTATTTTGCAACAGAATTTCTTCCTGGGCAATATGATCAAAGAGCAGATTCTGCACAGCAATGCATCGCATTACTTACTGGAAATGAGAAGTCTACCGTGAGAAGTGGTAAACTGATTGAATTACAAGGAATCAATGAGGCTGATTTGACTAAAATCAAAAATTTGCTAATCAATAAAGTAGAATCTCAAGAAAAAAATCTTGAAATTTTAGAAATTCCTGCGGAAGAAACTCCAGATCAAATCAAAATTTACTATGATTTTAATGATTTAACAACTCAACAACTTAACGATTTTTACAACAATCACGGTTTTGCATTTGGTTTTGATGATTTGCAGTTCATTCAAGACTATTTTAAATCAGAAAACAGAAATCCTACAGAAACGGAACTAAAAGTTCTCGATACATATTGGAGCGACCATTGCCGTCATACCACTTTTGAAACAGAACTCACAGATATTCAGTTTGAGGGAAAGTTTAAGGAGACTTTAGAAAAAATCTTCAATGATTATTTAGAAAAAAGAAAATTCTTGGGCAGAGAAGCAAAACCTATTTCTTTGATGGATTTGGCTACGGTTTGCGCAAGATATTTCCATAAAACAGGCAAGTTAGAAAATCTAGTCGTTTCAGATGAAATCAACGCTTGTACTATAGAAATTGAAGCCGAATTCGATGGCAAAAAAGAACCTTGGTATTTGTTGTTCAAAAACGAAACACACAATCATCCTACAGAAATTGAACCTTTTGGTGGTGCTTCTACTTGTTTGGGTGGCGCAATCAGAGATCCATTATCCGGTAGAGCTTTTGTGTTCCAAGCGATGCGTTTAACAGGTGCTGCAGATGTTTTAGAGCCAATTTCTGAAACTTTACCAGGGAAATTGCCACAAAGAACCATTTCTAAACAAGCAGCAAATGGTTATTCTTCTTATGGAAACCAAATTGGTTTGGCTACAACTCACGTTTCTGAAATTTATGATGAAGGTTACAAAGCGAAGAGAATGGAAGTTGGTTTTGTAGCAGGCGCGGTTCCAAAATCTTGGGTTCGCAGAGAAAAACCAGCTGTTGGAGATGTGGTAATTGTTTTAGGTGGTGCAACAGGAAGAGATGGAGTTGGCGGTGCAACGGGAAGTTCTAAAGAGCAAGATGAAACTTCAATTCATACCATGAGTTCTGAGGTGCAGAAAGGAAATGCAGTGGAAGAACGTAAAATTCAAAGATTGTTCAGAAATCCAGAAGTAACGAAGTTGATTAAAAAATCAAATGATTTTGGAGCGGGTGGAGTTTCTGTTGCGATTGGCGAAATTGCTGATTCACTGGAAATTAACCTGGATATTTTACCTTTGAAATATGAAGGTTTAAATGGTACAGAACTCGCTATTTCGGAGTCTCAAGAAAGAATGGCGGTAGTGATTGAAGCTCACGAAAAAGAGAAATTTATCAAATTCTGCGAAGCAGAAAATATAAAAGCCGTTGAAGTAGCAAAAGTTACAGACAGTGGAAGAATGCAAATGTTCTGGAACGGACAAAAAATTGTAGATCTCAGCAGAGCTTTTCTGGATACAAGTGGTTGTAGCAAATATCAAAAGGCAAGGATTGCCCATTTACAAGAAGTTAACTCAAATTCTATTGAGTTTAACAAAGAGAATTTCTACAAAATTTTAGCTGATAAAAACGTAGCTTCTCAAAAAGGATTAGTAGAAATGTTCGATTCTACAGTGGGTGCAACTACGGTTGCGCTTCCTTTTGGTGGAAAATATCAAACAACAGAAACGGAAGGTTGTGTGCAAACATTACCGATTCTCAACGCTGAAAATATAGAAACTGTTTCTTATGCAAGTTGGGGTTTTGATGCCGAAATTTCCAAGCAAAATTCTATGATTGGAGCAAGTTTAGCAGTGGTAGAAAGCGTGGCTAAAATCGTTGCAATGGGCGGAAATTTTAAAAATATCAGACTAAGTTTTCAGGAATATTTTGAAAAATTAGGCAATAATCCAGAAAAATGGGGGAAACCTTTAGCATCACTTTTAGGTGCTTATGATGCCCAAATGAACCTTGGTTTAGCGGCAATTGGTGGTAAGGATTCTATGAGTGGAACGTACCAAGATATCAATGTTCCGCCAACCTTAATTTCCTTCGCTTGTGCTGATGGGAAAAAATTAAACACCATTTCTCCAGAGTTCAAAAAATCTGGAAATTTCATCTATCATTTCCATCACAAAACTCAAGAAAATGGATTGCCAAATTACGAAAATTTAATCGAAGTTTTTGACTATATTCATCAAGGGATTCAGGACAAAAACATCGTTTCTGTGAAAACCATTAAAGATGGTGGAGTTGCAGTAGCGGTTGCAAAAATGAGTTTTGGAAATCTTCTCGGTGCAAAAATTTCTGTTGATGAAAAATTCCTACTCGATAAAAATATCGGTGGATTAGTAATAGAATCTACAGAAAAATTAGACAATAATTTACTTGAATTAATAGGTGAGGTTAAAAATTTAGAAATACTCAAAATCAATAATTTAGATTTTGAAATCAATAAATTACTTGAAGTTAATTTTGGAACATTTGAAAATTTATTTTCAACTAAAGAAAAAGATAAAATCATTATTAATTTTGATGAAAATCTAAACGGAACAGAGAAAAAATCAATCAACATTATTTCTCATAAAATTGGAACACCAAGAGTTTTTGCTCCAATTTTCCCAGGAACCAATTGTGAATATGAAACGCAAAATGCTTTCAGAAAAGAAGGTACTATTGTAGAGAGTTTACCACTGAAAAATTTAACCCATCAATTGCTTGATGAAAGTATAGAGGCTTGGGTGGAAAAAATTAAACAGTCGCAAATTTTAGTGTTTTCAGGAGGCTTTTCAGCAGGTGATGAACCAGATGGTTCTGCCAAGTTTATTGTGAATGTTTTGAAGAATGAAAAGATGAAAAATGCAGTTCACGAATTGCTTTCCAGAGACGGAATGATTTTGGGAATTTGTAACGGTTTTCAAGCTTTGGTAAAATCTGGTTTGCTTCCTTACGGTGAAATCAGAGATTTAGATGAAACATCTCCAACTTTAGCGCACAATGCTATCGGAAGACACATTTCTCAGATGGTAGATGTAAAAGTCATCAATGATGATTCTCCTTGGTTAAAGGGAATGAAAGGCGAGGTTTATACCATCCCGATTTCTCACGGTGAAGGTAGATTTATGGCTTCGGAAGAAGTATTGCTGGATTTGTACAAAAAAGGTCAGATTGCTACACAATACATCGATACTGATGGAAACGTTGCGCACGGAATGCCATTTAACCCTAATCAATCACTGTTCGGAATTGAAGGAATTACAAGTGATAGTGGTAAGATTTTTGGAAGAATGGGACATCCTGAACGTTTTGCAGATGGTTTGTTCAAAAACATTCCTACCGCTAATTATCATAATATTTTCAGAAACGGAGTAGAATATTTTAAATAAATCCTAAATAAAAAGTTAGATATGAATAAAGGTGAAATGCTTTACGAAGGAAAAGCAAAACAAGTTTTCGCAACAGAAAATCCAGAAGAAGTAATCGTAAAATTCAAAGACGATGCCACAGCATTTAATGCACAAAAACGTGGAAGTTTCGATTTGAAAGGCGAAATGAACAACGCTATTACTACACTTATTTTTGAGTATTTACAAGAAAAAGGAATCCCAACTCATTTCATCAAACAATTGAATGAAAGAGAACAGTTGGTAAGAAAAGTGAGTATTATTCCTCTAGAAATGGTGGTGAGAAACTACGCTGCAGGAAGTATGGCACAAAGATTAGGAGTAGAAGAAGGCATAAAATCTCCAATGACTATTTTTGATATTTGCTACAAAAAAGATGAATTAGGTGATCCTTTGATTAATGATTATCACGCCATTTTCCTGGGAGCTGCTACCAAAGAAGAATTAGATGAAATATATGCTTTAACCAATAAAATCAATGAGTTACTGAAAGAATTGTTCGATAAGATGAATATTATTTTGGTAGATTTCAAAATCGAATTAGGAAAAACATCTGATGGTAAAATTATTCTAGCAGACGAGATTTCTCCAGATACTTGCAGACTTTGGGATAAAGATACCATGAAAAAACTCGATAAAGATAGATTCAGACGTGATTTGGGCGAAGTTACTGAAGCGTATGTAGAAATCTATGAAAGATTGAAAAAAGCTCTAGGAAAGTAATTTTCTGAAAGATTTTCACCTATTGATAAATAAAATGAAAGATATAAAATTAACATATCAGGAACAATTTAGCCAAGAATTCTACGGCAGAAATCTTTTGAGAACTCAAGAAGAAGAATTCTTAGATGCTCCAAAAGAAGAATGTGGAATTTTTGGTTTGTATTCTGATAATGAAGTAGATACGTTCTCGCTTTCTCAGTTCGGGTTGTTTGCTTTGCAGCATCGTGGTCAAGAAGCTTGCGGTATTTCTGTTTCTTCTCAAGGTAAAATTATTACCGTAAAAGATGAAGGTTTGGTATTGGATATTTTTAAAACCATTCCAAATCCTGAAGCATTATTGGGAAATGCAGTGATTGGTCATACTCGTTATACCACAGCTGGTGATAAAAAAACCTATAATTTTCAGCCATTTTTTGCAAAAAATGAGTACGACCAAATTATTTTGTCGATTGCTCATAATGGTAATTTGACCAATGCGCAAGAACTTAAAGCGGAGTTAGAAGCAGAAGGTGTAGTTTTTAAAGCAACTTCAGACTCTGAGGTGATATTGAGATTGATTCAGAAGAATCTAGATTTAGGATTGCGTGGTGCGATAAAAGCAACCATGGAAAAAATAGAAGGCGCTTATTCCGTTGTAGGAATGACCAGAAATAAATTTTTTGCCTTTAGAGATTTTCACGGAATTCGTCCTTTGGTTTTAGGAGCGATAGATGAAAAAACTTTCGTTTGTGCTTCGGAAACTTGTGCACTAGATGCAGTAGGAGCGCAATATGTAAGAGATATTCTTCCGGGTGAAATCGTTTATACTTCTGAGCATCACGAAGGTTTACAGAGTTTCTTGGTTAAAGAAAATTGCGAAAGAAGAATCTGTGCTTTTGAATATATTTATTTTGCAAGACCTGATACTACTTTAGAAGGGATTAATGTACATGAAATCCGAGAAAAGTCTGGTGAAAAAATTTGGGAACAAGCTCCTGTAAAAGCAGATGTTGTCATTGGAGTTCCAGATTCAGGAGTTCCTGCTGCAATTGGCTATTCTAAAGCTTCTGGGATACCATTTAGACCAGTTTTAATTAAAAATAGGTACATCGCAAGAAGTTTTATTGTTCCGTCTCAGGAAATGAGAGAAAGAGTAGTGAATTTGAAACTGAATCCTATTGTTGCTGAAATCAAAGGCAAGTCAGTGGTCATTATTGATGATTCTATTGTAAGAGGAACCACTTCTAAACGATTGGTGAAAATTTTAAGAGACAGTGGAGCGAAAGAAATTCATTTCAGAAGTGTTTCTCCACCGATTATTGCACCATGTTTCTTAGGAATTGATACTCCGAAAAAAGATGATTTAATCGCCGCGAACATGTCTGTGGAAGAATTAAAAGATTATTTGGGAGTAGACAGTTTAGAATTTTTGAGCATTGATAATTTAAAAGTAATTTTAGGTTCTTCTGACCATTGTTTCGGTTGTTTTACAGAAAAATATCCAGTAAGCAAGCCAAAAGAAACGCATTTGTTTGATTAGTTTTAAATTTAAATAAATAGAAAAACTCGAGAATTTCTCGAGTTTTTTTGGTAATGATAGGTTGTATGTATGAAAGTGTTAGTGTTCTAAAAGTTGAAATCAAGACCTACTTGCAAGTTATTATTCTTAGAATTGCTTAAGAAATAATCGGTTACGTTTCCATCTTTTCCAATTCCAGTTAAACCGAATGTATAACGAGCATTGATGCCTAAATTCTCATTGATTTTAAGTCCAGCGCCAACTCCAGCTCCTACATTAAATCGGTTTAAGTAATCCATATTAATGTTGGTAGAAGGTGTGATAATGGTGTTTAAACTTTGGTTTGCCGAAAGCATGTAGCTAAATTCTGGTCCAACTTCTAAATATAAATTACTTGGCAAATTATACTGTAACATAATCGGTAATGATAAGTAATCTAACTTGGTTGTAGTAGAAACTTGGCCAATAATTCCACCGAAATCATATAAATCGGTTTTTGCTCCCATTTGGTTGTACACCAATTCTGGTTTGATGCTGTAAGATTCTGTAATAGGGAAAGTAGCAGTTACACCTGCATATAATCCAGTTTTCATTTTCGTGTCTACTGCGGTAGAAGTATTAGAAATGTCTGATGCATTAAGACCAGCTTTTACTCCAAACTGTTGTGCAAAAGAAAGTGAACTTGCTAAAACGGTTAATCCCAAAAATATTTTTTTCATAATCTTTTATTTTTCTTAATTAAATAATTGTTTAATACTTTCATATTTCCAAAGAGCATGCCAAAAATTGAACTGAATTTTTAACTCGTTGATTTACAATACTAAAAAAGCCGAAGAATGATCTTCGGCTTTTATTTTTTTTATCAAGTGTTCTTTATTAGAACTTTATATTTAAACCAACTTGAAAAGCATTGTTTTTGTTTTTCGCGTCAGTTGAAGGTCCTGATTCTTTAGTGATATCGCTGAAACCAGCTACATATCTTGCGTTAAGACCTACATTTTTAGAAATGTCAAATCCTAAACCTAAACCAACTCCCATGTTGAAGCTATTGAAGTCTTCCTTATCCAATTCTGTTACTGTTGAAGAAGAACCGTCATCAAATTTTTGTTTAGCATTCACTAAAAATCCAAATTCTGGACCTGCTTCTAAGTAAAACTGTGGAGTAGCTTTATATTGGAACATCACTGGAACTGCTACGTAATCTAGGTTAAGGGTAGAAGAATAAGTAGTTCCTAATACGGTAGAAGATACTTTAGAGCCTAAATTGTTATATAAAACTTCGGGTTGAATGCTGAATGATTCTGATACTGGAACGTTCATGAAAACACCTGCGTAGTAACCTACTTTTGATTTAGTATCATCAAATCCTTCGTCTGAAATAGTTGAAACGTTCATACCTGCTTTTGCTCCGAATTGCTGTGCAAATGTCAATGAGCTTACTGCTACTGCAGCTGTTAAAAATAATTTTTTCATAATTTTAAATTTTTTGTTCTTATTAATTTCTAATTTTTAAGTTTTATGTTTTGTCTTTGCAAAGTTTCAATTTTTGTAAAAGCTTCTTGTTATAAAATTTTAAACAATTGTTTCAAAATTTTTGCTCCACACTTGTAAGCTTTATTAAAACTGAAAAGTTGTTCAGATTTCTAAGGCAAAGTTGTAGCATTTCTTAAAATTTTATTTTACAAAATTTTCATTGTTTTTTACAGAATTCCATAAAAAAAGTTTGGCCAAAGCCAAACTTTCAAATATGTTGCCAAAAAACCTTCTTTTAAAGGGTTTTTATTATGCTATGCATTGATATTTCTGTAATAATCTAAAGCTTGTTCTATGTGCTCTTGACTTACTTTGTAGTCATAGTTGCATTTGCCTAAACCTTCTAGAATAGAGAAATTAATCTTGCCATGGTCATTCTTCTTGTCATTGAGCATTAGTGCGATAATCTCTTCATTGCTAAATGCAGAAATCGAAATATATGGATAGTATTTTTGAATATTTTCAATAATGAGTTGTGCTTTTTCTGGCGAAATAAGATTTTCTAGCTCCGAAATTTTCGTTTCGATAATCATTCCAAGCGCTACCGCTTCACCATGTGGAATGACTTGGTGCATTTTCAGACAAAGACTTTCCACTGCATGACCGATAGTATGACCAAAATTTAAAATTTTTCTAAGACTTTTTTCTTTGTAATCTTTTACCACCACATTTTCTTTAATCATCATAGAGTTTTCGATATGCGGAGCAATATTTTCGGGCGTAAGTTCTTCTATGGTAATGAGATCATTCCAGTGTGAAATATCTGCAATTAAGCCATGTTTTAGCATTTCTGCAAAACCACTTCTTAACTCTACGAAGTCCAACGTTTTTAAAAATTCTGGATAAACCAAAATATGCTCTGCTTCGGCAAAAGTTCCTACAATATTTTTGAGATATTGATGGTCTATTCCTGTTTTTCCACCGATAGAAGCATCACACATCGCTAGAAGAGTAGTAGGAATATTGATGAAAGAAATCCCTCTCTTGTAAGTAGATGCTACGAAACCGCCTAAATCTGTAATCACGCCACCACCTAAATTGAGAAGTAATGATTTTCTATCCGCTTCGAATTCTGATAAAATCTCCCAAAGTTGAACAACGGTAGAAATATTTTTAGCATCTTCTCCTGATTCTATTTCTATGATTTCGAAGTGAATATCGGTATCTAGATTTCCTAAAAGTGTGGGAAGGCAATGTTGATGAGTGTTTTCGTCTACCAATATGAAAATCTGACTGGGATTTTTTTCTTGTATAAACGTATTAAGTGCTGAAAATTCTGAGTCTAAAATAGAAAGCATGCTAAAAATTTTTGCAAAAATAACAATAAAAAGCACACCAAATTTTTGGTGTGCCGTGATTTTTGTCTTGTATAACAAAATTATTCTATACAAATGTTTAATTATTAGACCTATAAAAATCATGAAATTTATATTTTAGTAATTGCATAACAATCATTAAATTTGGGCGTCAAATAATTACATATGTCAATTTTCAACGATACTAAAATTGCTTTTGCTGAAAAGTCAACAGCGCAACTAGAAAAAGCTAAGTGGATGTTTACCGCTATTAAATATCCTAGCGTAACCAATGTGGGAATTAACTTTCTGAATTTCACCATTAAGAATAATTTTCCTTTTGTAACAGATTTGGTAAAAACTACTCTTTTTGAGCAATTCTGTGGTGGCGAAACTCGTGAACAAAGCATGAAAGTGGTAGATAAAATGTTTACTCATCACGTAGGAAGCATTTTTGATTATGCCATCGAAGGAAAGGAAGAAGAAGCTGCTTTTGATAAAACTTGCGAAGAAATTAAAGAAAACATAAAATTTGCAATAGGTAATCCTGCTATTCCTTTTGTGGTTTTTAAACCAACAGGTTTTGGTAGATTAGACTTGTATGCAGATGTTTCAGCGGGAAAAGAATTGACCAGTTCCGAGAAAGAAGAATGGCAACGTGTAAGAAATCGTTACGAAGAGGTTTGCAAAATGGCGTATGACAATAAGGTAATTCTGATGATTGATGCAGAAGAATCTTGGATGCAAGATGCAGTAGATCACTTGGTAAATGAAATGATGGAGAAATACAACAAAGAGAAAGCCTATATCTGGAATACAATCCAAATGTACAGAACGGGAAGATTAGAATATATGGCTCAAGATTTAGAGCGTGCAAAATCTAAAAACTACTTCTTAGGATATAAATTTGTTCGTGGTGCATACATGGAAAAAGAAAGAGAACGCGCTGCAGAAAAGAATTATCCAGACCCAATTCAGCCAACCAAAGAAGCTACCGATAATAATTATAATGCAGCAGTAGATTTTGTTTTAGAAAATTTAGATAGAGTAGCAGCATTTTTCGGGACGCATAATGAGAAGTCTACAGAATTGGCGATGGACAAAATGCAAGCTAAAGGTTTACCTCATGACCACGAAAATATCCATTTCGGGCAGTTATACGGAATGAGTGATAACATTACTTATTACCTTGGGGAGAAAAAATACAATGTAACCAAGTATTTACCTTACGGTCCAGTAAAAGATGTAGTGCCTTATCTTACCAGAAGAGCACAGGAAAACACTTCTGTAGCAGGACAAACAGGTCGTGAACTTTCATTGATTCAAAAAGAATTAGAAAGAAGAAGAAAAGAAAAGTAATTTTTTCAGAAATTTTTCAAAATATCAATACAAGCGGATGTCACTTTGAGCGTAGTCGAAAAGTAGTCCGCTTTTTTTATGAATTTGGTTATCGGCTTTAGCCAAAATTTAATTCTCTTAATTCATTTATTAAATTTAAATTAAAGGAAACTTAGCGTTCTTTGCGTAAAACTTTGCGACTTTGCGTGAAAAATCAATTCTAAAATCCGTATTTTTGTAAAAATCATCATCAAATCGTCAAATCAACACATCGCCGCATTGACTTTCGCACAAATCATTCTACCGCTTAATCTCAAAGGAACTTTTACCTACAAAGTTTCCGAAGAATTTTTGTCGAAAATCGAAGTAGGAATGCGTGTTTTGGTTCCTTTTGGTGGGAAGAAAATCTATACAGGAATTGTTGCCGAAATTCATCAGAATGAACCTGAAACTTTTTTGCCAAAAGACATTCATTCATTGCTAGATGCAGAACCTATTGTTCCCAAACAGCAATTGAAATTCTGGAATTGGCTTTCGGAATATTATCTCTGTAATATTGGCGAAATCTACCGTTTTGCGTTTCCAAGTTCTTTAAAATTAGAAAGTGAAACCTATCTGAAACGAAATCCGAATAAAGAAATAGACTGGGAAGTTCTGGATGCCAATGAAACCTATTTATTACAAGCTCTAGAAGTGAAAAGCCTCGTCAGTTTGTCTGAAATAGAAGCGTTTATTCCTAAAAAAGAAATCGTAAAAACAGTAAAAGCGCTCATCGACGAACAACTGATTTTAATAGACGAAAAAATCTACGAAAAATACAAAGCCAAAGAAGTAGCTTATCTTAAAATTGATGAAAATATTCTCGGCAATCTGTCAGAAATTCTGCAAAGTTTAACCAAAGCCAAAAAACAAAAAGATTTGTTTTTAACGATTTTGGAGGCTCAGCAAACACAAAATCAACCGCTGCGAAAGTCTCAATTTTTTGAAAATGGAGTTTTCAATGCTTCGCATTTAAGAGGTTTGGTGGAGAAAAACTTGGTACAGGAATATTACCTTCAGAAAGATAGAATCGAAACTTATGAAGGAGAAATAGAAAATCTGGAAAAACTTTCGGAAATTCAAGAAAAAGCTTTGGCAGAAATGAATGAAGGTTTCCGTGAAGGCAAAAATGTCTTGCTTCATGGTGTTACCAGTTCTGGAAAAACGCATCTATATTTGGAAAAAATAGAAGAAACCATTGCTAATGGAAAAAATGTGTTGTTTCTGCTTCCAGAGATTGCGTTGACCAAACAAATTATCCAAAGATTAGAAAAAAAATACGGAAAACAACTCGGTTTTTATCATCAAAAACTCACGGATTTCGAAAAAGTAGAAGTTTGGCGAAAAGTGAAGAATAATGAGATTAAAATCCTCATCGGAACCAGAAGTTCGCTGTTTCTTCCGTTTCAGAATTTAGGCTTAATCATCATCGATGAAGAACATGATGCTGCTTACAAACCTAGAGAAGTAAAACCTTTTTTCAATGCCAAAGATGCCGCTTTGGTTTTGGCAAATTATTATCAAGCGAAAGCGATTTTGGGCTCTGCAACGCCTTCCGTAGAAAGTTATTACGCCGCCAAAAATGGTAAGTTAAAATACGTTTTCTTAGGAGAAAGATTTGGAGAAGTGGCTTTGCCAAAATATGAAATCATCAATTTCAAAGAAGCGCAAGAATCGAAACTTTCAGTAGGTCATTTTTCTCAGCATTTAATTGATAAAATTTCTGAAAATTTAGAACATAAAAAGCAAACCATCATTCTGCACAACAGAAGAGGATATGCAAACGTGGTAGAATGCGAAAGTTGCGGTCATGTTACCTATTGCAGCAATTGTGATGTGGTGATGACCTATCATAAATCTACCAATGAGCTGAAATGCCATTATTGTGGTCACAAAGCGCAAAAACCTAAAATTTGTCCGAAATGTCAAAGTACAAACCTCAATACTCGTGGAATTGGCATTGAACAGATAGAAGAAGAAACGCAGAAAATTTTTAAAGAAGCACAAGTAGAGAGAATGGATGTAGACAGCATGCGTAAGAAATTTGCCTACGAAAAACTCTACGAAAAAATAGAATCTGGCGAAGCCGAAATTGTGGTAGGAACACAAATGATTTCTAAAGGTTTGGATTTTGATAATATAGAATTGGTGGCGATTCCTAAAGCAGATGCACTGTTGTATGTTCAGGATTTCAGAGCAGAAGAGAGAGCTTATCAATTGATTACGCAGGTTTCGGGAAGAGCGGGTAGAAACTCTGGGAAAGGTAAAATTTATATTCAAACCTATAATCCTCATCATCCACTTTTTGAACTGATTAAAGAAGAAAATTCTGCAAAAATTTATGAGCATTTCCTCAAAGAAAGAGAACAATTTTTGTATCCACCTTTTGTGAAATTGGTTCTAATAGAACTCAAACATAGAAAAGAAGAAAAATTACAGAGAGCTTCTCAGTTTTTAAGTTCGGTTTTGCAAAAATATTTGCCTTTGCCATGTATTTTAGGGCCAGAAAAAGCACCGATTGGTAAAATAAATCTCTTGTATCAATATCAGATTTTGCTCAAATTACCAAGAGGCAAAAAGTACCAAGAATACAAGGATTACGTGCTGAAATCTCTAGAAGAATTTGAAGAAATTACCGCTTACAAAAGCATCAAAATAGATACGTTTGTTGATTTTTAACAAATTTTAACAATTCTTGGGACAGTTTTAGCTATACAAGAAGAATAGGAAAAGGCAATAATTTATAAATTTGTCCCGTTAGAATATTGAAAATCTGATTATTATAAAGTCTAAAATGAGAGAATTGAAAAGAATAGCTATAGCTGCAACTGTGCTTGTACAAACCGCAGTTATTGCCCAAACTTCATCAGTTTCTTCTAATATATATACCGAAAAAAATGGAATAGGAAGTGCTGGAATAGAAAAACCTGTGCTTTCCCCCAAAGAACAATTAGAAGAAAATATAGAAAAAATGAAAAAAGACCCTCTTTTGCGCAACGCAACTTGGGGTTTTGTAGTGTACGATACCAAAAAGAAAGAAGTTATCACCGGTTATAATGAAGACAAACCTCTGATTCCGGCTTCTACCACCAAATTGCTTTCTACCGATGCTTCCATGTCGCTTTTGGGAGGAAGATTTAAATGGATTACTCAATTAGAATATTCTGGAACCATTGACGAAACGGGAACGCTTAACGGAAATCTTTTCGTGATTGGCAGTGGTGATCCTTCTATGGGAACAGGAAAAGCAGGAGCGTGGTCTTATTCTCAAATTATCAGCGATTATTTAGCTAAAATTTCTGAAGCGGGAATTAAGAAAATTAATGGAGATATTGTAGTGCAAACTGCTGTTTTTCAGGATGTAAGATTAGAATTGCCTGAAAAAATAGTTTGGTTAGAGCATAACAATTACTATCTTCCTGTAGGAAATACCAATAACATCAACCCAAAAAACGAGAGAATTGCAGTAAAAGCAAAATCTGTTTTTGACACTTCAAAAAGATATTTTTACGTTTCTCCTTACATGCGCAAAATGGCTTTCACCGAAAAATTTGAAGCCAATAATTTAATTACCACAATTCCTGCAGCTCCAGCGTTATTAGCCAATAATCTTAGAGCGAGTTTGATTAAAAATAGAATCCCAATTTCTGGAAAAGTCATTAATAGAGTGACTGACCCAAATCCCGAAGAAAGACAATTTTTAGCGAAATATTCTTCACCTACAATGGTGGATATTATTTACTTTACCAACCAAAAAAGTGATAATGCTTTAGCAGAATCTCTTTTGAAAACAGTAGGTTTTTACAAAACAGGAAATGTTTCTTTAGAATCCGGACGAGAAACCATCGTGAGACATTTAGAAGAGAAAAGATATGATTTTGATGGTTTGGTTTTAGCGGATGGAAGTGGTTTGTCGAGAGCAAATAAAGTGAAACCCATTTCTCAGGTGAAGTTTTTAGCAGAGGTGATGAAAGAGAAATATTATGACGATTTCCTTAAATCTTTGCCTATAGCAGGAGAAACAGGAACACTGAGAAGAATGTTTAAGACAAGTAACAATTACGGTCAAATTTTTGCCAAAACAGGAACACTCAATGGGGTAAAATGTTTGGCAGGTTACATTAAAACCAGAGACGGAAGAATTCTTTCTTTTTCTTTGTTAATCAATGGTTATTTAGGTTCTGTAGACCAAATAAAAGCCAGAATGGAACAATTGCTAGAACCTGTGATAGATTTGTAGTAAATATGAAGATTTTTCCCATCCTTTAGGATTAGAGGAAATGAAAAATCTTATAATTTCAAAGAAAGCAACACTTAGAATATATCGACAAAGCCTTCTTTTATGAGGGCTTTTTTTATTACATTTGTGAAAATCAAAAAATCTAAAAAATGATTTCAGAAAAATACCTAAAACACTTACAAAACGAGCTAGAAAATATCGAAAATGACGGATTGTACAAGCGTGAAAGAATCATTACTTCACAACAATCTGCAGAAATTGTAGCCAATGGAAAATCATTATTGAATTTCTGTGCCAATAATTATTTGGGACTTTCTAACCATCCAGAAGTGATGAAAGCATCTCAAGATATGATTGCTTCTCATGGTTACGGAATGTCTTCGGTGCGTTTTATCTGCGGAACTCAGGATATTCATAAAGAATTAGAAGCGAAAATTTCTGAATTTTTAGGAACCGAAGATACCATTTTGTACGCAGCAGCTTTTGATGCAAATGGTGGGGTATTTGAACCGCTTTTCACAGAAGAAGATGCTATTATTTCAGACGAGTTGAACCACGCTTCTATTATTGATGGGGTTCGACTTTGTAAAGCAGCGAGATACAGATATAAAAATAATAATATGGAAGATTTAGAAGCACAACTTATTGAAGCTTCTAAACAAAATCACCGTTTCAAAATCATCGTTACAGATGGAGTTTTCTCAATGGACGGAATCGTGGCAGATTTAAAAGGTGTTTGCGATTTAGCAGAGAAATATGATGCGTTGGTAATGGTTGACGATTCTCACGCAACAGGTTTCATCGGTAAAACAGGTCGTGGAACACATGAAGCCAATGAAGTGATGGGAAGAGTAGATATTATTACTTCTACGTTAGGAAAAGCTTTAGGTGGCGCTCTTGGTGGTTTTACTTCTGGGAAAAAAGAAATTATCGACATGCTTCGTCAACGTTCTCGTCCGTATTTGTTTTCAAATTCTCTGGCTCCAGGAATTGTAGGAGCGGCTTTGAAAGTTCTAGAAATGCTTTCTAAAAATACTTCACTTCGTGATAAAGTGATGGAAAACGCAGAATATTTCCGTACGGAAATGAAAGCCAAAGGTTTTGATATTCCTGATGGTGATGCGGCAATTGTTCCGGTAATGTTATATGATGCTAAATTAGCCCAAACTTTTGCAGAAAAAATGATGGAAAACGGCGTTTATGTCATCGGTTTCTTCTACCCAGTTGTACCGAAAGGAAAAGCAAGAATTAGAGTTCAGCTTTCTGCGGGACATACTCGTGAACATTTAGATAAAGCCATTGCTGCTTTCGAAAAAGTAGGTAAAGAATTAGGCGTAATTTCTTAAAAATTTAGATTCTTTAAGAAAGTTGCGGAGCAACGAACGATACATAAGCATCGGAATTCATTCTGATGTAAAATATAAAAATCAATGAAAGCGGACTTTAGTCCGCTTTTTTTATTCTCTTTTATTAGGATTGATGGGCTTTTCTTTGGTGATGACCATTCCGCGAATATAGTTTCGGTCTTGGTAAATCCAAACGCTTAAAAATTGAATATCAGGATTCTTTTCCGTTTTTGTGTTGAAAACATATAATTCCACAGGATCTGTTGTCAATGAAGTTTTATGAATATAAGCAGAATTAAAATCTTGCAATTCTATTTTTCCTAAATCGGTTTCGTTTTTTTGACAGATTTCACTTAATTTTTCCTCTAAAAACATCTCAAATTTCTTCGCAACATTAAATCTCTCAAAAGAAGTATAGTTTTTATTCTCACATTTATTGAGAAATTCTTGAATGAAATTTTTGGCAATGGTTTGTCTTTCTGTATTGATGTTTTTATCTGAAATTTTCTTGTAAAAACTTTGTGCGGGAAGCAAAGAACTGAAAAATAAGGCAATAATGATGAGGCTTTTCATGGTGTAAGTTTCTCCAAAACTAATATTTTTTAACGAAATAAAATAATATTTGAACAGAATTTCCCTATTTTCGCCAACTCATAACTCATACTTCATCACTTATAACTTAATAAAAATGTTCAGCAAAGAAGAAGCTGCTAAAATAAAAAAGGAATTTTGGACCAGTTTCGGGAAGTCGTTTCCGAGAAAATGGATTTTGTATGATACTAAAATCAAAGATTTCGCCTTTAAATTCTATTGTGACAACAAAAAAGCTGAGGTTTCTGTAGACATAGAAATGAAAGATGAAATCTTCAGAAATGCTTATTATGAAAAGCTTTGGTCTCTCGAAGGAATTTTAGAAGATGAACTGAAATGCGAGGTGTATAAAGACGAATTCTACACCTTAGAAAACGGAAAAGAGATTTCCAGATTTTGGGTAGAAAAACATGGTGTTTCCATCTACAATAAAAACACTTGGCGAGAAATTTTCGAATTCTTTGTCGAAAAAATGACCGCTTTTGAAATGGTGTATTATGAATATGAGGAGTTTATAAAAGATGTGTAAAAGAATCAAGTAAAAAGTAAAAAGAGCCAAGTGAAAGTACCCAAAGTATTCACATGGGTTTTAAGTTTTTAAAGTATATAAAGACGCTTCGTTTTTTTTAAACGAAGCGTCTTGTTTTATCTCAAAAAAAAATTTGTGTTCTTTGCATAAAAATCTTTGCGAGCATTGCGTAAAAATCTTTGCGACTTTTCGTGAAAAAATGCTGTGAAAATCTGTGTAATCTGTGAGAACTATTGCCCAAATTTCTTCTTTCTCAACCAGAAGAAAATTCCGCCCAAAAGTCCTAAAATTGCCAAAGGTGTAAGCAAATTAAACCATTGCCAGTTGGTTTTTTCTTCGTCTATTCTTCTTCTGTCAAGCAAGCGGGATTCTATATTTCTGTTTCTGAGTTCTATGAGATTAGAATCATCGAGAAGCCAATCTAAGCAGTTTCTCAAAAATTGTTCGTTTCCGTAGAGTTGGTCGGTTAATAAATCTGCTCCTAAAGGTAAGTTTTGACCTTTCATCATTTGATTTCGGCCAATATCACCATCAGAAATAACAATCATTTTATTGTTTTCAGACACTTTATTTTTGAAATTATGGAAACCGTTTTTCTCACTTCTATTCGCATAAGCAGAAGTAAATTTACCTTCTAAACTCACCGCAAAAATCTTCGGAGTAGTAGGTTTCTCCATCACAGAAAGACTGTCAAGATTCGCCATTTCTGAGAGTTCTACATAATTAGGAACCGACTTAGCAGTGGTTCTTTCACTCGATTCGTAAAGCACTTGAGTTTTGATGTTTTTTCTTCCTAAGGTATCAATTGCAGTTGGGAATTCAAATTTTACAGGATTGATGTTTTTGGTAATCGGATTGTTATTTTCATTAATTCCCAAAGGAAAATAAGGCCAAATTAAGTTGGTGTATTGAGGATTTCCTGCTACTTCGCCAACTTGCAATCTAATCAAAGCAGATTTTTGGAAATCTTTAATCAAAGGCGCATTGATTCTCACGCCATAATTAAAGAAAAAATCGGTCATATTGATGTCGATAGGATATGCCATGAGTTTTTTCTTGGTCATCAAAGTATCCATTTCTGCATTCACGGCGTCAATCATCCAAAGTGTTTTTCCTCCGTTCATAATGTATTGGTCTAGAATCACTTTTTCGCCATCAGTAAAGGCTTTTCTAGGCTTTGCAATCACCAAAGCATCCATTCTTTCTAAATTCGGAAGATCTTCTAAAGTCAACTCTTTTTTGTTTACAGGAATTACAGGACCAGCATTGTAATTTTCGAGCGTCATGTCCATAAAACTACGGAATTCATCTACTCTTAATTCATCTTGATTCACCAAAACACCTACATTTTTCTTTTGATCTGCTACCAAAGATTTAATGGTAGAAGCGAAGTTAAATTCCAGATTTTCAATAGATTTGGTTAATTGTTCCGCTGCATCTATTCCCATTTGATTGGTAATGAGCGAAATAGAAGTTCCGTAACCTTTATATTTCAGCGCTGCATAAGGGAAAAGCACAATTTGAGAAACTTTCCCGTCTTTCATATCAGGCAACATAGAAGGTTGCATTCCCATTGCTTGAAGCGTGTCTTGAGACATTTTGGTCGAAATAGGATCGATAAATTTGTAATCAATTTTTGGATTGATTTTCCTGAATTCTTCCAAAAGAAACTGCGTTTCGTTCTGCAATTGCTTAAAACTTGCTGGAAAATCACCTTCCAGATAAACTTCTACAGTCAGTGGTTCTTTTACAGATTTCAGCGTTTCTACCGTAGCATCAGAAAGGGTGTAACGCTTCTCTTTAGTCAAATCAAAACGATAAGAAAATACCCCGAAAATCCCTAATAATAGGATAATGGCTAGAGCAATTATAAAAATATTTTTATTGTTGGTTGATTTCAAATTTTTATACATTTTATTTTGAAACTATTATTTTAAACTTTGCAATGGTTTTATAATCAAAAATGATTTCTATATAATTTAATTTTTCGTTATCAGCAGTCATATCAAATGAAAAAGTATTTTGTACTTGTTGATAATCAATAAATTTTTGTTTTTCTATAGCTTTTTTATCCAATTCTTTTTTTCCTTTTATGGTTTTCCAAATACTTGGATTTTTATAAAGATTGGAGTTAACTTGAATTTTATCTACCAATTCATCATACGTAAATTCAAATTTTATTTTTTCTCCTTTTTTTACATTTACGATTCCCGATTCTGGTTTTGTAAATCTTAAATTGGGCATTTCAGATGCTTCAATATAAGGCTGATTTTTATAATATTCCATAGAAATTCCAGTGTCATTCATCCAATTTCTATCTTTTGGAAAGTGATTTCTAAAAAAATCTTTATTTTCGGTCAACCAATAGTAATCATTATAATGTTTAACGAAACTATTTAGCTTTCCTTTTTTATTTTTAGTGCAGTAACCTGAAGCCCAAGTTGCGTCTACATTATAATATTTATTATCAATTCTAATAACATTCCAAGCGTGGTCTAGAATTCCCATATTTCCTATTTGATACGGAGAATTTTTGATGTAACCCTCTACAATTGAACAATTGAGATTGGCCATATCACACATTCGCTTGAATAACTTGGAATAGCCATCACAAATTGCAATTTTTTTGCTTAAAACTCTATCAATAATCTCATTATTTAATTTCGCCAACTTCTTTTCACAATCTTCTTTTCCCTTGCATTTCATCTTAACTGGTTTTCGGTTTTGGTTATATGTTTTATAATCGTAACCAATATTGTGAGTGATCCAAATGAAAATGGCTCTATATTTTTCTTCTTCTGTTTTACAACTTTTGGTTAAACGATTCACCAATTCAGGTAAATTATCTTCATATTTAATCATTTTTGCTAAAGAATCAAGGTCTTTAAAGTTTTGATTTTCTTTAGTTTGAGAAAAAGAAATCAAGCCAACAAGTGTAAAAATGAATATGAAAAACCTTTTACTCATTATTTCTTCTTCCCTACAAAATATTTAGCCAAAAACAAACTCAATCCAATCACCAACAAGAAGTAAAACACATCTTGGGTATCAATCAAACCTCTTGTAAATGCCATAAAATGATGATAAAAACCAAGATTTTGAAGCAAATAATCTGCGCCTCCCAATAATTTGAAATTGGCCAATTGTTCTATTCCAAAGTATAAGATGAAATTCAAGAAAACGCCCAATAAATAAGCCATAATTTGATTCGTGGAAAGTGAACTTGCCAAAATCCCAACCGCAGAAAATGCAGCAATGAGAAGAATAATCCCGAAATAGCTTCCTAATGTTGCTCCCAGGTCTAAATTTCCTGCTGGAACGCCTAAAACGTAAACAGAGTAGAGGTAAACCAATGAAGGAAGTAAACATAAAATCCCAACCAAAAATACCGCGAAAAACTTCCCTGAAACAATTTCAGAAATTTTGATGGGTTGAGAAAAAAGCCATTGCAAAGTGCCATTTTGTTGTTCCTCGGCAAAAGATTTCATGGCTAATGCTGGAATAATGAACAAAAATAGCCACGGCGAAAGCGTGAAAAAGCTCTGCAAACTGGCTGTTCCGATTTCTAGAATATTGAAATCATTCTCGAAAAAAAATAAAAATAAGGCAGAAATCAAAGAAAATGCACCGATGATAATCCATGCACTCCAATTCCCGAAATAACTCCAAAGTTCTTTTTTTAGTATAGCAATCATACTTTTATCAATTTTTGCTTCGCAAGTCAATTTATTTTATAGTGAATTGCTTTGCGTTAATTTTTTAATTCACTTTTCACAGCGTAGCGAATTTACTATTCACTTTTTTTCTTATTCACCAATTTTACCGTCATCATAATCACCAACACAATAACGAAAAATCCTGTAATTAATTGCCACCAATTTTCAATGGTCAAAGATTTTAAAATTACTGTGAAAACCACTAAAAATAGTAGAAATGTTGCAATTTCATTGGCTTGTCTTAATTTGAGATTGGCGGTTTTTAGTTCACCGTTTTGTAGTTTTTTTATTTCTAATACTTTTTTCCAAGACCAATAATGGTAGATGAAAAGTCCTATGAGAAAGGCTATTTTCAACTGAAACCAAGACATTTGTAAAAGTGTAGGGTTCATTAAAATTAAAATTGTTCCAAAAATCGTCATCAAAACAAAAGCAGGAACCGTGATAATATTCCATAATCTTCTTGCCATAAATACATATTGCTCACGTAGAATTTCCTTTTTAGGACTTTCGAAAGCATCAGTGTCTTTGTAATACACAAAAATTCTTACGAGATAAAAAATTCCCGCAAAATAACTCACCATAAAGATGATGTGCAGCGCTTTTATGATTAAATAAGTCATGGTAATTTACGATTTACGATTTACGATTTATGATTTACGATTTATAATTTTTCTAACATCTAACATCCAACATCCAACATCCAACATCTAACATCTAACATCTAACATCTAACATCTAACATCCATCATTCAAACTGTATATACACCTTATCACCCACTTTTAAACCAAAAAGCGAATTGGCGCCATTGTTTTTTGTACCTTTATAAATGGTGATTTCTAATAAATCTTGACCATTAAAAAGAGCAGAAGCTTTGCCATGATATTCGTTTTCTTTTTCCCAATCTGTCACGATGTCTGTGTATTTACGGTTGATGTTTTTCAGTAAAATATTTCGAATGTTAATTTCAAAATTATTGAAATTCACCATTGTTTTATCAAAAATTAATTTGCTGATATTGGTTACGCAATTCCCGAAATTATCAATGTACATCACCTCGCCAATCAGCATTTTCTCAGGTTCATTAAAATAAGGTTTTGCAAAAGTAGTACACTTGTAATGCTTAATTTTTCTGCCGATGAGTTCTGGCAAACCACCTTTGGTCAAATGTGCTGCGACGGGAACGAAAATATCCACACTGGCAAATTTCACTTCGTCGTCAAAACGATTATTGATGGTGATTTCGTAAATGGCTTCTGGTTTTTGGTCAAAAAAAGTGAGGCTCATCAATCCATTGTCAGCAGTAATGAAATAATGCCCATCCATTTTTACCAAAAGATTTTTGCGGTCTTTGTGAAAAAAACTGTCCACTGAAACAATGTGCACACTCTCTTTAGGGAAATGTGCGTAAGCATTTCTAAGAATATAAGCGGTTTGGATAAGATTATACGCTCCAATTTCATGGGTAATATCAATAATTCTAGCATCTGGATTAAGCTGGAGAATGCTGCCTTTAATGGCTGAAACTCTGTGGTCTAGATTTCCATAATCTGATGTAAGGGTAATTATTGGCATTTTTAATAGTAAAAATTTGAAAAAACAAAGATATTGCTTATTTTTGGTAAGATAAAATTTTTAAAAATATAAACAATTTGTACGAAATCACTTACGAACTCACGGGAATAGACACTAAAACATTTTATGGTGTTAATAATCAGTATTTTAATTTGCTGAAATCTTCTTTTCCTACGCTGAAAATCACTGGGAGAGACAATTTTATTTTTGCAATGGGAAATCAAGAAACGCTAGATGTGCTCAAGCAAAAATTAGATGATATTGTGAGTTATATTTCCACCAATAATTCTATTGGACTTAAAGATTTAGAAAATATTCTCAAAATAAAAAGTGAGGAGGAAAAACAATTGGTTTTTGACCAAGATATCATTGTAAAAGGGGTAAATGGTAAAGTCATCAAAGCGAAAACCACCAATCTTAAAAAATTGGTCAAAGAAAGTGAAAAGAAAGACATGGTTTTTGCCATAGGTCCTGCAGGAACAGGGAAAACTTATACCAGTGTAGCATTGGCAGTGAGAGCATTGAGAGATAAAGAAGTCAAAAGAATTATTTTAACCAGACCTGCAGTAGAAGCAGGGGAGAGTTTAGGATTTTTACCTGGCGACTTGAAAGAAAAGCTCGATCCTTATTTACAACCGCTGTATGATGCGTTGAGAGATATGATTCCTCACGAAAAATTAGAAGGTTTTATCGAGCGCAAAGTGATAGAAGTGGCTCCATTAGCTTTTATGAGAGGGAGAACGTTAGATGAAGCTTTTGTTATTCTAGATGAAGCGCAGAATACCACACATTCTCAAATGAAAATGTTTCTGACGAGAATGGGCATGAATGCTAAATTCATTATCACTGGAGATCCAAGTCAGGTAGATTTACCGCCAAAACAACATTCTGGGCTAAAAGAAGCGATGAGAATTCTAAAAGGAGTTCATGAAATAGGTTTTGTACATCTTACCGAAGAAGATGTGGTAAGACACCCTGTAGTGAAAAAAATTATCTTGGCTTACAACGCCGAAGAAAAAAGACAAAGAGAAGAATAACAAATATTTACAGAAAAAATATAGTTAGAAAAGCGAAATAAAATTCGCTTTTTTTTATTAATTTTTCTAAAAAGTGAAAATAATTCATAAAATTCTTGATGGTTTAGTTTATTTTTTTTAATTTAGTTTCTGTTAATTATATACTAATAGATCATGAAAAAATTATTCTTAGTAGGTGCATTAGCACTTTTTGGAGCGATGAATGCTCAAACAGGGAATGTTAAAGTAGGAGCTCATTTGGGTATTACTACTGGAGATTTCGATCCTTTATATGGTTTAAATGCAGGAGTAGATCTAGGTTACTCTTGGAAACTACCGTCTAATTTTGAAGTAGGATTAGCAACAGGTTATTCTAATTATTTTCCAAAATCTGATTTTAAAGATATTGGAGGAAAAAGTATGGGAGTGATACCTATTGCTGCTTCTGGTCAATATAATTTTGATGGAGGATTTTTCTTGGGTACAGATTTAGGTTATGGAGTTTTACTATATGATGGAGATTCTGACGGAGGTTTCTATTATCAGCCAAAAGCAGGATACAGAATGAATAATGTAGATTTAATTTTATCTTATAAAGGCGTATCAAAAGATGGTTCTTCTTTAAGTTCTGTTAATTTTGGTGTTGCGTTTAATGTAGGTAAATAGACTTTTATTTAATTAACTATAATCCCGTTTATGCGGGATTTTTTTTAAAAAACTTATATCATTATGAAAAAATTATTTTTAGTAGGTGCGTTAGCACTTTTCGGAGCGATGAATGCTCAAGTCAATTTTGGAGCAAAAGGAGGTTTAACAGTTGCCCATCTTACAGCAGAATATGATGGGGAGACGGGTAATTCTGATTCTAAAATCTCACCTTACATCGGACTTACAATGGAGGTTCCTATGAGTCAAAATTTAAAATTTCAGGCAGAAGCGCTCTACACTGTTTTAGGAGGTACAGATGATACAGATGGAATTAAATCAGAATTTAAAATTCCAGAATTAATAATTCCCCTTTCTTTAAAATATCAAACTAATGAAAAATTTTATATTCAAGGAGGATTAAACTTAGGTTTTATTACAGGTCCTAAAGTGTCTCAGGAATCAGTAGAAGTGAAAGCTGATGAAATTTTTAAATCTTTTGATTTAGGAATTTTATTAGGATTAGGTTATAGAATTGCCCCAAAACTAGATTTAGATGCGAGATTTAATGTAGGAGCATCTAATGTTTCAGATTTTGGTGAGGGAATAAAAATGAGAAATAATTATTGGCAAGTAGGCCTTAATTATTGGTTCAAATAACACAAAAAACGCTCCAATTTTTGGAGCGTTTTTTATATAAATATTTTTAAGACTATTTCCCGAAAAGGTTGCCGCCCATTCCTGGCATATTAGGCATTCCTTTGCTCATCATTTGCATGAGTTGTTTTCCTTGAGGACCTTGCATCATCTTCATCATTTTGCCCATCTGTTCGAATTGTTTCATCAGTGCATTTACATCTTCTAATTTTCTGCCTGCACCTTTAGCAATTCTTTTTTTACGGTTCATATCAATCACAGAAGGTCTTCTCCTTTCTTCTGGAGTCATAGAATAAATAATGGCTTCAATGTGTTTGAAAGCGTCATCATTAATGTCTACATCTTTTATGGCTTTTCCTACACCTGGTAACATTCCCATTAAGTCTTTCATGTTACCCATTTTTTTGATTTGGTTAATCTGCGTTAAGAAATCATCAAAACCAAATTCATTTTTAGCGATTTTTTTATGAAGTTTTTTAGCTTCTTCTTCGTCAAATTGTTCTTGAGCTCTTTCTACTAAGGAAACTACGTCTCCCATTCCTAGAATTCTGTCTGCCATTCTTTCTGGGTAGAACAGGTCTAGAGCTTCCATTTTTTCGCCGGTCGAAATAAACTTAATCGGTTTGTTAACTACCGAACGAACAGTAAGCGCAGCACCACCTCTGGTATCGCCATCTAATTTAGTTAGAACTACACCATTGTAATCTAAGACGTGGTTAAATGCAAGAGCTGTATTTACCGCATCTTGTCCCGTCATGGCATCTACTACGAAAAGGGTTTCGGTAGGTTTTACGGCTTGGTGAACGTTTCTGATTTCGTTCATCATGGCTTCATCTATCGCAAGACGACCTGCAGTATCTATAATCACTACATCATGCTTGTTTTCTTTAGCAAACTGAATAGCTTTTTGAGAAATTTCTACAGGATTTTTATTTTCGATTTCTTTGTAAATGGTTACGCCTACTTGGTCTGCAAGAACCGTTAACTGGTCTATTGCAGCAGGTCTGTAAACATCACAAGCAACCAATAAAGGGTTTTTGCTTCTTTTTTGTTTTAAATAGTTGGCGAGTTTTCCAGAAAAAGTAGTTTTACCAGAACCTTGTAACCCAGCAATTAAAATAATGGTAGGCTTGTCAGAAAGATTGATGCCTTCCTGAGTAGTACCCATCAATTCTACCAATTCATCATGTACAATTTTGGTCATCAATTGCCCTGGAGTAATAGAGGTAAGCACGTTTTGTCCCAGTGCTTTGTCTTGAACTCTTTTGGTAAGGTCTTTGGCTACTTTGTAATTAACATCGGCATCTACTAGAGCACGGCGAATTTCTTTTACCGTCTCTGCTACGTTAATTTCTGTAATTTTTCCGCGGCCTTGAATGTTTTGTAAGGCTTTATCTAGCTTGTCCTGAAGACTATTAAACATAGTGAATGATTTTTTAAGATGTGCAAAAATAAGGAATTTTGTTGACTTGTTTCTCTAACTCCTAAAAGATTTGTAAACCAATAGAATAAAATTTATTGATTTTTACCTTTTGAAAAATCTAAATCAAGAGAAATACGTTTTTTAAAAAGAAAAACAAAAAAAACGACTTCCTAAGAAGTCGCTTTCGTGTATATAGAATACCAAAAAGAGATTATGCTAATTTTACTTGAATAGCGTTTAATCCTTTTTGTCCTTGTGTTACTTGGTACACAACTTTGTCATTTTCTTTAATTGTTCTAGTGCTTAAACCAGAAGAATGTACAAAAATGTCATCTCCTCCGTTGTTGGGAGTAATAAATCCGAAACCTTTTGTTTCGTTGTAAAATTTTACGGTGCCTTCTTGCATAGTAATGGGTTTTAAATAGACATTTTTTACAATGTCTTGGTTAATGGATTAAGAAGCAGTAAACCTAAGTTTCTTTTTTCTTAATGGGTAATAGCGCTTTTGCGCAATGTATGGAGTAAAGAGAAATAGTTTTGAAATAGTATTCCAAAGATGATTTCTCGTTATTTGACCAATTCAATGTTGATTGCCGAAAATCCTTTAGCAGATCTTTCTTTCTCGAAAGATACTTTGTGCCCTTTTTTCAGGATTTCTCTTGCATTATTTTGGTGGAAAAACACATTTTCTTTTGAGCGGTCTTCGGTGATAAAACCGTAACCTTTTTCGCTTAAGAAAGTAATGATTCCAGACTTTCTAGTTTCTTCTTCAGGAATAGGAGCAGCTCCTAATTGAATATCGTCTAGAGAAACCTCTTGTCTTTTTTCTGGCGGAGTAGTTGTAATTCTTCCGAACTCATCTACATAGGAAAACATATCTTCTAGTTCTTTTCCTTTGTTGTTGTTCGCTTTACGCTCTTCACGGCGTTGTGCTTTTTCTTTTTGTTTTTGAATTTTTTTCTTAAAGTTTTCTTTTTTTGAGAAAGAATCTGCCATAAATAATGTTCTGTTTGTTTTTTAATGAATGATGAAACCAATAAATATTGGTGTATTGCGTGCTATAAGAAATCTGCTAATTTTATAAACAGAGCGCTTATATCATAAGGGTCAGGGGAATTTCGTCCAGGTTATTTTGCCTTGTTTTGCTTTCAGGGTTATGTGCATCTGTGAGGTGTTATTCTAAAAAGGGACGCTGAAAAAGCAAAAACTGAAAAAGAAATAAAAAAATATTCTAAACTGTAACAGATAGCAAAGGCAGTAACCTATTTTATAAATTATTCTACAAAGGTACACTAAATAAATGACGTGACCTAATGATGAGTTTTTGAGGGAGGATTTCACCATGATTAGGGTTTGGGTTGAATCAGGTGGCAGTCAAAGTGCAGTTTTGTTCGGAAAAAGTACCGTTTTTCCGAAGCTGATTCGAACTTGATTCGAACAAGACTCGAAGGAAGGTGGTAAAAAGGAACACATAGTTAACAAATTAATTTGCTGAAGTTAAAATGTAAATTTTATAAAAAAAAGGTAAAATTTTTTCTTTTTTACGTTTATATAGCATAAAAATAATTTTATGAGTGAACTAATTAATAATCTTAAAAAAGAGTACAAGGAAAGACAAGAAAAACTTATTTATTACTTAATGGCATTAGATGTTTCTTCAATTGGATTTGCATTATATAATGGTAAAAACGATGAATTAAATTATGCTCAGATTTTTGTTTTTATTGCGATATTATGTTGGGCAATAAGTATTTTGAATGCATTTAAATTCATTAAAAAATACCTAAATGCTATATATGATAATATTTCATTTCTTGAAATGGAAAAAGTTAATAACATTGAAATCTGGAAATAAGAGTTTGAAAAAATAATTAAAGAAAAGTATAAAATTACAGGAACTTTTTTTGAAAATATATGGTTGTATTTTGTTGCTGGATCAATCTCATATTTTTTGTATCATCGATTAAATCTTTATTTAAACAGTGTTTAGAATACTTTTTAATTTTCCAAATAATTTCCCCACCAACCTGATCTGCTGTATCTTTGTAGAAAATACTAGAAATTGAATCTTAAAAAATTAGCCGATAAACAGAATGTTTTCTTGTTGCTTTTACTGATAATGGTTTTGGCAGGAAAACTCATTCCTTACCAAGAATCTTACCATCAAATATTTAACTTAGAACAATTCATCGATTGGGGAATTGCGGGGATTTTCCTTTTGTACGGGTTAAAACTCAACTTGAAAGAAGTCCTGAAAGATGTCTCCAATTGGAAGTTGCACCTATTGATTCAAGCGGGAACTTTCATTCTTTTTCCAGCATTGGTTTTGGTTTTTTATCCAATTTTTAAAGATTCGCCATACTTCCAAAGTTGGCTTTCCGTATATTTTTTAGCGTGTTTGCCTTCTACGGTTTCTTCATCGGTAGTGATGGTGTCTATTGCCAAAGGAAATGTGACTTCGGCTATTTTTAATGCATCGGTTTCTGGGCTTATTGGTATTGTAATGACGCCTTTATTGATGGGATTTTTCTTAAATGCTCAAGCTGCCGAAAGTCATCAGTCTGAAATTATCCAACAACTCTTACTCAAAGTTCTTTTGCCGATTATCTTGGGAATTCTGCTCAATCCGATTTTCAAAAATTGGGTAACGAAATACAGTAAAATCATTGCAGAATTTGACCGTCTCATTATTTTACTCATCGTTTACGAAAGTTTTTCAAAAGCATTTATTGAGAGTATTTTTTCTACCGTTCCTTTATTGGTCTTTGTAGTGATTACACTTGCGGCAGTAGCGTTGTTTTTTATCGTATATGAGATTTTAAAACGCATTTCGCATCGATTGGGTTTCAGCAGGGAAGATGTGATTACCACTGCATTTTGTGGCTCCAAAAAATCTTTGGTTCATGGCAGTTTATTTGTGATGATACTAGGGATTCCCGAAGAACAAAAAGTTCTTTTCCTATTGCCCATCATGATTTACCATAGTTTCCAATTGTTCTATGTAAGCGCTCTCGCCAACAAAATCGCAAAAAGCAAAATTTAAAACCAATAAACAATTTATAATACGAAATAACACTATTAAAAAACTAAAATTCATAACCACCATAACCATTATAACCCTCATAACCATTATAACCACCATAACCTCTATAACTTTATAACCTTCCTTAAATTCCCTCATTTTCAAATTTTCAAATTCTCTTATTAACTTTTCTTAAAAAGCTTCTTTCAATGTTAAATCCTCAATCTCCCAAAGATGAGAGTTTTAGATGTTTTCACTCTTTTACTTTTAATGTTTTGGCAAAATAACATTCATTTTTGATTAAAATTTGGTTGACGAATAATTTAAAGAATGTTAAAAGCTTGTTAAAATACTTAACGGTCGCATTAGAATACTTTTGAGCTTAAAAAAAAGTAAAATGCAAAAACGAACACAGCAGATTATTTTATTAGCTGCTCTAGGTCTAGTAAGTGTAACCCATTTACAGGCGCAATCTAAGAAAGCAAAATTAGATTCCGTAAGAAACATAGACGAGGTAGTAGTAACTGCTTTGGGAATCAAAAGACAAGACAAATCCCTAGGCTATGTAGCAGAAAAAGTGTCATCAGAAGAGTTTGAAAAAACACAAAACAACAACTGGGCACAAGCGTTAGAAGGAAAAGTGGCGGGGCTTAAAATCCAAACAGCAGGTGCAGGTCCTCTAGGAAGTGCTAAAATTACCTTGAGAGGAAGTATTTCCATGAATTTGGACAACAATGAAGCGCTTATTGTAGTAGACGGTGTTCCATTGGGTGGAACCAATACTGGTACAGGTAACGCAGCGTATGGTGCAGGTTCTGGAGGTGATTTGCCTGTAGATTACGGTAACAACTTTAACAGTATTAATCCAGATGACATCGAGAATGTAACGATTCTAAAAGGTGCTACTGCTTCTGCATTATATGGTTCTAGAGGTGCAAATGGAGCCATCATGATTACAACAAAATCAGGCAAACAAAAGAACGGAAAAATAAGAGTAACCCTTAATTCTTCTACAAGTTTTGATACCGTTTTGAAATGGCCAGATTGGCAATATGAATACGGTCAAGGAACATTGGCGAAAAATTCAGCAGGTCAGTTTTACTATTCTTATGGCGCTTCAGCTGATGGAGTGAGTACAGGAGGAACCAGTAGTGCATTCGGACCTAAATTTGATGGGCAATATTATTTTCAATATGACCCAACCGTAGAAGGACAAAGTTTAGAAAGACAATTGTGGAGACCTTACAAAGACAATGTTAAAGGTTTTTGGCAAATGGGAACTACCTATTCTAACAGCATCAGTATAGAAAGCTCTAATGATAAAACTTCTTTCCGTACTTCACTAAGCGCAGTAAACAATACGTGGATGATGCCGAATACGGGTTTTGACAGATTTAATTATGCTTTGTCTTTTGACCATAAACTAAGTAAGAAGTTAAGAGTGGCCACTAAATTTGCCTACAATTATACCAAGAGTGATAATTTACCTTCTACAGGATATAACAACCAATCGATTTCTTATTTCATGATTTTCCAAAATCCAAACGTTGATTTGGCTTGGTATGAACCGATTTGGAAGAAAGATAAGTATCAGGTAGACCAGATTCACCCTTTCAGTACCTTTATAGATAACCCTTATCTTATCGCTTATGAAATGCTGAATGGAGTAGACAAAAAATTAATCACAGGAAATATTACCGCAACGTATAATTTCAATAATAACTTTGAAATGATGCTAAGGTCTGGTATTGAAATCACAGATGAAGAAAGAACAACCAAGAGACCTTACAGTTCTGCCAATTACCTTCAAGGATACTATCGCGAACAATACATTAAAAATTCTGAGTATAATACAGACTTACTTTTTACCTATAAAAGCAATTTTGGGAAATGGGGCGTTTCTGCTTCAGCAGGGGGAAATATCAGAGCAAATGAATATGTGCTAAATGATTATAGAGCTATTGGGCTTAGAGTTCCCGGGATTTATCAGTTAACCAATGCAATTTCTCTAAATACAAGAATTGCTCAACCAAATGACAAAGAAACCAACAGTGTTTACGGTTTAGCGTCATTCAATTATGACAATATTTGGTTTGTAGATTTCACCGCAAGAAACGACTGGAGCAGTACTTTACCGAAAGCCAATCGTTCTTATTTCTACCCATCGGTTGCTACCTCTTTAATTCTTTCAGATGTTTTGAAAATGAAGTCGAAAAGCTGGAATTATTGGAAGTTGAGAGCTTCTTGGTCTCAAGTAGGAAACGATACCCAACCGTACAAATTACAACAGTTCTATAATACCAGCGATTTTGTAGGTTCGGCAGAAAACATTGCCAATTTCCAAAATCCTAATCTGAAACCTGAAATGAACCAGAACATAGAAGCAGGGATGGATTTCAGTTTCTTCAAAAATAGATTAACGTATAACGTTACGGTTTATCAAAACAGTACCAAAGACCAAATTGTAAACGTACCGTCTCTTATTGAAACTGGGTATTCTACACGTACTATTAATGCTGGTGAAGTAAGAAATAGAGGGATAGAAATGACTTTGAATGCCTTCCTAGTGAAAAATAAAAATTTCCAATGGAATGTTACCGCAAACTGGTCTATGAATAAAAACAGAATCATGTCTTTACCGGCAGAATTCCAAGGGGAACCATATACCATGGGAAGCGTAGGAGGAGTAGTATTCTTTAATGCAGTAGTTGGAGGTTCTCTAGGAGATATGTACGGATATAAATTACAGTACGCTCCATATGGTCAAGTGATTTTTGGTAGCGATGGTCTTACTGCCAAATCTACAGAAATAGAATATGTAGGAAATGCCTATGCAAAATGGAGAGGAGGTTTACAAAACGCTTTTAAATACAAAAACTTTTCTTTAAGTTTCTCTTTTGACGGGCAATACGGAGGTAGAGTTTACTCACAGTCTCACCATAAAATGTCTGAACAGGGAAAACTTACCCATACTTTGGTAGGTAGAGATAATCCAAACGGAACGATTGTAGGAGTAGGAGTGGTACAAAATCCAGATGGATCTTTCTCTCAGAATACCAAAGCGGTAACCCTTACTTCTTATTATGCAGATTATTATAGAAGAGCCAATGTGGAAACCAACTCATTTGATGCATCTTATCTGAAATTAAGAGAAGCCAATATCACATTCTATTTCCCTAAACCAATCGTGCAGTCGCTGAACATGTCAGACTTAAGTTTATCCTTATTTGGTAGAAACCTTTGGATGTGGACGAAATTCCCATTATTTGACCCAGAAGCAGCTACATTGAACGATTCATCAATTACTCCGGGAGTAGAAATAGGGCAACTTCCTACTGCCCGTACTGTAGGAATTCAACTTAATGCTAAATTCTAATCGACAACTATGAAAAATATATGGATAAAAGCAGTAGCGTTCTGCGTAATTTCTCTAGCCGCTACTTCTTGCAGCAGGTCTTTTGAGGAAATCAATACCGATACCAGCAAGATTATAGAGCCTACACCTGCCAGTTTATTGGCACCAATTCAATACAATATGGCTGCTAATGCTTATTTGAGAGCCAATGATTTCACTTTTGATATCATGCAGATTGCAATAGATTTTCCAGGAGAAGGAAATAATATTTCAAGATATTACGTAACCGAATCTACAGGAAACTCTTATTGGAATACTTCTTATAAATGGCTGATGCAAGTAAAACAAATGCAAGATTTGGCGGTTCAGCAAAACAATAAAAACTATCAGGCGATTTCGATGGTGATGAACGCTTGGTTATATTCTAACCTTACCGATACTTTCGGAGATATTCCGTTTTCTGAAGCTTCTAGAGTGGAAGAAGGCATCACTCAGCCGAAATTCGATAAACAAAAAGACATTTACGTAAAATTATTAGACGATTTAAAAGCAGCAAATGCTCTTTTTGTAACCAATACTACTTTAGCAGGACAAGATTTATTCTACAATGCGAATAATGATGTCAATGGAATTACGAATTGGAAAAAATTCTGTAACACGTTATCGTTAAGATTGTTAACCAGAATTTTAAAGAAAAATGGGGAAATAGATGTCTATGCAAGAATTCAAGAAATAGTAAACAATCCTACCGTTTACCCCATCTTTCAGAGCAATGCTGAAAGTGCCTTGATGAACGTTACAGGCGTAGCGCCTATGCTTCCGCCATTGGCAAGACCTCAAGATTTTACTTCTTATAGAGCGGTAGGGGAGTTTTTTGTGAATACATTGAATGATAACAAAGATCCTAGAATGGCGCAGTTTTTCACGCAAGCAAAAAATTTAAGCAATAACCAAAATATAGGGTACAAAGGTGCTCCAGTTGCTTACATGAACGGAACTACGTTCACGTATCAACCGTCTAACTTTAACCAGAATTTAGCTAAAGCTCCGCTTAAAGTCTTGATTCTACCGTATGCAGAATTGCAGTTCATTCTTTCGGAATTAGCATTCAAAGGAATTATCACAGGAAATGCTCAAACCTATTATGAAAACGGGGTAAAAGCAGCCATCGAACAATGGGGAGCTGTGGTTCCAGCCAATTATTTTGCAAATCCTAAAGTGGCTTATGATGGAACTTTAGAAAGAATTATGTTGCAGAAATATGTTGCGCTATTCTTTGTAGACCAACAACAGTGGTTTGAACAAAAAAGAACAGGTTACCCAGTTTTACCCAACAATGGCGGATTATTAAATGACGGTAAAATGCCTCAGAGATTATTATATCCTACGCAACCAAAAATTTTGAACAGTGCCAATTATAACGCAGCAGTTCAATCTTTAGGAGGAGATAATATCAACGTTAAAGATTGGTGGAATCAATAAAAAAATAAAAAAAGAATACATTTTTTACAAGTGATGATTAGCTTTGTAAAAGATTTGTAACGATATTCAATATGAAAAAATTAATTCTTTTGGCCACTTTGGTAGGCGCTAATTTTTACCACGCACAGACTCAAGTGATTGCACACAGAGGTTTCTGGAAAACCAATCCTACAACTGCTGAAAATTCTATTGCAGCGCTTAAAAATGCTCAAAAATTGAAAGTGTATGGCAGTGAGTTCGATGTGAGAATGACCAAAGATGGTGTTTTGGTTATCAACCATGATGAACACATCAATGGAGTTGAAATTGCCACTTCAGATTTTAAAAGTTTGAAGAAACAGAAATTATCAAACGGCGAAAACCTATCTACTTTAGAAAAGTATTTGAAGCAAGGCAAAAAATCTGAGGTAAAGCTTATCCTTGAGATTAAACCCGCCAAAACTCCAGAATTGGAAACCGAAATGGTAAAAAAAACGCTGGCAATGGTAGAAAAATTTCACTTGCAAAATCAGACGGAGTACATCTCGTTTAGTCTGCATATTGCCAAAGAATTAAAAAAGCAAAATCCTAAAGCTTTGGTGCAATATCTCGCAGGTGATCTTTCGCCACAAGAGATTAAAAATTTAGGAATTGATGGCGTAGATTATCATTATAATGTATTCTTAGAAAAACACCAAGATTGGATAGAACAAGCCAAAAATTTGGGTGTTATCACGAATGTGTGGACCGTAAATGACCCAGAAATCTATAAAAAATTGTATGATGCTGGTGTGCAATTCGTAACCACCAATACACCAGATGTATTTTTAAATATCAATAAATCCAGAGAATAGCTTCATAACCATTGAATATGCTCTCATAAAATTACAAATCAACAAATGAAACAATCATTTTTAATGCTTTTCTTGTGCGCTGCATTTTCTTTTGCACAGCAACAAGCAACAGGATATGTCTTCGAAGACGCCAACAAAAACGGTATCAAAGACCGTAAAGAAAAAGGAATTGCCAACGTTTCTGTTTCTAATGGAGTAGACGTGGTAAAAACAGACGAAACGGGAAAATATATCTTGCCTGTAGAAAATGACAACATTATTTTCGTCATCAAACCAGCCAACTATGCTACGCCGAAAAGCAACACGCAATTGCCTCAATTCTACTACATTCACAAACCTGAAGGTTCGCCAAAAGACATGAAATATGCAGGCGTAAAACCTACAGGAAAATTGCCAAAAGAAATCAACTTTCCACTCTACGCACAAAAGGAAAACACACAGTTCAAAGTACTGGTGTTTGGTGATCCTCAACCGTATGATGAAAAAGAAATTGATTATTTCAGAAGAGGAATCATCAATGAGGTGAAAAACAATAAGAAAGATGCGGTTTTTGGCATCAGTTTAGGAGATCTGGTTGGAGATGATTTGAGTTTACACCCGCATTATATTGATGCGGTTAAAGAAATCGGTTTGCCTTGGTACAATGTGATGGGGAATCACGATATGAACTACGAAGCGAAAGAGGATAAACTGTCAGACGAAACTTTCGAAGCGAATTTTGGCCCGAATAATTACGCTTTCAATTATGGCAATGTACACTTCATCGTTTTAGATGATATTCTTTATCCAGATCCTAGAGATGGAAAAAGCTATTGGGGCGGTTTCAGAAAAGACCAGTTGGATTTTGTAGAAAACGACTTGAAAAACGTAAATCCTAATCAGTTGGTGGTGTTTTCATTTCACATTCAGTTGACGCCAGAAAATGATGGTGACAAACATTTTAGAATGGAAGACAGAAAGAGGTTGTTTGAGATTTTAAAACCTTTCCAAAATGTATTGATGATGTCTGCACACACGCACAAGCAAACCCAATTGTTCTACGGAAAAAAAGAAGGTTGGGAAGGCATCAAGCCGATTCATGAGTTCAATGCAGGAACTACTTCTGGAGATTGGTACTCAGGAACAGCAGATGAATTGGGTGTGCCAAAATCAGTGATGAGAGACGGAACAGAAAGAGGGTATTCTTTTGTGAGTTTCAATGACAATCAGTACGAAATAACGTATAAAGTAGCAGGAAAACCAGAAGATTATCAAATCAATCTTTGGGTGCCGAAAGTGATTCCTTTCAAAACGAAAAATGCAGCAAGAATTGTAGCCAATTTCTTTATGGGAAGCAAACATGATAAGGTGGAATACAGAATAGATAATGGCGAATGGAAAGAAATGGATTATACAGAATCTATAGACCCAGATTACACGAATGATGTATTGAAATGGGATACCACACAAGAACTGTTCACCGGAAGAAGACCGAGTAATCCAGAAGCTTCTAAACATATTTGGTCGGCTCCTTTTTCTAGAAAATTAGAATTGGGAACCCACGAAGTAGAAGTAAGAGCCAAAGACCGCTACGGAAAAACGTACACCACAAAAGCAACTTTTGAAGTGAAAAACTCAACATTGATTCCATAAATGCTAAAAAAACATTGTAAAAAAAAGCCAACGATAAGTTGGCTTTTTTATGTGTTTTGAGGTTGTTGTTTTGAAATTTTTAAATGGGAGTTGTGCAAGAGCTATTTATGTTATCTGTAGTTTATATGAAATTTAACCCATCCTTTGTATTCAAATAGAGAATTTCACCAATTTTATTTTTTTCTGAACCATAAATATGCGAAGTTGAATACTATTCAGTGAAAAAAGTATGTTAATTTTAAATATATTCACTCCTTAGATATAGTTTAACTATTCCAATTAAATAGGGGCTAGACACTTTTGTTTTTCGGTAGCTATATTTATCCATTCAATTTTTAAGTTATTCTGATGCTTTTATTAGACTTTCTAAATTATTTTTAAGTGTAATAATAATATGTTTTTTGCTCTCAAAAAATATTGAGCCAGCGCTCTTTCCTTCACTTTTAACATATAAATATTTCCCTTTTTTTTTATCATAATATTTGTCTATTTTTTTATAATTGATTATTTCTGAATTAAATTTTGGGATTATATAAATTGTTGTTAATGGAGTATTATTAATATCATTAGATGTAGATATAGGTATTGTGTCAATCTTTGAAATTTGGTTTATAGGAATTGAATGTAAAGTTTCAACAAGATTGTTAGCAAAATTACATTCGCATGAATATTCATATTTTTCTAAAAAAGAAATTTCTTTTTTCTCATTTGTGAAATTAATAAATATTTTTTTGTGAACAGAACTAAATCCCTTACACGTATTTCCATTTTCGTCATAGCAATTATTAAATTGGTCTGTCACTTCAATATTTGTTAAGGCTTCTAAATTTTCTTCTACTGTACTTGAAACTTTAATATTCACATTGTTCTTTGGACTAATAAAATCATATGGGTATTGATAATTAGAATCATCAGCATCATTCTTATTACAGCTAGATAAAACAAATGTAATAATTAAGAAAACGTATTTTTTCATTTATTTAATATTTGTTGGCGGTTAAATTACTGCTAATGTTCGCACTAATTTGTGACGTCACAAAGCCAAGTGTTTCTTGGGATTTGAGGATTTTATAAATCAACTTGTTGTGTGAACTTCGGAACTTATTATTTTCTGATAAAGATAAAATTGCTTGTGAAATGCAAAGGTGAGTTTACTACAAAATTCGCAATTGCGCCAAACGTGAATTGGCGGTAGTTTTTTCATTTAGAACGGTAAACATTCTAAATCTTTAAAAATTGGATTGTCATGAGAAATTATTATTATTTCGTTTTTATTGTTTTTTATTATGATTCTATCTTTTTCAACACTTACTAAATTGCCTAAATCGTTATTATTAGAATAGATTGACCATCCTATTTTAAATTCCTTTCCATCGATTGTAAATTCAGAAACGTTGTTTATATAATTTGAACTTCGGTTTTCAACATTACTAATTCTATTTTGAATGTCATTAATTGCTTTCAATATTAAACCTGATTCTTCTGAAAGAACAAATGATTCACTTAATTTTGCGGGTTTAATAGAAAGTAATTGGATTAATGAATTAACATTTCCTTCTTCGTCATTTTCATAAGTTTCCTTAATTGTGTTTGCAATTTCTTTGATTTTACTTTGAACAGAATCTATTCTTAAACTTTCATCATAATCTATCGCTCTTAACCCTTGAATGTCAAATACTCTTCCAGTTTTAAAATCTTTAATTAATGCCACTTTTTTATTGAAAGCCTGTCTTATGCCTAATTCATAGAAAACATTTGGATTTTTTGCACTTAAATCACAAAGAACAAACTCAGATTCTAAAATTTTTTTTAGAATGTCAATTACGATATAATTAGTTTTGATTTCTTCATCAGCTCTTATTGGAATAAATCCGGCTAACTCACAAGCAGGTTTTATTAAATGTTCATAAACTCTTTTAAAATGCCCTTTTTCATATCCTTCTTGGTCAGAAATGGGCATAATTATAAAACATTTTTTTTCTTCACTCATATGTTCGAATTTTACCGGTTTTTTTTAATTAATGCCAACGGTTCTGCGGATTTGTGAAGCTCCACGAAGGAAGTTTACTCCCGTTCGTGGGATTTTGCAATTTCACAGATGTGCGAAGTTCGCCAAGCGAAATAGCGCATCACCCAAATATACAAAAGTTTTGTAAAAAAGTAAATATTTATAAATAAACAGCAAATCTTAAACGTCTTTTTTTAATCTCCTTCAGCATCAAAGTTTAATGGCCATTTAAAAGTATATTTAATTTCCTTTTCAAAGACTTTGGCAACGGTCCATTTTCCTTTTACTTTTTTTACAATAATTTCATGAAATTATTTTTCAAAAGTAGAGTTTTTCCAAGCGTCTATCATTTCCTCTCCACGTTCTGGGTTTAAATACATAATATTCACGGTAAATTCTTTTTTGTCAAACAATCTACTGTACATGATGGCATAAAGAGTAAGATTATTGGGCAAATGAATTTTTATTTCAAAAGTATGAAAGAGTAGACCATTAATTGTTTCTGTAGAAGTTTCTGTATCTATTTTAGCATTAGGAATATTTTCTTTAAATGTTTGATAAAGAGTATTATTCACATGCTTCGTGTTTTCTAAGTAGTCTCCATCAATCGCTGTATCATAGGGTTGATAATTCGCTTCTATAAAATGCATGTCATCTGCTTTATAAACGAATAAAGTTTTAGATTCATTGATGATGTTTTGGCCAGTGGTTTTCTCTATGGCTTTTTCACCTTTTTCTTGAGATTTTGCCCATTCTTCCTCACTTACTTTTACATAATCTTTTGGAATTTCAATAGACCATTTAAAATCTTTACTGTAATAGCGATTGTCTGAATTCTGAGCATACGCATTCTGAAAAATAAGCAAGAAAGCAAATGCTAAAAGGATAAGTTTTTTCATAAAAGAGTAATGTGTAAATTAAATTATTGGAAATCGCTATTGCTGATGTTTTTATTGTAGTATAAATCTACCGTTTTAGCAACTTGGTTTCCGTTTTCTGAAACAAAAATCTGCTTGGTTTCATAAATCAAATCGCCAAATTTTTGGTAATCTTCAAAATAAACCACCGAAAAAGTGTTTTTCTCTGGATTTTCTACCACTTCTGATTTTGCTAAAAGATGAGTGTTTTTGTCGTAGTACAAATAACTCACTTTTCCATTTACTAGAGTAGCTTTTATTTTGTCACAATCTTTTTGATTCACTTTTTCTTCGCCTAAATATTCTAGAGTGTAAAGACTTGGGTCTAAGTAATCTAAACTATTAATGATGTGGCGACGGTAGTTTTTATCTTTGAATTGGGCTGGGTCTGCAATGGTTTTTTGACCATTTATTACGTCATATCCTATTTTTCCGTCATAAAAAGACTTATAAACCACTCTTCCTTGGTATTCTATTTCGAAACTTCCTTTATTGGGAGCCATTTCTTTGGTAATCCAGTATACATTTCTGCCTTCCATTACGGTTTCAGATTTAGAATAAAGGGTTTTGATGTTTTCTAAGAGTTTTCTTCCGCCTTGAGCTTGAATAGATTTTTCAATAATTTGAATGGATTTGTTGGTTTCTGCATTTGAATTTTGAGCCAATAAAGCATTTACCGACAGCAATAATGCGCAAAGCATTGTAGTAAATTTCATGGTGTATAGATTTTAATAATGATAAGTGATAACGACATAAGAGAAAAGGTGAGAAGGTTTTTAGTTTTTATTTTTATAGTCTTCTAACATTTTAAGAATTTCTGGTTGACCAAAATCCTTACAAAAATCAAAAGCAGTGTTTCCTTTATTGTTTTTAAGTTCTAGATTAGGTTTATGTTGTAAAATAAAAGCGACCATATTTCGGTTTCCATTTTCAATACAATACATGAGTGGAGTATCATTATCCTTGTCTTGATTGTCTATATTAGCTCCCTTTTCTAATAGGTATTGAGCAATTTCGGCATGTCCTTTTCCACATGCACTTGCGAAAGGAGTAGCTTTGTCATTAGCTTTGGAGTCTACTTCTGCACCATTTTCTACCAATAGTTTTACAATTTCCGTTCTGCCGTTTCTAGCAGCAAACCGTAATGCAGACCAACCGTTTTGGTCTTTAATGTTGGGATTAGCTTTATTCTCGAGCAAATATTTTACTAATTCATAATATCCTTCTTGGCAAGCCATATGCATAGCAGTCCCTCCGTTTATTAAAGTTTGATTTACATATACTCCTTTGTTAATCAAAATTTTTGCAATTTCTAGGTTTCCTTCGGCAGAAGCTGAAAAAAGAGGGAATATTCCATTCTCACCAGTGGCATTTAGTTTTTTCTTATTTTCGACAAGTTTTTCAACCTTAGCAATATTATTCTCTCTAATGGCTTCTATAAGTTCCTGTGAGTAAGATTTACCAAAGAATAAAATAAATCCTATTAAAGTAAATGTTTTTTTCATTTGAAGTATGCTGTTAATGTTATAAATCGAACAATTTCAAAAAAAGTAGTGGTGAAATTTTATAGAAAAATAAGTTGCCATACTGTTTTCGAGTTTCAATGGTTTAGTTTTGAACAAATATAAGGAAAAGAAGCACAAATTTCATAAAATTATTTCTGCTGATGAGCTATTTTTATACATCATAACGGATTCCTTCCGAATCTAATTAAAAACATTATAACTTCATAGCCTCCATAACCTCATCACTTCATCACCTAATAACATCACCTAAATTTTAAAACATGACATTTGTCATATTTTTTGTCATTCCGCTCAGATTTATATAGTTTTACACCAAATTAAAAACAATGGCTCTACAAGACCCAAATGCTCCGAAAACTCCTGAAGAACAACAGGAAGAGTACAAAAAAAATCCCATGCGCTTGTACGGAATTTATTCTTCCATCGTGTTTCAGATGTTGGCCATCATTGCTTTGGGATTTTGGGGAGGAAAGAAAATTAATGATTATCTAGAATTGCCCAATGATTTATTAACCGTTGCCATCGGATTATCAGGATTAGGATTAGCCTTGTACAGTACCTTAAAACAATTAGAAAACATAAATAAATAATACGCATGAAACAGTCTACCTCTTGGTTATACATTGTTCTATTTATTCTGGTCTTTTTTTTACATTTTGCGATATGGCAACTGTATGTAAATGACTTTCAAGTCATATTTATTCGCTATTATCTTTTCTTAACCATTTTATTTATGATGGTCATCACCATTATGTCTATTGTGAAAAAGATTTATCCAGAGTATATCGGTTTTACTTTTATGGGACTCATGCTCTTTAAGTTGAGTATTATGTTCTTGGTAATGAATAAATTACAATTGTCTGAGGTGCCATATCACAAGTATCATTTTATACCACCTTACTTGGTTTCTTTACTATTAGAAACATTGTTCGCCATCGGTTTATTGAAAGAACAAAAAAATAACTAAATCATGCTTTGTTAATTTGTTTTTTTATCATATTTTTGCAAAACTTTTAAAATAACATAAATCAATGCTGAAAAGAGGAGTTTTATTAATCGGTTTTTTATCTACATTTTCACTTTCTTTAGCGCAACATCACGAAGCTGCAGCAGAAACTAAACCTGCTACAGAAACCAAATTGGTAAGTGCCGAAGAAGCAGAAAAAGAACAAATAAAGAAAGAAAATAAGGAGTTTATAGACCATCACTTGTTAGATGCTCACAGCTTTGATATTATGGTGGAAAAGAAAGCAGACGGTACAGAACACCACATCGGTTTTCCACTTCCTGTTATTTTCTATGATGAAGCAAACGGTCTTCACGCATTCATGAGTTCAGAATTTCACCACGGTAAAGAAATGAAAGATGCTCATGGCAAAAAATACAACGTAGTAGAAAGCAAAGGCGCAAACTACGCTCTTTACCACGAAAAAATTGTGAAAACTGATGCTTCTGGTGCTATTACTTTAGATGACCACGGTCACGCTACCAATGCAAAAGTTTTAGACTTATCTATCACGAAAAGTGTTTTGATGATTTTATGTGCATCATTATTGATGATTGTAATTTTCGGTTCTATGGCTAGAAATTATAAGAAATCACCAATTCCTACAGGTGCAGGTAAATTATTCGAACCACTGGTAATCTTCATCAGAGATGAGATTGCGATTCCAAACATCGGAGCGAAATATCACAAATATATTTCTTATTTATTGACTATTTTCTTCTTCATTTTATTCCTGAACGTATTTGGTTTATTGCCTTTCGGGATTAATGTAACAGGGAATTTAGCCATTACAGCTGCTTTAGCAATTTTTACCTTCATCATTACACAGTTTACGGCAAACAGAAACTATTGGCAACACATCTTCTGGATGCCAGGCTTACCGTTCTTAATGAAATTGGTAATGATTCCTATTGAATTAATCGGGATGGTGATTAAGCCGTTTGCATTGTTAATACGTCTCTTTGCAAATATGTCAGCAGGTCACATCGTAATTATGTCATTAATTGCAATGATTTATTACTTCCAAAATGTAATTGCAGGCGTAGCATTCCCATTCTTAACATTTGTATTGTATTTATTAGAGATATTAGTAGCGTTCTTACAAGCGTATATCTTCACCATGCTATCTGCGGTTTACTTCGGAATGGCAAATGAAGAACACCACCACGAAGAAGCTCATCACTAATAAGAAACAAGTTTAAAGAGCCAAGAGCCAAGTAGAAAGTTATCATTTTGAACTCGAAACTCGGATTTCAAAACTCAAAACATAAAAGTAGAAACTAATTTTTAAAATTATATATTATGGAAATTCCAAAACTAGTAGGTGCAGGTTTAGTAGTAATCGGAGCAGGTTTAGGTATCGGTAAAATCGGTGCTGCTGCTTTAGAAGGTATGGCTCGTCAGCCAGAACAAGCTGGTAAATTACAAACTGCAATGCTTATTGCTGCTGCACTAGTTGAAGGTCTTGCATTTGCTGCATTATTTGCTGTAAACTAAGACTCAAAAAAATAGCACTCACCCGTAACGGTTGGTTACGGGAAGTGTTTTTAAAAATTAAATAAAAAAAATATATAAAAATCTTATGGGATTATTAGAGAATTTTTCGTCAGGTTTGTTCATCATTCAGTCAGTTATTTTCTTGATACTTCTTTTCGTGTTAGGAAAATTTGCATGGAAACCTATCCTTACTGCTTTAAATGAGAGAGAAGTTTCTATTCAAGACGCTATTAACCAAGCTAAATTGGCTAAAGAAGAAGTTGCAAATCTTAAAGCAGACAATGAGAGAATCATCCGCGAAGCTAAAGCTGAACGTGATGCCATCTTAAAAGAAGCGAGAGAGTTAAAAGACAAAATCGTAGGTGAAGCAAAAGACCTTGCAAAATCTGAAGGAGACAAAATGATTGAACAAGCTAAACAATCAATCAATGCTGAGAAAAATGCAGCAATGGCTGATATCAAAAATCAAATTGGTTCTCTTTCTGTAGAAATTGCAGAAACCATTCTAAAACAAAAATTAGATAATGCTGATGCTCACAACGCATTAGTTGAAAAAATCATTAATAAATCTAACTTAAATTAATATGCTAACCTCTAAAGTAGCGAAAAGATATGCACAAGGTTTACTAGACTTTACTCAAGAGTCTGGTAACACGGCTTCTATTTTTTCGGAAATGAAAGATGTGGTAAAGATTTTTAATGATTCTAAGGAATTAAAGAACTTCTTTGCTTCGCCAATCATAGACGCTAAAAAGAAAACCAAAGCAGCCTTAGAGATCTTTGCTCAGTTTTCACAATTAAGTAAGAATCTCATTACTTTGGTGATTAAACAAGGTAGAGAAAGTCATCTGCAAGATATAGCACAAGAGTTTATCAATAAAGTAGAAGACTTGCAAGGCGTACAGAGAGTTACCTTAACCGTAGCTTCTGAACTGTCTCAGAAAAATGTAGAAGACATTGTAAAATCTTCATCTTTAGTAGACCATACTAAAAACTACGACCTAAATGTGGTAGTAAACCCTGAAATTATTGGCGGGTATATCTTAAGAGTAGGAGACCAACAGGTTGATACTTCGGTAAGAACTAAACTAAGCCAAGTGAAAAAAGAATTTCAATTAAATTAAGTTAAAAAACCATAAAATGGCAGAAATAAATCCGGCTGAAGTTTCAGCAATTTTAAAACAACAGTTAGCCAACTTTGATACACAAACAAATGTAGAAGAAGTGGGTACAGTATTACAAATTGGAGACGGTATCGCTCTAGTTTACGGTTTAGAAAACGTACAATACGGTGAATTGGTAAAATTCGAATCAGGAATTGAAGGTATTGTATTAAACCTTGCAGAAGACAATGTAGGTGTTGCACTTCTTGGAGAATCTAAAAGAGTAAAAGAAGGAGATACAGTAAGAAGAACTGAAAGAATCTCTTCTATTAAAGTAGGAGAAGGTCTTTTAGGAAGAGTAGTAGATACTCTAGGAAATCCTATCGATGGTAAAGGTCCTGTAACAGGTGATCTTTATGAAATGCCACTAGAAAGAAAAGCTCCAGGAGTAATTTTCCGTCAACCGGTAAATGAACCACTTCAGACAGGTATCGTGGCGATTGACTCTATGATTCCAATCGGAAGAGGACAAAGAGAGTTGATCATCGGAGATAGACAAACAGGTAAAACTACCGTTGCTATCGACACTATTTTGAACCAAAAAGAATTTTATGATGCTGGTGAGCCTGTATTTTGTATCTACGTTGCTGTAGGTCAAAAAGGTTCTACTGTAGCACAAATCGTAAAAACTTTAGAAGATAAAGGAGCTTTAGCTTACACCGTTGTGGTAGCAGCAAACGCTTCAGACCCTTCTCCAATGCAGGTGTATGCACCAATGGCTGGAGCTGCAATCGGAGAATATTTCAGAGACACTGGTAGACCAGCGCTTATCGTTTATGATGATTTATCTAAACAAGCGGTAGCTTACCGTGAGCTTTCTCTATTATTAAGAAGACCACCAGGCCGTGAAGCATATCCTGGAGACGTTTTCTATCTTCACTCAAGATTATTAGAAAGAGCTGCAAAAGTAATTAAAGATGATACCATCGCTGCTCAAATGAACGATTTACCAGAATCATTAAAACCAATGGTAAAAGGAGGTGGTTCATTAACGGCTCTTCCAATCATCGAAACTCAAGCAGGTGACGTATCAGCATATATTCCTACCAACGTAATTTCTATTACAGACGGACAGATCTTCTTAGAGTCAGATTTATTCAACTCTGGGGTGAGACCAGCGATTAACGTAGGTATTTCTGTATCGAGAGTAGGAGGTAACGCTCAGATTAAGTCTATGAAAAAAGTTTCTGGTACCTTGAAACTTGACCAAGCGCAGTACAAAGAATTAGAAGCTTTTGCTAAATTTGGTTCTGACTTAGATGCGGCTACTATGGCAGTTATCGCAAAAGGAGAAAGAAACGTAGAAATTCTTAAACAACCAGTAAACTCTCCACTACCTGTAGAATCACAAGTAGCGATGATTTACGCAGGAACTGAAAACTTATTAAGAAACGTTCCTGTAAGAAAAGTAAGAGAATTCCAAGTAGAATACGTAGACTTCTTAAAAAATAAACACCCAGAAGTAATGGCTGCTCTTAAATCTGGTAAGATTGATGACAGTTTAACAGGTGTTCTTAAGCAAGTAGCTACAGATTTAGCTTCTAAATATAACTAAAATTAGTTGATGGTTTTTGGTTGATAGTTGACGGAATTTTCTAAGACTAGCAACCAACAACCGACAACCAACAACTAAACTAAATATGGCAAATTTAAAAGAAATTAGAGGAAGAATAACTTCTATTTCATCTACAATGCAGATTACAAGTGCAATGAAAATGGTTTCGGCTGCGAAACTGAAAAAAGCACAAGATGCCATTGTAATGTTAAGACCTTATTCTGAAAAACTTCAAGAAATCATTCAGAATGTAAGCGCAAGCTCTGATTCTGATAACGTTTCTGCTTTTGCACAAAAGAGAGAGGTGAAAAAAGTACTATACATCGCTATTACTTCTAATAGAGGTTTAGCAGGTGCTTTTAACTCATCTATTATCAAAGAATTAAACCACAGAATTTCTAATTCTGCTGTAGAAGTAGAAGTGTTAACCATCGGGAAAAAAGTTTTTGATGCTGTAAAGAAAAACAGAACGGTATATGATAACCAAAGTGCCATCTTTGATCATATGAGTTTTGAAAAAGTATCAAAAGTGACTTCTGCTGTGATGAAGGATTTCAGCCAAGGAAAATTTGATGAAGTACATCTAATTTATAATAAATTTTTAAATGCTGCTAATCAAGAAGTAAAAACTGAACAGTTATTACCAATATCAATGCCGGAAACTGATGGTAATGCAAACAGTGATTATATTTTTGAGCCCAACAGAAACGAGATTTTGGATAGCCTAATTCCTAAATCTATTAAAACGCAGGTGTACAAAGCAGTGCTAGATTCTATCGCATCTGAACATGGAGCGAGAATGACAGCGATGCACAAAGCGACTGACAATGCACAAGCACTTAAAAATGATTTGGTAATTTTCTATAACAAAGCACGTCAAGCTGCGATTACCAATGAAATTTTAGAAATCGTTTCTGGTGCAGAAGCACTTAAAAATAGCTAAGAAATATTTCTTTTATACGATAAATGAAAGGGCGTCAACTCAGGTTGATGCCCTTTTTTGATGATGGTAAAATGATAAGTTCATTTTATGAGTTCACTTTCATGAATGCCGTTCAATTTATTATGACTAATTTTGCATGATTTTTTTTAAATATGTTTTCTAAAATTACTTCTCTTCGGGACAAGATTTTTATTGCGATAGTGGTTTTAAACTTATTGTTTATGACCTTTATGGCGGCATTTAATTTTTACAGAGATGGTTTGAGGATGAGAATTCTAAAAAAGCAGGAACTCGTTCAAACAGAAAACAAAGTCAAAGAAACGTATCGTTACATCCTTAAAGAAAATCACGGCAGTTCTGATTTTCAGGATGCTAAGGTGAAAGAGACCATCAGTAATAAAATTTTTGAACTCGCCAATGTAAATAATGTAGCCATCACGCTATACGATTTGGAAGGAAAAATCATCACTTCTTCTAGACCTCAAAAAGATAATTTATCTTCTGCTTTTTTACAAAAATTATTAAAAACTAAAAATATTGTTAAAGAGCAAGAAACCGCTACTCCTAAAAACAGTATACAATATTCTTCTTGGAGTTATTTAAACTACCAAAACAAGCCAATCGCCATTATCAGTACAGAAACTACTGCCAATAAATCTTCATGGTATTATCACTTTAAAATACTAGTGAAACAGCATTTTTTAGCGATTATTTTCCTATTGATTTTAAGTGGTTATGCAGCTTGGTACATTTCGAAAGGGATTACCAAGAAAATTGCCAATATTTCTAAAACGTTACAGAAAACCAATGTAGAATATCTAGAAACGCCTATAGAATACAGCGATAGAGACGAGATAAAGCCATTAGTAGATTCTTACAATATCATGCTCGAGAAATTGCAAGAGCAAACCAGCATTTTAGCCAGAACAGAAAGAGAAGAGGCATGGCGTGATATGGCAAGACAAATTGCACATGAAATCAATAATCCTTTGACTCCATTGAAACTTTCTGTTCAGAATTTTCAGAGAAAATACAATCCAGAAGACGAAAATAATGAAGAAAAAGTAAGAAATCTTACACAAGTGGTCGTCAATCAAATTGATATTATTTCTTCTATTACCAAAGCTTTTTCTGATTTTGCCAAAATGCCTGTGAATAATGATGCGCTCATAGATGTGGTAAAAACCGTGAAATATGCAGTAGATATTTTCCCCGATCATATTATAGAGTTTTCGACTAATGCAGAGGAAATTTATTATAAAATAGATAATATTTACCTTACAAGAGTCATTACCAATGTAGTGAAAAATGGTATTCAAGCCATTCATCATCAACATAAAAAGGTAAAAGTAGAAATAGAAAACTTACAGGACCGTTTCTTAATCAAAATTCAAGATAATGGGAGTGGGATTTCTGAAGAAAATAAAGATAAAGTTTTCGAGAAAAAATTTACCACGAAGTCTACAGGAATGGGACTGGGATTATTCATGGTAAAGAAAATTATAGAAGATTATGAAGGGAAAATTTGGTTTGAATCCATAAAAGATGAAGGAACCACCTTTTTTATAGAATTTTTGAAAAAATATTAATAAAATACACAAATGAAATCGAAGTTAATAGTTGTTTTATCAGCCCTGGTGTTATGTTTATCAGGATTTATGCTCTATGACAGTTTAAATAACGAATTGTCTCAGGCAGAAATTCAGGAGCAATTCTCAGACCTGAAATCAGATTATGAGTTTATTCAGAAAGATTTAGAAGTAGCAGTAAATGATGTCAATTTTAGCAACAAAGAAATTATTGCCCAGAAGAAAAGAATAGAAACTTTACTCAAAAAAAATAACATCTCTCAAGAAGAATTAATGGAAGCGAAAAGAATTATGAGAAATATTTCTCAAACTTTCATTAAGAATTATCAGAACAAAGTAATCATTCTGAATAATCAAGTAACTACGCTGGATACAGAAAAACAAAAACTTAAAGAAGAAAACGAAAAAGTAACCACAGAAGTAGTGGTGCTAAAAGATAAAGTATCAGAACTAGACCGTAAAATAGAAAGTGAGAAAATAATTTCTAAAAAGAAAGATGAACTCATCAATTATGCTTCTAAATTATCACTTTCTAATTTTATGCTGAGAAGTTTTAAAGTCAGAAACAGTGGAAAAGAAGTAGAAACAGATAAAGCATCCAGAATAGACCGTATAAAATTCAGTTTTGATATTAATGACAATATCTTGGCGAAAAGTGGTCAAAAGTTAATCTATATGCTCATCAAAAAGCCTTCTGGTGAAATTGTGACGTTTAGCAATAGAGCTTCTGGAACGTTTAACTTTAACAATAGAAAAATGCTTTATTCTGATAAAACCACTTTTAATTACGAAAAAGGTCAAAGCCCAAAACTTGAGTTTGTATGGGATAATGAAGATTTTTCTAGAGGAGATTACATTATGGAAGTATACGAACAAATGCCTACCAATACAGTTCTGATAGGAAAAGTGACTAAAACTTTGGAATAAAAAAATTAAAATACGTAATTAAGCGTATTGTCCGTCATTGTGTTAAGGTGTATTTTTGAACTGTAGATTTAAAGAAAAGGTTACACAAAAGTGTAATTGAAACATAAAATAAATCGTTTTAAATTTGCACCGTAATAACCCAAAACACAAATGATGATAAATTTTCTACTGCAGTAAAATTAAGGTTATTATGTAAACTGCAGTAGAAATTTTTTTTTACAACAGGAAGTAGTAATTTTCTTCATATTTCGATTTTTAGACCAAAAAAAGGGTGCGTTTACGCACTCTTTTTTATTAAACTTTCATATTAAAAATAATCATATATTTGCATAGATTAATCAATTCACAATTTTTTATAAATGGATTACGATAGTGTCGTCAAACTTCTTATTGCTTTATTACTTGTATTATTAAACGGTTTTTTCGTAGCGGCGGAATTTTCCATCGTTAAGGTTCGTTATTCTCAGATTCAAATCAAGGCTGCCGAAGGAAACAAAATGGCGAAACAAGCCGAACACATCATCAAACATTTAGATGCTTATTTATCTGCTACACAATTAGGGATTACCTTAGCTTCATTAGCATTAGGTTGGGTAGGAGAAAGCGCTCTGGAACATGTTTTCCATGGCATATTCTCTTATTTCAATATCAATATTGCACCTACCATGATTACGACGATTTCTGTAGTAGTCAGTTTTTTAATCATTACCGTAATGCATATTGTTTTTGGTGAACTAGTGCCTAAATCTATTGCTATTAGAAAATCAGAAGCCACTACATTATTCATTTCTGCACCATTAAGATTATTCTACAATATTTTCAAACCATTTATTTGGTTAATGAATTTATTTTCAAATGCTTTTTTGAAATTAATAGGAATCCATCCCGCTTCTGAACACGATATTCACTCTACAGAAGAACTTCAGTTATTGGTAAAACAATCTGCAGATAGTGGTGAGATAGAAGAAGAAAACTACGAAATCATTAAAAATGCTTTTGATTTTACAGACCACACTGCAAAACAAGTGATGGTGCCTCGTCAAAACATTATTTCTATTGACATAGAAGATGATAAAGAAGAAATTCTAAAACAAATCATCGATTGTGGATATTCTAGAATTCCAGTGTTCGAAAACTCGATTGATAACATTATCGGACTTTTCTACACCAAGGAAATTATGAGAGAATACATCAAAAACAAAGACCTTGATTTAAAAGAGTTTTTGAGAGAAGCATTCTTCGTGGTTGGAAGTAAAAAGATTTCAGACTTGTTAAATGTTTTCCAACAAAAGAAACAGCATTTAGCCATTGTTATCGATGAATTCGGAGGTACAGAAGGTATTCTTACGTTAGAAGATATTTTAGAAGAATTGGTAGGCGAAATCCAAGATGAAGAGGATGATGAAGATAAAATTGTAGACCAAGTTGGCGAAAACGTTTTCTGGGTAAAAGCAACTCAACCTTTGGAAGAAATTAACGAGTGTTTGCCGAAAGAGTTATCAGAAGTTGGTGAATACAATACTTTAGCTGGATTTATCCTGCATCAATTAGAAGATATTCCAGAAGAAAATCAAGAGTTCGATATCGATGATTATCATTTCAAAATTTTGAAAATGAATAATAAGTCGGTAGAACTGGTAGAATTGGTCTACGAACCAAAAGATATTGTAGATGACTTAACCGAAGAAATTAGCGAAATCTAATTAATCTCAACTTTTACCTCAAAGTTAACTTCAATCAAAATGAAATTTTACGATAATCCTCAAAGAGAATATCAGGAAGAAGTAGCGCTTCTAGAACAGGAAGACGAAGTCTATAAATTAGTGCTGCATAATGATGATGTAAACACTTTTGATTTTGTGATAGAGTGTTTAATCGAAATTTGTAAACATACGCTAGAACAAGCTGAACAATGCACCATTTTGGTTCATTACAAAGGTAAATGCACCGTGAAAACTGGTAGCATGGAACTTCTAAAACCCATGCACGAAAAATTAATTTCCAGAGGTCTTACTTCTGAGATTGTATAAATAGAAAAAAACTCGTTCCAAAATTTCGGAACGAGTTTTTTGTTATCAAATTTTCTTTAATCTAAGAACGAAATTTAATAGTTGTTCTATTTGTACAATATTAATATTCTAAAATTTACAAGCTTATAAATTGCGTCGGGCTTTAGCCCGATGAAAAAGTCAAAAAAATACATGGCTTTAGCCAAAACCTAGATAAAATTTGGCTAAAGCCAATCTTGTATTAGATTATAAAAAAACGGGCTAAAGCCCGTTCCAATTGATATATTAAATTGATGGATTTAATGGTATTTTGAATTAAGATTAGAACTTCACTTTAAAAACTTTCGTTTCTCCATTTCTAATCACGGTAACGTCTTTTTCGTCTCCAGCATTAAGTTTTGATAAACAGTCCATATAAGAATAAACTTCGGTGATTTTGCAATCTCCAATTTGGGTAAGAATATCTCCAGACTGAATTCCAGCAACTGCAGCAGGTCTGTTATCAGTAACTCCGTCAATGTGCAAACCATCTTTAGAATCGGCATAACTTGGCATAATTCCTAGTGTTACTTTGTATTTTGGGACAGATTTGGTAGAAGTGGTTTTGGTCTTCGTAAACGGAATTTCAGATTTCTGAGAAACTTCGTTCGCAATGCCGAAAACATATTGGGTGATGGTTTTTACGCCATCGAAATTTATTTTATCACTGTCATCACTTGGTTTGTGATAATCTGCATGCGTTCCAGTAAACAAGAATAAAACAGGAATATCTTTCAGATAGAAGCTGGTATGATCAGAAGGACCAACTCCAGATTCATCAAGTGTAATATTATATCCTGCAGGTTTCACTTTTTTTACCAAATCTGGGAAAATAGGAGAGGAACCTACACCTCCTACGGTAAGATTTTTATCTTTGTCTAATCTTCCTACCATATCCATATTAATCATGGTGACTACATTAGGATATTGAGATTTTACATTTTCGGCAAATTTTTTAGAACCAATCAATCCGTCTTCTTCCGCTGAGAAAAGCACAAAAACGTAATTTACTTTTTCTTGAGTCTTATTTTTAGCAAAAATTCTCGCCAATTCCATCACTGCCGAAACGCCAGAAGCATTGTCATCCGCACCATTGTGAATTTGTCCATCAGAATTCATCAGTGTTGATTGATGATGTTGGTTCAATCCTAAATGGTCATAATGTGCACCAATAACAATCGTTTTAGAGGCTTTATTGTCTAAATATCCTATCACGTTGGTTCCTTTACTTGGAGTAGAAGAATTTTCATCGTGTGGATTGAGTTTAATGGAATAATCAAACGGTTGTAAATGGGTTTTAAGTCCTAATTTTTTAAAATATTTCTGAATATAATTTGCCGCTTTTTGCTCGCCTTCACTTCCTGCTAATCTGCCTTGTAATTCGTCACTAGCAAGATAAGTAAGATGATTTTTAAGTTGAGTTTCGTTTACATTTTCAGCTTCGTCTGTGTCTACCCAGTCTGCGATGAAAACATTGGTTTCTCTCGGCTTCGACTGATTTCTATTGCTGCTGAAAACCAATTTTTTCCCGTCTTTAGAAAACATCGGGAACGCATTGAATTCACTTTCGTAGGTAATTTGTTTCAGATTTTTTCCTTCTAAATCAATGGTGTACAACTGGAAATCATAACCTCTCGTGGAATGATGATTACTTGAGAAAATAATTTTCTTGTCATTTGGAGTAAAATAAGGCGCCCAATTCGCTTTTCCAAGATGCGTAATTTGTTTTAAATCTGTTCCATCAGCATTGATGGTGTAGATTTCCATATTGATAGGTGCAACGAGATTTTGAGCCAAATAATCTTTGTATTCTTTAATTTCGGCATCAGTTTTTGGTCTAGAAGCACGGAATACAATTTTTTTAGAATCATGAGAGAAAAACGCACCGCCGTCATAACCCAAACCGAAGGTAAGTTGTTTCAGATTTTTCCCGTCAATATCCATCGTCCAAAGTTCTAAATCGCCAGTTCTGGTAGAAGTGAAAACAATTTTTTTACCATCTGGAGAAACCACCGCTTCTGCATCATAACCAGGAACATCTGTCAATTTTTTAACAATTGTACCGCTTAAATCTGACATATAAATGTCAAATTCTGGATAAATAGCCCAAAGATATTTTCCATCTTTAGAAATAGGCGGAGCTGGACAAGCACTGCTCGCTTCGTGTGTAGAAGCGTAGAGAATATGTTGGTTATCTGGCATAAAGAAAGAACAAGTGGTTCTTCCTTTTCCTGTAGAAATTAATTGTAAATTATCAGATTTTTTAGAATAATCCTTCGATAAATCATAGGCAAAAATCTGGTCACATTCTGCTCCCAAATTTTTATTGGTGACTTGCAAGGTCAGGAATTTTCCATTGGGAGAGAAATACGCTTCGGCATTATCTCCACCATCGGTTAATTGCCGAATATTTCTAAGATTTCTTTCTTGTGAAAATAAGAAAACACTATTAAGCAGTGCAAGAATGATTAAATTTTTCTTCATATGCGCTTTTTTAGAAAGGATAACCAATCGAGAAGTTGAAGGTTGGTTTAAATGGTTTTATTTTGTCAAAAACCCATCTTTCGCCTTTTGGCTGATTTGGGTCGTGTAGTTTGTAAGCTAAATCTATTCTTACCGTAATATACGCCACATGCATTCTCAACCCGAAACCAGAACCCAATCCCATTTGAGAAATAAATTTATTGAACTTAAATTCATCACCAATTCCTGAATCTTTGGTGCTCCAAATGTTTCCAGCATCTGCAAAAACGGCACCTTCAAACATTTCATTAAATGGATATCGGTATTCTATGTTGGTGGTCAGTTTTACGTTATCCATCATATAAGCTCTCACTTTTTGATCGATTTGCGTATCGGCAGGACCTAATCCACCAAAAGCAATCCAAGCTCTGATGTCATTACTTCCGCCATTGAAATACGAACGGATAAATGGCATATTGCTAGAATTTCCGTAAGGAATTCCTACACCAATAAATTGTCTTACAATAAACTGTGATTTGTTTTTGAAGGTGAAATATTTTCTTGCATCAATATCAAATTTGACAAATTGGGAAATCGGAATGCCGAAAATCGTTTTGCTGTTGGTCAAAACTCCAGAATCGGTATTGTTTTTGCTGAAAATACTCAATAAATTTCCAGCCAATTCTACTTTAGCATCTAAAAAGAATGGGTTTTGATAGCCTTTTTTCCCGATTTCATTATAGATATAATTGTAAGCCAAAGAATTAATGAGAACGTCTTGGGTCAATCGGTCTTTTTTAATGGTAGACTGTCTGAAATTGAGCAATAAATCTAAACCAGTTGGCGAAAGACTATTCGCAAAACCTGTATCATTCAGCAATAATCTAGATTTGGCTTCTGTGTCTAAATTAATAGCACCTGGATTATAGATATCATAAAGATTAAAAATTCCGTCTTTAATATCTCCTTCCGTTTTGAATAAATCATAATATTTATCTTTATTTCGGGTAAATGAAAACTGCGTGTTAAAAACTGATAATCGGTGAGAAATTACTTCATTCACCGTGATAAAATAATTCAAACCAGCGTTCACGTTGATTCTGTCCATCCCAATATTATTCTGTACAGAAGCACCTAAATTCACTGTAGAAACAGGCGAATATTTATTCGGGACAAATTTTTCGGTGTTAAAAGGCAAGAGCAATCTTGGGAAATTCAAGCCAAATTGTAGGGAATATTCAGAAGCATTAAACAACGCGTTGGGATTTTTTTCATCGTAAACCGTACCAAAAGTTCCAGAAACACTTCCCGTAAAGTTTTCGGCGCCACCAAAAACATTTCTTGCCGTCAATTCGGCAGAAGGAGAAAACCCGAAGTTCAAAATTTGAGAATAATGTAAATCAAGCGCCGTTTTAAAATTGTATTTCGGTAACGGAATGAGTTTGTATTTTACATTGATAATTGTATCATTCGGATTGCTGTATTTGTCTGGAGAAGCTTTATAACTGGCAATGCTGAAATTATTAAGCGCTAAGAAATTTCTTTTGGTAAGATCAAGATTTTTTTGGTTGTAAATTTCACCTTTTTTCAACGTAATCGGTCTCCAAAGTGCTTTTACCTTATATTGGTCATCAATTCTTTTGATGATGGCATTTTCGTATTCTTTTACGTCTACATTGGCAGTATCGGTAAGTTTTTCTAAATATTGAATTTCTACGTTGCCAATGGTGTATTGTTTGTAAGGTGTTTTCAGGGTGTCTTTTAAAATATCCATGGTGAGTGGAACTTGCTTTCTGCTTTGCAAAGTATCTGCCGTAAAATAAATTTCGCCACCATCTCTATTGAAGCTATAATAACCTTTTTCTTGCATGAGTTCGGTAATTCTTTTTACCTCGTCTTCTAATTTTTCTTGGTCTAGAACATCTCCTGATTTTACTTTAGATTCTGTAATTTTTTCTTCGTAAATATTTCGGATGTTTTCGTAGGGAATATTGTAGTAATATCCGTTGATATAAGTAGGATCTTTGTACGTGATTTTGTAATTGGCTTGGGCTTTTTTTGCTGCAGAATCTAATTTATGAGAAAAATCTACATGAGCGTCCCAAAATCCTTTATATACCAAGAATTTCTTAATAGAATTGGCACTGGTTTCGGTTTTTCCTTGCTCTAAAATAATAGGTGGTTTCCCTAAAGAATGCCAAACTCTGTTCCAAAACAGACTATTGCCCTTCAATTCTGGGTGATTGTATTTCACATAAAGGGAATCTCTGAGTTTTTGATTTCTCATTTGTCTCGGAAACGTTTGATACTCGTTTAGAATGCTGTCATATTTCGCATTCGCCATGTTATAAATCCATAAACGAGTAGGGAACAAATAGAGGTCTTTTTTATTGGGTTTTTGACTAACAAAATTCGGGATTTCTTCATCGAAATCTTTTCGGTCTACATATTCAAAATTATTTTTGGTCAATAAATACTCACCATTCGGAACTTTCTTGGTACTGTTACAAGCGTAAAGAAACCAAACGAGGATTGCAAAAGATAAAAATATGTGGTATTTTTGAAAATATTTAAAAAAATGCTTACTGCTCATAAAATAAAAGTTTTTCAGTCTTTAGACAAAAAGAAGTTCAGACAAAAATACAATTTGTTTTTGGTTGAAGGTAACAAAATAATCCAAGAGTTGAAACATTCTTCTTACAAAATTCAAGAAATTTTTTCTATTCAACCCGAAGATTTATTCTTCCCCGAAACAGAAATTCATCCTATTACAGAACGTGAACTGAAGAAAATTAGTTTCCTGCAAACACCAAAAGATTCTGTAGCGGTAGTAGAATTGCCTTCTCCTGAAATGCTGGAGCAACAGAAAATACAGATTATTTTAGACGGAATTCAAGACCCGGGAAATCTGGGAACCATCATCAGATTGGCAGATTGGTTCGGAATTGAACAGGTAATTTGCAGTCATGACACCGTAGATGTGTACAATCCAAAAGTGATTCAGTCCACCAAAGGTTCTTTTGCCAGAATCAATGTGGTTTATACCGATTTAACTGAATATTTGGCGAAAACAGACGCTGTAAACATCGGTACAGATATGGTCGGTGAAAATATTTATCAATTTGATTTTCCAGAGAAATTCAATCTTATTTTGGGTAATGAAGGAAACGGAATGCGACCAGAAGTTGAAAAATTGGTTTCACAAAACATTACGATTCCTCGATTCGGACAAAAACAATCTACAGAAAGCCTTAATGTTTCAATGGCGACAGGAATTATTCTAGGGCAGATTTTTTCTAAAATTTAAGGATTAGGATTTAGGGATTAGGATTTAGTTTTGAGAAAAATGTTTATCTTTAAAAGCTAATTTTAAATCAATTTTTACCTCAACCTTTACCTTTACCTCTTTCAATGCCAAAAATCGCCTTTTTCATCAATCCTACCATTAGACATTTCAAGAAAATTGAAATAGACATTCAGCATCATTTTCTCAATCAAGATTATCAGTTTTTTATTTCAGAATATTCTGGGCATTTTTTAACCTTGCCAAAAAGAGCGGTGGAAGAAGGTTTTACGCATTTTATTGCAGTAGGTGGAGATGGAACGCTGAATGAGATTGTGAATGGCTTAATAGAAGCTTTCCGCACAGAAAATGGCTATGATTGGGAAAGGATTTCTCAAATAAAAATTGGGATTTTACCTTCAGGAAGCGGTAACGATTTTATCAAAAATCTAGGTTATCAAAATATAGACGAATTGCAATCGCTTATTACAAAAGATTCTTCTGCGCTTGTAGATGTGGGTTTTGCAGAATTTCTGAACCGAGAAAAACAAAAAGCTGAGCGTTTTTTCATCAATGTTTCAGATGTAGGAATTGGGGGAGAAGTAGTGATTAGTAAAGAAAGATTGCCTTTGGTTTTTCCTGGCGACGTGAATTATTTCATCGCCATTATTTCTACTTTTTTAATGTACAAAAAGAAAACCATCAGGGTCACCGCCAAAGATTTTACGTGGCAAGGAAAAGTGCTGAATTATGTAGTAGCCAATGCTAAATATTTCGGGAATTCTATAGGAATTGCGCCACATGCAGAGATTTCTGATGGCGAATTTGCCATTACCAATGTGGGAGACATCAGCTTGTTGGATTACTTTAGAAATATTGGAACTGCTAAAAAATGCAAAAAAATTAATCATCCGCAAGTTTCTTATACTTCGACTCAGGAAGTTTTCATCGAAAATGCAGATGGTCTGGCTTTAACCATTGATATGGACGGAGAATTTATCGGTTATGCACCTGTGAAATTCACTTGTCTCAAAGAAAAACTGCGTTTTTTGAAGTAAAAATTATTCTTTTACTGTTTTTCTTTCATCATCATGATTGGGAGAATTTTCCTCGATTTGAATGTCTTGTTTTTTGATGTAATGAATAACTTTGAACAATATTTCAGATTTTAAACTGTTTCCGGGAGCGTTTACATCAGTCGTTTTGAACCAATAAGCACCACGCAATTTTATTTTTTCGCCATCTATTTCTTGTACATAAACACTTGCATGAGGATTTTTCTCTACTTCTTCAAACGAATTGATGATGTGTAAAATATCCTTCATCACTTTTTCTAAATCTTCGGAATAATCTACATTAATGAAGAATTCACTTCTCAAAAGTTGATTGTACGTGAAATTTTCAAGTGGATTTTTAAGAATAATGGAATTGGGAATGAAAACATCTTTTCCGTCAAGAGTTTTTATATTGGTTTCTCTGAGAGACATTTTTTTAACTCGACCTCTCATTCCTTGTACTTCGATTAAATCGCCTATTCTAAAAGGTCTTCTAAAAGCCATAAGGATTCCTGCCAAGAAATTTTCGCCAATATCTTTTAAAGCAAAACCTACAATAAAAGTGGTGAGTGCAGTTCCTGCCAAAATTTTATCGGTAATATTTCCGTAGCCCAAAATTCCCAAACAAACGATAACCAAAAAAATGGTGAGGATAAAAGAAACGATATTCACCAAGAAATCTGTAACGATAGAATCTTTTGATTTTTCGTCTATGAATTTGGTGACGACTTTTGAAAATAGTTTAATGGCGAAAATCCCAGCAATAAAAACCAAAATTGCCAACAAAATAGCAGGCAATTGACCAAGGAAATTTTCCCATGAATGTTGTATTGTACTGCTGAAATCTACAAATTCCTTTTCCATATTATAAAATTTCTTCTAGGCTTTTTAAAACTTCACGTTCTTCGTATTCTTCTAATTTTTCTCTTAAAAATTTTAAAACCATGGGTGCCAAATAAATAAGCGCAATGCCAATTATTTTTTTCTTCCAACTGGTATGATAGAGGTTTTTCTTTGCAAAATTGGTAACTACGGCTGCTAATCCTATTTTGATGGCGTTTTCGGCGATGCTTCCTACTACGTTTTGAGTATTGATGCCTATTTTTTCTTCGCCGTATTGATTGATTTTGGTTTTGATATAATTTTCAGAAGCGCCACCTGTAGCAAAACTTAAAATATTGGCTGGTTTGAGTGCTAATCGGTGTTCTCCGTTTTCGTCTGTCTTATCAACTAAAAATTGGTCGGTGAATCCATGAGTGATGGCACTTAAACTTTCTTTAGGATTTTTAAATGCTGCGATGTCTTCTAGCTCGGCAATTTCTTTCCTTAAAGTTTCCTTGCGTTTTCTTAAGTCTTCTAAGTTTTTCATGTCATGGAATTTTAATCGTTAAAAAGCGTTTCTATTGCCTTATTGGTAATGATTTTTTTAATGTAGTTTCTCATTAAAAAGACCAATAAAATGAGCAATAAATAGAATCCTGCAAGAATAAGGAAGCCATAAGCAAAGTTGTGGAGCCAATTTCCTAAGAATAAACCTAAACTCACGTTTAACAAAAAGATAAAGAAAATGGCAAGAACAGATATAATCATTACAGGTACTGAAACTCCAATGATTTTAAGAGATTTCTCGGTAGCATCTAGCTTTACGAGTTCTATTTTTTTTTCCGCGTAATCTTTGATGAGGTCTATCATGGCAAATTTCTTTGTTTAAAGGTACAAAAAAAGGAACTTTTATGATAAGTTCCTTTATAAAATTTTATAAAAACTTTACAGATTATTTTAGAGCATCTAGCTCTGTTTCTACTTCTTTTACTACTTCCGAAGCTTTATTGGCTGCGGTATGTTTGTACTTTTCGTAGCTATCTTTTACGCTAGAAACTACTTTATCTAAATTTTCTTTTGCCTTGTCTGATAGATTTCCGTATTCCGACTTTACTTTTTCAGATACTTTATCGTATTCGTCTAATGCTTGATCTTTTAAATCATTCGCTTTAGCTTTTAGTTTTTTTCTGGTTTCTTTACCTTCTTCTGGAGCGTAAAGCATTCCTAAAACTACACCTACTGCAGCACCTGCTAGAAGACCTGCAATAATTCCTGCTGTATTTTTACCTTTTCCCATTTTGTAATAATTTAGTGTTAATAATTTATTTTCTTTTACCTCTTCATTCGCACAACTTCTATACCAAATATAAGGAAAATTTTCACAAATTTATGTTAAAATTGCATGAATAGATTCTATTTTTTATTTTGAAATATGTGATAGAATCAATGCTATGGTTTCTTCTTTGTTCAGTAAGGTATTGTCTATCAAGATGGCATCATCTGCTTGTTTCAGCGGAGCTACTGCTCTTTCGCTATCGATTTTATCTCTGGTTTTTAGGTTTTCGTAAACTTCTTCTCTAGAAATATCTACGCCAGAATTTTGCAGTTCAAGATGTCTTCTTTTGGCTCTTTCTTCTGGACTGGCAGTAATGAAGAATTTATAATCTGCATTAGGCAAAATAACAGTTCCTATGTCTCTTCCGTCCATTATTACGCCACCTTTTTGAGCTAAATTTCGTTGAAAATCAAGTAAAAAAGCTCTTACTTCTGCTTGTTTTGCAATAAGGCTTACATGGTCAGAAACTCTAGGTTCACGAATTTCTTTATCGATGTTTTTGCCATTGAGGAAAAGCTCTAAAACACCATTATTTAAAATAAATTCCAAATGGATTTGGTCAAATTTTTCAAAGAGTGACTTTATGTCTATTTCTTGGCTGTCATTAAGGCAGTTTTCTAAAGCGAAATAGGTAATTCCACGGTAGAGTGCACCTGTATCAATATGGATGAGGTCAAGTTTTTGGGCAATCACTTTAGAAATTGAACTTTTTCCGGTAGATGAAAATCCGTCAATAGCAATAACTGGTTTTTTGTTCATGCTACAAATTTCGTTAAAGTTTTTTGAATTTGAAAATTACTAAAAGAAAAACCTTTTTGTGGTTGCTGAGTTTATGGGAGAATAATAGAGATGGAATTTTTATGATTTTTTATATTGTTTTGAAAAATTTGAATTTGTTCAACATTCAAGTTATTAAGATACGTTATATTGTTTCTAAGAAAGATTTTAATTTTATTGGTACTTTCGATTTATTGTACAATACTTGAAAAACATTTTCTTCTTTAATTTGAATTGTAGATTTAGGTCTAACGATTTTGTCTTTTCCGCGAGCACTTTTATTATGTTCTTTAACTTCCCTAGATATTTCATTTACGACATTTTCTGAGATATATTTTAAATACATAAACATAAAATACAATTCGTACTTTCCTCTAATATATTTTTTTGGTTTTGTTTCCTCTTTTATTTTGTTATAAAAAAATCTTATTTCAGCAATATTAAAATGGTTAGATTGTGTTTTATCACAAAGGTATTCAAATTTACTTCTGTAGGTTGATAATGATTTCTTAATTAATTTACCATCATTATCGATTTTAAATAAATCAGACATTTTAATATCATTGAAACAAACTTCAAAATTATTTTTTCTACAATACATCATCCAAGCGGAAATCATTTTTAGTTGTTTGACAAAAATTTTATGTTGTTTTTTAAAATTTTCTACAGCTAACTGTATTACTGATTCTGAAGTTATTAAGCAGTTATCTGTAATAAACTTTTCCAAAATTTTTTCATCAACTAAATAGTTCTCAATAGAATAATAGTCTGTTATGAAAACATTTTCATCATTTAAAGTTTCTCTTTCTATGTAGTCATCAAAATCTTTATCAATAAAAAATAAGATTCTTTTTTTATCGTAAAATTGCCAATCTAAATCATTATAGTTATCAATAACATTTTGTTTACCATTACAAACAATATATTTTACTGGAATATTCTCCTTGTAAATTTCGAAAAAATGACGATAAAAAGAGTTATCTTCAACACCTTCAACAAGACAAAATATTGTATTATCATTTGTTTTATATTGTGATAATATTTTTATGCAAGCAGCTGATGGTGTTAGAATTTTTTCGTCTAAAATATCTAACAAGCTCATATAATATTATCTTTTAAATTCTTCTAATGCGTGAGTGTATTTTCTCAAATTATTTTGAAATATAAATGGAGAATGTGTTACAGCAAGTAAGCCTTTACATTTATCTAATTCAAGAATATTGGTTAATAATTTTTCTTGCCAAGGAACAGATAAGGAAAGTTCGGGCTCATCAATGATAATGTAATAGTCCTTTTCAGATAAAACTAAATGTGTAAAAAGTGAAATAATTTGCTTCTCACCAGAAGATAAATCTTTAAATTCTATCCTATTAATTTTTTCTTCTTTTATAATATCTACGTCCAAGAAAAGTTGTCTAAGGTTATTTCTAAAATTTATTTCTTGATTTAAAATGATTTCTACTTTAAATTCATCTTTATTATATACTAACTCTTTGTCAGATCCTAAATACTCATTACAAATTTTTATAAGCTTCAGAATGTCACTTTCTTCTTTTTGTTGAAAATCATATATTTGGAATAATTTCCATACAAAATGCGCATTAATCTTATCTTCTATATCATTATTTGCAACATTGTATTGTAATGATTGCACAAAATCTCTAAGTTTATTTTTACCTTCTTTACTAATTACAGAATCATCAAGTCTTTTTAAAATGTAGTTTAACGCTTCCTCATCTATTTGAGAAATTTTATTAAAATCAAAATTGTTATAACTTTTATTTAAAATATCATCTAAATATGAACCTATTAAATTTGAATTTAATTTGTCGTAAAAATAGTTTTTAAGTTCCAAACACCTTCTTTCAATTTTTCTTTGAATATCATTCATGCCAAATTCAACTAATTCCGAATAATTTTCCTCCTTAGAGTTATATCTTCTAGTTTGAATTTCATATTCTTTAATACTTCTTTCTAGATGAGGAAATATATTAATTAAATCCTTTTCAATCCTTCTATAGGTTGGTAAGTATATTATTTTAATGTCTTTTAAAATAGCATTTAATCTAGTTTCTATAGATTTAATATTATTATGATTGTCTATATTTTCTTTCTTTTCATATACCTCAAATATATATTCCCTAATTACTCTTGAAGGAATATCAAATTTTTCCGAAAGTAATTCAATTTCTTTATTTGTTAAATTAAAAAAATCAACAGAAGCAATTAAGTCTGAGATTTGGTTAAGTTTAAATAATGTATTTTGTGAAAATCTATGTTTAAATTTGCTGTCTCTTTGAAGTAAATTTTGAAAAAAATCTTTAGTAAATTCTATTTTCTCATCGTTAATTAAACAAATAATTCTTCTAAAATTATATTCTAATAATTTGTTCCATTGTTTAGATAGAAAGTAGTAGAAAATATTAACAATTGTTGTTTTACCAGCTCCATTATCTGATACCAATATTAGTTTATTGTCCAAGAATTTTAATGAATAATCTTTGGTATTATGTAAACCTTCAATTGTAAAGTTTGTAATATTCATATTTAGAGTTTTGTTATTTTATGATTTTACCTAACAGTTCGGCAAATTTGCGAACTTACTTAATCCAAATATACAAAAGATTTCTTTCAATTAGTTTTCTAAAAATCTAAAATCCCAAATCCCAAATCCCAAATCATCACCTTCTATTTCCAGAAAGTTCTACCAAATCCAGCATTAAGCCAATTTGATTCACATTATCGGCGTTGTGATAACGAACGTGGGAATAATCAAATCTAAAAGAGGAGATTTTGATTCCAAAGCCAAAACTCAATCCAGAGAAATTTCTTTGATCGAGAACCGCGAGTTCGTTTCCGCGTTTTACGTTATAACCCATTCTAATATTGAAGGCTTGTTCAGGAAACAATTCGATGCCACCAGAAAGATGGTCCATCAATTTTCTGCCAAAACCGATTTCTTTGCCATTAATATCATACGATTGAGAAATATTAAATTGCTGTAAATCATGATAAGTAAGGGTGTAAGCCAAAGGAAAATCTGGTAAAATTCTGGTGTAACCTATATCTGCTCGGAAAGGCAATTGTTCTTTGGTTCCGTTGTAAGATTTGATTTGATAACCAAAATTTCTGAAAACCAAAGCCACCGTTTCTTTGGATTGTTCATTGTGATAAGTTACTCCAGCATTCGCAGAAATGGCCGAAGAAGTATAATTGTCGATTTTAGAAGTGAGGTAATTCACATTGGCACCAATCGTGAAATCATCATCAAACTGATAGGCATAACCTATGCCAAATGAAGCATCCATGGCAGAAAATTCCCCGTTTACATTCCCGAATTCATCAGTTCTGGGTGTTTTTCCGAAGTCCAAAACTCTGGCGTTGACTGAAATGAAATGTCCTGCCGTTAAATCTTTTACGTAATTAATGCTTCCCAAATTAGAACCAGCAATGTAAGAACCGTAATTAATCCCGATTCTATTGTCCATGTCTAGGTTCATGAGAGCAGGATTGATGGCAGCAAAATTCACGTCATAATCTCGTACAGAAACCGCATCACCACCTAAAACAGCTTGTCTGGCAGAAACGGGAACATTCAGAAAAGGATAGACCTTGGTTCCAGTTTGTGCAGAAGCCCATAATGCGAATAAACAGAAGGATGTGGTAAATAGTTTCTTCAAAATTTCAATTATAACTTTGCAAAAATAATTTATTTTACACTTTAACAAAAATTAAAAGCGAAAACATAATTCTATTAACGAAATTCTTTACGATTCATTATATTTGCATTAAATTTATTTTTTGCCTCAAATCTATACTTTTTGAGACACCAATTTTGATAAAAATATAACAATGAAATACAAAAGAGTTCTTTTAAAATTAAGCGGAGAAGCTTTAATGGGTAGCAGACAATACGGGATTGATAATGATAGATTGGTAGAATATGCTAAAGAAATTAAAAAAGTAGTAGATGCAGGTGTAGAATTAGCAATTGTAATAGGAGGAGGAAATATTTTCCGTGGAGTAGCTGGAGCAGCCAAAGGTATGGATAGAGTGCAAGGCGATTATATGGGAATGTTGGCTACCGTAATTAATGGGATGGCGTTACAAGGCGCACTAGAAGACCAAGGCATTAAGACCAGATTACAGTCTGCAATAGAAATGGATAAAGTAGCAGAACCTTTCATCAAAAGAAGAGCGGTGAGACACTTAGAAAAAGGAAGAGTGGTGATTTTCGGAGCGGGAACTGGTAATCCGTATTTTACAACTGATACTGCAGCTACATTGAGAGCAATAGAAATAGGCGCTGATGTTATTTTGAAAGGAACGAGAGTAGATGGAATCTATGATTCTGACCCAGAAAAAAATGCAGATGCAGTAAAATTCAACTCGCTTTCTTACGACGAAGTTTTTGAGAAAGATTTAAAAGTAATGGACATGACTGCATTTACCCTAAGTAAAGAAAATAATTTACCCATCATTGTTTTTGACATGAATAAAGACGGTAATTTATTAAAAGTAGTCTTAGGCGAAGAAGTAGGAACTCTTGTGAATATATAATGTGTAACTTATCAAATTTTCAATATACAATGGAAGAATTAAACATGATTATGGATATGGTAAAGCAAGAAATGGATGCTGCAATTAAGCACCTTGATCACGCTTTCCAAAAAATTAGAGCAGGTAGAGCTTCTACATCTATGGTTCAAGATGTTGTGGTAGAATATTACGGAGCAATGTCGCCAATCAATCAAGTTGCGAATGTATCTGTTCCAGATGCGATGACGATTTCTATTCAACCATGGGATAGATCAGCGATTAACGCCATTGAAAAAGCGATTATCAATTCTAACCTTGGTTTTGCGCCTTCTAATAATGGAGATACAATTATTCTTAATGTTCCGCCATTAACTGAAGAAAGACGTAAAGATTTAGCAAAACAAGCGAAAGCGGAAACCGAACAAACCAAAGTAACCATCAGAAATGCTAGACATGATGGTATGAAAGAACTTAAAAAATTAGATGGCGTTTCTGAAGACATCATCAAAGATACAGAAGCTAAAATCCAAGAACTGACAGACAAGTATGTGAAATTAGCAGACGAACATTTTAAAGCAAAAGAAACAGATATTTTCAAAATCTAATGCTATAAACATAAGCAAAACAAAAAACTCCAGAATTTCTGGAGTTTTTTTATTATAAAATCTAGAATCTCATATCTAGAATCTCATATCTAGTATCTAGAATCTAAACCTATTGATACCTTTCATGCTCTCTTTCTTTCACAAACTTGCTCCAAAGAGGCTTGGTCAGTGCTTTGTATTTTTCTACATCGAAAACTTGAGAATCGGTAAGCGCTTTATATGTGAGCCAAACACCAAAAGGAAATAAAACCAAATTAGAAAGCCAAGCTCCGAAATAAGGATTGAGTTTTCCTTTCCAAGTAATATTTTCTACGGTCAAGTTCATCACATAGAAGACAATAAAAATGATAATTGCAATCACCACAGGTAAACCTACACCTCCTTTTCTGATGATAGAACCTAAACTCGCACCAATCATAAAGAAAATAAGACAAGTCACGGAATAAGCAATAATCCCTTGTTGATACATGATAATCTTATTGTAATACTTTACAATATCTAAAATTTGGGTATCCTTATTCTTTTTTTCGTTTTGTAAAAAAGAAATTTTAGTATAGGCTTGATAGAGGACTTCTAACCTTTTATCTTCTTTCAATTTTTCTATCGCAAAAGGTTCTGTAGGTTTGGCAGGATTTTTAATTTTGTCAATATAGGTAACATAATTATTCGTTTGTCCTACCATTTCTGAGTTAATAGAATTAAAACTATAATCGTTTTCTTTCTTAACCTTTACAATCGTTTTATTAATCTCTTTATAGTTTTGGAAACGGTAATCATCTGTGATTTTTTCGTCTTCTATGGCTTTGTTAATGACATCACTCACATCAAAATGCTGAACCAGAGAATCAAATTTTACCGATTGACCAGGCTGTTTTAGTCGTTCTAAATAATTTTTGTCTTGAATATTATCTTCGAAAATATAGCCATCATATAAAACCAATTTCAAATAATTTCTATTCGCAGCAGGTGTAAATTCACCTTTTTTAGCAATAATAGTTCTTTGGTCTTCATAAGCATTAGCCACTTTGTGCACAAAAACGCCTTCTAAATGTTCGCCGTTTTCTCCATAAATTTTGTCAAATTTTACCGTTGCTCCAGGCAATGAATTGATGAATTGTCCTGCGGTAAAGTTGATGGCGGGTTTGGTAGCGGCAATATTGTACATCATGTTTTTGGCCTTCCTCTGAAAATCTGGAATCACATTATTCGAAAACACAAAAAGCATGATAGAAAGTAAAGAAACGATGGCAAATAAAGGCATCATAATTCTGGTGAGGGAAATTCCCGCAGATTTCATGGCGGCGAGTTCATAGCGTTCCCCGAAATCTCCAAAAGTCATAATGGAAGCCAAAAGAATCGTGAGTGGTAATACCATTTTGACAACGTTTACACTCAGATAAAACAAGAATTTTACAATTTCCCAATTGCTTAAGCCTTTTCCTGTAAACTGCGAAAGCTGTATCCATACAATATTCACCATAAAGATGAAAAACAGCACGCTGAAAATAAATAGAAACGGCCCGAAAAAGGTTTTTATAATATATTGATCGAGTTTCTTTAACATTTGCCAAAATTATGAAAAAGTCACAAAAGGAATGGCTTTTGTGACTTTAATTTAACTTATTTTTTGAAAATTATAATTCTGTAATCAGGTAATTCTTGTACTTGTTTTTATCAAAGCTAAAAGTAGAAGCACTTAAACTTTGGTTTTCTTTGTATTGATTTACGGTAATCACGGCCAAATCATTGCCTGATGAAGTCTGTACAATTTTAGCAATCTGCTTTTTAGGCGTATTGATGTACAAAACCACACTTTTTACTCCATTATCTTTCACAGGAACCATTTTGATGAGGTCTAGACCGCCACTTTTTCCTGCATAAGTTACGGTGTAGCCTGTTTTGTATTCATCAAGATAATTGATAGGGGAAAGTGCTTTTTCTGAACCATTCGGCTGAGCAATTGTCACTTCTTGGTCTTCTTTAGAAATGTTGTACACTTTTTTTCCGTCAAAAATCTGCTCATTTCCCATGATATTCAGTTTATACTGAGTAGGAGTAGAGTAGAAGATTCCTGTTTCGGTTTTGCTTACTTTTCCAGTTCCCGTTCCGTAAGAAAATTTGAAGTACGTATTTTTCTTGGCTTTATAATTTTTAGAAACGGTTTCTAAAATAGTTTTGGCTTTAGCATCTACTTTTTGCGCGAACGAAAAGGTAAAACTTCCAACCAAAGCACTTGCTAATATAATCTTGTTAAAATATTTCATGTTTTTATTTTTAATGATTCTTGGTGTAGATTTCAAAAAGTGAGCCAATGTTTTTGCATTTTATCTATTTAACTATTCTTTAAGAAAGGTTAAGTTCTTTTCACAATTGCATTTTAATTTATCATTAAAATTCTCATATTGAAGGCAACAATCACCTACAATAGAGTAATTTTTTATGTTTTCGATTTTAAAAAAAATAATTCTGCTTTGAGAATAACTTGAAGAATCGTAAAAATAATTTATTGCAAAGAAGTTTTTAGATTTAAAAAAATGAATATTGTATGTTTTAATAAATCTATTATTTTGATTATACCAAAGCAATTCATCTTTTTTCCGATTCTCTTTTATGAATCTTCTGATATTTTTAGGAACTTTATCAGTAATTTCAAATGTTTCAGAACAAAAAGAGCTATCTTTTTTTTCTTGGGAGAATGTAAAATTTGAAATGAAAATTAAGATAAATAGTATTCTCATTTTTATTCTTTTGTTTTTGTATTTACTTCCTCAATTCCTCCAAGAAACTTTCCAAAGAATTCAAATCAGAAATCATGACTTCTCTTGCTTTTGCACCGTTGAAACCGCCTACAATTCCTGCAGCTTCTAACTGGTCCATAATTCTTCCAGCTCTGTTGTAGCCCAATTTTAATTGTCTCTGAAGCATAGAAGTAGAACCTTGTTGTGTAGAAACAATAATTCTAGCGGCTTCTTCGAAGAGTTGGTCTTTTTCATTCGGGTCAAAACTTCCCACCGTAGAAGTGGTTTCTTCCCCAGAATATTCGGGCAACATAAATGCAGAAGCGTAACCTTTTTGTTCGCCAATGTATTCTGCAATTTTTTCCACTTCTGGAGTATCTACAAATGCACATTGCAATCTCAATAAGTCATTTCCGTTAAAATACAACATATCACCTTTTCCTATCAATTGCTCTGCACCTGTAGAATCTAAAATGGTTCTGGAATCTACAGAAGAAATTACTCTAAAGGCTGCTCTCGCTGGGAAATTGGCTTTAATCATCCCTGTAATGACGTTTACAGATGGTCTTTGCGTTGCTACAATCAAGTGAATTCCCACCGCTCTTGCCAATTGAGCTAATCTGGCAATTGGGAGTTCTACTTCTTTTCCTGCCGTCATGATAAGGTCTGCAAATTCGTCTACCACAAGAACGATGTAAGGCATGTAACGGTGACCGTTTTCAGGATTCAGTTTGCGCTCCGTGAATTTCTTATTGTATTCCTTAATATTTTTACAAAAAGCATTTTTCAGCAAGTCATAACGCGTATCCATTTCTATACAAAGAGAGTTCAGAGTGTTAATCACTTTATGCGTATCCGTAATAATAGCGTCTTCGCCATCTGGAAGTTTTGCCAAATAATGTCTTTCAATTTTAGAATACAATGAAAGTTCTACTTTTTTAGGGTCTACCATTACAAATTTTAATTCACTAGGATGTTTTTTGTAAAGTAGGGAAGTAAGAATGGCGTTAATCCCAACAGATTTTCCTTGTCCAGTTGCTCCAGCCATCAATAAGTGAGGCATTTTGGCTAAATCTGCTACGAAAACTTCGTTAGAAATCGTTTTCCCAAAAACTACTGGCAAATCCATATCTGCATTTTGGAATTTCGGTGAAGAAATAACACTTCGCATAGAAACCATTGAAGGATTTTTGCGTGGAACTTCTATTCCTATCGTTCCTTTTCCTGGCATTGGTGCAATGATTCTAATTCCTAGAGCTGATAAATTTAAAGCAATATCATCTTGTAATTTTTTAATCGCCGCTACTCTGATTCCCGCTTCTGGAACGATTTCGTAAAGCGTAACAGTAGGACCGATGGTTGCTTTAATTTCTGCAATACCTACGTTGAAATTTTTCAGTAAGCCAACGATTTTATTTTTATTTTCTTCGAGTTCGTCTTTATTGATGGCGATTTCTTCGTTGCCATATTCTCTTAAAAGTTCAATTTTTGGCATTTGGAAATTCGCCAAATCCAATTTATGGTCATACAAACCGTGTTTGTCTACCAAATCCTTAGCTTTTCTTTCAGAATCGTCTAAATCTTCCTTCACTTCTTCAATACTGAAAGCAATATTGTCTGCAGTTTTTGTAGGTGTCTCTTCTTTTTGAAAACTAAAACCTGTAGGCTCTAAATCTTTCTCCTTTGTCATGTTGAGCGGAGTCGAAACATCTGTCTTAGGAACTTCCAAGCCTGTCTGATGAGGTGTTTTAATAGTTTCAAAAGTTTCTGTTTTAGGAGCTTCAACTTCCGAAGTGACTTTTAGGTTTTCAAAATGAGGTTCTTCTTTCAGTTCTTTGTCTGCTTCGAAATCTTCATCGGCATCATAATCTGGGGCAAATTTATCTTTAATAGAATCGATTTGATTTTTAATAGAACTCGGTCTGAGATTAAATTCCAAAACAAAATACAGGATAATCGCAGCTAAAAGGGTCATCCACAATCCGAAATCACCAATAATAGAAGCCAAATATTCTTGAATTTCATTCCCGAAAACGCCACTTAACGTTCCGTTTCCTTTGGTGATGGCGCCCATAAGAATAGGGAGCCAACAAAGAAAAAAGAGAGAGTGAGAAAGGGTTTTCCAGATTTTAAAATAGTTTTTCTTCAGGATTTGGAAACCTAAAACCATCATCAAAAAAGCCACAATGAAAGCAGCAATCCCGATACTATCGAAAATAAAAATATTCCCGAGCCAGTCTCCCACTTTTCCAAAAATATTAGAAGATTTAATGCTTTTATCCAACATTGCACCAGTCTGACTTTGGTTAGCCTTCCAATTCAGTAAATAAGATGCGAAAGATAGTGCAAACACTACCGATAAAAACAAAAATAAAAGTCCGAAAAAAATTCTGGGTTTAGAGAGCGTCTTGCTTTCTTCTACCTCTTGTCTATTGTTAGATGCTAATTTTGCCATAATGTGATAACACGCAAAGGTAATATTTTATATGAAAAATGAAAACATTTGAAATCGTTTTTTGATTTTAAAAATAGTAACTTTTTAGCTAGAAATAGCATTTAATTTTCTGATTTTGAGGTCTTCAAATTGAAAATGAGGATTTGGTTTTTAAGAAGTTGAATTTTTATACAGAGAAATCAAATGATTAAATGAACCAAAGAAGTTAAAAAAAAGCAAAATTTTATAAAAATTTTAACACAGTTATAGATAAAATCCAACTATCAAAATTCGCTAATTCAATTTATAGAATGTATTTTTGTGCAGTTTAAAAATCTATAATGAAAAAACTGATTAATATTCTGATTTCTACGAGAACAATGGCTGTTTTATTGTTCGTTTATGCTTTTGCAATGGCTTATGCTACTTTTGTAGAAAACGATTTCGGAACACCTACTGCCAAAGCTTTAATCTATGAAGCAAAATGGTTCGAAGTAGTAATGATTTTACTTATCCTCAACTTTATTGGTAATATTAATAGATACAGACTTTGGAAACGAGAAAAATGGCCGTTATTGGTGTTTCACTTGGCTTTTGTCTTTATTTTTATTGGGGGAGCAATCACCCGTTACATCAGTTACGAAGGGCAAATGCACATCAGAGAAGGAGAAACTTCTAATGAAATCATTACCGATAAAAATTTCTTTAAAATTCAAATCGAAAGAGGTGGCGACCGTTTAAGTTATGCCGAAATTCCTTATATGATGGCTTCTCAAGAACCACTCATTGCGAAAATTATTCCGCACAGATTTAAGGCAAAGTATGATTTCCATGGGGAACTGGTTCAAGTAGAGCAATTAGAATATATTCAGAGAAAAAAAGACAGTTTAGTTGTCAGCGATTCAGGAAAAGAATATCTTCACTTGGTTTCAACCAATGATAATGGAAGAGAAGATATTTATTTGGGTTCTGGTGAGGTAAAAAGCATCAATGGATTCCTAGTTTCTTTCAATAAAGGTATAGAAGGAGCAGTAGAATTCAAACAGGAAAACGGGAATTTATTCATCAAAACACCTGTAGAAGCCAATTATATGACCATGGCAACTCAAGCAACTGGTGTTACTAAGAAAGATGAATTCCAGCCATTGGCTTTGAGAAGTCTTTACACCATCGAAAATTTAAAATTGGTAGTTCCAGAACCTTTGAAAAAAGGAAACCTAATTGCCTATTCTGGAGATAAAAAAAGAGACCAAAATGTTCCTGATATGTTAAAAGTTTTGGTAAAAGGTCCTAAAACAGAACAAACCATCGATTTGTCAGTAGAAAAAGGAAATCCTAACGCATTTAAACAAATGACAATTGACGGATTAAACATCATTCTTGGTTTCGGTCCGAAAGTGTATCAAACTCCATTTGCTTTGAAATTAGATGATTTCGTCATGGAAACTTACCCAGGAAGTGATTCTCCATCTGCGTATGAATCACACGTTCAAATTGTAGACGAAGGCAAACAAACGCCTTATAAAATTTATATGAACCACGTTTTAAATCATAAAGGATATAGATTCTTCCAAGCGAGTTTTGACCCAGACAGACAAGGAACCGTGCTATCGGTAAATCACGATTTCTGGGGAACTTTGGTAACATATATTGGCTACGCATTCTTGTTTTTAGGATTGTTTGTAGCACTTTTCTGGAAAGGAACACACTTCTGGAAACTGAACCAATCTCTAAAAGACATGGCGAAAAAGAAAGTTGCAATTTTCCTTTTATTATTCTCAATGGTGGGATTAAATGCTCAAGAGCATCAACATAAAGAAGGAGAAGTTCATGCTGAAGCTGCGCCAACTGCTCAACCGCAAAGTGTGCCTCAACAAATGGTTCACGCCGAAATTTCTAAAGAACATGCCGAGAAATTCGGGTATCTTCTCGTGCAAGGTTTTGACGGAAGAATAGAACCGATGAATACTCAAGCATTAGATGTTTTAAGAAAGTTAGCCAAAAAAGAAAAATGGGGAGAGCTAAACGCGAACCAGTGGTTCTTATCGATTAACATCAATCCGATGGCTTGGATGAACGATAAAATCATCAAAATCGGAACAAAAGGTGGCGAAGAATTAAAGAAAAAAACCAAAGCCAACGAAGATGGCTATACTTCTATGATGAATCTTTTCGTAACCGATGCGATGGGAATGCCAAAATTCATTTTAGAAGAAGATTTCAATACGGCTTTTAGAAAAAAACCTGCAGAACAAAGCAATTATGATAAAGAAGTTATTTCTGTAAACGAAAGAGTGCAAGTATTTTACGGATTGCTTTCTGGACAATATTTTAGAGTAGTTCCTATTCAAAACGACCCTAATCATACTTGGAACTCTTGGCTAGATGCAGAACAAAAAGCAGATCCACAAGCACAAAATGTGATTGCACCTTATTTCATCAGTGTAGTAGATGCTTCTAGAAATGGAGACTGGACAAAAGCAGATGAAGCGCTAACCAAAATTCAAGAATATCAAAAAACTTGGGGTAAAAATGTACTTCCAGATGAGAGCAAAGTGAGCCTTGAAGTTTTTATGAACAAAGCAAATCTTAACTTTTGGTTATTGATTTTTTATACAATCATTGGTGGTTTATTAATCGTTTTAGGATTTATAGAACTTTTCAAACCAAACAAAATATTACACAAAGTAATCAAATCTATCATTTACATTGGAGTAGTAGGATATTTCCTTCACTTCTTAGGATTAATCGGAAGATGGTACATTTCTGGTCACGCTCCTTGGAGTAATGGTTACGAAGCCATTGTATTTATTTCTTGGGTGGGAATTTCAGCAGGTTTAATGCTGTACAGAAATGCCAATGCACTCATTCCAGCTGCAGGATTTATGGTAGCGGTAATCATGATGGGATTTGCACATGGTGGTTCTCAATTAGACCCTCAAATCACACCTTTAGTACCAGTGTTGAAATCATATTGGTTAATCATTCACGTAGCGATTATTACCAGCAGTTATGGTTTCTTCGCTTTGTCAATGATTATTGCAGTGATTTCATTGTTTTTCTATATTATTTCAAGTAAAAATACATTTGATAAACATGACCATTCTACGATTAAAGAATTAACCATCGTTTCAGAAATGTCCTTAACCATTGGTTTATTTGCATTAACCGTGGGGAATTTCTTAGGTGGAATTTGGGCAAATGAATCTTGGGGTAGATATTGGAGCTGGGACCCGAAAGAAACTTGGGCATTCATTTCTATCATTGTATACGCATTTGTATTGCACATGAGATTGGTTCCAGGTTTGAGAGGAAGATACGCCTTCCACTTAATGACCATGTTCGCATTCTGTAGTATGGTAATGACCTATTTTGGAGTGAATTATTACCTTTCAGGATTGCATTCTTATGCAGCAGGAGATCCTATTCCTGTTCCAGCTTGGGTGTACATCAGTATTGGAGTAATGACGGCATTAGGATTAGGTGCTTATTACAAGTACAAAAAATTGACCGTAAAGTAATATAATATTCAAACCTTTATCTTTAATTTTGATAAAGGTTTTTTAATAATAATTGTAATGGAAAAGAAATATAAAATTCAGAAAAATCCTTTTGTAGTGCCTACTACAGATGGTAAATTAATTCAAGAACATTGGGGAAATTCTACAGGGAATTCAGAAATTTCTATTGCGCACATGATTGCGCCACCACATTGGAGCGAACCGCATCAAACGCCAGAATTTGATGAATTTACCATCATCATCAGAGGGAAAAAACAGTTTGAAATTGATGGGGAATTAGTAGTTTTAGAAGCTGGACAGAGCATTTTAATCCAAAAAGGGGCAAGAATTCGTTACAGCAACCCTTTCGAAGATGAATGCGAATATTTAGCCATTTGTTTGCCTGCTTTCTCTATGGATTTAGTGAATAGAGAAGAATAGAGTATTCAAAATTACACCCTTTAGGGAAGGGGAAAATAATTTTGAATATTTAGCCATTTGTCTGCCTGCTTTTTCTATGGATTTGGTGAACAGGGAAGAATAGAGTATTCAAAATTACACCCTTTAGGGAAGGGGAAATAATTTTGAGAATGATTTTTTATGGATAAAAGAGATAAAAATTCACGAAAAATTAATTATATTTATTGCATAATATTATATTTTTGTAAAAAAGTTAAAAATTTGATTTCATATACAATTTATCAAAATTCTGAAAGTGCAGAATGGGTGACCTTTGTTCATGGAGCTGGAGGAAGTTCTACCATTTGGTTCAAACAAATCCGCGAATTTCAGAAGAAATTTAATGTCTTAATGCTCGATTTACGAGGTCACGGAAGTTCTAATAAATTAAAGGCGAAGAAATACACCTTTCAATCTATTGCGCATGATATTTTGGAAGTCATAGACCATCTTAAAATCAAAAGTTCTCATTTTGTGGGGATTTCTTTAGGTTCTATTGTGATTCGTCAGTTGGCAGAAATGCGTCCAGAACGTGTAAAATCGATGGTAATGGGAGGAGCTATTCTGAAAATGAATTTCCGCTCGCAGATTTTAATGAAAATTGGCAATATTTTTAAATACATTTTACCATATTTGGTTTTGTACCGTCTCTTTGCCTTCATTATTATGCCCAAGAAAAATCATAAATCTTCGCGAAATCTCTTTATCAATGAGGCGAAGAAATTATACCAAAAAGAGTTTATTAAGTGGTTTAAATTGACGACAGAAATTAACCCAGTTCTGCGTTGGTTCAGACAAAAGGAACTCAATATTCCCACTTTTTATGTGATGGGAGAAGAGGATTATATGTTTTTGCCTTCGGTGAAAGAAGTGGTAAAAAACCACGAAAAATCATCGAGTTTATTGGTGATCGAAAACTGCGGTCATGTAGTCAATGTAGATGCTCCACACGTTTTCAACAGCAAAGTGATTCGATTTTTAGAATCCCTCAAAAGATCTTAAATTGATCCATCGTCTATAGTCCATCAACCAACAACCAACAACTGTCAACCAACAACCAACAACTCCTTTTATAGATTTTTTTTATGGTCAAACTTCCAAAATACAGGATATTTTAAAAATAATTCTTATTTTTGACTTCATTTTTAGATAAAATTTATGAAGTCACTCGATAAGTTAGATTACAAAATCCTCAATATTCTGCAAGAAGATAACACGATTGCCATCAAAGATTTGGCAGAAAGAATCGGTTTATCTTTCACACCCACTTATGAAAGAGTAAAATCTCTCAAAAACAATGGAATCATCAAAAAATATGTAGCCATCGTAGATAGAGAAAAAGTAGGGTACGAATTGGTGGCATATTGCAACGTAACCATCAAAAATAAATCAGTGGAAATTTTGAGAGATTTTGAGGAAAAACTCAATAAATGTCCTGAAATAGTAGAAGTAGTGAGTGTTTCTGGAGTGTATGATTACATGATTAAAATTGTGACCAAAAACATTAAAGAATACAACGATTTTGTAGAAAAAACATTTACCAATTATCCCCACATCGGCGATTATCACAGCAGCATCGTTCTGTGTACGGTAAAAGAAGAGACTAAAATTTTCTTGTAAAATTTTGGAAATAAAAGATAGAAAGTCACATCCTCACGATGTGACTTTTTTGATGGAATATGTTTTTGATGAATTTAAAATTCTAATCCCAAATTTTTAAGTTCAGTTTCTAAATTCATGTTTTCATTCACGTGAACTGTGATGAAATCTAAACTTTTTGCCGTTTCGATGTTGTGGAAATTATCGTCAATAAAAACAGATTCTTCGGCTTTTATTTGATAACGGTCGAGGAGAACTTCCCAAATTTTAGGATTCGGTTTGATGAGTTTCTCTTCGCCAGAAACTACGATTTTTCCTTCAAAAACATTGAAAAATTCATAATTAGCCAAAGCGTAAGGAAAAAACTCTGCCGACCAATTCGTAAGTCCGAAAAGTTCATATTTTCCTTTTAATTTTTGCAAAACACTCACGTTTTCTGGAATGTCTGAACGCAACATGATGTGCCAGTTTTCATAATATGCCAATATCTCTTTTTCCCATTCTGGGTGCTTAGAAATGAGTAAAGCATTGGCTTCAGCTACGCTTCTGCCTCGGTCTTGTTCCGCATTCCATTCATTGGTAGCGATATTTCCCAAGAAATATTCCATTTTCTCGTCGTCATTGAAATAATCTCTGAAAAAATAACGCGGGTCCCAATCCATAACCACTCCGCCAAAATCAAAGATGATATTTTTGATATTCATGTTTTTCTTATTTTAAAATTCTACATTTTCGAAATGATAGTTTCCGTTTTCAAATCTTGCGGCAATATGCTGTAAACCATTGCTCAAAATAATTTTTTCAGCACCAATCACCGAATTGTATCTTGCAATTTGTTCAAATGTTTGTTCGGTAAGGGTGATATGTGGTGCTTTGAGTTCTACCAAAATTTTAGGTGCTGTTTTTTCGGTAATCAAGAGGTCTATTCTCTTGATGGTTCCGTTTAATTCTAGTTTTTTTTCTAGGATTAATGCAGATTTTGCATACTTTTTTACTTGAGTGAAATAGTGTACGAAATGCTGTCTTACCCACTCTTCAGGAGTGAGAACCAACCAAGATTTCCTTACCATATCATAAATAAAAAACGTATCTTTGTCTCGCTTGATATCAAAAACAAAATCTTCTTTAAAATTTAATTTCGGCAGCTGCATTCAGATGAAAGAATTAGAACAGATTTTCAAACATATTAAAAATAGGGACTTTTTACCCATCTACTTTTTCCATGGCGAAGAAGCTTTTTTTATAGACGCAGCTGTAAAAGCATTAGAAAATGATGTGCTTACAGAAGACGAAAAAGCTTTTAACCAAACGGTAGTCTATGGCAAAGATACCAATTATAATGATATTTTGGCACTTTCTAGACAGTATCCTATGATGGGAGACAAGCAACTCATCATCGTAAAAGAAGCACAAGACTTAAAATTAAATGAAGACGAATCTAGAATTTTAGAAAACTACGCCACAAATCCTGTGGAATCTACCATTCTGGTCTTTGCACACAAGCATAAAAAAGTAGACAGCCGAAAAAAAGTATTCAAAGTTCTGGACAAAGCAAATATGCTCTTTCACAGCGAACCTGTAAAAGATTATAACTTGGCGAAATGGATAGAAGACGAATCTAAAAACCTTCAAATAAAACTAGCGCCAGGAATTGCTCAACTATTGGCAGATTACTTGGGAAATGACCTTTCTAGAATTTCCAATGAGCTCAATAAAATGAAATTGGTGCTGAAAGAAGGAGAAGTTTTAGATGGTAAATTAGTAGAAACGCACATTGGGATTTCTAAGGAATTTAATGTTTTTGAATTGCAAAAAGCACTCGGAAAAAAAGACAGCAATCAAGCCTTCAAAATTGCGTATTACATGGGAAAAAATCCCAAAACCAATCCTATTGTCATGACCATAGGAAATCTCTATAATTTTTTCAGCAATGTGGTGATGTATCATACCGTAGCGAATCAAGGGCAAAGTCTCATCGCGTCTGCATTGGGTGTAAATCCTTTTTTTGTGAAAGATTATGCAGAAGCGGCGAGAAATTATCCGTTGAAATTTTCGACCAGAGTAATCTCGGTTTTGAGGGAAATTGATTTAAAATCAAAAGGTCTAGGAGCAGTAAATATGGAGGAAAGTGAACTCTTAAAAGAAATGGTCTACAAAATTGTAAACATTGATAAAATCAAAAGCTAAAAATGATTAAAAATATCTGGAAACAAATCATTTTACTCATTCTTCGTTTACAAGGCGAAGCAGATACCAGTCGGTACAAAGTCATTAAAACCAAAAATAATATTTTGGTTTCCCTAAGAAACGAATTCAAAAATTTTTTACTCATTACCATCGGTGTATTTTCTGCAGGTTTCGGTTTCAAAGGATTTCTTTTGACCAATAAATTTATAGATGGTGGCGCAACAGGAATTTCGTTGTTGGTTTCTGCGTTGACAGAAATTCCGATTTATTACTTAATTCCGCTTATCAATTTGCCTTTCATTATTATGGGGCACAAAACCGTGGGAATCAATTTTGCGGTAAAAACAGCTCTTGCAATTGGTGGTTTAGCATTGGTTTTAGCCAACATAGACTTCCCAAATGTGACCAATGATAATATTCTAGTGGCGGTATTTGGAGGTTTCTTTTTAGGGGCAGGAATCGGTTTGTCTATTAGAGGAGGCGCTGTAATTGATGGAACCGAAGTTTTAGCATTATATTTAAGTAAAAAATTAGGGACGACTATTGGAGATGTGATTATCATCATCAATGTAATGATTTTCTCTGCTGCAGCGTACTTTTTAGGCGTAGAAATCGCGTTGTATTCCATGATTACGTATTTATCGGCTTCTAAAACACTCGATTTTATTGTAGAAGGAATTGAAGAATACATTGGGGTAACCATCGTTTCTTCAAAATGTGAAGAGATTAAAGAAATGATTTACAATAAATTAGGAAGAGGAGTTACCGTTTATAATGGCAAAAAAGGCTTTGGAAAACGAGGAATGAAAGAAGATAGCGATATTATCTTTACCGTGATTACTCGTTTAGAAGTGAGTAAACTGACCACGGAATTAGAGAAAATTGCGCCTACAGCATTCGTGGTGATGCACACGGTAAAAGATACCAAAGGTGGAATGATTAAGAAAAGACCATTGAAACATTAATTTCAAGTTTTCATATAAAAATTTTCAAAAATGGAAATGCCAAATCAAAAATTGTTTTCATTGAAAAAATTCATGAGAGAATCATCATCAAAACAATAAAATTCACGAAATTTGCAACTCGAAAAAATAACAACCCTTATATTCTATGGAAAATAATATATTAGATTGCGTGATTGTAGGTTCTGGACCATCTGGTTATACTGCTGCTATTTATGCAGCCAGAGCAGATTTAAAACCTGAATTATACACTGGTTTAGAGCCAGGAGGTCAGTTGACTACAACGACCGAAGTAGAAAACTTCCCAGGTTATCCAAACGGAATTACAGGTCCTGAAATGATGATGGATTTGCAAAAACAAGCCGAAAGATTCGAAACCAAAGTACACTATGAAATGATTACGAAAGTAGAATTTTCTAAAGAAGTAGGGGGAGTTCATAAACTTTGGGCAGGCGAAAAAGAAATTTTAGCAAAAACAGTGATTATTTCTACAGGAGCTACTGCAAAATATTTAGGTCTAGAAGACGAGAAAAAATATTCTGGAGGGGGAGTTTCTGCTTGTGCTACTTGCGACGGATTTTTCTACAGAGGCAAAGACGTAATCGTAGTTGGAGCAGGAGATACTGCAGCAGAAGAAGCGACTTATCTTTCTAAATTGTGTAACAAAGTGACCATGTTGGTAAGAAAAGACCATTTCAGAGCTTCTAAAGCGATGATTCACAAGGTAAACAATACACCAAATATCGAAGTGAAATTCAATCATGAATTAATTGCTATCGAAGGAGAAAACAGCTTAGTAGAAAGAGCAGTGGTCATCAATAACCAAACGCAAGAAACTTCTAAGATTGACGTTCACGGTATTTTCATCGCGATTGGTCACAAACCGAATACTGATGTTTTTGCAGGCCAAATTACCTTAGACGAAAACGGTTACATCATCACCGAAGGAAAATCTTCTAAAACCAATTTACCGGGCGTTTTCGCAGCAGGAGATGTACAAGACCACATCTACAGACAAGCGATTACAGCAGCAGGTTCTGGTTGTATGGCAGCCATAGATGCTGAACGTTATTTATCAGAATTAGAATAATTCTTTTGAAAACCTTAGTTTACATATTTTTAGGAGGCGGATTAGGGAGTGTAATGCGGTATTTGGTATCGTTTTACACTTCCAAATTCCTTTCTATTGGGAGTTTTCCTCTTGGAACATTCTTGGTAAACCTCATCGGCTGCTTTTTAATAGGTCTTTTTTCGTCTTATTTTATCAAAGTAGACAATTCGCTTAAATTTCTATTGATTACAGGTTTTTGTGGAGGTTTTACCACGTTTTCTACTTTTGCAGCAGAAAACTATTCTTTATTACAAAATCAAAATTATATAGTGCTTATTTCTTATGTTTTATTGAGCATAATCTTAGGAATTATAGCAGTAATATTAGGTTTTCAGGCAGCAGGCAATTAATTTTTGATGTTGAAAATTAATGCGTTATAAAAAATGTAGAAAAATCTAAAAAAATAATTTTGTCAGAATTTAAAAAGGTTCTATATTTGCACCACTGAAAACGAGATAATCGTTTCTGGAGAAATGGCAGAGTGGTCGATTGCGGCAGTCTTGAAAACTGTTGACTGTAACAGGTCCGGGGGTTCGAATCCCTCTTTCTCCGCCAAAATAATTACAAACGCTGTAAACGAAAGTTTACAGCGTTTTTTCTTTTTTTCTATACTTTCAGTCTTTTTCTACCTTCTCTGTAGTTTTATATAGTCCAATTAATATTTTGATTAAATAATTTAAAATTCTTTGCATCTGTTGGTAAGCAAATAAATGCGATGAATAAGGACTTTTAAGGCTTTATCTTCTGTTTTTCAATTGGTTATAATGAAATTTTTTATGTTAATTAATATGAAAAATTAAATAAAAAGATAAATTAATGATACATTTGTTAAAGTGTCAATAAATCTTTTAAAAATTAAAAAACTAAAACTTATGCTAAAAAGATTACTCATTCTGATTGTATTCATCTCTTTACAATCATTTTCACAGACTTTTACAACAGGGGTGGTAGAGTTAGGAAATGGCTCTTCTAACATCTTCAGCAGTACAAGTATAGGACCAGATGGCAGATTCTATTGTTTTTTTAACGATGGAAATGTGGTAAATACCATAAACAACGTAATTCCCGCATATAGACTTAAAAGATGGGAACCTTCCTCATCTTCTTGGGTGAGTGTAGCGAATCTAGATGCTTCAGTAATTCCGGGAGCAATTGTGACTTCTTCTTTTACGATGTTTAGTGATGGAAATGCATTAGAAATTGATTCTTCTGGCGGTTATCACATGTTAATTACGGTCTATACTTCTAATGGTACAGAAATTAAATATGTATACAGTGCTAATGGAAGTTCATGGACGTATACTACGATTGACCATTCAAATAATCAGACCAATTATAGTTTTGCAAATGTACAACTCAAATTAGATGCCACTAATAAACCTCATGTGTATTATTTAATTAAAAATATTGGTACAGGAGGGATTTCTACCAGAGTATATTCCGTTATGCATAAATATTTTAATGGGAGTGCGTGGAATACAGAAACAGCTTATTCTCAAACCGGCGGAAGTGGAACTGGTGCAAATGATATAAACATGATGTCTGCTTCAATAGATGGAAATAATAAATCTCATATAGCAATGGTAGCAGAAACCAATGGAAGTGGTACAGATGGTAGCTTGCTTTATCTCAATAATACTTCTGGAACTTGGTCGGCTCCAGTCTTTTTAGCAACGGGAAGTACGGGCACACCTGCAGCAGATAGAGTGTATATTTTGTCTGATACCAATAATAAACAGCATATTGTCTATAGACAAAATTCCAATACATTAAAAGTAATGTACACAACCAATAAAACGGGAAGTTGGAATGGTGGACAAATCAATTCAAATCTAACGGCTGGTTTAATGTCTAGTATAGATGGTTATTATACTTTTGCCAGAAATACTTATAACGATTTGGCTTTGGTGTATAATGCATCGCCTACCACTACCAACACAGGACAGATCAATTATGCAATTTTGTTTAATGGAGGTTCAAATTGGCAAATAGGGACTGCATTTTCTGGAAATTTAAGAACGGGTCAATACATCTCTGCGGAATATACAGATGCCAATACTTTAATGATGACTTTTGATCATTTCGCAGGAACAGGAAATCCTTCTTATGGGCCACCAGAAAATCCTAGACAATTGCAGTATGCCACAAGCACCGTTACCAATTTATCTACAGAGAATATTTTAAAAGAAGAACTAAAGGTTTATCCTAATCCCACCTCTTCATTTGTAAATGTTGATGCAAAAAATCTTACCAATGTAACCATCCAAATTTTAGATGTAGACGGAAGAGTTCTGTCCACTCAAAAACTTTTAAAAACCAACCAACAAGATGTTTCCTCATTATCTCCTGGAGTTTACGTATTAAAAATAATTTCAGACCAAGGAACCAAAACCGTAAAACTCCTCAAAAAATAGCTTTAAGCCCAACCAAATAATCAAGCCAGTGAACTTTTCACTGGTTTTTTATATTCCACACAATTTCCTCTTTCCGTATCATCAAATCATCATATTATCTCATCACCATTTCATCATTCATTTTTTTTATTAAATTTGTTGGTAACCAATAAACGGAAACTCAATATTTCAAATTAAATACTTTCAATTATTAATAGGGAATATGTTTTTAACAATTAAAATTAGCATCTTTAAGGTCAGCAGAAAGTTTATCCAAACCACAAAATAAAACAGAAATGAAATCGAAAGTTCAACAATTTAGAGAGGAAAAAAACTTAACTCAAAGCGAGCTTGCCCAAAAAAGTGGACTTTCACTAAGAACTATTCAAAGAATTGAAGCAGGAAACATCCCAAAAGGATTCACCTTGAAGGCTCTTGCAAATACTTTTGAAATTGAACCGGAAAAACTATTGCCTTCTAAAGAAAATACAAAAATTGATAGAATAAAATGGATTAATTTCTCCAGCTTACTTGGACTTATAATACCTTTTGGTGGTGTTATATTTCCTTTTATTTTAACCTATAAAACAAAAGATCCTAGAATCAAAGAATTAGGGAAAAGCATTGTTAGCGTTCAAATCATTTTAGCAACCGCTTTAGCAATTTCTCAAATCGCAAGTCCATTCATTCAAAAAGGATTGTCATTGCATTTTCCACTATTTTTATATCCACTATTATTAATTTATGCCTTAAAATTACTGGTAGTAATCCTAAATGGTATAAGCTTAAATAATAATAACGACTTATACAAAAATCTAAAAATCAATTATTTATAAAATTCCAATTAAATTGACGTAAAATTGACGTATTGATTTTGCCTTCATTTTGCTTTATAAAAAAGAAGTTTGCAAAAAATACTCCAATGAAAATTTTAAAGAAAGTTGTATTAACGCTTTTTGTTATTTTAGTAGCCACTACAGCGGGTGGTTATATTTATTTTAACCTAAAATTCACACCAGATAAAAATTATTTGAAAGTAGAAAAAGAGAGCGGTTTTATTCCATTTACTTGGTTAGGGAAAGAAAAAAATGCCTTGTTACTTCCCATTCATTTTTCTAATGATACCATAACGTATTATTTGCAATTAGATACTGGCTCGCCTTATACTGTTTTTTATGCTAAAGCAATCCAGAATATTCCTCAAATTTCCATCCATAAAGAAACTGCAAAAGCATCTTTTTATTTAGGAAAAACCAAAGTCACTTCCGATCATTTCAAAATATACAATATGGCAAGTGAAAATAAAGATTCACTAAAAATAATTGGTACAATAGGAGCCGACATATTGGAAGACAGAAAGACAATTATCAATTTCAAAGAAAATTACATGGTTTTAAATGTATCAAAGGTTCCCCTTATATTTCAAAACAAACTTTTTGATTTCCAATTCAAAAAAAGAAAAATAATCTTAAACGGATTTTTAAAAGCAAAAGAGGAAAAATTTTTATTGGATACGGGTACCAGTGCTTACGAATTATTAACCAACAAAGAAGTATGGAATAATTTAAAAGGGCCTAACTCAAAAATAATCATTGAAAAATCAGAACAATCTTGGAATAACGTGTTAACGACATATACGGCAAATTGTAAACAAAAAATTCAAATAGCCAACGTGGAAATACCTCTTAACAATGTTACATACGTTGAGGGATTTTCAAAAGCTCAATATGCAATGATGAAGTTTTCGGGCATGACTGGCATGTTAGGAAACAAAATATTTTCCAACAACATTATGTACATAGACTGTACCCAAAATAAAATAGCAATTGAATAAAAATCCACGCTCCGAATCTTCCAGACTTCGGAGTTTTTTACAATCTAGACTAAGTTTCCCAAAACGAACAGGTAAAAGCCACTTTGTCCTTCCGTATAAATCTCTACCATCAATAACCTCCATAGCCTTATTATCTCAATATCTCATTATCTCATCCTTCATCCTTCATCCTTCATTCTTCATCCTTCATCCTCAAATAAACCCCGCATCTCGCACCCCGAACCTCGTATCTCGTATCATCAATTCATAACCCATAACTCATAACTTCATCACCTCCTCACCAAAAAAATTGATAAAATCTATCTACTTTAGTTCGTTTTGTTCCGAACTAATTGGTAAATTAGCGCCTCAATTCATTTCTAAATGAAAAATAGCCTACAAATAGAACCTCAAGTATATCAAGAATTAGTAGATTTCTATGGTCAACTCTTTGATATGCCACCACTTTCTGCAAAAATTTACGCTTACCTTGCTTTCGACTTCGAAAGAAAGGGTATATGCTTTGATGAATTGGTAGAAACTTTCTGTGCAAGCAAAAGTTCTATCTCTTCTAGCATTAATTTCTTGCTCAATGCAGAACTCATCAAATCACTCAATAAAATGGATGAAAGAAAGCGGTATTTCCTCATTAATGAAGGATTTATCAACATCAGATTCGAAGAAATTGTGACTCGAATGAAACGAGAGATAAAAATTTTAGACCAATTAAGTGAGTTTAGAAGAACTCGAGTAGACAATACCGAGTATGACAAACGTTATATACTGTATAAATCACTGTTAGAAAAAAACATTGCCAATATTCAGGAAACATTAGACAAATTATAAATTATGAAAAAATTGAATCATATGAAAAATATTTTTTTACTCCTCATCTTATCAATTCTATCAGTCATTTCTTGTAAAAAACAAGAAGAAAAAAAAGACGGTCCAAAACCTTATCCCGTAATCAGTGTAGAAACCAGAAACGTAACAGGATATGATGTCTATCCTGCTGCGATAAAAGGAGTAGTAAATAATGATGTTCGCGCAAAAATTCAAGGATATATTACTCAGGTTTTAGTAGATGAAGGTCAATATGTAACGGCTGGTCAACCGCTCTTCAGACTAGAAACCAACATGCTAAGCGAAAATGCAGATGCAGCTAAATCTGGAATTACGGCGGCACAAGCCAATGTTTCTGCGGCGAGAGCAGCTGTAAATGCTGCGCAAGTGGAAGTAAATAAATTAAAACCTCTCGTTGAAAAAAATATCATCAGCAACGTACAATTGCAGACGGCTTTAGCAAATTTAGCAAGAGCACAAGCACAATTGTCACAAGCAGTGGCTTCTCAGCAACAAGCATCTGCCAATTATAAATCAGTACAGGCGAATATCAATTATTCCATCATCAGAGCGCCTATTTCAGGAATTGTAGGAAAACTGCCACTGAAAGTAGGAAGTTTGGTAGGGCCTTCTGATGCTACACCGCTCACTACCATTTCAGATACACGTTCTGTATATGCGTATTTCTCAATGAATGAAAAAGAATATTTAGATTTTTTAGAAAAATCTTACGGAGCTACCGTTCCTGAGAAAATCAAAAATCTACCCAACGTAGAACTGGAATTAGCCAACGGAAGTCTGTATCCAGAAAAAGGAAGAATAGAAGTGGTAACAGGTCAGATTGACCCAGCTACAGGAACCATTCAGTTCAGAGTAGGTTTCCCTAATCCTTCTAAATTACTCACCAACGGAAACAGTGGAGCCATCAGATTTCCTAAATTCTATGACAATACTTTAGTGGTTCCAGAAAGTGCTACCTATGAACAGCAAGGCATGGTTTACCTATTCAAAGTAGAAAAAGATACCGCTAAAAATACAGTGATTGAAGTGCAAGACAGAATTAATAACATGGTCATCATTAAATCTGGTGTAAACAAAGGTGACAAAGTAGTGGCTGCAGGAATTGGCGGACTAAAACCAGGAACGGCAATTATTCCAAAACCTGCAAAATTTGATAGCATTGTACAATCTATAAAACCGCTTTTCTAATGATAAAGAATTTCATCAACAGACCGGTTTTATCAACCGTAATTTCAATTCTCATCGTTATTTTAGGGGTGTTGGGATTGATGGCTTTACCCGTGACTCAATATCCAGATATCGCACCACCTACCGTAAGTGTATCGGCAAATTATACAGGAGCCAATGCAGAAACGGTGATGAAAAGTGTAGTAGTGCCTTTAGAAGAACAAATTAACGGGGTAGAAGGAATGAGTTATATTACTTCTTCTGCAGGAAATGATGGTTCGGCGAACATTCAGATATTTTTTAAACAAGGAGTAAATCCAGATATTGCTGCGGTAAACGTGCAGAATAGAGTAGCCAGAGCTACACCGCTTTTGCCAAGTGAAGTAACGCGTTCTGGAGTGGTAACACAAAAACAACAGACCAGTGCGCTGATGTACCTCTCTTTTTACTCAGAAAATAAAAAAATAGATGATGTTTATCTTCAGAATTATTTGAATATCAATGTTATTCCAAACATCAAAAGGATTAATGGAGTAGGAGATGCCAACGTAATGGGTGGGAAAAATTATTCCATGAGAATTTGGCTAGACCCCAATAAACTAGCTGCTTATGGACTGAATCCTACAGATGTTACCGCAGCGATAAACGAACAGAGTAGAGAAGCGGCAGCAGGTTCTATCGGACAGAATAGTGGGAGTTCTTTTGAATACATCATCAAATACGTTGGGAAATACAACAGCAAAGAACAGTATGATAATATCATCATTAAGTCTTTAGGAAACGGACAAAACCTCATGCTGAAAGATGTGGCTAAAGTAGAATTGGCTGCTCAATCTTATACAGGAAGAGGCGAAAACGGAAATTCTCCAGCCATCAGTATGGGGATTTTTCAAACGCCGGGTTCTAATGCACAAGATATCATCAACGATATCAAAGCTTACCTAAAAACAGCCGAAAGCGACTTCCCAGAAGGCATTCATTATACCGTAAACTTTGACACCAATGAATTTCTGGATGCCTCTATCGAAAAAGTTGTACATACCTTAATTGAAGCGTTTATCTTGGTATTCATCGTAGTATTTATTTTCTTGCAAGATTTCCGTTCTACATTGATTCCGGCAATTGCAGTTCCCGTATCAATTATAGGGGCGTTTTTCTTCCTGAATCTTCTAGGATATTCCTTGAATTTATTGACGCTTTTTGCCTTGGTGTTAGCGATTGGGATTGTGGTAGATGACGCCATAGTAGTAGTAGAAGCAGTACATGCCAAAATGGAACACGGCATCAGCGATGCCAAAAAAGCAACCGTAGAAGCCATGCACGAAATTACAGGGGCAATTATCTCGATTACTTTGGTAATGGCTGCCGTTTTCATTCCCGTGACTTTTATTGAAGGACCTACCGGTGTATTCTATAAACAGTTCGGGATTACCTTAATCGTGGCGATTTTAATCTCAGCAATCAACGCATTAACATTGAGTCCAGTGTTGTGTTCTTTATTTTTAAAACCTCAACATCACGATAAAGAATACGAAGAAAAAACCACCATGGGAAAATTCTTCCACAGATTTAATGCAGGCTTCAAAGCATCTACAGACCGTTATGGAAGAGCTTTTGTATATCTCATCAGACACAAGAAAGTGACCGTTATTATTTTTGCCATTACCATGGGAATTTTATGGTGGGCAAATGCTTCCATGAAAAAAGGTTTCGTTCCGAATGAAGACCGCGGAATCATCTTTACAGATGTTCAACTTCCTGCAGGAGCTTCCATGGAAAGAACGTATAACGCTTTGAAGGCAATTCAACAAAAAGCCTTACAAATTCCAGGAGTGAAAAACGTAACCATTTCTACGGGAAGAGGTTTCTTATCAGGAAACGGTAGCAATAATGGTTTGGCTTTCATCAGACTAAAACCTTTTGAAGAAAGAACCGGTGACGACGAAAAAATAGAAAACATTACCAAAAAACTCTTCGGAATGGCAGCTACGGTTCCAGATGCGAAAGTAGTGTTTTTCCAACCGCCTTCTGTTCCAGGTTTTGGAAGTAGTGCAGGTTTTGAAGCGGTTTTACTAGATAAATCAGGTGGTGATTATGCAGATTTAGACAAAGTAACGCAAGAATTCATTGGAAAACTCATAGAAAGACCCGAAATTGAATTTGCGCAGACTTCTTTTAATACCAAGTATCCTCAGTATCAAATGTCGATTAATGTTCCAGTAGCAGAGCAATCTGGCGTTTCGGTGACGGACATTTTAAATACCATGCAAGGCTATATTGGTGGAATTTATGCAGCAGATTTTACCAAATATGGAAAACAGTTTAGAGTAATGGTGCAAGCCTTACCAGATGCTAGAAAATCTCCTGAAAGTTTGAATGCCTTATATGTGAAAACCAAATCTGGAGTAATGGCACCAATTTCTCAATTTGTAACCTTAGAAAAAACCTATGGTCCACAATCTGTAAGCCGTTACAACTTATTCACTTCCGTGAAAATTACTGGGTCTAATGCACCGGGTTACAGTACCGGAGACGCAATTAGAGCAGTACAGGAAGTAGCAGATGGTGCACTCAACCAAAACTATGAGGTAGAATTTACAGGTTTGTCAAGAGAAGAATTAGCTTCTGGCTCTCAAACGCTGTTGATATTCCTCTTAAGTTTGGTATTTGTATATTTCATTTTAGCAGCGCAATATGAAAGTTATATCTTACCGCTAATTGTGATTATTTCCCTTCCATTAGGAGTGATGGGTGCGTTTTTAGGTCAAAAATTAGCAGGCTTAGAAAACAACATTTACTTCCAGATTGCCTTAATCATGTTGGTAGGTTTATTGGCGAAAAATGCCATTCTAATTGTAGAATTTGCGGTGCAAAGACGTCATCACGGTGAAACCTTGGTTATGTCTGCCATCAATGCAGCTAAAGCGAGATTAAGACCGATTTTAATGACTTCTTTTGCGTTTATTTTTGGTTTATTGCCTCTCATTTTCGCAACAGGAATTGGTGCGGTAGGAAACCGTTCGATTGCAACAGGTGCTGCAGTGGGGCTATTGATAGGTACATTTTTAGGATTGGTGGTAATTCCTGTATTATTCGTGATTTTCCAATATTTACAAGAAAAAATTACGCCGCCTAAAAAACTAGAAATTAATCTGTCTGAATAATTTAAAAACGAAGTTTATGAAAATAACAATCCATAAAATCATTCTTATATTTTTCGTAAGTTTTTTGGTGGTGTCTTGTCACACCAGACAGAATTACCAAAGAGCTAACGATGTGGTAGACGAAAAACTTTTCAGAACAGATGCCTTGCCAAAAGACAGTCTAAGCATGGCAAATCTCTCTTGGAAAGAAATTTTTACCGATGCTGTTTTGCAAAAACACATCGCCAAAGCTTTAGAGAATAATCTAGACATCAGAATCGCTTTGCAAAATATTGCAAGCGCAGAAGCGTATTTGAAACAGTCAAAAGCAGCGTATCAACCTACCATTTCTGTGGGGCCTGATTATTCTTTTAATACCTCGTCGCTCAATACACAGTTCGGACAAATTGTAGGAGAAAGAAGATACATCAATCAATTTGATATTACTGCAAATCTTGGTTGGGAACTTGACATTTGGGGAAAACTAAAAGGGCAAGAAAAAGCGCAATATGCAGCATATCTGAGTTCTGTTGCAGCGCATCAAAATGTAAAAAGCAATTTGGTGGCTTCTATTGCGACGGCGTATTATCAACTTTTGACTTTTGATGAACAGAAAAAAATCTTCAGCAATACCATAGAAATTCGCAAAAAGAATTTAGAAACCACCAAAGCATTAAAAGATGCGGGAATAGTTTCGGAAGTGGCGGTTCAACAAAGTGAAGCGTTGGTGTATAATGCCGAAGCTTCTTTGGTGACTTTAGACGTTCAGATTCAGATGTTAGAAAATACCATTTCTTTGTTAATGGGTGAACCTTCTCACGAAATCGAAAGAACGTCTCTCAGTACCCAGAATTTTGCACTCAATACAGATGTAGGTTATCCAAGCGCTCTTTTGGCGAATCGTCCTGATGTAAAACAGGCAGAATTTAACCTGATTAATGCTTTTGAACTCACCAATGCTGCAAAAGCACAGTTTTACCCTAGTCTTAGAATTACAGGAAGTACAGGAGTACAATCGGTAGATATTGACAAGTTATTCAGTGCCAATTCTGTTTTTGCCAATGTTTTGGTAGGTTTGGCTCAACCGATATTGAACAAAAGACAAATCAGAACCAATTACGAAGTAAGTCTTGCGAATCAAGAAAGAGCTTATCTGAATTTTAGAAAAACAATTCTGAATGCGGGAAATGAAGTTTCAGATGCGCTGAAAATGTACAATGCGCAGGACCAATTCATCGCTTTTAAGAAAAAAGAATTATCAGCGTATGATAAATCGGTAGAGTTTTCTCAGGAACTGGTGAATTACGGAATGGCGAATTATTTAGAAGTGCTGAATGCCAACGTAAATAAACTGAATGCAGAAATTAACATTGCCAATGCTCAATATACCAAATTACAAGCAGGAGTAGAACTATACCGTGCTTTAGGTGGCGGTTGGAGATAATAAATTGTTTTAAATTTTTTTGTAAAAAGGCGTTCAATTTGTAGAATTGAGCGCTTTTTTATCTTAAAATAAGACTGTTATGGTCTTTTTAAAATTCTTTAGTAAAGGTCATTTATATTTTGTAAATTGCAGAAAGTTAAAATGGTTTGAGATGAGTTTTATTATAGATCAAGAATTTAGTTTTAACACAAATGCTGAGTTAAAAAAATACAAAAAAGATGACCTAATTCACAGTGAAGGAAGTCATTCGCATTCGTTTTATTATTTGGTAAAAGGAGAACTTTCTGTCTTTCACTTTACCGAAGAAGGAAAAGAATTTTTGCAACACAAAGTGTTTGACCAAAGTTTTTTCGGGGAACCAGCTGTTCTGTTAGGGAGGCCTTTTCCGGGAAATGTAGTGGTGACTTCAGAATGTGCAGAAATTTACAAAATCAACAAAGATAATTTCCTCAATTATCTGAAACAAAAACCAGATTTACTCATAGAATTTACCAAGTCTATTGCCGAAAAATCCATCAGCAAGAGCAATTCCATTAAAAATATCGTGTTCCTAAATCCTGAGAACAGAATTTTCAGCCAACTCTGCGATTATAAAAAGCAAAAAAGCTGTGGCGAAGAAAAAATTCTAATAGACATCACCCGAAAAGAACTTTCGAATATGACGGGTCTCAGAACCGAAACCATTATCAGAACCGTTAAAAAAATGGAAAGAGATGGCAAGTTAGAAATCAGAAATGGTAAAATTTATTTCTAGTCGCTGTGATTACAGTCATAGAATAAGTAGTTTAAATGCTCTAATTTTAGGGCATGAAAAATCAAGCATTCTTACTTAAGTTTTCAGTTTTCAGTTTTGTAATCGTTGCGATTTTAGGCGTATTGATGCGCTATAAGATTGCCTTTTCTTTGCCTTTTGTAGAACAAAAACATCTGCAAGAAGCCCATTCTCATTTTGCTTTTTATGGCTTCATCACTTCGTGCATTTACATTTTAGTGGCTCAATATCTAAGCAAAACGGTAGAAGAAATTCAGTTGAAAAAATACCAAATATTGATTAGGATTAATTTTTTCGCTTCTTACGGAATGCTGTTGAGTTTTCTATACGCAGGATATTATTGGTTGTCCATAATTTTTTCCACCATCGCTTTGCTGAATAGTTTTGTGTACTATCTTTTCTTGCACAGAGACCTTAAAAACCTTCAGGAAACCTCCAAAATTTGGTTTTTAGGGGCTTTTTTCTTTGCCGTATTGTCATCATTAGGCGTTTTTACATTGAGTTATATGATGGCGAGTAAAAACGTGGTACAGGAATTATATCTAGCGTCTACGTATTTTTATCTGCATTTTCAGTACAACGGATTTTTTATTTTTTCATGTCTAGGATTGCTCTTTTATCACCTGAAAGAAAAAGGAATTCTAATCAGTTCAACAGAAAACAAAAGGATATTTTGGTTGTTGTTCATAGGTTGTTTCATAGGCTTCGGTTTATCGGTTTTATGGTTGAAACTGCCTGTTTGGATTTATCTAGTCATTGTTTTGGCAACGCTTGTTCAAACTCATGCCGCTTTTGTGTTTTTTAAATGGATAAAAAACCAATGGCCAAAGATAAAAACCACTACCAATGCTTTACAGAGATTTGTTTTCATCTATGTAGGCTTTGCTTTTGCAGTGAAAATTTTATTGCAGTTGGGTTCTGTCATTCCAGTGGTTTCTCAATTTGCGTTCGGTTTTAGAAACGTGGTGATTGCCTATTTACACTTGATTTTATTGATGTGCGTGGCGACTTTTTTATTAAGTCAAGTCATTCAAAATTTTAAAACTAACCCAAGATTAAATGCTGGATTAAAATATTTTCTGTTGAGCGTTTTTCTGAATGAATTTTTATTGGGATTAATGGGCATTTTCTCGATAAAATATGTAGCGATTCCTTTTGCCAATGAATTTTTATTTGGAATCTCTGTACTCATTTTAATCTCCATTCTAATCATCTTCAACACCTTAAAGGAAAAAAACAATTAAACCCCTTACTTTTTTATAAATCCAACAAAGGTTTACTGAATTTCAGTAAGCCTTTTTGTTTTTTGCTAAATTAAAATAAGGAAAGTTGCGACAGAAAAATACTTTGAATTTTTGCTTAACTCCCCATATTGCTATACACATTTTATCTATTCGCCCTTATTCTTTCAGTTGATGTTGTTTACTTTTTCATCTTGTATTCAAATCTTGCAACTTTAAGATTCCATAATCTTAGCGTTTGTTCTGCTGTTAATTTTCCATTTTCATCGCTAACAATGAGTTTGTCTTTGAAGGATTTTATGTATTTACTCCAACGCTTTCCTTTGGAATCATGAAGTAAAAAATAAAAACCTGCGTCCCCAAATTTATTTCCCGAGGAATCCAAAATCAGTTCGTTTTTTTCTCCGACAGAAGGTTTAAGAATGACCGTTGCATTTCCTTTTGGTAATGGAAAAATGGCTTTTACACAAGTAATACCTGAAGGTAGTGTGCAAGTTGTATAAATTCCAGAATAAATGACTTTTCCTGTTGATTGAAATTTTCGCAGCCAAATCGTATATTTTACCTCGTTAGTATTTTTTGCAACTAATTGAATGATTTCGCTGGTAAGATTTTCAGCGGATTGAATGTTTGTTGTTGGAATATTAAGTTGATTAATTCTCTGGCTGAATAATCTATTCACGATATAACCAAATATCTTAAATATAGGATTCCATTTTAAGCTAAATTGTAAATTGTATTCAGATGTATTTTCGTAAAAATCTACAACTTTTTTAGAAAGATTTTTAATTTCATTCTCTTGTAAATTCAAACTCGAAATCGAATCCAACAATCCTTTGTGATGCGAATTTCTACTTATGGTTAAATCTTCCTTTTCGGCTAAATCATAAATAAATTTTTCACCAATTCCGTTTACATTTCCGAAATAACCCATTAACCAAGAATTTTCAAGAGGATTGATTTTTCTTCCATAAGTAATTACCCATTGTTGTGTAAACCAATCCTGGAATTTTTGCATTGTATCTGCTGTATTCATAACGATTCGCTTTGATTTGGGATATAATTTTTTTGGCCATTCCATTCTCCATATTCTGTAAGTGGTTTAAAACGCAACGTGGTAAACTCAAAATGAAAATCTTTTCTTTCACGTTCTTTCATCGCATTAATGTGTCGTTTTGGTTGTGGCATTTTACTGTGTCCACTAACCATATCGGTCATTGCTTTTTGTGTTTTCCAAATTGAAAAAGTTGATATAACATTCGGGTATCGAATAGAAGCCAATGATAAAGTAGTTCCGTCATTGTCTCGAACTTGCTTTTCTACAGGTCTTCCCCAATGAATAAATCTCTGAATTTGTGTGTATTTCATTCTAGCAATCGTAACTGCGACTACTGGTCTATTTTCGTTTTCTAATTCTGTTTCGTGATGAGGAATTTGAAATCCTGAGATTTTTCCCCATTGTCGTAAAAATTCCAATCGAATATGCCAACCTTTTGCGATTAGTTTTCCTTTAGAATGAGATTGCAAAAATTCATTTAGATACTTTTCATCTTCCCATTGAGCGAAAACCACAATTTCTCTGTTAAAAAATCGAGACTTAGAAAAGATGGATGAACCTAACACCATTGCAGACATCGTTTCAGCATAAATCAATCCATTTACTTGTTTTGATTTAATTGACGAAAACATTATTCTGAATGCAGAAATAAAAGATAGTTTTACAAGATGATAAGAAAATATACTCATTTTTCTGTTGTTCTCATTTCCATTTATTTACGTGTTCTACTTTGTCATCAAATTGTGCTGCCAAAGATTTTACTCTTGATTTCAAAAGTAGCTTTCTTCCGTCAATTGTTCTTGTAAAAATCAATTCACAAGCACCTACAAGTCTTTCCCATTGATTTTGGAAATATTCTGCTGCATTTTTGTTTCTTCCAAGTATTTCAGGAACAGAATGATAGTCTTTTTGCTTAACGAAAAGCATAAACCTGTTTTTTCTGATTATCACATATCGTGGGTTATCAACAGGAGCAATGATTTCTTGAAGTGCGTTTATAAAAGTTGATTTATCAAATGTAGTTCCACCTTCTAAATGACAATAAACAGCACCCCAATAGTCAACAGAGGTTTCAACTTTTAATTTTGAATTGTCTGTGCGAATTGCACCTGCTTTTACTAATGAATTTAAAAGTGCATTCCCGATTTGCTGAATGTCTTTTGATATGTCACGGTATTTAAAATATAGTGTCAAGGTTTTGTAAGTCTGTCTTCCGAAAATTAACATACCAATAGTTCCAAGAATTGCAAGGAATAAATAAAGGTCTTGAGTTGTTTTGATATTTTTTGCTGCTCTTCCAAGTCCTTGTAAACTTTCTAAACCAAAGCCAAGCAGTCCTGAGCCTAAAGTGGCTAATAAGTTTTTAATTGTCTTGTCAATGTACATTGACTTTACCGCTTTGTATTCTCTTTCTTCGGGGAATGGAATTCTGATTTCTTCTACAAGGTCTACACCTGTTGCCAATGCTTCTTTCCAGCGCTGCTTCAAACTTTCTCTGTCTCGTGCGTGGGTAAACATTTCAATGTTTTTCCTTTCAGTTTCTTCTGTATGGTGAATATTTTCGGGCAAATTCAATCTGCCAATTCCATTTTCAATTCCGGGTTCTTCTTTGAAAGAAACGCCAACGAAGCTTCTGAAACGTCTTTTTAGTAAGTCAAAATCTTCTCCACCTGTGGGTGAAGTTTTGTCAATACAGACCAAATGCCAAATATTTCCTGTCTTTTCGCTATTTCCGCTTTGGGTTCTAATGGCTCTACCTCGCATTTGATTGGAAAGCACAAACGAACCTACAAAACTTGCCAAGATTAATGAGTTGATTGCTGGAGCGTCCCAACCTTCACCAAGCAAAGATTTTGTTCCTATCAAAACTTCTATTTCTCCACGTTGAAAAATTTGTGTTACTATATGAACGATGTCATGTTTGAGTTGCTCGGTTTGGCTGATTAATATGTAATTGCTGTCAAAAGGAAGGGGATTAGAACTGATTTGCTTAATGCCATATTTTGCAGCTTTTGCTTCAAAAGCAGAGTAAGCACTTACAGGAATGATGATCATTGAACCTGTTAAAACAGCAATTTTCTTATTCTCATTGTTTTCTCGTCTTAATTTTTCAAAAATTGGAATTACTCCGATTTTGTTGAGTTCAAGGTTATTGTCAGGAGCGTTGATATAAAACTCTTTACGGATGAAGTCTGAAAGAATTACTAATCGTAAATTGTTTCCTAAATTCTGATATTCAAAATCAACAATTTCCTTAATACCGTTGAGTTTGCTAATACTTGAAGTCAAAAATCCTGTTACTCTTTTATTTTGGGAAAAATTGATTTGTCGCCTTTCTATTGCCCCATATCTTCTTAATCGGTTTTCAAGCGTTTTTTGATGTTCTTCAAATGTCTTGAAGTGTTCTTTTTCTTTGTAGAGGTAAAAATCTAAAAGTTTTTCAATCCATTCATAATCAAGTTTTGGAATTTTAAATTTCTTATCTCCAATTACTTCCAGATGAGTTTCTGGAATTTCTTTATCGTTGGCTTTTAGGAAAATCAGACAAGCTGAATAATAGGAGAGGTTGTTGTAAATCCAATCTAATTGTTCTATCGGGTTTTGCCAAATGGGATGTTGTTCTATAGCCTTGATGATAGTTTCATCATTTTTAATTTCTTGAAAAAATTTTTCAATGTTTTGTCTGAAATTAACAATGCTTTGGTTTTCTTTCTCTGTTGGTAATGTGAAATAAACGTAATCTTGGTGAGGGCATAAATCACTTTCAATAACCAATTCAGGAACTGAAATTTCTGTATCAACAGGTCCGTTTAAGTCAATGTATCTTTGCCAGTCTGTAGCTGTAACGTCATAGGGAGGAGTGGCTGTTAAGCCAACAATAGTCGGGGCTAATTTTTCTTTGACCTTTGTTAGTGTTTGCCACCATTCATTTTTTAAATGGTGTGCTTCGTCCACTACAATCGTTTTTATTTTTTGTGCTTTTAGTCCGCGTACAATATTTTCAAGATTGGGATTTGTTGCTTTTTCGTTTGTTTTTTCTGTTTTTTCTTCTTCGCTTTCAAGTTCTTCTTCGTCAGTTCTCCAGTTGTTACAAGCTGCATGAAGACCTTGATACGTTACAACGGTCATAAATTTTGGATTGCGTATGTCTCTAGAGATCCAATCAGGGGTCAAGTTGGTTTGAAGGAAAAGTTCACAAAAACGTTGTATCCATTGGTTACGAATTGCAAGGGTAGGAGCAAGAATTAAAGTAGGTTTGTTAAGCCGAATAGCAACTTCAAGTCCTAAAACTGTCTTTCCCGAGCCTGGAGGAGCAATTACGTGTAAATGTCCGTCATTTAGGTGGTCTTGTAAGTCGTCAAGCACTCGTTGTTGGTATTTTCTCCAACTGTATTTAAATTTTATGTCTTTCGGGTATTCTGTCAAAATATTGATATATTTTTAAAAAAACGCTAAACAGTCAAATACAAATGTTTTAATGGTAAAATTCTTACTATCAATAAATTATTTTTTTTGAAAATGACAATAAGAATTTTTTGTGTTAGGTACTCGAGTTTCAGTTTATTAGTTTTAACAAATATAAACAAAAAGCAGAAAATAAAATAAAGGAAAACCGTAATTTTTATCTCGTTGGCTAAGCCTTCCGAAGCCAGGGTAGAGGAAAGAAAATTATCTCCATTAATTAGTCTGTTGAAACGTTTAAAATATTAAAGAGAACGAAAGGACAGAAAATCTCTTGTACATTACAAATCGAGTTGAATTTGATGTCCTAGGAAACCGCAAGCGTTAAAAAAATGTATAACCTTTTCGTTAAAAAAAGTCTGCTGTTTAAGCTCGGCATTCTGCCGAGTGAGTTTCAGAGTTTTTAGAAAAGGTTATACATTTTTAGCTGAGGATTTCCAGACTTGAACTTTTGGTTCTTTTGGTTCAAGCCAAAAGAACATATAATAAAAATAATTTTCCACTTTCGGTGGCTGAGCGTAGTCGAAGTCAGGGTCGGGGAAAAGAAAATCGGTGGCTGAGCACAGACCAAAGGTCTGCGAACGAAGTTCACGAAGCCACACCATAAAAAAAGACTTACTAAAAATCAGTAAGCCTTTTGTTGTGAAAAACCTATGTAATAATTATTGTGGTAAAATAACACCATCTACTACGTGTACAATTCCGTTAGATGCAGGAACGGTAGCAATAATATTAACCGTTCCGTTGATGGTTGGTTTGCCATTCACCATTTTAATAGTAATATTTTTACCGTCTACCATGCCTAAAGATTGACCGTCAGTCATTTGTTCTGTTTTAATCACTCCTACATAAGTGTGGTGTCCTAAAATATCACCCAATTTACTATTGTTTTCAGGTTTTAATAAATCATCAACTGTTCCAGCAGGTAATTTATCAAAAGCAGCATTTACAGGCGCAAAAACAGTAAATGGACCTGCATTACTGAGTGAAGTAGTCAGTCCCGCTGCTTCTACTGCGGTAACAAGGGTAGAAAGATCTTTATTTCCTGCCGCTAATTTTACAATGGTAGGTGCAGAATCTTCGTCTACTACAGCTTCTTGACCACCAGCTACAGTTTCTGTAGAGGTTGAGGTTTCAGTGGTAGCCTCGGTTTTGTTGCATGAGATAAGTCCTAGAGCAACACAAGAAAGGATTAGAAATGTCTTTTTCATATTTTTATAAAATTTTAAATAAAATTACGAGCAAACCCAGTCATGCTTTTATGATTGTAATCATAAAATAAAGGCTTGAAAACGTGAGATTTATCAGAGAATTGAAAAAGAGCTAAATTGATATTTTAAAAAAAAATCTTCCCAAAAGAGGGAAGATCTACAAAAAAACACAAATGATGAAAATTATAAATCTTTCTTATTAAATTTGATATAAGAGAGCAGAAAAGGGACTGCAATCCAAATGAAGAGAATCACCATAGAAATTCCCATTCCGCCACCTGAACCAAAAATATCTTTAAAAACTGCTCCAGAATAGCCGAGCATCGCTGAAATATTGAGTTGCAAGAGCACGAAAATTCGAGCAAGACCAATAGGGTTTATCGCTGCCAATGTCGCCATGATTCCTTCTATGGGATAATCCGAAAATTGGAACATGAGAACCAACAAAATGCCGTCATAAATAATAGCGAAAAACAACCAAACAAAAATCGAAATGCCTATTCCTTTGGCACGGTCTCTGCTTCCAATCGAAGACAACATAGCAAATGCTGTGAAAATAACCGAAAGCATTACTCCAATGATAATAAGCGAAAACCCAGTTTCTAGAGAAGAATAGAGCAAAATAGGAACGCCACAACCAAGCAAATACGCCAGAATCAATGCGGAGGAAAGCCCGATAAAAATATTGAACCAAATTTTACCTCTGGCAATCGGTTGACTGAGCAATAATTCTATAAACTGACTGCTGTTATACACGTAAATCGTAGAAAAAATAATGCTCACAAGTGGAACCACCAATAAAACAATATTGAGTAAACTCAACGTAGCTTTGGTGTAATTGCTATCTAATCCCAGTACAGACCAAGAAATGACAAAAAGAAGTACGGTGTATAATAAGACGATTTTATTTTTTAAAATGTCAAAAAAGATGAATTTTGCGATATTGTTCATGGCTTCATTTCCTTTAAAATACTGATGATACTTTCTGATATTTTCTCGGTTTTTCTTTCGGTCATTAATTCTTCTACAGATTGGTGAACAATGACTTTTCCTTCATTCATGAAAACAATTTCACTCACAATATCATCTAATTCGCTCAAGAGGTGAGAGGTGATAATAATGAGTTTTCCTTTGTTTTTTTCTTTGATGATTTTATTTTTTAAAATTTCAGAAGCAAGTGGGTCTAAACCTGCCGTAGGTTCATCTAAAATAATAATCCCAGGATTGAATAAAAAAGCCAAAACAGCACTTACTTTTTGGGTAGTTCCCCCAGAAAGCGTGCGCATTTTTTTGTCGAAGATACTTTCCAGTTCGAAAGCTTCTAAAAGTTCAGTATCTAATTCGCTTTCAGAGACTTTTCGGGTATCTTTAATCATCTGAATGGTTTGCGCGATGGTCATATTCTCAGGATATCGACCAATTTGAGGCATGTAACCAATATTTTTTCGGTAGAGATAATGTTCTTTTACGCTTTCATTATTGACCAAAATATCGCCATCTTCTACTACATTTAATCCGAGAATACATTTAATAAGGGTAGTTTTTCCGCAACCATTGGGACCAATGAGTGCAACTGAATGCCCATCATTAAAGCGAATATTCACCTCGTTAAGCGCAGTGAACTTATTGAATTTTTTGGTTAAATTTTTTATTTCAATCATAACTTTTTATAAAAATAATTTTTAGAATCACAAAACAGTGCATCATTTCACCATTTCACTTCATCACTTCATCACTTCATCCATCACTTCATCACTCCATCACAACTTCACAACTTCACAACTTTACGACTTTACAACTTTACAACTTCATCACTCCATAACTCCATCACCTCATCACCTTATTAGGTTTCATCTCCGGTTTCTCATCCACAAAATTTTCTGGAGTAAGACTTGGAATTAAGCGTTCGGAACGGTCTAATATCTCCACAAAAAATGCTCTGTACAACAACATAATCATAGGGTTTTGCTCAGAAAGAACGGAATATAAACTCAAGGGATGAAAAGGTACATCGCCAATTTGGTCTTTGTCCAGATCATAACCTTCATATTTGTCCCAATGATTATTTTTAAAAATATTCATCACAAGACTTCCACTTGTGCTCACATCGAAAGTATTATTTTCGAAATTATTCTTCATGAGACGGTTTTCCATGCAATTGGCATTGAGTTTTATACCCCAACCGTTATTAGAAAACTGATTGTTGTAAAGGTCAACTTTAGAAGTGCCATCCATAAAAATGGCTGCGGTGTTGTTATTGAAAATATTGTGCTTGATTTTACTGAAAGTAAGGTCTTTGAGCAAGAGTCCATAAACGCCATCTCCCCAGTTATCGAGGAATTTATTTTTATACATGCCTACATTTCGGCTGTACATTACAGCAACTCCAGCGTCATTATTCTTAAAAATATTTCCGGTGTAGACATTGTTATGCGCGAACATGAAGTGCAACCCATAACGTTTATTTTTCTCAGAAATATTTCTAAAAACAAAGGTGTTGTTGGCTTTTTCTAAGTAAATGCCGTCTTTGTGACCAGAAATGTAATTGTTTTTGATCCAAATTTCTGCACTGGACCAAACGTGAACGCCATCACCGATTAATTCTTGTGATTTCCCTCTATTGGTGGTGATTTTATTGTTTTGAATCAAACATTGATACCCTCTCTGAATGGTAATCCCAAAGTAATTGTTCTCAAAAATATTATTTTTAATGGTGGAAAACTGACTGTCATACAAACGAACAGCTCCTATGTTTTTCACTTCATCTTCCCCAGAATTGATGATTTTAAAACCTTGCAAAAGAATTTTATTGGCTCTTAGTGAAACAATTTCGTACTTCATTTGACCATCCAAGACAGGTCTGCCGATTCCAATCAGAGCAATAGATTTTTGGATGTTGATGTTTCCTTCTCTGTAATGTCCTTTTTGAACCAAAATTGTATCGCCATTTTGAGCTTGAGCAATGGCAGAGTTAATGGTTTTATAAGCCTGATTTTTACCTACCACAAGCGTTTTTGCTGAATGATAAACAAAATTCAGGAGAAAGAAAAAAGATAATATTTTGGATAAATTTTTCAAGATGTTTCAAAAAAATAGGCTTTGCTAAAAATACTAAAATGAACTATTGTATTGATTTTTTTTAAACGCAAAGCAATATAATATCAATATTATTATTATAGTGAGCAAAGTTTACGAATACATTCGTTTAAAGCGTTCGCTTTATCAATTCGCTAGCGAATACCAACTTTGCTTGCTTAATGTTTTTATATTTTTAATAAAAAACTTTGCGTTTCAAAAACATAAAAATTAATCATTTTTATAATGAATTACAATAGAAAATAATCTTTCTCACAAAGCCTAAAAGCTATAAGTTAAAGTGAAATTTATTGTTCTAGGAAGCTCGCTCCTAATTTTTGAGCTTCTTCTTGGGCTTTGGTTTTGTCGATAAATGCAGCTACATTACCATTCATAGGGCTTTTTATGGCACCACCTGTGATAAGAGTTGCTTTTTCTAGTGGGAACAATTCATGGGTAAGAAAATCAGGTACATACAATTTGGCTTGACCTACTTGCTCAACATTTTCGGTGGCATAACTTTGCATACAGTTCAGATCATCGAATTTATAGATTCTGCCTTTTTCTGTAATAAGTTCTGTAGCGAATTTAGGGTCTTCTATTCCCATTTTGCAAAGTTCACACTGGTCTTTCCCGAAGTTTATTTTTTCTGGACCTTTTGGTGAACAGGAAAAAATTACGCCTAAAAAGATGATTCCTAGAATGTTAAATAAATTTTTCATTTTATATTACTTTTTTGGAAGATTTTATTTCTAAATAAGATAAAACAACAAGGATAATTCCTACACCAAACATAATCCAGCCACCAATATCAGGATAAGAATACGCACCGAAATTCAGAAGTTGTTTAAAACCTAAAAGTGGTGGTTGGTAACTCATGCCCGGAACTACAATCGCTGCATTGGGATTAAGGTTATGACCGTAATCGTACTCCCAAAGATAGAAATCTACCATGAAAGCTACTCCAAATATAAGAAATAAAGCCGCAAAGAAATATAGCCATTTCTTATTGTTGAGGAATACGGTGATAAATGCCAACGCTGCAAAGAATCCTAACGCATAAGGTAAAATTTTAAATTCCCAAAAATCTTCCTGATGTATTTCTTTCATCCCGATGTAATGGTTCAGTCCATTGATAATTTCATAGTCTCCTGTGATTTTGTTAGCATGGAGAAACATGCCCAATCCTTCTGGATATTGAGGAGCTTCTAGATAAATGGCCCATAAAGGAACGAAGATGCTGATGATTAATCCAATTCCGCTTGTAATAAGCAAAATTTTAGAGAGTTTAGATAATGAATTGTTTTTCATTGTTTTTAGATTGTAATAAGAAGTTCTTATAGAGTGTAACTTTTGTTACAGAAGTAAAAAAGGGCAGTAGAAACCGCCCTTTTAGAAATTTATTTTGTGACTGCTGTTTTCACAGGGCTTTTAGCGTTATCCGCTTTATTATTGAGGCTGTAAGTAAGAGGAACATTGCTTCCTGCAGGAGAAACTCTTACGTATCCTTGCATTTCTTGGTGTAATGCAGAACAGAAGTCTGTACAATACATTGGGTACATTCCTGCTTTTTTAGGAACCCATTTCAGCGTAGAAGTTTCACCTGGCATAATCAATAATTCAGCATTTTGATTGCCTTTGATGGCGAAACCGTGTGGTACATCCCAGTCTTGTTCTAAGTTGGTCACGTGGAAGTAAACTTCGTCACCTACTTTGATACCTTCGATATTATCTGGAGCAAAGTGCGAACGGATAGAAGTCATGTAAACATGTACTTTATTGCCTTGTCTTACCACTTTAGATTCAGCTTCACCTTTAGTTGCATAAGGGTGTTTATTGTCTGCAATATTGTAGAACTTCACCTGTTGGTCTTTGATAAGAGAAGCGGGAACAGCTTGTGCATAGTGTGGCTCACCAAAAGTAGGGAAGTCTAATAAGAGTTTCATCTTATCTCCACTAATGTCATACAACTGTGCAGATTGGGTTAATTCTGGACCTGTTGGTAAGAATCTGTCTTTTGTAATTTTATTATAAGCAACGAGATATTTACCGTAAGGTTTTTTAGTATCACCACCTACTACCATTAAGTGACCTACAGAGTAGAACGTTGGTTGTCTGTCTAGAACTTTTAATGTTTTAATATCCCATTTCACCACTTCAGAAGAAACGAAGAATGAAGTATAAGCATTTCCTTTTCCGTCAAATTCTGTGTGTAATGGCCCTAAACCTGGTTTTTGAACTTCACCATAAAGGGTAGATTCATATTTTAAGATTGGGATTCCATCATATTCACCTGCAAATTCTTTGTTTTCAATGGCTTTAAGCATTTTGCTAAAGCTGTGTACTGGGATAAGAGCGGCCAATTTACCAGAACCTACAATGTATTCACCAGTTGGGTCTACGTCACAACCGTGAGGTGATTTAGGAGTTGGCATGAAATAGCAAATATCTTTTAATTCTTTAGCAGAAAGTACAGTCACTTCTTGCTCCATTTTAGAGGTAGCAGTTTGAGTTTTTTCATCAAATTTATTGTGAGCATACTGAGTTTTTACTTTTCTACCTTTACCAGCTTTTAGATATTCTTCCGCTTTTTTCCAGTTTACCGCCATGATAAAGTCTTTATCATTTTGAGAAGCATTAACCTCTAATAAAGTATTTGCTTGTTCTGAATTATAGCAAGAGAAGAAGAACCAACCATGAGATTTTCCTTTACCAGCGTGAGAAAGGTCAAAGTTTACACCCGGAGCTTCAATTTGGAATGATAAATTCATATCACCAGTTTCTTTATTAACTCCGATAAAAGAAATCACTCCTTTGAAGTTTTCTTTGAAAGAATTAATAGGAACATCTCCGTTCATGTCATCTGTAGGAACAGCAAAACGAGTACCTGCCACTACATATTCTGTATTTTCGGTAATAAATGGAGAAGAGTGGTTACCAGCAGAGTTCGGCAATTCTATAATTTCCTCTGTTCTGAAGGTTTTCAGGTTTACTCTTGCCACACGTGGAGTGTTATTCGCATTCGCAAAAATCCATCTTCCGTCTTGTTCACCATTCGTTTGAGATAATTCTAAGTGGTGTTGGTCATCCCAAGGAATAAAACCGTGTGAAGTTTCTAACATAGGTTTAGTTTCTTCGCTGAAACCATACCCATTTTCTGGATTTACAGAGAAAATAGGAACTACTTTCAATAATCTTCCGCTCGGTAAACCATAAACGTTCATTTGTCCGTTAAAACCACCACTCACGAAATTGTATACCTCATCATATTTTCCAGGAGCTACATATACTTTTTCTGCGGCGTCACCACTTACTGCGGTTTCTGTACCTTTGGGTTTACAACTGCCTAAAAAAGCTAATGAAGCAAAGGCCGAAATACCAAATAACTGAATAATTTTCATATATTTATTTTTATAGTCTATCTAAATTATTTTGCACCGTCGATTTCTCTCATGTACTCTAGAATTTGTCTTGCTTCAGTTTCATTAAGCCCTTGGTTTGGCATTCTCACTAAACAAATCTCTAATTGTTTTTGTAATTCTGGGTCTACACTAATCATAGGATCTGGATTGCTGATGAAGTTCATAATCCAATGGGGAGTTTGTCTTGTAGTCACTCCTTTCCATCCTGGACCTACTAATTTTTCTTCTGTAGGTTTATGACAAGAAGTACATTTTACCTCTGCCACTTTCTTCCCTTCAGCAGCCATAGCAGCGTCAAATTTGCTCACATCTACGTTGCTTTCGTCATATTTACCTAAACCTCTTTTCGGATCGTATTGTCCTGATTCAGATGATGCGCTACTTTCCGTAGTAGTAGCAGATGTTTCTGTAGATGAGGTAGATGCAGAAGCGTCTGCAGGCTTGTCATTACCACAAGAAACCATCGCGAAAGCCATCATAGGAAGGACTAGAAATTTCAAATTTTTCATATATTTTTATTTTTAATATTAATTTGATAACAAATTTAACGGAGTTTAACAGTTGGGATTTATGACTTGAGTCATAAAATAAACATGACATTTATTAGCAAATTTGCACCTGTAAAACAGAAGAGCATTTTTGTGATTATTTTTAAAAATAATGACTGCTCATATAGTGGACTCATTTCTTTCAAAAAATAGTATTGAATCAATATGAAAAATAATTGGATAATCTTAGCAATGTTCGCTTTCTTGATTTCTTGTAAAAAAGAAGCTGATGCTACACAGAACACTTCAATGATAAGTGATAAAAATTCTAAAGAAGTTTCTTTAAAACAAGAGGCTAAAACATTGACCAATGATAAAGGAGAAACCATAGTGGTAACGTATTTTGCCGAAGGAATCGATTTAGCGATGACCCTTAAAAAGAATGATGAAGAAGAACACAAATTGGTAGCAAAAGGAACAAATCCAAAAGGCGAACCTATTTTTACAGACGGTTTTTATGCTTGGGAACTGTCTGATGATGGAAATTCAGGAAGACTCACAGACAAGCAAGGAAATGTTAGTGTTTTCAAATAAATAGCTTTATTACGTTGTTTAAAAAATCCTCAAATTGATTTCAATTTGAGGATTTTGTTTTTGTTATAGAATGCGACATCAAAGTGCTTTTTTCAAAAAATGGGAGTTGTGCAACGGCTATCTATCTTATCTACTGTTAGAATTGCGGTTTATTAGTCATTTATATGAGATTCTATATCCATTTGTTGATGAAGAATTCTAATAATCTCAATATTTTCTTCTTTAAGATTTATTTTGTAGAATATAAAGTGAGATTTTACGCGTGAACGAAAATAACCTTTTCTGATTTCATTATAATCTTTACCCGTTTTTGGATTTTTCGAAATATATTCGATTTCATCCATAATCAAATCAAAATAATAATCTGCTTGATCAATCGACCATTCTTCAAAAGTATAAAGCCAAATGTTTTCTAAATCAATTTCTGCTTGTTTACTAATTTTGTAATTCATTATTCGGCAGAATATTTTTGATGTAAATTTTGTTTGAATGTTTCTCGATTAAAACTTGCTGAAAATCCAGATTTCTCTCCTTTTTTAAGTTCTTTAATTAATTCAGACTTTTTAGTTTCCTCGTGTTCAAACATTCTTAAAGCAGCTCTTATCACTTCACTTGCAGAAGAGTATTTTCCATTTTTTATTTGTGAATTGATAAAATTGTCGAAATAATCGCCCAATAAAATCGAAGTGTTTTTTGCCATAACAATCTGATTTAAAATTCAAAATCAAATATACCAATTTTTGGTATTTAATCCAAAATTATTTACGCAATATTGGTCAAATCTGTTTGCAGATAAAGAAAAAGTATTGGTGAATTGCGGGCTTAATTAGAACGAAAGTACAGGTTCAGAACTATCGCAGCCAATATTTTTTCAATGGAACTAAACTATTAAAATATGTGGAATTGGAAAATCGAAGATTCTCCGATTCCTTTGAAAAAAATATAAAAACTGAGGAAAATATTGGTGGCTAAAAAAGTAGAGCAGTTCAACTTAGCCTTAAACCTCGCTTAGCTGTAGTTGTAATTTATCTAATTATTAAACCGTAATATCCATCAAATTTTTCAACAATATTGCCTGTTATTGCATCAACTTTTATTACTTCCGTGTTTCCTGAAGGTTTATTTGCTGAATTTGGTTTTTCATTTAGTTTATTATGTACAATGTATACATAAGAATTAGTTTTATCATTATACATTAGTTCAGCATCATCAATTTTAATACCTTTTTTTTCGAATTTTGAAATTGCTATTTGCTTGGCTTTTTCTTTAGTTATGAAATTTTTTGCTTCATTTTTCCATAGAAATTCTGGGATAAACTTTAGATCTAAAGGTTCTATTAATTTAAAATCTTCATCTAATTTTACCCATAAACCATTAGAAATTGGACTTAATTCAGGGTGATTGAATTTATAATGTACCCACATTTCTTGTATTTGCGATAAATCCAATTGATCAATCTCTATTGTTTTTCCGCTTTTATATCTACAATAACTTCCTTCAGTTGCGTTGAAAAATTCTATGAGGTGAGAATTTGTATTTGCAAGAATAATACTATCTGAAATTTTTATGATTTCAGATTTGTTAATTTTCTGAGCAGCTAAATTAAAGCTACAGAACGAAATTAAAATTAAATAAAATACTTTCAATTTTTCTTTATAGGACAGCATTTGTGGTACAATTACAGCTAAAGTTTCGGCGGATTTGCGAAGTACCGAGAAGGAAGTTTATCTCGATGTCGCGGATTTGTAATCCGTGACTATTACTCTTTTATAATTATCTATGCTCAATGCGGATTTGTAATCCGTGACTACTATTATTTTACTAGATGTTTTGTAATCCGTGACTATTTCTATATTTTGTGGTTATCCCAACCCATGAAAACGACTTCGACATCTAAAGCACTATCTAAATCAGCATAATTTCTTGCAGAGCTAAAATAATAATTTTCTGCTTCCGTTACAATCTTTTCTTTTACAGGATTTTCATGTATGTACTTTATTTTTTCCTTTATCCAATGGTTTGAAAAAATTTCTTCTGCATGATAGCCATCTTGCCAAACTTTGTATTGCTGTGGTCGTGATAAATGTTCGCAAGCTTTGCTAAAATACTCTAACAGCCATTCTCTTCTGCTTTCTGGTTCGTCTTGTATGGTTTGGATTATTTTTTTAGAAGTATATTTTTTAAAATCTCGCATAATTTCTGATAATGTTAAATCTCCATCTGCTCTGCAAAATAAATGCAAATGACTGTGCATAAGGCAATATGCAAATACAACAAGTCCTTTATTTTTTTGACAATACTTGAGTGCATCTATGATTAAATGTTTTTGTGGTAGTCTTGTGAATACATCTACCCAACCTTCTGTGGTAATAGTAATGAAATATGCCTGTGAAATTTCAGTGGCTTTGTATTTGGTTGACATTATTAGTTTTGAGTAAAAATAATAAAAAAACAGCAACAAAGAAGTGGCTGTTTATTTAATGATTAGTCATCTATTATTTTTAGTATAGTCACGGATTACAAATCCGCGACATCGGGTTAAGCTTTGCTCATTAGAGATTTCCAAGGATTTCATTAAACACTTCTCTTATAGGATTAATAGACCTAAATTAAATAAGTTTCAGCGCTTAGTAAAGAATAAAAGAAACTAAATTTTATTTGTTTTTTTTTATAGAATATGTTCTCTGTAGTTTTATTCATTTACTTTAATTTTCTTAATCCAAATACTTCCCACACCAGGAGATTTCCATCCAGTAATCATAAATTCGTTCTTGTTGGTTTCAAAAACTTTATTAGAGGAAAATCTCTCATTATTAAAATCATCAGCACTTTTCCATGTCCAAATTAAATTACCATTGTTATTGAATTTTGTTAATGATGTATAGTCATAAGCATTATAGTTAGGATAATAAATTTCATGCATTAAACAAAACAATTCATTGTTCTCATTTATTTTTATATCTCTTCCTTGATAGATAAAATCTTTTCTTGAAGGCTGTTTGTTCTGCCATAAAATTTCACCATTCAAGTCTAACTTTAATACCCACTTCTGCTTATCAGTAAAACCACTTGTTCCACCATAAAATCCCTGAACATATATATTATTTTCCTTTAATAAAAAATTTTCAAAAGAGTCGTCGCCGCCATAATCACCATAATACTTTTCGTACAACTTATTACAAACATCATCATTAATAGTTATTTTCTGAATTAATCCATCATAAGTAACCAAAGCATCAGTTTTTATTTTGTCACCATTATAAATATCAAAAACGCTACCATCTTCAGAATAAGTCATTCTATTGAATACAATATTATTTGTTTTTAAAGTTTTATGTAATATGATTCCACCTTCATTATTTACCCATAACTCTTCAATTTCGTATCCACCGCCTGTTATTATTTTAATTAGATTATTTTGATATTTATAACCCAAAATTAAATTAGCTTGCACCCCGTTTAGATCAATTACAGGATATTCCTTTTGCCATATTAAATCACCATTATTTGGATTTATTTTTGTTATTATAGTCGCTTTTTGGTTACCTGTTCCTGTTATTACTGCAATATTATGATCTGATAAAAGTTGTATTTTATATGTGTATGGAGAAGGCGAATCTTGAATTAATTTACTCCAGATTAAATTTCCATTTAAGTCTATTTTATGTAATTCTATTTTTTTTACCCCTGAATATTGTTTGATTTGCCTAGTTAATAAAAATAAAAATGATTTTGATTCATCTAACTCACTGTCCATTAAATATATAAAACTTCCGTTTTCAGGAGTAAGTCCTATATCTTTATCTAATATATTTGAAAATGAAATTTCCTTTGTTATTGCTGAAATCACATCACTATATTTAATAGTATTGTTTTCCGTATAGGAAATCTTAAAAAAGTATTTAGTATTAGATGTCAAATCACTAACTTGAATATTGTTTGAATTATTTAAAACAATTTTTTTTTCACAATTTTGTAAATCAAAATTTTCCGATTTGCTATATATTAAATACTTTTCACCTGAAATATTTTTTATATTATAATCCAAAGAAATTGAGGTTGCGGTAAAATTTAAAATAGACAATTCTATTGAACTTTTAGTGTCAATATTGTTGTCATCTCTATTACATGAGATCAAAAATATAAAAAGAAATAATGATAAAAGTTTAATTTTCATTTTATGAAATATTTTGTTGGTCGTGAGTTTAGGGAAAATTACAGATAAAGATTCGGCAGATTTGCGAAGTTCTACGAATGAAGTTTACTTCCGTTCGTGGGATTCTGCAAATTTCCATCAGAGGTTAGAACCCACATAGCCACTGCTGTAAAATTTTATTGTAATTATGTTATAGATTTTAAGTTTTGCTTATTAGTTTTATACAAAGTTAATAAAATCAAAAAGATTATAAAATACTGTTTTCCTTTTTTATTAAAAAATTTAAAGTGTAAACTTTGATCATTGGATATTCTAAAGTGTTTTATTAAAAATGTATGATTAAATCTGCCTCATTATTGTAAATAAAGTTGCAATTGACGTCCTAGGAAACCGCAAGCGTTAAAAAAACAAAGTTTCGCTGATTCCTTTGAAAATAATAAAATGGTTGAGGCAATTTTTGGTTCTTTTGGTTCAAGCCAAACCTAACGCAGTGGTTCGACGAAGTCAAAAGAACATACAAAAAAATCATCGCTACCTTACAATTCCTTTGGAGTGGTTTTCAAACCATCACACCAACCTTCTCAAATGCTCTACAGCTTTCAAAATCGTTTCAGGCTTTTTACTAAAGCAGAATCTAATCATTTCCGTGTTTCTTTGGTCTTGGTAAAACGAACAAAGCGGTATTGTGGCAACTTGGTATTCTTTCGTGAGCCAAATGCAGAATTCCTTGTCAGGTAAGTTAGAAATGTTCTCATAACTGGCAATCTGGAAATAACTTCCCTCGGATTTTTCTTTAAATGTAAAAGGCAAATCTTTAAATTGAGCCAAAAAGAAATCTCTTTTTTCCTGCAAATACTGTTGATTTTTTGGAGCGTCAAAAACCTCTAAATATTTCGCCAAAGCATACTGAGCAGGAGTATTTACACTGAAACTGATGTACTGATGCACTTTTCTAAAAGCTTTGGTCAATTCTTCACAAGCCAAAACATACCCAACTTTCCAACCCGTGAGATGAAACATTTTCCCAAAAGAAAAGATGGCAAAACTCCTATGTCTAAGTTCCGCATGATGAAAAACACTGTAAAATTCAGCGTTATCAAAGGTAATCAAATCATACACTTCATCGGAGATAACGATGATGTCGGTGTCTTTGATGAGTTGATAGAGTTTTTCAAAATCTTCTTTTCTCCAGATTTTTCCCGTAGGATTATGCGGGGAATTGATGAGGATAGCCTTTGTTTTTTCAGTAATTGCCGTTTTAATTTTTTCAAAATCGGGTAAAAAATCTTCGTTCAAAGAAACCAAAATAGGCTTTGCGCCATTCATTTCAATAGAAGGAATGTAGCTGTCATAAGCAGGTTCCAGCACTATCACTTCATCGCCCATTTCTAAAATCGCAGAAAGCGCGGTGTAAATTCCATAACTCGCTCCTGGCGTAATCGTAATTTCCGAAGCAGTAAAATCTATCGGATTTTTTCTGGCATAATTAAACGTGATGAGGTTCTCTATCAAAGCAGGAAAACCAAAACTGGGAGCGTATTGATTAAAATTTTTATTTGTTCCTTCTGCAAGAAACTTCTTCAAAGCCTCATCGATGTCATCATCAGGAAAACCTTGAGACAGATTCACCGCTCCAAATTGTTGGGCAAGTGCCGTCATTTCAGAAAAGATGGTAATTTCGGCTCCGTGATGTTTTATGGGTAATTTCATTTCGATAGTTTATTCAAAAATAATCTTTTTTCCCTTTGAAAAACCTCCTTTTTTACCAAATCTTCACTTGGCATAACCGCACGAATCCTTTCGTGTGGCTTTTATTATACCAAATTTTTCCTGTGAAGCCACAATAGATAAAAATAATTTTCCACATCGGTGACTGAGCGTAGCCGAAGTCAGGGTCGGGGAAAAGAAAATTATTTTCACACACTAGTAGCTTAGCAAAGACCAAAGGATTGCGAACCCATCCACATCCAGAACATCTCCGATGTTCCTTAGTGCGCTCAAAAACACAATCATTTCACTCCCTCTCCGAGAACTTTGTGATAGAAACTCTCGCACTCCTTCACAATTCCTCAACTTTACGATTTCACCTCGCCGCCCCTCACCCCTAATCCCTAATCGAGAACATCTCCGCTGTTCCTCAGAGCCCTCAAAAACAGAATCATTTCACTCCATCTCCGTGAACTTTGTGATAAAAAAAGGCTGTTTAAATAACAATTTCCACCTCGCTTCAGAGCGAATGAATTTCGCCAACTTAGCTCACTTAAAAAAGTAATTCAATAATAAAAACCTTTGCGTTTCAAAAATAAAACAAAAGAGCATAAAAAATAATTTTCATACACGGCGGCTGAGCGTAGTCGAAGCCACAACACAAATAAATACGTTCGAAAAAAAAAATTTAAAACACACGCTTCGTCAATTCGCTAGCGAATTCCTACTTTGCTTCCTTAAAAACATAGGAATAATAAAAAATCTTTGCGTATCAAAAATAATTCTCCCACTGAAACAGATTCCTAATCGTGAGCAAAAAACATAACCATGTCATTCTGAACGAAGCGTAGAGTAGTGAAGAATCTCTTCATCAAGAAAAATATTTCAACTTCACGACTTCACAACTCACAACTTACGCCTTACGACTTCACAACTCATCAACTTTACAACTTTACACCGTATCCCACACCGTCACCTCATTTTCAAATTACCACATTTTCAAA